>NZ_CP082271.1:0-1470965 GCF_019880365.1 Pseudomonas sp. DNDY-54
GTGTCTGTGGAACTATGGCAGCAATGCATTGACCTCTTGAGAGATGAGCTGCCTGCCCAACAATTCAACACCTGGATCCGTCCGCTTCAGGTCGAAACCGAAGGGGATGAACTTCGCGTCTACGCGCCCAATCGGTTCGTGCTCGACTGGGTGAATGAAAAGTACCTGTCTCGGTTACTCGAGCTGTTGTCGGAACGCTCAACCGGCATCACGCCCTCGTTGTCCTTATTGATCGGCAGCAGACGGACCGCAGCAGCTCGTGCATCCGTCGCTGTCGCTCGTGCGCAACAGCCAACTGGATCGCCGGCTGCCTCTGCGCCGCCCCAGGCTTCACGATCCGAATCTCCTGTTGCTGTAGCCGAACCTGCTGTGACACAGCCCACCCCGCGGGCGGAACGCAACGTGCAAGTTGAGGGCGGGCTGAAGCACACCAGTTATCTTAATCGCACCTTCACGTTCGAGAACTTCGTCGAGGGCAAGTCCAACCAGTTGGCGCGTGCCGCGGCTTGGCAAGTCGCAGACAACCCGAAACATGGCTATAACCCGCTGTTCCTCTATGGTGGTGTTGGTCTCGGTAAAACGCACCTGATGCATGCTGTCGGCAATCATCTGCTAAAGAAGAATCCCAACGCGAAGGTGGTTTATCTCCATTCAGAGCGTTTCGTTGCTGACATGGTCAAGGCGTTGCAGCTCAACGCCATCAACGAGTTCAAGCGGTTCTACCGCTCTGTGGACGCGCTGCTGATCGACGATATACAGTTTTTCGCTAAAAAAGAGCGATCACAGGAAGAGTTCTTTCACACCTTTAACGCGTTGCTCGAAGGTGGCCAGCAGGTCATCCTGACCAGTGATCGTTATCCGAAGGAGATTGATGGGCTGGAGGAGAGGCTGAAGTCTCGCTTTGGTTGGGGCTTGACTGTTGCTGTCGAGCCGCCGGAGCTGGAGACGCGCGTGGCGATTCTGATGAAAAAGGCCGACCAGGCAAACGTCGACCTGCCGCACGATGCTGCGTTCTTCATCGCTCAGCGCATCCGCTCCAACGTCCGTGAGCTTGAAGGTGCGTTGAAGCGAGTGATCGCTCATGCTCACTTTATGGGACGTGATATCACGATCGAGCTCATTCGCGAATCGCTCAAGGACCTGCTAGCGCTACAGGACAAGCTGGTAAGCGTTGATAATATCCAGCGTACTGTTGCCGAATACTACAAGATCAAGATTTCTGACTTGCTTTCGAAGAGGCGTTCACGCTCAGTCGCGCGGCCTCGCCAGGTTGCGATGGCGCTGTCTAAAGAGTTGACTAACCATAGCTTACCGGAAATTGGCGATGCGTTTGGTGGGCGCGATCACACGACAGTTCTCCACGCCTGTCGTAAAATCGCCGAACTTCGTGAGTTAGATGCCGATATTCGCGAAGATTACAAGAATCTGCTGCGCACTTTGACAACCTGAAAAGACTGCGGCCAATCATTAGGCAAGGGACCAGATCATGCATTTCACTATCCAGCGCGAAGCCCTGTTAAAACCACTGCAGTTGGTTGCTGGCGTCGTTGAGCGCCGCCAGACCTTGCCAGTGTTATCTAATGTGCTACTGGTCGTTCAAGACAATCAATTGTCACTCACCGGTACCGATCTTGAGGTCGAGCTGGTTGGCCGAGTCGCGCTGGAAGATGCCTCCGAGCCGGGCGAGATCACAGTGCCGGCGCGTAAGTTGATGGATATCTGCAAGAGCCTTCAGCCTGACGCGTTAATCGACATACGTTTGGACGACCAGAAGGTCGTCATCAAATCTGGACGCAGCCGCTTTTCCCTGTCGACGCTGCCGGCCAACGATTTCCCGTCCGTTGAGGAGGGCCCTGGTTCGCTGAACTTCAGCGTCAACCAGGGCAAGATGCGTCGCCTTATTGAACGAAGCAGCTTTGCTATGGCGCAGCAGGACGTTCGTTACTACCTGAACGGTATGCTGATTGAGGTTTCCAGCGGCATGCTGCGAGCGGTCGCTACTGATGGCCACCGTTTGGCTATGTGTTCCATGCAAGCCGGCATCGACCAACCGGATCGCCATCAGGTTATCGTGCCACGCAAGGGTATTCTAGAACTGGCGCGGCTGCTGACCGATCAGGACGGCGAGGTCAGTATCGTACTCGGTCAACACCATATTCGCGCGACCACTGGTGAGTTCACTTTCACCTCTAAGTTGGTCGATGGGAAGTTTCCGGATTATGAGCGTGTTCTGCCTCGTGGCGGTGACAAGCTTGTAGTCGGGGAGCGTCAGACGCTTCGTGAAGCGTTTAGTCGAACAGCGATTCTGTCCAACGAAAAGTACCGTGGCATTCGTCTTCAGTTGGAAAGCGGCCTGCTGAAAATCCAGGCTAATAATCCAGAGCAGGAAGAAGCGGAAGAAGAGGTAGCCGTCGATTACAACGGTGGGTCGCTGGAGATCGGATTCAATGTCAGCTACCTGCTGGACGTCCTGGGTGTCATGACCACTGATCAGGTTCGTCTGATACTGTCAGACGCCAATAGCAGCGCGCTTGTTCAGGAATTTGATAATGATGACTCTGCTTACGTCGTCATGCCGATGCGTCTGTAATCTCCTTCTGAATGTCCCTTAGCCGTCTCTCTGTCACCGGCGTTCGCAATCTGCAGCCGGTGACGTTAACTCCCTCCCCTCGTATCAACATTCTTCATGGCGACAACGGTAGCGGGAAGACGAGTCTTCTCGAGGCCATCCATCTACTTGGAATGGCACGCTCGTTTCGGAGCAGCCGTTTGAACCCCGTCATAACGCATGAACAAGCTAGTTGTACGGTATTCGGCCAGGTTGAGCTGGGCGACGATCAATCGAGTGCGCTTGGGGTCTCGAGGGATCGTAGAGGAGAACTCCGGATTCGAATCAATGGCCAGAGTGTCCGTAGCGCGGCGGAGCTAGCTGAAGCGTTGCCCTTGCAGCTGATCAATCCCGATAGCTTTCGGTTACTGGAGGGTGCGCCGAAATTGCGTCGTCAATTTCTTGATTGGGGTGTGTTCCACGTGGAACCTCGTTTTTTGAAGGCTTGGCAGCGCTTGCAGCTGGCGTTGCGGCAACGAAACTCGTGGCTACGACATGGTACACTTGACACCGCTTCGCAGGCCGCTTGGAGCCGCGAACTCAGCGCAGCGAGCGATGAGATTGATGGCTACAGACGGGCTTATATCCAGACATTGAAACCTGTTTTTGAGCAGACGTTAGCCTCGCTTTTAGCACTCGATGGTTTTCAGTTGAGCTACTACCGAGGCTGGGATAAAGACCGATCCTTAGCTGACGTGCTTGAGGGTTCAATCGATCGTGACCGGGCCATGGGGCATACCCAGGCGGGACCGCAAAGAGCAGATCTCAGGTTGCGCGTAGCCAACCATAATGCCGCCGAAACCCTGTCTCGAGGTCAGCAAAAACTGGTGGTCTGTGCGCTCAGAATCGCGCAAGGACATCTGGTCAGTGAAGCGAAGCGAGGCCAGTGCATCTATCTAGTCGATGACCTGCCATCCGAACTGGATGATCAGCACCGCCTTGCATTGTGTCGGTTGTTGGAACAATTGAACTGCCAGGTCTTTATTACCTGCGTGGATTCGAATGTATTGCAAGAAGGCTGGCGTGACGATACGCCGGTCTCAATGTTTCACGTGGAACATGGTGCGATTGCCCAGGTCCACGGCCCCTCGGGAGTGAAGGCATGAGCGAAAACCACACGTACGATTCGTCGAGTATCAAAGTTCTAAAAGGGCTTGATGCCGTACGTAAGCGTCCCGGCATGTATATCGGCGACACCGACGACGGCACCGGTTTGCATCACATGGTCTTTGAAGTGGTCGACAACTCGATCGACGAAGCACTTGCAGGCCACTGCAGCGATATCAGCATCACCATCCACGTAGATGAGTCGATTAGTGTCCGCGATAACGGCCGTGGGATCCCGGTCGACATCCACGAAGAGGGCGTCTCAGCTGCTGAAGTCATCATGACCGTGCTGCATGCGGGCGGTAAGTTCGACGATAACTCCTACAAGGTATCCGGCGGGCTGCATGGCGTGGGTGTTTCGGTGGTTAACGCGCTTTCCAGGGAACTGATACTGACTATCCGTCGTGATGGCAGAGTATGGGAGCAGATCTATCACCACGGTGTGCCGCAGGCACCCCTAACCGCTGTCGGCGAAACCGAAGATTCGGGGACACAGATTCACTTCAAGCCATCAGCCGAGACCTTCCAGAATATCCACTTCAGCTGGGATATCTTGGCCAAACGATTACGGGAACTTTCGTTTCTGAACTCGGGGGTTGGGATCGTGTTGCGCGATGAGCGCAACGCCAAGGAAGAGCTGTTCAAGTACGAGGGTGGTCTCAGCGCGTTTGTCGCTTACCTCAATACGAATAAAACGCCGGTTAACGAGGTGTTTCACTTTAATGTTCAGCGGGATGACGGCGTCGGCGTAGAAGTTGCGCTGCAGTGGAATGATAGCTTCAACGAGAACCTGCTGTGCTTCACGAACAACATCCCCCAGCGTGACGGTGGTACCCACCTGGCGGGCTTCCGGTCTGCGCTAACGCGCAACCTGAACAACTATATCGAGCAGGAAGGCCTGGCGAAAAAGCACAAGGTCTCAACCACAGGCGATGATGCGCGGGAAGGCCTGACAGCCATCATTTCTGTGAAGGTTCCCGATCCTAAATTCAGCTCGCAAACAAAGGACAAGCTCGTCTCGTCCGAAGTTAAGACGGCTGTCGAGCAGGAGATGGGTAAACACTTCGCAGACTTCCTGTTGGAACACCCCAACGAGGCGAAGGCTGTTGTCGGCAAAATGATCGATGCGGCGCGTGCCCGAGAGGCAGCACGCAAGGCGCGTGAAATGACGCGTCGCAAGGGCGCTTTGGATATTGCGGGTTTGCCCGGAAAACTCGCCGATTGCCAGGAAAAAGATCCTGCGCTCTCAGAACTCTACATCGTGGAGGGTGACTCCGCGGGTGGCTCTGCAAAACAGGGCCGTAACCGCAGGACCCAGGCCATCCTGCCGTTGAAGGGCAAGATCCTCAACGTCGAGAAGGCTCGATTCGACAAGATGATTTCTTCTCAAGAGGTCGGTACGTTGATTACGGCGCTCGGCTGCGGTATCGGTCGGGATGAGTACAACATTGACAAGTTGCGTTATCACAACATCATCATCATGACGGATGCTGACGTTGACGGATCGCACATCCGTACGTTGCTGTTAACGTTCTTCTTCCGCCAGCTTCCGGAGTTAATCGAGCGAGGCTACGTCTACATCGCGCAGCCACCGCTCTACAAGGTCAAGCGTGGCAAGCAGGAGCAGTACATTAAGGACGACGAGGCGATGGACGAATACCTCACGCAATCTGCTCTTGAAGATGCCAGCCTGCACGTTAATGAGCACGCACCGGGTCTCTCAGGCGAGGCGTTGGAACGTCTCGTTAATGATTACCGTACGGTCATCAAGACCTTGCAGCGCCTGTCGCGCCTCTACCCACAAGAGCTTACCGAGCACTTTATTTATCTACCACGTGTGAGCGTCGAGCAGTTGGGCGATCACGCGGCTATGCAGGCCTGGCTGGAGCCTTACGCGGCGCTGCTCAAAGGCGTTGAGCGCTCCGGGCTGGCTTATAAAGTCAGCTTGCGTGAGGATAAAGAGCGCCATCTGTGGCTGCCGGAGGTTGAGATTCTTTCTCATGGATTGGCGAGTTACATCACCTTCAACCGCGACTTCTTTGGCAGTAATGATTACAAGACCGTCACGGTTCTAGGCGAACAACTCAACAGTCTTCTTGAGGATGGCGCTTATGTGAAGCGTGGTGAACGCAAGAAGGCGGTTACGACCTTCAAGGAGGCACTTGATTGGTTGATGACTGAAGGGACCCGTCGTCATAGCGTTCAGCGCTATAAAGGGCTCGGAGAAATGAACCCAGACCAGCTGTGGGAAACAACGATGGATCCAGCGGTTCGTCGTATGCTCAGGGTGACTATTGAGGACGCGATTGCTGCCGATCAGATCTTCAACACACTCATGGGCGATGCGGTTGAACCACGTCGCGATTTCATCGAGTCCAACGCTTTGGCGGTATCCAATCTGGACTTCTGAAACAACAATCCCACCACCCTCACCTAAACCAAGCTGTAAAACTCGAGACCCGGCGTAAGCCGGGTTTTTTGTTCCACGTGGAACACGATAGTGTGACTGCATTGCCTTGCTTGGTTTAATCAATTTTTGAATAGTGCTCGCGACTCGTATGATCTCGTCATCGACTTATAGCTTGCCGCTGCCATAGCGGCCCATCGATTAACGGAGTTTCAAACATGCTCGATAACAACCTCAAAACGCAACTGAAAACCTACCTGGAGAAGGTCACCCAGCCGTTCGAGATCGTTGCGTCCCTCGGTGACGGCGCCAAGTCCCAGGAAATGCTCAGCCTGCTGGAAGACATCACCAGCCTGAGCGACAAGATCACCCTACGCACCGACGGCGATGACGTGCGCAAACCGTCGTTTGCACTCAACCGTATCGGTGGCGACATCAGCCTGCGTTTCGCTGGCATCCCGATGGGCCACGAATTCACCTCGCTGGTGCTGGCCCTGCTGCAGGTCGGCGGGCATCCGTCCAAGACCGCACCTGAGGTCATCGAGCAGATCAAGAATCTGGACGGTGAGTACAACTTCGAAACCTACTTTTCGTTGTCCTGCCAGAACTGCCCGGACGTGGTCCAGGCGTTGAACTTGATGGCCGTGCTCAATCCGAACATCCGCCACGTCGCCATCGACGGTGCACTGTTCCAGGAAGAAGTCACCGTTCGCCAAGTCATGTCCGTACCGAGCATCTACCTCAACGGTGAACTGTTCGGTCAGGGCCGCATGGGCGAAGAAGAAATCCTCGCTAAGCTCGATACCGGCGCGTCAGCGCGCGACGCCGAGAAGCTCAGTGCGAAGGACGCCTTCGATGTGCTCGTCGTCGGTGGTGGCCCCGCCGGCGCCGCAGCGGCCATCTATGCCGCGCGCAAGGGCATCCGGACCGGTGTCGCGGCCGAACGTTTCGGCGGTCAAGTGCTCGACACCATGGCCATCGAGAACTTCATCTCGGTCAGCGAGACCGAAGGCCCGAAACTGGCCCGCGCGCTGGAGAACCATGTGCGCGAATACGACGTCGACATCATGAACCTGCAGCGCGCCGCCCAGCTGATCCCTGGCTCCGATGGCAGCCTGCACGAGATCAAACTGGAGAACGGTGGCTCGCTGAAGGCCAAAACACTGATCCTCGCCACCGGCGCCCGTTGGCGCGAAATGAACGTGCCGGGTGAGCAGGAATACCGCGGTCGTGGCGTCGCCTACTGCCCACACTGTGACGGCCCGCTGTTCAAGGGTAAGCGCGTCGCGGTCATCGGCGGCGGCAATTCGGGTGTGGAAGCGGCCATCGACCTGGCCGGAATCGTTGCCCAGGTCACGTTGCTCGAGTTCGACAGCCAGCTGCGTGCCGACGCCGTGCTGCAGAAGAAGCTGCACAGCCTGCCCAACGTCACCGTAATCACCAGTGCGCTGACCAGCGAAGTCACTGGCGACGGCAAGAAGGTGACCGGGCTGATCTACAAGGACCGCAACTCCAGCGAATTCCACGAGCTGGAACTGGAAGGCATCTTTGTGCAGATCGGCCTGCTGCCTAACTCCGATTGGCTGAAAGGCACCGTGGAGCTGACGTCGCGCGGCGAGATCATTGTCGATGCGCGTGGCGAGACCTCGCTGCCGGGTATCTTCGCCGCCGGCGACGTGACGACTGTGCCGTACAAGCAGATCGTTATCGCCGTCGGTGAAGGCGCCAAGGCCTCGCTGAGCGCCTTCGATCACCTGATCCGTAGCTCTGTCGATGACTGAGCCTGACGCTCACAACTGGCCGTAACAAAAGGGGGAGCAGATTTCGATCTGCTCCCCCTTTTGCATTGCTGGCCATGTCCCGCGGCTTCGTTTATTGGACGCTCGATTCGAGCTGGCTGACCTGCAGGTTGACCCAATCTTCAGCGCGCTGATTGAGCTCGGCGACCGCACGAGGTCCCTCGCTCTCGGCACTCATGGGAGGTCCGATCACGACACGAATGGTCCCAGGCCGCTTTCCCCATCCCGATTTCGGCCAGAACATGCCAGCGTTGTGTGCGATCGGAAGCACGGGCAGCTTGGCGTTCACCGCCAGTGCCGCCCCACTTCGTGAGAACTTGCCGGTTTGCCCAACCGGCACGCGTGTCCCCTCAGGAAAAATCAGCACCCAGGCCCCCTGATCCAGCCGCTCCTGGCCCTGTTTGGCCACTTGGCGCAACGCCGCCTTCGGATTGTTTCGGTCGATGGCGATGGGTTTCAAGAGCATGATCGCCCAGCCGAAGAATGGCACGTGGAGCAGTTCCCGCTTGAGCACCTGACTCAGCGGCTCGAAATACGCCGAGAGAAAGAAGGTCTCCCATGTACTCTGATGCTTGGACAGGATGACACAAGGCTTATCAGGGATGTTCTCCTGACCAATGACTTCATAACGCAAGCCAACAATCACTTTCGCCAGCCATACCGCGCTGCGACACCACGTCTGAACGACAAACCGGTAACGTTTGCGAAACGGCATGAAGGGGGCAAAGACGAGGCTGACCAGGCACCAGGCGAATGCCGTAAAGCCCAGCAACAGGTAGAACAGTGCGATGCGAATCGGCAGCAACGCACTCATTCTTTTGCCCCCAACAAATGATCGGTTACCGCCGCCAAGTCATCGAACACCTGCGTACCTGGTGGCAGCGTACCTTCCAAGGTCTTCATACCTTTGCCGGTGCGGACCAGATATGGCACGCCGCCTAGCCGCATTCCAGCGTGCAGATCGCGATGGCTGTCCCCGACAACCGGAACACCCTTGAGATTTTCCAGATGGAAATGCTCGGCGATTTGCTGAAACAAGCCAGGTAAGGGTTTACGGCAATCACAGCCATCGTCCGGGCCATGTGGGCAATGGACAATGAGGTCGATGCGCCCCCCCTGCTCCATCACCAAACGCTGCATCTTAAAGTGCATGTCGCCAAGGGCGATCGCGTCGAAGAGGCCGCGGGCCAGGCCAGACTGGTTAGTCGCGACCGCCACCGTCCAACCTGCTTCGCACAGGCGAGCAATGGCCTCCAGCGACCCCGGAATGGGGATCCACTCGTCCAGCGTCTTCACATAGGCGTCGGAGTCCTCATTGATGACGCCGTCGCGGTCTAGCACTATCAATTTCACTGGCTTAGCCAAGTGCGGAAATATCGGCGACGCCAAGGAACAATCCCCTCAACCGGGCAAGCAAGGCATAGCGGTTAGCGCGAACCGAAGCGTCTTCGGCATTGACCAGTACCGCCTCGAAGAAAGCATCCACCGGGCCGCGCAGATGGGCGAGACGTTCGAGCGCCTCGCGGTACTGGCGGTCCGCTGCGAGTGGCTGCACAGCCTGTTCAGCCTGTTGCAGCGCGGAATAGAGCGAGAATTCCGTGGCGTTGTCGAAATACCGAGGCTCGACCGTCTCCGGTAGTTTCGCCTCGAACTTGCTCAGCAGGTTCCAGACGCGCTTGTTTGCCGCCGCTAACGCTTCGGCTTCCGGCAAGGTACGGAATGCCTGTACGGCCTGCACGCGCTGGTCGAAGTCCAACGCAGAGCCCGGCTGGACCGCCCGTACCGACAGATAAGCCGCAACGTCCACACCTTCATCTTCATAACGCGCGCGGAGGCGATCGAAGATGAAGTCCAGCACTTGATCATCCAGGCCTTGAGCCTTGATCTGGCTGCCGAACTGGCTGATCGAGAAGCGCACCGCCTCGACAAGATCAAGATCCAGCTGCTTTTCGATCAGGATGCGCAGGATACCCAACGCTGCGCGACGAAGTGCGTACGGGTCCTTGCTGCCCGTGGGGAGCATGCCGATACCGAAAATACCGACGAGTGTGTCCAGCTTGTCGGCCACCGCGAGTACCGCACCGGTATGGGTGCTTGGCAGCTCGGCACCTGCACCACGCGGCATGTACTGTTCGTTCAACGCCCGGGCGACGTCGTCAGGTTCTCCGTCGTGCTTGGCGTAGTAATAGCCGGCGATACCCTGCATCTCGGGGAACTCGCCTACCATTTCGGTCGCCAGGTCGCACTTGCAGAGCGAGCCCGCGCGGGCGGCCCATTGTGCGTTGCCCTCGGTGCGTTCGGCGATAAAGGCTGCGAGCTGGGAAACCCGCACGGCCTTGTCGTACACGGTGCCGAGTTGGGCCTGGAAAACAACGTTTTTGAGACGCTCGTTGAACGTATCGAGCGTCTGTTTCTTGTCCTGTTTGAAGAAGAATTCAGCATCGGTCAGGCGCGGGCGCACGACCTTTTCGTTACCGGCAACGATTTGCGCTGGGTCCTTGGATTCGATATTGGCCACGGTGATGAAGCGCGGCAGCAGCGTGCCATTGGCGTCCAGCAGGCAGAAATATTTCTGATTGTCCTGCATCGTGGTAATCAGCGCTTCTTGCGGCACTTCGAGGAAGCGCTCCTCAAAGGAGCACACCAGCGGCACCGGCCATTCGACCAATGCGGTTACTTCATCCAGCAGCGCCGGAGGCACGATGGCACGACCGTTCTGCTCGCCAGCGAGCTGTTCGACACGCTTGGCGATCAGCTCGCGACGTTCGGCAAAGTCAGCAATCACGCGAGCGCCGCGCAGGTCTTCGAGGTAACTGGTCGGTTTGGATATACGAACCGGACCCGGGCTGTGGAAACGATGGCCGCGCGATTCGCGACCCGCGCGCTGGGTAAGGATGGTGCAGTCAACGACCTGATCGCCCAACAGCATCACCAGCCACTGGGTCGGCCGCACGAACTCTTCCTTACGCGCAGCCCAGCGCATGCGCTTGGGGATTGGCAGATCATTCAACGAGGTTTCGACGATGGCGGGTAGCAGCGCGGAGGTCAGCTGGCCGGGAATCGAACGGCTGTACCGCAGCTTCGGGCCACTGCGGTCGATCTCGGCGAGATCGACGCCACATTTGCGGGCAAAACCGAGGGCCGCCTGGGTTGGTTCGCCTTCAGCGTCAAAGGCGGCCTGCAGTGGCGGTCCGTCGAGGTTGATGCTGCGATCAGGTTGTTCAGTGTCGAGCTGTTCGATCAGCATCGCGAGACGCCGTGGTGCCGCGAACGCCTGCACCCGCCCATGAGCGAGACCGGCTTCTTTCAAGCCCTTCTCAATACCGGAGCGGAAGGCGTCGGATAACTTGCCCAATGCCTTGGGCGGAAGCTCCTCGGTACCGAGCTCAACCAGGAAATCCAATGCACTCATTCTGCAGCCTCCAGCTTGGCCAGTACTTCGTCACGCAGGTCAGGGGTCGCCATCGGGAAGCCCAGCTTGGCGCGCGCCTGCAGGTAACTCTGCGCGACGGAACGGGCCAGTGCGCGTACGCGCAGGATGTATTGCTGACGGGCCGTGACCGAAATGGCGCGACGGGCATCCAGCAGGTTGAACGTGTGGGAGGCCTTCAGCACCATCTCGTACGTGGGCAATGGCAGTTCGAGTTCGATCAGCCGGTTGGCTTCCGATTCGTAGAAATCGAAGAGCTCGAACAGCTTGTCGACGTTGGCGTGTTCGAAGTTGTACGTGGATTGCTCCACCTCGTTCTGGTGGAACACGTCGCCATAGGTGACGGTGCCGAAGGGCCCATCCGTCCAGATCAGGTCATAGACTGAATCGACCCCTTGCAGATACATCGCCAGACGTTCCAGGCCATAGGTAATTTCACCGGTGACCGGGTAGCACTCGATGCCGCCCACCTGCTGGAAATAGGTGAACTGGGTCACTTCCATACCGTTCAGCCACACTTCCCAACCAAGGCCCCAGGCGCCCAATGTTGGCGACTCCCAGTTATCCTCGACGAAGCGCACATCGTGCACCAGGGTGTCTACGCCGATGTGGCGAAGCGACCCGAGGTACAGCTCCTGAATATTGTCGGGATTGGGTTTGAGCACGACTTGAAACTGGTAGTAGTGCTGCAGACGGTTGGGGTTCTCACCGTAGCGGCCATCGGCCGGGCGACGCGAAGGCTGAACGTACGCGGCATTCCAGGTCTCTGGGCCGACGGCGCGAAGGAAGGTGGCGGTGTGGAACGTACCCGCGCCCATCTCCATATCGTAGGGTTGGAGAACGACGCAACCCTGCTCTGCCCAGTAACTTTGTAGGGCAAGGATCAGGTCTTGGAAGGTGCGCACGGCAGGCGTAGGCTGGGTCAAAATTTCACCTGTGCTGGCTTCGACAGAAAGCCCGGGAGTATACCCGATAACGGCTCAAACCCATGGTGGCGCGTGCCTTCCGGTTGGGCGTTGCGGTGTTTGCCCGAGCTGCTCGTCGCCTCCTCTTTTCAAGGATTGGAAACAATGCCGCGTTGCGCCTGGTGCAGTGATGATCCGCTGTACATCGACTACCACGACAACGAGTGGGGCGTGCCTACGCGCGATCCCCAGGTACTGTTCGAATTCCTGATACTTGAAGCGTTTCAGGCAGGCCTCTCCTGGATCACGGTGTTGCGCAAGCGGGAGCGCTATCGCCAGGTGTTGTTCGGTTTCGATGCCCAGCGTCTGGCGCAGATGAGCGACGCTGAAATTGATGAACGCATGCTCGACGCCGGCATTATCCGCAACCGCCGGAAACTGGAAGCGGCCCGGCGCAATGCGCAACGCTGGCTCGAACTGGAAGACCCGGTCGGCTGGTTGTGGTCGTTCGTGGGCGGCCAGCCGAAGGTCAACCATTTCGAATCGGTCAGCCAGGTGCCTGCAGTGACTCCTGAAGCTGAGGCCATGAGTCGCGCACTCAAGAAGGCGGGTTTCAGCTTCGTCGGCCCAACGATCTGCTACGCCTATATGCAGGCATGCGGAATGGTCATGGACCACACCACCGATTGCGATTGTTATGCACCGCTCGCCAGCACCACGTCCGCCACCCGCCCGTGATTGCCGGCGAGTAGCTTCGCTGGCGAAGCAGTTACACTAGCGCCTTTGATTTTTTCGGGAGAGGACCTTGGACAAGTTCAAAGGTGCGCTGGTGGTTGGCTTCCTGCGCCTGTTCGCCCTGCTGCCTTGGCGCGCGGTACAGGGGCTCGGTGGTTTTATCGGCTGGCTGATGTGGAAACTGCCCAACCGTTCCCGAGAGGTTGCCCGGACAAACCTGTCCAAATGCTTCCCTGAGCTGAATGCTGCCGAGCAGGAACGACTGCTGGAAAAAAGCCTGAAGCAGATCGGCAAGACGTTCACTGAGAGTGCCTGTGCCTGGATCTGGCCGGCGGACAAAACGCTGCGTCTGGTCAAAGAGGTCGAAGGACTCGAGGTACTTGAGCAGGCACTGGCCTCGGGCAAAGGCGTGGTCGGCATCACCAGCCATTTGGGCAACTGGGAAGTGCTCAACCATTTCTATTGCGCCCAGTGCAAACCGATCATCTTCTATCGCCCACCAAAGCTGAAAGCCGTGGATGACCTGCTCCAGCGCCAGCGCGTACAGCTGGGCAACAAAGTGGCGCCGTCGACCCGAGAAGGCATCATCAGCGTGATCAAGGAAGTACGCAAAGGCGGCGCCGTGGGTATCCCCGCCGACCCGGAACCCAGTGAAGGCTCAGGTGTGTTCGTGCCCTTTCTCGGTACCCAGGCACTGACCAGCAAGTTCGTCCCCGGCATGCTTACCGGCGGTAAGGCGGTGGGAGTGTTCCTTCACGCGTTGCGCCTGGAGGATGGTTCAGGCTACAAGGTGATTCTCGAAGCGGCACCGCCGGCGATGTACGACGAAGATGTCGAGGTCGCGGTGGCAGCCATGAGCGGTGTTATTGAGCGCTACGTTCGCACTTGGCCAACCCAGTACATGTGGACGATGAAGCGCTTCAAGAAGCGCCCGGCCGGCGAGCGTCGCTGGTACTGACAATAACTAAAAAAGACAACAGGAACGTCCGATGGCAAACCAGCGACAGTACCCCCGCGCACCCATGAAGTGCCGCATCCGCATTACCCATGAATCCTTCGGCGAGGTGTTCGCTCACACGCGGGACCTGTCCGATGGCGGTGTGTACGTCAAGCATCCTCAGCTGACCGAGCTGCAGCCAGGAATGACGGTCAGTGGTCAAGTGCAGGACCTGCCTATCCCGGCACCCGTGTTGCAAATGGAAGTGATGCGCGTCGATGCGGAAGGGGTTGGACTGCGCTTCATAGCAGACGATTGAAGCCTAGCGCGTGGCGTGGCGCAGCGATCAGCTACACGCCCGTGTGCTTATCCAACTTGCGCAGAAACACGGTCATCTCCTTCTCCGCCTGCTTGTCGCCATGCGCCTGCGCCGCGACGAGGCCTTGTTCCCAGGCGTGGCGCGCCCCGTCAAGATCACCGCTGGCTTGTAGTGCCTTGCCGAGCAGCTTCCAGGCGGCTGAATATTTGGGGTCCTGCTCAACGCAGCGCTGCAGGTGCGCGGCGGCCTGCCCTGGGTCGCCTGCGTCCAGATAACCCTTGCCGAGCCCGAAGCGCAGCATGGGATTGTCCATGCCCTTGGCCAACATCTTTTCCAACGACTCGAGCATTGTTCCCCTCCGACTGCTAATCAACACGCCCATCCGCTGGGCGAACCGCTACGACAGATGCCTAGCTTGCCTGAGTGACCGCACTGAGAAACTCCTGCGTGCGCGTCTCCTGAGGATTGCCGAACAGCGCGTCGGGTGTGCCCATCTCATGAATCCGGCCTTCGTTGAAGAAGCATACGCGGTCCGCAAATTCCCGGGCGAAGCCCATCTGGTGGGTCACCATCAGCATGGTCAGGCTGTGCTCCTCCCCTAGCCGGCGGATCACGTTGAGCACCTCGCCACAAAGTTCCGGATCCAACGCCGAAGTCACCTCATCGAACAACATCACCTTGGGACGCATTGCCATGGCACGGGCAATGGCCACCCGCTGCTGCTGGCCCCCGGAGAGCTGCGAGGGATAATGGTCGAGCTTGTCTTCCAGCCCCACCATGGCCAGCAGTTCCTCGGCGCGTTCCCGCGCGTCCTTTTTCGACATGCCAAGTACCTGCATGGGCGCTTCCATGACGTTCTGCCGGGTATTCATGTGCGGAAACAGATTGAAGCTCTGAAAGACCATGCCGACCTTGCCGCGCACCCGGCGCAGGTGTCGAGAATTGGCGCGGACCAGTTTGCCGTCAGCGCCGGGCATGTGGGTCAGCGGTTCGTCATCGACCATGATGACGCCGTCGTCGATCTCCTCGAGTGTCATCAATGCACGGAGCAGCGTGGATTTCCCAGAACCGCTGGGACCGATGATGGCGACCTTTTCGCCCGTTCGGACGTCCAGGTCGAGATGATTGAGTACGGTCAGATCACCGTAGTGTTTGCTCACGTCGCGAAACCGCACCATGAGCTCCGGATCGTTGAGGGTGCCGGCGGCGTTCGGTGTTTCATTGGCAGGCATCGATGCGCTCATCGGGCTAGCTCCATACGGTCTTCCAGACGGCGCACGAACCAGGCGAGGCCGAGACTGAGAAGGAGGAAAAACAGGCCGACCATGGTGATCGGTTCCAGATAACGGAAATGCTCTGAGCCGATGTTCTTGGCTCGCTGCATGATCTCGACCACGGTGATGGCCGACAGCACCGGGGTGTCCTTGAGCATCGAGATCAGGTAGTTGCCTAGCGCGGGCAGAATAGGACGCAGCGCTTGCGGCAGAATGACCTTGCGGTAGGCATTCAACGGCTTCATGTTCAGTGCGGTGACGGCTTCCCACTGCGCGCGCGGCACTGCGTCGAGCCCGGCGCGGTAGACCTCGGCGGTGTAGCAGGCGTAATGCAGCGCGATACCGATGATGCCCGCCTGCAGCGCCGTTAGGTTCACGCCGTAATTGGGCAGCACGAAGAAGAGGAAATACACCTGAATCAGCAGCGGCGTGCTGCGGATGAACTCGATCAACCCAGTCATCGGCCACGACAGCCAGCGAAAGCGGCTGCGTCGGCCCACCGCGAGAAACAGGCCCAGAACGATGGCGATGGAAAAGCCGGCGACCGTGATGCCGATGGTTTTCAGCGACGCATCGAGCAGCCGCGGCAGGATTTCCCAGGCGAACTGCCAGTCGAAGAAGTTCATGACAGACCTCCCCGCATGCGTCCGCGAGCCAGGCGCCGCTCAAGCGTGCGCATCGAGAAGTTGATGATCTGCGCGAGGATGAAATACATCACAAGCGCAATGCCGAAGATTTCCAACGTCATCAGCGTGGCCTGGTCCAGTTGGCGCGCACGGAAGGCCAGATCGGACAGCGTGATCAAGGACACCAGGGATGTGTTCTTCAGCAGCTCGATCAGCAGGTTGGTACCCGGCGGTATTGCCGCCAGCAGCGCCTGGGGCAGGATGACGCGTCGCAAGCGCTGCCAGGGGGTCATGTTAAGGGCCTGGCAGGCCTCGTATTGCCCTTCGTGCACCGACCGTATGGCGCCACGCAGCACCTCGGCGCCGTAGGAGCCGATGTTCAGGCCAAGCCCGATGACGGCGACGTGGAAGGCGCTCATGGCGATGTTGAACGGCGGCATCGGCAAAACGAAATAGAGCCAGAACAGCTGGACCAGCAGCGAGCTGCCGCGGAACACCTCGATATAGACAATGGCCAGCCATCGCAGCGGTGCAATGGGCGAGAGCCGACATAAGGCGCCAATCAACGCGGCCGTGATGGCCAGCAGAGAGCCCCAAAAGGTGATCTGTACGGTCACCCAAGCGCCTTCCAGCATGAGGGGGAGTAGTTCGTTCATCGTGATTTTCCGGTTGGCTCCGGGGAGGCTGGAGCGAGAATCGCGGCCTGTCCGGCAAGAGCGGCTGCGCGAGGACTGCGGGGTGCAGTCAGCCGAGGTCCGGCCCATCGCACGATGGCGATGTGGCCGGGTAGAGGCAGGGGATCAATCGAATAGCTTTTCACTGAGGGAAGCCCGACGCGGTAGCAGACCGACCGCGCCGATTCCGATCAGGCCTTGCAGAGCTCCTCGGCCGTCTTGTCGGTGATGTTGGAGCGATCGAAGCCGAAGGGTTCGACAGTCTTCAGGTGCTCATCGCTGCCAAGCCACTTTTTCAGTTCTGCATTGACGGCGTCGCGCAGGGCTTTGTCCTTGGGACGGAACGCCAACGCGCCGTAGCCGGTATTGGCAGGGTCATCCTTGAAGTCATCGGTGGCCTCGACCTGATCGCCGGCTTTCTCCGCCAGGCCTCGCATGGTCAGCTGCGTGCCCACTGCCGCATCGGCGCGGCCGGTGCGCACGGCCTGCAGTTGGGACGTCGTGTCAGGTACCTGAACGATCTGGGAGTCCTTGATGCCGGCCTTGCGTGCGTAGTTGAGGTTCACGGTGCCTGACATGATCGCAAGCTTAATCGACTCATCCTTGGCGATGTCTTCATAGCTACCCAGGTTCTTGGGGTTGCCGGCTTTGACCAGGAGCGTGTCCTGCAGCTGATAGTGCGGATCGGTGAACAGCACCTGCTTGCAGCGTTCCGGGGTGATGTACATGCCGGCGGCGATCAGGTCGAAACGGCTGGCTCGCAGGCCCGGGATCAGCGAACCCCATTCGGTCAGGACCGGTTTGATCGTTTCGATGCCCATCTGCTGGAAGATTTTTTCGACAATTTCTGGCGACTCGCCCGTGACGCTGCCGTCGGTGGCGGTATAGGCGAAGGGCGTTTCGTTGGCATAGCCGATGCGAACGCTGCTGTTTTTCTTGATGTCGTCGAGGGTATCGGCGTGGGCCAGGCCAGCGAGAGAAGCGCCGCTTATTAGGGCGCAGGCCAGCAAGTGCTTACCGAAACGGAAAGAGGGTGCGCGATTCATCATGAATTCTCCTGTGCTTTTTATGTTTGTGCAGGCGGACCTGCCAGTTCGGAGGGCAGCTTCAAGAGCATCAGGACAGGGCATTCCCTGCCTCGGCGCGTTTTTGGACTTGTGTTTTACCGAAACGTGCGCCGCTATTTAGCCACCTGAGGATACAAAAGCTGTTTTCCTCATGGGATTGCACTAGGACAATTGCAGGACATTGCGCTTCAGTTGATCCTGTCGGCTCGACTGAGGGGAACGTCATGCACAACTGGAAACAGGCCCTGCTCTCTGCTGGCAGTGGCGTGTCGAAATACAAGCTGCTGGTCACGGCAGTGGCCACCGATATCGAAAAAGGCAGCCTGCATGACGGCCAGCGCCTGCCGCCGCAGCGCCTGCTCGCCGAGCAGCTCGATGTCAGCGTGCAAACGGTGACCAACGCCTACAAGGAGCTTGAGCGTCAGGGCTGGGTGCGGTGTGAGGTCGGACGCGGCAGTTTCGTCAGCCGGCGCATCAGCGAGCGCGTCGCCAGCTCCATGCTCGACCGCGGCGAGAATTCGCTGCTCGACTTTTCCACGGCGCGCATCATTCGCACCGACATCCATGATCGCTATTGGCGACAAACCTGCGCGGAGCTGGCCGCTGAGCATGAGCAGCCGTGGATCCATGCGTGCCGGCCCATTGCGGGGTTCGAGCATCACCGCGAAGTGGGGGTGCAGTGGCTTGCCGGGTTAGGCCTGAACGTCGAGTTGCAGGACTTGCTGCTGACCAACGGCACCTCTCACTCGATATTCCTCGCGCTTGCATCGCTGGCAGGCCCGGATGACGTGGTGCTGTGCGAAAACTGCACCGATCACGGCGTTATCGGGACGGCGCAGGTGCTCGGCTTCACCCTACAGGGCGTGGAAACCGATCGCCATGGGCTCGATCCGGAGCACTTTGAGGACCTCTGCGGCAATGAGCGGGTCACCGCGTTGGTGTGCACGCCTAATCTGAATAACCCGACCAGCAGTGTGATGCCGGACATGCGCCGTCGGGAGATCGCGGAGATCGCTCGGCGCTACGGCGTCTATGTCATCGAAGACGATGTCTACGGTCCGCTGCTTGGCGACCATCGCGACGCCTTGCCGATCAGCCATTACCTGCCCGAATTGTCGTTCTACTGCACCAGCCTCACCAAGTCTGTGCTCACCGGGCTGCGTATCGGTTACCTGGCCATGCCCCGTCGACTGGCGTTGCGCACCGAGAGCATTCTGCGGGTCAACAGCTGGATGGCGGCGCCGTTGCTTGGCGAGATCGCCACGCGCTGGATCGAGCGGGGGCAGGCCGATGAACTGGTGCGGTTGCAACGTCAGTTGATCGCTGTCCGCCAGGCCGCCGTGACGGACGAGCTGGGCGACTACCTGCGCGGCAGCCATCCGATGTCGCTCAGCGCCTGGTTGAATGTCCCCGAGCACTGGGAGCTGGATGCACTGCAGCGTGAGCTGCGTCGACGTGGCGTGGCGCTGACCCTGCCGGACCCGTTTTTGCCGCCTGGTACGCCACGCCCGAGGGCGATGCGCTTGTGCATTGGCGCTGAATGCGACGACGAGCGATTACGCGCGGGGTTATCCAGCGTCCGTGAAATATTCGAACAGTACCCAGAGATTCATGAATTTCGCGGTGCGCGCTGACATAGCAGGCGGTGCCCTCAGGTGCCGTCGATCCATCGTCACCGCGGCGCTGAAAGGGTGCACGCCCTGGCCCAGCGCAGCCCAATCATGGCCCGAAAATAAAGCGTCCTAGTACATTGGGCTGGCGAAATGGCCGCTCCTACACTCGGCTCCATTCTCCATCGGAATGTACGCCATGCAGCCGATTGTTCTTGATCAGCTCTTCGAGGCCCGCGAACGCATCCGCGGGCTCATTCGTGAAACGTCTCTGGAGCGGTCGGCGTCGCTCAGTCAGCTGATTGGCGTTCCGGTGTGGTTGAAGCTGGAATCGCAACAGGCCACCGGAAGTTTCAAGTTGCGCGGCGCCAGCCATGCGGTGTCACAACTGTCGCACGCGCAGAAGCGCCTCGGCGTGGTCACTGCCTCCACCGGCAATCATGGTCGAGCGCTCGCCTTTGCCGCCGCGCAGCAGGGTGTTAAAGCCATCGTTTGCCTGTCGAAGTTGGTACCGTCGAACAAGGTTCAGTTGATCCGTGAGCTTGGCGCAGACGTGGTCATCGTCGGCCACAGCCAGGATGATGCGCAGCGCGAAGCTGAACGCATTGCTCGTGAACAGGGCGCGGTCTTCATTCCCGCCTTCGATCATGCCGACATCATTGCCGGCCAGGGCTCGCTCGGTCTGGAGATCCTTGAACAGTGCCCTGAAGTTGCCGACGTGCTGGTGCCGCTGTCCGGTGGCGGACTGTTTGCCGGCGTCGCCCTCGGTCTCAAGGGCCAGCGACCCGAGATTCGAGCCCATGGCATCAGCATGCGCTGCGGGGCGGCCATGCAGGCGAGCCTTGCGGCCGGTCATCCGGTCGAGGTGGAAGAAGGCCGAAGCCTGGCTGATTCGCTCGGCGGCGGCATCGGTCTGAACAATCGCTACACCTTCGCGATGGTCCGCGCGCTCGCCGACAGCATCGTTCTGCTCGACGAGCCCACCATCGCCGCCGGCATGCGCCACGCCTATCACCGAGAGCGGCTGGTGCTGGAAGGAGCGGCGGCCGTCGGCATCGCGGCGCTGCTTGAGGGCGCGCTCGTGCCTCGCGGGCCGGTGGTGGTGGTTATCAGTGGCCGCAACGTCGACATCGACCAGCACCTGCGCGTGCTTAACGGCGCCAACGAATAACAACCCAATCCCGGCAACCCCGCTACCGGTGCGCCCGGAGCACGTCGATGGAGATCAACATGGCCGAGACCATTCTGCTCAGCGAAACCGATCTCCGCGCCTGCCTGGCCCTTGATCCGGCCAGCCTCGACGCGGTCGAACATGCGTTTCGTTTGCTCGCGACGACGTCGGTGGCAATGCCGCCGGTCCTGCGTTTGGATATTCCCGAGTACAACGGTGAGGTCGACGTTAAGACCGCCTACCTGCCTGGGCTGCCGCGCTTTGCCATCAAGGTCAGCCCCGGGTTTTTCGATAACCCGGCAATCGGCTTGCCCAGCCTAAACGGCCTGATGATGCTGTTCTCGGCGCGTACCGGATTGCTCGACGCCCTGTTGTTGGACAACGGCTTCCTCACCGCGGTGCGGACGGCCGCGGCGGGTGCGGTGGCGGCCAAATGGCTGAGCCGGCCGGATGCCCGTCGCGTTGCGATCATGGGTGCCGGCGAACAGGCGCGCCTGCAGCTCGCTGCCCTGCGGCTGGTGCGGGATATCCGTGAGGTACGCGTCTGGGCGCGTGATCCGGCAAAGGCGGAGGCCTTTGCCGGCGAGCTGGCAGGTGTCGAGGCGCATGTTGCCGACAACCTCGACGGCGCCATGGACGGCGTTGACATTGCCATTACCACCACGCCAAGTCGCACGCCCCTGATTCAGGCGCATCATCTACAGCCGGGCCTGCATATCACCGCCATGGGCTCGGATGCCGAACACAAGAATGAGGTGGCCGCCGAGGCGCTGGCGGCCTGCGATCTTTACGTCGCCGACCGGCTCAGCCAGACCCGGGTCCTGGGCGAATTGCACCACGCCCTCGCGGCAAACGCCGTGGACGACTCGGCGCCCTTCGTCGAACTCGGTCAGGTGATCGCCGGGCATCATCCCGGACGGACGTCGGCCGGTCAGATCACGCTCTGCGACCTGACCGGTACCGGCGCGCAGGACACTGCCATCGCCAGCTTCGCCTTCGACAGGGCGCGCGCCGCAGGCAGGGGTTTCATCTTCAACCCCTGATCTTCAGACGCGAGCCTACTCGCGCTCGGGCCGCATTTTGCCCCAGCCCACGAGCCAGCTCGCCCCTGCAGACCAAGCGCGGGCCACCCACGAGGGCAAAAGAAGATGTCCGAGATCGTCGTCAATCTCCCGTTCAGCCGGGAGGAATATGCGTTACGTGTCGCCAAGGTCAGGCACGCCATGGCGGCGCGTGGTATCGAGCTGCTGATCGTTACCGATCCCTCGAACATGGCGTGGCTGACCGGCTATGACGGCTGGTCGTTTTACGTGCACCAGTGCGTGTTGCTGGCGCTCGAGGGCGACCCGCTCTGGTTCGGCCGCAGTCAGGATGCCAATGGCGCGCGCCGCACCGTCTACATGGGCGACGACGATATCGTCGGCTACCCGGACCACTACGTGCAGTCCAGCGTGAGGCACCCGATGGACTACCTGTCCTGCGAGGTGATCGCCGCGCATGGATGGGACCGCCTGGCCATCGGCGTCGAGATGGACAATTACTACTTCAGCGCGGCGGCGTTCCGCTCGCTGCAGCAGCATTTGCCGCACACCGTTTTCGTCGACGCCACGGCGCTGGTCAACTGGCAGCGGGCGGTGAAATCACCGCAGGAAATCGCCTACATGCGCGTCGCCGCCCGAATCGTCCAGCGCATGCACGAGGCGCTCTTCGAGCGCATTGAGCCGGGGCTGCGCAAGAACGAGCTGGTCGCCGATATCTACCGCGCTGGCATTCTCGGCGTTGAGGGCCACGGCGGTGACTACCCGGCAATCGTGCCGTTGCTGCCGACCGGCGCCGACGCCAGCGCCCCGCATCTGACCTGGAACGACAACCCGTTTCAGCTCGGCGCCGGTACCTATTTCGAGATCGCCGGCTGCTACAAGCGCTATCACTGTCCGCTGTCGCGAACCATTTACCTGGGCAAGCCGCCCGCGCACTTTCTTGAGGCCGAGCAGGCCGTGGTTGAGGGCATATCGGCGGGCCTCGCCGTGGCGCGTCCGGGCAATACCACCGGCGACATCGCCCGGGCGTTCTGCAAAGTGCTCGGCAAGTTCGATATGCACAAGGACAGCCGCTGCGGTTACCCGATCGGTATCAGCTATCCGCCGGACTGGGGCGAGCGGACCATGAGCCTTCGACCGAGCGATGAAAGCGTGCTCGTGGCGGGCATGACGTTTCACTTCATACCGGGCCTGTGGATGGAGGATTGGGGGCTGGAGATTACCGAAAGCATCCTGATCACCGAGACCGGCATGGAAACCTTCTGCGACTTGCCGCGCAAGCTCTACGTAAAGGACTGAGCCATGAGTGAAACGCTGTTGCGCAATCCCATCCGCCCCACCGTCGACTTCGAGCGAGACGGTGTGCAGCACGGCTATCTGCGCCTGCCCTACTCACGTGACGATTCAGCCTGGGGCGCGGTGATGATCCCCGTCACCGTGGTGAAGAACGGATCGGGGGCCACTGCGCTGTTTACCGGCGGCAACCACGGCGACGAGTACGAAGGCCCGCTGGCACTGAGCAAGCTGGCCAGCAGCCTCGATCCAAAGGTTGTCGCTGGGCGAGTGATCATCGTCCCGTTCATGAACGCTCCGGCAGTGTGGGCCGGGACTCGTACCTCGCCGATCGACCAGGGCAACCTGAACCGTAGCTTTCCGGGCCGCCCGGACGGTACGGTGACACAGAAGATTGCAGACTACTTTCAGCGCAGCCTGCTGCCGATGGCCGACCTGGTGCTGGATATCCATTCCGGCGGCAAAACCCTCGACTTCCTGCCGTTCGCCGCCTGCCATGTGCTGCCCGACAAGGCACAGCAGGCGCGTTGCGAGGCCGGCATGCGGGCGTTCTGCGCACCCTACTGCATGCGTATGCTCGAGCAAGACGCGCAGGGCCTGTACGACACGGCCGCCGAAGCGCTGGGCAAGGTGTTCGTCACGACCGAACTCGGTGGCGGTGGCTCCATCAGCGCACGAACGTTGGCCATCGCGGAGCGCGGTGTCCGTAACCTGCTGGTTCACTTCGAGTTGCTTGACGGTGAAATCGAATCGGCCGAATCAGTGATGCTGGATATGCCCGACGGCGACTGTTACGTCTGCAGCGAAAGCGATGGGCTGCTTGAGCTGTGCAAGGATCTGGGCGAGCCCGTCGAGGCCGGTGAGTTGGTGGCGCGGGTGCATGATGCCCGTGGCACCGGCGTGGGACCGGTTGATTATCACGCACGGCGTAGCGGGCTATTGGCCGCGCGGCATTTTCCCGGGCGAGTCCAAATCGGCGATACGCTGGCCGTGATTGCCGAGGTGGTGCGGTGAACAGGCTGACGGTGCGACCGGGATTCGACATTTCACCGGGCGCTTTATCCAGAGGCGCTGCAGGACGGGCCGCGCCTTGGGGTGGGTTGGCTGGGGGGCGCCACCATGCACAAGCTTGATCGCTATGACCTGAAAATCTTGCGCATCCTGTCCGAAGACGGGCGGATCACCAAATCGGCCCTGGCCGAGGCGATCAACCTCTCGGTAACCCCGGCCTGGGAGCGCGTGCGCAAGCTTGAGGCCGCGGGGCTGGTGCGCGGCTATCGGGCGCTGATCGATTGGGGCGCGCTGTTCCGTACACAGCAGGTGCTGGTGGAAATCAGCCTGGCGCGGCACACCGCGCAGGACATGCGACGATTCGAACAGCGCCTGGCCGACGCCCCGGAGGTTGCGTTCTGCTATGCCACCGGCGGCGGCGTCGACTACATCGCGATGATCCGCGCACGCGACATCGACCACTATCAGCGCTTCATCGACACTCTGTTGCTGGAAGATCTCGGCATCGAACGCTACTACACCTACATCGTCACCAAGCGTGTGAAGCACGACGAAGGGAGTGCGCCGGCGGCGTTTGACGACGCGCTTCCAGAGTCGCGAATCGAGGTGTTCTGACCAGTGCGGCTGTACCCGGGGCCGGTTTGACACTAGAATGCGCGCCGCCTCGATCATCTCGGTCGGCAAATGGGTTCCCTCACCCCATCACTTCCAAAAAGGACATGCCATGTTGCAGCTCCCTTCGTCTGCCCGTCGGATTACCCTGGCAGGCCTGATCGCCTTTCACATCCTCATCATCATTGCCAGCAACTACCTGGTGCAGCTGCCAATGACGCTGTTCGGCTGGCACACCACCTGGGGTGCGTTCAGCTTTCCGTTCATCTTTCTGGCTACCGACCTGACCGTGCGTTTGCTCGGCAAAGGCCCGGCGCGGCGGGTGATCGCTCAGGTCATGGTCCCTGCGCTGGTCGCCTCTTACGTGGTCTCGGTGCTGTTTCATCAAGGCGCGTTCAGCGGTTTCGCAGCCTTGGGTGAGTTCAACCTGTTCGTGTTCCGCATCGCGATCGCCAGTTTCCTCGCCTACGTGTTCGGCCAGATTCTCGATATCCAAGTGTTCGACCGGCTGCGGCGGTTGCGCCAGTGGTGGGTCGCACCCAGCGCCTCGACGGTATTCGGCAACCTGCTGGATACCTTTGTGTTCTTCTCCATCGCCTTCTGGCACAGCGATGATCCCTTCATGGCGGCGAACTGGGTGGAAATTGCCAGCGTCGATTATGTAATCAAGCTGGCCATCAGCCTGGCGCTGTTCGTGCCGCTGTACGGCATGCTGCTCAACGCCATCGTGCGCATGCTGCCTCAGCAGAAGCCAGCCACGGCGTAACACGCGAGGAGGCGGCCCGCGTCGGACGCCTCAAATGTCTTTTCACGATTCCACCACCAGCGCGCGCATTTCCTGTTTCACCCCCGCTGAACAGAAAATTCCGCCCGCCAATCGGGCCGCTACGAAAAAAAGACCAAGTCACCCTTCCCTAGCATGTCTCCTATGCCACCCGGCCCGGAGACATCGCTATGCCGCTCGACCATCCCGTGCTGTTCAAATCCCTCTGCTACGTGAACGGGCAGTGGGTCCACAGTCGCAGCGGCGCCAGCATCGCCGTGCAGAACCCCGCCAACCAAGCCGAGATCGCGCATGTGCCGATGCTCGAACGCGAGCAGATCGTCGCCGCGGTGGACGCTGCCGCGCGAGCTTTCACCCACTGGCGCAGGCAAAGCCTGGATCAGCGCGCCGCCCTGCTGCAGCGCTGGGCCGAGTTGATTCTGCGCCATCAGGAGGACCTGGCCGCCATCCTCTGTGAGGAACAGGGCAAGCCGCTGAACGAAGCGCGCGGTGAGATCCGCTACGCCGCCAGCTTCATCCCCTGGTTCGCCGAGGAAGCTCGGCGTCTCTATGGCCGGACCATTCCGAGCCATATCGCCGATGCCGAACTGAGCACCTTGAAAACGCCGGTCGGCGTCTGCGCCCTGCTCACGCCCTGGAACTTCCCCAGCGCAATGATTGCCCGCAAGGCTGCCGCGGCGCTCGCAGCTGGCTGCACCGTGGTGGTCAAGCCGGCACACGAGACGCCCTGTTCCGCCTTTGCCCTCGCCCAGCTCGCGGAAGAGGCCGGCCTGCCCGCCGGCGTGTTCAATGTGGTGCTCGGCGAGCCGCAGATGGTCATGGAAACCCTGGTGCAGGATTCGCGCGTGCGTTCGGTGAGCTTTACCGGCTCGACCCGCGTCGGTCGCCTGATACTCGCCGCTGCCGCGCCCGGGGTCACGAAGGTGGCGCTGGAGCTGGGCGGCAATGCCCCCCTGATTATTTGCGAGGACGCTGACCTCGATCACGCGGTGCAGGTGGCCATGGACGCCAAGTTCCAGACCTCTGGTCAGGACTGCTGCGCGGCCAACCGTATCCTGGTGCAGCGGCCGGTCTATGAGGCGTTCCTGGCGCGCTTCGCCCGCGCCGTGCGGGCGCTGCGCGTCGGACCCGGCTGCGATGAGCGCAGTCAGGTTGGTCCACTGATGCACCAGGCAGCGGTCGACGCTACCGCCGCGCGGGTGGCGGACGCCCGAGAAAAGGGCGCTCGGCTGCTGGTCGGCGGTGAGCCCCATGCGCTTGGCGGCTGGTTCTGGCAGCCCACCCTGCTGGCCGACGTCACGCCCGACATGCGCATCTACCGCGAGGAAAACTTCGCGCCGATTGCCGGCGTGCTGCCATTCGACAGCCTGGATGAAGCCGTCACCATGGCCAACGACACCGAATACGGGCTGGCCGCCTACGTGTGTTCGAACCGGCTGGACGTGGTCCATCCGCTCATTCGTCGGCTGGATCACGCGATGGTTGCGGTCAACGGCACCAAATTCACCGGGCACCCGATCCCCTTCGGCGGCATGAAGGCCTCCGGCCTTGGCCGTGAAGGCGGCAGCGAAGGCTTCGAGCCGTTCGTCGAGACCCAATACGTCTGCATCTACCCTCAGGGCCAGCGCTACTGACCCTGTCGACGTTAACCACGCCACCGCCGAACGGGCCGGATGGGCCGTACCCGCGCAACACAGCAAACGGAGAACACCATGAGCCACGACTACGACGCGCTATTCGCCCAGGACCGTGCGCATTTCATGCACCCGTCCACCCATGCTCACGACCACGCCAGTGGCGCGCTCAAGGGGCGCATCATTACCGGCGCTTCGGGTATCCGCATCCGCGATCATGAGGGCCGCGAGTTCATCGACGCCTTTGCCGGCTTGTACTGCGTCAATATCGGTTACGGGCGAACCGAGATGGCCGACGCCATCTACGCTCAGGCCAAGGAGCTGGCCTATTACCACACCTACGTCGGTCACTCGACCGAGGCGATTATCGAACTCTCGCAGCGCATCATCGACTGGGCGCCCGACGGGATGAAGAAGGTCTATTACGGGTTGTCCGGCTCGGATGCCAACGAAACGCAGATCAAGCTGGTGCGTTATTACAACAACGTGCTGGGTCGCCCGCTGAAGAAGAAAATCATCTCGCGTCAGCGTGGCTACCACGGCTCGGGAATCATGACCGGCAGCCTGACCGGCCTGCCCAGCTTCCATCAGCACTTCGATCTGCCGCATGCGGACATCAAGCACGCCGCCTGCCCACACTTCTACAAGGCGCCGGCTGGCATGGATGAGGCCGCCTTTGTTCGCCATTGTGCCGACGACCTGGAGCAGCTGATCCTGCGAGAAGGGCCGGACACCGTGGCCGCGTTCATCGGCGAACCGGTGATGGGCACCGGCGGCATCATCGTTCCGCCCAAGGGTTACTGGGAGGCAGTCCAGGCAGTGCTGTCGAAATACGACATTCTGTTGATTGCCGACGAGGTAGTTTGCGCCTTTGGCCGGCTGGGCACGCCGATGGGCAGCCAGCTGTTTGGCATGAAGCCGGATCTGATCACCACGGCTAAGGGCTTGACCAGCGCCTACGCGCCGCTATCGGCAGTCATCGTCGGCGAAAAGGTTTGGGATGTCATTGAGGAGGCTTCGGCGCGCGACGGCGCGATGGGCCATGGCTGGACCTATTCGGGGCATCCAATCTGCGCCGCCGCGGCGCTGGCCAATCTGACCATCCTGGAGCGCGAGAACATCGCCGGCAATGCCGCTGAGGTGGGGGCCTACCTTAACGCGCAGCTGCGCCAGACATTCGACGATCACCCCTTGGTGGGTGAAGTCCGCGGGGTGGGCATGCTTGCCGCGCTTGAATTCATGGCGGACCGGGGAGCACGTACACCCTTCGACCCGGCGCTCAAAGTCGGCGCACGGGTCTCGGCTGCCTGCCTGGAGCGCGGCATGATCGCCCGCGCCATGCCCCATGGCGACATCCTCGGCTTCGCCCCGCCGCTGGTCCTGACGCAGCGCGAAGCCGATCAGGTGATCGAGATCGCCAGAAGCGCCGTTGATGCGGTCGCCGCTGAGGTGCTCTGAAGGGCTTAGAAGAACGTCAGGCCGGCCTGGAACAGCCGTTCAACGTCGCGGATGTGCTTCTTGTCGACGAGGAACAGGATCACGTGATCGCCCGATTCTATGACGGTGTTGTCATGGGCGATCAGCACCTGCTCGTCGCGAATCACCGCGCCGATGGTGGTGCCCGGTGGCAGGGCGATCTTGCCAATGGCGCGGCCGACGACCTTGCTCGAGCGCGAATCACCATGGGCGATCACTTCGATGGCCTCGGCTGCACCCCGCCGCAGTGAGTGGGCGCTGACGATATCGCCGCGGCGCACGTGGGTCAGCAGCGTGCCGATCGTGGCCAGCTGCGGGCTGATGGCAATGTCGATCTCGCCACCCTGGACCAGGTCGACGTATGCCGGGTTGTTGATGATGCACATCACCTTGCGCGCGCCGAGGCGCTTGGCCAGCAGCGAGGACATGATGTTGGCCTCGTCGTCGTTGGTCAGCGCAAGAAACACGTCGGCGTCGTTGATGTTCTCCTCCACCAGCAAATCGCGGTCGGAGGCGCTGCCCTGCAGGATGATGGTGCTGTCGAGGGTGTCTGAGAGATAGCGGCAGCGTGCCGGATTCATCTCGATGATCTTGACCTGATAACGGCTTTCGATGGCTTCGGCCAGGCGCTCGCCGATGTGCCCGCCACCGGCGATGACGATGCGCTTGTAGTTGTCATCGAGCCGGCGCATCTCGCTCATGACCGCCCGAATATGGCCACGCGCCGCGATAAAGAAGACCTCGTCGTCGGCCTCGATCACGGTGTCGCCGTGAGGGAGGATCGCCTGGTTGCGGCGGAAAATGGCCGCCACGCGCGTATCGACGTTGGGCATGTGCTTGCGGATCTGACGGAGTTCCTGACCGACCAGCGGCCCCCCGTAGTAGGCACGCACCGCCACCAGCTGTGCCTTGCCGCCCGCGAAGTCGATCACCTGCAACGAACCGGGATGTTCGATCAGGCGCTTGATGTAGTTGGTCACAACCTGTTCGGGGCTGATCAGTACGTCCACCGGAATGGCCTCATTGCTGAACAGGCCGGAACGGGTCAGATACACCGACTCGCGCACACGGGCAATCTTGGTCGGTGTATGGAACAAGGTGTAGGCGACCTGACAGGCAACCATGTTGGTTTCGTCGCTGTTGGTCACCGCGACCAGCATGTCGGCATCATCCGCGCCGGCCTGGCGTAGCACGGTGGGAAACGAGCCGCGTCCGACCACGGTGCGAATGTCCAGCCGATCGCCGAGATCACGCAGGCGATCGGCATCGGTGTCCACAACGGTGATGTCGTTCGCTTCACTTGCGAGGTTTTCGGCAAGCGTGCCGCCTACCTGCCCTGCACCGAGAATGATGATCTTCACGAAGTTGCTCCTGAAAAACGGTTTTCGCCGCCTTGATTGGCCAAGCTTGTCGTCAACAAAACCCGTAGTGAATTAGCTCACCGCGACGGGATGCGGGCGCCTGTCGGTGGGCTGAAGCCCCCTTTTTCTCCGTACGCACCGGCGCTGCGAATGGAGCTTGTCAGCACGTAGGGTGGGCTTTAGCCCACCGCAACCCGGTCCGTACTGCCTCGCTGGACCCACTCACCTAAATGGATGGGGTCCTATGTCGAAATGTTCGTGGGCGATTGAGCGGCGATTTTTATCAGTTTGGCGTAGTAGAAGCCGTCGTGGCCATTCTCCTGCGGAAACAGCTGACGTCCATGAGACTGTTCGATGCCAAAACCGCTCGGCAGATCCAGCTCACGGGCGCCCGGCATGCGCGCCAGGAAGGCCTCGATCACCTCGCGATTCTCCGTTGGAAGCACCGAACAGGTGGCATACAACAGTACGCCCCCAACCGCCAGCGTCGGCCAGAGTGCGTCTAGCATCTCGCCTTGCAAGGTCGCCAGCGGTGCGATGTCGTCAGCCTGGCGGGCCAGTTTGATGTCGGGGTGGCGGCGGATCACACCGGTCGCCGAACACGGGGCGTCCAGCAGGATGCGCTGAAACGGTTGGCCGTCCCACCACTGATCCGTGGCACGGGCATCAGCGGCCACCAGCGTGGCGTTCAGCTGCAGGCGATCGAGGTTTTCCCGCACCCGCTGCAGCCGCTTGGGCTCCAGATCAAGCGCAACGACGTCAGCAAGCGCTGGCTCGCGTTCCAGGATATGGCAGGTCTTGCCGCCCGGCGCGCAGCAGGCATCCAGCACGCGTTGGCCCGGGGCCAGATCGAGCAGGCTGGCGGCCAGTTGCGCCGCTTCGTCCTGGACGCTGATGCGGCCCTCGGCAAAGCCCGGCAGCTGAGTGACGTCGCAGGCCGTAGCGAGTCGAATGCCATCTTCGCTGTGGCTACATGCGAAAGCCTCAATGCCTGCGGTTTGCAGTTCAGCCAGATAAGTGTCGCGCTCGACTTGGCGGTGATTGACCCGCAGCATCATCGGCGGATGCGCGTTGTTGGCCGTACAAATCGCTTCCCAATAATCGGGCCAGTGCGCCTTTAGCGACTTCTGCAGCCAGCGCGGGTGGGCGAAACGGATCACCGGGTCGCGCTCAAGCTCAGTAAACAGGGCCGCGCCGTCACGCTGCGCATTGCGCAGCACCGCGTTGAGCAGTCCCTTGGCCCAGGGCTTCTTCAGCTTTTCCGCACAGCCGACGGTTTCGCCGATGGCAGCATGCGGCGGTATACGGGTGTAGAACAGCTGATACAAACCAACCAGCAGCAAGGCTTCAACGTCACGGTCGGCGGCCTTGAATGGCTTCTGCAACAAACGCTCGGCCAGGCCTGCCAGGCGCGGCTGCCAGCGTGCGGTGCCGAATGCCAGCTCCTGCGTCAGGCCACGGTCGCGCGCGTCTACCTTGCTCAGCACATCGGGCAGGCTGCTGTTCAGCGAGGCCTTGCCAGACAGCACCACGCCCAATGCACGGGCCGCGGCCAAACGAGGATTCATCGACATTATTCGAACGCCTTGCCGGTGGCGAACTGCTCCCGGCGACTATTGAACAGGTCGCTGAATGCCAGGGGTTTGCCGCCCGCCAGTTGCAGGCGTGTCAGCCGCAGGGAGCCCTCACCGCAGGCGACGTCCAGCCCGTTCTTGTCGGCGTCGATGATTTGGCCTGGCACGCCGTGCCCCGTGCCCGGTTCGGCGGCATGGATTTTCACGGCCGCACCATCAAGGGTGCTGTGGCAAATCGGCCATGGATGAAACGCGCGCACCCGTCGTTCCAGCTCAACCGCGGGCTGCGTCCAGTCGATGCGCGCTTCGTCCTTGTTCAGTTTGTGCGCATAGGTCGCCAGGCTGTCATCTTGGATTTCCCCAGCAAGTGTGCCGGCTTCAAGCGCGGATACGGCCTCAACCACCGCATTCGAACCCAGTGCGGCAAGCCGGTCGTGAAGGCTTCCGCCGGTGTCGTCAGGCGCTATCGGCGTATGGACCTTGAGCAGCATCGGCCCAGTATCCAGTCCGGCTTCCATTTGCATTACCGTCACCCCGGACTCCGCATCGCCGGCTTCGATCGCGCGCTGGATGGGCGCCGCGCCTCGCCAGCGTGGCAGCAGCGAGGCGTGGCTGTTAATGCAGCCAAGGCGCGGCATGTCCAACACCGCCTGCGGCAGGATTAACCCGTAGGCGACCACGACCATCAGGTCGGCCTGCAGCGAAGCCAGTTCGGCCTGGGCTGCGGGGTCGCGCAAGGTTTGCGGCTGATGAACCGGGATGTCGTGCTGCAGGGCCAGTTGTTTAACCGGGCTGGGCATCAGCTTCTGCCCGCGGCCGGCCGGGCGGTCCGGCTGGGTGTATACCGCGATCACCTCGCGACCGGCGTCGAGCAGGGCCTGCAGATGCTGGGCGGCAAATTCCGGAGTTCCGGCAAAAACGATGCGCATGGAAGGACTCATCCAATAAAAAAGGCTTGCTGCTGCAAGCCTTTGAGGTGGGATCAAGCCTGCTGACGGTGAAGCTTTTCGAGCTTCTTTTTGATCCGGTCGCGCTTGAGATTGGACAGATAGTCGACGAACAGCTTGCCGTTGAGGTGATCGCACTCGTGCTGGATGCATACGGCCAGCAAGCCTTCAGCGATGAGTTCGTAGGGCTGGCCATCGCGGTCCAGCGCCTTGATCTTCACTTTCTGAGGGCGGTCGACGTTTTCGTAGAAGCCCGGCACCGAAAGACACCCTTCCTGGTACTGCTCCATCTCGTCGGTGAGGAATTCGAACTCGGGATTGATAAAGACCCGCGGCTCGGACTTGTCTTCGGACAGATCCATCACCACGACCCGCTTGTGCACATTGACCTGGGTGGCCGCCAGCCCGATGCCGGGAGCGTCGTACATGGTCTCGAACATGTCGTCGATGAGCTGACGAATGCCGTCGTCGACCACATCCACCGGTTTGGCGATGGTGCGCAGGCGCGGATCAGGAAATTCTAGGATGTTCAGGATTGCCATATGCGTTTGTGATGCACTTATGGAATAAAGTCAAAAGCCGCTGCTAAGATGCCGGGCAGCTTGTAAACGGCTTAACGCCGCTTTCCACAAGGGTTTCTGCGGCGCTAGGGCGCTTTACGTGAAGGCACATCATAAAGGGATTCACCACATGAGGAAATCACTACTCGCCCTGCTGCTGGTGGCGGTTGGCGGCATGGCGCAGGCCGCTGTGGAGCTGAAGGATGGCCATCCTGAGCAATACACCGTAGTGAAAGGCGACACACTCTGGGACATTTCCGGCCGCTTTCTCAGCGAGCCCTGGAAGTGGCCCGAACTCTGGCATGCAAACCCACAGGTGGAAAACCCGCATCTGATCTATCCCGGTGACAGCCTGAGCCTGGTCTACGTCGACGGCCAGCCACGGATCATGCTCAACCGGGGCGCCTCACGCGGCACCATCAAACTCTCGCCGACTGTTCGCACCACGCCCATGGCAGAAGCGATCAGCACGATCCCGCTGGAAGCCATCAACAGTTTCTTGTTGAACAACCGCATCGTGGATAGCGCTGCCGAGTTCGAGGCGGCACCCTATATTGTTGCTGGCAATGCCGAACGCGTCGTCAGTGGCACCGGTGACCGGATTTACGGGCGCGGCGAGTTCCAGGACGATATTGGCATCTACGGCATCTTCCGTCAGGGCAAAACCTACGTGGATCCTGAGACCGAAGAATTCCTGGGCATCAACGCTGACGACGTCGGTACTGCTGAACTGCTCGACATGGAAGGCGACATCGCCACGATGATGCTTACCCGGGTCACCCAGGAAGCGCGAATCGGTGATCGGATGTTCCCGAGCGAAGAGCGTGCAGTGAACTCAACGTTCATGCCGAGCGAGCCGAAAGAAGACGTCAGCGGCGTGATTCTGGACGTCCCTCGCGGCGTGACCCAGATCGGACAGTTCGACGTAGTGACGTTGAACAAGGGCGCCCGGGATGGACTGGAAATCGGTAACGTCCTGGCTGTTTACAAAACCGGCGAAACCGTCCGCGACCGCGTCACGGGCGAGAACGTGAAGATTCCGGATGAGCGCTCCGGTTTGCTGATGGTGTTCCGCACCTACGACAAGCTCAGCTATGGCCTTGTCCTGCAAGCGACCCGCTCGCTGGCGGTGATGGACAAGGTCCGCAACCCCTGAGTTACCCGAGCCCCGCACACGCGGGGCTTTTTTTCTGCTGATTGTCACCGCATGGATGCGGTGCGACGAGACAAGGACGTTCCCTGATGCCCTCGATTTCCCCTGCCGAACTGGAAGCCCGTCTGCGTCTGCATGTGTTGCCAGATCTCGGTCCACGGCGACTGCATAAACTCTTCAGTGCCTTCCCTGATGCCTCGTCCGCGCTCAGCGCACCGGCGGCTGCCTGGCGAGCGCTGGGGTTGCCGGCCAGCTGCGCTGAACATCGACGCAGCCCGGCAATACGCGAGCGAGCGGCGCTGGCACTGAGGTGGTTAGAGCAGCCCGGTCATGAACTGTTGATGTGGGACGATCCCACCTACCCAGCCCTGTTGGCAGAGCTGCCGGACGCACCACCCCTACTGTTCATCGATGGCGATTCGAGTCTGCTGGAGCGGCCACAGCTGGCGATGGTTGGCAGCCGTCGCGCCTCCCGGCCCGGGCTGGACAACGCCACCGCGTTCGCGCGCAGCCTGGCCGGTGGCGGCTTCGTGATCACCAGTGGGCTTGCCCTGGGCATCGACGGTGCCGCGCACCAGGGCGCGCTGGATGTCGGTGGCAAGACCGTTGCCGTGTTGGGGACGGGGCTGCAATGCCTTTATCCGCGCCGCCATTTGGATCTGGCCGCCCGTATCGTCGAAGGAGGCGGCGCGCTGGTCTCGGAGTTGCCGTTGGATTGTCCACCGCAGGCGGCCAACTTCCCTCGCCGTAATCGCATCATCAGCGGCCTCTCGTTGGGCGTTCTGGTCGTGGAAGCCAGTCCATCCAGCGGCTCGCTGATCACGGCTCGCCTCGCCGCCGAGCAAGGGCGAGAGGTCTATGCCATTCCTGGTTCGATTCACCATCCCGGCGCCCGTGGTTGCCATCAGCTGATTCGTCAGGGTGCGGCGCTGGTTGAAAGCGTCGAAGACGTGCTTCAGGCGCTGCGCGGATGGCAGCAGACATCAGTCCCGTCGCAGCCTCACCCAACCCGGCCAGCCCACCCATTACTCGACCAGCTGCTTGCCGCGCCGATGACCAGCGATACCCTGGCAAGCGCAGTTGCGCAGCCGTTGGCGCAGGTATTGGCAGACCTGACCGAGCTTGAGGTCGAAGGGTTGGTCGCCTGCGAAAACGGCGTCTGGACCGCACGCGCAGGCTGAGTTCAGCTAGACGGCAATGGGCGCTTGGGTACACTGCGCCGATCAATTCTGCGGAGGTCGCAATGGTCGGCAATTGGCGTATACAGCGGGCAGCCCGGGTAGTCAGGCGCGGCGGGGTGATTGCCTACCCGACCGAGGCTGTATGGGGGTTGGGGTGCGATCCTTGGGACAGCGACGCGGTGCATCGGCTGCTCGCCTTGAAGGAACGCCCCGTGGAAAAGGGACTGATTCTTGTCGCCGACAGCGCCGAACAGTTCGACTTTCTTTTGGAGGATCTGCCTGAGCGCTGGTTGGATCGCTTGGCCGGCACCTGGCCCGGCCCTAATACCTGGTTGGTGCCGCACCGGGATCGACTGCCGGACTGGATCACCGGTAGACATGACAGCGTGGCGCTCCGAGTCACCGATCATCCTCTCGTTGCCAGGCTATGCGCCCTCACCGGCCCGCTGGTCTCCACCTCCGCCAACCCGGCCGGTCGCCCCTCGGCGCGCTCGCGCTTGCGAGTCGAGCAGTACTTCCCCCGCCAGTTGGACGCGGTGCTGGGCGGCTCCCTGGGCGGACGGCGCAACCCCAGTACCATCCGCGATCTGCGCAACGGCGAGGTGATCCGCCCATCCTGAGCCGTACCGGGAAAGCACGGCGACACGGATGTATGAGTCAGGGCAGCAGGATCGTCGAGCCGGTGGTCTTGCCAGCGGAGAGCTGGCGCTGCGCCTCGGCGGCCTCCGCGAGTGGGTAGCGTTGACCGATCTCGACCTTGATCCTTCCGCTGGCGATCATCTCAAACAGCTCGGCGGCCATGGCACGCAGGCGCTCGGCGGTGTCGGCATAGCCGGCCAGCACCGGACGCGTCACGAACAGCGAGCCTTTTTGCGCCAGCACGCCAAGATTCACACCAGTGACGGCGCCTGAGGCATTGCCGAAGCTCACCAGCAGCCCGCGCGGTGCCACGCAATCCAGCGAGACTTCCCAACTGCTCTTACCCACCGAGTCATAGACCACCGGGCATTTCTTGCCATCGGTCAGCTCCAGCACACGCTGCACGATATCGTCCTGGCTGCGGTCGATGGTCGCCCAGGCGCCTAGCGATTTGGCCCGCTCGGCTTTTTCTACCGAACCCACCACGCCGATCAGCTGCGCGCCGATGGCCTTGGCCCACTGACAGGCAATCGAGCCCACACCGCCAGCGGCCGCATGGAAGAGTACGGTTTCGCCCGCTTTCAGCTGGTAGACCTGCCGCAGCAGGTACTGAGTGGTCAGGCCCTTGAGCATGACGGCCGCTGCTTGCTCGTAGCTGATGCTGTCCGGCAGTTTCACCAGGTGCCGGGCCGGCAACCTGTGGTGTTCGCCGTAGGCACCCAACGGCCCCGTGGCATAGGCGACACGATCGCCAACCTTGAACTCGCTGACACCCTCGCCCACCGCTTCGATTTCGCCGGCGCCTTCCGTACCCAGGCCTGAGGGCAGGCTAGGCGGCACATAAAGCCCCCCGCGGAAATAGGTGTCGATGAAATTCAGGCCGATCGCGTGGTTACGAACCCGCACCTCACCGGCACCCGGCGCGACGAGTGGCGCGTCGACCTGCTCGAGAACCTCGGGACCACCGTGCTGGCTGAACTGAATGCGCTGCGACATATCGACTCCTGGGCAAATGCAAAGGAGCCTATCCAACGCTTACGGGCCGCGTTCGTCAATCGGCCGGTGATATGCTTGCCGGCCCTTCTGTTCCAGCACCGCCGGCCCGGCCTCGCCGAGACGTCTGTGCAGCCACTTGCCAAGGTGAATGCGTGAACGAGCGTACCGAAGCCGTCAAAGCCTACCTGCTCGACCTGCAGGACCGTATCTGCGTCGCCTTTGAAACCGAAGACGGCGGCGCTCGCTTCGTCGAGGATGCCTGGACCCGCCCGGCAGGCGGCGGTGGCCGGACCCGGGTGATCGAGAACGGTGCACTGATCGAAAAGGGCGGCGTGAACTTCTCCCATGTCCACGGCACGGGGTTGCCGCCGTCGGCCAGTGCTCATCGCCCCGAGCTGGCAGGCCGTGGCTTCGAGGCGCTGGGTGTGTCGCTGGTGATTCACCCAGAAAACCCCTACGTGCCCACCTCCCACGCCAATGTGCGCTTCTTCATCGCTGAAAAGGAAGGCGAAGAGCCGGTCTGGTGGTTTGGCGGCGGCTTCGACCTGACGCCCTACTACGGCAACGAGGAAGACTGCATCCATTGGCATCGTGTTGCCCGTGACGCCTGTGCGCCCTTCGGGGCCGATGTCTACCCGCGCTACAAGGAGTGGTGTGACCGCTACTTCCATATCAAGCACCGCAACGAGCCGCGCGGCGTGGGCGGGTTGTTCTTCGATGACCTGAACGACTGGGATTTCGACACCAGTTTCGCCTTCATGCGGGCGGTTGGCGACGCCTACATCGAGGCCTATCTGCCGATTGTCCAGCGCCGTAAAGCGATGCCGTTCGGCGCGCGCGAGCGCGAATTCCAGGAGCTGCGCCGCGGCCGTTACGTGGAATACAACCTGGTCTACGACCGCGGCACGCTGTTTGGCTTGCAATCCGGTGGGCGCACAGAATCGATTCTGATGTCGCTGCCGCCGCTGGTGCGCTGGGGGTACGACAAGCATCCCGAGCCCGGCACGCCGGAAGCGCGACTCACCGACTATTTTCTGCAGCATCGCGACTGGCTCGGCGAGCAGCCCTGACCCGGGTCCTCTGCTGTAATCGCTACGACAATCAGGAGCATTCATGGATCGCTACGGCGTCTTCGGCAACCCCATCGGCCACAGCAAGTCACCGCAGATTCACCGTCTGTTTGCCGAGCAAACCGGCCAGGCACTCAGCTACGAGCCTCTGCTAGCGCCACTGGACGACTTCCCCGCTTTTGCTCGGGACTTCTTCCTGCATGGGTTGGGCGCCAATGTCACCGTGCCGTTCAAGGAGCAGGCCTTTCGACTGGCCGACCAGCTAAGCGAACGCGCGCAGCGGGCGGGCGCCGTGAATACCCTGAAAAAGCTGGAAGACGGCACGCTGCTGGGCGACAACACCGATGGCCTCGGCCTGGTACGGGACCTGCTGGATAACGCCGGCGTGACCTTGCAGGGCAAACGCATCCTGCTGCTGGGCGCGGGCGGCGCTGTACGTGGCGTGTTGGAGCCGCTGCTGGCGCAACACCCTGCAGACCTGGTGATCGCCAACCGCACGCTGAGCAAGGCTGAGCAGCTGGCCGGCGAATTCGCCGAACTGGGCCCGGTCAGTGCGTGCGCATTCGAAGCGCTGCACGCGCCGTTCGATGTGATCATCAACGGCACCTCAGCCAGCCTCGGCGGTGAGCTGCCGCCGCTTGCCGACAGCCTGGTGCGGTCGGGTACGACCCTTTGCTACGACATGATGTATGGCGCCGAGCCGACGCCGTTCTGCCAATGGGCCGCCAACCTGGGCGCGTTGACCCGTGACGGTTTGGGGATGCTCGTCGAGCAGGCTGCTGCAGCTTTCGAACTGTGGCGCGGCGTACGGCCGGACTCCGCGCCTGTTCTCGCCCAGTTGCGCCAACAGTTGGCTGGCTGAGGACCACTTAGATCCGAAAGTGGATTTCCTGATGCAGATGCTGCGGCGTTTCCAGTTCATCCACCATGCCGGCGGCGATGCGCCGAAGCTGCACGCGGCGATCACTATTATCCAGCCCCTCAAGGTTGCTGAAATCTTCGATCGACAGGTCCTCGCCGCCGGTCTCGACATCGACCAGCGTCCATTTCAGCGGGTGCTCGGCGATGCGTTGAAGCGCGGCGATCACCCCGGCTTCCTCGCGACGCGCACTGAATTCCGCCGCCAGCAGCAGGCGTTCAACACCGACTTTCGGCAGTCCGGACAGCAAGGCGTCGACCGCTTGATAGAAATCCTGCGGTTGCCCTGCTGCGGCCTCACCGGAAGCGGTGGGCACCGATGGGCTGTCGTACAAACAGATCACCGCATCCATGCCGGCTACGCTCTGCGACACGCTGATGGCATCGAACAGATCGCCGGTTTTTGCGCGTAGCCCAGGGCGCACGGTCATCGAGTTGAGATCGTCGACCAGCGTGACGACCTCATGCTGACGGCTCAGTAGCTCGCACAGCAACGCGTTACCCAGGCTTGAGTGCGCCCCGTAGAGCGCAAACTTGAGTCGAGGCGTTTCGGCGTTGAGCATGTGCAGCGACCCTTAGCGGCGCGTGACCAGATAGCCGATCAGCGCCACGGCGCCGGCGGCCAACGCGACCGTGCTCAGGGGATGCTCGCGCGCGCATTCCCGCGCCATCCGGCTGGCTTCGCGACCACGCTTGGACAGGTCACGGCGATGCGTGTCGAAGTCCGCGTCGTGCCATAGCGACTCAGCGCGCGCGCGCAGTGAGTTGAAACGATGGCGCGATTCGCGCGTTGCGTCGTGCTTGAGTTCGTCAAGCGCGGCCATCAGGTTCTGGATTTCGCTCTCGATCTCGTCGCGTGTCGTGGGTTTGCGAGTGAAGCGGGACATAAATGTTCTCCCCTTTGAATGTGCTGGGTTGGACTCCGTGAACGGCCGAAGGTGCAGCTACGCGACGATCCGTCACTTCGCGTCGTTAGGCAGCGGACCAGCACGAGGCCAACGGGTTCCCGTCCGTCGGGGCGGTTGCTGAGAAGCGGTCGGCCGCCGATAGCAAGGGAAACGCCTAGCGCCGTGCCATGGGAATGGCGGGCCCACCGGCGAGACAGCCAGTGTTCTTCTACACTCATGGCGTTGCGCTGCACCGCGCGCCGCCCAGCAACACGCGAAACGGCTACAGGGAGACGGCCGAGAACGGCGCGGAGTGCGTCGAAATATAGTCGGTACAGGGCCTTATCTCTGGGCCGGGGTTACCTATAATGCGCGCCGCGTCCGTCGGCTTCGGCGCGTCTCTTTCACTGCCAATTCATCGGTGTCCGTCTTGAAATTTCGTCATTCCCTCCTCGGTCTGTTTATCGCCTGTAGCAGTGTCATCGTTTCCCCTGCTGCGACTGCCGCCACGCCCCCTGCCGTCAAACAACAGGAGCTGGCCTCCACCAGCGCGCTGCTGATTGACTTGAAGACCAACGAAGTCCTGTACGCCAGTAACCCCGACGTGGTCGTGCCCATCGCGTCGGTGACCAAGCTGATGACCGCCATGGTGGCGTTGGATGCAAAGCTGCCGCTAGACCAGCGTCTGCCCATAACCATCCGCGACGCGCGGGAAATGCAGGGTGTGTTTTCGCGTGTGCGTATTGGTAGCGAAGTCAGCCGGCGCGAAATGCTCCTGATGACCCTGATGTCCTCCGAGAACCGCGCCGCCGCGAGCCTGGCGCACCATTACCCGGGCGGCTACCGCGCGTTCATCCAGGCCATGAACACCAAAGCGAAAGCGCTGGGCATGACGGACACACGCTACGTCGAGCCCACCGGCCTGTCCGCGCAGAACGTGTCCAGCGCGCATGACCTGGTGAAGCTGCTCAAGGCCAGCCAGGCCTACCCGCTGATCGAGCAGTTCAGCACCACCCCAGAAAAGACCGTCGCCTTCAGCAAGCCGAGCTACAGCCTTGGTTTCCGCAACACCAACGGCCTGGTACGCAAGCCGGACTGGAGCATCCAGGTGACCAAAACCGGTTTCACCAATGCTGCTGGTCACTGCCTGGTGATGCGCACTGTCATGGATAAGCGCGAGGTGGCCTTCGTGGTGCTGGATGCGTTCGGCAAGTACACCCATATCGCCGACGCCAGCCGCCTGAAGAAGTGGGTAGAGACCGGCAAGGTCACGCCGGTTGCGCCGGCAGCACTGGCCTACAAGCAGCAGAAGATGGCGCAGCGGCAACTGGCTGGCGCAGCGGCCGCGTCAGCGACGGTCGTCGGGACGCGCTAGATCCTGCCACGCCACTGCCCCGCCTGAACTGGAATAACCTCCGCCCGCGGTGATCGCCGCGGGGCGAGAGATTGCCAGGGCGACGGCGTCTCCGAGCCTCCCGCGCTGGATGCGCCCGGCTGCTGCGGTTGGCCAGCCACTGACGACGCCCCGCCAACCCGCGGGCCCTTCCCGGTTCGTCTCCGCATTAAGTGTTCGCTGCATTTCCAATGCAACGATGCCGGTACGTTCGACTCAAACGACTACATTTCCCCACAGCGCACCGGGAACCCAACGTCGTTATGAGCACACCAGACAACGCCTATATCGAGTGGCTGGAAAGCCAGTCCATGCTTCACATGGCCCGTGAGCGGGCGCGACTCTACGCCGGCCAGGCGAGGCTCTGGCAAAGGCCATATGCCCAGGCGCGACCGCGCGATGCCAGTGCGATTTCCTCGGTCTGGTTCACCGCCTACCCGGCGGCGATCATCACGCCTGAAGGCGGCTCGGTGCTGCAGGCGCTGGGGGATGATCGGCTCTGGAGCGCCTTGTCTGAGCTTGGCGTGCAGGGCATTCACAACGGGCCGATGAAGCGCTCCGGCGGCCTGCGTGGTCGGCAGTACACGCCCACAATCGACGGCAATTTCGACCGCATCAGCTTCGACATCGACCCCAATCTCGGCACCGAGGCGGAGATGCAGCAGCTCAGCCGCATGGCGGCGGCGCACAACGCCATCGTCATCGATGACATCGTGCCGGCGCACACCGGCAAGGGCGCAGATTTCCGCCTCGCCGAAATGGCTTACGGCGATTACCCCGGCCTCTACCACATGGTCGAGATCAATGAAGAAGACTGGCCGCTGCTGCCGGACGTGCCCAAGGGCCGGGATGCGATCAACCTGCCGCCCCCGGTGGTCGACCAGCTCAAGGACAAGCACTACATCGTCGGCCAGCTGCAGCGAGTGATCTTCTTCGAGCCGGGCATCAAGGACACCGACTGGAGCGTGACGGGCACCGTGACCGGCGTCGACGGTAAGCGCCGACGCTGGGTCTACCTGCACTACTTCAAGGAAGGCCAGCCGTCATTGAACTGGCTGGACCCGACCTTCGCCGCCCAACAGCTGATCATCGGCGATGCGCTGCATGCCATCGACGTGTCCGGCGCGCGGGTGTTGCGCCTGGATGCCAACGGCTTTCTCGGCGTCGAGCGCCGCGCCGAAGGTACGGCCTGGTCCGAGAGCCATCCGCTGTCGGTGACCGGCAACCAGCTCATCGCGGGTGCCATTCGCAAGGCCGGCGGCTTCAGCTTCCAGGAGCTGAACCTGACCATCGACGACATCGCCTCGATGTCCCACGGCGGCGCCGACCTGTCCTACGACTTCATCACCCGCCCTGCGTATCACCACGCGCTGGTCACGGGCGACACCGAGTTCCTGCGTCTGATGCTGCGCGAGGTCCACGCGTTCGGCATCGATCCGGCCTCGCTGATCCATGCGATGCAGAACCACGACGAGCTGACGCTGGAACTGGTGCATTTCTGGACGCTGCACGCCTACGACCATTACCACTACCACGGTCAAACCCTGTCCGGCGGCATCCTCCGTGAGCACATCCGTGAGGAAATGTACGAACGCCTGACCGGCGAGCATGCGCCCTACAACCTCAAGTTCGTCACCAACGGCGTGTCCTGTACCACCGTCAGCGTGATCACGGCGGCGCTGGGCATCCGTGATCTCAACACCATCAGCGCGGCCGATATCGAGCAGATCCAGCGCCTGCATATCCTGCTGGTGATGTTCAACGCTATGCAGCCCGGCGTGTTCGCCCTCTCCGGTTGGGACCTGGTCGGTGCGTTGCCGCTGGAAGCCGAGCAAGTCGAACACCTGATGACCGAAGGCGACACCCGCTGGCTGCACCGCGGCGGCTATGACCTGGCCGATATCGCACCCGAGGTGGAAACCTCCAGCGAAGGCCTGCCCAAGGCGCGCTCGCTGTACGGCAGCCTCGTCGAGCAGCTGAAGAACACCGGCTCGTTCGCCTGCCAGCTCAAGCGCATTCTTAGCGTACGCCGCGCCTACGACATCGCGGCGAGCAAGCAGATACTGATTCCGGACGTGCAGGCGCCGGGTCTGCTGGTGATGGTTCACGAGCTGCCTGCGGGCAAGGGCGTGCAGATCACTGCACTCAACTTCAGTGCCGAAACCATCAGCGAGACGGTCACCCTCCCCGGCGTTGCGCCCGGCCCGGTGGTGGACATCATTCATGAAAGCATCGAGGGCGACCTCACCGAGAACGGCGAGATGACCTTCAACCTCGACCCCTACGAGGGGCTGGCGCTTCGGGTAGTGAGTGCGGCGTCGCCGGTGCTCTGAATGACGTCGCTGGGCCAGCCACCAGCTCTGGTGCCTGGCTTGGCATCCCGGCGCAGGTGCGTTGGTCGCCTGGGGTTCGGAATATCTGAACGATCCGGGCCCCACCTCCTCTGCTGCATAGCAGGGCAGTGCCGCATGGACCGAATGCTCGAACTCGCCCGATTTGGCGCCGCCGCCCGCGTTCCGAAACCGCACAAGGAGACGCACATGGACATCGAACTACGCATACGCGAACGGGCCTACGAAATCTGGGATGCTCAAGGTCAGCCCAACGGCCAGGACGCCGAGCACTGGTTGCTGGCTCGGGAAGAGGTCGAACACTTCTACAAGAAAGAGGCGATCCGCGGGCCGGCAGTGTGGAAAAGCAAACAGAGAGTCTTGATGCCGAGACCGGACCGGCGTAACAGACGACAAGCCTGAACTGAACCCACTGTTCAATCCGCCCGTGATCGTTTTCTCGGCGGGTTGGGCACGCACCCCATCTAAGTAAGCACTCGAATCTCAGCCTCGTCATCTCTCAGGGGTTGGCGCCCGGCGCGGCGCGCACTACCGTGTGGCATCGATTTTCAAGCAGACATCACAATCCGGCTTTCGAAGGAGGAGTCATTCATGACCGCGGAAACCATGCGCCACGTCGATCATCGCCCCGGTGGAGACGCCGATTGCCTGCGGCTGGCCGAAGGCCCCGTACCGCAGCCCGGCCCGCACGATGTGCTGGTCCGCGTGGCCTATGCCGGGATCAACCGTCCGGACGTGTTTCAGCGCTCCGGCAGCTATCCGCCACCGCCGGATGCTTCGCCGCTGCTGGGCCTGGAGATCGCCGGCGAAATCGTCGCCCTCGGCGCTGAGGTCAGTGGCTGGAAGGTGGGCGATCAGGTCTGTGCGCTGACACCGGGTGGTGGCTACGCCGAATACTGCGTGGCGCCTGCCGAACACTGCCTGCCGGTCCCGACGGGTTTTTCGCTGCTGGAAGCCGCCGCGCTACCGGAAACCTATTTCACCGTGTGGAGCAATGTGTTCGACCGTGCCCACCTGAAAGCCGGCGAGACCTTCCTCGTGCATGGCGGCTCCAGCGGGATCGGTCTGACGGCGATCCAGTTGGCCAAGCAGTTCGGCGCGACGGTCTTCACCACCGTCGGCAACCGCGAGAAGATCGAGGCCTGCCAGCGCGCCGGCGCGGACCGGGTGATCAACTATCACGAGGAAGATTTCGTTGAAGTCGTGGCCCAGGCGACCGAAGGGAATGGCGTCGACGTCATCCTCGACATGGTCGGCGGCGACTACATACCGCGTAACGTCAAATCCCTCGCGGTGGAGGGGCGGCTGGTGCAGATCGCCTTCCTCAAGGGCGCTCGGGTCGAGCTCGACGCCGCGCCCATCATGCGCAAGCGCCTGACCTTCACGGGCTCGACCCTGCGCCCGCGCAGCCGAGCGGACAAAGCTGATATTGCCAAGGCGCTCCAGGCGAACGTCTGGCCGTTGCTGGAACAAGGGCTGTGCCGTCCGGTGATCCACGCCACCTTCCCGCTTGCCGACGCGGCAGAGGCGCACCGGCTGATGGAAAGCAGCCAGCATATCGGCAAGATCATGCTGAAAGTCGCCCCGAAATAGGACCGCTACGCCAGCTCCCGGGCGTCTGTCCCGTGGGGCTGGTTCATGACCGGCCCGATCCGTCTGCGGCCTCGTTGAGGATGGCGGACCCGATGGCATCTTCGGCCCCTCAGGTATACAGGCACGCAACCGCCCCGGTCCCGCCCATCAGGTGCGGGAGTAATGGCTAAGTGATTGCATTATGCTTTCACGGCTGAACGCTTTTCCCGCTTCGCCTTCTAAATCTTAGACGCCGCGACAGTGCGCACGACGTGATCGTGGTGCCTGCCGCGGCGCGCGCGATCCGCCCGATTTTTGCCGCAACGCCCAGCGCCCGGCCCCAACCTAGAACCTCAGCCTATGCCCAATACAAGCGCCAACCAGACCTTTCTCCAGGGCGGCGGTGAAATGGGCGCCTTGATGCGGGCACACGACTGGGCAGCCACACCGTTGGGCCCGACCGACCATTGGCCGCAGTCGCTGCGCTCGATGGTCAGTGCGTGCCTGAATTCGCCGCTGCTGGGCACGATTCTCTGGGGCCCGGAGCTGCGGATGCTCTACAACGATGCTTACATTCCTTCGTTGGCCGACCGTCATCCCGCAGCGCTGGGTCGCCCGGTGGCGGACGTCTGGGGGCAGGCCTGGGACATGGTTGCGCCGGCCTTTCACCATGCGATGCGCACCGGCGAAGGCTTCGCCCAGAACAAGGTCGAGTTGCCCATGGTGCGTAACGGCCAGGCCGAAATCACCTACTGGAATTTCAGCGCGGCGCCGATTCGTGGGGAGGACGGCAGCATCGTCGGCCTGCTCAACCAGGGCATCGAGTTCACCGGCCAGGTCATCGCCGAGCAGCAGCGCCTGGCTGCAAAGCAGCAACTGCGTGACATGAACGAGCAACTCGCCCACGAGGTCGCGATCCGCACGGAAGAGCGCAACCTGATGTGGGACACCTCACCGGATCTGATGGTGGTCATCGACTTCGAGGGCGTCATCCATCGCGTGAATCCAGCCTGGACCGAGCTGCTCGGCTATGCCGCCGCCGAGCTGATCGGCCATCACGTCAATGAGTTCATCGTCGAGGAAGATCACGGCTCCACTGTGGATGCCTATCTGGCGACGGCCCGCGGGAGCCAGGTGCGGATTGCCAATTGCTATCGGCACAAGGACGGAACGCAGCACTGGATATCGTGGGTTGCCGCCCCCGCAGGCGTCATGACCTACGCCACCGGCCGCGACATCACCGAGGAAAAAACGCGGCAGGCGCAGCTTGAATCGACGCACGAGCAATTGCGTCAGGCGCAGAAAATGGAAGCCGTCGGCCAGCTCACCGGCGGCCTTGCGCATGATTTCAACAACCTGCTCGCCGGTATTTCGGTCAGCCTGGAAATGATCGAAACGCGCATCAGCCAGGGCCGGCTGCGCGATATCGCCAAGTACCTGAGCGTCGCCGAAGGCGCAACCAAGCGTGCCGCTGCCCTCACCCACCGGCTGCTGGCGTTTTCCCGTCGCCAGACGCTGGCACCCAAACCGACCAACGCCGCGGCGCTGGTTAACAGCATGCTCGACATGATCCAGCGCACCGTAGGCCCGAGCATTACCGTGGAAAGCATTCCCGCACCGGATCTCTGGCCGGCGCTAGTCGACCCGTCGCAGCTGGAAAACGCCCTGCTCAACCTGTGCCTTAATGCGCGTGACGCCTTGATGGGCGGCGGCTGTATCGTGATTGAGATGGGGAACTGCGAGATCGATGCTGACCGCGCACGCCAGCAGGACGTGCCCCAAGGGCAGTACCTTGCGATGCACGTGACTGACAATGGCACCGGCATGGCACCCGAGGTGCTGGCCAAGGTGTTCGATCCGTTCTTCACCACCAAGCCGATGGGTGAAGGCACGGGGCTCGGCCTGTCCATGATTTACGGCTTTGCGCAGCAGTCCGGCGGGCAGGTCCGCATCGCCTCGCAATTGGGCGCGGGCACCACGGTCAGCCTTTACCTGCCGCGCTATGACGGCGAAGCCAGTTTCGACCCTACGGTGACCGGCGCCGCGTCGGTCGCCGCCGCGCAACGGGGTGAAACCGTGCTGGTTGTGGAGGACGAACCCGCCATTCGGCTGCTGGTCGCCGATCTTCTGCAGGATCTCGGCTATCGCGCCATCGAAGTCGCTGATGGCAACGCCGGGCTCGAGGTGCTGCAGTCCGGCGTTCACCTGGACCTGCTGATTACCGACGTTGGATTGCCTGGCGGCATGAATGGCATGCAGCTGGCCAACGCCGGACGGCTGAGCCGTCCCACCCTCCGCGTGCTGTTCATCACCGGCTATGCCGCCGACGCCCTTCCCCACCGCCTCGAAACGGGCATGGCCGTCCTGACCAAGCCCTTCTCCATCGCCAGTCTCGCTGAACAGATCCGCGGATTAATCGGCTGATCTGGCCGTATATCGCCAACGAATCGGATTTCCGAGTCCTCTGGTCGGGTATGCCCTGGCCTCCCGTCCAATGGCTGGAACCATCGCCCGCTTCATTGCCTCTGCTTATACGGGGTGCAGCAACTTCGAACCAAGACGAGGCGGCGCCCCGGAATGCATTAGGCCAGCAATCAAGAGGGCGAATCACATGAGCGATGAGCAACGAATCCGCGACCGTGCCTATGAAATCTGGGAGGCCAAAGGGCGTCCCGAAGGCCAGGAGCAAGCGCACTGGGACCAGGCTCGCGACGAGATGGAGCCCTTCTATAAAGAGGGTGATGCCACTGCCGGCAGTGTTGAGAGCAGTGTGGCGATTCCCATGCCAAAACCTGAACGCGACCGCTGATCGAATCGAGCGACCCCGCCTGGCGGTGCGCAGCGGTACGTGCATCGAGGTCTGGCGGGTCGCCCCATCGATGCGGCGTGCGGCATTGGCTCGACACCATGCGATGCACACACCGTAGCCACACCGGGTGCTGACGCACGTTGTTCCGCAATCCTAGGCGTAATCGATGAACCAACCGCTCGACTTCAAAACCATCTTCGAGGCCCTGCCCAACCTCAACCTGATTCTCTCGGCTGATCCGGAGTTCATCATGTTGGCCGCCACCGATGCGCGGCTGCGCGCCACCCTCAAGTCACGTGAAGACTGCATTGGCCGGCCGCTGTTCGAGGTGTTCGGCAACAACCCGGGGGAAACGGCCGCGTCTGGTACAGGCCTGCTGCGCGCTTCGCTGGAACGCGTACTGCAGACGCGTTCGCCTGACCGCATGGAGATCACCAAATACGATGTTCAGCGGCCGGCCAGTCAAGGTGGTGGTTTTGAGGTGCGTTACTGGAGCCCGATCAACGTTCCGGTGCTGAATGAGCAAGGTGAAATCACCTGCATCATCCATCAGACCCAGGACGTAACCGAGCAGGTGCTGAGCCAGGACGCCGCGACACTGGCCCACGCGGACGAGCGCTTCCGCGCCGCCCTGTTCGCCTCTGGTACCGGAACCTTCAATTGGTATCCGGGCGATGGCAGCCTCTATTTCGACAAGTCGCTGGAACAGATTTTCGGGCTCACGCTTGGGCAGAAGCTCGACACCTTCGAGCGCTTCATTCAGCAGATCCACGGCGAGGATCAGGTGCGCGTGCGCGCCGCCTTCGCACAACACAGCCAGGCTAGAGACTTCAGCGTGGAGTTTCGTCTCGCGCGTCCCGGGCCGGAGCAATGGCTGGCGTGCAAGGCCCGAGCCTTTCGCGACGCCAGCGGCGATCTCTCCTACGTGGCCGGCGCCTGCACCGACGTCAGCGCGCGCAGACATGCCGAGGAAGCGCTGCGCGTCAGTGAACTGCGCCTGCGCCAACTCAATGAAACGCTCGAAGCGCGGGTGGCGGCTGAAGTCGCTGAACGCAGCCGCGCCGAAAGCAACCTGCGCCAGGCGCAAAAGATGGAAGCGGTCGGCCAACTCACCGGCGGCATCGCGCACGATTTCAACAACCTGCTGACCGGCATCATCGGCAGCCTCGACCTCATGCAGCGGCGCCACCACCGGGGCGACCTGCGCGATGTCGAGCGTTACATCGGTGCGGCCGTCACCTCCGCGCAGCGTGCGGCAGCGCTGACGCAGCGTCTGCTGGCCTTCTCCCGACAGCAGACGCTCGACCTCAAACCTGTCGAGGTCAACCGCCTGGTCGCGTCTCTGGAAGACTTCCTGCGCCGTACCACCGGCGAAAACGTAACCATCGTCACCGAGCTCAAGGCCGGGTTGCCGCCCGCCTGCATGGACGTCAACCAGCTTGAAAGCGCGCTGATCAACCTCGTGATCAACGCGCGTGATGCCATGCCCCACGGCGGGCAGATCACCATATCCACAGGCCGCCATTACCAGAGCAGCATCCCGGACCCGAAAAAGCGCGGCCTGACCGAAGGCGATTACATCCTGCTGTGCGTCACCGACACCGGGACCGGCATGCCACCGGAAGTGATCGAGCGCGCCTTCGAGCCCTTCTTCACCACCAAACCCATCGGCCAGGGCACCGGCCTCGGGCTGTCGATGGTCTACGGCTACATCAAACAGGCCAAGGGCTACATCCAGATCGAATCCGAGCTTCGTCTCGGAACCAGCGTCTGCCTCTACCTCCCCGTCCACCATGGCGAGACGACCCACGCCCAGGTGGAATCGGAGCACGCCCCGCAAGGCACGGGAGAAACCATCCTCGTGGTCGAGGACGAACCGGTAGTCCGCTCCCTTGTCGTCGAAGTGCTCAACGACCTCGGCTACCAGACCCTCGAAGCCGGCGAGGCTACCGAAGCCCTCGCCATCACCGAAAGCTCGCAGCGCATCGATCTGCTGGTGACGGACGTCGGCCTGCCTGGCATGAACGGCCGCCAACTGGCCGAAATCGTTCGCCAGCAACGCCCCGGCCTGCGAATACTCTTCGCTACAGGCTATGCCGAAAGCTTCACGGCCAGCGACTTCCTCGGCCCGGACATGGCCGTGATCACCAAACCGTTTGCCATCGACGCCTTCGCCACCAAGGTCGGGGAAATGCTCGGCCCGGACGAGCGTTGAGCCGGATGATGTAGGGGTTCTGTTTCGCTAGCCGGGTTGGTCGTGCTGAGCCCGAAGCAGCGCTGCAACTAGCGTAGCCGCACAAAATCGTTGTTTCGTCAGGCACGCCGCTTTACCGGATTTACCTCGCCCGCTAACGTGACGACGCCCTGCTGCGCTTCGCACGGCACCTCTCAAACTTCCCGCCCAGGCCTGGGCTCAGCGGCACCACCACGGGCGTTGACCCGCCCACCATGGAAGGACGGATGGCCTACCTTTTCTCGGTTCACCCTGAGTGTCAGTTCGATACCGCTGGCGAGCACCGCCTTGCCGACTGGCCGCCAGTTTGGGCTCGCGGTTTAGTTGTAAAGACTGTGGTGTATAACATACCGGTTGTTTTTACAGGCCGGAAAAGGCTGGTGTTAGAGCCTTTCATTTATAGCGCGAAGAATTTTATACACCACGCCCGTTCGGCGTCTTATACACCACTTGGTGTCTAATTATAGTTATGTCCCACAAGGAAAGTGTGCCAATGCCCCAATATTCCGGCAGGCCATATCGCTTTAGAACCTGGCTCAGGGGCCACCTGCCTTGGCTTCTAATTAATTGGGGCATTGCTGCCAAAGGCCCCGACTGCGAAAGAGCGGCAGGTAGTCATGAGTGGTACAACATCAATGGGAAAGAAAGTGGGTGCTACCACTGCCAGGTCATACGTGAAGGCCAGCTTTGGAATCGAGGCAGTGAAACATAACAATTGGTTCAAATCGCTCGCTTCGCTCACTGGGACGGGCTAAAGCCCGCCCCTTAACCAAACGTTAGATTCCAGTCAAGGACATCTCATGAACCAGAGCGAGTTCCTTCAGCTCATGAGGTACCCGAAGGAGTGGGTACTCTGGGACATGCTGCCTGAGGAAGTTGTGCGCGTTCAGTTGGCAGAGTATGAGCCTGGAAGTGAGCGGGCCTCTGAGCACTATCGAAATGGGGCTTTCCACTTCTGGCTGCGGCAGGAGCCAAGCAAAGAAATTCTCATCAAACTTGCCCGGCTCAGCTTCCTGGACCCCGACCCACTCATGGCTGAGTGGTTGCGTAACGACTACATTGCGAAGGCAGAAAACGCCGATGAAGAAGTTCTTTCCCTGCCCCAGCGAGCGGGAATCTAACAAACGGTTCAAACCGTTCGCTTCGCTCACTGGGACAGCCAAACGCTACGCGTTTGCCTGCCCTTTAACCTAATCGTTAGGTAGCAAAGATGATTTTCAGTGCATTCAAAAACATCATTAGTCAACTTGCGAACCTGACACCAAACTCATTTCTGCCAAAATTAGGGGAAAAGCTAACAACAGGAAGAGTCAAGGCTCATGATTGGGCAGAGGTATACTTGCTGTTGCGTTTTATTTTTGCCTTGGCGCTTACAACCTTTCTCCCTAAATCATCAGCTCTATTATTTGTAATTTTCATCATCCAATTCTGCTCAATAATTTATTTGCTAAAAATAGTATTTCCAGTCGATGGACGAAATCTTAAAGATCCTAGCAGGTCGTTGTTCTTTGCATTCGGGCACTACATTGAAATTGGTTTATCAATGGGATATGTCTACTGGTGCTTGGATTCCTTCAATCAAAACAGCATAACAATATCCAAGAGCGTGTATTTCAGCTTTATAACAATGACCACCATTGGCTTTGGTGACATCACACCAAACACCGACATAGCACGTCTAATTGTAACAGCCCACTCAATAGTCGGCTTATTCATGCTTGTAACAGTTATCGGCATTTTCCTGTCTCTATCAACATCAGACCCGAAGAGGCAGGAATAACAATGCCCTTACTGTGCAATTGCAACCTAACTAGTGGTTCAAATCGCTCGCTTCGCTCACTGGGACGGGCTAAAGCCCGCCCCTTAACCAAACGTTATGTGCGTTTCTAGCCCCTACGCCAAGGAGGGAGAATGAATAGAATAAATAGCAATAAGAAAAAAAGAACGAACAAAGCCCCAGGGAGTAGCTACGAGAAAATTAAACGCGCCCTAGAAAATCCAAACTATAAATTCAGGACAATAAATGGCGTTGCATCTGAGGCACATGTGAGTTTTGAAGCCATCGAAAAGGCCATGAGAGAGCACTCTGACGAAATTGTTAAACTCTTCAGAAAAGGCGAAAATGGTGAAGTGCTAATAACCACTAGAGCTCATTACAAGAAAAAAGCCTCTGTAAAAGAAAAAGTCATTGGGGCGGTGATCAATAGTGTCTACTGAAGTTATTATACTTGGCCTAGCCGTATCCAAGACCACCATTTATAGCCTCTGCGGCCTGCTTGGTGGCTTTTTCCCTATATGCCACGACTTACTAAGCCGTCAAAAAATGCCGGCCCTACAAAAAACTGAATTAAATCTAGAGTTTTTTCTAATCAAAGCACTTCTGATTCCAGCACTGGCATTTATAGTAACGATTCTTGCAGTTGCCTTCGATAACATTACGACTTGGGTTGCAGCTGTATATTTTGGTGCAAGCCTTCCTGTTTTTGTAGAGAAAACAATAAGCTCTAGTAACAAAACAGTCGAAAACCTAGCCAAGGGGCAGTAATTGGCAAATCACATAACAACTGGTTCAAATCGCTCGATCTGCTCGCTGGGACGGGCTAAAGCCCGCCCCTTAACCAAACGTTAAGCACCACAGGGTCTACATGCTAAATCATGGAACGCCATGGCAAGCTGCTCTAGGAGCTGCGTTGCTTTATGTGATTATTTTTACCATTTCAATAGTTCTAAGTTTGGCAAGCGGCTTTTTTGGGTGGTATTCGATATTTACGGGTATATCTTTAGCAATTGGATTTTTTATAATTATTATAATGCTTCCGCTTCTGCTAAATCTCAGCAGGGGCTTCTTTTGGATTGCTTTCGTAATGTTTGCGATCCATATATTAGCAACCATTTTATCCTTTGCTCTGCATTACCACTCTTCGGGGCTACTCGGCCCTAACGGAGAGTTTTCCCCATCGTTTTATGAATCGGTGTATTTCAGTATCACAACATTCACAACGCTGGGATATGGCGATCTTCAACCTCTTCCAAACTACAGACTTACCACATCGCTAGAAGCATTGTCAGGCATGGTATCTATGGCTCTGGGCGCATCTGTAATCTGGCTATGGTGTCAAGAAAATATGGTTCCAAAAGAAATGGCATTTTTTGACGGTAATCGACGTCATAAAAAAGAGCTGGGCGTAACCAGAGTCCGCATAAGAACGATAACGGGCAAGGAGCGTGATCTTAAAGAGTGGTGCCTGCCTGCCAAAAATGGCGAAGCTTACTATTACGATAGCGTGCGTCAGGAATGGATTTTAGTAACCGCAGAAACCGAGCTGCCGGAAAATGCCTTAGTTATGGGCTTAGCTCCTCGCGAGGATGGCGCTTAACAAATGGTTCAAATCGTTCGCTTCGCTCACTGGGACGGGCTAAAGCCCGCCCCTTAACCAAACGTTAGACCGCAGAGTTAAAAATTCGGAGTATCTAATGTCGTGCATACCACCGAAAGTATTTATTTCTTACTCACATGACACTGACGCTCATAAGGACTGGGTACTCGCACTTGCCACCCGATTAGTTGCTAATGGCGTTGATGTGGTCTTGGATCAGTGGGACTTAACGCTAGGTAGTGACCTACCAAGGTTTATGGAGAAAGGTCTAACATCTGTTCAGCGTGTGCTCGCTGTTTGCACAGAAACTTATGTTACAAAGGCAAACGAAGGCCGTGGCGGTGTCGGGTACGAAAAGATGATTCTCACTGCACAATTGATGCAGGACATATCATCTGACCGAATAATTCCTGTAATCCGTAACAACTCAGTGGCATCCCTTGTTCCAACTTTCCTTTTATCGCGTGTTTACATCGACTTTCGTGACGACCTTGCGCATGAGGCACGATATGCTGAGCTGCTACGAGATATACATGGACAACAGATCAAGCCTCGCCCACCACTAGGCTCTAATCCATTCGAATCTTCGCCAAAATCTATATCGCCATTAATCTCATTTAGTCCCGAGCGTTACGTTTCTCCTGCGATGTCTGGAACCATAACCTTTGACTATTCCAACAACAATGGCCGATATGTTTTAGGTGCTGGCGATATGGCGTTCGAAACCGCCTGGTCCCGCGGCGGTAATGCTTCGATTCATGCCTACACAGATCCACCCAGCATTCGCTCGGTTGCACTTGCGTCCAATGCAAAAGAGATCAACGAAATCAGTGATGCTACAAGCTACGATACATCCTCTCGCGTGCGCACTCCCCATGTTGGGGAAATAATTATCTGGCAAAACACTGCAGGTTACTATCTAGCGACGAAAGTAGAAAAGTTACAGAGCAGGGGCCATGGATACCCCTCTGATGAAATTACTTTCACTTACTGCATCGCCCCCAGCAAACTGGCCAAATTCGCAAATACTGTCTAACAACTGGTTCAAACCGTTCGCTTCGCTCACTGGGACGGGCTAAAGCCCGCCCCTTAACCAAACGTTAGAGAATTTTCCCAACAAGGAAGTCAGCCATGGAAAAAATCCTGTCTGTAAGCAAATCCGAAGCAACTTTAGGGTTCGCAGCAAAGTTTTTCTTGAAGCTATTTGGCCTCACGCTTTTATTTAGCATCGTTCCGCTGATATTCGTAAACCTACCACTGAACATGTTTTTAATGAATTTCGGTAGTTTGTATATCCCACTAATTTTCATAACAAATTTTCTGGCAGTCTTGCTATCCGGTGCTTTGGCTGCAAAACTGATTTTTGCTTGGGGAGTTAATGGCTATGCATTCAACATCACAAAAGAGATCGCTGAGTAATTCTCTAACCAGGCGCTCAAGTCGCTCGCTTCAACCGCTGAGACTGGCTAAAGCCAGCCCCTTTGTTTGATCGTTAGGCACACCATGTCAGAGCCCAACCGACAGTACGCATATTTCTCACTACATGGTCAATTTGATCCTGACGAGATCACGACCGCTGTGAGCACTCTGCCAAGTGAGGCATGGTGCAGGGGTGATGTTCACCCTACTCGTAAGTTCGAGCGTAGATTTAGCCACTGGTCTCTGAGGTCAAGGCTTGCTGAGTCAGAGCCTATCGAGGCACATATCCATGACGTACTCTCTCAGCTACAAAGCAACGCAGCCGCATTCTCAGCGGTATCTAAAGAGCATTCAGGCTGCATGCAACTCGTTGGATTTTTCCATGACGGATACCCTGGACTCACATTTGAGCAAGATATTGTTTACGGTCTCGCACAATTTCACTTGGCTGTAGATTTTGATTTTTACAATCTATGGTCTGACGCACGCGAGGGAACCTAGTGCGCCTAACAACTGTTTCAAGTCACTCGCTTCGCTCGTTCGGGACTGCGTTCCGCAGTCCTTAACCAAACGTTGTATGCCTACCATGTACGAAGAATACTGCGCCAAATACTCATTTAAACCCGAATTCAAAGCTGAGTTCGTATCCCTCTGGAATGGCTGGCTTGGGAAGGACAATCTTCATAAACTGGATGAAGTGACGCCAGACGAATGGGGTAGATTCAATATTTTTCTGAGGCAGCTGTCGCAGCGCTACACGCTATTTGCCATCTCTCACGAAACCAAAAGCGCCGCTAAAGTTTTTGATATAGATTCATATCTTTCAACACATGAACAGGCGATGAATAAAGAATCTGATAAGTTTTCTACTTTCATTATTCAGGAGCTTTCATGCGCAATAAGCGAAGACTGGGATCACACGTACATTATTTGGCATAGAGCAAAAGGTGAAATCGAGTTGTTATCGCCACTTATAAAAGCTTGTGGCCTTGAGCACTTCTGTGGGTAGTCATCGAATAACTGGTTGAAACCGTTCGCTGTGCTCGCTGGGACGGGCTAAAGCCTGCCCCTTAACTAAACGTTATAAAACACAAGGAAGATCGAATTATGCGCCATCTAGTAGTGGTTCTATCAATTATATTTTCTGCTCAAACGTTCGCTGACAGCAAGAGTGAAAAAATAGAGGGCCTAATGAAAGCGCTGGGTTTGGTGGATACATGGACACAGCAAATTGAACAAGGAAAAATCTACAACAGGAAAATTAGCTCTCAAATGCTGGACCAAATTCTATCCCAGCTGAACCCAAACGAAGAGTTTCAGCAAAAATTCAAAAACGCCTCAGATACCTTCATAACAAAAACAGAATCCCCTTGGTCTCCAGAAAAAATTGTCGAAGTCTGGGCTAGTTACTATGGTCCAGAGTTTACAGAAGACGAGCTTGACCAGTTAACTGAATTCTATACTTCGCCTCTTGGCCAAAAGGATATACGTGTTACGCGAGGCTCAATGGAAAAATTCGCGAATTACTTCCAAGAGGCTGGGCAACCAATACTAGAAAAGGCCACTGCAGAATACATTCAGGATATGCAAATAATCGCTATGGAATGCAATTGCGCAAAGTAATTTTATAACAGTTTGTTTGTATCGTTCCCTGCTCTCTCTGGGGCGGAATAAGGCGCGCCTCTTAACCAAACGGTATGCGTTACAAGGAGTGAATTTGTGTATCAAAATAGACAGGCTTTAGCCTTTGGTTCAGTTTTGTTTCTTATTTTTATCTCGGTTATTTTAGTTGTCCTATCTCTGTGGGTGTGGCCTAAATACAACTTATATCGAATGGAAATGCACGGAATGGCTGCATTAAAAGAGGCCGAGTGGTCGAAGCAAATATTGATTGAGGAAGCGAGGGCAAGAGAAGCAGCATCGCTAATGCAAGCAAAAGCACGAGTCACATTGGCAGAAGCCGAAGGCAAAGCACAAGTAGTGCGTGCTAAAGCTGAAGGTCTCGCTGATATTGAGCGGGCAAAAGCAGCAGCAGAATCAAATCGCATAATAGGTGAGTCTCTCAAAGGGAATGATGAATACCTAAGATACATTTGGATTAAAGGCCTTCAAGACGGCAAGGGAGAGAGAATTTATATCCCAACCGAGGCTGGATTACCCATTCTGGAAGCCGGTAAAGCGAGGTAGCTTGGATGTAACGCGTGGAAAAGGCTTCGCCGTTTTCCACCCTACGCCGCGTCAGCCGGGCAGGGTGGTTTGGTGGCGTAGGGTGGACAACGCTTTGCTTGTCCACGCGGACGTGCACCATCTAGACACCTTGCGCTGCCAGCGGCTGCTCCGAATAGGAAATGAAAAAAGGCTTGTTGAATGCGGTGAATCTTCGCTTTCGCTAAACGGTACGCCCGCCACGATAGGAACGGCCCGCATCGTTAGATGTGTTTCGTTGGATAGGGGTTGGCCACCGAGTCGCGCGGTGGGCTGAAGCCCACCCTACGAGCGTGGTGGGGTTAGGGATCTGGAACGGGGTAAAGCTGGGCGTTCATCGTCCGTTTATCCACTCGTGCCGCGCGCGTCTTAACCTGTCGCAGGCCTGTCGTATCATGCGCGCCCGTTGCCGCTTCTGATCCTTGCCATGACTACCCTTGAACTCATCGCCTCGGCCCTCGGTGTGCTCGCCGTCTGGCTTACTGTGCGGCAGAACCCACTGTGTTGGCCCATTGGATTGGTGATGGTGTCGCTTTACGGCTGGTTCTTCTTCGAGGCGCGGTTGTATTCGCAGGTGTTGCTCAACGGTGTGTTTGCCGCCATGCAGGTGTATGGCTGGTGGCAATGGACGCGAAGTGGCGGCGGAGAAGGTGGCCGGCCAGTGGTGGGCGCGACAGGGATGGAGATCGGTGCGGGCGTTGTGGTGGCGTCGCTGGGGAGTGTCGGGCTGGGCTTGCTGATGGCGACGGCTACCGAAGCGGCGTATCCCGGGCCGGACGCGGCGCTCACGGCGTTCAGCTTGCTCGCGCAATTGTGGATGGCGCTCAAGCGTTGGCAGTGCTGGGTGTTGTGGATCGTGGTGGACGTGCTCTATGTGGGGTTCTTTGTGTACCAGAGCTACTGGCTCACCGCGGGGCTGTACGGGTTGTTCACGCTCCTCGCAGTGATGGGGCTGCGTGAGTGGCGGCGGGCGAGGGTCGCGGCGCCATGAGGGTGGTGGTACTGACCGGCGCGGAATCGACCGGCAAGAGCTGGCTTGCCGCGCGGCTGCAGCAACGTTTCGGCGGGGTGGTGGTGGGTGAGTTCGTGCGTCACTTCATCGAGCACGAGCAGCGTGACACTTGCCCGGACGACATTCCGGCCATCGCTCGCGGGCAGCTTATGTGGGAAGACGCCGTACGCGGCGTGATGCCTGAGTTGTTGATCCTCGATACCCACCTGTTGAGCAACATGGTTTGGAGCCAGACGCTGTTCGGCAGTTGCCCGGCGTGGCTGGAGGATGAGCTCCTCGCGCGTCGGTATGACCAGCATTTGCTCCTCTCGCCCGAAGGCGCCGAGTGGCATGCCGACGGTCAGCGTTGCCAACCGAATGCGGCCGAGCGTTGGCGCTTTCATGAGGCATGCCGAACCTGGCTTGAGCGTTACCAGCAGCCGTTCGTGGAGATCGCCGGGGATTGGGCCCAGCGGGAGCAGGTCGCTGTCGCGCACGTTCGGGCACTGTTGGGGCGATGATTCTCGCGAAGTAGGGTGGGGCGGCGTTGTTTTGGGCGATTGGGGACGCGTGGCCTTGGTGGGGTGAAGCCCACCCTACGCGTTGTCGTGATATCACCGATGCCATGTCCGGCCGCAGCTGTAGGGTGGGCTTTAGCCCACCGCCTACCGCCCGGAGCCAAGCGGACAACCTGGGCCATCGTGTCCGGCCGGTGGCCTTGGTGGGCTGAAGCCCACCCTACGCGTTGTTGTGATATCACCGATGCCACGCCCGGCCGCAGCTGTAGGGTGGGCTTTAGCCCACCGTATGCCGTCCGGAGCCAAGCGAGCTATCTGGGTCATCGTGTCCAGCCAGTGGTTTTGGTGGGCTGAAGCCCACCCTACGAGTTGTGGCGATATCACCGACGCCAAGTCCGGCCGCAGCTGTAGGGTGGGCTTTAGCCCACCGCATGCCGCTCGGAGCCGAGCGGACAACCTGGGCCACTGTGGCCAGCCGATGGTGTTGGTGGGCTGAAGCCCACCGTACGCGTTGTTGTGATGTCACCGATGGCATGTCCGGCCGCAGCTGTAGGGTGGGCTTTAGCCCACCGTATGCCGCCCGGAGCCAAGCGAGCTACCTGGGCCAGCGTGTCCAGCCGGTGGTCTTGGTGGGCTGAAGCCCACCCTACGCGTTGTTGTGATATCACCGACGGCATGTCCGGCCGCAGCTGTAGGGTGGGCTTCAGCCCACCGTATGCCGTCCGGAGCGAAGCGACGCGCTGAACGACCCCGATGGGACTTATCGCAAGGGCCGCGATCTGATGTGAATGGCGATAGGGCCTTTCAACCGCTTTGGTTGGGCCAGCTAAAGAACGTGCTCGCTGCATCGCCGGGCTTGGTGGGCCAGCAAGGCGCCGGCCATTCGAGAGGAACAGCGCATGGACAGTCGAGGGTTTGTTTGGGCGCATTTCAAGCTCAATGCTGAGCAGCGCCTGCGTGGGTTTAATTTCTTTGTGGTGCTGGCGATCTTTGCCGACGGCGGCGTGCTGGCGGCGCTGGAGCGGGGCTTCTCGCCAGGTTTGCTGATGTTGTTGGGTGCGTTCACGGTGCTGCTGGCGATGGTGTTCTGGCTGGTGGATGCGCGCAGCCGTCAGTTGTTGCAACTGACCATCACGGCGCTCAAGGAGATCGAGGCTGAGTTTCCCGCCAGCTACCGGATCTTTGCCAACGATGCGCTAGGGCAGAACCCGGTCATCAGTTACACCTTCGCCATCCGCGCGCTGCTGTTGGCGCAGATGGGGTTTGGCCTGGGTGTGGTGGTCTACGGGTTTTTCCGCTGGTGAGGATGGCCGCGTTTGTTGCCGCGTTCTCATGCTGTTGATCACGCTGCATCGTGCGCTGGAGGCTGGGCCGCCTCGCTGATAAAGTGCCGCCGCTCGCCAACCATTGGCTGACAGGACGTCTGACCAGCCGCCGCACAGGATGCTTTCATGAAAAAGCTCGCGCTCGCCGTTGCCATACCTCTCGCCCTCGTCGGGGCTGCTACCTACTACACCAGCACTCAGGTCGAATCGATTGCTCGCGACGCTGTCGAGCAGGCCAACGTGAAGTTGCGTCAGATGAATACCGGCGCCGATGCTGACGCCAGCCTGACGCTGCTCAGCTTCGAGCGTGGCTTCTTGTCCAGCGCCGCCCGCTACCAGATCGACATTAACGTCCGCGACGATGAAGGGGAAACCCGGCACTACGCGCTGCTCCTGCAGGACCGCCTCGAGCATGGCCCGTTTCCGGTTTCGCGCCTGGCCCACGGCCAGCTGATGCCCGTCGCCGCGCAGAGCCATTTTCAGCTCGAGCGGACCCCGCTGACGCAGAACCTATTCGACGCCGCGTCGGGTGAAGTCCCGCTGGTGGGCGACGTGACCATCGGCTACGACGGCAGCCAACGCGGTGATCTGCGCTCGGCTGCGCTCGATCTTCAGAATGAAGACGGCACCGTGCGCGTCGCGGCCGGCACCATCACCTTCGATGTGACGAAGGATGCCAACGCCGTGCGCATCGACGGTGAATTGCCTGAAGTGGATATCAACCTGCAACGCCGCGACAGCGGTAAGCCGGTGCACGTAAATCTGCGCGGCATCGGCCTGAGTGCCGACAAGCAGGACTACGCCAGTGGCATCGGCCAAGGCCCGTCTTCCTTCACCCTCGAACGAATGGAAATCCAGACTGGCGATAGCCCCGCCGTGGTCATCCAAAAGGCTTCGCTGGACGAACAGCTGAGCCGTGGCAGTCGCGGCCTCGACCAGACCATCGCCTACCGCGTCGGCGAGGTGAACCTGCAAGGGCAGACCTTCCGCAACTTCGCGCTGGCTTTCAGCCTGCGTAACCTGGAGGAGGCCAGCCTCAAGGCATTGGTCAACAGTTACGAGGCCATCCTCGAGAGCAGCCCCACCCCGCAGGATGCCGTCGCCAACATGACCGACGTTCAGCAGCAGGCATTGCAGGCGCATGCGCTGGCGCTGCTCGAACACAAGCCCACCCTGGCGCTTGACGAGTTCGGCTTCGAGAGCGCGAACGGCGCCGCCCGCCTGTCCGTCGTGCTCGACCTGCGTAGCCCAAGCGAAGACGCCTACACCCCCTTCGCGATGATGTCCGGCGCGCTCGCATCGCTCAATGCCGAAGCCGGTATCGACAAGGGTTTGATGGGTGATGTGGCGAGTCTGATCGTGCAGCGCAAGCAGCGCGGTGGCGAGCCGGATCCGGTTGCGCTGCAGAAGGAAACCGAGGCCGCGACCGCCTTGTTCAGCGGCTTGGCACTCGACACCGGCTGGTCCCGCCTGGAAGGGGAGCGACTGGTCAGCGCGCTGCACTATGCTGACGACAAGGTGACGTTCAACGGCCGTGACATGAGCGTTGAGGAGTTCATGGGGTTTGCCTTCGGGTCGGCACAGCGATCCGGTCTGCTCGGCCAGTAAGCCTCTCCCGCCTACACAAAAGGCGGCCACGAGCCGCCTTTTTCATGCCAGCCGTAGGGTGGGCTTTAGCCCACAACCGATGCGTCGGCCAACCGGCAGCTGACGCGACCAGACCCACCTTACGAACCAACGCTCCTATCAATCGACCCGCTGAATCCGCCCCTCGACACGCGCGCTAAACGGCTGCGGTAACGACTCGATGTAGCTCACCAGCGCATCCAGATCCACCGGTCCCACGACACGGTTGGTGCCTTCGGTGAGCACGGTGAAGTTGTCGCCACCACCGGCGAGGAAGGAATTGACGGTGACGCGGTAGGTCGCCGCGGGGTTGATGAGGGCACCGGCCGTATCACGCATTTCACTCACGCGGTTTCCGTTGGGGCGACTGGCGGACCAGCTGTATTGAATGCCGGCGGGCTTGAGCAGGCGAGGGTAGCTCTGGCCGATCCATTGTTGTTCCAGCAGCGTCTTGAGTTGCGCGCCGGTCAGGTCCATGGAGACCAGATCGTTGGCAAACGGCTGGATGGCGAACAGCTCACCCCAGGTTACTTCGCCGCTTTCCAGGTCCGCGCGGATGCCGCCCGGGTTCATGAAGCTGATCTGCGCGTCGGTAGCGACGCGCTGGGCATCGGCGATCAGGTTGCCCAAAGCCGATTCGCCTGCCGATGTCTCGGTGCGGGTGAGGGCGGTTTGCGCAAGCCCAACCACCCGCGCGACCAGCGGCTCGACCCGTGCGTCTGCCTGGGCCACCAGCGCGGCGACGTCCGGGTCAGGCGAAAGCCCAGCGCCCTGATCGGCCCAGGTGGTGAGGACGGCAGCGGACTTCTCGACGACATCGCGGCTGCGGCGGCTGACCACCAGATCGATATCCGCATAGGCCGTGCCGGCCGAGAAGGCTTGGGTTACGAGGATCGGCTTGCCGTTGGCGTTGGGCACCAGTGCGTTGGTGAAGCCGTGGGCGTGGCCGGAAATGACCACGTCCACTTCGTCATTCAGGCGCTCGATGATATCGACCACCGGTCCTTCGACGGTGTTCGCCTCCGGGTTGGTCGCGCCGTTGTAGCTGGTCTGCTGACCGCCCTGGTGCAGGGCGACCACGATGGCCCGCACACCCTGACGGCGCAGTTCGGCTACCGATCGGTTGATGGCATCCGCCTCGTCGATGAAGCGCAGCCCGGCGACGCCGCTCGGCGAGACGATGGACGGAGTTTCCTTCAGCACGGCGCCAATCACGCCGATGCGCACGCCGCCAGCGTAGTAGATGGAGTAGGGCGGCAACAGGGATTCGCCGGTTGCCTGGTCGATCACGTTGCTCGATACCGTGGGGTAGCGCGCGCCTTTCCATTCGTCTTCGAGGAAGGGTCCGTTGGCGTGGATGCCGCCGGTGAGCTGGCGCAGCAGTTCCGTCTTGCCGTAATCGAATTCATGGTTGCCGAGGGTGCCGATCACGTTGCAGCGCTGCTGCGCGGGGGGCTGCGCGCTGCGGGACATGTCCATCTGACGGCTGAAAGGGCGGCAATACGGGTTAGCCAGCAGGTTGAGCAGGCTGATCGAAGGCTCGTCGCGCAGCAACGCGGAATTGGGTGGCGAAGCACCGACCTGATCACCGTCATGCACGATGAGCGTGTATTCGCCGCCGGCGGATTTCAGGTACGAAGCGAGCACCGCCGCGCCACCGGCAGGCCGTCCGGCGACGGTGCGCGGGGACAGCTGGCCGTGGAAGTCGTTGATGCTCAGAAGGTTGACCGACACCACCGGCTCGGGCCGCCAGTCCGGAGCGCGCCAGCTGCGACGTTCACTGGCCCGCTGTCTGGCACTGAGGCCCTCCAGCGGCGGGTCGCGATAATCCTGCTCAATGGAGCCGTGCTCGGGCGGTATCGCTGTTTGAGCCAGCGCCGGGCCGGCGAGGCCGACCAGGCTTGCCGCAAACAGCCATTCCAGTGCGCGCATGTGCATTGTTTTGTCCTCGGGGCGTTGGGGTCGGACCGAAGCTAGAAAGCGCGCATGGCAGGTTCATGACCGCTTGTTGGCGTTTTGACGAGCGCCGACGTGCGGCAGCTGGCATCGGTCGGTCGCGCAGATGCCGTAGGCGCTCGACCTAACGGGTGTGCGGCCCGTGCCGTGTCGCCCGTCGCGACTGGCACTGCGTCCCGAACGCGGCGGCCTGGCTGTCGGTCGGTATGCATAACCACCGGGAGGGTCGACGATGACGATATCCAGCAATCTGTTTTGGGGTGCCCTGGCGCTTGGCGCGGTGACCGGCATGCGCAGCATGCTGGCGCCGACGATGGTCAGCCGCGCATTGGCCACGCGGGATGATATCGATGACGCTGACGAGCCGGCGCGCACCTTGGCGTCTCGCCGCGCGCAGCAATTCCTGCTGCCCATGGCTGCGGCTGAAATCCTGGGTGACAAGATGCCCTTCGCACCGGATCGGACGATTGTTCCATCGATGCTATTTCGCGCGCTGTCCGGTGGGGTGATGGCCGCGGCCTTGGCCAGTGCACGGCGCGAGCCGGTATGGTTACCGGCGCTGATCGGCGCATCCGCTGCACTGATTGCGTCCGAGATCGGGCTCAAGCTGCGCAAGCCTTATCAGGATCAAACACTCACCAATGCCGCGCTGGGGCTGACGGAGGATTGTGTGGCGCTAACGGTGGGGAGCGCTGGGATTCGGCGAGCGTTGGGGCGGTAGCCGAGGGCAACTGACCCAGAGGTACGGGCCGCAAAGGTGGAAAAGGCGTTGCCGTTTTCCACCCTACCCACGTGTTGGCAACGGCGAAGGTGCCGCAGCTTGCATAGGCGTCGTAGGGTGGCTGGATGACCGGATATCCATCGGGCCTGTGGCGAGCATTTCGGTTCAGCATGACCGTGATCGTCGCGCCAAGCGCTGAGAGATTCGGTGAGGATCAGCGGCCCAACCAGCACGGGCCGCAGAAGCGGCCCGTGAATACTCAGCGTTGGCGATCAGCTTGGACGCTTGATCACACAGACACGGTCGGTACAGGTTCCTGCCTGGGTCGCGTCCATGCCTTGCGTGGCGTCGCGGGTGCCGACGGTTTCGCCGGCCAGACCGCCGCCGGTTGGATGGGCCGTGGCGGCCGTTTCCGGATAGCCCGTGCCCGCTCGCTTGGCTGCGCTTCCCACACCGTAGCGGTCCGTATCGGCTGATCCTGCCGTGCTGGCAGGGCCAGTCGCTGTCGCGCCGCCGACCGGAGCACCTGCGTCGAGGTGCGCACTGCCTGCCGGCCGTGTATCGCTGGCAGTGTGGCTGGTCCCCGAGAAATGTTTGTCGAGGTGGCTGTCGCCGCCCGTCGCACCGGCATAGGGGCTGGTCGGTCCGGCATAACCCGGTGTTGCGCCGGCACCGGCACCGCTGTCGTCGATGTTGAGGGCGCCGTTGTATTCCAGTGCGTCCCGCGCACGAATCAGCTGATCTTCGTCGTACACATCCACCGCGATCACCAGCGAGCCCCGGCGCACCGCCTCGGGGTAGGCCGCGGCGTGGCGGCGGTGATCGTGCGGTTCATGGCCGAACAGCGATTTGAAGAAATGCGCGACTTTCGACTCGTGATGCTCACGGTCCACGGTGCTACCCGCGGTGGAATAGGGGGCGTCATAGGCATGGATTTCTGCGCTATCGGCGCCTACGGAATGGATCTGCTCTTTCGCGATGCCCCGCGCCATCAGGTCGCCCTGGGTGCGGTTGGCATCGGTCAGCGTTGCAAACGCTGCTACCAATGTATGTTTCATGGTTCACCTCGCGTTGTGTTGAACAACTGGGTAGGCCAAGCGCTGCGTGCGTCAGCGGATGACGCTCAGGTCGAGCAGCCATAGGCGACGCGCCTCACCCGCGTGACTGAGCAACGCTCATCAATATTGGGCGTGGCCGTACCGTCATAGTTCAGAACGAAGGGATCAACGGTCGGAGCGGCCAGCATGATGTCCTGCAGGCGTGCCGGCGGGTCGGGCGGCGATCAGCTGTTCGGTCTGGTGGGGCGATGCGGCATACCACCTGCGAGGAGCGAGCTGTACGAGGCCAGGAGAGAGGTAGTGCGGCTCACCATCTGGTGTTACGGCTGGCTGTTGGGCTGCGGTGAGGCGGCACGGGGCAGGGTGGGCTGCTTCGGTTCAGCCATCGTTCAATTGAACGATGGCTGAAGCCCACCCTACGGCAGTAGTCTCCAGGGAAGAAACGGGCGGCTTAATCCAAATCCGACGCGTCATGACGTTCCGCCGCCTGCTCGGACTCGTCGCCCCAGGTGCGGTTGACCTTGCGCCCGCGAATCACGGCACGGCGTTCGGCGATTTCGGCGGCCCAGCGCTGCACGTGCGTGTACTCGCGCACCGAGAGAAACTCACCGGCCTCATACAGCTCGCCCCGCGCCAGTACGCCGTACCAGGGCCAGATGGCCATGTCGGCAATCGTGTAGTCATCACCTGCGATATAGCGATTCTCGGCCAGCTGCCGGTCCAGCACGTCGAGCTGGCGCTTGACCTCCATCGCATAGCGGTTGGTCGGGTACTCGTACTTCTCCGGCGCGTAGGCATAGAAATGCCCAAAGCCGCCGCCGAGGAAGGGCGCCGAACCCATCTGCCAGAACAGCCAGTTCAAGGTCTCGGTGCGAGCACGGGTTTCGGTGGGCAAGAAGGCACCGAACTTTTCTGCGAGATACACCAGGATCGAGCCGGACTCGAACACCCGCAGAGGTTCGCCGTCGACGCTGTGGTCGGCCAGTGCAGGGATCTTGGAGTTCGGGTTGATCTCGACAAAGCCGCTGCCGAACTGGTCGCCGTCCCCGATCTTGATCAGCCAGGCGTCGTATTCGGCGCCGCTGTGGCCGAGGGCGAGCAGCTCTTCGAGCATGATCGTGACCTTTACACCATTCGGCGTCGCCAGCGAGTAAAGCTGCAAGGGATGCTTGCCAACGGGCAACGCCCTTTCCTCGCGCGCGCCGGCGGTGGGCGCATTGATGCTGGCGAACTTGCCGCCGGAGGGTGCGTCGTGGGTCCAGACCTTTGGCGGTACGTAAGCGGTGTCAGACATGGCGTTCTCCTCAACTGGTGACTGGGACGTGCAGCGCATGCTACGCGCTCGCACGATGCGGTCGAAATCAAGCCGGTCGATATTGGTCATCGATGGGGAGTGGTTTGTTCTGCGCAGGTTCCGACGACCAACTCCGAAGGCCAGTAGCAAGCCATGTAACCCTGATTCCCCGACAGAATCGTAAAGTGGGACGTGGTATCGGTGGCATCACGCCAACTCGTAGGGTGGGCTTCAGCCCACCAAGGCCATCGGCCGGCGACGACGGGTCAGGTTGTTCGCTTGGCTCCGAGCGGTAAGCGGTGGGCTAAAGCCCACCCTACGGCTGCGCCCGGGCGCGGCATCGGTGACATCGCGACACTCGTAGGGTGGGCTTCAGCCCACCAAGGCCATCGGCCGGCGACGACGGGTCAGGTTGTTCGCTTGGCTCCGAGCGGTAAGCGGTGGGCTAAAGCCCACCCTACGGCTGCGGCCGGGCGTGGCGTCGGTGATATCACGACAACTCGTAGGGTGGGCTTCAGCCCACCAAGGCCACCGGCCGGCTATGACGGATCAGGCTGCTCGCTTGGCTCCGAGCGGCAGGCGTTGGGCTAAAGCCCACCCTACTGCTGCGCCCGGACTTGGAATCGGTGACATCGCGACCCTCGTAGGGTGGGCTTCAGCCCACCAAGGCCACCGGCCGGCTATGACGGGTCAGGCTGCTCGCTTGGCTCCGAGTAGTAAGCGGTGGGCTAAAGCCCACCCTACGGCTGCGGCCGGACTTAGCATCGGTGACATCGCGACAACTCGTAGGGTGGGCTTCAGCCCACCGATCCCCCGTGAGGGCAGAAATGAAGGGCGATTACTCACCAAAGCCGCCATCCGCCACCGTGCTACATGCCCAGTCGCCTCGCACTAGCCCGTTATTCACGTATCGGTCGAAGCTCGAATAGGGCCAGTCGGCAACCCGCTCGACCAGCCCATGCTTGACCGGGTTGAAGTGAATGTAATCAACGTGGCGCTGCAAGTCGGATGCGTCCCGAATCTGGTGCTCCCAGTACCGGCGCTGCCAGATGCCTTTCTCGCGTTTGCGGAGCTTGCTTTGGGTTCGAGTGTGTGCGGGTAACTGTCGGGAAAAGGTGCTTTTCAGCAGGCTCCAGCGGCCTGCAAAGTCGGAGTCGCCGTCCGGCAGCGTCCAGATGGCATGCAGATGATCGGGCAGGACGCAGATGGCCAGGGTACGGAAGGGGCGGGCTTGCTGCGTCTGGCCGTAAGCATGACGAAGATGATCTATCTCTTCGACGAGTAGCCGGGATCGACGGTCAGCTAATGTCACGGTGAAAAACCAGGTGCCGCCGGGCATCTGGCTTCGGCGGTAGTCGGACATGGAGGCCTCCTTGCCTTCATGAATATAGCGAACAGGGTATAGCGGAAAAGGTGGGCTTAGCGGGAATGAAAATTGGGGTTCGACGTACGTCGGCGCACTTTGGTGGGCTGAAGCCCACCCTACAGTGGAAGTTCATCACTTAAGCGTTCCGGTAGGGTGGGCTTTAGCCCACCAAAGCCCTTAGCCTCGCGCGCGGCGTACGCCTCCGGACAGCGCTCGGCAAAGGCCAAGAACGCCGTTGACGGCTTCGTCAGAGCTTCCAGCATTGGCGATCTGGTCGATCAACGCTGAGCCCACCACCACGCCATCAGCCAGTCGGGCGATGGCCGCCGCCTGGTCCGGGGTGCGGATGCCGAAGCCGATGCACAGCGGCAGGTCGGTGTGGCGCTTGAGGCGCGCCACGGCTTCTTCGACGTGTTCCAGGGTGGCGGAACCTGCACCGGTCACGCCGGCCACCGAGACGTAGTAGACGAAGCCCGAGCTGCCGTTGAGCACGGTCGGCAGGCGCTGGTCGTCGGTGGTCGGGGTGGTCAGGCGGATGAAGTCGATGCCGGCGCTCTGGGCGGGGTCGCAGAGTTCGTCGTTATGCTCCGGCGGCAGGTCGACGACGATCAGGCCGTCGACACCGGCTTCCTTCGCATCGCTGACGAAGCGCTCGACGCCATAGGCGAAGATCGGGTTGTAGTAGCCCATCAGTACCAGCGGGGTGCTGCTGTTGGTTTCGCGGAATTCGCGGACCATCTGCAGCGTCTTCGGCAGATTCTGCTTCGCTGCCAGGGCGCGGATGTTGGCCAGCTGGATCGCCGGGCCGTCGGCCATCGGGTCGGTGAACGGCATGCCCAGCTCGATGACATCGGCGCCAGCGTCCGGCAGGCCCTTGAGGATGGCGAGCGAGGTGGCGTAGTCCGGGTCACCGGCGGTCACGAAGGTCACCAGCGCGGCGCGGTTTTCCTGCTTCAGCTGTGCGAAGCGCGTCTGCAGACGGGAGTTCACCGAGCTCATATGTGTTCTTCCTGTTCGTCGTAGTGGTGCATGACGGTTTGCATGTCTTTGTCGCCACGGCCGGAGAGGTTGACCACCATCAGGTGCTCCTTGGGCAGCTTCGCGGCGCGCTTGAAGGCTTCGGCCAGGGCGTGGGCCGATTCCAGCGCGGGGATGATGCCTTCCAGGCGGCAGCACTGGTGGAACGCGGCCAGGGCTTCGTCATCGGTGCAGGGCACGTACTCGACGCGCTTGATCTCGTGCAACCAGGCGTGCTCGGGGCCGACGCCGGGGTAGTCGAGGCCGGCCGAGATGGAATGCGCGTCGGTGATCTGGCCGTCGGCGTCCTGGAGCAGGAAGGTGCGGTTGCCGTGCAGTACACCCGGCGCGCCACCGGCCATGCTGGCGGCGTGCTTGCCGGTGTCGATGCCGTGGCCAGCCGCTTCCACGCCGACGATCTGTACGCCCTCATCATCGAGGAACGGGTGGAACAGGCCGATAGCGTTGGAGCCGCCACCGATGCAGGCGACCAGCGAGTCGGGCAGGCGGCCTTCCTTCTGCATGATCTGCTCGCGCACTTCGTTGCCGATCACCGACTGGAAGTCGCGCACCATCGCCGGGTAGGGGTGCGGGCCGGCGGCAGTGCCGATCAGGTAGAAGGTGTTGTGGACGTTGGTCACCCAGTCGCGCAGGGCCTCGTTCATCGCGTCCTTCAGCGTGCCGGTGCCGGCGGTGACCGGGATCACCTCGGCGCCCAGCAAATTCATGCGGAAGACGTTGGCCTGCTGACGCTCGATGTCGGTGGTGCCCATGTAGACCACGCACTGCATGCCAAAACGCGCGGCCACGGTGGCAGTGGCCACACCGTGCATGCCGGCGCCGGTCTCGGCGATGATGCGCTGCTTGCCCATGCGCTTGGCCAACAGGATCTGGCCGATGCAGTTGTTTATCTTGTGCGCGCCGGTGTGGTTCAGGTCTTCGCGCTTGAGGTAGATCTTCGCGCCGCCGAACTGCTCGGTCAGACGCTCGGCGTAGTACAGCGGGCTGGCGCGGCCGATGTAGTCACGCTGGAAATAGGCCAGCTCCTCGAGGAAGGCCGGATCGCTCTTGGCCTTCTCGTACTCAGCAGCCAGCTGGTTGATCAGTGGCATCAGGGTTTCGGCGACGAACTGGCCGCCGAAGCGGCCGAACAGGCCCCTGGCGTCAGGGCCGCTGCGGAATGAAGTCATGGTCATCTCCTGCGGGAATGGGTGGCAGCAGCCCTGGATAAGCCGGGCATGCGCGATGAAGAGGAAATTACCCCAGTCACGTCGGTATAAAAAGCGATAAGATCGCCCGCATCTGTCAGGAAATCTCACTTATGAGTCAGATGCTTCCTCCCCTCAATGCGCTGCGCGCTTTCGAAGCGGCTGCTCGATTGCAGAGCGTAAGCCAAGCGGCAGCGGAGCTAAGTGTGACCCACGGAGCGGTCAGCCGGCAGATCCGGTTGCTGGAAGACGACCTTGGCGTAGCCTTGTTCAGCAAGGAAGGGCGCGGCATAAAACTCACCGATGCAGGGCTGCGATTACGCGATGCGGCAGGCGAGGCATTCGAGCGCGTGCGCAGCACCTGTGCCGAGCTGCGCCAACAGACGGCGGATGCGCCGTTCGTGTTGGGTTGTCCGGGTAGCCTGCTGGCGCGCTGGTTCATTCCGCGGCTTGATCGCCTCAACCGTGAGCTGCCGGATCTGCATCTGCAATTGTCCGCCAGCGAGGGCGAACTGGACCCACGCCGGCAGGGGCTCGATGCCACCTTGTTATACGCCGAGCCGCCGTGGCCGGCCGATATGCGGGTGTTTGAGTTGGCTACCGAGTGCATCGGCCCGGTGCTGAGCCCGCATCATCCAGACTGCGCGGCGTTGCGTCAGGCGCCGCCGTCAGTGCTGTTCAACGAGGCGCTGCTGTTCACGGCGTCACGGCCGCAGGCGTGGCCCGCCTGGGCTCAGGGCAATGGGCTTGATGCAAATGCGTTGCGCATGGGGCAGGGCTTCGAGCATCTGTACTTTTTGTTAGAAGCGGCGCTCGCCGGGCTGGGTGTCGCGATCGCGCCGCAACAGCTGGTGGCCGATGACCTGCGTCAGGGCCGCTTGCTGGCGCCGTGGGGCTTTGTCGAAACCAAGGCGCGGCTTTCGTTATGGGTGCCAGCACGGCGTGCGGATCGACGCGCTGAGCGATTGGCTGACTGGTTGCGACAGCAGCTGGCTGAGGCGTGATGTGATCACTGGGTGTGTAAGTTTTATTGGGCTTCGTTCACGGTGGGCTGAAGCCCACCCTACGGGGGATCGAGGCACTGCGCGATTGAACGATTGGCTGCGGTAACGGCTGTCTGTCGGGTGATGCGACCGTTAGGTGTGTGGGCCTATCCGTTTTCGGCTTCGCTCACGGTGGGCTGAAGCCCAACCTACGGTGTGATCGTGCATCCGTTAGCTTGAGCGGACTGGAGAGCCGCCGCGAGCGTATGACCATGGCCGACGAAAGGCTGCGCCACTCGTCCGGCGCCACCAAATCGACACCATCATTGCCGATACAGTCATGCACCCACCGAGACGCCATCCTGTCTGTCCGTGGGCTGTCTGAAGTCGTTCGGGAGAACAGTGATGGTCTATAAGAAGCGTGTCGGTTTTTTCATGTTTGCGCTGCTCGCGACTGGGGCGGAGCAGCTATCAGCCAAGCCCAACCCGGCGGTGGATGCTTCGCTCAAAGCGGGTCGGCCTTTTGTCGAAGGCGAGTTGTTGGTGCAGTTCAAATCCGGTGCGTCCGAGGCTGCGAAAAGCGCTGCGCTGACCAAGCGCGGCGCTAAGGCTGCCCAGAAGTTGCTCGACAAGGCAGCTCGCAAAGATGCCAAGGGTGATCTGATTCAGGCGAAGCTGGGTAAAGGCAGGAAGGTCGACGCCGCGTTGATCGCGCAGCTGGCGGCTGACCCTGCGGTGGAATATGTCGAGCCAAACTGGATCTACAGCACGCAGCTTGCCAACCCCAACGATCCTGGCATTGGCATGCTTTGGGGCATGCAGGGTGCAACCACGTCGCCTGCTTCCCCGTATGGCAGCGGTGCGCTGGCCAGCTGGAACGTCGGGGCGCTGTGCTCCAACAAAGTTCACGTGGGTATCATCGACGAAGGCGTGATGACCACCCATGGTGATCTGCGCGCCAACGTCTGGGCCAACCCAGGCGAGGGAACGCGTGCCGACCGCAAGGACAATGACCGCAACGGTTTCGTCGATGACATCTATGGCTGGGATTTCGCCGCCAATAACGGCAGCGTTTATGACGGCCCAGCGGACGACCACGGAACGCATGTTGCCGGTACGGTAGCCGCCGTGGCGAACAATGGCGTCGGTGTTTTCGGCGTGTGCCCGAGCGCCAAGGTGATTTCCGCCAAGTTTCTCGGGGCAACCGGTGGCACCACCGCCGGCGCGGTAAAAGCCATCAACTACCTGACGCAATTGAAGCTGGCGAAGAAGATCAACCTGGTCGCCACGAACAACTCGTGGGGCGGTGGCGGTTATTCCCAGGCGCTGTATGACGCCATTCAAGCCGCCGGCAACGCGAACATCCTGTTCATTGCGGCCGCGGGCAACAGCGGGCTCAATATCGATAGCACGCCGAGTTACCCAGCGAGCTACAAGCTGCCCAACGTGATTTCGGTGGGCGCGATCGACCAGAACGGCCGTCGCGCGGGCTTCTCGAACTATGGCGTGAACAACGTGCACATCGCCGCGCCGGGTGTCGATATCGTCTCGACGGTACCGACCGCCAAGGGCGCTGCCGGTTATGCCTACATGAGCGGCACGTCCATGGCGGCACCCCATGTCACCGGCGCTGCCGCGCTCTACGCCTCGCTGAATCCGTGCGCGACCAGCGCGCAGATTCGAGAGGCACTGCTGAGAACAGCGGTGATTGACCCTCAGCTCACCGGGGCGGTCCAACAGAGCCGCCGGCTCGATGCCTCGAAAATCCGCGCTGAGCTCAAGTGCAGCGCCCCCTAAGCGGGACGTGGTTGAGCATTCGCAACGCGGATGCTCAGCTGGCCAAGGCGGTGTTGTTGTGCACCGCCACCTGCGGCTTCGCTACCGGCTTTCCGCTTGCATAACCGTGAGGATTGCGGCTCTGCCAGCGCCAGGCATCGGTGAGCATCGTCAGCATATCCCGTTCCGCTACCCAGCCCAGGTCGTCTCGGGCCTTGCTCGGGTCGGACCAGCACTGAGCGATATCGCCCGGTCGACGAGCCTTGAACACGTGCGGCAACGGCCGGCCGATGACCTCCTCGAATGCTGTCACCATCTGCCGCACCGAATACCCGCGGCCGGTGCCGAGGTTCCACGTGGAAACACCGTGCACAAGATTAAGCCGCTCGAGGGCTTTCAGGTGCCCCTTGGCCAAGTCGACCACATGGATGTAATCCCGCACACCGGTGCCGTCCGGGGTCGGATAGTCGGCGCCGTAGATGTTCAACTGTTTACGCCGGCCAACCGCCACCTGAAGCATGTACGGCAGCAGGTTGTTGGGAATGCCGTTGGGGTCTTCACCGATCAGCCCGGACTCATGCGCCCCGATCGGGTTGAAATAGCGCAACAGGGCGATCGACCAGCGCGGGTCGGAATCGGCCAGGCCCATGAGCACGTTTTCCGCCATCAACTTGGACTGGCCGTAAGGGTTGGTGGGAACGCCGGTGGGGCAGTTCTCGGTAATCGGCATCCGGGGGGAATCGCCATAGACCGTAGCTGACGAACTGAAAACGAGTTTGAAGATGCCCGCTTCGGCCATCGCCTGGCACAGCGCAATGCTGCCGCTGACGTTGGTTTCGTAGTAACGCAGCGGCTCGCGCACGCTTTCGCCGACCGCCTTCAGCCCGGCGAAGTGCAGCACGGCGGTGACGGGGTACGAGGCGAACAGCGCATTGAGCAGCGAGCGGTTGCGCACGTCCCCCTTCACAAACTGGACCTTGCGGCCGGCCAGCGCCTCGACCCGGTCCAGCGCGACCTTCGAACTGTTGCAGAGATTGTCCAGCACCAGCACCTCATGGCCTGCCAAGAGCAGCTCCAGCACTGCATGGGACCCGATATAACCAGCGCCTCCCGTTACTAGGATCATGTGTCTAACCTCGCATAGCAAAAAATCGACGCGCACGGGGAATACGCGGCTGGCCGTATGAGCGCGGCCGCTGCATGTATCTCCAACGTAGGGTTCGGCGAAACGGCTTGTGCTGACTGCTGGAGCACACGGCGCCGGTGCCGGGGTAATTCAGGCGTCCTGTGATACGGACGAGGAAGCGGCATGCAAGTTCCAACGAAACGGCGGCGAGGCGATGACCGACCTCTGAACTCGGGTAAAGGGAACCTTGGATCAATCGCCGTCGTCCATAAGCGGCGGACAGCGCTGGCGTGTTGGTTTTTTTCTGCTACCGAAGGCGCCATCTGATTTTGCCTTGCGCGGACGGTGCGGGCTTATGCGATGCGGCAGAACGGACTCTGGAGGGCATCGCCACCCTTACGAGGTTTCCATGAGCTGGGCCGGTCCCTACCAATACGAAATTGGCAAATCACCCGATAAACAAGCGACGCCACCCGAGGTTGTCTTCGACGAGCTGGTGCCGACCTTGTTGTGCCTGTCGCATCTGCGCTGGAGCTTTGTCTACCAACGCCCGCAGCACCTGATGTCGCGGTTCGCACGCGATTTCAACGTGCTCTTCTTCGAGGAGCCAATACCCGCCGAGGACGCTCAGCCCTGGCTGGAAGTGCGGCCCGAGGAGAACGGCGTACAGGTGCTGATCCCGCGCTTGCCTCAGGGTTGCGAAGGCGAAACGGCCTTGCGGGTTCAGCGCGACGTGCTCGATGGCTACCTCAGGAAGCTCGGCGTCAATGACCTGCTGCTCTGGTATTACACGCCGATGGCGTTGGGTTATGCCGGCCACCTGAAGCCCAGGCTCACCGTCTACGACTGCATGGACGAACTCTCGGCATTCCGTGGCGCACCGCCGGAGCTGGTGCAGCGCGAGCGTGAGTTGCTGCAGCGTGCCGACCTCGTCTTCACCGGCGGCTACAGCATCTGGGAAGCCAAGCGCGAACTGCACGACAACGCCTTTGCGTTTCCCAGCAGCGTCGACGTGGCGCACTTCGCTGAGGCCCGGCGGACCCAGGCCGATCCCGACGATCAGGCCGAGATTCCCCACCCGCGATTGGGCTTCTACGGTGTGATCGACGAGCGCTTCGATATCGAACTGGTCGCCGACATGGCGGAAAAACGCCCTGACTGGCAATTCGTGCTGGTCGGCCCGGTGGTCAAGATCGACCCGGCGGACCTGCCTCAGCGCGACAACATTCACTACCTGGGCGGCAAAACGTACGACGAGCTGCCGCGCTACCTGTCCGGCTGGGACGTGGCCATCATGCCCTTCGCGATGAACGAGTCGACCCGTTTCATCAGCCCGACCAAAACCCCGGAATACCTCGCGGGCGGTTGCCCGGTGGTGTCCACGCCGATCAAGGACGTGGTGCGCACCTACGGCGACACCGAGATCGTCTATATCGCCGACACGCCCGATGCGTTCATCGATGCCGTGGAAAAGGCGCTGGCCGATGCCGAAGACCGCGACCGCTTGTTGAAAACCGCCGACGAGATTCTCGGTGACATGTCCTGGGACCACACCTGGGCGCTGATGAAGGAGAAGATGCAATGCGCGATGTGAGCCTGCAAGACAGCAATACCGAGCATGCAGGCGGCGGCGCCAGCAATGGCTCGTCCAGCAGTCGCCGTGGCTTCGACTACCTGATCGTCGGTGCCGGTTTTGCCGGCAGCGTGCTCGCCGAGCGCCTGGCCGCCGGGCTGAACAAGCGTGTGCTGGTGGTCGACCGCCGGCCGCATATCGGCGGCAATGCCTACGATCATTACGACGAAGCCGGTGTGTTGATCCACCGCTACGGCCCGCACATCTTCCACACCAACGCCCAGCGCATCGTCGACTACCTGTCGCGCTTCACCGAATGGCGCCCCTACGAACATCGCGTGCTGGCGCAGGTGGACGGGCAGGAGGTGCCGATCCCGATCAACATGACCACGCTGAACAAACTGTACGGCCTGAACATGACCACCGAACAGGAAGCGGCGGACTTCCTCGCCAGCCGCGCCGAGCCGGTCGAAGACATCCAGACCAGCGAAGACGTGGTGATCAACGGCATCGGCCGTGAGCTGTATCAGAAGTTTTTTCGCGGCTACACACGCAAACAGTGGGGGCTCGATCCGTCGCAGCTGGACAAGTCGGTCACTTCTCGCATCCCGACGCGCACCAACACCGATGACCGCTACTTCACCGACACCTTTCAGCAGATGCCCAAGCACGGCTACACCAAGATGTTCGAGAAGATGCTCGCGCACCCGAACATCAAGGTGATGATCAACACCGACTACCGGGAAATCCGCGACGAGGTGCAGTTCGACCATCTGATCTTCTGCGGGCCGATCGACGAATACTTCGACTACCGCTTCGGCAAGCTGCCGTACCGCTCGCTGAAGTTCGAGCACAAGCAGCTCGATCAGGAACAATTTCAGGCGGTCGGCACGGTCAACTACCCAAGCGAAGACGTGCCCTACACGCGCATCAGCGAGTACAAGCACCTCACCGGGCAAGTCCACCCGAAAACCAGCATCACCTATGAATACCCCTCGGCCGAGGGCGACCCCTACTACCCGATTCCGCGTCCGGAAAACGCCGAGCTGTACAAGCGCTACCAGAAGCTGGCGGACGAGACGCCGGGGGTCACCTTTGTCGGCCGGCTCGGCACGTACAAGTACTACAACATGGATCAGGTGGTGGGTCAGGCGCTGGCGCTGTACAAGCGCATCGAAGAAGCCGAGGTCGGCGTTGCAGCCGGCGAAAGCGCCGAACACCGTCAATCGCTGGCCGTACAGGCCCCCTGAACCGAGAGCGAAGATGCATCAGCCCACGCTGTTTAAAAGTTTTTTCATGGGCGGGTTCGAATGCTCGAACCACCGCCGCAGCGATGGTCGCCGTCTCGATCTGCTGGCGGCCACCGGCCATGACCGCTGGGCCGCGCATGACTACGGCGTGTTGCACCGCCACGGTCTGCACAGCGTGCGCGACGGCTTGCGCTGGCACTTGATCGAGCGCGAGCCGGGCCGGTATGACTGGTCGAGCTTCCTGCCCATGCTGCAGGCGGCACAGCGCCAAGGCACCCAAGTGGTCTGGGATCTGTGTCATTACGGCTGGCCGGACGACATCGACATCTGGCGGCCGCAGTTCGTTGAGCGTTTCGCCCGGTATGCGGCGGCGGCGGCGCAGTTGATCAAGGACGAAACCGACACAGTGCCGTTCTACGCGCCACTCAACGAGATTTCGTTCTGGGCCTGGGCGGGTGGCGATGAGGCGTACTTCAACCCGATGGCTCGCGGTCGCGGCTTCGAACTCAAGCATCAGCTGGTCCGCGCGACCATCGCGGCGATGGAGGCCATTCGCGACGTAGAACCGCGGGCACGCTTCGTTCAGGTCGATCCGGCGATCCACGTCGTCGCACCCAACGACCGGCCAGGGCCGCAGCGTGAGGCGGAGCGCTTTCGTCAGTCGCAGTTCGAGGCCTGGGACATGCTCTGTGGCGAGCAGTGGCCGGGCCTCGGCGGGGCGCCGGAGTACCTCGACGTATTGGGCGTGAATTACTACTCCGACAACCAGTGGTACCACGGTGACGGCCGCACCATCGACCGCGACAATCCGGACTATCGGCCCTTCAAGGGGATTCTCAGCGAAATCTGGCAGCGCTATCAGCGGCCCTTGCTGATCGCCGAAACTGGCGCCGAGGGTGATGTGCGTGGCGACTGGCTGCGCTATGTCAGCGAACAGGCCGGGCTGGCGATGCAGCGCGGGGTTCCGGTGGAGGGCATCTGCCTGTATCCCGTGCTGGATTACCCCGGCTGGACCGACGAGCGGCATTGTCCGGTGGGGCTCCTCGGTTTCCCCGACGAGAATGGCAACCGCTGCGTCCACGAAGGGCTCGCCGACGAGTTGCGCCTGCAGCAAATGCGCTTCAGCCAGTTCAACCACGCTGTGCAGCTCGCCGACGCCCTGTCATGAACGCCCCGGAGAAGGCGCCCCAGGCGAAACCGCAGCCGGTGCCGCTGCCGAGCCGACCGGTCCCCTTTCTCTGGCATTACATTTGTGCGCGGCCCTGGCACTTCGGCGGCTTGCTGGCGCTGATCATCGGCGCGGCCAGCTGCGCGGTGGCCGTGCAGTACGGCATGAAGCTGCTGGTCGACGCCATGGCGCAAGGCACCGCGGACCGCGGCTCGGCCAAGGTGTGGTGGCCACTGGGCCTGTTCATCAGCCTGATCGTCATCGAAAACGTGTTCTGGCGCCTTGGGGGCTGGCTCGGCTGCCGCACGGTGGTCGCCAGTGTCGTGGACCTGCGTGTCGACCTGTTCAAACACCTGACCGGCCACCCGATGCGCTACTTCACCGAGCATTTTGCTGGCTCGCTGGGCAATCGGATCTCCGCCCTTGGCCAGGCGGCGGGCGCGATCTATGGGGGCTTGGCGTGGAAGATCGTCCCGCCAATTATCGATTTCATCGGCGCGGTGGTGGTGCTGTTGACCGTGGACGTGCGCATGGCCGTGGCGCTGATTCTGTTCGTTGCCATCGTCGCCGCGCTGATTACCGGCTTTGGCATTCGTGGCCGGGCCAAGCACCAGCGCTTCGCGGCCCAGTCGGCGCGCGTCGGGGGTGAGCTGGTGGATGCGGTTTCCAACGTGTGGACCATCAAGGCGTTCTCCGCCCGCGACCGCGAGGCCGAGCGGCTGGCGCAGGAAATCGGCTACGAAGCCCGCGCGCAGCGGCGCAGTTGGATGTACCTGGAAAAGGCCCGGGTGATGCATGACATCTGCCTGTCGGTGATGGCCGGCGGCATGCTGATCTGGGCCATCAGCCTGTGGGTGGGCGGTGAAGTGACGGCCGGTGACGTGGTGCTGGTCAGCGCGCTGACCTTCCGCATTCTGCATGGCTCGCGGGATCTGGCGCTGGCGCTGGTGGATGCGACCCAGCAGATCGGTGCCATCGATGACACCTTGCGCATCATCGTCCAGCCGCATGGTCTGGAAGACAGTGACAACCAGTTACTGCTGGGGGAGGGCGACATCACCTTCGAGCGCGTCAGCTTCAGTTACCCGGGCCGCGGCGCGGTGTTCGAGGCGCTGGACCTGCACATACCGGCGGGGCAAAAGGTCGGTGTGGTGGGCTCGTCAGGCGCTGGCAAGTCGACGCTGATCCATCTCATCCAGCGCCTCGACGACGTCCAGGACGGCCGCATTCTCATCGACGGTCAGGACATCCGCAGCGTCAGCCAGGACAGCCTGCGCGAGAAGATTGCGGTGGTGCCGCAGGAGACGGCGCTGTTCAACCGCAGCATTCGCGAGAACATTCGCTATGGCCGCCCCGGCGCGACCGACGACGAGGTGGTGGAAGCCGCACGCAGCGCGTTCTGCGATGCCTTCATCCGTCAGCTGCCGCAGGGCTACGACACCCTGGTCGGCGAGCGTGGCGTGATGCTCTCCGGCGGGCAGCGCCAGCGCCTGGGCATCGCACGGGCCTTTCTCAAGAACGCGCCGATCCTGATCCTCGACGAGGCGACGTCGGCGCTGGATACCCAGTCCGAAGCCGAGATCCAGGTCGCGCTCAACGATCTGGTGCACAACCGCACGGTGGTGGCGGTGGCGCATCGGCTCTCGACCTTGGCGAGTTTCGATCGCATCGTCGTGCTGCGTGACGGGCGCATCGTCGAGGACGGCCCGCCCCATGAGCTGCGCAACCGTGGCGGCGCGTTCGACGCGCTGTGGCGAATGCAGGCCGAAGGTTTCAAGGCGCAGCCCGATCCGGCCGCATGAAGCGCGTCGCGGTCAATTCCCGCAGCCTTCAGGCGTTGGGGTACGACCCCGAAGGGCATGTCCTGGAGGTGCTGTTTCACAACGGCTCGCTGTACCGCTACGAACAGGTGCCAGCCGACGTGGTGCAGGCGCTGCTGGAAGCCGATTCCCTGGGACGCTATTTCAATCAGGTATTCAAGGCGCAGCATTACCCCTACCGGCGCCTCGAATGATCCGGTTGGTTTAAGTGGCGGGCGTGACGGCCTCGAGCCCGTAGGGTGGGCTTCAACCCACCAGAGTGGTTGAGCTTATCGGTGGGCTAAAGCCCACCCTACGGTCCGAGAGGTTTCCAGGCGCGAGGGGGTTTTGAACGTCTCCGCACCAAAGCATAGTCGTCGAAGAAAAAGACGAACCTCCAGCCATGTAGGGTGGGCTTCAGCCCACCAGAGGGGGTTGAGCGTACTGGTGGGCTAAAGCCCACCCTACGGTCCGAGGGACGTTAGACGCGAGGGTGTTCTTAAGCGTCTCCGCACCAAAGCGCAGTCCTCGGAGAAAAAGATGAAACACCACCTCGTAGGGTGGGCTTCAGCCCACCAGAGGGAATTGAGCGTACCGGTGGGCTAAAGCCCACCCTACGGTCCGAGGGGCTTCCAGCGCGAGGGTGTTCTTAAGCGTCTCCGCACCAAAGCGCAGTCGTCGGAGAAAAAGACAAAACACCAGCCATGTAGGGTGGGCTTCAGCCCACCAGAGAGGGTTGAGCGTACCGGTGGGCTAAAGCCCACCCTACGGTCCGAGGCGTTTGCCACTGCTTCATACGCATCCCCCCGTCTAATCACCTTATCGGTAGTTCATTTGGGCCGCTGCGCTGAACTTCCGGCGGGCTGAACGGGCCTCAATGAGACAGGACGCGTCATTTCCGAGCGGAGGCTCCTCAGACCAGAAGGGGATTTATTCATGTCGGATCATCACACCTACAAGAAGATCGAAATCGTCGGTTCTTCCCGTAACAGCGTCGATGAAGCCATTCAGAACGGCATTGCCGAAGCCAGCAGCAAACTGCAGAACGTCGAGTGGTTCGAAGTGGGGGAGATCCGCGGCCATGTCGAGAACGGCAAAGTGGGTCATTTCCAGGTCACGATGAAGGTCGGCTTCCGCCTGGCCAACAGCTGACCGGTTGTTCAAGCGACCCCGCAGCGGCTGTACGACCGCTGCCCGGGGATGCGGCAGCCTTACGACGGCCGCTGCCCGCGGAGCCTTTCGTAGCGTTGCAGCAAGGGTTGAGTGCTGAGCCCGTGAATGACGATGCTCAGCGCCACGACCGACAGCACCAACGAAATGATCGTTTCGGTTTCCTCGGGAAGCAGGCCATGCGTGACGGCATAGCTCAGGTAGTAAAGACTGCCGATCCCGCGAATGCCGAACCAGCCGACCGTCAGGCGCTGGGTGCGGTCGAGGCAGCGGCGTGGCATCAGCACCCAGACGGCCAAGGGCCGGATGAGCAGAAACAGCGCCAGCGCCAGCGGGATGGCCCGCCAATCCCAATGCACCGATACCAGCACGCCCAACAGGGTCACCAGGAGCACCTCCAGGCTGCGTTCCAGCTGCCCGCCGAACGTCAGGATATCGCCCATCATCACCCCGGCAGCGACTTTGGGTTCGGTGATCTGCTCGCTTTCCAAGGGCAAGACGCGGGGGGTCAAGCCGCCTTCGGCCAGGTGCGGTACCGCATCGGCGATCAGTTCTTCGGACGGCGTTTCGGATTCGTCTGCGGCATCCTTTTCCGCATGGCGTAGCCCGATGCCCGCGGCAAACACCGCCAGGAAACCCCAGGCGCCGATCAGCTCCGCGCCGACATAGGCCAGCGCGATCAAGGCCAAGGCGAGCGAATCGTTGGGCGACATGGACGTGTCCGCGTGCCGGGCGCGCAGGTAAATCGCCAGCTTGCCGATCAGCCGGCCCATCAGATAACCCAGCAGCAGACCGGCCGGAATCGCCCAGACCACGCGATGCAAAGCCCATTCACCCACCCAACCTGGCGCGAGCGTACCCTGCTCGACGAGCAGCAGGCCAAACACCACAAAAGGGAACGCGGTGCCGTCGTTGAGACCCGCTTCACCGGACAGGCCGTAGCGGACAGGGTCGCTGTCGCGTGAGTTGTTGACCTGAACCAGGCTGGCAAGCACCGGATCGGTGGGTGCGAGGATCGCGCCGATCAGAACGGCGATGCCCCAGCTCAGCCCCAACAGGTAGTGGCAGAACAGCGCCACCCCGGCGATGCAGGCCAGCATGATCGGTCCCGCAAGGAAGTACGCGCTGGTCCAGGCCCGATGACGCAGCGGCATTCGCAACTTCAGCCCGCTGACGAACAGCGATACCAGCACCACAATTTCGGTGAGGTGCACCATCCAGCTGGCTATGTGGAGGAAATCCATCTCCCACAGCCCGACACCGAGCTCGCCGATCAGTACGCCAAAGCCCAGGTAAATCAACGAGGTCGTAATGGGCAGCCAGCGCAGATACGCCGACGCCAGCGCGAGGATCAACAGCAGGACGCCGAGCACCGCCATCCATTCGAGAAAATTCATAGGGTGTTCCGAGGCGAGACAGGACCGCCACTGAGGCGATGTCGTTTCCTGTTCGAACGGCGGTACAGATCGAGGTTCAGACCGTCCACCGGACGGCAGGGCGCCGTCCGGTAGTGGTGGTCATGGGTCTAGCGGAACACTGCTAGGCGGGTGGGCTCAGCGCAGCCCGGCGACGATCTCGAAGGCGCGGTGCCGATCGGCCGCTTCGTAGAAGTCGCAGGTAAAAATCAGCTCGTCGGCTTGCGTCTGTTCCAGCAAGATCTCCATTCGCGCGCGGATCTTTTCCGGTCCGCCGATCAATGCCATGCCGAGGAAATTGCCCACCGCGTCCTGCTCGTGCGGCAACCACTTGCCCTGCATGCTCTGCACCGGCGGTACCAGCACCAGACTCTGGCCACGGATCAGGGCGAGGATGCGCTGGTAAGCGGTCGTGGCCAGGTACTCGGCCTGCTCGTCGGTATCGGCGGTCATCAATGGCACGCCCAGCATGACGTAGGGTTTGTCGAGTACGTCGGACGGGCGGAAATTCTCGCGATACAGGCGAATCGCGTCATGCACGTAGCGCGGTGCGAAATGCGAGGCGAAGGCATAGGGCAGGCCTTTGGCCGCGGCCAGCTGAGCGCTGAACAGGCTGGAGCCGAGCAGCCAGATCGGCACGTTGCTGCCGACGCCGGGCATGGCGATCACGCGCTGGTTGCGCTGGCGCGGGCCAAGCAGCATCTGCAGCTCTTCCACATCAGCGGGGAAGTCATCGGCGCTGCCCATGCGATCGCGGCGCAAGGCATGCGCGGTGAACTGGTCGGCGCCCGGCGCACGGCCCAGGCCCAAGTCGATGCGGCCGGGATAGAGCGCTTCGAGCGTGCCGAACTGTTCGGCCACCACCAAGGGCGCGTGGTTGGGCAGCATCACCCCGCCGGCGCCGAGGCGAATGCGCGAGGTGCCGGCGGCCAGATAACCGATCAATACCGACGTCGCGGCACTGGCGATCCCATCCATGTTGTGGTGTTCGGCTACCCAGAAACGCTCGAACCCCAGCGCTTCGACGTGTTGCGCCAGCGCCAGCGAGTTGCGCAGCGCGAGGCCGGCGTCGCCGTCATCGCGGATGGGCGCAAGGTCCAGGGTGGAAAAGCGGGTGTGTTCGATACGGGACATCGTTGATCTCTCTGCTGGCGAGGGAAGCGGCTGCGAACGACTCAATGGCAGTGCTCGGCCTCGGCACGCGCCAATACGTTGCGTTGTTCATCATACAGCCAGCCTTGTGGCGTAAAGCCCAGCGAGCGCGCCTGGAATAGATAGCGTCGCCCGGGCTGGAAATCGTCATAGCGGATGACCATGGTACAGCGCAGATACTGGGTATCGCCGAAGTCGCCAAATCCGCCACTGCTGATTTCGAATTCGTAACGGGCTTTGAGTTCATGCGCGCCGGGGCTCACTTCGAAATAGCGGCCATCCGGTGTGCGTTCGTCGTCCAGCTGATCGGACATGAAAATGTCGCTGGGCTGGGCACGCATATCGACCCAGGCCATGCCTGGATCGGGGGTGGGCATCGGGCCGGCACAGCCGGTCAGGCCGGCGGTAAGGAGCAGGGCGAGTAACGGACGCATGACAGACTCCTCAAGGGCCGCATTCAGCCCCAGTGCTGTCGCGGTCGCTAGTGAGACTGAGCCAGCTGCGGCGCTGTTGCAACAGCCCCGACCGGCGGCATCAACGCGGCGCAGCGCCTCAGCGGGTCGCGACCCCGCCGCAGCCGCGTTCGGTGGCCTTGGCCAGCAGCTGATCGTGCTGGTCGTAGAGCCGCGCCCACGGGCGGAAGCCATAACCGCCGGCGACCAGACGATAACGCGCGCCGGCATCGAAGCCGTCGTATTCAAGCGTCAGGCGGCAATCGCGCTCCAACGCTTCGCTACCGCGACCCACATCGGCTGCGCCCACTTCAAAACGGTATTGCATGCCCAGCTGGTGGCTGCCCGGACTCACTTGAAAATACCGGTGGTCGTCCAGCGGCTGCTGGTCTACCGCAATGGCTTTGAGCACGGTTTCGTCACGCGGGGCCAGCTCAATCCAGGCCTGGTTCGGGTCCGGTTGGGGCATCCACAGGGCGCATCCGCCGAGGGTGGACAGCGCAACAGCGAGCGTCAGGATTCGCATGGAATAGATCTCCGACCGCGGCTAAGCGGCCTGGCGGTTGGCACAGGTGCCTTCATGGTTGGGTGAGCTTCGATGTCGTTGTAGGCTCAGCGCACCGACCCGGTGGGTCCTGTAGTGGGCAAGCGTTTGATCATGTCGAAGCTGAAAACCGCCCTTGTCGACAACCGCAGCGTGTGGTGGGTTCCGCTGTTGCTGGCCATTGGTCTGAATGGTTGCAGCACCTATTACGGGCAATTGGCGGTCGGCCAGCTGGAATTGCTGCGCCAGAGAGAACCCATCACGGCGATCATCGAGAACCCGCGAACCGACGCGCAGATGCGCCAGCAACTTGCCCTCGTGCTGCGGGCCAGACGCTTCGCCAGCGATGCGCTCGGTCTGCCCGATAACCAGAGCTACAGGGTGTTTGCCGATCTCAAGCGGCCTTATGTGGTGTGGAATGTCTTTGCCACGCATGAATTTTCCGTGGCACCGCTAAACCATTGTTTTCCGATAGCCGGTTGTGTCGCGTATCGGGGTTACTTTGAACCGGGGCGCGCTCGCGGCGCGGCGGCGCGCCTGAAGGTCGAGGGCTACGACACGCTCGTCGCTGGCGTGCAGGCCTACTCGACGCTGGGCTGGTTCGATGACCCGCTACTCGGCGCCATGCTGCGCTGGGATGATGATCGGCTGATCGGCCTGATCTTCCATGAGCTGGCGCACCAACAGCTGTACATAGCGGGCGACACGGCCTTCAACGAGTCCTACGCCTCCTTCGTCGAGCGGGAGGGGCTGCGCCAGTGGCGCGAGCGGCAGGGCCTGTCGTCACCTGGCGAAACGGCGCGGCGGCGTTATGCACAGTTCAGCCAGCTGATGTTGGACACACGGGCGCGCCTCTCCGCGTTGTACGCCTCCGATCTCGATGAGCCTTCCATGCGGGCGAGCAAGCGAGCCGAGTTCATGCGGTTGCGCCAGCGCTATCGCCAGTTGCGCGACGGCGCGTGGGATGGCGACGGCCGTTTCGACCGCTGGATGGCGCAGCCACTGAACAACGCCAGCCTGTTGCCGTTTGGTCTGTACGACGGCTGGGTGCCTGCATTCGCGGCGCTGTTCCAAAAGGTTGGCGGCGATTGGCAGGATTTTCATGCGCGCGTCGAAACCATCGGGCGTCTGTCATCCGACGAGCGGAAACGCCTGCTCGACTCACTTTTCTAAACCACTCGCCGCTTCGTTTAAGAGCACCTACGGCACGTATTTCGCGGCTATTTCCCGTTGCGTGTTAGCGACGCGTTCGAAGAGGTTGAACGCCACCGCTTGTCGTCTACTAGCGTGTTTGACGCGTCATCCACGGAATTCTTTTCCGCCTGCCTCCGTCCATTTTTTAGGCCGTCAGTCGTCGCTGACCCGTGATTCAGCCGTGCGTGCAAGCACGACTACCTAGAAAAAGCCGTTTAAACGGAGGCTCCATGGACAACCTAACCGGCATCCTCGACAACAAGGGCACGCCGCTCGACAAGCAGAAGTTCACCTGGAAGGAGATGGCGGGCAAGCCGATCAGCAAGCTCGACGACGACGCCTTTACGCGGGTGCGGATCATCCTGATGAACGGGATCGAAACCGACGCGCTGCGCCTGAAGCACGGCATCGCCCGGATCACCGGCCAGTTGCGGGGCCCGCTCGCGGAGATCCGCCGTGTCGAGCAACACCAGGCCACCATGGTCAACTGGCTGATCTCGGCTGACCATTCGCCACTGGAAACCACTGTCGCCTATGAGCAGGTTGCAATCGAAGTCACCGCCGCCGTCGCGCAGAACGAGCCCGATCCCTACCAGGCGCAAACCTACCGTTTCGGCCTGCTGGAAGATTTCGACCACCTGTACCGCTACTCGGCGATGCTCGACCGTCTCGAAGGCAAGGACGCGAATAACATCCTGCAGGGCTACACCGATATCGTGCCGGGCCGGCAGACCTCCGAGCATCACCGCCACCCTGACAATGACCTGCGCGACAGCTACGCAAAGGAGCAGGCGGACCTGATCACCAAGATTCACTGCGCGATGATCACCGCGGCCGAATTCCAGACGCACGACTACTACCAGAACATCGGCCCGCTGTTTGCCGACCCGCTGGCACGACAGCTGTATGCGGAGATCGCCTCGGTCGAAGAACAGCACGTGACCCAGTACGGCTCGCTGGCCGACCCGCAAGAGTCGTTCATGGAGAAGTGGCTGGTGCACGAGGCGATGGAGGTTTACGCCTACGCCAGCTGTGCCGAGCAGGAAACCAACCCGCGCATCAAGGCGATGTGGGAGCGCTTCCTTGATTACGAGCTGGGTCATCTGGCGGTCGCCTGCGAACACTTCAAGAACATCGAACGCCGCGATCCGGCTGAAATTCTCGGAGGGCCGTTGCCCAAGATGATCGAGTTCAAGAGTCAGCGCGAATTCGTCCGCCAGGTCCTGGCTGCCGAAGTCAACCTGCGCACCAGCGGCACCCAGTACGTCGACAAGCGTGAAGAGCCGCAAAACTCCCTGGATTACCGTGCCCAGCTCAACTCGGAAGGCATCGCCTCGAACATCGTTTCGGCGGGCTATCAATGGGCGCCCGGTGGTGAACTCATGGGTAAGCGCAAGATTTCTTGAGGAGAACTGACATGGCGACTTCAGCGAAACTAGGTCACAACGTCACCGGCGTGCAGATGTCCCCCAAGGACACCAAGAGCCTGCTCGAGGCGGTTGAACAGATCAAACCCGACGTACCGGGCGATTCCAAAGGCATCATGCTCGAACGCGTCAAGCGCGCCGAAGAGGCCGATCGCATCGGATCTGTGCCGGTTCCCGGTTCGGCCAAGGGCATGCTCAAGTCAACCTTCGACATGGCGTTGGGCAAAAGCCCGGAGCTGCTGGTGGACAAGCTGGGTGAGCGGCTGGCCTTCGAGCGCAGCGGCGTGCGTCTGTACGATGCGATGATCGCGAAAGCCAAGGCGTTGGGCCCGGCCGACTCGGACCTTATCCAAGTGCTACAGCACATTCGGGACGAAGAGTTCGAACACATGAATATGGTCGCCGAGGCGATCGAGACGCTGGGCGCGGACCCTACAGCGCAGACGCCGTGCGCGGATGTGGCGGGGGTGAAAGCCATGGGGCCGATGCAGGTGCTGACCGACCCTCGGACCAATCTCGCCCAAGGCATGGGTGCCCTGCTGACCCTCGAGCTTGAGGATAACGCCGCTTGGGAACTGCTGATCGAACTGGCCGAAGCCGGAGGGCATCCGAACATCGCCAAGGGCTTCCAAAAGGCCAAAGAGCAAGAAGACGACCATCTGGTCAAGGTCAAAACCCTGATCCGTCGTGATCTGCTCGTCCAGATGAAATAGATACGCGTGCGCTACAAACCTTTACGCGCCTTCGGGCGCGTTTTTTTTTGGCCGGCGCGCCCTGACCCGGCAAACCGGATCCGGTAGTCGGCGACGCGGGGAACTCCGACGTAGATGCGGGTCCGATACACTTCCTCCCCGTTCCTGCTGCCAATCGAGCCGTCTGCATGCCCAACCCCGCTCCGTCCGACGCGCTTTCCGCCCTGCCGCCCGTATTGGCCGGCCCGCTGCTGCGGCGGTTAGAGGCGGGGCGGCTGGTGCTCTGGCTAGTGACAAGCGAGCCTTTACCGTTGCGTTTGCTGTTACAGCCCGAGGGCGAGCCGCTGCGCTCGATGGCGCTGGATGGAGAGGCCTGCCGACCGTTGCGTATCGGCAGCTCCGCCTGGTTGCAGCTGATCGACGTGCATCTCGACCCGCCACTTCCGGTCGATCGGTTGATCGAATACGACCTGCTGATCGTGCGTGACGGCGCTGAGCTGGGCATGGCCAGTTGGGCGCCGCACCTGATCCATGACGGTGAGCGCCGGCCGGCTTTTGTCGTGCGGTCCCGTCACGATGATCTGCTGCACGGGTCTTGCCGCAAGCCGCACCACTCCGCGGCGGATGGGCTGGTGAGGGTCGATGCGCTGATCAAGGATGCCCGCCACACGCCTGAGCGTTGGCCGGCGGCGCTGCTGATGACGGGCGACCAGGTCTATGCCGACGATGTGGCCGGACCGATGCTGGTGGCCATCCACGCGCTGATCCGCCGGCTCGGGCTCTACGGCGAATGCCTCGAAGGTGCGACCGTGGCCAACAGCGATGAGCTGATGGAGCATCCGGCCACTTACTACCGGCGCGAACAGCTGCTGCCTGCGTTCAAATCCAACGAAGCACTGCGCGAGCGATTCTTCGGCGGCGTCGAGAAGCCCGTGTTCACCACCTCCAATGCGCACAACCATCTGGTCTCGCTGGGCGAGGTCCTGGCCATGTACCTGCTGGTCTGGTCGCCGGTGCCCTGGACCCTGATCGAGCTGCAGACACCGCCGCTGGACAAGGACATGGCCCAGCGCTACGCCCGCGAAGCCGCTTGCATCGACGCGTTCCGCCAGGGGTTGCCGCAGGTTGCGCGCGGGCTGGCGCATCTGCCGTCGCTGATGATCTTCGACGACCACGACATTACCGATGACTGGAACCTCAGCGCGCGTTGGGAGGAGACAGCCTATGGGCATCCCTTCTCGCGGCGCATTATCGGCAATGCGTTGCTCGGCTATCTGCTGTGCCAGGCGTGGGGAAATGACCCCGGCAATTGCGCGACGCCGTTACAGGCAGTCGAGGCGCTGCTGGCCAGCGGCGAGGACGGCCGGCTCGATTGCGCGCTGCATGATCAGGTGGTGGATGAGCTGTTGCAGCACGGCAGCTGGGGTTATGTCCTGCCCAGCGAGCCGGCACTGGTGGTGCTCGATACCCGCACCCGCCGCTGGCGCAGCGAGCGCAACCTGAGCCGGCCCTCGGGGCTGATGGATTGGGAGGCGCTCACCGAGTTTCAGCAGGCGCTGCTCGATCATCCCTCGGTGATCATCGTCTCGCCCGCGCCGATGTTCGGGGTGAAGCTGATCGAGACCGTGCAGCGTGTGTTCAGCTGGGCCGGCCTGTCACTGCTGGTTGACGCTGAAAACTGGATGGCCCATCGCGGTGCGGCGCAGGTCATGCTGAATATTTTTCGCCATACCCGGACACCCGGTAACTACGTGATTCTCTCCGGCGACGTGCATTACTCGTTCGCCTATGAAGTGCATGTGCGGGGTCGAGCGGCGGGGCCGAAGATCTGGCAGATCACCAGCAGCGGCGTAAAAAACGAATTTCCGAGACGGCTGCTGGATCTGTTCGATCGGCTCAACCGCTGGCTGTATTCGCCGCGTTCACCGCTTAACTGGTTTACCAAGCGCCGCCGCGTGCGGGTCCAGCCGTGGCTGCCGAGCCGCAGCCAGTCGGGTGAGCGACTCTGGAACGGCTCGGGCATCGGTCGCGTCCGGCTCGACGCTGAGGGCCGGCCAATGCGCGTCGAGCAGATCAACGCAGATAGTTCGCCGCCGGTGACCTTCGCGCCCGAACGCGACTAGCGTGCGTCAGCCGAACGCCGCCCGCAGCGCCGGGAGCGTCGCGAAATAGTACGCCGGCGATTCGGCCATCAGCTCGTCATGGCTGCCAAAGCCATACCCCACGCCGACCGCCTGGAGTCCATTGCGATGCGCGCCGATCAGGTCGTGCTTGCGGTCGCCGATCATGAGCGTGTGTTCGGGCTCCAGCGCTTCCTCAGCGATCAGATGGGCAATCAGCTCGACCTTGTTTGTGCGGGTGCCGTCCAACTCGCTGCCATAGATCACCTTGAAGTGATGATCGAAGGCGAAATGCCGGGCAATCTCGCGGGCGAAGACCGAGGGTTTCGAGGTCGCCACATAAAGCGTCCGGCCCTGACCGCGAAGGTGTTCGAGCATTTCCAGCACGCCGTCGAACAGCAGGTTTTCGTACAGGCCGACGGTCTTGAACCGCTCGCGGTAATGGCCGACCGCCTCCCACGCGCGCGGCTCGTCGAAGCCATAGAACTCCATGAACGCCTGCAGCAGCGGCGGCCCGATGAAGGGCTCAAGCTTGGCCAGATCCGGCTCGTCGATGCCGAGCTTGGCCAGCGCATGCTGGATCGAGCGGGTAATACCTTCGCGCGGGTCGGTGAGGGTGCCGTCGAGGTCGAAAAGAATCGTGGAATGCTGCATCAAAGGGGCTCGGTAAATTCTGGTTGGGCGCGCATCTGACAAGCGGGTCGTGCGCACGATGTGTGGCGTCAGGCGTCAGGCGTCAGGCGTGTCCGTCAGATGCTGATCCTTCAGCTTCACGTAGTTGCCCGCGGTATAGCTGAAGAAGCTGCGCTCCTTGTCCGTCAGCGGCCGGGCTTGTTTCGCCGGACTGCCCACATAGAGATAACCGCTTTCGAGCGTTTTGCCCGGCGGCACCAGGCTGCCGGCGCCGATGATCACTTCATCCTCGACCACCGCACCGTCCATCACGATCGAACCCATGCCTACCAGGATGCGGCTGCCGAGGGTGCAGCCGTGCAAGGTGACCTTGTGGCCGACCGTCACCTCGTCACCGATCGTCAGCGGGAAGCCGTCCGGGTTGTAGGGCCCGGCGTGGGTGATGTGCAGGACGCTGCCGTCCTGAATGCTGGTGCGTTGGCCGATGCGGATGCGGTGCATGTCGCCGCGAATCACCGTGAGCGGCCAGACCGAGCTGTCCGCGCCGATCTGGATGTCGCCGATCAGCACCGCGCTGGGGTCGACGAAGACGCGCTCGCCCAAGGAGGGCGTGTGGCCCTGGTAGGTTCGGATGCTCATGAGTTGCTCCTTAGCTCGAAAAAATGGGCGGTTTTCAATGGACAGGGCCAACGGCGGAACTGCTGCCGGGCCGAAAGAACTCGCCCGGCGTGGCGCCAAACTGTTCGCGAAACGCCGCAATGAAGGCCGACAGCGATTCATAGCCGCAGCCCAGCGCGACGTCGGTGACCCGCTCGCCGCGCTCCAGCGCCGGCAGGGCGCTGAGCAGCCGCAAGCGTTGCCGCCAGGCGCGGAAGGTCAACCCGGTTTCGCGGAGAAACAAGCGGCTCAGGGTGCGCTCCGAGACCCCCAGGATTCGGCTCCAGTCAGCCAGCCCCTCCTGCGACTCCGGCTGCGCCTGCAGACTCCTGCATAGCCGATGCAGGCGCGGCTCGGTCGGCAGCGGCAGGACCAGCTCGACTTCCGGGGCGGAACCCAGCTGGTCCAGCAGCACCTGTACCAGTCGGCCCTCGGCGCCGTCTTCGGCATAGGCTTCGGGCAGCGTGCTGAAGTGACGGATCAGCTCGCGCAACAACGGGCTTACCTGCAGCACGCGGCAATGCTCCGGCGCATGGCGGATCACGCTGCGGTCGATGTACAGGCTGCGGATGCAGGTGTCCGGTGCGCAGAACACTTGGTGGGTGATGCCCGCGGGAATCCATACGGCGCGCAGCGGCGGCGCAATGAAGCGGCCGCTGTCGGTGCGCACCTCCAACACACCCTCGACCGCATGGGACAGCTGCACCCAGGGGTGGCTGTGACGGTAGCCGAGCTTGAGGTTGGGCGGCGAGTCGAGCTGGCCGTAGACGGGTCGTGGAAGCGCTTTGAGTTCGCCGAGGCGGGTGATCAACGCGGCTTCTTGTCCGATTGGCGACATTTCGTGCCTGCTTGGCGTTAGTCGGAAGGTGGCGCCCACGTTAAGGTCGATTCCAGTCACCTGCAAGCCCAAGGAATACTGTTCATGGTCAAGCTCCGCATCCTCTTCGACAACTTCACGCTCGCTCTGCTGGCAGTGGTGGCCATCGCCACGGTGTTTCCCTGCGAAGGCCGAGGCGCGGTGTTCTTCGAGTGGCTGACGGCAGCCGCCATTGCGCTGTTGTTCTTCATGCACGGCGCCAAACTGTCCCGTGAAGCCATCCTCGCTGGCGCCGGCCACTGGCGCCTGCACCTGCTGGTCTTCGCCTGCACCTTCGTGATGTTTCCGCTGCTGGGGCTGGCGCTCAAGCCGGTGTTGACCCCGATGGTCGGCGACGAACTGTATTTGGGCATGCTCTACCTCTGCGCGCTGCCGGCTACCGTGCAGTCGGCCATTGCGTTTACCTCACTGGCGCGCGGCAACGTGCCGGCGGCGATCTGCAGCGCGGCGGCGTCGAGCCTGATCGGTATCTTTCTCACGCCGTTGCTGGTGTTGCTGCTGATGGGCGTCGAAGGCGAGAGCGGCTCGACGCTGGATTCCATCGGCAAGATCGTCCTGCAACTGCTGGTGCCCTTCATTGCGGGGCAGATCGCCCGGCGCTGGATTGGTGCCTGGGTTGCCCGCAACAAGACCTGGCTCAAGACCGTCGATCAGAGCTCGATCCTATTGGTGGTCTACACCGCCTTCAGCGGCGCGGTGGTCGATGGCCTGTGGCAGATCGTGCCGCTCGGTCATTTAGTGGGGCTGACCGTGGCTTGCTGCCTGTTGCTGGCCATCGTCCTGTGGCTGACCAGCGTGCTGGCCAAAGTGTTTGGCTTCAACCTAGAAGACCGCATTACCATCCTCTTCGCCGGTTCGAAGAAGAGTCTGGCCACTGGCGTGCCCATGGCGCAGGTGCTGTTTGCGACCAGCGCAGTGGGCATGATCATTCTGCCGCTGATGCTCTTTCATCAGATCCAGCTGATGGTCTGTACGGTATTGGCCCAGCGTTATGCGCGTCGACCCGAGCTGCCCGTAGAGTCGACTGCGACTTCATAGGAGGTTGCCAGCCCGAGTGATCGTAGCAACCTGTAGGAGCCAGGGCGACGCACAGTCCTTGCAGGCGAGCCGGGGTAGCGGAAAACAAACGCTGCTAACAGGCAGAACATGCTTCGCGAGCAAGCTCGCACCTACGGGAGCTTGCCTCTTGGGAACCCGCGCTGCAGGAAGCCGTCGCAATTAAACAACTACTCGGCCGAGCGAGGCGGGTTCGATGAGGCACCGTGGCGAGCGCTTTCTGCATCGCGTAGATCCTGCGGGGTTCAGCGATCTATAGCGCCACGCTATCGCGCCGTTTGCTGGCTGCGCAGTCGGGCAATTGGCTTTAACATGCCTGGCTGATCACTTATTCAAAGGGGCAACTGCCGTGACCGATACCAACCCGCTGCTTCGGGAATTCGACCTGCCGCCTTATTCCGAAATCCGCCCCGAGCATGTCGAGCCGGCGGTGGATGCCATCCTCGGTGACAACCGTGTCGCCTTGCAGGAGCTGCTCAGCCGTCCCGCCGAAAGCCTCGACTGGTCCACCTTGGTGGTGGGCCTGGACGAGATGAACGAGCGCCTCAGCCGCGCCTGGGGGCCGGTCAGCCACCTCAACGCGGTGCGCAACAACGCCGAACTGCGCAGCGCCTACGAGGCCTGCCTGCCGAAGCTGTCGGCCTACGCCACTGAACTGGGCCAGAACGCTGACCTGTTCGCCGCTTATCAAGCGCTGTCGCTGAGCCCGGAAGCCGACGGCTTCGATGTCGCGCAGAAGACCATCCTCGAACACGCGCTGCGCGACTTCCGCCTGTCCGGCATCGATCTGCCGCCCGCCGAGCAGCAGCGCTTCGGCGCGATCCGCATGAAGCTCGCCGAGCTGGGCAGCACCTTTTCCAACCAGCTGCTCGACGCCACCCAGGCCTGGACCAAGCACGTCACCGATGAAAGCCTGCTGGCCGGCATCACCGAGTCGTCCAAGGCGCAGATGGCCGAGGCCGCCAAGGCCAAAGAGCTGGACGGCTGGCTGATCAGCCTGGAGTTCCCCAGCTACTTCGCCGTGATGACCTACGCTGACAACCGTGCGCTGCGCGAAGAAGTCTATGTTGCCTATTCCACCCGTGCCTCCGATCAGGGACCGAACGCCGGCCAGTTCGATAACGGTCCGGTTATGGAGCAGATCCTCGATCTGCGTCAGGAACTGGCCAAGCTGCTGGGTTTCGGCAACTACGCCGAGCTGTCGCTGGCGACCAAGATGGCGGAAAGCACCGATCAGGTGCTGGGCTTCCTGCGTGATCTTGCCCAGCGCAGCAAGCCGTTCGCCGAGCGCGACCTCAAGGAACTGCGCGCTTTCGCCGCCGAGCACGGCATCACCGATATGCAGAGCTGGGACGTCAACTACTTCGGCGAGAAGTTGCGTCAGGCGCGCTACAGCCTGAGCCAGGAAGAGCTGCGTGCTTACTTCCCGGTGGACAAGGTGCTGTCCGGCCTGTTCACCATCGTTAAGCGCCTATACGACATTGAGATTCACGAGCTGGAAGACTTCGACAGCTGGCATCCGGACGTGCGGCTGTTTGAGATCCGGGAGAAGGGCGAGCACGTCGGGCGCTTCTTCTTCGACCTTTATGCGCGGCCGAACAAGCGCGGCGGTGCCTGGATGGACGGCGCGCGCGACAAGCGCCGTACTTGCCTGGGCACGCTGCAGACGCCTGTGGCTAACCTGGTTTGCAACTTCACGCCGCCAGTGGGCGAGCGCCCGGCGCTGCTGACGCACGATGAAGTGACCACCCTGTTCCACGAGTTCGGCCATGGCCTGCATCACCTACTGACTCAGGTCGAGCATGCCGGCGCGTCCGGCATCAACGGCGTGGCTTGGGACGCGGTCGAGCTGCCGAGCCAGTTCATGGAGAACTGGTGCTGGGAGCCAGAAGGCCTGGCGCTGATTTCCGGTCATTACCAGACCGGCGAGCGCCTGCCGCAGGACAAGCTGGACCAGATGTTGGCGGCAAAGAACTTCCAGTCCGGCCTGGTGATGGTGCGCCAGCTGGAGTTTTCGCTGTTCGACTTCGAACTCCACGCCACCCACGGCGACGGCCGTAGCGTGCTCGATGTGCTGGAAAGCATCCGTGACGAAGTCTCGGTGATGCGCCCGCCAGCCAGCAACCGCTTCCCCAACAGCTTTGCGCACATCTTCTCCGGTGGTTATGCGGCCGGTTACTACAGCTACAAGTGGGCGGAGGTGCTGTCCTCCGATGCGTTCTCGCGGTTCGAGGAAGAGGGCGTATTCAACGCCGATACCGGCCGTGCCTTCCGCGACGCCATTCTGGCGCGCGGCGGTTCGCAGGAACCCATGGTGCTGTTCGTTGACTTCCGAGGCCGCGAGCCGTCTACCGACGCGCTGCTACGCCACCTCGGCCTGACCGAGGAAGTGGCATGAGCGACGATCCTAAGGTAACCACCAAGCGCTTTATCGCCGGCGCCGTGTGCCCGGCGTGTAGCGCTTCTGACAGCATCAAGATGTGGGACGTCGACGGCGTACCCCATCGCGAATGCGTGGAATGCGGCTACGCCGATACGCTCAACGCCCAGGGGCAATCGGTGCCGTCCGAACTCGGCACGCGCGTTAACAAGGCGCAGCCGAAAGCGGCCGACCCGCAGGTGCAGGCGGTGCAGTTTTTCCCCAACCCGAAGCTGAAGAAAAAACCTGACTGACAGACCGGAGCATCGCCATGTGGCATATCACCTGTGGCGATCTCGCCGCCGACAGCGTCCGGCAACTGCTGGCCGAGGGCAACGAAGTCCGTATTCTGCGCGACGACTTGGCGGTCGGGCCGCTCGCGGATATCGAATCCGCGCCATGCGAGACGCGTATGGCGTTCTGGGAGGGGGTTTGGCCTGCCGGATTGGCGCCTCGCCCGGATTTCTCGGGCATTGCCAGCGATGCAGAGTGGCTGGCACGGCTGTCTGACCAATCGCGGCAAATTACCGTCTGGCATGGCGACAGCGCTTCCGAGCAGCTGTTGTTGGCGCGGGTGGCGGCGGCTCTGGAAGGCTCATCGGTTCCGCTGCATGAGGTCGCTTGCGGCACCGGTGACAGCCGCGTCGGCGCGCGTATGGCGGTGTCCATGCGTGCGCCCGATGCCCTGGCAGCGCTTTATCAGCCGCGCCTCGTCGAGCCCGCCCGCATCGCCGAGCTCGCCAAGCAATGGCGGGGTGCCGTTGAAGAGAACGCCGCGATACGTCGCTGGGTCGACGGGCGTTTCGTCGGTGAAGACCACTCGCGGATCGATAGCGAGCTGCTGACGGCCTGCGGCAATGACTGGATGCCGCTCGCCCGCGCCATGGCCGAGGTGATGGGCCATTGTGACGGCTTTTTCGCGACTGATTTGTTTCTCTACTGGCGCGCCCGCGAGGTGGCGAAGCGCGGCGAGATTCTGCTCCGCGATGTAGCGGGAGGGGAGTACAGCAAGGCCCAGGTGCGCCGTTGTCCAACCTGAGCGAGCAGGGTGGGCAAGTTGGTCAGACACGCGCAGCGTTCGGCCTCCGATGCCTAGCAGCGAGCGTAGGTCTATTCTCAGGCATCACGCTGTCGTCTCTTAGCGGCGAATACCGGCTCAGAAGGTCCCGTTCATGACGCGCCATATGCGATTGCTGTCGTTTTGTCTCGCCGCCCTCGCCCCCATCTCCTCGCTTGCCGATTCGAGCATCAGCACCCTGGAAGCCACACGGAGCGAATGGTCGACTTATCGCTTCCCGTTGTTTGAAGGCGAATCGGCTGCGCTGGAACGGATCAATACCTACCTGCACGCCTTCGAACTCGACGGGTTGCCCGGCCGCTTCGAGCAGTCGCCGTTCGAGCGAGTTTGGCCCAAAGAAGGCGAGGGACTCGGGGTGGTCAGCCTGGATTATGAAATCCACGCCAAGACGCCTGGCTTCCTTTCGCTCGATATCATCGGTGAATATTACGGCGCCTATCTCAGCCTGGGCCGCAACAGCTATGCGTTTGCCCTGGCCGACGGTTCGCCGCTCTCATTGTCCGAATTATTTAGCGAGCCGGGACTGCAACAGCTGCGTGCCCAGATAAGCCGGGCCCGGGTCGACCGCATCGAAACATTTATCGCCGCAATTCCAGCGAACGGCGCCAGTGAAGACGAGGCCGAGATGGCCACGATACAGCGCGAAATTTATGAAGATTGCTTACCGCGCCATCGCAACACCACTCTCGACCATGACCGGCTCGTGCTCGGGCAAACGCAACTGACGTTGATTGCCGAACGGTGCTCGGCACATGCGGTTCGCGCGCTGGATGATCTGGGTGAGTTTTCGAACAGCTTCGCTTATACCGAACTCGCGGAGGCGCTGAGCCCGTATGGCCGATGCCTTCTGCTGGAGCAGCGTAGCGATTGCCGGGACCTGTCGAGGCCGCAAATAAGCGGCGTCTACCGCGGCGCAGTGGACGGGCGCCAGCGGATCACTCTGGTTATCGCGCCATACGCCAGTGGTGTTTCCAGGGCTGTCTATTTTCGCGATGAAGACTCCACCAAGGTCGACCTCAGCGCGAGGCCACAGCCAGACGCGGGTCGCGTCCAACTTCAAGAGCAAGGCGCTACGCCCGCCATGTTCGAACTTTGGCTAGAGCGCGACGGTGAGCTCAGCGGTACGTGGCAGCAAAAAGACGGGCCTCGATTGCCGGTCGAGTTACGTTGATCCGCCTTACACGACGCTGCACGTCATTGAGGTTGGGTAACGCTTATCGGAAGGCAAGGCACGCGCTGAATATCCTCGTATACTGTATGCATGCACAGTATCTGAGCGCAACTTTATGTCTCATCACACACTTCTCACCACGCCGCGCGGCCGCGGCACGGCAATCAACCCCGACAACCGCTTCGCCCCGACTCGCAGCGAGGCGTATGACGATGGCTGGGAACAGGACGTACCGGCGACGCGCGCCACCGAAGTACGGTTCGAGACGGCCAAGACCGTGCTCACCCGCAACCAGTCGCCGGACGTGGGCTTCGACCGTTCAGTCAATCCCTATCGGGGCTGTGAGCACGGTTGCATCTACTGTTTTGCGCGGCCTAGCCACGCGTACTGGGATATGTCACCGGGGATCGATTTCGAGACGCGGTTGATCGCCAAGACCAACCTCGCCGAGCGCCTGGAGCAGGAGCTGTCCAAACCCGGCTACGTGCCGCAGCCCATCGCGCTCGGCGTGAACACCGATGCCTATCAGCCGCTTGAGCGCGAACAGCGGCTGACGCGCCAGGCGCTCGAAATTCTGCTGCGCTTCAAGCACCCGGTGCACATCATCACCAAGGGGTCGTTGGTGCTGCGCGACCTGGATCTGCTGGTGCCGCTGGCCGAGCAGCGCTTAGTCAGCGTCTCGGTCAGCCTGACCACGCTGGACGATGAGCTCAAACGCATCATGGAGCCACGCGCGGCGTCGCCTTCGGCGCGGTTGCGCGTGTTGCGCACGCTGCACGAAGCCGGCGTGCCGGTCAGTGTGATGTGTGCGCCGATGATTCCGATGATCAACGACATGGAGCTGGAGCGCATGCTCGAAGCCGCGCGGGAAGCCGGAGCGCACTCGGCCGGCTATGTTCTGCTGAGGTTGCCGCACGAAGTGGCCACGCTGTTCGATGAGTGGCTGCAAGAGCATTTCCCGCAACGTGCGGCGCATGTCATGAGCCTGGTGCGGCAATCGCGTGGCGGAAAGGATTACGACAGCCGCTTCGGCAGCCGAATGCGCGGTGAAGGGCAGTTCGCGCAATTGCTCGCGCAGCGCTTTCAGTTGGCCTGCAGACGCTTGGGGTGCAACCGGCGCGATCAGAATTACGGCCTCGATTGCACTCGCTTCGCACCGCCCGGACAGCAGATGAGCCTGATCTGAGCCTGTCGTGGGTTTGCTTATTGGTAGTTCAATGTCTTTGGTGGGCTGAAGCCCACCCTACGAGCTGAGATTGCCGCGGCAGTTATGGATGGCGACCTGCATGCCCATCGCCTCCGCCAGCCAGATCGCCGCAGTGGACCGCGCGGCTTCGGCTTGGGACCACCAAACGGGCGCCGGGTTGGTCAACTGGCTAGAACAGAATGCCTTCAAGCCCGTGCCGTAGGACTCCGCTCATCGGTAACTCAACATCTTTGGTGGGCTGAAGCCCGCCCTACTGAGGGCGCCGCTTCGAGCTGGCTGGGCAGCCGAGGGCTGGGCTGGCGCAGAACAGCACGGCAGCATCTCGTGGCGACCGCGAGCCAGCGTTGCCGCAGGGCGGCTTTCCGGAACTATACGTCGCGCAAGATGCACCAATCCGAGTATCGCTGCGGCGTCGGTGGCCGACGCGCATTCGCACTCGGAGGCAACGTGGATTGGATTGATCTTCTGCAATGGCCAGCCATGGTGGTCACGGTACTGGCCGCCTGGTTGATTGGCTCGCTGAGGCCGGGGCGACGTACGGTCGGCTTCTGGTGCTTTCTGTTGAGCAACCTGCTCTGGGTAATCTGGGGCTGGCACGCCGAAGCCTGGGCGCTGATTACTCTGCAGGTGTGCCTGGCAGTGATGAATATTCGTGGCGTAAAGAAGAATGACCACGACGCCGCGGGGGCAGAAGCGAGCCCAAACACCTGACGAAATTGCCAGTCCGGGATCGCTGTCTATACTCCGATCGAAGCGTACCGTTTGTAATCCGACTGCGCGTGCAAAGCGAGAGATGGCAACCAGGCATTGGGGGGAGCCAGATCGGAGCGTAGTCAGGCTGTCGTAGGGAGCGTTTTGCTCTGCTCTGCGGCCGGACAGGCAGTCGGCGGGATAACAAGAACCATAAGGGGAACCCGCTAATGTCGCGACATCCACGAGTCTGGATGGGGATTGGGCTGTGGTCGCTATTCAGTCAGGCCCAAGCGGCCTGGGACGTGAATATGCGCTCCGGTGCTACGGACGTCAGCCGATCCGTATTCGATTTGCATATGACCATCTTCTGGATCTGCGTGATCATCGGCGTGCTGGTGTTCGCCGTGATGTTCTGGTCGATGTTCGCTCACCGTCGCTCCAAGCGGCTCGAATCGGCGCACTTCCATGAGAACACCAAGGTCGAGGTGCTCTGGACCATCATTCCGCTGTTAATCCTGATCGGCATGGCCGTGCCGGCCACCCGCACGCTGATCCACATCTACGACGCGTCCGAATCCGACGTGGATATCCAGATCACCGGCTATCAGTGGAAGTGGCACTACAAGTATCTGGGTGAGGATGTCGAATTCTTCAGCAACCTCACTACCCCGCGCGATCAGATCAACAACGAGGCCCCCAAGGGTGAGCACTACCTCCTGGAGGTGGACGAGCCGCTGGTGATCCCACAGGGCGCCAAGGTGCGCTTTCTTATCACCGCGGCGGACGTGATCCACTCCTGGTGGGTGCCGGATCTGGCGGTGAAAAAAGACGCGATCCCGGGCTTCATCAACGAATCCTGGACCCGAGTCGAAGAGCCCGGCATCTACCGTGGGCAATGCACCGAACTGTGCGGCAAGGATCATGGCTTCATGCCGGTGGTGGTGGAGGTCAAGTCCCAGGAGGACTACGCCGCCTGGCTGGGCGAGAAGAAAGCAGAAGCGGCCAAGCTCGCCGAGTTGACGAGCAAGGAATGGACGCTCGAAGAGCTCACCGCGCGCGGCGAGCAGGTTTACCAGACCAATTGCGCCTCCTGTCACCAGCCCACGGGCGAAGGCCTGCCGCCGATGTTCCCAGCCCTGAAAGGCTCGCCGATCGCCACCGGCGAAGCCGAAGACCACATCAGCATCGTCGTCAAGGGCGCGCCAGGCACCTCGATGCCTGCGTTCGGCCCGCAATTGTCCGAGGTCGACCTTGCCGCCGTGATTACCTACGAGCGCAACGCGTGGGGCAACGACAAGGGCGACATGGTCACGCCGAAAGACGTGCTCGTCTTCAAACAGGCCGAAGAAGCCACCCAGTAAGAGGATCAGGTGATGAGTGCAGTGATCGACGATCATGGTCATGCCGAGCATGACCATCACCACGGCCCGGCCAAGGGCCTCTCACGCTGGCTGCTGACCACCAACCACAAGGACATCGGCTCGATGTACCTGTGGTTCAGCTTCTGCGCGTTCCTGCTGGGCGGCTCGATGGCGATGGTGATCCGCGCCGAACTGTTCCAGCCGGGCCTGCAGATCGTGCAGCCGGAATTCTTCAACCAGATGACCACCATGCACGGCCTGATCATGGTCTTCGGCGCGGTGATGCCGGCCTTCGTCGGCCTGGCCAACTGGATGATTCCGTTGATGATCGGCGCGCCGGACATGGCCCTGCCGCGGATGAACAACTTCAGCTTCTGGCTGTTGCCTGCCGCGTTCGGGCTGTTGGTCAGCACCTTGTTCATGGAGGGCGGAGGGCCGAACTTCGGTTGGACCTTCTACGCACCGCTGTCGACGACGTACGCGCCGGAGTCGGTGACCTTCTTCATCTTCGCCATTCACCTGATGGGCATCAGTTCGATCATGGGCGCGATCAACGTGGTCGCCACCGTGCTCAACCTGCGTGCGCCGGGCATGACGCTGATGAAGATGCCACTGTTCGTCTGGACCTGGCTGATCACCGCCTTCCTGCTGATCGCAGTGATGCCGGTGCTGGCCGGTGTGGTGACCATGATGTTGATGGACATCCACTTCGGCACCAGCTTCTTCAGCGCGGCCGGTGGCGGCGACCCGGTGTTGTTCCAGCACGTGTTCTGGTTCTTCGGCCATCCCGAGGTGTACATCATGATCCTGCCGGCGTTCGGCGCGGTCAGCTCGATCATTCCGGCGTTCAGCCGCAAGCCGCTGTTCGGCTACACCTCGATGGTCTACGCCACCGGGGCGATTGCGTTCCTTTCGTTCATCGTCTGGGCGCACCACATGTTCACGGTCGGCATCCCGCTGACCGGCGAGCTGTTCTTCATGTACGCGACCATGCTGATCGCCGTGCCGACGGGGGTGAAGGTGTTCAACTGGGTGAGCACGATGTGGCGCGGCTCGCTGACCTTCGAGGCGCCGATGCTGTTCGCCGTGGCCTTCGTCATCCTCTTCACCATTGGCGGGTTCTCCGGGCTGATGCTGGCTATCGCGCCGGCGGACTTCCAGTACCACGACACCTACTTCGTGGTGGCGCACTTCCACTACGTGCTGGTGCCCGGCGCGATCTTCGGCATCTTCGCTTCGGCTTACTACTGGCTGCCCAAGTGGACCGGGCACATGTACGACGAGACGCTGGCCAAGCTGCATTTCTGGATGAGCTTCATCGGCATGAACCTGGCGTTCTTCCCGATGCACTTCGTGGGTTTGGCGGGCATGCCGCGGCGAATCCCGGACTACAACATGATGTTCGCCAACTTCAACATGGTCTCAAGCATCGGCGCCTTCATGTTCGGCGCGACGCAGTTGCTATTCCTGTACATCGTCATCAAATGCATCAAGGGCGGGCCGATCGCGGCGGCCAAACCTTGGGATGGCGCCGAAGGGTTGGAGTGGAGCGTGCCATCGCCGGCGCCTTACCACACCTTCAGCGTGCCGCCGAGCATGGAGGACCTGCACGAACATCGCACGGGGCCCAAGCATGATTAGCGGTGAAGCCGCCGCGGCCTTGCAGCGGCTAGGTAGACGAGGGGCAGCCTCGCCAGCGAATTGGGTACCGGCTGATGGTGATGCTGGTGGGCCAAAGCGGAGCGCCGCCCGGCCCAACGCCGTAGGGTGGGCTTCAGCCTGCGGCTGCGAAAAAAGTCCGTCAGGTCCGACGCGTATTGGACAGCCCTGCGCGAGGAGGACGCGATGAGCGATTCCCTGTCGATCCCCCGTTTGGTCCGCCGGTTACTGCTGGTGGTCGTGGCAATGTTTGCCTTTGGCTTCGCGCTGGTGCCGATCTACGACGTCATGTGCCAGGCCTTCGGTATCAATGGCAAAACCGCGGGCGCTTACCAGGGCGCACAGATTGTGGATGAGGGCCGTGAGGTACGGGTTCAATTCCTCGCCACCAATGCCTCAGGGATGGTCTGGGAATTCCAGCCGGTTGCCGATCAGCTCAGCGTTAACCCGGGTGCAAGCCGCGAGATGCGCTTCGTTGCCTATAACCCCACCGACAAGCCGATGACCGCCCAGGCGGTGCCGAGCGTTTCGCCATCCAAGGCGGCGGCGTATTTCCACAAGACCGAGTGCTTCTGCTTTACCCAGCAGGTGCTGCAGCCCGGTGAGCGCATCGAGATGCCGGTGCGTTTCATTGTTGATCGTGATTTGCCCGCAGACGTGCGTCACCTGACGCTCGCCTACACCCTGTTCGATATCACGTCTCGCCAACCTCCCGTCGCCGTCGTTGATCAGGCGTCCATGGTGGCGGCCAAGGAGAGTCTGCAATGAGCCAACAGACCACCACGCACGAGAACTACTACGTTCCCGCCCAGAGCAAATGGCCCATCGTCGGAACGCTGGCGTTGCTGACCACGGTTTACGGATTGGGCAGCTGGTTCAACGACCTCAAGGCCGGCCGTGACGAGATCAGCGGGCCGGTCATCTTCTTTGTCGGCGCACTGCTGATCGCGTACATGATGTTCGGCTGGTTCGGCGCCGTCGTCCGTGAAGGGCGGGCAGGGCTGTACAGCGCGCAGATGGATCGCTCGTTCCGCTGGGGCATGAGCTGGTTCATCTTTTCGGAAGTGATGTTCTTTCTCGCCTTCTTCGGCGTGCTGTTCTACATCCGCTACTGGGTCGGGCCTTGGCTCGATGGCGACGGCGATAAGGGCGTCAGCGCCATGCTCTGGCCGAACTTCGAGTACAGCTGGCCGCTGCTGAACAACCCAGACCCCAAGGTCTATCCCGCCCCGGAAGGCACCATCAGCCCTTGGGGCCTTCCGCTGATCAACACCATCCTGCTGGTCACCTCCAGCTTCACCCTGACCTGGGCGCACCACGCGCTACGCAAGGGCAACCGCAAGCAGCTCAAGCTAGGGCTGGGGCTGACGGTGTTGCTAGGCGCCGTTTTCCTGATCCTGCAGATCGAGGAGTACATCCATGCCTATACAGAGCTTGGTTTGACGCTGGGATCAGGCATCTATGGTGCGACCTTTTTCATGCTCACGGGCTTTCACGGCGCGCACGTGACCATGGGCGCGATCATCTTGACGGTGATGCTGGTGCGCAGCTTCCGCGGGCACTTCACGCCTGAGCAGCACTTCGGGTTCGAGGCGGCAGCCTGGTATTGGCACTTCGTGGACGTGGTGTGGATCGGTCTGTTCGTCTTCGTCTACGTGTTGTAGCGCGACTATCAGGCACCGAAACCGGGTTGTAGCTGACCCGAATAGAAGCCCCAGGCGATCAGGGCGACCGTAATAGCAGTGAGGGAGACGCGGACGAAGAGGGCGGTGAGCACACGGGATGTTTGGCCCTCGTCCTTGACCAAAAAGAAAAGGCCACTGAACAGACTGACTAGCGTGGCTACTAATAACAGAACAATCGCCGCCTTGAGCATGAGCGAGTCCGCAACAGGGGTATCGGGGGTGCAGTATAGCCAGTCATTTCGACACGCCGCGGGGCAGGGTATGAGCGGGTTCAAACCCGGCCTCGTGCCTACCCTGGTGGTCTTTCTCTTGTTGCCTCTATTGGTCTGGCTGGGCCTCTGGCAGCTGGAGCGCGGCGAGCAGAAGCGCGACATGCTGGCGCGTCAGGACGCGCGTCAACAGGCTGCACCGGTAGGCCCTGAGCGGATCGAGCACATGGACGATCCGGCTTACGCCCGCATCCATCTGCAAGGTAGTTTCGATGCCGAGCACAGCTTTCTGCTGGACAGCCGAACCCGTGATGGCCGGGTTGGCGTCGAGTTGTTGCAGCCTTTTCAGGACGAGCCGAGCGGTCGCTGGGTACTGGTGAACCGTGGCTGGATCCCATGGCCGGATCGCCGCATTCCCCCGAAATTCGACACGCCGGAGCGTCCACTGAAGCTGGCTGCCTGGGTGTACGCGCCGTCTGGCAAGCCCTTTGTGCTTAACCGACGTATGGCGGAGGGTTGGCCGCGGCTGCTCAATCATGTCGATGTCGAGACGATCTGGCAGCTGCTCGACCGTGATGGCATCGGCTACGAGCTGCGGCTGGAGCCGGGTCCTACGGCTTACCGAGCGGACTGGCCGATCACCAGCATGAAGCCGCAGCAGCATCTGGGCTATGCGGTGCAATGGTTTGCGCTGGCAGCGGCGCTGCTGGCGCTGTTCATCTACTTCGGCGTGCATCAGGCACGGGGGAGCAAGCAGTGACCGCGATGAATCCGACCCTCAATCCAGTACCTACTCAGCGGCGACGCGGCCGGCTTCAATTGCTGCTGATCCTGGCCGTGGTCATCGGCCCGATGCTGTTGGCCTCTGCGATGTACCGCTTCGGTTTCTGGCTACCGGACACCCGTAGCTACGATGGGGCGCTGGTTGCGGATGGTCAGGGCCGTGATGCGCTCGGCGTGACGGTTCCGGCCACGGCCGAGCCGCGCTGGGAACTGCTGGTGACCGCACCGGACGGCTGCGCCGAGGCGTGCCAGGAGCTGGTCTACCTGGCACGGCAGATCAATATTGGCCTGGCACGCGAAGCCGGGCGCGCCAGCCATGCCTTGGCGAGCGGGCAGGCACTTTCTGCCGACTATGACCAACGCCTGAAACAGGAATATCCGCAGTTGCAACGGTACGCGCTGGACCCCGTGGTGTATGCCCGCAATCCAGCGGCGCCGGGAGGCCCCCAGCTATGGATCATCGACCCGCACGGCAATCTGGTCTTGCGCTACGACGCGACTGCTAAGGGCAAAGCAATCCTTGATGACCTGAAATACCTGCTGAAGATTTCTCAGATCGGTTGACCCAAGGCACTCGGCCGCCTCGCTGGAGTCCCAGAAAGGCTGCCCAAGGAGAACCAGATGGCTAAACCCGGTTACCGCCTCGCCCTTGTCGCCACGCTGCTGGCCGTTGTGGTGGTATTGCTTGGCGCCTATACCCGACTGACGCATGCCGGGCTCGGCTGCCCGGACTGGCCCGGTTGCTATGGTTTTCTCAGTGTGCCGATGAGCGAAGACAAGCAAAGCCTGGCCGCGATGCGCTTTCCCGATGCGCCGCTGGAGGTGGGCAAGGGTTGGAACGAAATGGTGCATCGCTACTTCGCGGGTGCGCTGGGGCTGGTGATCCTCGGGCTCGCGGTGCAGGCGCTGCGCCGTCGCGCCGAGCCGGGACAACCCGTGACGCTTCCGCTTTTGCTGCTGGTGGTCGTCATCGCTCAGGCGGCGTTCGGCATGTGGACCGTCACCCTGCAACTCTGGCCGCAGGTGGTCACCGCGCACCTGTTAGGCGGCTTCACGACCTTGAGCCTGCTGTTCCTGCTGACGCTGCGTTTGTCGGGGCGGCGGCCAGCGAGCGCGTCGATACCGGCCCGGGTCCGGACGCTCGCATTAGTCAGCCTGCTGGCAGTGATTGCGCAGGTGGCGCTGGGCGGCTGGGTCAGCAGTAATTACGCCGCGGTGGCGTGCACCGATTTTCCCACCTGCCACGGGCGCTGGTGGCCAGCGATGGATTTCGCCAACGCATTCAACCTGACTCATCACGACATCGGGCCGAACTACCTGGGCGGCATGCTCTACGGGGAGGCGCGCACGGCCATTCATGTCACCCATCGCATTGGCGCGATGCTCGTGACGCTGGTGTTATTGACCCTGGGCTGGCAGCTCTGGCGCAACGGATTAACGCGACTGGCCGCGCTGCTGCTGGCCGCGTTGGCCCTGCAGCTTGGGCTGGGTATCAGCAACGTGCTGCTCAACCTTCCGCTGGCGGTGGCCGTTGCCCATAACGGCGGTGGAGCATTGCTGCTGCTCGTGACCGTATTGATCAATTACCGCCTCTACCTGAGTTACCACGACAGGGTCGCAGTACGCGACGCCGCGACGGCGAGGCAACCGGATTCGAACACGATGGGCGGGCTCGATCTGCCCCGCGCTTGACCATAAGGAGAACCCCATGGCGACTCTACTCAGCGAACGCGGCGCCCAGGCGAGCTGGCGTGACTACCTTGAGCTGACCAAGCCGAAGGTGGTGCTACTGATGCTCATCACCTCGCTGGTGGGTATGTTTCTCGCCACCCGAGCCGGCGTCCCCTGGACCGTGCTGGTGTTCGGCAATCTCGGTATTGCGCTCTGCGCTGGTGGCGCTGCGGCGGTCAATCACGTGGTGGATCGACGCATCGATTCGGTGATGGCGCGTACTCACAAGCGACCGCTGGCGGAGGGCCGTGTGTCACCGGTTGCGGCACTGTTGTTCGCGCTGTTGCTGAGCATCGCCGGCATGGGGCTTCTTCTAACCTTCACCAACGCCCTGGCCGCCTGGCTTACGCTGGCCTCGCTGGTTGGATATGCGGTGATCTACACAGGCTTCCTCAAGCGTGCCACACCGCAGAACATCGTGATCGGCGGGTTGGCAGGCGCTGCACCGCCGCTGCTCGGCTGGGTTGCGGTAACCGGCCAGGTCACCGCCGAGCCGTTGCTGCTGGTGCTGATCATCTTCGCCTGGACGCCGCCGCACTTCTGGGCGTTGGCAATTCACCGCAAGGACGAATACGCGAAGGTCAACGTACCGATGCTCCCGGTGACCCATGGCGAGCACTACACCAAGGTGCACATCCTGCTCTATACCGTGATGCTGCTGGCGGTGAGCGTCATGCCGTTCGCCATTCACATGAGCGGGCCGTTGTACCTGGCGGCGGCGGTGCTGCTGGGCGCACGCTTTCTGTTCTGGGCCGTTGTGCTCTACCGGAACAGCCGCCCTCATGCGGCGATCAAGACGTTCAAGTTCAGCATCTGGTACCTGTTCGCGCTGTTCATCGCGTTGCTGGTTGATCATTATCTGCTGCTGAACATCTAGGGCTCAGTGCGAAGACGCTCGTAGCCCGGCCGAACCTCACAGGAATCTCATGACCCGCATTCAGAAAACCGTCTTCATCCTCGTAGCGCTGGTTGCGCTGGTCATTGGCCTGACGGTTTACAAGGTGCTCAACACCGAGCAGCAACTCGATCCCGCCGAGCTGCTGGACGCCGGTATCGTCCTGCTCCCGCAGGGGCGCGACGTGCCAGACCTGACGTTGACCAACCAGAACGGCGAAGCGGTTTCGATGACGCAACTGGAGGGGAAATGGAACCTGCTGTTCTTCGGCTACACCTTCTGCCCTGACATCTGCCCGGCGACCCTGGCCGAATTACGGCAGCTGCGCGGGATGCTGCCGGAAGCGGCGCAACAGCGGATGCAGCCAATCCTGGTCAGCGTCGACCCCGAGCGTGACACGCCAGACCAGCTGAAGAAATACCTGGATTATTTCGGTGCTGGCTTCATTGGCTTGACCGGCCCACTCGAGCAGATCCAAGCCCTGGCGAACGCAGTCGGGGTGCCGTTTATTCCGGCCGATACCTCTAAGGAGGACTACACCGTTGACCACGGTGGCAACCTCGCGCTGATTGGCCCTGACGGCCGGCTGCGTGGCTTCATTCGTGCGCCCATGCGTACCGAAAAGCTGGCCGAGCAGTTGCCGTCGGTGCTGGCACTGGAATAGCCGACCCTAGCTACCGACCCCACGAAAAAGGCCCGCATTAGCGGGCCTTCTCTCGCGACACCTAACCCTGTACTTAGAACGCCGGAACAACCGCGCCCTGGTACTTCTCGTTGATGAACTGCTTCACCTCGTCGCTGTGCAGCGCTTCGATCAGCTTCTGCATGGCGGCGCTGTCCTTGTTGTCCGGACGGGCGACCAGAATGTTCACGTACGGCGAGTCGCTGCCTTCGATGTACAGGGCGTCTTCGGTAGGGTTGAGCTTGGCTTCCAACGCATAGTTGGTGTTGATCAGCGCCAGATCGACCTGCGTCAGTACGCGCGGCAGGGTCGCGGCTTCCAGCTCACGGATCTTGATGTTCTTCGGGTTCGCGGCGATGTCCTTCGGCGTGGCGGTGATGCCCGCGCCGTCTTTCAAGGAGATCACTCCGGCTTTCTGCAACAGCAGCAGCGCGCGGCCGCCGTTGGTGGCGTCGTTGGGGATGACCACCGTGGCGCCATTAGGCAGCTCGTCCAGCGACTTCAGCTTGCTGGCATAGGCACCGAAGGGTTCGATGTGTACGCCCGCGACGCTGACCAGCTCGGTGCCCTTGCCCTTGTTGAATTCATCCAGGTACGGCTGATGCTGGAAGAAGTTGGCGTCCAGACGCTTCTCGGACACCTGGATGTTCGGTTGCACGTAGTCGGTGAAGACCTTCACCTTCAGGTCAACGCCCTGTTCGGCCAGCTGGGGTTTGACGAACTCGAGGATCTCGGCGTGCGGAACGGCGGTCGCGGCGACGTTCAGCTCATCGGCAGCCTGGGCGGAGAACGCCGCGACAGCGGCAATGGCGGCAAGCATTTTTTTCATGGAAAGCTCCTGTCTGACTCGACGAACCGGTCGCCGATCATCTGTTGTTGGAAAGGCCTGAATTGGGCATTTATTTACGGGAAAAATGCGTAACCAGCTTGTCGCCAACGCTTTGCAGTACCTGCACCAGCACCAGCAACAGGACGACCGTGACCACCATGACATCGGTCTGGAAACGCTGATAGCCGAAACGGATGGCCAGATCGCCAAGGCCGCCGGCTCCCACAACGCCCGCCATGGCGGTGTAGGAGACCAGCGTAATGGCGGTGACGGTAACTGCAGCGATGATGCCCGGGCGCGCCTCGGGCAGCAATGCGTTGAAGATGATCTGCCGGGTGGTCGCACCCATCGCCTGAGTCGCCTCGATGATGCCGCGGTCGACCTCGCGCAGCGCGGTTTCCACCAGTCGCGCGAAGAACGGCGCCGCACCCACCACCAGCGGCGGAATAGCACCCGCCACGCCCAGCGAGGTGCCGGTGATCAGTACCGTGAAGGGAATCATCACGATCAGCAGGATGATGAACGGCAGCGAACGCAGCACGTTCACCACGAACGAGAGAAAGGCGTACAGAGGGCCGTTCTCGAACAGCTGCCGTGGCCCGGTGAGAAACAGCAGAACGCCCAGCGGCAGGCCCAGCAGGATGGTGAACAGCAGCGAACCGCCGAGCATCAGCAGGGTGTCCAGCGTGGCCAGCCAGATCTCATACCAGTCGACGTTTGCCAATAGGGCTTCCATCAGCGCAGTACCTCCACGTGTACGTCAGCGGCATCCAGGCGAGCCAGCGCGGCGGCCATGTCGCCGCCGACCAGCGCCAGGGTCAGCTGGCCATAAGGTGTGTCCTTGATACGGTCGATGCGGCCCGACAGGATGCTGAAATCGACGCCCGTTTCCCGCGCGACGGTGCCCAACAGCGGTTTGTAGGTCGATTCGCCCTGGAACGTAAGGCGCAAGATCCGACCCGGGACATGGGCAAAGTCATCACGCTGCTCGCCTTCATCAACCGCCTCGTCTTCCAGCACGAAGCGCTGGGTGGTGGGATGCTTCGGATGCAGGAATACGTCGGTCACCAGCCCCTGTTCGACGATGGCTCCTGCATCCATTACCGCGACGCGATCGCAGACGCGGCGGATCACGTCCATTTCGTGAGTGATCAGCACGATGGTCAGGTTCAGTTCGCGGTTGATTTCGGCGAGCAACTGCAGCACCGAGGCGGTTGTCTGCGGATCGAGAGCGCTGGTGGCTTCGTCGCAGAGCAGGATGTCCGGCTCGGTCGCCAGCGCGCGGGCGATACCGACGCGCTGTTTCTGGCCGCCCGACAATTGCGCCGGGTACTTGCGCGCCTGATCTTTCAGGCCGACGCGTTCGAGCAGCGCGGCGACCCGGCTGTCGATCTCGCTGCGTGAGTGGTTACCCGCCAGACGCAGTGGCATGGCAACGTTGTCGGCCACGGTCTTGGACATCAGCAGATTGAAGTGCTGGAAGATCATCCCGACCCGCTGACGGAAGCGGCGCAGGCCGTTGGCGTCGAGCGCCGTGACGTCTTCACCGTTGACCAGGATGCGTCCGCCGGAGGGTTCTTCCAGGCGGTTGATCAGGCGCAGCAGGGTGCTCTTGCCGGCGCCGGAATGACCGATCAGGCCAAACACTTCGCCGGCACCGACGGTCAGTTCGGTCGGCTTGAGTGCGGGCACTTCACGAGCAGTGCCCCGGCCGGTAACCCGATAGGTTTTGTGGACTTGCTGAAATTCAATCACGGGCGAACCTTGTGGGTGCGGTCGTATGTGCCTGGATGGTGGCGAAAGGCGTGCATTCTACGCGTTTACGGCGGGCGGGCGTAGCGAACGGCGGTTATTGAGGCAAGCCATTGCGTCCATAGGCTGTGTATATCGTCGCTGCGCGCAACCTTGAGCGGCATTGTTGGGTCACTTACCGGTACGCCGTGAAATGATCAAGCATCGGCCCCCCAGATGAGGCCCGGTCCCTTCGCGGTTTAGCGCACCCATGCTCAACCGAGGCCCAAGATGACGGACAAAACAGATCCAAAGCACAGCGAACTCGCCGGTACTGACACCGTCGACCGCAAGAATCACAGCGCCAAGCTCGACCACCTCGAGACCTTCCGCAGCGACGCCACCGGCGAAGCGCTGACCACCAATCAGGGCGTGAAGATCGCCGACAACCAGAATAGCCTGCGCGCTGGCGAGCGCGGTCCCTCGCTGCTCGAAGACTTCATCATGCGCGAGAAGCTGACCCACTTCGATCACGAGCGCATCCCAGAGCGCATCGTCCACGCCCGCGGTTCGGCGGCCCATGGCGTGTTTGTCAGTTACGACGACCACAGTGCGCTGACCAAGGCTTCATTCCTCGCGGGCAAGGGCAAGGAAACGCCGGTGTTCGTGCGCTTTTCCACCGTGCAAGGTTCCCGTGGTTCGGCCGATACCGTGCGTGACGTGCGCGGTTTCGCCACCAAGTTCTACACCGACGAAGGCATCTTCGACCTGGTCGGCAATAACATGCCGGTGTTCTTCATTCAGGATGCGATCAAGTTTCCCGACTTCGTGCATGCGGTCAAACCCGAGCCGCACAACGAGATCCCGCAGGGCCAGTCTGCCCACGACAGCTTCTGGGATTTCGTCTCGCTGACGCCGGAGTCGGCGCACATGGTCATCTGGGCCATGTCCGACCGCGGTATTCCGCGCAGCCTGCGAGCCATGGAAGGCTTCGGCGTACACACCTTCCGCCTGATCAATGCCGAAGGCGTGAGCCGTTTCGTCAAATTTCATTGGAAGCCGGTCGCCGGGGCCTTTTCACTGGTCTGGGATGAGACCCTGAAGCTGGCGGGCAAGGACCCGGACTTCAACCGCCGCGACCTGTGGGAGTCCATCGAGATGGGCGACTACTTCGAGTGGGAGCTGGGCGTGCAGGTGGTGGAAGAGGCCGACGAGCACAAATTCGATTTCGACCTGCTCGACCCGACCAAGATCATTCCGGAAGAGCTGGTGCCGGTGCAGAAGCTCGGCAAGATGACCCTCAACCGCAACCCGGACAACTTCTTCGCCGAAACCGAGCAGGCCGCCTTCCACATCGGCCACATCGTGCCCGGCATCGACTTCACCAATGACCCGTTGCTGCAGGGCCGGCTGTTTTCCTACACCGACACCCAGCTGCTGCGTCTCGGTGGGCCGAACTTCCACGAGATTCCTATCAACCGCTCGATTGCGCCGGTACACAACAACCAGCGTGATGCCTTTCACCGGCAGACCATCAACAAGGGTCGCGCCAACTACGAGCCCAACTCCATCGACAGCGGCTGGCCGAAGGAAACGCCACCTGCGGCCAGCGGTGGCGGCTTCGAGAGCTACCCCGAGCGCATGGAAGGCCATAAGGTGCGCGCACGCAGCCCTTCGTTCGGCGATCACTTCTCCCAGGCGACCTTGTTCTGGAACAGCATGAGCGCCCCGGAGAAGGAGCACATCATCGGCGCCTACAGCTTCGAGCTGGGCAAGGTGGAGCGGGTGTTCATTCGTGAGCGCCAGGTCAACGAGATCCTCGCCAATATCGATCTCGAACTCGCGCGCCGCGTTGCGGAAAACATCGGCGTGACGCCACCGACAGCGCCAACCCTCAGCCTCAAGCAGCCGAACCCGGCCAGCTCGCCGGCGCTGAGCCTGATGAATCATCTATCGGGCAATATCAAGTCGCGCAAGGTCGCGATCCTCATCGCCAACGGCGTGGACGGTAAGGCTATCGAGGCGTTCAAGCAGAAACTGGCAGACGAGGGTGCAACCGCCAAACTGATCGGTCCGTCACCGGCTCCGGTCAAGGCGGCTGACGGCACGATGCTCACGCCTGATGCAGCGATGGATGGCATGCCCTCGATCGCTTTCGATGCGGTATTCGTACCGGGTGGCGCGCAAAGTGTGCAAGCGATGGCTAAGTTGGGCGTGGCGAAGCATTACCTGCTCGAAGCCTATAAGCACCTCAAGCCAATCGCCGTGCTAGGCGACGCCCGGCAACTGCTCACGGCGCTCAACCTGCCGGAAGATGCCGGTCTGGTGAGCGGTGAGGATAGCGATGTGGCGACGGTGTTCACGGCGTTTGCGCAGGCACTGGCGCAGCACCGCATCTGGGTGCGCGAGGCGGCGGCGGAGCAGGTTCCGGCCTGATCGTAGCGGCATGACAAGAGGCGGCTCGGTTGATTCCGGGCCGCTTTTTTTTGTGTCTGGCGAGCTTGGGTTAAGCGAGTTCGCGCCAGTGCAGGTAGCAGCGCAGGTCGAATTCGGTCTGCGCGTAACCCGGCATCATGTGCTCGCAGAGCTTGTAGAAGGCGCGGTTGTGGTCGCTTTCGCGTAGGTGCGCCAGTTCGTGCACTACGATCATCTGCAGAAACTCCGGCGCCGCCTCCTTGAACAGGGCAGCGACGCGGATCTCCTTCTTTGCCTTGAGCTTGCCGCCTTGCACGCGGGATACGGCAATGTGCAGACCCAGCGCGCGGTGGGTGAGGTCGAGGCGGTTGTCATAGAGCACCTTGTCGATGTTCGGTGCGCTTTTCAGATGGTTCTGGCGCAGCTGTTGAACGTAGCCGTACAGCGCCTTGTCGCTCTGCACCTGGTGGCGTTGCGGATAGCGGCGCTCGAGGTAATCACCCAAGCGTCCTTCGGCGATCAACTGGCGGATCTGCTGCTGCAGCGACTCGGGGTAGCCGCTCAGGTATTTCAGCGTGGTCATCGGACTAAGCCCTGCGCCGCCAGGCAAAGCTGAGCAGGAACAATGCCGCGGCTGACACCACGATCGACGGGCCGGCCGGGGTGTCTTCGTACCAGGACAATGACAAGCCCATGCACACGGCGAGCAGGCCGATCAGGCTGGCACCCAGGGCCATCTGCTCCGGCGTGCGAGCATGGCGCTGGGCCGCCGCGGCGGGAATGATCAGCAGCGAGGTGATCAACAGCACGCCGACTATCTTCATCGCCACCGCGATCACCATGGCGATCAGCAGCATCAGCGTCAGGCGTATCGCTGCCACCGGCAGGCCTTCCACCTTGGCCAGCTCCTCGTGCACGGTCACCGCCAGCAAAGGTCGCCACAGCGGGATCAGCGCCAGAAGTACCAGCGCGCTGCCGCCAACGATCCAGGCCAGGTCGGTCGGGCTTACCGCCAGCAGATCGCCGAACAGGTAGCCCATCAGGTCGATGCGCACGTCCTGCATAAAGCTCAGCGAGACGAGGCCCAGCGATAAGGTGCTGTGCGCCAGAATGCCGAGCAAGGTGTCCGAGGCCAGTGGCTGGCGCTGCTGCAAGGTCACCAGCAGCACCGCCAGCAGCACGCAGCAGACGACGACGGCCAGGGTCAGGTTGACCTCCAGCATCAAGCCCAGCGCCACACCAAGCAGGGCGGAATGGGACAGCGTGTCGCCAAAATAGGCCATGCGTCGCCAGACCACGAAGGAGCCGAGCGGGCCGGCCACCAGCGCCAGCGCGAGGCCGGCGAGAAGGGCGTTCAAGAGAAAGTCGGGCATATCGATCAGTGCTTGCAATTCGGGCCGTGAACGTGAGGTTTGCCGGTCACCACGCTGCCATGCAGATCATGGCTGTGGTCGTGCTGGTGGTGATAAACGGCGAGGCTGCGCGCATCGTGGCCGAACAGCTCGACAAAGGCGGGGTCCGTGCTGACCTGTTCTGGATGGCCGGAGCAGCACACGTGGCGATTCAGACAGACCACCTGATCGGTCGCGCTCATCACCAGATGCAAATCATGGGAGACCATCAGTACGCCGCAGCCATAGCGCTCGCGCAATCGCCCGATCAGCCGGTACAGCTCGGCCTGGCCCGCAACATCGACGCCTTGAACGGGCTCGTCGAGCACCAACAGTTCCGGTTGGCGCAGCAGCGCCCTGGCCAGCAGTACGCGCTGCATTTCGCCGCCGGAGACCGATTGCAGCGGGCTGTCGATGACGTGCTCGGCGCCGACTTCTTTCAGTGCGGCCAGCGCGCCGGTGCGGTCCACCCCAGGCACCAGGCGCAGAAAGCGCAGTACCGAGAGCGGCAGCGTCGGGTCGATGTGAAGCTTCTGCGGCATGTAGCCGACGCGCAGCTTAGGCTTGCGCCAGACGGTGCCGCTGTCGGGTTTCAGCAAGCCGAGCACCGCGCGGACCAGGGTGGTTTTGCCGGCGCCGTTGGGGCCGATCAGTGTAACGATCTCGCCGCGGTGCACGCGCAATTCGGCGCCTTCAAGCACCGCCTGCCTGGCGAAGCGCACGTGGATATCCTCCAGGCGGATCAACGCCTCGCTCATGCGGCGCTCCGGCAAGGCTGGCAAAGACCGACAACTTCCACCGTCTGGCCCTCGACCTGGAAATTCACGCCGCGCGCCGCGTGCTCGATGGCCTCGCTGATGCTGGGCTGTTCCAGCTCGATCGCGGTATGGCAGTTGCGGCAGATCAGGAACTGACCCTGATGCGGGTGTTCAGGGTGATTGCAGCCAATGAACGCGTTGAGCGACGCGATGCGGTGCACGAGGCCGTTTTCCAGCAGGAAATCCAGTGCCCGATAGACCGTCGGCGGCGCAGCACGTCGGCCGTCCTGAGCGGTCAGCTCAGCGAGAATGTCATAGGCGCCCAGCGGCTTGTGACTCTGCCAGACCAGTTCCAGTACGCGTTTACGCAGGGCGGTCAGACGCACACCTGAGCGCTCACAGAGCGTATCGGCTTCAGCCAGCGCGCTGCTGACGCAGTGATCGTGGTTGTGGGTGGTGTAGGCCAGCGGGGTGTTGGGCATGGGCAGAGACGACATGATGGAGAGACGTTATTATGTTACCCATTCAGTCCAAGCGAGTGTTGCCTGTGTTTCGTCTTTTTTCGTTGCCGTTGCTTGTGGTCCTAACTCTCCTCGGCAGCACAGCGGCCCGCGCCGAGGTGACGGTGCTGACCAGTATTAAACCGCTACAGCTGATCGCAGCGGCCGTTCAGGATGGCGTCGGGGAGCCGCAAGTGCTGCTCCCCGCCGGTGCCTCGGCTCACCACTACGCGCTGCGGCCATCCGACGTGCGGCAGATTCGTAGCGCGGACCTGTTCTATTGGATCGGCCCGGATATGGAGAGTTTTCTCGAGCCGGTGCTGAAGGCTCGCAAGGGGCCTAGCGTGGCGGTGCAGTCGCTGCCGGGACTGACGCTGCGCCATTTCGGCGACACTCATGCCGAGGCCCACCACGGCGACGACGACCATGAAGAGCACGACGCGCACGCGCACGAGTCCCACGACCTGCACGCTCACGACGACCATGGTGATCAGGCGGCTGCACACGACGAGCACGACCATGCTCACCGCCCTGGCAGTCTCGATGCGCACCTCTGGCTGCTGCCGGCCAACGCACGGGTTATCGCAACTCGGATGGCCGGCGAGTTGGCGGCGATCGATCCGGCCAACGCGTTGCGCTACCAGGCGAATCTCGAGGCGTTCGCGCAGCGTCTGGATGCGCTTGATCAGCGCCTGCAAAAGCGCCTGAGCGATACGCGCAACAAGCCCTTCTTCGTCTTCCATGAAGCCTATGATTATTTCGAAGCGGCGTATGGCCTCCAGCACGCGGGTGTCTTCAGTTCAGGGGGCGAGGCTCAGCCCGGCGCGCGTCACGTCGCGGAGATGCGTCAGCGTCTGGAGCAGGCCGGCCCCAGCTGTGTGTTCCATGAGCCCCCGGCCCGCCCCCGGCTGGCCGACAGTCTGGTTCGGGGCTTACCGGCGAACGTGGCCGAACTGGACGCCATGGGCCATGGCCTCGACGTCACTGCCGGTGGCTACGAGCGGCTGATCGAGAACCTCGGCACCTCGCTCGCGGAGTGCCTGGAGTCACTCTAGCGAGCCGATCAGATCGGGCCTGTTGCGTTGCGGTAAGGCGGTTCAACCCCGCTCTGATGGCTTCCGCTGAGCCGCCTTTGCCGTCGATCCGCAAAGTGGTCATCCGTCGAGTGGCTTGATGCTAATCAGGTGTGCTTTGCCGTCACCTGGCTTAAGCTTCGCGCTTATTTTTTATCCATCGACACGAGGATGCGCAGCGCATGGCGAAGACGGATGGGCCCATCGTGGCAGCGAGCAATACCACTTCCAGCATCGCCTTGCAGGCGGCCTCTGAGGACATCTGGGCGCAGAAATACCGCCTGACGAACAAGGACGGCGCACCCATCGATGACAGCGTCGATGCGACCTGGCAGCGGGTTGCGCGAGCCCTCGCCGACGTCGAGCCAGTGAAGCAGCGCGAACACTGGTACGAACGTTTTCTATGGGCGTTGCGCAATGGCGCGATTCCGGCCGGGCGGATCATTTCCAACGCCGGCGCGCAGGACTACAAGCCTGCCACCTCGACCATCAACTGCACCGTCTCGGGCAGCATCAGCGATTCGATGGACGACATCCTCGGCAAGGTGCATGAGGCCGGCCTGACGCTGAAGGCCGGTTGCGGCATTGGCTATGAGTTCAGCACGCTGCGTCCGCGTGGCTCATTCGTCTCGGGCGCCGGTGCGCACACCAGCGGGCCGCTGTCGTTCATGGATATCTTCGACAAGATGTGCTTCACCGTCAGCTCGGCCGGAGGCCGCCGCGGCGCGCAGATGGGCACCTTCGATGTGGGTCATCCCGATGTGCGCGAGTTCATCCGTGCCAAGCGCGAAGATGGCCGGCTGCGTCAGTTCAACCTGAGCCTGCTCATCACCGATGAGTTCATGCAGGCGGTGGAGGCGGACGCCGACTGGCCACTGATCTTCCCGCTGCACTTGAAGGAAAAAGCTGAGCTGGATCTGGAGGACCCGGAACAGGTGGTCTGGCGCGAATGGCCGACCCATGACGGCTACATCGTTCGCGAAGACGGTCTGGTGGCCTGCAAGATCTACGGTCGGGTCAAGGCGCGGCATCTGTGGGACATGATCATGGTCTCGACGTACGACTACGCGGAGCCGGGCTTCATCCTCATCGACCGGGTCAACCAGTTGAACAACAACTGGTGGTGCGAAGCGATCCGCGCCACCAACCCCTGCGGCGAGCAGCCGCTGCCACCGTATGGCTCCTGCCTGTTGGGCTCGATCAACCTGACCAGCTTTGTGGTCGATCCGTTCGGCGTCGACGCACGATTCGACTGGGACAAGTACCGCGAAGTGGTGCGCCTGTTCACCCGCATGCTCGACAACGTCGTCGAGATCAACGGCCTGCCGCTCGAACAGCAGCGCCACGAGATCGAAAGCAAGCGTCGCCACGGCATGGGTTTCCTTGGTCTTGGTTCGGCGCTGACATTGCTCAAGTTGCGTTATGGCAGCCCAGAAGCCTGCGTGTTCACCGAAGAAGTCGCGCGCGAAATGGCGCTGGTTGGCTGGGAAGTGGCGCTGGAACTGTCCAAGGAAAAAGGCCCCGCGCCGCTGCTGACCGAGACTTTCGAAGTCACTGCCGAAATGCTGCGCAAACGCCCGGAAATGAAAAAGGACGGTTACCAGATCGGCGATCAGGTGCCGGGGCGCGTGCTGCACGCCAAATACTCGCGCTACATGCAGCGAATCGCCGAATACGCCCCTGAACTGATCGAACAGCTGGCCGAGCAGGGCGCTCGCTTCACGCACCACAGCTCTATCGCGCCGACCGGCACCATCAGCCTGAGCCTGGCGAACAACGCCTCCAATGGCATCGAGCCAAGCTTCGCGCATCACTACTCACGCAACCTGATCCGCGCCGGACGCAAGGCCAAGGAAAAGATCGAAGTCTTCAGCTACGAGTTGCTGGCCTACCGCACCCTGGTCAATTCCAAGGCGCAGCCAGGCTCCACTGATCCGTCACAACAGCTGCCGGACTATTTCATCACCGCGGACGACATCACCCCGACGCAGCACGTCGATATCCAAGCCGCGGCACAGAAATGGGTCGACTCGTCGATCTCCAAGACGGCAAACGTGCCCACCGACTACCCGTTCGAGGCGTTCAAGGACATTTACCGTTACGCCTGGCGCCAGGGTCTCAAGGGCTGCACCACCTTCCGCTTCAATCCGGCGGCCTTCCAGGGTGTGCTGGTCAAGGAAGCCGACCTGGAGAAGACCTTGTACCGCTTCATCCTTGAAGATGGCAGCGTGGTCGAGTTGAAAGGCAATGAGGAAGTCGAATACGACGGCGAGGTCAATTCCGCCGCCAACCTGTTCGATGCCCTCAAAGAAGGCTACTACGGCAAATACTGAGCCGGACCGCCAACCGTATTTAGCGCCGGGCCGCGTCTGCCGCCCGGCAGGAGAGATTGCACAATGACTGTAAAGATCAACCAGCGCATCAAGGGCTTCAAGGTGGTCGACGAGACCATCGAGCGCTCCGTCGCGGCGGCCAATAGCACCGACAGCAAAGCGGGCAAACCCGTTCAGGTGGTGGAGATGGACGAAAGTCTGCAGCGCCCGGAGACCCTGATCGGCATGACCTACAAGATCAAATCACCGCTGTTCGAGCACGCGCTCTATGTCACCGTTAACGACGTGGTGCTGAACGCCGGCACGCCGCACGAGCAGCGCCGGCCGTTCGAAATCTTCATCAACTCGAAGAACATGGACCACTTCCAGTGGATTGTCGCGCTGACTCGCATCATGTCGGCAGTGTTCCGCAAGGGCGGCGACTGCACCTTCCTCGTGGAAGAGCTGAAGGCCGTGTTTGATCCGCGCGGCGGCTATCTGAAGAAAGGCGGCGTCTACATGCCGTCCATCGTCGCTGAGATCGGCGGCGTGCTGGAGCGCCATTTGATCGCGATCGGCATGCTCGAAGGCCATGCGCTGGACGAAACCCAGCTCAAGTACCTGGCCGAGAAGCGTGCCGCATACGAAGCCAGCCAAGGCGCTGCCACGGTAGAGCCGGGCGAGGGCTTCCCCGCCGGCGCGCAGCTATGCAGCAAGTGCAACACCCAGGCGGTTGTACAGATGGATGGCTGCGCGACGTGCCTCAATTGCGGCAATTCCAAGTGCGGCTAAGAGCCTGACCTGCGATTGGCTGCGCTAAGAGCAGGCAAGGTGCTGCCTCCAAGAAAGATGCTTGCGACTGAAGCGCGTTAGCTTGCGGCGAGGCTGCAAGCTGCAGTTCTGTAGGGTGGGCTTTAGCCCACCGACGGTGTTTAGCTACGGATTGGGAAATCCTACGGCACTGGACCGAAGCATCTAACTCTGGCCCATAGACCCGTCCGGATGTCTGTTTCGGTGGGCTAAGCCACCCTACGATTGGCTGCGCACGTCAGCGCCCTTGCCTGTCTTTGTCTACAGAGCGAGCCTAGCCCGCGAGACCGTGCACAGCATCTTGCGATGCGCGCGATTGGCGGCACCGGGCTGCGCTGCCGCTGTCACGCGCTTGCAATCTTCAAGTCACCACGCGATAGCACGGCTCGTATGGCCGCCCGCCCGGCAACTTCATACGATGCTGAAGCACAAAGGCCTGAAGAAGCTCGTCCAGCGGCTTCATGATGGCTGGGTCACCGTGGATCTCGTAGCGCCCGAACTTTTCGATGCGGCGTATGCCTTTGTCCTTGACGTTACCGGCCACGATGCCGGAAAACGCTCTGCGCAGATTCGCTGCCAGTAGATGGGGCGGCACATCCCGCGTCAGCGGCAGGTTGGCCATGTTTTCATGTGTCGGATCGAAGGGGTGCTGGAAGCCTTCCTCGATTTTCAGCAGCCAGTTGAAGTGAAACGCATCGTTGCGCTCGCGCCGGAACTGCTTGACCGCTTTCAATCCCTCGACCATCTGCCGCGCGACCTCAGCCGGGTCGTCGATAACGATCTGGTACAGGCGCTGGGCTGCCTCGCCAAGGGTGGCGCCGACGAAATCCCTCAATTGCTGCAGGTAAGGCGCGGCACTTTCCGGGCCGGTGAGGATGACCGGGAAGGGCACGTCGCGGTTGTCCGGATGCAGCAAGATGCCCAACAGATAAAGAAATTCCTCGGCCGTGCCGACCCCGCCGGGGAAGATGATGATGCCGTGGCCGACGCGGACGAAGGCCTCCAGGCGCTTTTCGATATCCGGGAGGATCACCAGTTCATTGACGATCGGGTTAGGCGCCTCGGCGGCGATGATGCCCGGCTCCGTCAGGCCCAGATAGCGGCCGCCAGCGATACGCTGCTTGGCATGGGCGATGGTTGCGCCCTTCATCGGACCCTTCATTACGCCAGGTCCGCAACCGGTGCAGATGTTCAGATTGCGCAGGCCCAGCTCATGGCCGACCCGCTTGCTGTACTTGTATTCCTCGGTGCTGATCGAGTGTCCGCCCCAGCACACCACCATGTTCGGCTCGGCACCCGGACGCAGGGTGCGGGCGTTGCGCAGCAGATGGAACACGTAGTCGGTGATGCCTTGGGAGCTGGTCAAGTCGATCCGCGGGCTGCCCAGCTCGCTTTCGGTGTAGACGATGTCGCGCAGCGCGCTGAAGAGCATTTCGCGTGTGCTGGCGATCATCTCTCCATCGACGAAAGCATCGGCCGGTGCATTCAGCAGTTGAAGCCGCACGCCGCGATCCTGCTGGTGGATGCGTACTTCGAAGTCGTCATAAGCCTCGAGCACGGTCTTGGCATTGTCGATGCGTGCACCGGTGTTGAGAATCGCCAGCGCGCACTGGCGGAACAGCGCATAAGTACTGCCTGAACCGGCTTCGCTCAGGTGTTGAACTTCGCGCTGAGACAGCGTTTCCAGGCTGCCTTTTGGGCTAACCGAGGCATTGATTACATAGCGTGAGGTCATTCGTTCGTTTCCCTGAAAACAATGCCACCGAGCCAGGCAGGTCAGGTGCATCAGGATGGTATGTGCCCGGTTTGCCCGGGTCGCATGGTTGCAAAAAAGTAGGCGGGCAGCGCCGTCGTCAGCGATCGGGGAACCTGGACCGCGGCGTGTGACTGGCCGGCCATCTTACCCCAGCATCAACAACTCGCTAGGGAAGGGCTTCATTGACGCCGGGCAGGCTTAAACGTTCCTCGGTACGCTGCCTAAGGGTTCGACCGCAAACGGCGCCGATTGTGCATCACAGGCCGGCACGACTGGGCCGGGCCGGTTGCCAATGGCTGGCTGGGTGTACAGATGGTGGCGTGCCGTCAGAACGCGAACGGCAATGCGCTTTGGCTATGTTGGCGTGCCGCGAGCAGGTGACGACACTCATCCGGGTTTTTAATCAGAACAGGTTGGCCCGCAAAGTTCTGCGCCGCGATCAGGCGCGACAGCCAGAAACGCACGCAGGCCACGCGCAGCATCGGCCTCCATAGCTCGGCCTCGGCGGGCGTGAAGCGGCGCAGACTGGAGTACGCGGCGAGCAATGCCTGGCTACGGTCGTCGTCGAGCTCGCCGTTGGGGTGTGAGCACCAGTCATTGACGGCGATGGCAATGTCATAAAGCATCGGGCCGGAGCAGGCGTTGTAGAAGTCAATGACGCCGGTCAGGTGGTTGCCCTCGAACAGCACGTTGTCGCGGAACAGGTCGGCGTGGAGGTTGGCGCGAGGCAACGCGAGAATCTTGGGTTTGAGCTCGGCGATTTCAGCAAGGCCGTCGCGCAGCAGTGGGAGTTGATCCTCGGGCAACGCCATCGCGAGGCTGGGGCCTTCTTCCTGCATCCAGTCCAGGCCACGGTCGCTGCGGCGCTCGATGATCTGTTCGCGGGTGGCCAGATGCAGCCGTGCCAGCAGTCGACCGACTTCGGCGCAGTGATGCGTGTTAGGCGCGCTGACGTGCTTGCCGGGCAGCCGCGGTTGCAACATCGCCGGCTTCTCGGCCAGGTTGCGTAACGCTTCGCCACGTGTGGTGCGCAACGCATACGGCACGGGCAGGCGCGCCTGATGCAGCACGTCGAGCAGCTCGATGAAGAACGGCAAATCCTGAGTCGGGCCGCGCTCGACCAGCGTCAGGACGTACTCGCCCTGCTCCAGGCTGACGAAGAAGTTGCTGTTCTCACTGCCGGCCGCGATGCCTTCGAAGTGCCGCAGACGGCCCAGTTCGTAGGGCGCCAGAAAGACTTCGAGATCTTCGCGTTGCAGCGGAGTGAATACCGACATGATGGCCTTCCGTTAACGTCGACGCTGCGTTACCAGCTGAAGATTTCCCACGCCGGGATCAGCATGTCCGGCTTGTCGGCCCGGATGAAGTTGCTGTCGCCATCGGCGCGCACCAGGAAGTACGGTTTGCCGTTCTTGGGGATGACCTTGACAGCATAGAGGAAGCCATTGACCCGGTATTCCTCGACGGTCCGCTCGCCTTCCTGGCGTATGGTGACGTCGGGTTCGCCATCGACCGACTCCTGGGCGAAACCGCTCAGCGGCACGAGCGTTAGCAGGCTGGCCAGCACCAGAGGTTTGATCGCACGCATGATAACCTTGTCCCTTTGTCGTCAAGTGGTCCCTGCATTCTAGCTGCGGGCCCGCCGAAAAGGTTGATCCTGCTCATGAGCCAAGCGCCTCTCGTTCTGGTGGACGGTTCGTCCTACCTCTATCGCGCCTTTCACGCCCTGCCTCCGCTGACCACTTCCACCGGCAAGCCTACCGGTGCGGTGAAGGGTGTGCTGAATATGCTGTTGGCGCTCCGCCGGCAATACCCGGACAGCCCCTTCGCCGTGGTCTTCGATGCGAAGGGCCCGACTTTCCGTGACACCCTGTTTGCCGAGTACAAGTCCCACCGCCCGCCGATGCCGGATGACCTGCGCAGTCAGGTCGAGCCGCTGCACGCCAGCGTGCGCGCACTGGGCATGCCGCTGCTCTGCGTCGATGGGGTGGAAGCCGATGATGTGATCGGCACCCTGGCGCGCCAATGTGCGGCCCTCAAGCGCGACGTGATCATCTCCACCGGTGACAAGGACATGGCGCAGCTGGTCTGCCCGCATGTCACCCTGGTTAACACCATGAGCGGCAGCGTCTATGACATCGAGGGCGTGAGGACCAAGTTTGGCGTCGGCCCCGAGCTGATCATCGATTTTCTCGCGCTGATGGGCGACAAGGTCGATAACATCCCCGGCGTGCCCGGCGTCGGCGAGAAAACTGCCTGTGGCCTGCTGAACGGCATTCCCGGCGGCATCAAGGGGTTGTATGAGAACCTCGACAAGGTCTGCGATCTGCCGATCCGCGGGGCCAAGTCGCTGGCCGCCAAGCTCGAGGAACACCGCACCGCTGCGTTCATGTCCTACGAGCTGGCGACAATCAAAATCGACGTGCCGTTGGATGTACAGGTCGGGGATCTGATGCCCGGCGAGCCGCACCGGGAGGCCTTGATCGCCCTTTACCGCGAGCTGGAATTCAAGAACTGGCTCGACGAGCTGCTGCGCGAGGCAAAGGCCGCCGGGGAGAACTGCGAGGTGCAGCCCGAAGGCTGCTCGATCCAGGCCGAGGCCGAATACACAACGATCTTCGAGCAGGCCGAGTTCGATGCTTGGCTTGAACGCCTGAAGAACGCCGAGTGTTTCGCCTTCGATACGGAGACCACCAGCCTCGATGCACAGAAGGCGCAGTTGGTTGGCGTCTCGTTTGCCATCGAGGCGGGCAGGGCGGCCTATGTACCGCTGGCCCACAGCTACATGGGCGTGCCACAGCAGCTCGATCGCGACGCCGTGCTCGCGGCGCTCAAGCCGCTGCTGGAGGACGCCGGCAAGCGCAAGATCTGCCAGCACGGCAAGTACGACATGAACGTGCTGATGCACTACGGCATCGAGATGCGCGGCATGACCTTCGACACCATGCTCGAATCCTACGTGCTGGACGCGACCGCGACCCGCCATGACATGGACAGCCTGGCGCTCAAGTACCTTGGCCGCGGCACCATCCGTTTCGAGGACATCGCCGGCAAGGGCGCCAAACAGCTGACCTTCGACCAGATCGCCGTGGAGCAGGCCGGACCCTACGCTGCCGAGGATGCCGACGTGACCTTGCGTCTGCACCAGACCCTGATGAGCAGGCTCGAAGCCACGCCGTCGCTGCTCAAGGTGCTCAACGAAATCGAGATGCCGCTGGTGCCGGTGCTGGCGCGCATCGAGCGCAACGGCGCCTTGGTAGACGCCAACCTGCTTGGCTTGCAAAGCGTTGAACTGGGCAACAAGCTCATCGAACTGGAGCGCGAGGCTTACGAGATCGCGGGTGAGGAGTTCAACCTTGGCTCTCCGAAGCAGCTCTGCGCGATTCTCTACGACAAGCTGGGGTGCCCGGTGTTGTCGAAAACCGCCGGTGGCCAACCATCGACGGCTGAAAGCGTCTTGGCCGAGCTGGCTGAACGTGACTATCCGCTGCCCAAGGTGATCACACAGCACCGCTCCTTGAGCAAGCTCAAAGGCACTTATACCGACAAGTTGCCGCAGCAGATCAACCCACGGACCGGGCGCATCCACACCAGTTATCACCAGGCGGTAACGGCGACCGGGCGGCTGTCTTCGAGCGATCCGAACCTGCAGAACATCCCGATCCGTACCGCCGAGGGCCGACGCATCCGCCAGGCGTTCGTCGCCGCACCGGGCTATAAGCTGTTGGCCGCCGACTACTCACAGATCGAGCTTCGGATCATGGCGCATCTGGCTCAGGACGAGGGCCTGCTGTATGCCTTCCAAAACGACCTGGACGTGCACCGCGCTACCGCTGCAGAAGTCTTCGGCGTCGAACTGGAGCAGGTCAGCAACGACCAGCGACGCAGCGCCAAGGCGATCAACTTCGGCCTGATCTACGGCATGAGCGCGTTCGGCCTGGCCAAGCAGATCGACGTCAGCCGCGGCGAAGCCCAGGCCTATATCGATCGGTATTTTGCCCGCTACCCCGGTGTGCTCGCCTACATGGAGCGCACCCGCATGCAAGCCGCCGAGCAGGGCTACGTGGAAACGTTGTTCGGCCGTCGGTTGTACCTGCCGGAGATCAATTCGAAGAACGGCGCCATGCGCAAAGGCGCAGAACGCACTGCGATCAACGCGCCGATGCAGGGCACAGCGGCCGATATCATCAAGCGCGCCATGATCAGCGTGGACAGGTGGTTGCTGGAGAGCGGGCTCGATGCGCGCGTCATTTTGCAGGTACACGACGAACTGGTGGTCGAAGTGCGCGAAGATCTGGTCGAACAGGTTCGCAAGCAGATCTGTCCGTTGATGAGTCAGGCCGCCGAACTGGATGTGCCTCTGCTGGTCGAGGCTGGCGTTGGCAACAACTGGGACGAGGCGCACTGAAACCACGTGGCGGGCGGTGGATTGCGGTGCGCCATCGCGGCGCGCTCAATGCGCTTCTTGCCTCGAAAAGGCGCATCATCGGCTGTTGTTAGGACGCTGAATGCCCCGGTGTAGAGCGGTTTGGCTTCTTTCAGAAAAATATTTTGCGTTTCGCATGGAACTGATGGATCGAAACGCCAGTCATAGGCTACGAAGGGTGTAAAAGCTCTTCGATGCTCCTTGTTGTGTTAAGTGTTGGCAGATCTCTGGAAACGCTAAGGCGTTCCGGACTTGGACCTCGAACTTCCCCCTCCCCCAACGAAGTTCGAGGTTTTTTTTGCCTTGAAGAAAGCCAACGCCGAGTGGCCTACCGTGCTTGGCGCATGCGTGATGCATCCGCCGCAGCGTCGTTAGCACTGCCTTCACTCATCCGTAAGCGCGCCGCCCATCGACGCGTAACCTGCGCTACAGAAAGCATGCACAACACCAGCTTTGACGCCCGACGCAACCGCTCTATCAGGGCAGCTGCAATCCGCCACCGGCTTTATGCAGGCTGCGCAGATGCGCTCCGATTTGGGTGAGGTTGGCTTCGACGCTCTCCAGTTCAAGCCGGCGCTCTTCGCCCAGCAACAGCCGCACTTCCTCGTTCAATGCTTCAGTCAGCTGACTCAGCGTTGCCTGGCGTTGGCCGCTTTCATCCTCTAGGCGCTGACGTTCGCTGGCCTGCGGGAGGCCGTAACCGTGCCCGTCGAGCAGTTCAGCTGGACGGCTGAGATAACCGCTGTTGGCGAGGATGCCCTGCAGGGCCTCGTCTGCCTTGGCCAAGCCGCTGTCGCCGCGCGTGCGACCGCTCAGGTAACGGTTTTTCAATTCTTCCTGTGCCAGCAGCAGATGTCGACGCAGCGCAGCCTGTTCCACCAGCAACAAGGCGGCGCTGGCCCGCAGGTCAGCCTTCTCTATCCAGGGGCGGCGCTGGTCGGCACTGAGGTCCAGCCACTGCTCGACATCGGAGTGCGGCAACCCGAGGCGTTCCCGGAGCACAGTGAACATGGCCTCGTAGCGATCGCGATAGGAGTCGAAGCGGTACCCCAGGCGCAGCGCCTCGCGCGGGTTGTCCAGCACGCTGGCGTCGGCCACGCCGCGGTTGATCAGAATCTCGAGCAATCCGCTGGGCAAAATGCTGTCCAGGGCCGTCAGTTCAGGTCGCGCGGTGCCGCTGCGCAGCAACTTGAGGGTTTCCACCGCGCAGTTGTTGGACAGGAAGTAATAGTCGCCGTCGTAGCTCCAATGCACCTCGGCGCTGCGTGTCACCAGTGTTTCGATCTCTTCGCGCCGCAGGTTCAGCGGAATCGATGCGAGGCTGCGCAGTTCGACCTTGGTGTACTCGTCGATCACCTGGCCCAGGGGCAACACGAACAGGCGCGACGGATAGACCCCGGTGAGCCCGTCCCAGCTCGACAGCTGGACATCACCGACAAACGCACGGAAGGAGAGCACCAGATGATGATCGAGATCCAGCCGACAATCTGCCCCGCGCGGGCGACCCGGGGCGCAGATTACCAGGCGCAGCATGCTGTGGCCCCAGCGACTGACCCAGGCGTCGTTGGCTTCGGCGAACAGGTAGTCCACCTCATAGACCCGCTCGGGGTCCAACGCTACCAATGGATTGCGGCCGAAATCGTGCCCCGCATTGAGGATTGGCAAGCCGGAGGCGCACGCCTGCACATGGGTCGGCTGCCAGCCGAAATGTTCACGGAAATAGCGATGCAGCAAGGGGCGGCGGCATGCGTAGCTGGGGTCGAGGAGGAAGTACTCCAGGTTCACGGCAATGAATTCCAGAGGGCTGGTGAGCTCGTAGGCGTCAGGGCTTCGCGCCTCCTGCGCGTTCGCTAATACTCGCTCGCCGCGTTGACCGACTCGCTGGGGCCAGCCCGCCAGGTCGAGCAGACGCGGGTCATCGCTCAGCGTAAAACGGCGCTCGGTCTGGCCGCGGCACCGGTCCGGCAGGCCCACCAGGCCGAGGCTGCTGGCGCGCTGGCTGCAAAAGGCAAGCTGTCGGTGATCAACGACTGACCAGAGCCGCGCGCGGTCATAGAGGTGTGCGATCTCGTGAACCAGTGTCGCCAGCATTTCCTTACGGACCGTACCGTGCGGCCGCTCGGTGCGCTGTTCTGCGGCGCTACCATCGGCCAACGCGGGCAGCAGGCGCCGGTTGAGCAGCAGCAGATTGCCGCCGGCGCTGCCATACACATCATGGGTCAGCCCGTCATGCCAGCGCACGCGAACGTCGCGGTCGAGCCGCTGGAGCATCCGGGGTGGTAGCGCAGCTATCGCTTCGTCCAGCAGCTCTTGGCTGGCGGCGCGCTCCACTGCGTGCAGGTCGCGGTCATCCAGCGTCAGACGTAGCTCGGCCTGACAGAGCATCGAAAACGAGGTGAGTGCGGCGAGCGCGATGGCCATCCGCCAGACGCGCAAGCATCTCACTGGGCGAGAATGGCTTCGGCAAGCGCGACATCGCTGGCTTGCTGCGCTTCCGGGAACGCGCTTCGCAAACTACCCAAAGCGGCTTCCAGCCGCGCGCCACGGATGTTGCCGCCGCTGGCCACGAAGCTGGCGGCCTCGTCGCGCGCTTCGCTGACGACTTTCATGTCGCTGATCCGACTGGTCACGTCGGAGGTGAAATTAATGCTGCGATCCAGTGCGTTGACGACGATGTTACTGGTAGCCACCAGCGTCTGCGCATGAGCGCTACTCGCAAGGAGCGCCAGAGTGAACGGCACGACGATCAGGTTGAGTTTCATAAGACTGCTCGCTATACGAAGTGGGTCATTGGACGAGGATCGCCTCGGCCAGTTCAAGGTCGCTGGCCGCGATTTCCGGGTACTGCCCACGCAACCAAATCAGCGCGGCCTCCAGCCGGGCGCCACGATACTCGCCGTGACTGGCGACAAAGCCTGCCGCGTCAGCGTGAGCGTCGAGGATGAGCTTGTTATCGAACGGGGCGCTGGTTACCTGACTGGCAACATAGCTGAAGGCGACTGTGCCCGCGAGGGTGGTATCGAATGCCTGGGCGCCGCCGCAGAAGCAGCAGCCCACCAGTGTTAGGTAGAGCGAACGCATGCAAATCCTGGAGCCAAACAAAACAGCCGCCAAGGCTAGCGAAACGCCAGCGCCAGCGCCAGAGCCAGCGTCCTGCCTGCTGCGTGACGCGTATCAGAGCGCCAGGATCGCGCTGGCCAGTTGCAGGTCGCTTGCCTCCAGACGTGGTGCCTGGGTGCGGATGTGCTGAAGAGCGGCCTCCAGCTGAGCGCCGCGTGCCTCACCGTTGCTGGCAACGAAGCGGGCGGCATCGTCCTTTGCGTCGACCACGAGCTTGTCGTCGCCCAGATTCGAAGTGATATCGGAGGTACCCTCAACGGTATTGACCAGCGAGGCGCCGATGGCATCGATGGTACCGGTGATGCTTCCGGCCGAGGCGGTCCCCGCCACCAGACAGGCAGCGGTGGCAACTGACAGTAGATACTTGTTCATGGTGTTCTCCAGGCTAGACGCGATTTCCCGCCGATAGCCGCTATGACCTTCGGACAGGCGTGCCGTTCAGCTTATGGCGCGACGTCCATGCCTGGAAAGCGCCACGTCAGCGCCAGAACGGCTTCTCGAGCTCCGCCAGCCGCTCACTTCGACTGATGCCAATGTCCGCCAGCTGGTGATCGTCTAGTCCGGCCAGTTGGTGTCGAGTACGCACCCGCTGCTGCCAAAGCCGCAGCAACCGGATGATGCGGCGCAGCGGTGGCAGGCCGAATGCGGGTGTGATTGTCCGAGCAAGTACGCGCTCCATGAGCCGCTCCTTCCCGCGTCGACGGGAATGGGTTATGGGCTGATAGCATCGCGTGACGGGCTGTGGCGTAACAGCCACAGCGGATTTCAATTGTGCCGGTTCAGTTGCAGCGACTGCACGACTGTACCGTGACTTCCGCTGCCGAAGTGTTCGGTTGATGAGGAAAAACAAAACCCCTCGCGGCGGGGCCGGGAGGGGTTTCGGTGTAGCAGTGTCGCTTATTCCACCGCTTTGACCATGTCCTCAACGACCTTCTTGGCATCGCCGAAGACCATCATGGTCTTGTCCATGTAGAACAGCTCGTTGTCCAGACCGGCATAGCCGCTGGCCATGGAGCGCTTGTTGACGATGACTGTCTTGGCCTTGTACGCCTCGAGGATCGGCATGCCGGCGATGGGCGACTTGGGATCGTTCTTCGCCGCTGGGTTGACCACGTCGTTAGCGCCCAGGACCAGCACCACGTCGGCCTGACCGAACTCGGAGTTGATGTCGTCCATCTCGAACACCATTTCGTACGGCACTTCAGCTTCCGCCAGTAACACGTTCATGTGGCCTGGCATCCGACCGGCTACCGGGTGAATCGCGTATTTCACGGTCACGCCCATGTGGGTCAGCTTCTCGGCCAGCTCCATCAGCGCGTGCTGCGCGCGGGCCACCGCCAGGCCGTAACCAGGAACGATGATCACGGTGTCGGCGTTCGACAGCAGGAAGGCGGCGTCATCGCTGGAGCCGGATTTGACCGGGCGCTGTTCCTTGCTGCCGGTCGCCGGGCCGGCATCGGCGTCGCCACCGAAACCGCCGAGGATGACGTTGAAGAACGAACGGTTCATCGCCTTGCACATGATGTAGGAGAGGATCGCGCCGGAAGAGCCTACCAGTGAGCCGGCGATGATCAGCATCGAGTTGTTCAGCGAAAAGCCGATACCGGCCGCCGCCCAGCCCGAGTAGCTGTTGAGCATCGAGACCACCACCGGCATGTCGGCGCCGCCAATGGGGATGATGATCAGCACGCCGATGACGAAGGCCAGCGCCACCAGAATCATGAACGCGGTGAAGTTGCCGCTGAAGGTGTAGATCAGGCCCAGCACCAGAATCGCGACGCCAACGGCGAGGTTGATCTTGTGCTGGTTGGGGAACGACACCGGCGCGCCCTGGAACAGGCGGAACTTGTATTTGCCAGATAGCTTGCCAAACGCGATCACCGAACCGGAGAAGGTGATGGCGCCGATGGCTGCACCGAGGAACAGCTCAAGCCGGTTACCGGCCGGGATCGGATAACCGATGGCCTGGACGATGCCCAGCGACTGCGGCTCGAGCACCGCGGCGATAGCGATGAATACCGCGGCCAGGCCGATCATGCTGTGCATGAAGGCGACCAGTTCGGGCATCTTGGTCATCTCGACGCGCTTGGCCATCAGCGTGCCGATGGTGCCGCCGATCAGCAGGCCGAGGACGATGAAGCCCAGGCCGCTCCAGGGGCTGGCGCTCTCGGCCAGCTGTGAGCCGAGTTTGAACACCAAAAACACCGTGGTGACCACGGCGATGCCCATGCCGATCATGCCGAACAGGTTGCCGCGGCGCGAGGTGGTGGGGTGCGACAGGCCTTTGAGGGCCTGGATGAAGCTCACCGAAGCGATGAGATACAGCAGGGTGATCAGGTTCATGCTCATGGCTTGGACTCCGCCTTGGCGCCAGCGCGCTCCTTCTTCTTGAACATTTCCAGCATGCGCCGGGTAACCAGGAAGCCACCGAAGACGTTAACGGCGGCCAGGGTCACCGCCAGGGTGCCCATCAGCTTGCCCATCGGGGTGACGGTCAGGGCGGCGGCCAGCATGGCGCCGACGATGACGATCGCCGAGATGGCGTTGGTGACCGCCATCAGCGGGGTGTGCAGCGCGGGGGTAACGTTCCAGACCACGTGGTAGCCGACGTAGATCGCCAGCACGAAGATGATCAGGTTGTAGATGCCATCAGAAATCATGTCCATGTTCAGGGCTCCCTTAACCGTTGGTGCGTACGACCTGGCCGTCACGGCACATCAGGCACGCAGCGACGATGTCGTCTTCAAGATTGAGCTGGAACTTGGCTTCGCCATCGATCACCAGCTTGAGGAAGTCCAGCAGGTTGCGGGCGTATAGCGCCGACGCATCCGCTGGCACGAGGGTCGCCAGGTTGGTGTAGCCAACCAGGGTCACGCCGTGCTTGACCACCACCTGATCGGCTTCGGTCAATGGACAGTTACCGCCCTGGGAGGCGGCGAGGTCGATCACCACCGAACCGGGCTTCATCTGCTGCACGGTTTCTTCCTGCAGCAGCGTCGGCGCCTTGCGGCCTGGAATCAGCGCAGTGGTGATGATGATGTCGGCCTGCTTGGCACGCTCGTGCACGGCCTGCGCCTGACGCGCCATCCAGCTGGCTGGCATCGGTCGGGCGTAGCCACCGACACCTTCGGCGCATTCGCGCTCTTCGTCGGTCTCGCAGGGCACGTCGACGAACTTGGCGCCGAGCGATTCGATCTGCTCCTTCACCGCCGGACGCACGTCCGAGGCTTCGATCACCGCGCCCAGACGCTTGGCCGTCGCAATGGCCTGCAGGCCGGCAACACCGGCGCCGAGAATCAGCACGCGTGCGGCTTTCACCGTACCGGCGGCAGTCATCAGCATCGGCATGAAGCGTGGGTACTGGTTGGCGGCGACCATCACCGCCTTGTATCCGGCAATGTTGGCCTGGGAGGAGAGCACGTCGAGGCTCTGCGCGCGCGAGGTGCGCGGCGCCGCTTCCAGGGCGAAGGCGGTGATGCCGCGTTCGGCCATGCGTGCGATGTTGTCGTTGTCGAAGGGATTGAGCATGCCGATCAATACCGTGCCTGGCTGCATCTGCGCCAGTTCGGTTTCGCTCGGTGCGTTCACCTTCAGCAGGATCTCTGCTGCGAACGCCGCAGCGGCATCGGCGATGGTTGCGCCTGCCGCTTCGAAGGCACTGTCCGGAACACTGGCCTGTACGCCAGCTCCGCTCTGCACCGTCACCCGATGCCCTTGCCCGATCAGCTTTTTGATGGTTTCCGGTGTCGCGGCAACGCGCGTCTCACCGGGCCTGGTTTCGAGAGGAACACCAATGTGCATTGTTCTTGTTCTCCTGCTTGATCGTAACCAGCGGGCCGCTCGGTAATCCGGCTATGCACCGCTGGTGTTACTTTTCGCCCGACCACTGCGGATGGCGGCTGGGTGTGGATCGGCTAACGGGCCCCTGCACTGCTGGTCGAGCTCGCTATGGCGCGGCATTCTGCAAGGACTGAAAAAATCAAACAACTGTTTTAATGAGAACGGCAAAGTGGCGCTTCGTTCACGTTGTGACCGTTAGGTTGCTTGGCATCGCTACAGCCAGCGCCGATATTGGCTTCGACCTTCGTCTAAGGTTCCGAGCCAGGATGTGCGCGGCGAACTCATGAATGACGGGCTATAGGCGCGGTATTCGTCCGAAAGCCTTGGCTATATTTGACCTGGGTGCTGATTTGAGACGGTTCTGTCCGTTGCGGCGAAAAAACTGCCAAAGGTTTGCAATGTCATGCATTCCTTGTAGTCCAAAGCTGTTGGTCGCGCTGGCTTCAAGCCGACCTACTTGAATTGCAATGTCTGCGGGAAGATTCAGCATGGCCGAACTGGACGTGAACGAGATAACCACTCTGCTGGAGGAACCGGCTCCGCGTCGGCTGCCTTTCGCCTTTGCTCGTCGTCATGGCGTGCTCCTGCAGGAGCGGCCGGAAGGCCTGCGTTTGTGCGCGCGCGAGGGCGCGCCGTTGACCGCACTGCAGGAAGCGCAGCGCATTGCCGGAGGGCCGCTGGCCATGCAATGGCTGGCGCAGGATGCGTTCGAACAGGCACTGAGCGCTGCCTACCAGCACGATTCTTCCGCGGCGATGCTGATGGTCGAAGGGCTGGGCGATGAGATGGATTTGCATAGCCTGGCCGACCAGATACAGGAAACCGAAGACCTGCTGGAGCAGGAAGACGACGCGCCGATCATCCGCCTGATCAACGCCATTCTCGGTGAGGCGATCAAGGAGAACGCGTCCGATATACACGTCGAAACCTTTGAGAAACGCCTGGTGATCCGCTTCCGCATCGACGGCATCCTGCGTGAAGTGGTGCAGCCCAAGCGCGAGCTGGCGGCGCTGCTGGTGTCGCGGATCAAGGTCATGGCGAGGCTGGACATCGCCGAGAAGCGCATCCCTCAGGACGGCCGAATTTCTCTGCGAGTTGGCGGGCGCGAAGTGGACATTCGGGTTTCGACCCTGCCGTCGGCCAACGGCGAACGTGTGGTGCTGCGTCTGCTCGACAAGCAGGCCGGGCGCCTGACCTTGCGCCACCTGGGCATGAGCGATCGCGACCGCAAGGTGATGGAACAGGCGGTCCAGAAGCCGCACGGGATCATTCTTGTCACCGGGCCGACCGGGTCGGGTAAGACCACCACGCTGTACGCCAGTCTCGTCACGCTCAACGACCGTACGCGCAACATCCTTACTGTCGAGGACCCGATCGAGTACAACCTCGAAGGCATCGGCCAGACGCAGGTCAACACCAAGGTCGACATGACCTTTGCCCGTGGTCTGCGCGCCATTTTGCGTCAGGACCCGGACGTGGTGATGGTCGGCGAGATCCGCGACCAGGAAACCGCGGACATGGCGGTGCAGGCCTCGCTCACCGGTCACCTGGTGCTCTCGACGCTGCACACCAACAGCGCCATCGGCGCGGTCACGCGCCTGGTGGATATGGGCGTCGAGCCATTCTTGATCTCATCTTCGCTGCTTGGGGTGCTGGCCCAACGCCTCGTCCGCGTACTGTGTAATGACTGCAAACGTGCCTATGTCGCCGACGAAGCCGAATGTGCGCTGTTCGGCCTCGACCCGAGCGAGGCGCCGACCCTGTACCACGCCGAGGGCTGCGATGTGTGCCGGCAGCTGGGTTACCGCGGCCGGACGGGCATCTATGAGCTGGTGATGTTCGATGACACCCTGCGCAGCATGATTCACACCCGGGCACCCGAGCAGGACATGCTTCGCCATGCGCGCCGGCTGGGCCCAAGCATTCGCGAAGACGGCCTGCGTAAGGTGCGTGAGGGCGTGACCACCATCGAAGAAGTGTTGCGCGTGACCCGCGAGGAATAAGCAATGAGTTGTACCGCTACAGGGACCGTTAGGGCGCTGCGTGCCCGCGAGCACGATGTGCAGCGATTGGGCGCGCTGAAGGCTGCCGGCATGGGGCTGCGGTGCGGCAGTAGCGGTCGTCTGCCGGTCGCGAATGGCTGCGCCGATCCGCGCGGCGGAGTGATTGCCTGATGGCGGCGTTCGAATACATCGCGCTCGACCCACGTGGCCGCGAGCAGAAAGGCCTGATCGAGGCGGACAGTCCCCGACAGGCGCGCCAGCTGCTGCGCGAGAAGCAATGGTCGCCGCTGGAGGTCAAACAGGCCAAATCCAAGGAAGATACCGGCGGCGGCGGGTTTGCCTTCGGCCGTGGTCTGTCGGCGCGCGACCTGGCGTTGGTGACCCGCCAGTTAGCAACCCTCGTGCAGGCTGCGCTGCCCATTGAGGAAGCCCTGCGTGCCGCCGCCGCGCAGTCGACCTCGCAGAAGATCAAATCGATGCTGCTGGCCGTGCGCGCACGCGTGATGGAAGGCCATAGCCTGGCGGGATCGCTGCGTGACTATCCGTCGGCGTTTCCCGAGCTGTATCGGGCTACCGTCGCCGCGGGTGAGCACGCCGGGCATCTTGGGCTGGTGCTGGATCAGCTGGCCGACTACACCGATCAGCGTCAGCAGTCGCGGCAGAAGATCCAACTGGCGCTGCTGTATCCGGTGATCCTGCTGGTGGCCTCACTGGCCATCGTGGTGTTGCTGCTGGGTTACGTGGTGCCGGATGTGGTCAAGGTTTTCGTCAATACCGGGCAGCAGCTCCCGGCGTTGACCACCGGTTTGATTGCGGTCAGCGAGCTTGTTCAACGCTGGGGTTGGCTGATGTTCGTGGGTCTCGTGGCAGCAGCCTTTGCCATGCGCCAGGCGCTGCGTGACGACAAGATCAAGCGCCGCTGGCATGCCTTCATCTTGCGAATCCCACTGGTGGGGCGTCTGGCGCGAGCGACCAACACCGCACGCTTTGCCTCGACGCTGGCGATCCTGACCCGCAGTGGCGTGCCCTTGGTGGATGCGCTGGGCATCGCGGCGGCGGTGATCGCCAATCTGCGCATCCGCGACAAGGTGATCGAGGCGGCTCAGCGGGTGCGCGAAGGCGGTAGCCTGACCCGCGCGCTGGATGCCACCGGCGAGTTTCCGCCGATGATGCTGCACATGATTGCCAGCGGCGAGAAATCCGGCGAGCTCGATCAGATGCTGGCCCGCACCGCGCGCAATCAGGAAAACGACCTGGCTGCGCAGATCTCGCTGTTGGTGGGTCTTTTCGAGCCCTTCATGCTGGTGTTCATGGGGGCTGTGGTATTGGTGATCGTCCTGGCGATCCTGCTGCCGATTCTTTCTCTCAATCAACTGGTGGGCTAGTGAGCATGACCTTGAACGAACGTAAGCAGAGGGGTTTTACCCTAATCGAAATCATGGTGGTGGTGGTGATCCTCGGGATTCTCGCCGCGCTGGTGGTGCCTCAGGTGATGAACCGTCCGGATCAGGCCAAGGTGACGGTGGCCAAGGGTGACATCAAGGCCATTGGCGCCGCCCTCGACATGTACAAGCTGGACAACTATTCCTACCCCAGCACTCAGCAGGGGCTGGACGCGCTGGTGGAAAAGCCCGGTGGCAATCCGCAGCCAAAGAACTGGAACCGCGACGGTTACCTCAAGCGTGTTCCCAAGGATCCGTGGGGCAACGAGTACCAATACCTGTCGCCGGGTACCCAAGGTCAGTTCGATCTGTACTCCTATGGCGCTGACGGCAAGCAGGGCGGGTCTGACCTGAACGCGGATATCGGTAACTGGGACCTCTGATCGATGCCTCGGGCGCGCCGAGAGGGCGGCTTCACGCTGATCGAACTGCTGGTGGTGATCGTCATCCTCGGCAGTCTGGTGGGCCTGGCGGTGCTCTCGATGGGCAGCTCCAGTTCGTCCCGTGAGGTGCGGGACGAAGCGCAGCGACTAGCGACGCTGATCGGCCTGATGGTCGATGAAGCGGTACTTGATAGCCGGGAGTATGGCTTGCTGATCAGCAAGGACGGCTACCGGGTGATGCACTACGACGAGGCCGATGCGCGCTGGCGCGATGCCGGAGACGGGAAGGCACATCAGGCGCCGGAATGGATGCAGCTGGAGCTGGAGCTCGATGGTTCGCCGCTAAAACTGGTGGCGCCGGTCAAGCGCGAGGACGACCCCATCGGGCTCTCCGACGACGAGGATCGCGAGCGACGGCGCGCGCCTCGCGTGCAGCCGCAGCTGCTGATCCTGTCCAGCGGTGAGCTTTCACCGTTCACGCTGACGTTCTCCGATAATCGCCCGGGCGGTACTGGCTGGGTGGTTTCCAGCGATGGTTTCAGCATGCCTCGTGCTGTACCTGAGGAAACGCGTCGATGAGCCATGGACAGGCCCGTTCTCAGGGATTCACTCTGCTGGAAGTGCTGGTGGCTCTGGCGATCTTCGCCATCGTCGCCGCGGTGGTGTTGACCGCGGCCGGCCGCAGCGTAAACAACGCCGGGCGACTGGAAGCGCTGATCCTCGCCGGCTGGATTGCTGATAACCGGCTCACCGAGCTGCAGTTGCAGCAGCCGGCCCCGAGCGTCGGGCGGGAAGATCTGGAGCTGGAGTTTGGAGGCCGCCAGTGGCAGACACTCAGCGACGTGCAAACCAGCGGAACGCCTGGGCTGCTGCGTATTCGGGTCTGGGTGGCGGCTGTCGAACCGCGTCGCGGCAACAATGAAGGCTCGATAGAGCAGCGCGCCGTAACCAGCCTGACGGGCTTCGTCGGGGTTGACCCATGATCGGCCGACCCGGGACATATCGCGTCGCGGCGGGCTTTACCTTGCTGGAGTTGCTGATCGCCATCGCGCTGTTTGCACTGTTGGGGCTGGCGACCTACCGCATGCTTGAGGCTGTGTTGCGCAGTGATGAAGTGATACGGGCCCAGGAAACCCAGTTACGTGAGCTCGGCCGCGCCGTGTGGCGGCTGGAGCAAGACCTTGTCCAGGCCGTGCCGCGCCCGGTACGTGATGGTTACGGTGATGAACAGAACGCCTTCGTCGGCCAGCTCGCTGGCTTCGAGGGCGGTGCCGCGGTGGAGTTGACCCGCAGTGGCTGGCGTAACCCCACCGGAATGCGCCGGGCCAACCTGCAGCGGGTGCGTTGGCGTCTCGCCGGTGACAGCCTGGAGCGGCTCTATTGGATCGTGCTCGACCGCGATATCGACAGCGAACCGCGTGTGCAGCGGGTGCTGGACGACGTGATCGAGTTGCGCCTGCGCTATCTGGACGCGGAAAACAGCTGGCACGAAGAATGGCCGCCCTTCGAGTTCGGCCGTGGCGATCCGGAGGAACAGGCGCGGCGGCTACCGGTTGCCGTGGAGGTCTCGTTCGATCACCAGCGCTACGGCACCATTACCCGTCTGGTGCGCCTGCCTGACGGCCCCGCACCCGCGCCGCAATTCGTCCAGCCGGACGCTCAGGGCGTACCCGAGCCAGTTTCAGAGGGCGAGCTGCAATGAAGGCGCAGCGCGGTGTCGCGCTGATTACCGTGTTGCTGGTCGTGGCCATTGTCACCGTGGTCTGCGCTGGGATGATCGCCCGTCAGCAGTTATCGATCCGCGGCACGGCGAATCAGGCGCAGGCGCGCCAAGCCTGGCACTACGCACTGGGCGGAGAAGCCTTGGCACAATCCATATTGCGCCGCGATCTGCGGGCGTCTGGTACCGGCGCCGGGCAACCGCCTGTCGATCACCTGCTCGAGCCCTGGGCATTGCCGCAGCCGGCGTATGACCTCGACGAAGGCCAAGGGCAGGTTCAGGTCCGCATTGAAGACCTGGCTGGGCGCTTCAACCTCAACAGCCTGGTGCAGCAACAACAACCCAACGCAGCGGCACTCGCGCAGTTTCGGCGGCTGCTGCTACGTTTGCAGATCAGCGAACCCTATGCCGAGCGTCTGGTCGATTGGCTGGACACTGACCAGCAACCCAGTGGCGAGCAGGGTGCCGAAGACAATGCCTATCTGCTGCTCGATCCGCCCTACCGAACAGGCGGACGTCGTATCGAGGATCTCTCTGAACTGCGATTGCTGCTGGACATGCGAGACGAGGACTTCCAGCGTCTCGCGCCTTTTGTCACGGCGCTGCCAGCGGACACCCCGTTGAACGTCAATACCGCCAGCGCCATGGTGCTGTCGAGCCTCGCTGACAGCCTCAGCCTGAGCACTGCCGAGGCGCTGGTGCAGGCGCGGCAGGCGGGACCCTTTCGCGATGCTGCAAACTTCATGGCGCAACCGGCGCTTGGCGGTGTCCAACTGCAGGGCACCAGCGTGGCGGTCACGAGTCAGTTCTTTCAGGCCACCAGCGAGGTGCGTCTCGCTGACCGCCGCCTCGCGCTGGTAAGCCGGCTGCGACGTGAGGAAGACGGCGAAGTCCGCGTTCTTCAGCGAAACCTGGGGCAACCGCCACGGCTGCCTCGCCAAACCAACGATGGAGAGCGATAGCTCATGGACTGCCTGTTTCTGCCCGCCGATTGCAGCCCCCGGCTAGACGCCGACACTCAGGTTTACTGGTTGCCAGGCGAGGGCAAGGGTGGCTGGATGTCGCTGGAGAACTGTATCGAACAGGCACCCGCGGCGGTGACGCTGGTGCTGCCGGCCGAGGTGTGCAGTGCGTTCGCGGTCAACCTGCCGACCCGCAAGGCTCGCTGGGTCAACCAGGCGTTGGCGTATGCGGTCGAGGAGCTGCTCGCCGAAAACGTCGATGACCTGCACTTGACCCACGGTGACGCGCTGGACGACGGCCGCCGTCGGGTCATCGCGATCCGCCGGCAGCTACTCGCGGATTGGCTGGAAGATTTGCAGGCGCTGGGACTGACAATTGTCGCTATTCACGTCGATGCCGATTTGCTCCCTCGGGACGGCACGCAGCTGCTGGTCATCGACGGCCGCGCGCTGCTCGGAGGCGCCGCGGAAGCGCGACTGGCCTTCGACAGCCAGCAATGGCCGCACCTGGCCGCTCAGTGCGCGTCACCCCGCCACGGTCACGGCACGCTAGATGAGTCGCCAGCACTGCTGGATGACTACCAGAGGGTCGACGACCCCTACCGTTTCCTCGCCGCGGGACGCGCCGCTTCGTTGAATCTGGCCCAAGGTGACTTCGCCGTGAAGGCCGCCGGCAGTGGGCTCGGCCAGTGGAAACCGGTCTTGCTGGTGCTTGCGCTGGTGCTGGCCGTGCAATTGATCTTCAACCTGGTCCAGGCCTGGTCGCTGGAACGCCAGGCCGATCACTATGCCGAAGCCAGTCGCGCGCTCTACAGCGAGCTGTTCCCGGAGGACCGGCGCATCGTCAACCTGCGCGCGCAGTTCGACGAACACATCGGTCAGAGCGCCGGGGGCTCGGCCGGCTTTATGCGCTTGCTCGACGAGGTAGCGCTTGTCATGGCCGAGGGGGTTCCGGTGTCGATCAGCCAGCTGGACTACAACCAGGCGCGCGGCGACCTCGCGCTGCAGGTTCGGGCCAGTGATTTCGCAGCGCTGGAACAACTGCGTCAGCGTCTGGGCGAGACCGGTGAAAGTGTCCAGCTGGGCTCAGCCAGCCGTGACGGTGACGCCGTCAGTGCCCGCGTGGTGATTGGAGGTCGAGGATGAACCTGACACAACAGATGCGCGTTCGCCTGGCCGAATCCCCGCTGTGGTTACGCTGGCAGCGCTTACAGCCGCGCGAACGGCTTTCGCTGACGCTGCTCGGCGCCTTCCTGCTGGTGGTGCTGTTCTATGTGCTGCTGTGGCAGCCGGCTCAGCAGCGTGTGCGTGACGCACAGGCCTATTTCCAGCAGGAACGGGAGCTGCATGCCTACATGGAACAGAACACCGAGCTGGCGCGGCAGATGTCGCGCAGCAATCCGGTGTCGCTGGCGCCCGAGCAACTGCAGGGACTGGTGACGCAGAGCGCCCAGCAGAGCGGCTTGACCATCGAGAGTTTCGACATTGGCAATGACGGCACCGTGCAGGTGACCTTGCCGGGCGCGTCCTACGCGACGCTGCTGCGCTGGTTCGATGAACTGCAGGCGGCCGGTGCCAGCCTGGCGGAGGTCAGCATTACACAGGTTGGAGAAGGTCAGGTGGATGCGCGGGTGAGCTTTCGCGCGGACGGGTAACAGACGTGCCGCCAGTTCAGCACCGCGCTCGGCGCTGAACTGGCGGGCCGATCAGTGCGGCGGCTGGATTTGCATTGCCAGGGCACGGAGTGCCGCTTCGGCCTCTAGGACCTTGTTGACGACATCGTTGGCTTTCTCACGGCTAAGCCCGAGGCGGTCGAACAGCTCCTGCGGGATGTCGCTGTACGAGCCCGAGCCGATGCCGCGGTTGCGCAGCAGGCGTACCGCCAGGCAAACGAGATTGGCGTGACCCGCGTGCTCGCCCTGATAGCTCGGGTCATGCTGGAAGCGCAGCGCCGTCGACAGCTCGTCAGGCATTCCCCAGTAACGCATCAGCCAGGCGCCAATCTGCTCGCGTGTGATGCCCAGTAAATGCTGCTCGACAACGCTGTGGTTCAGGTGCGGGTTGACCTCAAGATGCCGGCAGATCAGCGAAAAATGCGGCGGGAATACATGCGCCAGCACCAGGTAGCCGAAGTTGTGCAGCAGGCCCGCCAGATAACTGATACCGGCTTCCGGCCGTTGCGTGCGCGGGATGGCTCGGTTCAGCCCCTCGATCACTGCCGCCGTGTAGATGGACTGCTGCCAGTACGGCGTCGCTTGCTGCGGCTGATCCTTGGGGAGGCTCAGCGTCTTGCCCAGCGCCAGACCCAGCGCCAGGTTGATGACCAGGTCGAAGCCCAGCACGCGCACGATCGCGTCCTCTACCGAACGAATCTTGCCCGGTGCGGCGTAATAGGGTGAGGCGGCCCAGCTGACCACCTGCGCGGCCAGCGCGGGGTCGGTTTCGACGACGCCGGTGATGTCGTCCACCGTGGCGTCCGGATCGACGCGCAGCTTGATGATTTTCTGCGCCGTCTGGGCCAACGGCGGAATTTCAATGGTTTCTTCCAACCGCTTCTGAATTCGCCGTGCAGTGAAGCTTTCCACCGCGTGGCTGATTTCCGCGCGGTCTTCTTCGGGGCGGTCGAGGTTGGGTCGGATGGTGCTCAGGGGTACGGCGAACTGCCCGGCGCTAGCCTTGCTGAGCAGCTGTTTGAAATCATGGCTGGCCAGCACCAACAACAAACCGGGCTGCCCGGATTCGACCAGCAGCTCGGGCTGTTGCAACAGCCGCTCCTCGTACAGGCAGGGCGAGCTGGTCAATGGCGGCAGGCCGGGCAGTATCTTCAGCTCATGCTTGGACAGCATGCGCGTGAGCCGCTCGGGTTTGACCGCCACCAGCTGGCGCCCGGTCAGTTCGACCAGACGTGGCAAGTCGAGCAGATGATCACGCGGATACAGCACCAGCAGCGCGCCGATGGCATCGTCGACCAGAATGGCCTGCACCCGTCGGGCCGGATCGAGGTCCGATCGATCCTCGCAGGTGCGGTACGGCAGTGCCAGCTTGTCCAGCAGCTGCACGATCATGGGTGGGAGCGTGATGTTGTTTTTAGTTTCAGCAGCCGAATTCATGGAAAGCCCGTCTTTATTCCCGATCGGCGCAGTATAGCCTTAGCGTTAGTGCGGTTTGAGTTTACCGACGAGCGTCAAACCTGCCCGTACTGCTGCCCGTGGCGCAGCCAGCGTTCCAGCAGCGGACTGACATGCTGCGGCCAGCGTGTCAGCAACGCCTGCGCTGCGTCGCGCACGGCCGGCAGCAGATCGGCGTCGCGCATCAGATCGGCGACCTTGAACTGCAGCAAGCCGGTCTGACGGGTGCCGAGCATTTCCCCCGGGCCGCGCAGTTCCAGGTCCTTTTCCGCGATGATGAAGCCGTCGCAAGTCTCGCGCATGATCGCCAGTCGCTCACGGCCGATCTGCGAAAGCGGCGGGTGATAGAGCAGCACGCAGTGACTGGCCGCGCTGCCGCGCCCGACTCGACCGCGCAGCTGGTGCAGCTGGGCGAGACCCAGGCGCTCGGGGTTTTCGATGATCATCAGGCTGGCATTGGGAACATCGACGCCGACTTCGATGACGGTGGTGGCGACCAGCAGCTGCAGGCGACCTTCCTTGAAGTCGGCCATTACCGCCGCTTTCTCCGCTGGTTTCATGCGTCCATGGATCAGCCCGACATTGAGCCCGCCGAGCGCGGCGGAGAGGTCTTCGAACGTGGTTTCGGCCGCCTGGCAGGTCAACTCTTCAGATTCTTCGATCAGCGTGCAGACCCAATAGGCCTGGCGCCCTTCGTTGCAGGCCGAACGCACACGCTCGATGACTTCCAGGCGGCGGCTGTCGGCCACCAACACGGTGTTGACCGGAGTACGGCCAGGCGGCAGTTCATCGAGAATTGAGGTGTCCAGATCGGCGTAGGCGCTCATGGCGAGCGTTCGCGGGATGGGTGTGGCGGTCATGATCAGCTGATGCGGGCAGAGTCGCCCTTCGACGCCCTTGCGCCGCAGCGCCAGCCGCTGTTGCACGCCGAACCGGTGCTGTTCGTCGATGATCACCAGGGCGAGCCTGCTGAACCGCACTTCATCCTGGAACAGCGCGTGGGTGCCGACCACCATCGGGCAGCCGGCGGCAATGCGTTCCAGCGATGCGGCTCGCGCTTTGCCCTTGAGCTTGCCGGCCAGCCAGGCGACCTCGATGCCCAGCGGTTCGAGCCATTTGCAGAAGGTGATGAAGTGCTGCTCGGCGAGTATCTCGGTCGGTGCCATTAAGGCCACCTGATAGCTGGCTTCCAGCGCCTGCAGCGCGGCAAGCGCCGCGACCACGGTCTTGCCGGCGCCAACGTCGCCCTGCACCAGGCGCAGCATCGGCTCGTCCTGGGCGAGGTCGTAGGCGATCTCCGCACCGACTCGTTGCTGAGCGCCAGTGGGCTGGAAGCCGAGATTCTGCAGGTAGCGCGATGGCAGCTCCCGCGCCGCAGGCAGGGGCGGTGCGTGTTGGGCGCGGCTGCTCTCGCGCAGGCGCTGCATGGAAAGCTGGTGAGTCAGCAGTTCTTCAAACGCCAGACGGTGCTGCGCCCAGTGGCGGCCTTCGGCGAGTTCTTCCAGATCGGCATCTGGCGGCGGCCGGTGCAGGTAGCGAATTGCTTCGTCCAGCTTGGCCAATCGGTAGTCGCGGGTCAGCTCATCAGGCAGCCAGTCGGGCAGGCTGTGCGGGCCAAGCCGCGCCAGCGCTTGCTGGGTCAGCTGGCGCAGGCGTTGCTGCGTCAGGCCTTCGGTGGTCGGGTAGATCGGTGTCAGGGTCTGCTCGACGGGCGCCGGCTCGTTGTCGGTCAGCGCGCGATATTCGGGGTGGTAAATCTCCAGGCCTGAGGCGCCTGGGCGAGCTTCGCCGTAGCAGCGCACCTGGGTGCCGCGCTTGAGGGCTTCTTTCTGCGCCTGGCTGAAATGGTAAAAGCGCAGGCTTAGGCTACCGCTGCCGTCATGCAGGCGCACCAGCAGACTGCGGCGTCGGCCCATCACCACGTCGGCGCCCGTAACGGTGCCTTCGATTACCGCATCCTGGCCCGGTCGCAGGGCGCCGATCGGTACGATGCGGGTGCGGTCCTGATAGCGCAGGGGCAAGTGAAACAGCAGGTCTTGCAGGGATTCCAGCCCGACCTTGGCGAGCTTTTCGGCTAGCGCCGCACCGACGCCCTTTATCGCGGTCACCGGGACCGCCGACAGCTCGCTCATGGCGTCAGGCTTTGTCGGCCGGGGGTTTCGCCACCGAGCACAGGCGGATGGAGTCGGCCAGCACTTCGATGGCTCTCGGACGCGGGAAACTGGCGCGCCAGGCAATCGCCACGGTGCGGAACGGCACGGGCGGCGTCAGAGGGCGGATGTCGAGCACGCCGGCGGAGTAGTGATGGCTGTCCACCGCGGAGAGCGGCAGGATGGATACGCCCAGCCCCGACGCAACCATGTGGCGGATGGTTTCCAGCGACGAAGATTCCACGGTGGTGTGGCTCGGCGCCTCACCCTTGCGGGTGGTCGGGCAGGCTTCGAGGACCTGATCGCGAAAGCAATGACCTTCACCCAACAGCAGCAGGCTCTTGTCGTTGAGCATCTCGCTGTCGATGGTTTCCTTCTTCGTCCATGGATGCCCGGCGGGCATGAGCACGTAGAAGGGCTCGTCATACAGCGGCAACGTGAGCACATCGGCTTCCTGGAACGGCAGCGCGATGATGATGGCGTCCAGCTCGCCAGTGCGCAGCTTGTCGCGCAGGATGTGGGTGAAGTTCTCTTCGATGTACAGCGGCATGTCCGGCGCCACGCGGTGCAGCTGCGGAATCAGATGGGGGAACATGTAGGGGCCGACGGTGTAGATGGCGCCAACCTTGAGCGGCGCGGCCAGCTGATTCTTGCCGGCCTGGGCCAGCTCACGGATGCTCTGCGCCTGCTCCAGCACTTTCTGCGCCTGGGTAACGATGCCTTCACCGACCGGCGTCAGCCGCACCGCGCTTTTGGTCCGCTCGAAGATCAGCACGCCGAGCTCGTCCTCCAGCTTCTTCACGCCCACCGACAGCGTGGGCTGGCTGACATGGCAGCGTTCGGCGGCACGGCCGAAATGTGATTCCTGGGCGAGCGTGACGATGTAGCGCAGTTCGGTCAGTGTCATAGCGGTTTTCCATCAGAGTGCTGGTTAGCATAGCCTTTGCTCGTGTTCGAACCAACTGGCCAGTAGCCGTTCCTTATAAGGTGACAAGCGGAAACGTTGCAGGCAGCAGTACACTCACTAAGGCGGGCCGAATGGGTGGCCTGCATCGGTTATGGAGCAACCGTCATGGCAATTCGTCCTTCTTTAATGATCGCCGGCTGCGGCGATGTCGGTATTCGCCTCGGCCTCCAGATGAGTCGCGCGGGGTGGACTGTTTACGGCTTGCGCCGCCAGGCGGCGAGCCTTCCTGTGCCGATCCTGCCGGTCAAAGGTGACTTGTCCGCGAGCGCTGTGCCGCGCAGCTGGCCAAACGGCGCGCTGGATTATCTTGTCTACGCGGCGTCGGCCAACCAGCATGACGAAGCGGGTTACCGCAGCGCTTATGTTGATGGGTTGCGTAATGCGCTTGGTTGGCTGGAGCAGCGCGGTCAGCGGCCCAAGCGGCTGGTCTTCGTCTCCAGTACCGGCGTGTATGCGCAGAACGGCGGAGAGTGGATCGACGAGACCTCTCCCACCGAACCCCGCGGCTATACCGGCCAGGTCATGCTCGAAGCCGAGCAGTTAGCGCTGGACAGCGGCATTCCTGCCACGCGGGTGCGCATGGCAGGGCTTTACGATCCGGCACGCCCCTGGATGCAGAACCAGGTCCGTGCGGGCCTGCGCGTAGACCGCGAGCCGCCGCAGTACAGCAATCGCGTGCATCGTGACGATGCCGCCGCGTTGTTGGCGTGTCTGCTGCAAACCGATCTGAACGGGGGCGCTCTGGACGATTGTTATCTCGGGGTCGATGACGACCCGGCACCCCTCCATGAGGTGATCGACTGGCTGCGTGAGCGCCTCGGCGTGACTCATTGGGCGGATCAGACCATGACCCGCCGTGCGGGTAGCAAACGCTGTAGCAACGCTCGCGCCCGCGCGTTGGGATGGACGCCACAATACCCGAGCTACCGCAACGGCTACGCCTCCATCCGCCCCGGCAAGGGCTGATCGCAACGGGCCCGCCGGGAGATGTGAGCAGGTGGTCCGTGATCATCTCCGCGTGCCTGTAGAAGCCAGCCTGGCGATCCGTGCTCAACCCTTGTTCCGAGCCGACGCCAGCGCCGGATCGCGAGCGAGCTCGCTCCTACGAAAAGCGTGACGTGCCAATAATTCACCTCCGCGATTTCTCCGCGGTAGGAACCAGCTTGCTGGCGATTCGTGCTCAACCACTGCTCCGAGATGATGCCAGCGCCGGATCGCGAGCGAGCTCGCTCCTACGAAAAGCGTGACGTGCCGATAATTCACCTCCGTGATTTCTCCGCGTAGGAACCAGCTTGCTGGCGATTCGTGCTCAACCACTGCTCCGAGATGATGCCAGCGCCGTTTCGTGAGCGAGCTCGCTCCTCAGATATAACGTCTCAATCCAGCGCCATTTATCGCAGTCCGTCGGCGATCCCTGCGATTCGCCGTCATTTCCCGCAACTCTGCCGGCAACGTGCTTACTAAAACTCTGATAGCACGCGCGCCGTACACCCTGCCGCATGGCAGCAGACGGGTCAGGAGCAGTTGCCGCACCGCGGCGAAGACATCAGGAAGAAGCACCACGGCGGCGTTTTCGAACACCGAACCAGGAGAATTTTTCCAATGAGAGCTCTTCGCTGGCATGGCAAGCACGACATTCGCTGCGACAGTCACGTACCCGACCCTTCGATCGAAGACCCGCGCGACGCCATCATCAAGGTGTCGTCCTGCGCCATCTGCGGCTCCGACCTGCACCTGTACGACGGCTTCATGCCCGGCATGCAGCACGGCGACATCATGGGCCACGAGTTCATGGGCGAGGTGATGGAAGTCGGCTCGGCGAACAAGAAACTTAAGGTCGGCGACCGCGTGGTGGTGCCGTTCACCATCGTCTGCGGGGAATGCGACCAGTGCCGGCGTGGCAACTTCTCGGTGTGCGAGCGCACCAACCGCAACAAGGATGTGGCCGACAAGGTCTTCGGCCATACCACCGCCGGGCTCTATGGCTACACCCACCTCACCGGCGGTTATGCCGGCGGCCAGGCCGAGTTCGTCCGCGTGCCCTACGCCGATGTTGGCCCGGTGGTAGTGCCCGACGGCATGACCGATGAGCAGGTGCTGTTCCTCGGTGACATCCTGCCCACCGGCTGGCAGGCCGCGGCCCAATGCGATATTCAGCCCACCGATACCGTCGCCGTCTGGGGCGCAGGCCCGGTCGGCCAGTTCGCCGTCCGTAGCGCGATCATGATGGGCGCCGAGCAGGTGATCTGCATCGACAACGTGCCCGAGCGACTCTCCATGGCGCGCGCAGGCGGCGCCATCACCATCAACTTCGATGAAGAAAGTGTGCTTGAGCGGCTCAAGGAATTGACCCGCGGCAAGGGGCCAGAGAAGTGCATCGACTCGGTGGGCATGGAGGCGCACGCCGCGCGTTCCATCGACTCCATGTACGACCGCGCCAAGCAGGCGCTGATGCTCGAGACCGATCGACCCCACGTGCTGCGCGAGATGATCTACGTCTGCCGCCCGGCCGGCATCATCTCCATTCCTGGCGTTTACGGCGGGCTGATCGACAAGATTCCGTTCGGCGCGGCGATGAACAAGGGCCTGACCTTCCGCATGGGCCAGACCCACGTCAATCGCTGGACTGACGACCTGCTGCGGCGCATCCAGGAAGGCGAAATCGATCCTAGCTTCGTCATCACCCACAGCGTCAGCCTTGAGCAGGGTCCTGAGATGTACAAGACCTTCCGCGACAAGCATGACGGCTGCATCAAGGTGGTTCTCAAGCCGTGAGGGCCGGTGGCGATTCCCGGCTTCCCTAACGCCACATCCCTAAAGTAGGGAATCGCCTGTCTGCTTTTCCCAGCCCCGAAGGAGGGACAGATTCATGAGCGTTCCACATCGAGTCACCCGTACCAACCATTCCGCCCGCACGCTGGCCCGTGGCCTTGGCTGGTTCAGCATCGGCCTGGGTGTTGCGCAACTCGTCATGCCGGGCAAGCTGGCCCGTTTTCTCGGCGTGCCGGGTAACGAAGGCCTGATCCGTGCGTGCGGCGCCCGGGAGATTGCCACCGGCGTCGGCCTGTTGTTGAGTGACGATCCCAAGCCCTGGATCTATGGCCGCATCGGCGGTGACGTGCTGGACCTGGCGGGGCTTGGTATGAGCATTGAGCGGGGCACTGAGCAGGTCAACGCGGCGATCGCGGCGGGTGCGGTCGCCGGCATCACGGCGCTGGACCTATCGTGTGCCAAGGGCCTGTCCGCTGAAAGCCAACTGGTGACGGAATGGGACTACAGCGACCGTAGCGGCTTTCCGCGAGCGCCCGATGCCATGCGTGGGCGGGTCGAGGCGGAGTTTGCAGCCGCGCGGGCGGAGCCGAATGGGTATAGCCCGTCCGCATTGCTGCACTGAGGTTGGTAACCGGGCGGCGAAGGGCAGCGTCGGAGTTACCCGGACACGGCGCTTTCCTAGGCTTGGAAGCGCCGCGAACTTTGGGTTTGAGAGCGGACCGGCAGGTTGGAAGGTTTTGCTTCAACCGAACATCGAGCCGTTTGATGGTACGGTTTCGCCCTGCTGGGCGAGTCACTTTTTCTTGTTTGGCCAAGAAAAAGTAACCAAAAAGAAGCACCCCAACATCCGGACTAGGCGTCCCCGGCTTGCTACACAAAACTCCCTCGCTCCGGCGCCGCTCCGGCGCCGCTCCGGCGCCGCTCCGGGCGTCGGACTAGGCGTCCCCTCACGAAGGGACGTCCATGCCGATGGCGGCCCCGACCCATCGCTCCTCGCTCGGCATCCATGCCTCGCGTCCCCCTGTGCAGCGCCTACGCTCGGCCTTCTGAAGGGGATTTGGGACTGAGTCGTTCCAAACAGCGACGTAGACACAGCGTTTCGCTTTTTTTGCACGAGTCATCAGGCGACGCGAAACACCCCGTCAGGGTGAGCGGAATCGTTGCGCAAGGGTTGAGCCGCAGGGATGCGGCGAAAGGCTTAGAGACGTAGGGTGGGTAACGCGAAGCTTACCCACAATTTTTACGGCGATAGGTAGCAGACGAGTCTCTTGCCGATATCGGTGGAAAATGCTTCGCAGTTTTCCACCCTACGAGTTTTTCGCTTGTGTTCGGGACGTAAACACAGCGTCGTTGGGTCGAGGCGCTTTTTCGGTTTTTCCGCACACGACCTTCAAGCGGCAGCTCCGATAGCCCGCGAAGAACCCTTTCTTTGCTAAGGTTTGCCGCCGGCTCGTTCCGGCCCCTACCGTCCCGCGCCGCCAGTTGCTGTCGGCGAACCTGCTGATGAGAGTCCATGTCCGCCGTCGTCAATGTCGTCCTGCCTGTCTTTGCATTGATCTTTCTGGGCTTTCTTTGCCGCCGCACCGGCCGTATGGGGCCGACAGGCGCCTCCGAACTCAACCGATTCGTCGTCTGGCTGGGCCTTCCCGCGCTGTTGTTCAGCGTGGTGGCGACCTCCACCTGGCAGCAGCTCTGGCAGCCGGGCTTTATCATCGCCTTCGCTGCGGGCTGCCTCGGGGTGTTCGGCTTTACCTTGGTCTATCGCCTGATGCAGAAGCAGCCGCTGGTCGACGCCAGCCTCGACGCCTTGGGTGCGTCCTACGCCAATACCGGCTACATCGGCATTCCGTTGTGCATGCTGGTGCTCGGCGACGAGGCGCTGCAGCCGGCCATGGTGGCCTCGATCATCGTCGTCTGCGTGCTGTTCGCCATCGCCTTGGCCTGCGTCGAAACCGGCTTGCACGCAGGCCAGGGCTTCAACCGTACCTTGGGCAAGGTCAGCAGTGCCTTGCTGCGCAACCCGCTGGTGGTGGCGCCGCTGCTGGGGGGGCTCTGGGCCGCGAGCGGGTTGACCCTGCCCGTGCCGCTCGCGACGCTGCTAAAACTGCTCGGCGCCGCCGCCGCGCCCTGCGCACTGGTGTCGCTGGGACTGTTTCTTGCGCAGCCGCAGCCTGGCGGCACCGTTACGGGCGTCTGGCCGCTGGTGGGATTGAAGTTGGTAATCCAGCCGTTGATCACGGGATACCTGGCCCTGCAGGTGTTCGAGCTGCCAACCCTATGGGCGTATTCCGCGATATTGCTGAGCGCGCTGCCTACCGGCACCGGGCCGTACATGCTGGCGGAATTCTACGGTCGAGAGGCCTCACGGGTGTCCCGCGTGGTGCTGTATTCCACGTTGGGCTCGTTGCTCACCCTGTCGGCGTGCCTCGTGCTGCTGCCGGTGTAGGGTGGAAAACCGCGAAGCGTTTTCCACGCGGCGTCTGGTATGCGCCGCACGCCACTTCAATCAGCCGGCCGGGTCACTTCCAGCACCACGGCTGCGATGCGATCGCACTCGGTGTACGCGCCCTCCAGCAGCTCTTCGCCAAACACATCGGGGTCGACTTCGCGGTAGGTCCACTGCAGGTGACGGCTTTCCAGGCGCTGAGTGACTTCCTTAAGGAAGGGATCCCCGTTGCCAACCATCGCCACGCCGGTATAGAGCAGTAGCGTGCCGCACGGGGCCAGGCGCTCCAGCGCGCTGTCGAAGATGGCCAATGACAAGCCGGCACCCAGCGGACCGCCGCCATGGCGATAGGCGCGCTCGCCGGGATCGATCAGGTACGGCGGATTGGCCAGGATCAGATCGAATTCACCTTCGACATCGTTGAGCAGATCGCTATGCCGGGCCGTCAGGTTGTCAGCGCCGGCCAGCGCGGCGTTGATGCGGGTCAGGCGCAGCGCGGCGGGGTTGATGTCCACCGCAAGCACCTCCGCCTGCGGCCGCGCCAATGCCGCGAGAATGCCACCCGCGCCTGAGCCGCAGCCGATGTCCACCACGCGACCGATGTGGCCCTTGTGGTTGTTCAGATGCGCCTGGATCGAGTTGGCAAATCGGTACGTGTCCGGGCCGAAGAACACGGCATCGGGTTCATCGGTAGGGTAGGCCGAATGCACAAATAGCTGACCGTCGAGGGTTGAGAGTCGTACCCGGCTGCGCCAGCGCGTGTCGCAGGGCGCCAGTACGCCAGCCTGATCCATCAGGCTGAACAGGGCTGGTGGCAACAGCTCATGCTGAAAGGGCCGGCTCCAGCCGAAGACACCCGTGAGGTCCTTGGCCAAGGCGTTTTCGATGCGGCTGTTGACGCGTTCATGGGTCAGCGGCGTAGGCGTGATGAAGTGATAGCCGCGCTCGCGCAGCGCCTGAGCCAAGTGCAGCAGGGCGCGATCCTGTGCTGTTTCGGTGGTCATTGTGTTTCGTTCCCTGGCGAGCGTTCGCCTTCTCAGTTGAAGAGTCCGGTGAAGAGTCGGGTGGCCAGCAGGCCGGCCGCGCTGTGGTGACGGGATGGGGACAGCAAGGGCACCAGGTGCCGCATGCGCGCCTCGCGTGAGGGCAGTTGCGCCAGTTGCTGCTCAAGAACCTGTGCTTCCTGGTCGAAATCGCTGACTGCTTGCCCCTGGTTCTGCACCAAGGCCGGCTTGCTTGGCCGCTCGTTCGGTACGCGCCGGCGACCGCTGAATTGACCCTGACGCTGCGCCAGCGACGGGTGCGGCTTGCCGCGAGTTGGCGCCTGCTCAGCCAGCCAGTCCCCGGCGATCCAGTCGTGAATCAACTGCTGCTCATGGGCACTGAATACGCCGAACATGGGTGCCTGTTCGCCGGTGATCATCTGCCAGAAACGGCTGTGCTGCGGGTCTTCGTGGCGCTTGATCCAGCCACGTTGCTGCAACGTATCGAGAAATTGCGGAATCAGCTCAGGTTCCGCCAGCCATTGATTCACCGTGCGCCCATCAAAGCGGCAATAGTCCGAATGCACGAACTGCCCGACCCCGGCCTTCTTTTCCAGGACACGCAGCACTTCCGCTTCCGGCTCGAAACCGGCGATGACGGATAGGGTGCTGGCCCCCAGGTCATTCAGCCGGTAGCCGTTGATCACGCGACGGTAAAAGGCGTCGCTGTCACCGACCTGCGGCCAGGCCGCCAGCAATCCCTGTATCGCTTTTTTTGCATGACCGTTGTCGGCGTTGTCGACCGTCACGTGCAGCGTGAAATAGTAGGGGTCGATGCCCAGTTCGGTGAGCTCATATGAGCTGATCAACAGATGCAGCGGCAGCTGTTCATAGCCCAGGTTGAACCCGATCACTTCCGGAAGAAACTGCTCGGCGTGCTCGGCCAGCGCCAGCTGAATCGCGCCCTGAACGAAATAGTCGTCCTCCAAGCTCTGCCAGTCGTCGCAGCCCTGGCTCGCGAGCAACTTGCGGTACAACACCACGTGGTTCTTTTCCGGCGAGCCTTCGCCCAGTTCTTCCAGGTAAGTCTGGATCAGCGCGGTAAAGCGATCATCATCCCAGCGCTGCAGGAGCCCATAGAGCCAGGCGCCGTCGACCAGCTTGGTCGGTGCCACCCCGCGCAGGAAATGCAGCGCATGGGCCTTGCTGGAAAAATAGCGACGGGGCGCGCCGGCCCGCCGTTCGTCGAGGTAGGCCTGGTACTCACCGCCGATCTTCGCGGTGTGGTTTTCCAGCCAGGCCCCCAGGCCCGAGGGGTCCGGCGGCAGATCACAGGGCAGCGCAGCGGCGGCGTCCAGCTGATTGTTGAGGTACTCCGCCGCTGTGGCACGAATGCTATCGCTGGCTGGGGCGTCGTGCAGGGCGAAATATAGGGCCTTCGAGGGCGCCGCGGTCTCGGGAGCAACGGGAGTGACATCTACGGGCAGGCTTCGAGTCAATTGCATAGGTTCACACGGAGGCAGGTGGGGAAGTCCCCAGATGATTTTTTGGCCGTTGCCTACCGGGTAAGTTCAGCGCGGCTGCCGAATGGCCGGTCATCCTGCAGGGCGGTTTGCGTGCAACTTCCCGCGGACAATGTCTTCCTAATTACAGAGGCACCACGGGTGCTTGATGATGATCAACATGACGGAGGCCACATGAATCCATCCGAGCGCGGTAAGGAAAATCTCGAGAACATCAATGACCGCAACGATGAGCGCGTTGACCGGGCAAGCGGTACCAGCAATGGCGAGGCCGCGGGTGGCGATCGCAATGATGTGCCGGGCGGCGCCTACAACGTGCCGTCGGGCATGGCCGACGAGGTCAGCGAAGAGGATGCGCTGAAGCGGCGCAAGCCGCAGAACCCCGAACGTTGATGCCGCGAAGACGGCCTCGGGGGCGCTGAAAAAAAGTGTCACCGGGGCTTAAGTGTTGGCCCAATCCGGTCGCCTGCTGCCTTTAAGTGCACCGCCAGCTACGGTGAGGAGGACGCTCCCGTCGCGCGCTGCGGTTGAACAAAGGACTGCCAGAGCTTCGACATGCGCCAACACAGCCGCCTTACCTTCCGTCACCTCAGCCGCATCCAGGTGACCAATCGCCTTAGCGGCGACCCCATGGGCTATGTCGGCGATCTGTCGTTAGGCGGGCTAAGGCTCGTGGCCAAACAGCCCCTGTCCATCGGCGGCTGTTATGACATGTGCCTGCATGTCCCGGATCACGGCGAGCGACTGCGGGAGATTGACGTGGTGGTGATCTGCCAATGGGTGCGTAAGGACTCGCGCCGCGATTCGTTCGAAATGGGCTTCGCCCTAGACCGCCCGTGCCCCGCCTTCGTCGAAATGGTCGCGCAGCTGCTACCCAGGCGGCGTTGAGCTAGCGGTTGACCACCTTCGGCGGTAGCGCGATCACCAACATCGAGCCGAGTACCAGGCACGCCGCGAAAAACCACAGGGCGGCACCGCTCTCACCGGTGAGGTCCAGCGTCACGCCGATCAGCGTGTTGCTCACCAGCCCGGCGATATTCGCCAGCGAACAGGCGAGGGCGAAGCCGGTAGCCGCTGCGGTGCCGGTGAGAAAGGTCGCCGGCAGGCTGAAGAACACCGGCACCGCACCGATGATCGTTGCCTGGGCGATGGAGAACAGCAGCACCGTCATGATCACGCTGTCGGTGAATGCCGTGCTTGCTGCCATGGCCGCGGCGCCAATCCAGAACGGCAAGATGATGTGCCAGCGGCGTTCGCGAAAACGATCCGAGCTGGCACCCAGCGCGAGCATGCCGAACACCGCGGCGATGCTGGGGAGCGCAGTCAGCAGGCCGATGTGCGATACATCGCTGACGCCGGCGTTGCGAATGAACGTCGGCAGCCAGAAGCCCATCGCATAGGCGCTGAGTAAAATCGCGAAATCGATGCCGCCGAGCATCCAGACTTTCAGATTGAAAAAGCCCTGGCGAAAGGTTTCGCCGCTGGCTGGGCTCTGTACCTCATCGACCGTCAGGTCACGCAGCACCCGACCCTGCTCGGTGAGGTCCAGCCAGTCGGCCTGCTTCGGCCCTTCCGGCAGCAGGCGCAGCGCCAAGAGCCCGAGCAGCACGCTGGGAATCCCTTCGAGCAGGAACAGCCATTGCCAGCCACGCAGGCCCTGCACCTGATCGAACGCATCCAGAATCCAGCCCGACAGCGGCGCGCCGATCACGCTCGACAGCGGCAGGCCGATCATGAACAGCGCGATAACGCGCCCGCGCCGATACGTTGGAAACCAAAGGGTCAGGTAATAGAGCACGCCCGGCAGGAACCCCGCCTCGGCGATCCCCAGTAAAAAACGCACCAGGTAGAACTGCCCGGGCGTGGTGACCAGCATCGTGCAGGCCGAGAGCACCCCCCAGGTAATCATGATCCGCGCGATCCAGACCCGCGCGCCGACGCGTTTGAGGATCAGGTTGCTCGGTACTTCGAAGAGGATATAACCGACGAAGAACAACCCCGCGCCCAGGCCGAACGCCGCTTCGCTGAGCTGCAGCTGTTCTGCCATCTGCAGCTTGGCGAAGCCGACGTTGATGCGGTCCAGGTAGGCCGCCAGGTAGCAGAAACACAGAAACGGAATCAGCCGCCAGGCGATCTTGCGGTACAGGCGCTGGCTGTCCGCTTCATCGCTCGGATCATGGGCGTCTGCTGAGGGCGCCTTCGGCATCGGTGATCTCCGTAGTATTCGAAATAGGCGATGGTGTCGGGACAGGCATGGTAGCGGACAGGTTCCGGGTCTGGCCTACGCTGCGGCAGGAAGGACGTGCCCGAGGCGTGCGGGGTCTGGTGTTAGCTCATCGCCGCCACCGCCTGCGCGGGTCCATCGCGCGAACTCCGTCAGCGCTGACCTGTCGCACCTGTTCCAGCCGTGCTCGCAGCGCGCCGCGCCGTGATCGGCATAATCCCGCAAACCAACGGAGACCGGCATGACTTCACAGTGGATCGATATCCCCGCGCAAGACGGCAAGACGTTCAAAGGTTATCTCGCGCTGCCGCCGGCCGGGCATGGCCCAGGCATCGTGCTGATTCAGGAGATCTTTGGCGTGAACGAGCACATCCAGTCGGTCGCCGATCAGTACGCGTCCGATGGCTACGTGGTGTTGGCGCCGGACCTGTTCTGGCGCAGCGAACCGGGTGTCCAGCTCGGTTATGGCGAGGAGGACTGGGAGCAGGCCTTCTCACTGATGCAGGCGCTGGATTTTGACCTGGCGCTTGACGATCTACGGCGCAGCGCCGAGCTGCTGCGCGGGCGCGATGACTGCAACGGCCGCGTAGCGTCGGTGGGTTACTGCATGGGCGGCGTGCTGTCGTTTCTGAGCGCGGCCAATGCGGGCGTCGATGCCGCGGTCTGCTATTACCCCGGCAGCATCGAGAAGCGTCTGGATCAGGCTGAGAAGATCAAGTGCCCGACCCTGTTTCACTTCGCTGAAGAAGACGATCACATTGATTCCGACGCGGTAGCCGCCGTGCAGGAAAAGATGGCCCAGATCGGTCAGGCCCAGATCGAGAGCTATCCGGGCGTCGACCACGGCTTCAACTGCTGGGCACGGCCCATGTACAACCAGAACGCTGCGGCACTGGCTCATGGGCGGTCATTGGTGTTCCTGGCTGAGAGTCTTTAAGCAGTCCAGTCGCTCGTGTTTGGCCTGTAGGCGCTGCAGGAGAGAGCCGAGCTTTGCGATCTGCGCTAGAAAGGGCGCATGTTCGCGAGCAAGCTCGCTCCTACAAAAAAAGCGCGCTCGGGGCGAACTCCGCACCCGTAGGAGCCAGCTTGCTGGCGAACCGGGAACCCTCTGGGTCGAGCGACTGCAACGGGCGCGACTGCGGCATCCTCCTGATGATTTTTCGCGAGCAAGCTCGCTCCTACATAAACAGCCCGCTCGGGGGCAAGCTCAGCACCTGTAGGAGCCAGCTTGCTGGCGATTCCCGGTCTCCCGAGTCGCGGGGCTCGTTTGCAGCCGGCCAGGGCCAGCCGGTTAACCCAGCGTGCCGAGAATGTTCACCCCGACCCGATCTGGAATCTCGTTCTGCGACAGCACGTGCAGGCCCGGGCTGAAGACCCGTGCGTAGCGCGAAAGCAACGGGCGCAGCTGCGGCATCACGGTAAGGATCGGCGGATGGCCGTCCTTGCGCAGCTTTTCCTTCACCACCGGCATGCTGTTCTGCAGCTGGTTGAGCAGGCTTGGCTCCACTGGAATGTTGTCCAGGCTCACCTGGCCGGCTTGTTGAGCAATTGCCAATGCGTTGAGCAGCGTATTTTCCAGCGCGTTTTCCAGCACGAAGACCGCCAGCTCGCGACGATCACCGGCAATCATCGAAACGATGCTGCGACGCAGCGCATAGCGCACATCGGCCGCCAGCAGCACCGGGTCCTTGGTGGTCTCGCTGCATTCGAGCAGGGTGCTGGCGATGGTCTCGATATCGCGCAGCGGCACTTCTTCCAGCAGCAACTGACGGTAGACGCGCATCTGCTGCGTATAGCTCAGCGCGTTCTTCAGGCTTTCAGCGAGCTTCGGTGCCTGCAGCGTCAGGCGCTGCATCAGGTGCTCGACGTCGTCGTGTTTGAACAGGTCCGGCAGATGCTCGCGCACCACCTTGTTCAGGTGTGTGGCGACCACGCTGGCACAGTCGATGACCTGGTAGCCGAGGTTCAGCGCGCGTGACTTATCCGACGGCTGAATCCACACCACCTGCATGCGATAGGCCGGGTCGGTACCGAGGATGCCGTCGATCTCGCCGTACAGCTCCGGCGACGGAATCGCCATCAGGCGGTCGGCATGCAGCTCGGCGCCGTCAATCTTCTCGCCATTGATGTAGATGTCGTACTGGGAAGCCTTGAGCCGCAGGCTGTCGCGAATCTGCACTTCCGGGAGCAGGAAGCCCAGATGCTCGGACAGTGTCTGACGCACACCACGCACGCGCGCCGGCAAGGGCGCGCCGGAGGCTTCGTTAACCAGCCCGACCAGCTTGTAACCCAGCGAAATCGACAGCCGCTCGACCAGCGGGATGTCTTCCCAGACCAGCGATTGGGCCTTTTCCTTGTCCATCGCCTGACCGATGGCCTGGATTTCCTTCAGATCGGCCCCAGCGGCAGGCGGCTCGTGCAGCGACACCCGCCAGCCAATGAAGCCGATCAGCGCGGCAAAGCCGATGAACGCCAGGTGCGGCATACCCGGCACCAGACCGAGCACGAAGAGGATGCCCGCCACGGTGTACAGCGAAGCCGGGTTGGCCAGCAGCTGGCGCTGAACCTGGCTGGTGATGTCGCTGGATTCGTTGATGCGGGTGACGATGATCGCCGCGGCGGTGGACAGCAGCAGCGCCGGGATCTGCGCGACCAGGCCATCACCGATGGTCAGCAGGGCGTACTGCTTGAAGGCTTCGCCGGCAGCCAGGTCGTGAACGAACACGCCAATGGCAAAGCCGCCGAAGAGGTTGATCAACAGGATCAGGATGCCAGCGATGGCGTCACCGCGAACGAACTTCGAGGCACCGTCCATTGCGCCGTAGAAGTCGGCTTCCTTGGCCACTTCCTGACGGCGCGCCTTGGCTTCCTCGTTGCTCAGCAGGCCGGCGTTGAGGTCGGCGTCGATGGCCATCTGCTTGCCCGGCAGGGCGTCCAGGGTGAAGCGCGCGGTCACTTCCGAGATCCGTTCGCCGCCCTTGGTGATCACGATGAAGTTGATGATCATCAGAATGATGAACACCACCAGGCCGACGATGAAATTGCCGCCGATGACCACCTCACCGAAGGCTTCGATCACCTTACCCGCGGCGCCGGTGCCCGTGTGACCTTCAAGCAGCACCACCCGTGTGGAGGCGACGTTCAGCGTCAGGCGCATCAACGTGGTGATCAGGATCACCGTCGGGAACAGCGAGAAATCCAGCGGACTCTTCGACGACACGCTGACCAGCAACACCAGAATCGACATGGCGATGTTGAAGGTGAACAGCACGTCCAGCAGCTGCGGCGGCAGCGGCAGGATGATCATCGCCAGGATCGACAGGATGATCAGCGGAATCCCAATCCGTCCGCTGCTGAAGGTCGGCGTCAGTTTCTGAATCAGGCTCATGATCGGGCTCGGTTGAACAGTTCTTCGGGAATATGGATGTCACTGGCCAGCTTGGGCTTGGTGCGGCGACCCTGCTTCCAGGCCTTGAGCTGGAGGATGTAGGTCAGCACGTGGGCCACCGCGGTGTAGAGTGGCGCCGGGATCTGCTGGTTGACCTGGGTACTGAAGTAGATCGCCCGCGCCAGCGGCGGCAGCTCGACCACTTCCAGGTTGTTGGCCTGGGCCAGCTTGCGGATGTACAGCGCCGTTTCATCGACGCCACGGGCGATGACAAAAGGTGTTTCGGCCTTCTTCGGGTCGTACTTGAGCGCCACGGCGTAATGCGTCGGGTTGACGATCACCACGTCGGCATCCTTGATCACCCGGCTGATCTGCCGCTGCGCCAGCTGTCGCTGCAGCTGCTTGATGCGCGCCTTCACCTCGGGGCGGCCTTCCTGGTTCTTGTGCTCTTCCTTGCGTTCCTGCTTGGTCATGCGCATTTTTTTCAGGAAGAAGAAGCGCTGCAGCGGGATATCGATGAACGAGAACAGCACGAACACCAGCAGCAGCGAGATCGCCAGATCGAAGGTCAGCGAAAAGGCGCTGCCGATGGCGTTGCTGATGTCGCTGCGCTGCAAGGCAATCAGCTTGGGCGCGGCGTAATACAGCTGGCCGACAGCGATGCCCAGCAGCGCGCTGATCTTCAACAGCGACTTGAGCAACTCGGTCCAGTTCTGCGCGCCGACCATCCGCCCGAGGCCGGTGATGGGGTTGAGCTTGCTGAACTTGGGCGCGAAGTTCTTCGAGGCAAACACCCAACCGCCCGGCACCAGGGCGAAGGCGATCACCAGAATCGGCGTGATCAATAACGGCAGCAGCACGCTGATGAACACCAGCAGGTTGTGGGTGAGGATCAGCTGGAGGTCATCGATACTCATCTCGCTTTCATGGAAGTTGATATACGAGTAGCTGAACGCCTGCTGCATGCCATCGAAGAAGAAGCCGATGCTGAACTTCAACACCAGCAGCGTCGCCAGCAGCGAGACCGTGGTGGCGACATCCTTGGAGCGGGTGACCTGGCCATCGTCGCGACTCTTCTTGAGTTTCTGCTCGGAGGCCTCTTCGGTTTTTTCCTGGCTGCTGTTCTGCTCAGACATCGCGCCCGCTCCGCAGGATCTCGCCAATGTTGCCCAGCAGCTCGCGGGTCAGGTGCAGATAGGCTTCCGAGAGGTTGGGCAGGGTCAGGTAGATCAGCACCAGCCCGGCGATAATCGCCATGGGAAAGCCTAGCGAAAACAGGTTCATCGCCGGCGAGATGCGGTTGAGCAGGCCGAAGCAGAACTGCACCAGGGTCATGCAGAAGACGATCGGCAGGGCGATCAACAGCGCCGCGGAAATCACCCAGCTCAGCGACATCGCGATGGTCTGCAGGCCATCGAAGTGAATGCCGCTGCCGACCGGCCAGAGCACGAAGCTCTGGTAGATGATAGTGACGATCACCAGATGCCCATCGGTGGCGAAGAACAGCAGCGCCAGCAGGATGAAATACAGCTGATAGATGATCGAGGCCGACGAGACGCCGTTCATGGGGTCGTTGAACACCGCCATGGACAGCCCCAGCTGGGTCGAAACGATATCGCCGATCAGGGTGAATACGGTGAACACCAGCATCAGCGCCACGCCCAGCAGCAGGCCCATGGCGATCTGCTCGAAGGCCGTGAGCAGACCTTTGAGCGACAGCGGGTCGATGGGTGCCGTCGCTGGCAGCGCGGCGGTGAGCACCACGGTCAGGGCAATGGCCAGGAGCACGCGAACCCGCACGCTGAGCGACTTGTGGCTGAACATCGGCGCAAGGCTGAACACGGCCATGATCCGGCAGAACGGCCACCAGTAGCCCAGCAACGATTGCAGGTATTGACCGACCTGCATGATGGGTTCATTGCCCACGGCTAACCGACCAGCCGCCCGGCTTGGGTGAAGGTTTCGATGAACAGGTCGCTGAAGGTGCCCAGGATCCAGTGTCCGGCGAACACCAGCATGCCAAGAGTGATCAGCAGGCGTGGCAGGAAGCTGAGCATCTGTTCGTTGATCTGAGTGGCCGCCTGGAAAATGCTGACGAGCAGGCCGCCGAGCAGGCTCGGTACCACCAATACACAGACCACGAGCACGATGACGTGGATGGCGTTGGAGATGATATTGACGGCGGTGTCTGGGGTCAGCATGGGAGCACCTGGGAGGCGTGGTCGCCAATGAATGTTGACTGCTGTCGTAGGAGCGAGCTTGCTCGCGAAGCTTTTCTTCGTGAGGTACGGCCTACTAGCGGAGTTGCCCTAGGCATTGGTTTCGCCCTGCTGGGCGACTCACTTTTTTCAAACGCGAAAAAAGTAAGCAAAAACGCTTGCCCCTGCATCCGGCCCCGGCTGCGCCGGGGTTCCCTCGCTCCGGTGACATTCCAGGGGCCCGCCGCGAAGGGCCATCCCTGGCCCATCACGGCTCTCGCGGCATCCATGCCGCTCAACCCCTTACACGCCACCTGCGCTCGGCCTTCTGAAAGGGGCGATTCGGTGGTGTCTGATGGCCTGTGCAACGAAGCAGAAGTAGGAGCTAAACGTAGGGTGGGTAACGCGAAGCTTACCCACCGGTTTTCGAAGGCAAAGTTCGATATCCATCGCAGCGACAATTGCGGTGGAAAATGCTTCGCAGTTTTCCACCCTACGGAGCAAGCAGACGGGCGAAGCGCTTTGTTGCTGTCGCCGTTCAAAAACTTCCAGACGACTCGGTCTCGAGTCCCCTTCAGGAGGCCGAGCGTAGGCGTTGCGCAGGGGGGCGCGAGGCATGGATGCCGAGCGAGGAGCGATGGGCCAGGGATGGCCCTTCGCGACGACCCCCGAAGCGGCGCCGGAGGGAAGGAAGTTTTGCGCAGCAAAACCCGGATGTAGGGGTGGCCTTCTTTTTGGTTACTTTTTCTTGGCCACACAAGAAAAAGTGACGCGCCGTGCAAGGTGCAACCTGTAGTCCCAGCCGAGGAAAGCGCGGCGTCGTACGCAAATACATGCGCCAGCACAGCTTCGCGAGCAAGCTCGCTCCTACGAAAAGCGATAGAGCGTTCAGCAACTGACACATAGGGTGAGCAATGACTCATCACGGCGTCCCCTAAAACGGCTGAATACTGGTGGTCAGCGTACCCATCAACAACGCCCACCCATCCACCAACACAAACACCATCAACTTGAACGGCAGCGAGATCATCATTGGCGACAGCATCATCATGCCCATCGCCATCAACACGCTGGCCACCACCAGGTCGATCACCAGAAACGGCACGAAAATCATGAAGCCCAGCTGGAAGGCAGTCTTCAGCTCACTCAACACGAACGCCGGCAGCAGCAACGAGAAATCCAGATCCTCAAGGTTCTCCGGCACTTCCTCGCCCGCCAGCGCGACCATCGTCTCCAGCGACGTCTTGTTGGTCTGCGCCAGCATGAAACCGGACAGGCTGCCCTTGGAGACGTCCAGCGCCTGCTCCAGGCTTATCTCATCGTTCTGGAACGGCTCGAAGGCGGCGGTGTGAATCTCCTGCCAGACCGGGCGCATCACCAGCAGGGTGACGATCAGCGCGATACCGATCAGCACCTGGTTCGGCGGGCTTTGCTGCAGGCCGATGGCCTGGCGCAGGATGGCCAGCACGATGATGAAGCGGGTAAAGCAGGTCATCATCATCAGCATCGCCGGCAGGAAGCCGAGCAGCGTCATGATGATCAGGATCTGCAGCTTGACGCTGAATTCCTGGCCGTTCTCGGTATCGTTCAGGTTGAACAGGGTAATCTCGCCACCGGCGGCCTGCGCCACCAATGGAAACAGGCTGGCCAGCACAAGACCCAGCAGCAACAGCCCGCGGCGCAGCTTCATTGCGTCAGCGCATCCAGGCTGGTGCCGGACAGCTCGACAATACGCAGACCGTAGCTGCCATTCATCACGACTACTTCGGCCTTGGCGAACAGGGTGCCGTTGACCTTCACGTCCAGTGGCTCGCCGGCCACCTTGTCGAGCACGATGACGCTGCTGGTGTCGCACTCCATCAGTTCCTTCAGCGAGATTTCCGCCGAGGCCACTTCCAGAGTGACGTTGACCGGGATCTTGCCGAAGAAGCTCAGGTCCTGGCGCGGGGCCTGGGGCTGAGGCGTGGGCGCGGCGGCTGGCTCGTCGGTTGCGTCGAGGCTCAGGTCGCCTTCGTTGATGAGGTTCTCGAATTCGTTGTCGGACAGTTGGCCGGTCATTTGGATTTCACGCTTTCAAGTGAAGTGAGGAACAAGGCGCCGTCTTCTTCGAAGACAGTCCCCCGAAATAGCTTTTGCTGGTTGATGCGCACCTCGTAACGGTCAAGCGGGCGCACCATCAGGATGTCGTTCAGCTGCAGGCCGAGCACTTGCGACAGCGGCATCTGCACCGAGGCGACCACGCAGTCCAGGCGTACCGGAAGATGCTTGATGTGGTCGACCGGGTTACCACTCAGTCGAGACGGCAGCGGGCCGGCCAGGCGACTGGTGAGTTCATCGACCAGATCGGTATCCATATGAATGAAAACCGATGAGCGGCTGTTGGTCAGATGGCTGATGTATTCAAACTCGGCCACGTATTCCCAGCTGGTCTCTTCATAATCATTTTCATAGCGCTCGAGTTCACCGAACGTCTCGCCGGACAATATCGAGCGCGCAAAGATATATGTCAGATCCAGCCCTAGCCGATTGCGCATCCGTTGTTCGGAGGTGCTGATCGGCGGTGTTTCCTGGCTGGGCACAATAGTGCCGCCGTAATAACACTCGAGTGCTTCGGTCAGCAGGGCGCGATCAATGGAAAACCCCACTTTTCCCATCGGCGAGCGATAAATGCAGTCGGGTGCTTTTCCCGTGGGTTCCTGTACCTCGACCTTGCTGAGTTCCAGGCTGATCCGATAATTACGCAGGAAGTAATCACCAATCAAACGTGGATTCTTATTGGTGGTTTCTTTTATGAACTGCGGAATCTTGTGGTGATGCCGGCCAAGCTTCTGCGGTTTTAAAACAGTCAGGCTTTGGGCGGGCACGCCATGATGGACTTTGGAATTGCCAGACATGTGTGAGCGGTATGTCCTGGTTCTTGCGCGGTCGGTCAACGCCTGCAGCGCGGGTATAAGCAGAAGAATGTTTGGCCAGGGCGGGTTTGCATGGCCTGAGATTGCAGGCACGGCTCTAGCGTGCCGCCAGTCTAGGCTTGGGCGCGAGGGAGAATTAAATCAATAGGTATCAAATGATCTTTTTTGAGATCACGTGATAGACGCTGATTTAATTTTAGCGGAACTGATTGGGCGGTTACGGGCGGGCTTGCTAACGTGCGCGCAATTGTTTCGGGGCGGGCAGCTGTCGATACTCTTCTCGTTCGGCGAGTTGGACAGACAGGGCGACAGAAGTTCCGAAAGACTTAAATAAATTTTTCATCAGCGAAATCCGGCGTTGTGTTCGAGCGGCGTATCAGCGCCAAGGTGGTCCCATTGAAAAGTGTCAGTCATGCAATGAACTACTCATGCGAAGAGCTATTTGCTCCGGCGCCGGCGCGCAAGAAAATTATCATTGTCGGCAATGCCGCTGAGGCGGGTTGTGAGTTCCTCACTGCAGGTTTGCGGAAAGAGCGTTGTGCGGTCTTCTCGTATACCAGCCTGAATGACCTGGATAATGCCGCGCTGAAAGATGCAGCACTGGTTTTCTTCTTTATAGGCGGAATTGAAGAGCACGCGTTGTACGCGCAAGTGGATTCGCTGATGCGGCGCGGCCGCCATGCCAGTGTTATTCCGGTTGTGCAGTATGCCGATCAGCAGAAAGCCGCCGCGTTACTTGAACTTGGGTGCGTCGATTACTTGCTGTCTCCGTTCAGTGAGAGCCAGCTCAGCGCACTGTTGCGCCGCCAGGAATGTGCCGATGCGGCTCAGGAAAGTTTCGTGTCCTGCTCTCAGGCTGGCCGCCGGTTGTTGGCGATGGCACAGCGTGTATCGCTGACCCGTGCGCCGATTTTGATCACCGGCGAGACCGGCACCGGCAAGGAGCTGATGGCGCGCTACATTCACCGCTTTTCGGCCAGCGCCGACGCACCCTTTATTGCCGTTAACTGCGCAGCCATCCCGGAACAGATGCTCGAATCGATCCTGTTCGGGCATGAGAAAGGCGCGTTCACCGGGGCCGTAGCCGCTCAGCCGGGCAAGTTCGAGCTGGCCAACGGCGGCACGCTGCTGCTCGATGAAATAGGCGAACTGCCGCTGGGCCTGCAGGCCAAGCTGCTACGCGTATTGCAGGAGCAGCGCGTCGAGCGTCTCGGTGGCCGAAAGGAGATTGAGCTCAACGTGCGCATCATCGCGGCGACCAACCGCGACCTGCAGCGTGAAGTGGCAGAAGGGCGCTTCCGTTCCGATCTGATGTTCCGTCTCGACGTGTTGCCGCTGCACATCAGCCCACTGCGCGAGCGCAAGGATGACGTGCTGCCGCTGGCGCGCCGCTTTGTCGCCAAGTACGCACCGCAGGAGGCGGGTGAAGAGCTGTTTACCGCCGAGGCCTGCCGCGCGCTGTTGCAGCACGACTGGCCGGGCAACGCCCGTGAGCTGGAGAACACCGTGCAGCGTGCGCTGGTGCTGCGCAACGGCTTGTTCATTCAGCCCCAGGACCTGGGCCTCGCAGCGCCGGCACAGGCCGAAGTCCGGATGGATAAACCGCAGGCACTGTTCGCCGAAACCGGCAAGGCCGCACTTCGCGCCAGCGGCAAGTGGGCGGAGTACCAACACGTGATCGACACCATTCGCAAGTTTGACGGGCACAAGACCAAGGCCGCCGCCAGCCTCGGCATGACCTCGCGCGCCTTGCGCTATCGCCTCAATGCCATGCGTGAGCAGGGCATCGAGCTGAATTTCTGATTTCGGACACCTAGGGAGAACCCGCGATGAGTTCAATCATGCAGGTACAGCAGGATCTGCTGGGCCGGATGCAACAGCTTCAGGAGGCCGCCGGAAGCCCGGCGATCAAACCTGCGGCCGAGGCGGCCCCCGATGCGGGTGGTCTGTTCATGTCGGCGATGCGCTCGGTCGATGCCCAACAGCATCAGGCCAGCGCGGCCGCCGCTGCCGTCGACAGTGGCAAGAGCGACGACCTGGTCGGCGCGATGATCGACAGCCAGAAGGCCAGCGTGTCCTTTTCCGCGTTGCTGCAGGTGCGCAACAAACTGACCACGGCGTTTGACGACGTCATGAGAATGCCGCTTTGACCGGGCGTGAGAGCTAAGACGTGCTTGAAAAACTGAAAAGCAGGCTGCCTGCCGGTGGCCTTCAGCTTGATCCGCGGGTCACGCTCGCCGGCATGGCGGTGATCGCTGCCGCACTGGCAGTCGCCGTAGCCTTCTACCTATGGCGCGACAACGGCTCGTTCCGCCCGCTCCATGGTGCCGGCGAAGCCTTCCCGGTTGCCGAGGTCATGCAGGTGCTGGACGCTGAAGTCGTGCAGTACCGCATTCACCCGCAAAGCGGGCAGATTCTGGTGCGTGAGGATCAACTGTCCCGCGCGCGCATGCTGCTCGCCGCCAAGGGCGTGAAGGTCGCGCTGCCGGCCGGCTATGAGCTGTTCGACAAGGAAGAGCCGCTGGGCACCAGCCAGTTCGTGCAGGACGTACGCCTCAAGCGCAGCCTGGAAGGCGAGCTGGCACGTACGGTGATGTCGCTCAAGGGCGTGCAACATGCCCGCGTGCATCTGGCACAGGAAGAGAACAGCTCCTTCGTGGTCAGCAAGCGTGCCCCGACCAAGGCCTCGGTGATGCTGCAGCTGGAGCCCGGCTACAAGCTGGGTGCCGAGCAGGTCGGCGCCATCGTCAATCTGGTGGCCGGCAGCGTGCCCAACCTCAAGCCTGAAGACGTCGGCGTGGTCGATCAGTACGGCGCACTGCTGTCGCGCGGCCTCAACGTTGGCGGTGGACCGGCGCAGAACTGGGGCGCGGTCGAGGACTACCAGCAGAAAGCCGTGGCCAATATCGAGGAAGTGCTGGCGCCGGTGCTGGGCAGCGGTAACTACCGCATCAGCGTCGCCGCCGATATCGATTTCAGCCAGAAGGAAGAGACCCTTCAGTCGTTCGGCGAGACGCCGCGCCTGCGCCGCGAGGTGCTGAGCAACGAGAGCGCGCTGGATCAGCTGGCGTTGGGTATTCCCGGCTCGCTGGCCAACCGTCCCGTGGCGCCGCCAAAAGAAGGTGAAGCGCCCGCAGCGGCCAAGGGTGAGACCAAAGGGGCCACTTCGCTGCGCGAGGAGTCGACGCGGCAGATGGACTATGACCAGAGCGTGATTCACGTGAAACACGCCGGCTTCACCTTGCGTCAGCAAAGTGTTGCGGTGGTGCTGAACGCAGGCGCCGCCCCCGAGGGCGGCTGGAACGACGAAGCGCGTGCCGAGCTCGAGGCCATGGTGCGCAGTGCCGTAGGCTTCAAGCAGGCGCGCGGTGATCTGTTGACCTTGAGCGTGCTGCCGTTCGCGGCCGTGGAAACGCCCTCCGAGCAAGTGCCCTGGTGGGAAAACAGCCAGGTGCACGCCCTGGCCAAACTCGGCGTTGCCGGTCTGATCGCCCTGCTGCTGTTGCTGATCGTGGTTCGGCCTGCGGTGCGCAGCCTGACCCAGCGCAGCGCACCGGTTGAGACCGATCCGGCTGCGTTGGAAGGGGCCCTTGCGCCCATGCCGGGCGTGCTGCCCATCGAGGCCGAGACGCGTGCAGCGCTGGCCAGCCCGCGCGCGAGCGGCGATGGCATCCACATATTCGGCGAGTTGAACCCGCTGTCCGAAATTCGCCTGCCAGCGCCCGGATCGGGGCTGGAGCTGCAGATCGAGCACCTGCAAATGCTCGCCAAGAACGACCCGGAACGCGTTTCGGAAGTCATCAAGCATTGGATAGGCCGCAATGAAAGAGAACTCAACCCAGCCAGCTGAGCCGGCGTCCGGCTCGAGCAAGGAAATCAAGGCGCGTCCGGTACAGCTGCGCTCGGTGAGCTCACTGGACCAGGCGGCCATCCTCATGCTGAGCATGGGCGATGACATTTCGGCCGGCATCCTGCGCAACTTTTCCCGTGAGGAAATCATCAGCATCAGCCAGGCGATGGCGCGTCTGTCCAACGTCAAGCAGCCGATGGTGTCCGATGTGATCAGCCGCTTCTTCGATGACTACAAGGAGCAGAGCAGCATCAAGGGCGCGTCCCGCACCTACCTGTCGGGCATGCTCGGCAAGGCGCTGGGCGGCGACATCACGCGCTCGCTGCTGGATTCCATCTATGGCGAGGAGATCCGCGCCAAGATGGCCAAGATGGAGTGGCTCGATCCGAAGCAGTTCGCTGCCCTGATCACCAAGGAACACGCGCAGATGCAGGCCGTGTTCCTCGCCTTCCTGCCGCCGGGCATGGCCACCGACGTGCTCGAATGCATGCCGGCCGAGCGTCAGGACGAATTGCTCTACCGCATCGCTAACCTCAACGAGGTCAACAGCGATGTCATCGCCGAGCTGGAACAGCTTATCGATCGCAGCCTCCAGGTGCTCTCGAACCAGGGCTCGCAGGTGCGTGGCGTGAAGCAGGCAGCGGACATCATGAACCGCTTCAAGGGCAACCGTGACCAGATGTTCGAACTGTTGCGCGCCCACAACGAAGAGCTGGTGAGCAAGATCGAGGATGAAATGTATGACTTCTTCATCCTCTCGCGGCAGAACCAGGACGTGCTGCAGACGCTGCTGGAAGTGATCCCGCTGGAAGAGTGGGTGGTGGCGCTCAAAGGCGCCGAGCCCGAGCTGGTGCGTGCCATTCAGGGCGCGATGCCCAAGCGCCAGGCGCAGCAGATGGAATCGATCAATCGTCGTCAGGGCCCGGTGCCCTTGTCGCGTGTAGAGCAGGTGCGCAAGGACATCATGGCGGTGGTCCGCGAGATGTCCGCTGACGGTGACCTGCAGGTTCAGTTGTTCCGCGAACAGACGGTCGAGTAAGCGCCGATGAGCATCAAGATCATCAAGGGTGAAGGCCGGTCCTGGCGTCCGTTTCGGTTTCCGCCGCGGGTCAGAACCGCGGCGGAGCTGACCGACAGCGTGGCGGGCGATCCGGCGGCGCTGCAGCGTGCCGTCGCCGACGGTTTCCAGGAAGGCATCGACAAAGGCTACGAACAGGGTCTGGAGCAGGGCCGCGAGGCGGGTCATCGCGAGGGCTTCGAGCGCGGCGTTGAAGACGGCAAGGCCGTTGGCCGAGAAGAAGGGCGCGTCCAGGGCCGTCGCGCGTTCGAGGAAGCGGCCCGGCCGATGGATGAGCTGGTCGAGCGCTTCGAGCGCTTCCGTCAGGAATTCGAACAGGCGCGGCGTGAACAACTGCTGGAGCTGGTGCAGAAAGTCTCCAAGCAGGTGATCCGCTGCGAGCTCACCCTGCATCCGACGCAACTGCTCTCGTTGGCTGAAGAAGCGTTGGCCGCTATGCCGGGTGACCAGGAGGACGTACGTATCCTGCTCAATCCCGAGGAATGCACCCGGATCAAGGAACTGGCGCCCGAGCGTGCCGCGGCTTGGCGTCTGGTGCCGGACGACAAGCTGGCGCTCGGCGAGTGCCGGGTGATCACCGCCGAGTCGGAAGCCGACATCGGCTGTCAGCAGCGCCTGGATTCATGCATGGACACGCTGGGCGAACACATCAGGGCGGAAGCCTGAGATGTCCCTGCGCGAGAGCTTCCGGCTCGACGAGGCGCTGCGCTCGCTGGACACCGTGCAGCTGGCGAAAGTCAGCGGCCGGCTGGTGCGCGTCTCCGGCATGCTGCTGGAAAGCCTCGGCTGCCAGCGCATGACCGGCCAGCGCTGCTTCGTCGAACAGGGCGATGGCAGCATGCTCGAAGCGCAGGTGGTGGGCTTCAATCGCGATATCACTTATCTGATGCCATTCAAGAAGCCGGTTGGGCTGACCTCCGGTTCGCGTGTTTTCCCCGCACCGGACGATGCCAAGCTGCATATCGATGAATCCTGGCTGGGCCGGGTGGTCAACGGCCTCGGTGAGCCGCTGGATGAAATGGGCAAGCTCAGCGGGCGCGATCCACTGCCCACCGAGCTGCCCTCCGTCAACCCGCTCAAACGCAAGCCGGTCAGCGAACCGCTGGACGTCGGCGTGCGCGCGATCAACGCCATGCTGACCCTCGGCAAGGGCCAACGCGTCGGGTTGTTCGCCGGCTCTGGTGTCGGCAAAAGCGTGCTGTTGGGGATGATTACCCGGCAGACCAAGGCTGACGTCGTGGTGGTCGGGCTGATCGGCGAACGTGGGCGCGAGGTGCAGGAGTTTCTGCTGCATTCGCTGGGTGAGGAAGGGCTGAAGAAGGCCGTGGTGGTGGTCGCGCCCGCCAACGAATCGCCGTTGATGCGCCTGAAGGCCACCGAGCTGTGTCACAGCATCGCCGCCTACTTTCGCGACCAGGGCAACGATGTATTGCTGCTGGTGGATTCGCTGACTCGCTACGCCATGGCCCAGCGCGAAATCGCCTTGGCCCTGGGCGAACCGCCGGCCACCAAAGGCTATCCGCCGTCGGTGTTCGGCATGTTGCCGGAACTGGTGGAAAGCGCCGGTAACGGCGCCAATGACAACGGCAGCCTCAGCGCGCTGTACACCGTACTAGCCGAAGGCGATGACCAGCAGGACCCGATCGTCGACTGCGCGCGGGCGATTCTGGATGGGCACATCGTCCTGTCGCGCCGCCTGGCCGATGCCGGGCACTACCCGGCCATCGACGTCTGCGCCTCGGTCAGCCGCTGCATGAGCCAGGTCGGCCAGCCGCCGCACCTCGGCGCGGCGCGTCAGCTCAAGGAGTTCTATAGCACCTACGAGAAGATCAAGGAGCTGATCCCGCTGGGCGGCTACAGCCCGGGCGCGGATCTCAAAACCGATCGTGCGGTGAAGCTGGCGCCCACCATCGAGCGATTTCTGCGCCAGGAAGTGGGCGAGGCCGCGGAGCTGGAAACCAGCCTTGCCATCCTGCAGAGCATCATTAAACAACCATGAAACAGCAGATCGAAACGCTCACGCGCCTGGCGAGCCTGCGCGGCAACCGGGTCAAGCAGATGCTCGGGCAGGTTCAGTATCAGCAGAACCTTTGCCAGCGCTATCGCAACAACATCACCGGCCTCAGCCGCCTGTGCGGTTTCTCTGTGCCGATGAGTACGCCGCTGCAGCGCGACAACCAGCAGCGCTACAAGGCGACGCTGTACAAGATGGTCGAACTGCAGCGCCGCGAACTGGCGGTGGCCGAGCAGGCGCTGGCGCGGATTCAGCAGGAGCTGTTGCAGGCCATGCGCAGCGAGAAGGTGGTCGAGCATGTGATCGACGCCAAGATGCTGCAGTGGCAGCAACTGCTGCTGGCGCAGGAGCAGAAAATTCAGGATGGTTTGGCGGCTCAGACCTGGTGGCGCAATCAGACTGCCTAACGAATGGGTGGTGGGTGTGGCGTTTACGTGTTCGCTCGGCCCCGGCCCCTCACCCCAACCCTCTCCCCGGAGGGGCGAGGGGGCGTGTACGGCGTGATAGCGGAGTGGGTGAGGGGCGTGGAGGCCAGACCGGAGTTGCTGCCCAAGGTAAGGCAGGCAAGATCTGGTCGAGGCCGCTCGCGCCTCGCTGGCGGGAGCTGCCAGAAGCACTGACCCGTTGGCGCAGTTTGCGGCGCCAGAATCCCTGCAAGCGATCGTCAACTTAGGTGTCACCACTGGACGCCGCCGTCGTGGGACAGTCGAAACAGGCAAGGCGTCGTGTTGATCACGCCGTCGATAACCCGCACGGCCAGCCCCCTCTCCCCGCTTGCGGGGAGAGGGTTGGGGTGAGGGGTGGTGGCCAAGCCAGCCGCCGATGTGAGGATCAATAAGGGTCCCGTCCGTCACCCCCGGCAAAAAAACATTTAAGGTTTCCGCCCGAGCGGTCGCTTGTTAGGCAGTAACCACCGAGTTGGAACGAAAATCATGGAAATCAGCCGGCACTTCAAGCCCGCCTCCGTCACACCTACCGAGCTTTCAACGGCCCGTCAGGTCGCCGCTCGCCCGGCTGCTCAGCCAGCCGCACGTCAAGCCGAGAGCCTGCCGTTGGAACAGATGCACGACGCCCTGCGCGCCATGCCCGAGGTCGATCTCGACCGCGTCGCCGCGATCAAGCAAGCCCTGCAGCGCGGTGAAATCTCAACCGACGTGGGCGAGCTGGCGAGCAGCATGCTCAGCTATCACCGCGGAAGCGATGCGTGAGCCAGCGCGAGAAACTGCTTGCCGTCGTCGATGACGATTTGCAGCAGGATTGCGGGGATTACCTCGCCCTGCGCGAGCTGATGCAGGCGCTTTACGGCCGCCTGCTGGAACGCGATGTGCCTGAGATCGACCGTATCAATCTGCAGATCACCGTTCGCGTCGAAGCCATTGCCGCGCGCGCCCAGCGCCGCAGCAAGGTCCTGGCTGCCTTCCGGCTGGAGCCGACGGGTGTCGGCATGCGCCGCCTGCTCTCCAGCTGTTCGGGCGGGCGCGGTGAGTCGCTGCAGCAGCACTGGCAGCAGGTCGGTGATCTCGCTGTGCAGTGTCAGCAATTCAACGAGCACAACGGCAAGCTGCTCGCCATGCACCACGACATCCTTCAGCAGCTGCTCGCCGGTGGGCAAGACGCCCGGCTCTATTCGCCTCAAGCGTACTGACGCTCAGTCCTTCGACGTTCCCTCTTCACCCTGAACAACGCACGTCGCGCTGGCCTTGTGATGCGGGGCAGCGTGTAGGGCCTCACGGGCGGAGCGGTGGATGTGAAAAGCGACATCCATCCTACGTGACGGGCTCCAAGCGTCAGCATTCCCAACGTCAATCCCGAATCTCGACCTGCCGCAGCCAGCATTGCCACATCGCGCCGCTTCGCGGACCCGACTTGCGCCGGCGCGGGCGCTACTTATTCAGTTGCTTGGAAAAGAATTAATCCTTTTCCTTCTCCGCTTTAACTCCCTCGCCTCTGACGTCGCCTTTACAGAGAGATGTTCCGCCCGTCGCGCAGGCGGAAACGGCGTTTCCCCGTTTCCTTGTCGCGTCGCGTAGCGGAAGCCTTTTTTCTGCATGCTGCTGGCTGAAGTGCCCGTAATACGGGGCTTTCAGAACTGGCATCCAACTTGCTGTACAAGAATCCAAGAGGGGATGGTCATGGCTATAAATTCCGATTACGTACAACAGATGTCGACGCAGTTGGCCACTTACGAAGTCCAGGGTTCGCTGGATCGGCTTAACCGTAACGAATCACGCTACAAGGCTCAGCGCGACGCGCTGAGTTCGCTGCGCACGTCGTTGACTACGTTCAAGTCGGCCATCACCAAGCTCAACAGCAGCACGACGAGCATGCTGACCAATAGCGCGACCTCCAGCCAGGAGGGTTACGCCACTGCCACCGTTGGCATGACGGCGCAGCCGGGCAGCTACGACTTCTTTACCGAGCAACTGGCCAGCGCCCATCAAGTCGCGCTAAATGGGCTCACCTCGGCCGACATCGGCGCCGGGAAGCTCACCATAGGCCAGGCTGGCGCTTCATTCGATATCGACCTGAGCACCATCGACAGCGACGGTGATGGTAGTAAGTCGCTGGAAGAACTGGCGGCGGCCATTAACAATCATGCAGCCAACACTGGTACGCAAGCGACCCTGGTGCGCAGCAACGGGGAGGTCTCGTTGGTGTTGTCCAGTGAAGCGACCGGCGCGTCCAATGCGATTACGCTGACTACCGCTGGCACCAGTGCCGGGTTGGACGCCTCCATTACCAGTAAGCTCGAACTGACCAAAGCTCAGGACGCCAAGGTTCGTCTCGGTGGCGAGACGGGCATGCTACTGACTAATTCCAGTAACACCTTCGATAACGTGATCGAGGGCGTCAGCGTGACGTTCACTAAGACCCACACAGCCGGCGAGCAGGCTTTGAACATGGTGATCGCCCAGGACAAAGCCGGCACCAAGGCCAAGGCGCAGACCTTTATCGATGCCTTCAATGCCTTGATGACCAGCTTCGACTCGCTGACCGCCAGCGGCGGCGAGAGCGCCAAGCGTGGCGCGCTGGCCGGTGATTCCAGCATTCGCTCCATCGAGAGCCGGCTGAACGGCCTGCTGCGCACCGACTTTGGCGGCAAGAGCCTGATCGAATTTGGCATCAGCGCTGACCGCACCGGCAAATTGACCATCGACGCGACGCGTTTTGAGGCCGCCGTGGCCAACGATCCGGAAGGTTTCGAGGCGCTGTTCACCGGCAAGGACAACCTGCTCGACAGCATCGACAAGACGGTCGCCAGCTACACCAGCAGCACCAACGGCATGCTGAAGAACCGCATGGACACGCTGGACATGAGCCTGCGCCGCATCGACGAACAGTTCGAAAACCTTCAGCAGCAGTACGACACCCATTACAGCCGCTACCTCCGGCAGTTCACCACCATGATGCAAACCATGCAGAGCATGGAGCAGACCAGCGGAATGTTCTCGATGCCAACCCCATCGCAAGCTAACGGATTGTTCTCATGAACAGCTATCACCCCAACGACAGTTATGACAGCTACCGCTCCGTAGACCTTGAGGCGCGTGCCGCCTCCGCGTCGCCTTATGAGCTGGTGCTGGTGCTGATGGACGGCCTGCTCGACGAGCTAGCCCGCGCACGGGGCCACATCGAGCACAAGCGCTATCAGCAGAAAGGCGCTTCGCTGGAAAAGTGCATGAACATCCTCAATGGCCTCAACGGCGCACTCGATGAAGAGGGCGGTGGCGAGGTCGTGCAGGGGCTGGCACGCCTTTACGAATACTGCATTTACCGCCTCTCCGACGTCAGCGTCTCGCTGTCGCTCGAAGGCCTGGATGAAGTGATCAACCTGCTCGGCATTCTCCGGGAAGGCTGGGAGGGCGTCAGTGCCGCCCGTAAGTGACAGCGAACGCCTGACCGCGCTGCATGAGCAGCTGCGTCATGCGTTGCAGATCAAGGATTGGCACGCCGTCGAGAAGGTGGACGGCGATATCCGCCGCTGCCTTGAGGCGCTGCCTGCGCACCACGCGCTCGATGAGCCAACGCTTGCTGCCAAGCAGCAGCTCAAGCAACTGCATGGCGAAGGCCTGCAAGCCTGCGCCGATGAATGTGAGCGCCTGCGCCTGCTGCTGTTGAACCACCTCGAGTACGCCGAAGGGCGTGCCGCCTATCAGCGCGTTGACATGTTCCAAGCCGGAGACAGGGGATGATCCAGTCGATTTCAGCCACGCGTGCCGCTGCTGCCAGCGCTGAGCCAACGCTGCCGGCGCCTGCACACCCAGCCCAGGGCAGCCAGCCTGCCGGTGGACGGCCGCTGGCAGGCGACGCCATCCGTGGTTTCGGCGAGCGCATGCGGCTGGCCTCCAGCGAGCGCGAGGCCTTGCCGGTCGAACTTTCCGCGGCCTTGCTGCAAGGCACGTTGCCAACGCCGGCAGCCGAGCAGGGACAAGTGATGCAGCCGGGCGGCACCGCCCTGCAGGGCACTGAAGCCGGGCAGGAGCTGACGCCCGAACAATGGCTGCTGGGCATGATCGATCAGCAGCTGGCCGAGATTCAGGCGCGCGATGCGGCGCCGCTGGGCGGTGTGCCTGCACCGGCTACGCCGGCTTTGCCAGACGTTGTTCCACCGACGCAAGCACTGAGCGGCTGGTTGCCGGGGCAGGACGCGCGGGGTGAGCAGCGGCTTGACGCCGCTCCGACCGATCCGCTGGACCGGCTCATGGCCGGTGGCTTTCAGCGCCAGGTGGCTGAGACGAACCCGGTGATGCCGGCGATGCCGAGGCCCGCCGCGCCCGCCGAGATGAATCTGGTACTGCCTGCGGTTGCGCCGGCACTGGCCGAGACCCAGCCGACGGTGGCGCTGGAGCCGCTGCTGAGCGCAGCCGAGCCGTTGGAAGCCGGCGAGCCACTGACCAGTACCGTCGAACGCGGACAGACGACGCCGGCCCAGGCGGCTGATCGAGCGCTGAAGCTGCAGGCGCCGGACACCAAGTGGGGCGAGCAGATGCTGCACGCGCTGCGTGAAAACGTCGATCTGCAGATCCAGCAAAAGATCCAGAGCGCCACCATCCGTCTCGACCCGCCGGAGCTGGGCAGCATGGAAATCATGCTCAGCCATGAGTCGGGTCGGTTGAACGTTCAGCTGACCGCCGCCAACGCTGACGTGGCGCGCCTGCTGCAGCAGACCAGCGATCGCCTGCGCCAGGAACTGGTCGGCCAGCACTTCGTACAGGTCAACGTGCAGGTCGGCGCCGACGGCGGTGGCCAGCAAGGACAGCAGCGTCAGCGCGCGGCGCTGCCCGGTGAGGAGCTGCCCATGGCGGCCCGAACGCACGAGCAGGAACAAAGCCGGGAGAGCGGTCGCGCCCGGGATGTATTGATCACGGTTTGACCCGATTCAACCTAATTAGCCAATTGTGAGTGTGTTATGTCGACGCCCCGTCTTGTCCTGCTGATGCTACTGCTCAACGTCCTGACCGTTGCCGGTGGCGTTGGTGTCAGTTACTGGCTGCTCAAGCCCGGCCTGGAAGGCGCCGCCTCTGAAGAGGTCGCGGCGGCTGAACCGACCGAACCCTCGGAGTACGAGTTCTTCCCGGTGGAGAAGGTCATCGTCAGCGTGCGCGGCGACGGTCGTGAGCATTACTTCGTGCTGGACCTCGCCTTGCAGGCTGACGCGTCTGATGAGCCGAAGAAATTCGAGCAGGTCGAACCCATCGTGCGTAACTCGGTGGTGGGCTACCTGTCGTCTCTGACATTCGAAGAATTGCGTGGGTTGAAGATCAGCGATCTGCAGGAACGGCTCGAAACCGTCCTGTTCGCCGACTTTGCCAGCAAGAACGCAGCGGTGCCGTTCAAGCACGTGCTGGTCAACAAGCTGATCGTGCAATAAAGGCCCTGCCATGAGCGCCACTTGCCCCATTGACTACTACGGCGCCACGCCCGCCGGCCCCTCGGTGTTCGCACCGGCGGTCGAGCAGCGTTGGCTGATGCAGTATCTGCCGCTGGTCAAGCGCATCGTCCGGCAACTCTCGTTGCAGGCCAATCAGGTGCTCGACCGCGAGGACATGGAGCAGATCGGCATGATGGGCCTGCTCGAAGGGCTGCGCCGCTATGGTGAGCCCGACGAGCAGTTCGGCAAGTTCGCCTCGCTGCGTATCCGCGGCGCGATCCTCGATGAACTGCGCCGCCAGGACTGGCGCCCGCGTCAGGTCCGCCAACAGGCGCACAAGGTGCGTGACGCGATTCGTGACCTGTCGCGCCAGCTGGGACACGAACCCAGCGACGAAGAAATCAAGGCGCACACCGGCCTGTGCGACAAGGATTACCAGGACTTTCTCTGCGCGGATTCGTCGGAGGCGATCGAAAGCCTCGATGAATTGCTGCAGAGCGGTCACGAGCATTTTCCCGATACCACCGAGCTGTTCGAGGAGCGCCTGATCAAGGAGCGCGTGCTGGCGCAGGCGCTGGCGCGACTGGACGAGCGCGAGCGGCTGGTGCTGACGCTGTATTACCAGCACGAATTGAGTTTGAAAGAGATTGCCCTGGTGCTGGAAGTCAGCGATGCCCGGGTCTGTCAGCTAAGCAAACAGGCGATCGGCAAGGCTTGCCGATTCCTCACCGAGAGAAGTCAGTAGTCATGCAGAAAGTATTAGGCGCCTTCATCATCATCGGCTGCGTGCTGGGCGGCTACGCCATGGCGAATGGCGACATGCGGATGCTCTGGCAACCGGCTGAGGTCGTCATCATCCTGGGTGCGGCGCTCGGCAGTCTGGTCGTGGGCAACCCCAAGGAAGTCCTGATCGAGATGCTGCACCAGATCAAGGGCGTGTTTGCCTACCAGCGTCGCGGCGAAGAGTTTCAGCGTCAGCTGCTCATGCTGCTCTATGAATTGCTGGAAATGGTCGATGTTGGCGGCCTCAAGGTTCTTGATTCGCACATCGAGGAACCTGAGCAGAGCGACCTGTTCGTCCGTTACCCGCTGATTCTTCAAGAACGTAACCTGATGGCGTTCATTGCCGACAACTTCCGCCTGATGGCCATGGGCAAGATTACCGCGCACGAACTGGAAGGCTTTCTCGAGCAGGAGCTCGAAGCCATGGAGCATGCGCTGCTGCAGCCGGCGCGCTCGCTGCACAAGATCGGTGAGGCCATGCCCGGCTTCGGCATTCTCGCTGCGATCATGGGCATCATCATCACCATGGGCAGCATCGGCGGCAGTGTTGCGGAAATCGGCGCCCATGTGGCGGCGGCGCTGGTCGGCACCTTCCTCGGCATCTTCTTCTGCTATTGCCTGATGGACCCACTCTCCAACGCTATGAGCCAGCGGATCAAGACCGAGCTGTCAGCGCTGGAATGCGTGCGCACAACCTTGGTGGCGCATGTTGCCGGCAAGCCTACGCTGCTGGCGGTGGACGCCGGTCGCAAGCTGATCGAGCAGGACGTCAAACCGGCCTTCCGTCAGCTGGAAAACTGGGTCACCCAGTATGAGGAAGAAAGGGACGCCGCATGAGAAGCAGAGGCAAGGGCGGCGTCGGCGGCGAGCACGAGATCATCATCAAGCGCCGCAGCAAGAAGGGCCACGGCGACGAGCATGGCGGTGCCTGGAAGGTGGCCTTTGCCGACTTCACCCTGGCAATGATGGCGCTGTTCATGGTGCTGTGGATCATCCAGCCGCAGATGGAAAAGTCCAACCCGTCGTACGGCGAGATGGAAAGCAATCCGCTGGTCGATGGCGGCGCGGGGATCTTCGATGGCACCAGCCGGTCACCGCTGGAACTCGACGGCATGCCGGTGCGCCCACCGCAGGCGGAGACGACGAACGACAGCGAGTCGGCAGCTGAGGCGGACGGCAGTCACAATTACGGTTCGACCGAGGAGCTGAAGAAGCTCGCCGAGTTGATGCGACAGGTCGCCAGCGAAGTGGACGCCCTGGCCAACCTGGAGGTGGACGTGGTCCCGCAGGGGCTGCGCATTCTGATCAAGGATGACCAGCAACGCTTCATGTTTCAGCGCGGCAGTGCCACCTTGAATCCGCACTTCCAGAAACTCCTCGGCGTGCTGGCGGGTGTGTTGGTCAAAGTGGACAACAAGCTGATCATCAGCGGGCACACCGATGCCACACCGTATCGGCAGAAAAACGGTTACAACAACTGGAACCTGTCCGGTGATCGCGCGCTGCGTGCCCGCCACGCACTGGTCGAAGCCGGCCTTGGCGAGCGCTCGGTGCTGCAAGTGACGGCGCAAGCCGACGTCATGCCGCTGCACCCCGAGGACCCGCAGAACGGTGCCAATCGGCGCGTGGAAATTCTGCTGCTGACCGCCTCGGCCGAGGCGCTGTATAAAGAGCTGTTCGGCGACAGCTATGGGCAGGTGCGTTTTACCGAAAGCGGTGCGAGCTTTAGCGGAGCGTCCGCGGAATAATCAACTCATCGGGCCCCCTGTCGCCGCGGATGACCCTCCGCTTGATCGCGAGCAAGCCCGCTCCTGCAGAATAGACCGATGCCTGCCCCGGCATCCGGAATATCAGCTGGCGATTGGATCAGCAGCTATGCCATTCGTAGGAGCCAGCTTGCTGGCGAATGGACATTTGCACCGGCCGCCTCCTAGGAGTGCGCTGCACCTCGTTCGCGAGCAAGCTCGCTCCTACAGATTCGGCCGATGGCTAGGCTGGCATCCGGAATATCCTCTCGCGATTGGATCAGCAGCTATGCCATTCGTAGGTGCCAGCTTGCTGGCGAATGGACATTTGCACCGGCCGCCTCCTAGGAGTGCGCCGCACCTCGTTCGCGAGCAAGCTCGCTCCTACAGAACTGGCCGATGGCTGGCCTGGCACACGGAACAATCGTTCGGATTGAATCTAGCAGATAGGCCGTTCGTAGGAGCCAGCTTGCTGGCGAATGGGCATTTGCGCAGACCGCCTCCTAGGAGTGCGCTGCACCTCGTTCGCGAGCAAGCTCGCTCCTACAGATTCGGCCGATGGCTGGCCTGGCATGCGGAACAATTTTTCGGATTGAATCCAGCAGATAGGCCGTTCGTAGGAGCCAGCTTGCTGGCGAATGGGCATTTGCGCAGACCGGCTCCTTGGAGTTCGCTGCACCTCGTTCGCGAGCAAGCTCGCTCCTACAGAATTGGCCGATGGCTGGCCTGGCATACGGAGCAATCTTTCGGATTGGATCGATAGGCCGTTTGTAGGAGCCAGCTTGCTGGCGAAGTGGCGGCGCGGGGACTGGATCATGCGAGCGCCGTTACGGGTTCATGCACTGATGTTCACGGCTAGGCATGGGAGGGGTTGCAGCGCCTATATCGCGATTCCGATCGGCGCCGCTATCTGGCACATCGCAACCGCTGGCAGCGGTGTGCTTCACCCGCGGCTAGGGTGGTCGTCGGCGCAGTAAATCTGCTGGGTCTCGACGCCATAGAGGCACGCGCCGACCTGCTCGAGACTGATTCGGGCGCCCTTGTGGGAGCCATAGAAGAGGTTGAACATCAGTTCATCGTCCAGCTGATCCTGCGGGCCCAGGCCATGAACCTGGCCTTCTTCCACCACCAGCGACGCCCGTCCCAGCAGATCCGTTTCCAGGCGGCCGGACGCCTCGACGATCGCCGGTGCGTTGCGGGTCATTGAATAGAAGCGACCCTTGTTGAAAACCAGACTCTGACTGACCTTGAGCGTCGTGCCGTCGCTCAGCAACACCTGGCCACTGGAACTGTAGCGCCCGTCGAGTTTGGACGAGGCATTACCGCTGGTACCCATCGCCACGAACGCCCACAGCAGCAGCGCGGCGGGCAGTACCACTCGCAACATGCGCTTGCCTACCGCACCGGTTTCATTCTGGCTGTTCATTGCAGGCACCCTTGTAGATGGTCGCTGGGAATCGTCTGGATCTGGCTCTTGTGAACCTTCAACCAGTTGACCCGGCCGTCGCCCTGCAGGCAACGGATCTCATAAAAGCCCGGGGACATATTGACGATCAGTCGGGCCGGCTCGGCACTCATGTCGCTCATCGTATCGACCAGCAGCCGCGTTTCCTTAATCAGCGAATCGAGCAGGTGCTGGCTCTCCTCCACATAGAGCACCTCGAGTTCGCCCATATCAACCGTCTGGGTGAAGGAGGGCGTGGGCGTACTGGCCAGGCGGAAACCGAGCGTCGCCACACCCAGCAACAGCATCATGCCCGAGCCCGCGAGCGCGGCGGTGTGCCAGGAACGACCGCGGCGCGCGGGCTTGGCTGGGTTCTGCACCTTCGTCACGTCGGGCGCGGGCAGCTGCATCAAGACGGTCGTCGCCGGCTCGGGCGCTGCGACCGTGGCTTCCGGCGCGCTTTCGACGGTCAGGGGCGCGTCGTCGACGATCAGATAGTGCGGATTGAACAGGTAGCCCCGCCGCGGCAGGGTCTGGATGATCTGGTTTCGACTGTCGAACAATGCCTGACGCAGCGTGTAGATCTGCTGGTTGAGACTGCCCTGGCCGACCACCCGGCCTTCCCACGCGTACTCCATCAGCTCGTCCCGGGAGACCACTTCACCAGGCGCCTGTAACAGACGCTCCAGTACACGGCTACCGGAAAAGCCGAGATCCAATTGTTCTTCGCCTTCTGCTTGAATGCGCACGAGCTGGTAACGCGCGCGATCAAATCGGGCCGTGCAGCCTTCTCGACCGGTGTTCAACGGGGGGCAGACGAAGGCATCGGTGGCCGAAGGGGTCAGAGATGAGGTCATGTGCGCCTGTTCGAAGGAAGAGAGATTTCCGGTGTGAGGAAGTTGGCAAACCGGACGGCGGCATATTGGCGTCGTTTTTTTGTTCAGACAAGCCGCTTCAATCAAGAAATCGCCGAACGGACAGGCGTGTAAAGGAACACCAAGATCGCCGGTGATTGGCATATATACCGCGTGAAGCGGCATATGGAGGGGTTAAACAGGCCTATCTTGTGTCTGGCCGATTTTATTGAGAGGTCCGCCGTTGGTCGGAAGCGAGCCTTCCCCGTGCGGAAAAACAGAAAAGCCCCGAACCAGTCGGGGCTTTTGAGGTGCCGGTCGTTGCGACCGGCAATGCTGCGTGCAGCTTAGCCCAGCAGGCCCATGACCATGCCTGGCATCTGACCGGCTTGCTTGAGCATGGAGATGCCCGACTGCATAAGCATGGAGTTCTTGCTCATGTTGGCGCTTTCGATGGCGAAGTCGGCGTCCATGATTCGGCCCTTAGCCATGTCGGTGTTGTCCTTCATGTTGGCCAGGTTGTTGATGGTATGGTTAAGGCGATTGATATTTGCACCGAATTGGCCGCGCGCCTCGCCCACGTTAGTCAACAGCGTATTAAGTGCGCCAATCTCTGTTACGGAGTTTGCCTGGGTAGTCAGATCACCTAGAGCGGTCAAATCGATATCGGCTACCGCTGCGATGCTAACAGTCATCTTATCGGTAGACCCAGCGCCGATCTGAAAGTCAATGCCGTCCGCGTTTGTGTCAGTATCGAACTTACCGCCAGTTAGCAACTTGGTACCGTCACCATAAGAAGTATTTCCCATGATGTTCGTGAGCTCGGCGCTTAGAGCCGTGTATTCGGCATCGAGCGCGGCGTATTCGTTGGTATCGTTGGTACCGTTCGCGCCTTGGGTTGCCAAATCCTTCATGCGAAGCACGATATCGGTAACCTCGGACAGCGCCCCTTCGGCAGCCTGCATCATGGAAATTGCGTCTTGAGAGTTGCGCGATGCTACGGCCATTCCGCGGCTCTGTGCGTTCAAGCGAGTAGCGATCTGCAGGCCGGCGGCGTCGTCGGCGGCGGAGTTGATGCGCAGGCCAGTGCCCAGACGCTGCTGGTTGGTGGCCAGAGCGTTGTTCGACTTGTTCAGCGCGGTGTTGGTGGTCAGAGCGGAATAGTTAGTGTGAATGGACAGAGCCATGATGATCATCCTTCGTGCGATTGGGCTGTTAGGAGCTGGCTTGACTGCCTGCTGAAAAGGTAAGGCGACAGCACCAAGCGAAGGATTAAATCCTGACGTCAAATTTTTTTGTTTGGCCTCGGAAGTCCCGAGATATACGGTCGGGCTTGTTTGTCCTTGCCGAAGCGCCGGACAGGAGCCAGCTTTTGTAGGAGCCAGCTTGCTGGCGAATAGGACTGCACGGACGATATATTCGCGAGCCGGCTCGCTCCTACAGGGCGCGCGCCGAAGCGTCGAGATGGCTCCGGCTTATGGGCGTTAACCCGGGCGCGCTCCATGAGCGCCCCGTCTCCAGCATTCCGTACTAGAACGTACTCGTAACAACCCCTTCCTCTATCACCTTCGCATCGATCACCTTGCCGCTGCGTGTATTGCGCACGCGGATGACGTCGCCGGGCTGGCCGTCGCCCAGGGCTTCGCCGGACGTCGAGGCTTCGATGCCGTCGTTGCTGGCGACAATCTTCACCGGTTCCCCGCGCTTGACCGCCATGGCCTGCTCCAGCAGCGATGGCGTAATGGTCTGGCCGGCGCGGATACGGCGTTTGGCGGCCATGCCGATGACCTCATCCAGACGGTTGTAATAACCGCGCCGGGCCTTGGCGATGTTGATGCGCTCCAGCCGGATATCGCTTTCACGGATCGTCTGCCCGCGATCGATGATGCCCTCGGCATGCACCGCGGGCAGGAACACATGCGCCTGCGCGTTGGCGTTCAGCGACCAGCCGGGTGTGTCCGGGCAATTGATCGCCAATTGCTGGCGCTCCATGGCCGAGGGCGCATCGCCGGTGGCGCGTATTTGCAGGACGCCCGCGCAGGGCGGCAGGTTGGCGGCGCTCGCCGGCAGGTGGGTTTCGTAGCGCAGTTGCATGCCCTGCCAGCCCTGGCGCTCCGCCTGCCGCTCGAGCATGCCGCGAAGATGATTTTCCAGCGCCTGTTGCACCTGCGCCGTGGCGTCCGCGTGTGCTTGGGCCGCACCGATCAGCATGAGCAGGGCTGTGACGCACCAGGCGGAAACGGCTTTTCCGCTTCGCGTGTGCAAGGCCCATCGATGCGGAAGGAAGGGCTCTTGCGGCGTGCTGAGAGTCAGGAAATTAATCATGTAAAACAGCTATTTACCTTGATTCAGTGGTTCGGCACGGATACTGCAAACACTCCCGCAAAGCTGCGGGCTGTCGTTCGGTCCGCTCGGGCTGCAAAGGTATCGGTGAATGAGTATACGGATTGATGATGCCCTCGGCGTTCACGAACGCGCCCTGGGTTTGCGCATGCAACGCAGCGAGATTCTCGCGGCGAACCTGGCTAACGAAGACACCCCCGGCTTCCAGGCTCGGGACATTGATTTCGGCAAGGAAATGCAGCGGCTGGACAGCTCCACCTCGCCGCGCATGAGCCTGGCCGGCACCGATCCGCGCTTGCTGTTCCGCGTGCCGAGCCAGGCTTCGCAGGATGGCAACACCGTCGAGCTGTCGACCGAGCAGGCGCAGTTCTCGCGCAACTCCATGGATTTCCAGACCAGCCTGACCTTCATCACGATGAAATTTCGTGGCTTGAAGCAAGCCATCGAGGGCCGTTAAGCCATGTCATTCGATTCCATCTATCGCATCGCCGGCTCGGCGATGAACGCCCAGACCGTGCGGCTCAATACCGTAGCGAGCAACCTGGCCAACACCGACTCGGCGGCCAACAACGCCGCCGACGTCTACCAGGCGCGCAAGCCAATGTTTGCGGCGGTGTACGAAAACAACTCGCTGACCCGCGGCGTCGGCCTCGGCGGCGCCCATGTGCAGGTGCTCGACGTGGTCACCTCCGGCGCCGAGCCCAAGCGTCGCTACGAGCCGGGCAATCCACTGGCCGATGGCGATGGCTACGTCTATTACCCGGACATCAACGAGATCGAAGAGATGACCGACATGATGTCGGCCACGCGCAGTTTCGAGACCGGCGTCGAGGTGCTCAACCGCGTGAAAAGCATGCAGCAGAGCCTGCTGCGGCTGGGAGAATCCTGATGGCGGTGACCAATAACCTGCAGGGCAGCGGCCTGTCCGGCACTGCGGCGAGCGATCTGCCCAAGCAGGCGGTGAACATCAGCGACGCCACGCAGATGGAGAACAACTTCATCAGCCTGATGGTTGCTCAGATCAAATACCAGGACCCGACCAAGCCGGTCGACAGCACCGAATTCCTCAACCAGTTCTCGGCCATGTCCCAGGTCAAGAGCATGGAGAACCTGGCCACCCTGGCGCAGAACAATCTGGTGCTGACCGACAACCTGCAGACCTTGACCGCGGCTGGTCTGGTTGGCCAGCAGGTGAGCGTCGCCGTTGAGTCGCTGGATCTCAGTGGGCAGGCCGTCAGCGGTGGCTTCGATTTAAGCCATGCCTCGACCCGCACCGCTGTGCTGCTGACCGATTCCAACGGCACCCAGACCCGCATCGAGTTGGGCGCGCAGTCCGCCGGCAAGGTGCCCTTCGTGATCGATCCGGCCAAACACGGCCTGCGCGATGGCCAATACAGCGTGAGCATCGAATCGGAGAACGGCGAATTCCCACAGGTGGAAGTCGCCGGTCAGGTCTCGAACGTGCGCGTCAGTGCCGAAGGTCCGGTGCTCCAGGTCAACGGCGTCGGTGCGGTGCCTTTCTACAACATCCTTGAATTTGCCCAGGCCGATGCCGGGCTGCTCGGCGGCTGAGCCCCAGGGCTCGCCAGTTTTCTTTTCCTTTTACATATCGAGATCAGCCCATGAGCTTCAACATCGCCCTGACCGGCCTCTCCGCCGTCAACGAACAACTCAACACCATCGGCAACAACATCGCCAACTCCGGCACCGTCGGCTTCAAGTCTTCGCGGACCAACTTCGGCAGCCTTTATGCCGAGAGCCAGGCCATGGGCGTTGAAGTCACCGGCACCAGCCAGAGCATCAGCCAGGGCGGCGCCCTGACCACCACCAACCGTAACCTCGACCTGGCCATTTCCGGCGGCGGCTTCTTCGTCACCCGCGCGAGCAATGGCGACGTGGCCTACACCCGCGCAGGCGTGTTCGGCACGGACAAGGACAGCTACCTGACCAACAGTCTCGGTCAACGCCTGCAGGGCTATCCGGCCGATGCCACCGGCAATTTGCAGACCGGCGTGGTCGGTGATCTGCAGATGAAGGCCGGCGGTCTGCCCGCCAAGGCCACCGACGCGCTGAGCTTTGTTGCCAACCTCGACGCCAATCAGGAAGTCCCGGCGGTCGCGTTCGATCCGCTGGTGGCGGACAGCTACAACTCCACCTACACCACCAAGCTGTACGACTCCCAGGGCAAGGAACACACCCTGACCCAGTATTTCGTGAAGGACGCCGTCCCGGATAACAGCTGGACCGCTCACTACTTTGTTGACGGAAAAAACTTGGGAAGCTCGGCGAAGCTGGAATTCGATACGAGTGGCTCCCTGACCACGCCAGTTGGCCCGGCCCTGACCGCGACCCTCGGCGGCGGTGTGGCGGATTTGAACATCCAGCTCGATTACAGCGGCACCAGCCAGTACGGCTCCGAATTCAGCGTGACCAGCAACCGCGCCACCGGGTATTCCGCTGGCGAACAGACCGGCATGAGCGTCGAGAAGGATGGCAAGGTCTACGCCAGCTATTCCAACGGTGAGCGGCTGCTTCAGGGCCAGGTCGTTCTAGCCAACTTCGTCAACGCCGAAGGCCTGAAGAACATCAGCGGCACTGCCTGGACCGAGACCGCTGCCTCTGGCGCGGCCATGCTCGGTGCTCCGGGTGTCGGCCAGTACGGCAACCTGGCCAGCGGCGCGCTGGAAAGCTCCAACGTGGACCTCACCCAGCAGCTGGTGGGCCTGATGGAAGGCCAGCGTAACTACCAGGCCAACACCCAGGTGATCTCCACCAACAAAGAACTGACCCAGGTCCTGTTCAACGCGCTCTGAGGCTGATCCATGGATCGTTTGGGATACACGGCGATGACCGCAGCCAGCCGCACGATGATGTCGCTGCAGGTGCGCTCCAACAACCTCGCCAACGTCAACACACCGGGCTTTCGTGCCGACCTCGAACGTGCTCAGGCGGTGGCGGTGGAAGGTCACGGCTACGACAGCCGGCATATGGCGGTGGTCGAGAACAACGGGGTCAGCCTGGCCGCCGGCCCGATGGTCGCCACCGGTCGCGAGCTGGATTTCGCCGTCAAGGGCACCGGCCTGATCGTCCTGCAGGATGGCGACGGCGAAGCCTATACGCGCCAAGGCAGCATGCAGATCGACGCCGAAGGTCGGCTCACACTCAACGGTCGCGCCGTGATGGGCGAGGGCGGGCCGATCGAGCTGCCCGAGCATGATCGTGTCGAGATCGGCAACGACGGCACCGTGTCGATCATGGCGCCGGGCGACTGGATGATGGCCGAAGTGGACCGCATCCGCCTGGTCGACGTCGCGGCGGCGGACCTGATGAAGAACGAAGCCGGCCTGCTGGTTACCCGCAACGGCGAGCCCGCCGCGCCGAGCGAAGACGTGCGCCTGGCCAGCGGCTTTCTCGAGTCGAGCAACGTCTCGGCCATCGACGAGCTGGCCTCGACCATGAGCCTCAACCGCCTGTTCGAAACCCAGGTAAAGATGATGAAAGCCGCCGAGGACCTTTCCGACGCCGGCAACCGAATGATCCGCGGCAGCTGATCGGGAGATAACGCATGAATTCCGCACTTTGGGTCAGCAAGACCGGCCTGGCTGCACAAGATACCGCCATGGCGACCGTTGCCAACAACCTGGCCAACGTCAACACCAATGGCTTCAAGGCTGATCGCGCAGTCTTCGAAGATCTGTTCTACAGCATCGAAAAGCAGCCCGGCGCGCAGGCGGATGAGATCAACACCGTGCCGTCCGGCATTCAGCTGGGCAGCGGCGTGCGCGTCGCTGGTACGCAGAAGGTGTTCACCGAAGGCAGCATCCAGACTACTGGCCAGCCGATGGACCTGGCGATCGTCGGCCGCGGCTTCTTTCAGGTCGAGTCGCCCAACGGTGACATTCTCTACACCGAGAACGGTCAGTTTCAGCTCAACGCCGAAGGCGTGATGGTCAACGCACAGGGCCTGCCGTTGACGCCAGCCATCGAAGTGCCGCAAGGCAGCACCGGCTTTACCGTCGGCGCTGATGGCATCGTTACGGCGGTACTGCCGGGTGACACCCTGCCGTCCGAGCTGGGCCAGATCACGCTGGTCAACTTCACCAATCCGGGCGGCCTGGAAGCGCTGGGCGGCAACCTGTATCGCGAAAGCGTTGCCAGTGGCGAAGCCGTTGAAGGCGTGCCGGGCGAAGAGGGCCTGGGCCAGCTCAAGCAGGGCGTGCTCGAAGGCTCCAACGTGCAGGTGGTCGAGGCCATGGTGGCGATGATCGCCATCCAGCGTGCCTACGAGGCCAACGCCAAGGTGCTCGATGCCGCCAGCGGCATGCAGCAGTTCCTCAACCAGACCGTCTGAGACCGATGATGCGTACGCCGATTCTGCTTGTCGCACTGGCCCTGTTAACCGGCTGCGCCAGCTTCAACGAGATGCTGCCGGAAGAGCCCTCGACCGAGTACGAGCCGCTGGAGCTGGACTACAGCCTGCCGCCGACCACCGGTGGCGGTCTGTTTCGCTCCGGTTACAGCGGCTCGCTGATCAGCGACAAGCGCGCGGTGCGGGTCGGCGACATCCTCACCGTGGTGCTGGACGAATCCACCCAGTCGAGCAAGAGCGCCGGTACCAGCTTCGGCAAGGAATCGAGCGTAGGCATCGGCGTGCCGACCATTCTCGGCAAGACCTACCCGGACGTTGAAACCTCAGCCTCCGGCGAGCGCGATTTCAAGGGCTCGGCCAAGAGCTCGCAGCAGAACACCCTGCGCGGCTCCATTGCCGTCAGCGTGCATCGTGTGCTGCCCAACGGCACCTTGCAGATCAAGGGCGAAAAAGCCCTGCGTCTGAACCAGGGTGATGAATACATTCGCCTGACCGGGCTGGTGCGCATCGACGACATCAACCGCTACAACCAGGTGTCCTCGCAGAGCGTGGCCAACGCCAAGATTTCTTACGCGGGTCGTGGTGTGCTCAACGACAGCAACTCGGCCGGCTGGCTGACGCGGTTCTTCGCGTCGCCGCTGTTCCCCCTTTAAGTGAAGCCTTGAAATGACTAGCCCGATGCGATCCCTGAAGCTGTTCCTCGCCGCTCTCGCGCTGTGGCAACTGCCGGCCCAGGCCGTGCCGCTGATGGACCTGGTGGATGTCGAGGGCATTCGCGGCAACCAGCTGATCGGTTACGGTCTGGTCGTGGGCCTCGACGGCACGGGTGACAAGAACCAGGTCAAGTTCACCAGCCAGTCGGTGACCAACATGATCAAGCAGTTCGGCGTGAATCTGCCGCCGAACGTCGATCCGAAGCTGAAAAACGTCGCTGCGGTGACCATCACCGCCACCGTGCCGCCGTCCTACAGCGCCGGCCAATCGGTCGACGTCACCGTCTCCTCGCTGGGCGACGCCAAGAGCCTGCGCGGCGGTCAGCTGCTGATGACCCCGCTGCAAGGCGTGGACGGCGAAATCTATGCGCTGGCCCAGGGCGCGGTGATCGTCGGCGGCGTCAATGCCGAAGGTGCCAGCGGTTCGAAGGTGGCAATCAACACCTCCAACAGCGGGCTGATTCCCAACGGCGCCACCATCGAGCGGATGATCCCCAGCGACTTCACCGAGCGCCCGGACGTCATGCTCAATGTGCGTCAGCCAAGCTTCCAGACCGTCACCCGCGTGGTAGACGCGGTGGATGCCTACTTCGGTCCGGGCACCGCCACGGCACTGAACGCCACCAAGATTTCCATTCGCGCGCCAGTCACCAGCACCCAGCGCATGAGCTTTATGGCCATGCTCGAACGCCTGGAAGTGGAAGAGGGGCGTACCCGGCCGAAGGTGGTGTTCAACAGCCGCACCGGCACCGTGGTGGTGGGCGAGGGCGTACGGGTTAAGGCTGCGGCGGTTGCCCATGGCAGCCTGACCGTGACCATCAGCGAGCGCCCGCAGGTTAGCCAGCCGAACGCCTTTGCCGGCGGCGAAACCGTGGTCACGCCGCAGTCGGACGTCGCCATCGAGCAGGACCGCAAGGCAATGTTCAAGTGGCCGGAAGGCGCCAGTCTGGAAAGCATCATCAGCACCATCAACAGCCTCGGCGCCACGCCTGACGACGTGATGAGCATCCTGCAATCGCTGGAACGCGCCGGCGCGCTAAACGCTGAACTGATTGTGATGTAACAAGCGTCTGCTTCTGATGAAGCAGGCCTGACGCGCAGCAGATTGAATAGGTTTTTGTCGGATGAGCATCGTATCCCTCCCCCAGCATCTCAACACCCTGCGCAACCGCCAGGACGGCCCGACCGCGGCCCGGCGCCAGCAGCTGGAAGTCGTCGCCGAACAGTTCGAGGCGATGTTCCTGCAGCAGATCCTCAAGCAGATGCGCAAGGCCGGCGACGTGCTCGGTGCCGGCAACCCGATGCGCAGCCGCGAGCTGGATACCATGCGCGACTTATATGACGAAGTGCTTGCCGACACCCTGGCCGGCAAGCGTCAGACTGGGATCGCCGACATGCTGGTGCAGCAGCTAAGTGGTGAAGCCGGCAGCGCGCCGGTGCCCACGGCGCTGGCCGGACACTCGGGCAGCGGCATCCAGGGTGGCGGTTTGCACGCGCTGCGTGGCACCTGGCAGCGTGGCGTCGATGCGCTGGACAGCGCCTGGGAAAGCGGCAAAGCCGGCTTCAAGTCGCTGGTCGACAGCGTCATCAAGCACGAATCCAGCGGCAACATCGCGGCCGTTTCACCCAAGGGCGCGCGCGGCCTGATGCAGTTGATGCCCGGCACCGCGCGGGACATGGCCGCCGAGCTGGGTTTGCCGTTCAGTGAAGCGCGGTTGACCACCGATGCCGAGTACAACAAGCGCCTCGGCAGTGCTTACCTGAACAAGATGCTCGATCGCTATGACGGCCACCAGGCGCTGGCGCTCGCCGCCTACAACGCCGGCCCCGGTCGAGTAGACGAGTGGCTTAAAAGCCATGGTGATCCGCGCACCGGCGAGATCGGCACCGGCGCCTGGGTGCAGAAAATCCCCTACGCGGAAACCCGCAACTACACCCGTAACATTCTCAATGACCTGCGTGCCGCGGCACCGGCCCCCGTCGAGCCGCGCGCGCAAATCCAGCCGGCACCCAGTCCCGTCCAGGCTTCGCTTAATTCCAGCGCCGATGTGGTCGCTCTATCCACTCAGCAGCATCGTGTTGTTGGCGGCGGCCACCTGTCCGTGGCGTTCGCACAACCGATCCGGATCGAGTCGAAGGAAGTCCAGTCGTGAGTATTTTGGGTCAAATTGGCTACAGCGGCGTTCGCGCCTCGCAGATCGCCCTGTCAGCGACGGGGCAGAACATCGCCAACGTCAACACGCCGGGCTTCAGCCGCCTCGCGCCGGACCTGCACTCGCTCGGCGGGCAGACGTCGGTCAGCATTGGCGGAGGCGTACAGGTCAGCAGCATTCGTCGGCTGTCCAACGACTTTCAGAATCAGCAGCTCTGGCGCGCCAGTACCGACAAGAACTACTTCAACACCAATCAGCAGTACCTGACTGCGCTCGAAGGCCTGATCGACAGCGAAGGTTCTAGCGTCAGTGTTGGCCTGGACAACTTCTTCGCCGCGCTCAGCGAAGCCAGCTCGACCCCCGAATCCATCGCCTTGCGCCAGCAGATCATTGGCGAGGCCAAGCAGCTGGCACAGCGCTTCAACGGTCTGAACAGCAACATCGGCATTCAGCTCAACGCGCTGCAGGGCCAGCGCGTGGCGATGACCAGCGAGATCAACGGGCTGTCCGGCAACATTGCCGAGCTCAACGCGCAGATTCGCGAGATGGAATCCTCCGGCCGTGACACCGCGACCCTGCGCGACTATCGGGAGAATTTGGTCAAGGATCTCAGCCAGTACGCCGGTATTCGCGTGCAGGAAGCGCCGGACGGCACCCTCAGCGTGTCGCTCGCCAATGGCCAGCCGCTGGTGGCCGGTGCCACCGCTGGGCAGCTGAAGGTCAACGAGAACCTGGCCGGCGAGCAGGAAATGTCGCTGGTCTTCGCCAAGACCACGTTCCCGCTCAATCAGCAGGGGCTTGGGGGCTCGCTCGGTAGCCTCTATGACATGGAATACGGCGCGCTGCGCCCGGCTCAGCAAGACCTGCACGACATGGCCAAGGCGCTGAGCGAGAGGGTCAATGACACCCTCGCGGGCGGCTTCGACCTCAAAGGCGATCCTGGGCAGCCATTGTTCGTATACAACGCCAGCAGCACCAGCGGCATGCTTGAAGTCGGGCCGCTGGCGGCTTCGGAGCTGGCGTTTTCCTCGGTGGGCGGCGCGGATGTCGAGGTAGGCAACAACAAGAATCTGCTTCAGCTGCTCGACTTGAAGTCGAAAGGCATCGATGTCGCCGGTAACACCGTACCGCTCAACGACGCTTATGCCGGTCTGGTTGGCCGCGTCGCCAGTGCCAGCCGACAGAACCAGGCGGACCTGAGCGCCGCGACCACTGTGGCGGAGCAGGCCCAGGCCCAGCGCGACAGCGTCAGCGCGGTCAACCTGGACGAAGAAGCGGTCAATCTGATGGCCTACGAGCAGGCCTACCAGGCCAACATGAAGGTCATCAGCACTTCCAACGATCTGTTCAACGCCGTACTGGCGATGTTCTGAGTCGGCACGGCCGATTCGACTGACGAGTAAAGACCATGCGCATCTCCAACGCCCAGCTCACCGCCATGATGCACGGCTCGATGAACACCAGCTCCGAAAAGCTCGGCAAGCTGATGCAGCAGATGGCCACAGGCGAGCGCATGCTGCTGCCGTCTGATGACCCGATTTCCGCCGTGCGCGTGCTGCGGATTCAGCGTGAGGAAGCGACGCTGACCCAGTACCGCACCAACATCGCCAACGTCTCCGGCAACCTGTCCAAGCAGGAGGCCAACCTCAAGGCCGCCTCCGACACCATGCTCAGCGTGCGCGACATGCTGTTGTGGGCGGCGAACGGCAGTAATACCCCCGAAGACCTCGCCGCCATCGCCAATGAATTGGAGACGCTGGAGAGCACCATTCTCAGCTTCGCCAACGTGCGCGATGAGGAAGGTCGTTATCTGTTCTCGGGCACGCTCAGCGACCGTCCAGCGATCACATTCGATGCCCCAACCGAAACCTACAAGCTGACCGGCAATGATCAGTACCGCCAGGCGGCAGTCGCCAATGGTGTGCTGGTCGAAGAGAATGTCACCGCTACGCAAATTTTCGGCACGGGTACTGACGATGCCGAGATGCTCAGTCAATTGCATGCGTTGGTGAAGAACCTGGCCAACCCGGCAATCGATGCCGGCGCTCTGATCAGCGCAACCTTGGCCAGTCTGGACGACACCCATGGTCGCCTGCTGGGGGCTGTCACCGAGCTGGGCGGGCGGCAGAACACCCTGACCCTGCTGTCGAGCAGCAACGAGGACGTCTCGCTGGTCAACCAGAAGATCGAAGGCGAGTTGTCCCAGCTGGACTACGCCACCGCCAGCATCGACCTGAACAACTACCAGCTGTCGCTGCAGGCGACGCAGAAAACCTATTTGAAGATCAACGGGCTGTCGCTGTTCGGCATGCTCTGACCGAGGTAGCGTGAATGAAGATTGGCAAGCAGCTCCCCGCTGTTTCCGCAATCAACCCGCAGGAACGCCGCGAGGCATTACTGCGGGATGCGCCTGCGCCGCTGCGTGCCGGTACGCCCGGCGACACCCTGCCCGTCGAAACCACGACCAGCAAGACCACCAGTTTCAGCCTGCAGCTCAACCAGCAACTGTCTTCGATGCAATCGGCCGACAGCTACCTGGGCGATCTGCAGACGCGTCTGTCGCAGCTCAAACTCAACCTGAGTCGCCAGATCAGCTCACCGCAGCCCGATGGCGAGGACGCCATTCAACAGTCGGTTCATCAGCTCAACGAGCTGCTCAAGGCGCGCAGCAAGCGCTCCGGCAATTCGCTGGATGCCAACCTCAAGCTGCGCCTGACCGAGCCGGTACGCAGCCGCTTCAGCCTGCAGGGGCTGGAGTCGCTGGACACGATTCGTCAGTCCGGCCGCGAAACCCTGCTGTTCAGCGGCGGCCGCCAGCTGGCCGAGCCGGTCGCGGTGGTGCTCGACGACGGGATGACCGATGAGCAGATCCTGCGTCGCTTCAATGGCAGCCTCGGGCAGGCCGGGATTCGTGCCGAACTGGACCAGAACGGCGAGCTGAAATTTTCCGCGCGTGAAGGCGACTGGCAGAAGCTCAAGGGACAGCTCGCGGTGCAGGGCGAGGGCAAGTTGTTCGACAAGGGCAACTATGTTCGCGTGCAGAGCCAGGAAGAGCAGTTGCTGAACTTCCCCGAGGAGTTGCAGCTGGATTCGTTCCGCGAACTGCGGCGCTTGCTTGACTCGGTCGTGGCTGGGCTCGACAAGGTCACCGCGCTGCGTGAGCAGCTGAGTAACCGCCAACAGGAGATCCGTGAGTTTCTCGCCCGTCAGGCCCATGCCGACGAGAAACAGTGGGCGATGGATTTCTCGCGTTCGGTGTTCAACCTGATGCAGCGCAGCCCGTCCAGCTACGCCGCCGTCACCCAGACCGTGGTGGCGCAGGCCACCATCAGCCGCTTCGCGGTGGTCAGTCTGCTGTCTTGATCGATCCTGCGCCGGGCGGCGTGCTCATCGCCCGGTGCGATCGATGAACTTCACATCCGAAGGCCGACCCATTGGCAGGGTCTGCACGGTGTCGCCTAGCAGGCCGCTGTCGGGGTCGCGCTGCAGCACCACCAGCGCATCGCTTTTCTGGTTGGCGATGAGCATGAAACGCCCGCTCGGATCGATGGTGAACTCCCGCGGCTCGCGGCCCTCGCTGTCGCGCTGCTGAATTTCACGCAGGTTGGCGTTCTCCTCGATGGCGTAGACCATGATGCGGTTCTTTTCGGCGCGGTCGCTGACGTAGAGGAAACGGCCGTCGGCGGACGGATGAATAGCGCCCGGTGAATGCTGGCTGACATCGCCGCCGGCCGCCATGTCCACCAATTGCCGCTGTACCAGGCCGCCGTCGACATGGTCGAAACGGGCCACCTGAGCGCTGAGTTCAAGCGTCGCGTACGCCTGGAGTCCGTCCGGGCTGAAGACCAGATGGCGTGGGCCGCTGCCGTCCGGCAGGGCGATGAAGGCAGGGTCCGCAGGCGAGAGCGGGCGCTCGGCGTTGGCCGGGTCATACGCGTAGATGAAAATCTTGTCCGCGCCCAGGTCGCTGACGAAGAGCGTCTTTCCGTCCGGAGACATCACCGCCGAGTGCACATGGGCCGACTGTTGGCGTTCCGGGTGCACCTCGCTGGCCTTGTGAGTGGCGATCTGAGTCACGGGCGAGAGCGTCCCGTCGCTGGCCGTCGGCATGACCGCCAGGCTGCCGCCCGGATTGGCATGGACGCCATAGTTCGAAACGAACAGGTAGCGTCCGTCACGGCTCTGGCTCAGGTGGGTGGGCTCGTCACCCAGGGTGATCTGCTGCGCCAACGGTGACAGCTGACCGCTGTTCGGCGCCATGATGAACGCGCTCACGCGGCCCACGGCGTCGGGCTGCCCAGGACCGTTCTCGTTCGCGGCGTAGAGCCGGTTGCGGTTCAGGTCCAGCGTCAGCCAGGACGGATTGTGCGTGCGTACCACTTGCAGCGGCTGGGGCTGAATCTGGCCGTTTTCGGCGTCGAACTGCATGCGATAGATCCCTTCGCTGCCGCCTTCGCCGCTGCGCACGCTGGTGTAGGTGCCGACCAATAGTTGATACATGGGTGCTGCCGCTCCCGAGGTGCTGAGTGCCAAGAGGGCCGCGGCGATGCCGAGGCGTATGTGCAAAGGGCCGAACATAAGTGAATATCCCGTATCGGTGTAGGCGGGGAGGCCGTAGCTTGTTGAACACAGCAAGGCGTCAGGGTTCTCTACAGTTATAGTCATGGCTGCGCAGCGTATTGATGGCGATGGGCCCGCTTACGCCTGCGAACTCGATAGACCGCTGCACGGTCTATCAGGAACGGGTCATGTGAAACCGCCCGGTCATCCCTCCGATGTGCCACTGTCCGCCGTACCGTCGTAATTTCAATTTTGCCTATCAGAGTGGCTCTGCTTTCTTATGGAATATCTGTTACCCGCTCGGCTCAGCGAGCTGCAAGGCATCGCGGCCTTGCTGGTGGAATCACACATCGCCCCGCATGCAGCCCAGGTCGATGAGCACTGCCAATGGCCCGAGCATTCGATGAGCGCGCTGGCAGAAGCCGGGCTGCTCGGGCTGCAAGTGCCGACCGCGCTTGGGGGTCATGGCCAGGGCCTGCTTGGCCTGAGCGTAATCACCGAAACGATCGGCAGGGCATGCCCGTCGTCGGCACTCTGCTTCGGCATGCACTGTGTCGGCACCGCGGTGATTGCCGCCAAGGCCACTCGTTACCAGCAGGACCACTATCTACGGGCCATTGCCGAAGGCCGGCACATCACCACGCTGGCACTTTCCGAACATGGTACGGGCGCGCACTTCTACCTGCCGGAGACGCGTATCCAGTCGGACGGGGAGCGCTTCGTGGTCAACGGCACCAAGCAATTCGTGACCAACGGTGGTCATGCCGACTCCTATGTGGTGTCGACGGTAGCCAGCGGCGATGGTAATGACGCCGGCGACTTCAGTTGCCTGATCGTCGACCGCGACAGTGCAGGTATGAGCTGGCTGGATGCCTGGAAAGGCTTCGGCATGCGGGGCAATTCCTCTCGGCCGTTGCGCCTGGATCAGGTTCGCGTGCCGACGGCGAATCTGCTGGGTGAAGAAGGTGATCAGGTCTGGTACGTGTTTGAGGTGGTCGCTCCCTTTTTCCTGATGGCCATGGCCGGCACCTATCTCGGTATTGCCCAGTCAGCACTGGACGCTGCTGGCGAGCACTTGCGCGCTCGGCGTTATTCGCATTCGGGCGAGGCGTTGCGCGATGTCGAGGCATTGCAGATTCGCTATGCCGAGATGTGGATGGATCTGGAGAAAACCCGTGCGCTGATTCGCGAAGCCGCGCGGCGTGGAGACATGGGGGATCCCGAGGCGCTGCCCTTCATTCTTTCCTGCAAGGCGGCGGCCGGTGAAACCGCGGTCTCACTCGCTAATGAGGCGATGACCATTTGTGGTGGTGCTGCGTACCGTGACAACAGCCGGGTCGCGCAGATAATGCGTGATGCCCGAGCCGCACATGTGATGACGCCGACCACCGATCTGCTGAAGCTATGGGCAGGCCGCAGTTTGCTCGGCCTGCCGCTGCTTTGAGTGCCAGTGTGGGAACCCAGTCGATAATTCTGATCATCGCCCGAGACGCAGACGGCGCGACGCAACGGCTGATTGGAGAGATCGCCGTCGCGCAACAGTTGCAGCTAACCGCCATCGACCAGGCAGCGCTCACTGCTGATTCCGCTGCGACGTTGGCGGCGCACGCAGAGCCTGCGCTGCTGCTGCTGGCACCGGGACTTAGCCGCCCACTGGCGCTGGCGCGGACCATACGCGGTCACTGGCGGCATTGCGAATTCATATTTCTCTGTCCGGTCGGCGGTATTGAGCCCTTGCGCCGTGAGTTTGGCGTGGCCCCGCTGATTGGTCCGCATTGGTCCATCATCGAGACCAGCCCATCCGTGCTGGCCCGGCAGATCAGCCAGACGCTCGCGGCGACTCAGCGCCGCCGTCAATTGCGAACCACGCTTGACCGGGCAAACGCGACGCTCAATTCACCTCAGGCTTCAACAGAGGGCAGCCATCGACGACGGCTGAACGCCAGCTACTACCTGCACACGTTCATCGATGCCGCGCGTGACGCCATTATCGGGCTCGATGAGACGTTGGACGTGCTGTACTGGAGCGCGGGTGCCGAAGAGCTGTTCCGGCTGCCAGTCAGGGACGCCGTGCAGCTGAACGTTGAACAATTGCCGTTCTGGTCGCCTGCGCTGCATTCGACTGCGCAGCAGGTGCTTGGCGGCACCGTTGCGCGCCCTCTGGAATGCTCGTGCACGCTGGACGGGGTCGATAGCACGCTGGAAGTTTTTCCCTCGGCGGTGCGGGACGGGGATCGGCAAATCATCGGTGTATCCCTGACCGTACGCGACATCACGGCCCTGGCCGCGGAGCGTCGGGTCAATGAGCAACGCGGGCGGGAGTTGACCGAGGAGAGTCAACATCTCCACCGCCTGTTCGATCAGGCGCCTGGCTTCATTGCAATTACTCGAGGGCCGCTGCACGTGCTGGCCATCGCCAACCGGGCCTTTCACCAGCTAGTGGGGCAGCGCGATGTGATCGGTCAACCGGCATCCGCAGCGTTCCCGCAAACCGAGGGGCGCGACGTCGGCGAGCTGTTGGAACAAATCTATGCGACCAAGCGGCCCTACCTCGGCCGTGCGACACCGGTGTTGGTCAACCGTGGCAGCGGTGGCGGGGCGGAGCGACGGTTTGTCGATTTCATATTCCAGCCCGTGCTGACTGAGCAGGACGAGGTGAGCGGCATTTTCTGCCAGGGCCACGACGTGACGCAGCAGGTCCTCGCACAGCAAGCCCTGCAGCAATCCCAAGACAGCCTGCTGGAACTGGTGAGTGAGCGCACCCGCGAGCTGGAGCAAAGTCGCCAGGCGCTGCATCAATCGCAGAAGCTGGAGGCGATCGGCAAGCTGACCGGTGGCGTGGCGCATGATTTCAACAATGTGCTGCAGGTAATCGGCGGCAACCTGCAGTTGATACGGCCCATGCTTGCAAGCGCCGGGTTGGGCTCGGAGCGGCTTGATGCCGCGGCGCAGGCGGTTGAACGAGGGGCCAAACTGGCGGCCGAGCTGTTGGCCTTTGCCCGCAGGCAGCCGTTGCGGCCGATGCCCACCAATCTGAGTCGTTTGCTACGCAACATGGATGAGTTGCTGCGCCAGGCGCTGGGCGAGAGAGTTGAGATCGAAACCGTTGTTTCCGGCGGGCTGTGGACGACCATGGTCGATCCGAACCAGCTCGAGAATGTGCTACTGAATCTGGCGATCAACGCGCGCGATGCCATGCTCGACGGGGGCAAGCTGACCCTTGAGCTCAGCAATGCCATGCTCGACGAGCATTATGCGCAAACACAGATTGACGTCGCGCCAGGTCAGTACGTGCTGCTGGCGGTCTCCGACACGGGTGTCGGCATGTCCGAGCACACCATCGAGCAGGCGTTCGAGCCTTTCTACACCACCAAGCCGGAGGGTGAGGGCACGGGGCTCGGGCTAAGCATGGCCTATGGTTTTGCCAAACAGAGCGGCGGCCACATCCGCATTTACAGCGAACTGGGCAGCGGCACCACGGTCAAGCTGTACCTGCCCCGTACCGAGCAGCCGGAAGTGGTTGCCGTTCCGCTACCGGTCGGGCCCACCGTAGGCGGTAACGAGACGATTCTGGTCGTGGAGGATGATCTTGCGGTACAGGCTACCGTCATCGAACTGCTGTCCGGCCTTGGCTACCGGGTGCTGCGCGCCAATGATGCGCAGAGCGCCCTGAGCATTCTTCAGAGCGGCATCGCAATCGATCTGTTGTTCACCGACGTGGTTATGCCGGGCAAACTCAGCAGCACCGAACTGGCACGACAGGCGAAACTGCTGCTGCCGGATATTGCCGTACTGTTCACCTCGGGCTACACCCGCAACGCGATTGTTCACGGTGGCAAGCTGGATGCCGGCGTCGAGTTGCTGAGCAAGCCGTATCGCCAGGAAGATCTGGCGCGCAAGATCCGTCAGCTCCTCGGGTCGCGTGAGCATGATCAGACGTCTGCAGCTGCAAAACAGCAGAATTTGCGTCGTTGTGTACTCGTCGTCGAGGACCAACTGCCGCTGCTTGAGCTGACCTGCGAAATGCTCGACGAGTTAGGGTTCGCATCGGTGGGATGCCTTTGCGCGGAAAAGGCGTCGCAAGCATTGGCCGAACGGCACTTCGATTTCCTGCTGGTGGACGTCAACCTGCCGGGAATGTCCGGCACCGAGTTCGCCGCGCTGGCGCTTGAGGCGCAGCCGCGGCTGCGGGTGGTGTTCATGTCCGGCGATGGCGTGATCGAAACCGAGCTGCCCGCTAGCTCCTTGCCCAAGCCCTTCTCATTCGAGCAGCTCGAAGCGATTCTCAACGCCTGACTGACTGGCAGGCGGTTAGGGTCTAGGGTCCGGTCGTCGTGCGGCTCTGCGACCCCGCGCGGCTAATGCTGAGCACGCACGCTCAGGTCGCGCTGCCGCTGAGGCTTACGGCGACGAAAACCGTGGACGGAGAGCACCACCGGTACGCTCAGCGCGAGCCAGTTCAGCCAGTCGCCCGCGCCTTCAGACACCAGACCGGCTACCAGCCCCACCGCGGACAACGCCGCGATCAGCACTGGCCAGAGCCATATGCGCATCATGCCCGGGCCTCCGTGGCGCCGCGCTTGAGCCACAGGTACAGCCCGCTGACCACGACGATGATGGTGAGGATATCCAACAGACCCCAGAGGATTTTCAGCGGCAAGCCGCCGTAATCACCGAAGTGCAGTGGCTCGGAGAGTTGCAGCGCGGTGACATACCAGGGGCGGGCACCGGCTTCCAGCACCTCGCCGTTGGCGGGGTCAATCAGCAAGGCCTGGGTCAGGCGCGAAGTCAGCGGCGTATCACCCCGCAAGATCACCGCGACGTGTTCGGGTGTCGCGCGCAGCGTGCCGGGGTACGCGATCATCGAGATCGCCATGCCCGGTGCGGCGGCCAGCACGCGATCGACCGAGGCTTGCAACGTGCCGTCGACTGCGGGTACGTCCTGTGCGTCGGCGGGTAGCAGAACGCGGGTTTCACCGGCCTGCAGCGCGCTGACCTGATCCGCTTGCCAGCCTTTGAATATCAGGTCTGCCCAGGTATTGATCACTCCCGTGAAGCCCACGGCCAGGGCCCACACCAGGGTCACGACACCAAGCAGGTTGTGGAGGTCGAGCCAGCGCGTCCTTGGCGCGCGCGCATGGCGGACCTCACCGAAGCGCAGTTTGCGCATGAAGGGCGCGTAGAGCACCACGCCAGAGATGATCGCCACGACCAGCAACAGGCCCATCAGACCGAGGAACAGCTTGCCGGGGAGCCCTGCATACAGGTCCACGTGCAAGCGGTACATCACGCTCATGAAGCCTTCATCGAAGTTGGGCGCGCCGAGCACCTCGGCGGTTCGGGCATCGGAAAGGATCAGGGTCGACTCGCTCTCGTCCGTATCGACGCGCGTATCGAGCTTGACGTACCAGACATCCGGCTCGTCTTCTTCGGCGAAAAAGTACAGCGGCACCAGGCCGGGGTAAGCCTTTACCGCCTCGGCAGCAACCTGGTCGACCGGAGCACGCGATGCGCCTTCCGGCATCGCCGGCGCTTCGATTTCGTTGCCGGTGAGATGGTCGATCTCATGCGAAAACACCAGCGGCAAGCCGGTCAGGCACAGCATCAGGATGAACAGGGTGGAGACGAGGCTGGACCACTTATGAACCCAGCCCCAGCGCCGCAGCGTGACTGCCTGCATCAGAAGTCGACCGTCGCGCTGACCGACAGCGTGCGAGGGGCGCCGAGGACGAGGTAGTTCTGTCCAGGATAGCCTCCGGTGGAGGCCCAATAGTCACGGCCGGTGACGTTGTCTACGCGCGCGCGAAGTGTCACGTCACGGTCCTCGATGATCATACGGTAGCGGGCGCCAAGGTCCAGACGGGTCCAGGATGGGATCTCCAGATCATTATCAATACTTGCGTACTGGCTGCTTGTGTAGAGCACGCGGCTGGTCAGGGTCAGACCTGGCACGCCGGACAGGTCCCATTCGCCGCCAATGTTGGCCTGCGTTCGGGGAACGCCGATGGCGCGATTGCCTTCGTTTTCACCGTTTTCCGTCTTGGTCAGCTCGGCATCGAGCAACGTCAGCCCGCCAAGCAGCCGCACGCCATAGGCAGGCTCACCGAAGACCGACAGCTCTATACCTCGATTACGCTGCTCGCCGCCGTCGCTGAATACGCCATTGTCGATGATGCTGAACGGCCGGTCGGTGGTGAACACGGCCAGGCTGCCGCCAATGGCACCACCGTCGTATTTCATGCCAACTTCCATCTGCTCGGCCACGTAGGGGTCCAGCACTTCGCCAGCGTTGACGACTGGCGCGCTGCCGCTTTCGGCGGGGGCGATATCGCCTTTGACCAGACCTTCAATGTAACTGGCGTAAACCGACACCTGGTCGTTGAGCTGGTACACCACGCCGGCCACCGGCGTGTTCTCGTAGCGCTTGTAGGCCGAGCCGCGCTCGCCGGTATTGTAGTCATAAGCGCGAACGTCGATGCCCTGGCGTCGCGCGCCGAGGGTGATCAGCAAGCGGTCATCCATGAGGCCCAGGGTATCGGCGATTGCCAGGCTCTGTGTATGGGTTCGGCCAACGATACCTGGGTTGGAGAGCGAGCCGCCGCTCGTGGATGGCCCGGTTGCGTAGGGAGGGCGAAGCACATCCACCGGTGAGTAGAGGTTTCCGTCAAACGTTGCCGAGGTGGCGTAGGCGTTGCGCTCCTCCGAATCGAAGATTGCCGCTGAAGTCACCCACTGATGGCTGACGGAACCCGTCTGAAACCTGCCCCGCAAGCCGGTCTCTCCTGTCCAGACATCGTCTTCGCGAACGTTCTCGAAAAGCGACGTACTGGTGAGGCCACCACCGTTGTAGGTTGGCACAGCCAGGCGATTGTCCTCCTCTCCCTTACGCACGCCAGCGGCGAGCCAGCCGGTGACCGAGTCGGAGAAATCGTATTCAGCGCGGAAGGTACCGAACGTCTGCTTTTCCTTCGAAAAAGTCCATGGCTGGGCGAAGTTGTCGTTTGCATCCGGCGTGCTGGGAACGATCGGAGCGGTTCTACGCAGGTAGACGCTGGGGCGCGGTTGGTCGAGGAAGTGGTACTGATGGCCGACGTCCGCAGAGATACGGAAGTTGTCGCCCTGGTAATCCAGTCCCAGAGCAAACATATCCAGAGTACGTTTTTCATCGTCGACGTTAGTTTCGCCGTCGCGCTTGGCGGCGTTGAGGCGCACGCCGAATCGCTCCTCTTCGCCGAAGCGACGAGCGATGTCCGCGGCGACCATACCCTGTCCGCCGTCTTCGGCACCCAGCGTCAGGCGCGTCAGTGGCTCGTTCGGTGCGCGCTTGGGCAGAATGTTGATCGCTCCGCCGATGCCACTGCCACCCGGTGCCGCGCCATTTAGGAAAGTGTTCGCGCCTCGGAACACTTCCACGCGCTCAATGAACTCGGCCGCCACATACTGGCGCGGCAGTAGGCCGTAGAGGCCGTTATAAGAAATGTCATCGGAATACACGGGGAAGCCGCGTACTACGTATAGCTCCTGAAAGTTGCCGTAGCCCCGTGCTACACGTACCGACGGGTCGTTCTGCACGATATCCGACACACTACGCGCCTGCTGATCCTGGATCAGCATGGAGGTGTAGGCTGTCGAGGTAAACGGCGTCTCCATATAGTCCTGATTTCCCAGAATCCCCACACGGCCGCCACGCGCGACTTGCTCGCCGGCGTAGGGCTGGGTCAGGCCGTCGGCCGAGGCGTCGGCACTCGCCGTGATTTCAACTGACTCCAGTTCCACCGGCTCCGCGGCGCGGCCCGACGTCGGCGCGTTCTGAGCGAGCCGGCTTTCATCGGCTTGTGTGCCAATCATCTCCTGAGCCATCAAGGGCGAGCCGACAACGCTCGCGGCGAGGCAAACAGGGATCAGTGCATGAGTGCGCGAAAAGCGAAGAGTGGGCATTGGACGACCTGAAGGCGGTGGCGGTGGATGGACACGCGTGTGAGCGGGGTGCCATTTGAGGGCCATTATCATATTTCAATGATAGTAATTCGCAATACTGTTCTGTTTATTAGATTGCCCGGCGGTCGGGCTGGTACTGCCGCGGTTCGCTGCGAATTTGGTGAATCATTCCTGCGCCCTGTCGATTCCCGGAGCCACCGGACGACCAGTTCATGTAGCACTCACTATCAGCCCGATGACAGGAGAACGACATGCACGACATCCATCCTGAGGAAGCCCGTATTCGCGCGTTGCACGACGAGTTCGAAGCGGCCATCAAGATCAAGGATCTGGACCGGATCATGGCGCAGTACGCCCCGGATGTGGTCGCCTTCGGCGCGATCGGCGCGCTGCAGTTCGTTGGGGTTCCCGACTACCACGCGCACTGGCAACGGTGTTTCGAGTTCTGCGAGGGCGAAGGTTTTTTTGAAACCCACGATCTGCACGTTGAGGTGGGGGGTGAACTGGCCTACAGCCGTATGCTCAGCCACTGCGGAGGACCCAACAAGGAAGGACAGATGCAGACGTGCTGGATGCGCGGCAGCAGGGTCTGGGGCAATCGCGATGGCCAATGGCGTGTGGTTCATGAGCACTTCTCCATGCCGTTCGATATGGAAACTGGCCAGGTGGACATGTCGCACGGCCCAACGCCGCTGCAGGAGCAGGCGGGTTGACCCGCCGAGCGTTCGTCGTCCTGGAGAGCAGGTTCTGCTGGCGGCTGCTAGCGTTGCTGGGTTACCGGCAGACGGAGCCCTGCGATGAAATACCTGTGCTTGATCTATTACGACGAACAACGAGTGGATGAGATGACCGACGAGCAGTGGCAGGCATTGGTCGCCCGCTGCCTGGCCAGCGGTGAACGGCTGCGTGCCAGCGGCCACATGCTTGCCGGCGAGCCGTTGCAATCGGTACGGACGGCCCGCACGGTGAGGGTGCGTGACGGTGAGACCTCGGTGGTCGACGGCCCCTTCGCCGAGACGCGCGAGCAGTTAGCCGGCTTCTATCTGATCGAAGCCGCCGACCAGGACGAAGCCGAGGCCATTGCCGCGACGATTCCACCGGCGACCCTCGGCAGCATCGAGGTACGGCCTCTGCGACAGCTGCCGCAGCGCTAGCGTGCCTGGTTGCGCAAGCGTCCTGGCTGGACGTATCGAGGCGATCTACCGCAACGAATCGCGTCGTGTTCTGGCGACCCTGATCCGCTTGCTCGGCGATTTCGATCGAGCGGAGGAAGCGTTGCACGACGCCTTCGCGGCGGCGGTACAGCAATGGCCGCGTGACGGCGTGCCTGACAACCCGCGAGCCTGGCTGGTGTCAGCCGGGCGCTTCAAGGCCATTGATGCGCTGCGCCGGCGCGCACGTTTCGATGCGTCCTTGCATCTGCTGGCCGCTGAACTTGAGGAGGCCCCAGCAGCGGAGGTCGACGAGATGGAAGACGATCGACTGCGGCTGATCTTCACCTGCTGCCACCCGGCGCTGCAGCCTGATGCGCGCGTGGCGCTGACGCTGCGTGAAGTCTGCGACCTCACGACCGAGCAAATCGCGCGGGCGTTTCTCGCTGCGCCGGCGACAATTGCGCAGCGCATCGTGCGCGCCAAGGCGAAGATCCGCGACGCGCAGCTGCCCTATCGCGTGCCAGAGCGAGACGAGCTTCCCGAGCGGCTGGACAGCGTGTTGCGGGTCATCTATCTGGTGTTCAACGAAGGGTATTCGGCTTCAAGTGGTAGCGAACTGACCCGTGCTGATCTGAGTGCAGAAGCGATCCGCCTGGGTAGGTTGCTGCTCGAACTGCTGCCCGACCCTGAAGTGGCAGGCCTGCTGGCACTGATGCTGTTGCACGATTCGCGACGTGCTGCGCGCACCGATAACGCCGGCGAGCTGGTGCGCCTCGACGAGCAGGACCGCGGCCTGTGGGACCGCACGCAGATCGCAGAAGGCTCAACCTTGATACAGCACGCATTGGCCTCGCACCGAGTTGGGCCTTATACCTTGCAGGCGGCGATTGTCGCCGTGCATGCAGAAGCACCCAGTGCGGCGCAGACCGATTGGACAGAGATCATCGGGCTCTACACCTTGCTGCTGCAGATCAGCCCTTCGCCCGTCATCGAGCTGAACCGCGCCGTGGCGGTCGCCATGCGCGACGGGCCTGAAGCGGGTCTGGGGCTGATCGACGATCTATTGGCCCGAGGCCTGCTACACGACCACCATTTGCTGCATTCGGCCCGTGCCGACTTATGCCGACGCCTTGGCCTTGTGGACGAAGCCCGAACCGCCTACCGATGCGCGCTAGAGCTGGTGCAGCTGGTGCCGGAGCGTCGGTTTCTGCAGCAACGGTTGGATGAGCTGGATGGCTGGACGGTGGAAACGTGAGCGAGCGCTGCCAGCACCAGTGATAGACACCGCGATCGCATGGTGAAAGACACCACCCCCCGTAGGGTGGGCTTTAGCCCACCAATGGCCCGGGCCCCAACGTCATTGGCGTGTTCTCCATGCCGCGTCACCGAGCTCCGGTGGGCTGAAGCCCACCCTACAAAAAATGGCGAGGCGACTGATGTTCAGTGTTCGACCATTCCGCCGAACAACACCAACCCCGTAGGGTGGGCTTTAGCCCACCAATGGCCCGGGCCCCACGTCATTGGCGTTTTCTCCATGCCGCGTCACCAAGCTCCGGTGGGCTGAAGCCCACCCTACAAAAATGGCGAGGCGAACCGATGTTCAGCGTTCGACCATCCCGCCAACAGCGCTAACCCTCCCGTAGGGTGGGCTTTAGCCCACCAATTGCCTGGGCCGCATCCTCATTGGCGTTTCGTCTATTCCGCGGGCAGGCGGGCCTTCACCATCAAACCGAGACTAACCGTCGCCACTCCCCGCTGGCAGGTAATCGCTGCGACTCAACCCGTGCCGCTGCATCTTCTCGTTCAGGGTACGGCGCGGCAGCTGCAGCTGGTTCATCACTTCGGTGATATTGCCTTTGTGCTGTTGCAGCACGCTGTGCAGGCATTGCGCCTCGAAGGCTTCCATCTGTTCCGCCAGCGAGGCGCCACAGGCTGCGCTGGTTGTAACGTTCAGGTTCGCGGACGGCGGGGGAGTCAGGCCCAGCGCATGGCGTTCGGCCGCGTTGATCAGCTCACGGACGTTGCCTGGCCAGTCATGGCTAAGCAGTTGCGCCAGCTCGGCGGGGCTGGCGGGTACGGGATTGCGGCCATGGCGCTGCGCGGCCTGACTGGCGAAGTGGTCGAACAATAACGGTATGTCTTCGCGGCGATCACGCAGGGGCGGAATACGCAGCTCGGCGACGTTCAGGCGATACAGCAGATCCTCGCGGAAACGCCCGCCACGCACTTCTTCGAGCAGATCCGGCTTGGCCGCGCTGATGACCCGCAAATCGACCTCGATGCTGCGATTAGAGCCCAGCCGTTCCAGCGTCTTTTCCTGCAGCACGCGCAGCAGCTTGACCTGCTGGGCCAGCGGCATGCTCTCGATCTCGTCGAGGAACAGCGTGCCACCGTGGGCATGCTCGATGCGGCCGATGCGCTTGGTCTGGGCGCCGGTGAACGCGCCGCTTTCGTGGCCGAACAGCTCGCTCTCGAAGATGGTTTCCGGAATGGCGGCACAGTTCAGCGCGACAAAGGGATTGCGCGCCCGCGGGCTGAAGTCGTGCAGACAGCGCGCGACCTGTTCCTTGCCGCTGCCGGTGTCGCCGCGGATCAATACGTTGACGTTGGTGCCGGCCAGCTCCAGCACTTGCCGGCGCAGATGCTCCATGCCGCGCGAGACGCCCAGCAGCATCGATTCGATACGGCCCTTGCGGGTGAACTGTTCACGGAGTTGGCGGTTCTCGCAGACCAGGCGACGTTTGTCCTGGGCGCGGCGCACGCTGTCGAGCAGCCGTTCGGGAGTGAAGGGTTTCTCGATGAAATCGTAAGCGCCCTGGCGCAACGCCTGCACGGCCATCGGTACATCACCGTGTCCGGTCACCATGATCACTGGAAGCTCAGGGTCCAGCGCCACCAGCCGTTCAAGCAGGCTGAGGCCATCCAGATCGGGCATGCGCACATCGCTGATCAGCACGCCGGCGAAGTCGCGGTCGATCAACGCCAGTGCCTGCTGCGCGCTGGCGCAGGTGCGCACGCTGAAGCCGGACAGCTCCAACCACTGCTGCACGGCCTGACGGATCGCCGCTTCGTCGTCAATAAAGATGACCTGACCGCTCATGACTCGCTCCTTTCGCCTGCCGCCAGTCTACTCGCCGTCGTGCGATTCGGCTGCCGGCAGCGTTAGCACGAACACCGCACCGACGGCATCGTTGTGCACCTCGAGGTTGCCACCCAGGTCGCGCACGATGCCGTAGGAAACCGCCAAGCCCAACCCCAGACCCTGGCCCACCGGTTTGGTGGTGAAAAACGGTTCGAAGACCTGATCAAGATGCTCGCTGGCGATGCCGCCGCCGGTGTCGGCGACGTCGAGCCTCCAGGTGTGCCGGTCGCGACGGCAGTCGATGCGCAGTTGGCGGGGCTGGCTACCTTGCATGGCATCGAGGGCGTTGGTCAGCAGGTTGATCAGCACCTGCTCCAGGCGGATGGCGTCGCCGCTGACCCAGGCATCAGCCGGCACCTGCCGCAAGACCTCGACGCCATCGTTGCGGATCCTCAGGCCGAGTAGCTGCAGTGCCTGTTCGAGCACGTCGGCCAGGCGTAACCGTTGGCGCAAACCGGCTGGGCTCTTGCGTGCGAAGGTTTTCAGATGGCTGGTCAGCGCCGCCATGCGCTCGAGCAAGCCTTCGACCTGGCCGATGCCTTCACGCACGGCCTCGGTGCGGCCGTTATCGAGCAGCAGGCGCTGGCTGGCGAGCTGCATGCGCAGGGCGGTCAGCGGCTGGTTGATCTCATGAGCCAGTGCGGCGGACATCTGCCCCAATGCCGCCATGCGCGCCGCGTGTACCAGTTCGTCCTGAGCGGTGTGCAATTCGCGGGTACGCGCTTCCACCAGGCGTTCCAGTTCGCTGCGATTACGCTGCTCGGCACGACGCGTCTTGCGGCGCTGGGCCAGGTACAGCAACAGAAACGCCAGGGTCATCCATACACCGGCAGCGGCCAGCCGGTAACTGCGCACATTGGCGGCGATCAATTGCGGTTCCTGCAGCAGATGCAGCGTCCAGTTTTCTTCCGGCAGTTGCAGCCGTTGCCAGAGGTAGTTGCGCTGCCCATCCGGGCCATTCACCTGGCGTCGCTCGCTGTCGCTGGCAATGCGCTGCAGGCTGTGATTCGGCAGTGGTTGCAGGTTCTGCTCGGCATAGCGGCGGGCGGCCACCAGCTGGCTGCGCACCTGTTCGCTCAGCGGGCGCAGGTAGCGGAAGCGCCAGGCGGGACGGTTGGTGAGAATGACGATATCCAGTGAGTCGGCAACCAGCAGAATCCCCGTTTGCCCGACCCACTCACGCTGCATGTCCTCCAGTTCGAGTTTGACGACGAGCACACCGATTACCTCACCGGCGCGGTTCTTCACCGAGCTGGAGAGGAAGTAGCCAGGGATGCCGGTGGTCACGCCTACGGCGAAGTAGCGCCCGGAGTCGTCCTTCAGCGCGTCGAGAAAGTACGGGCGGAAGGCGTAGTTATTGCCGACGAAGCTTGTCCAGTCGCGCCAGTTACTCGCGGCCAGGGTTTCGCCGTTGCGATCGAGCAAGTAAAGGACGGATGAACCTGCCGCCTGATTTTGCTGCTCCAGCCGCTGGTTCAAATGCTCGCGCAAGGCCTGGTCGTCAGGCCTGCTCAGCAGGGCCTGTATGTCGCTGTCCAACGCCAGCAACGCCGGCACGGAGCGAAAGCGTTCAACCTGGGTATGGATCGCCTGGGCGTACAGCTCCAGCTGCCCGCGTGCTTCCTGGCTGCGCTCGGCCCAGGCGCGTTGCTCGGCGATGCGGCCGGCCCAATACATACTCAGCAGCAGCCCGGCCAGTATCAGCAGGACGATGAGAACGACGCGGAGGCGGCTGGAAGGGGCAGGCATGAGCGGCTCTTCTGTAGGGTGGGCCATGTTAAGCCACGGCCGCGATCCTGGGCATCCCGCGAGGGAATGTGCAAAGATGAAACCGGTGTCCCGTTTTCGCGCCGAGCGCGTAGATTCGGCACATGGCCGACCGATATCATGCCGGTCCGCAGTCGCTGCAGAGGTGTCGGGTGCTCAGGAAAGTTTCGACTGATCAGCTTCGGTTCGGTATGTACATTCAATCCCTCGAAGGGGGTTGGTTTTCGCACCCGTTCTGGCGCACCCGCTTTCTGCTCAGCGAGCCGTCCGACCTGCAAGCCCTGCGCAACAGCGGCGTCGAGGGCGTGTGGATCGATACGGCAAAAGGCGTGGATGTCGCCGATGAGCCGAATGTGGCGGCCGAGCCACACGACCCGGTCAGCCTGGCGCCAGCGGCTGAAATGCCCCAGCGCGCGGCGACCTGCAGTGCACGCGACGAACTTCAGCGCGCATCCCGCACCCTCAACCGCTCCAAGCAGGCGGTCGCGTCCCTGTTCAACGAGGCGCGCCTGGGCAACGCGGTGGATGTCCAGACCTGCCTGCCGCTGGTCGAGGAAATCAGCGAATCGTTGTCGCGTAACGCGTCGGCGTTGATCGGGTTGGCCCGGTTGAAAGCCCGTGATGAATACACCTACATGCACTCCGTCAGCGTCTGCGCGCTGATGGTGGCGCTCGCTCGGCAACTCGGGCTGGGTGAAGCTCAGGTACGCGAAGCGGGACTGGCCGGCCTGCTGCACGACGTCGGCAAAATGGTCATGCCCCCCGAAGTGCTCAACAAGCCAGGGAAACTCACCGATTCGGAATTCGACATCATGCGCACCCATCCCGAGCGAGGCCACGCGATGCTCGTGCAGGGCAACGCGATGCCCGAAGCCGTGCTGGATGTCTGCCTTCATCACCACGAAAAGATCGACGGGAGCGGTTATCCCAAGAAATTGAAAGGCGAACAGATCAGCCTGTTGGCGCGGATGGGGGCGATCTGTGACGTGTATGACGCGATCACCTCGAAGCGGCCCTACAAGGACGCCTGGGATGCGGCGAGTTCGCTGTCGCAGATGGCGCAATGGGAGGGGCATTTCGACGTCAAGGTCTTCCATGCGTTCGTCAAGTCGGTGGGTATTTACCCGCTTGGCACGCTGGTTCGGCTCGAATCGGGGCGGCTGGGTGTGGTGGTCGACCAGAACCCCGGCAAGCTGACGGAGCCGGTGCTACGGGTCTTCTACTCGACCAAGACACGGATGCCGATCACCCAGCAAGATCTGGACCTCACCCACAAGCCCGGCGCGGATCGCATCGTCAGCCGTGAGGACCCGGCGTCCTGGGGGTTCGCCAATCTGGATGAGTTCTGGCAGTAGGTCCCCAGGTGGACAGCATTTCAATCGTGACGGCCTGCGCAATCGGACAGGGGCGGCGGGTCGCGGCGAACATGATGTTTCGGTATCCTTGCCGCCTTCTACCGGCGAGCCCGACGCCGTCGAGGCTTCTATGTGAGACAAATCCATGACCTGGCAGCCTAGTCCGCTATAGCGCAACGCCCCCCTCTGCTACGACCGCTCGTCATGGGCGCGGTTGTTTCTGCCGTGCGCCACGCTGCAAATTGCCTATACGGCATCCATCCTCAAATTTGAAACGGGCCTCGTGTCAGCCTGCTTACCGTGCTCCGGTCTGGCGGCGGTGTCTTTGCTTTTGGAAATCTCGATGCTTCATACGATCAAACAAAACTGGTTCTGCAACATCCGGGGCGACGTGCTCGCTGGTCTCGTCGTCGCCTTGGCGCTGATTCCGGAAGCGATCGCGTTCTCGATCATTGCCGGCGTCGATCCGCGGGTGGGTCTCTACGCGTCCTTCTGTATCGCGGTGGTGATTGCCTTCGTCGGCGGCCGTCCGGGCATGATTTCCGCCGCGACCGGTGCCATGGCGTTGCTGATGGTGACGCTGGTACGCGAGCACGGCTTGCAGTATCTGCTGGCCGCCACGCTGCTCTGTGGTGTGTTGCAGATCGGCGCCGGCTACCTGCGCCTTGGCTCGCTGATGCGCTTTGTCTCCCGCTCAGTGGTGACTGGCTTCGTCAACGCGCTGGCGATTCTGATCTTCATGGCGCAGCTGCCGGAGCTGACGAACGTGACCTGGCACGTCTACGCCATGACGGCCGCCGGGCTCGGCATCATCTACCTGTTCCCCTATGTGCCCAAGATTGGCCGGGTGATCCCATCGCCGCTGGTCTGCATCCTGACGTTGACCGCCGTGGCGCTCTATCTTGGGCTGGATATTCGCACCGTCGCTGACATGGGCGACCTGCCCGACACGCTTCCAGTCTTCCTCTGGCCCGAAGTGCCGCTGAACCTCGAAACCCTGGCGATCATCTTCCCGTACTCCGCTGCGCTGGCGGTGGTGGGCCTGCTGGAGTCGCTGATGACGGCGACCATCGTTGATGATCTGACCGACACCGGCAGCGACAAGAACCGCGAGTGCAAGGGCCAGGGTGTGGCCAACATCGTCTCCGGCCTGTTCGGCGGCATGGCCGGTTGCGCGATGATCGGTCAGTCGGTGATCAACGTGAAATCCGGTGGTCGTACGCGCCTGTCGACCCTGATCGCCGGTGTCGTGCTGCTGCTGATGGTGGTGTTCTTGAGCGACTGGGTCGGCCAGATCCCCATGGCCGCGCTGGTAGCCGTGATGATCATGGTGTCCATCGGTACCTTCAGCTGGGACTCGATCCGCAATCTCAAGCGTTACCCGCTGTCCACCAACATCGTCATGGTCGTGACCGTGGTGGTGGTGGTCTTTACCCACAACCTGGCCTACGGCGTGCTGGCCGGTGTGTTGCTGGCCGCCATGTTCTTCGCCAACAAGGTCGGGCACTACCTGCATATCGCCTCGGAACTGGACGATGAAGGCAACCAGCGCACTTACCGCGTGGTTGGGCAGGTGTTCTTCAGCTCCTCCGACAAATTCACCGCGGCGTTTGATTTCAAGGAAGCGATCGCCAGGATCACCATCGATCTGACTGATGCCCATTTCTGGGACATCACAGCCGTGGCGGCGCTGGACAAAGTGGTCGTCAAGCTCCGCCGTGAAGGCACCGACGTAGAGGTGCTAGGGTTAAACGAAGCCAGCGCGACCATCGTCGACCGCTTCGGTGTGCACGACAAACCCGACGCCATCGACAAGCTGATGAGCCACTGATCAGGAGAATGACAATGAACAATGTATTGGCTTGTATCGATGGCTCCCCACAGGCCGGGGCCGTTTGCGATTGCGCGGCCTGGGCCAGCCTGCGACTGGACGCGCCACTGACCCTGCTGCATGTGCTCGATCAGCAGCAATATCCGGCGACGGGCAACCTCAGCGGCATCATCGGGCTCGGCAGCCGCGAATACCTGCTGGAAGAGCTTGCCGCGCTGGATGAAAAACGCAGCAAGCTGGCGCTGGAAGAAGGCCGCATGATGCTCGACGCGGCAAAGCAGCGCGTGACCTCTGCCGGCGTGGCGCAGCCCGACGTGCGCCAGCGCCACGGCGACCTGGTAGAAAGTCTGCGCGACTTGGAATCCGACATCCGACTGCTGGTCATTGGTAAGCAGGGCGAAGACAGCAGCAGCGACCTGCAGCACATTGGCAGCCAGCTGGAAAGCGTGATCCGGACCATGCACCGGCCAATCCTGGTGACGCCGTCCAATTTCAACGCGCCGACCAGCGTCATGCTGGCGTTCGATGGCAGTGCCACGTCGCGCAAAGGCGTCGAGATGCTCGCCTCAAGCCCACTGTTCAAGGGCATACCCATCCATCTGGTGATGGTCGGTGCCGACACCACCGACAGCCGCGTGCCGCTGGAATCCGCGCGTGATGCACTTAAGGCCGCAGGGTTCGACGTGCATATCGCGATCCGCGCCGGCGAGGTTGAGCCCGCGCTGCACGCCTACCAGGCCGAGCACGGCATCGGGCTATTGGTGATGGGCGCTTACGGGCATTCGCGGATTCGCCAATTTTTGGTCGGCAGCACCACCACCAGCATGATCCGCTCGACCACCACGCCGTTGCTGCTGCTGCGCTGATATCACCGCTGAGCGGGCGGCCGTTAGGCGCGCCCGCGTCCGCTCATAATGGGCTACTGATACAGATCGGCCCGCGACCAGGGCAGTTCGTGTGAGCCATCCGGCAACGGCTTGCTCGCCAGAATCTGGTGCAGGTTGATCCAGTTACGGCGAAAGCCATACGCACAGCCCGCCAGATACACCCGCCAAATCCGCAGCGCCCGTTCGGGGACCATCTGCTGCGCCTCGTCCAGCCGAGCCTCCAACCGCTCGCTCCAGAACTGCAGCGTGCGGGCGTAGTGCAGCCGCAAACTTTCCACGTCGACGATTTCCAATCCTGATTCGCTGATGCAGGCGCCGATCTTGACCAGATGCGGAAGCTCGCCGTGGGGGAAGACGTAGCGGTCAATGAACTCACCGGCGCCGTGCGCGACGGGTCGGCCGTCGATATAGCGCGAGGTGATGCCGTGGTTCAGCACCAGACCGCCCGGCCGCACCACCTCCGACAGCTTCTGGCAGTACAGCGGCATGTTGGCGTGCCCGACATGCTCGAACATCCCCACACTGACCACCTTGTCGAACTGACCATCAGCAGGCAGATCCCGGTAGTCCAGCAGCTCCAGTTGGACCTGACCTTCAAGCCCCTCCGCAGCGACCCGCTCCCGAGCGAGCTTCAACTGCTCCTGGCTGAGCGTGATACCAAACACCTTGGCGCCGTACTCACGTGCCGCAAAGCGCGCCAGCCCCCCCCAGCCGCAACCGACATCCAGCAGGCGATCGCCGGACTTGAGCCGCAATTTGCGACACAGATGGCGCAGCTTGGCCTGCTGCGCCTGATCGAGGTCTTCCGTCCCGGTCTCGAAATACCCGCAGGAATAGACCATGTCCCGATCCAGCCAGAGCTGATAGAAGGCGTTGGACAGGTCGTAGTGATAGGAAATGGCTTCGGCATCGGTCGTCTTGTCGTGAGCTTCACGCACGGGCAGCGCCGAATGCGCTTCGCCCAACGCACGGCTGATCTCGTCGCCAATACGGATCACTTCTTCAAGCGGGCCGTGAAGATCAACCTTGCCCTCGACATAGGCGCCGCCCAGCAAGGCCAGGCTGGGATGGGCCAGCTGCGGAACCAGACCGGGGTCACGAATCTCCAGCGTCACACTGGGCGAGGGGCCGATGTCGATCTCCTTGCCGTCCCATAGGCGTAGGCGCAACGGTAATTCCAAGTCTCGAAGGGCTGGAAGCAATGTGGCCAACATGCTCGTTCTCCTATCGTCCGCGTGCCTGAAATCCTAGACCAGCTTTTTTCCGCTTGCGCTCAATCGGCCGATGGTTTTTGGCTATGGAGATGATGGACCGAAATGATTCGGACGCTGTTAAGGGTCACGGTTGTTGGAAATGGCGCGGAGTCGGATGCAGTGGGGTTGCAGCCTGTAACGAGAGCGCCAGCGTTAACGGGTTTCGTGTACACCTGTCGCACCCCCACGGCCTGTTTGCCGCGCGAGCAATAAAGAAGGCATAGCGATGACCCATTTCGACTGGCATAGCGATCTGATAACGAACGAAACAGTGGTGACCGCCAGCTATGGAAACACCCAAAACGTACGCCGGTTTATGACCGAGGCGTGCGGGCCCGGTTTCAAGTTCGACCGTGAGTTCATGGGCTGGATAAAGGATGGAACATCCAAAACCATGGGGCAGGTGGCTTGCGAGTGGCTGCGACGTCATGAGCGCTGACGCGCTGCTCGGTTAGTCGATGCTGCGTCGAGGATGGCGGAAGGCAGTGGGAGTCGAACCCACCCGGGAACGGCTGCCGCCCCCAACCGGGTTTGAAGCCCGGCCGCACCACCGGGTGCGATTGCCTTCCTCTAAAACGAGATTAATTCACCAACTTTGTGGAAAGTTTTGGCAAGTGCCGAGATGCTGTGGCCTAGGCTAGTAAAGAATCATCTGCTAGGCGGACCGAGGGTAACAAATTGTCCTAGCGGTGACGAACAGAGGCGCTTAAATGACTCGGATTAGAGCGATCTCACCACTAAAACCTTAAGGTGCTCTACCTGAACGGCTCCGAGCAGAAGGGTTGAAACGCCCAATCTTAACCCCCTGAAGTCTGTGTGATTCTTACCACGGGAGGGAGTAGGATCGAACGCGGATAGTTAAGAACGTGCCCGGTACTGGACGCCCGAACGACAGGGAAAGGACGAGATGAAGGCTGATTGGAACGACGCCCCGGAATACATCACGAGGCACCGACGCAAACGCCGCAGGCTAGCGAAGCTGATCCCTGGACTGATCGGCACACTGATTACGCTCGCGGTTCTCCATACGGCAGGTTCAGCGTTCCTAAAGGGAACGGCACAAAACATTGCCGAAAAGCGCATTCACCCGAAACCAACCGCTGTCGCTGAAATCAGCAGAGCAGAACCTGCCCCTGTCAGGGATTGGGACAAAGTGGTCGAAGAGGTGGCAGCTAGAGGTGCAACGCCTCAGCCGCAACCGGGCCAGCCCCGATCCGACACGGCAGAGACCGTAGTCAGCAAACAGAAGGTCTTTAACGACAGCAACTACACGCCACAGGGCGCGCACAACGTAGTACCTGCTGTTTCAACTTATCAACCCAAAGAGACCCAAGCGCCTCGAAAGAAGCAAGAAATCGTTGTGGTTGGAAAGGAAACTCGGATACGAGATTTTTGCCCCTTCCGTGAAGGGAGCATTGAGCGAAGAAACTGCAAGATGAGTGTGGATCTAAATAGAGCCGATAGAGTTAGATGATTTAAACGTGTGACTAAAAACCGGCGAGTTTATCCTTATTTTGGGGGAGTCATGGACGGATACATCGAGAAGATCGAAAAAATAAAAAACATAGCGGTTTTCAAAGACTTCTCGTGGAATGATGTTGTTAGGGATGGGGGTAACAACATTGCTGAATTTAAGAAGATAAATATAATATACGGGCGAAACTACACTGGTAAAACTACACTTTCCCGTATTGTTAGATCTCTTGAAACAGGGTTGCTGTCTGAAAAATACCCATGGCCGCTTTATAATGTTAAGTTCAATAAGTGTCCGAGTGTCACGCAGAATAATCCCTTAGATCACGGGCAGGTGATTAGGGTTTTCAATGAGGATTTTGTAAGAGAGAATCTGAAATTCATTGTAGATTATTCAAAGAGTATTAATTCGTTCGCAATTTTAGGTGAAGATAACGCCAAGATAGAAAGTGAAATCGCAGATCTAGAATTGACGCTTGGGTCAGCCGATAACCCCGCCTCGCTAGTTGGGAAGGCTTTAAAAGCTGAACTTGATCACACGAAAGCCGTAAGAGATTTTGGCTCTAAACTGGAAACGCTAGAAGCGAAGCTCAAAGATAAATCGAACAAGCCAGGCTTAGGTATAAAACACAATAAGTTTTTCGGTGATGCTAATTACAATGTTGGCAAGATCAGGGAAGATATAAAGGTAGTTGGGTCTGAAAATTATTCTCCAATTAGCCAAGAAAAAATTGGCAGCCACCATAAGCTACTAAGAGAAGACCTTAAGGCTGAGATACGGAGCTTGCCACGGTTCGAGCTTCAATACACTTCAATCGCTACCGCCGCAAAACAGCTATTGGAGCGGGAGATAAAGGCATCAGCGCCATTGGCAGATCTGCTCAGCGATGCCGTTCTAGAGGTTTGGGTAAGAGAGGGTCGAGACCTCCATCAGGACAAAAGGAACACATGCGGTTTCTGTGGCGGAGCGCTACCCCAGGAACTGTGGGAAAAGCTCGACAAGCATTTCAATCAAGAGTCTGAAGAGCTACGCGAAGCGATTAACAAGCTGTTGGCAAAGATAGCAAATGAAAAACAGCGAGCCCCAAGTTTGCTAAGGGTTAGAACGTCTGACTTCTATACCGCATTCCACGGGGAGCTAGATAAGCTTCAAGAGGATTTTGAAAGATATTCGCAAGAATATATCGAGGCTTTAGCTGAAGTTGAAAAGTTGCTTGTAAGTAGGCTGGCCGATATCTACACAAAAATAAGTTTTTCACATGATCTTAAGCCTAGCAATCTTAGCGCGGTGTACTGGTCCTATGAGACATTAGCAGAACGCTCCAATGCTTTCGCTAAGGCATTGAGCAATGAACAAGCTAATGCTCGAAGTGAATTAAGATTGCATGAGGTATATACGTTCACCAAGGACATTAAATATAGTGAAGAGTGTAAGGAGATTGATGCGCTTCGCGATGCGACTGCCATTGCTTTGGCTAGTAAAGAAAGCGCAATAGCAGAGCGGGACCTAATTGTCGGGCAAGTAAAAAAACTCAAGGCTGAGCTAAAAGACGAAAGTAAAGGTGCTGAAAAAGTAAATAATTACTTAAACGACTTTTTCGGTCATAACTCGCTTACCCTGGAAGCCGTTGAGCAGAGGTTTAACGAGTCAGCAACCCACAGGTTCGAAGTCATAAGAAACAAAGAGCGCGCATTTCATCTCAGTGAAGGTGAGTGCAGCCTAATAGCTTTCTGCTATTTTATGGCGAAACTTGATGATTATGAAACTCGAGGGAGTCAGCCTATTATTTGGATTGACGACCCAATTTGTAGCTTAGACTCTAATCATATATTCTTTATATATAGTTTGATACATTCAGATATAGCTAGTCCTGAAAAATACTTGCATGGGGATGAAGTAAAGCAAAGAGATAAATTCAAGCAATTGTTTATATCTACCCATAACCTGGACTTCCTTAAGTATTTGAAGCGCCTTCCTGGCGCAGGTGGTAAAAAACTAGTCAGTATTTTGTTATTGATCGGCTTGGGGAAGAGAGTCGATTAAAGTTAATGCCGAATTATCTAAAAGAATATGTTACGGAATTTAATTACCTTTTTAGTCAGATCCAGGTATGTGCTTCAATAAAGCAAGTCGACGATAAAAACTATACTTCATTCTATAATTTCGGTAACAATGCCCGTAAGTTTTTTGAAATATATCTTTATTACAAATATCCTAACGAGGGCATGACAGACGACACGTTAGTTAAGTTTTTTGGTGATGAAGCTATACCGGCTTCTCTCACAAGCAGGATAAATAATGAATATTCCCATCTTGCGGGAGTGTTTGAGCGAGGTGCTGCACCGACCGAAGTTCCAGAGATGCAGAAAGCAGCATGCGCGATCTTAGCGCGGATCAAATTGAAAGATCCTGAGCAATACTATGCACTAATGGACAGCATCGGAGCCGACGTAGAAGAGGACGTTGTTTAACAACCTAGCGTTCAGGCGTCATGTCGAAAAAGTGTCGAAATCACTATTCAGTAATAGCCAGGTCTAAAACTGCAGGTCGGAAACGCCCAAAATGGGATATAGGCCTAAATAAGCCAATAATTACGGAAGCTGAAACAGGATTTGAAGCCCGGCCGCACCACCGGGTGCGATTGCCTTCCAGCGAGGCCTCGAATGAGGCCTGGACTGGAAATTGATGAGCAGCCTACCTGACCTCCTGCTCCGAGGCCAAGGCGCTGTCGGGTCGCACCTTGCGCTCGTTGCCGAAGCGGCGGGTGAGGCCGATGCGGTCGAAGTGCTCAAGCAACTGAATGCTGCGTTTTCGACCCAGCTGAATCTGGTCGCGAAAGGCGGCGGCGCGGATCACGCCGGATTGGCGTTCCATGTCCAGCACCTGGCTGGCGAGCTGGCGAATGGTCGAGTCGGTGTAGAACAGGTCCTTGACGACCTGTTGCAGCTCGCCGATGCGCGACAGTTTGCGTAACAGGTGCCGGACGCGGTCTTCCTCGACATCCAGCTCCCTGGCCAGGTCGCGTACCCAGGGCGGATCGAAGCGTGCCGCTTCGAGCAGCGGCCAGAGCCGGGCTTTCAGCGCTTCTTCTTCTTCGCTCAGGCGAACACAGTGGCCGGGCAGGTGCAGCCAGGGGCCGCTGGCTTCTATGGTGCCGGCGGCCAGCACGGCTTCCAGCAGCGCCAGGTAGACCGGCCGCTCCAGCTGAGGCAATGCGTAGCGGCGCAGGCGGTCGCGGTCCGGGCCGAGTTCGTCTGGTTGCGTTTCATGGAAGCGCTGCAGGGCGGCAATCAGGCTCTGTTCGAGGTAGTCCCAGGTGCCGCGCTCGAATAGCCGTGGGCCGAGGCGGGTGTTGATCTCCAGTGCCTCGTCCGGCAGTTGCCAGGTATGCCGTGGTCGGTTGAATTGTCGTTCCAGCAAGGCCGGCCCCAAGCCGTTGATGGCGCTCGGTAGCAGTCCTGGCAGGACGTCCTCCAATGTTTCGCCCGCTAATGCGCGCAGCACCGCAAGCCGTGCCTGACGGTGCCGGTTGCGCGGTGGGGCGAAGGGATCGAGTACACGCCCGCCACCGAGGGTGCGTTGGGCCGATTGATCGCGCAGCACGACCCGGTCGCCGTGGACGGCATGTGCCGGCGCGTTCAACAGCAACTGTGCGTGTACATGACCGCCCGGGGCCAGGCATTCGCCTTCCAGCAGGGCGATCCGCCCAGTGACATCCTGGGCGCCGAGGTGGATGTGCACCGGCGTCCAGTGCCGCAGCTCACGGGCTTCGCTGGGCAACAGAGTAAATTCGATATCGATACGTCGGGTGGCGGCTTGCAGTTCTGGTTTTACCAACCAGTCGCCGCGGCTTATGTGGTCCACCGAAAGGCGTTCGCCACTGAGGTTGAGGGCAACGCGCTGGCCAGCATGCGCGTGCTCGGCCTTTTGGTTCTGAGCGTGCAGCCCGCGTACGCGAACGTTTCGTCCGGACGGGCTCAGCGCCAGCTCATCGCCGACCTGAACCTGGCCGGCAAAGGCGGTGCCGGTCACCACGACGCCGGCTCCGGTCACGCTGAAGGCGCGGTCGATGGCGAGACGAAAATGCCCCTCTTGGCGACGTGCCTTGACCTGGGCCGCCTGTTCGATCAGCAGGGCGCGAAGGGCGTCGATGCCCTCGCCGGACACGCTGGACACCGGCAGGATCGGTGCGCCGGCCAGCGGTCCGCCCGCGATCAGCCCTTCGACTTGCAGATGCACCTCGGCGATCCGGCTGCGCTCGACCCTGTCGATCTTGGTCAGTGCCACGAGCGCGTGGCGGATGCCCAGCAGCTCGATGATAGCCAGATGTTCCCGCGTCTGCGGCATGACGCCGTCATCCGCAGCAACAACCAGCAGGACGCAGTCGATACCGCAGGCGCCCGCGAGCATGTTGTGCACGAATTTTTCGTGGCCGGGTACGTCGATGAAGCCGGTGAGATCCGATTCGCCGAGCGAGGCGTAAAGATAGCCGAGGTCAATGGTAATGCCGCGCAGCCGCTCTTCGCGGCGGCGGTCACCTTCCTGCCCGGTGAGGGCTTTGAGCAGGGCGGTCTTGCCGTGGTCGATGTGGCCGGCGGTGCCAATGATCATGACGCCAGATCCTGTTGCAGGTGCGGCAGCTGCTCCAGCAATGCCGGTTCGTCGTCCAGCTGGCGCAGGTCGAGCCAGAGGGCATCGTCGGCGATCCGGCCGAGAATCGGTATCGGCAGGCAGCGCAGCGCTTCTTCCAGTTGCCGCAAACTGCGCCCGCGCAGACGTCGGGATTGCAGCGGACGAATGCAGAGCGCGGCGCTGGGCAGGCGTGCGACCGGCTGAGCGCCGCTGCCGATCATCCCCAGCGCGTCCGCGACGACCACCTGCCAACTTTCGCCGAGGGCAGTAGCAACGGCTGGTGCGATACGTTCGGCCTGGGCGCGAATGTCATGCTGGGGGCGGCTGAGCAGGCGCAGGCTGGTCAGCCGCTCGCCGAGACGGTCGGGATCACGATAAAGATTGAGCACGGCTTCGAGTGCGGCCAGGGTCAGTTTGTCTACCCGGAGCGCGCGTTTGAGCGGGTTTTTTTTGATCTTCTGGATCAGCTCACGACGACCGACGATCAGCCCTGCCTGCGGTCCGCCGAGCAGCTTGTCGCCGCTGAACGTGACGATGTCCGCACCGTCGCGCAGCGCTTCCTGCACGGTTGGCTCTCGTGGCAGGCCCCAGCGAGACAGGTCAACCAGGCTGCCGCTGCCGAGGTCTTCCAACAGTGGCAGGCCATGCGCGCAGGCGATGGCCGCCAGCTCAGTGGTGGCGACGCTGGCGGTAAAGCCTTGCACGCTGTAGTTGCTGGTATGCACGCGCATCAACAAACCGCTGCGCGGGTTGATCGCGGCTTCGTAATCCTTGGCGTGGGTGCGATTGGTGGTGCCGACTTCGTGCAGCTTCACGCCGGCGCGGGCCATGATGTCCGGGATGCGGAAGGCGCCGCCAATCTCGATCAGCTCGCCGCGAGAGATGATCCCTTCCTTGCGCGCGCCGAGGCTGTTCAGCGCCAGCAATACCGCAGCGGCGTTGTTGTTCACCACCGTGACGGCTTCAGCGCCGGTCAGCTCGCGGATCAGGCCTTCGATGAGGTCATCGCGGTCGCCGCGCTTGCCACTGGCGAGGTCGAACTCGAGGTTCATCGGGTAACGCGCGGCGAGCGTGATGGCTTCGATCGCTTCATCCGGCAGCAGCGCGCGGCCGAGGTTGGTATGCAGCACGGTGCCGGTCAGGTTGAACACACGGCGCACGCGACTGCGATGCTGACTGGCGAGACGTTCGCCGGCGCGGCCAGCGAGCACGGCCTCGGACAACTCCAAGGCGGCCAACTGACCGTGGCGAGCAGGCTCGCGCAGTTCGTCGAGCAAGTCGCGCAGCGTGCCGAGCAGCGCTGCTCGGCCGTAGCGCTGTTGCAGTGGCTCGCACGCAGGCGCACGCAACAGGCGGTCGACCGAAGGCAGGCGAACGCTGCTCATGGTCGGCGATCCGGATTGCTGTGCGCGAGGTAAGCGGCGATGCCGGCGCCAGTGGTATGGCCCGCGCAGCGCCCGGTGTCGAGGTTGCCTGACACGCAGGACTCCATTTGTTTTTAGTCTTTTGCGAGGAGCAATAGACGCTTATATCTGCGCGGGGTTCAGTACGGCCGTTGCGCCTCCTGCCGCTGAAACGAAAGAACCCGGGCAAGCCCGGGTTCTTTTTGTGCCTGTGCGTATCAGGCGTTCTGGCGGATACCCGCGACCAGCCATGGCTGGTTTTCGCCCTGCGCACGCTCCATGCGCCAGCTTTCGCTGAAGGCCTCGCCCTGGTCGAAGCGCGAGCTCTTCGACGTGCCGACGAAGGTAAGGGTGGCGATGGTCTTGTCTGCCTGATCGTCCACACCGTCGAGCTGAACTTGCAGGTCGTCGACGTACGTGGATTGATAGGCGTCGCCGATCTCGGCCCGCTCGCGCTTGAGGAAATCAAGCAATTGCGGCGTGACGAACTCGGCGATCTTGTCCATCTCGTTCGCGTCCCAATGCTGTTGCAGGGACATGAAGTGCTCACGGGCAGCCGCCACGAAGTTCTGTTCGTTGAACCAGGCGGGTGCATTGATCACCGGCGCGGCCGCTACGGGTGCCGCACTGCCACCGAAAATCGACGACTGGGCCGGCTGCGCAGGCATCTCGCGCTGCATCGGTGCATGCCCGGCCATGGCCGGTTGCTGCTGGCGACGGCGCGCGGCGAGGAAGCGGAACAGCAGGAACGCGATACCACCGAAGATCAGGATATCCATGAACTGGATACCTTCGAAGCCGTCACCCATGAACATCGAGGCGAGCAGGCCACCGGCCGCGAGACCGGCCAACGGGCCGAGCCAGCGCGATGCACCGCTTGCGGCGGCAGGGGTCTTGCCTGCTTGAGTGGGAGCCGCCTGGTTTTGCTGGGGCGCCTGGCGGGTCTGATGGCTCGGTGCCGAACCAAAGCTCTTGCCGCCACCGAAGCGCTTGGCGTGGACGTCGAGGCTAAGGGTCAGGCCGATACACAGCGCCATGAAAATGCTGAGCACACGTTGCATTTAGTATTCCCGCTTTTGAGAGGTGGATTCACGAGTTGCATCCTGCCGAGCTGGGCAAGCCTTGACCAGCGGCAGTATGTTACCGACTTTTGCATCGCGCCGTGGCCATGGCCGCGACAGCGCAGGAGCTCGCTATGTACACGCCGTCCGCTTTTCGTCAGAACGATCTTCCAACCTTGCATGCGCTGATTGATCAGGTCCGGCTGGCTGTGCTGGTCAGCCACGGCGAGAGCGGCATCCAGGCGAGCCATCTGCCGCTGCTCTTGATTCCCGAAGAGGGTGAGTTCGGCACGCTGTATGGTCACTTCGCGCGAGGGAATGAGCATTGGCGAACCTTGACGGGAGGCGCCGAGGCGCTGGCGATCTTTCAGGGCGTCGATGCGTATGTCAGCCCGAGCTATTACCCAAGCAAGGCCGAGCACGGAAAAGTCGTACCCACCTGGAACTACACGGCGGTACATGCAAGCGGATGCGTTGAAGTATTCGACGACGCGGATCGGCTGCTGACCTTGGTCAGTCGACTCAGCGACCGGCAGGAAGCTTCGCGTAGCCAACCGTGGGCGGTCAGTGATGCGCCCCGGGACTACATTGACGGATTGCTCAAAGCCATCATCGGCTTCGCGATGCCGATCCAAAAACTCGACGGTCAATGGAAGCTCAGCCAGAACCGCTCGAACGCCGACAGCGAAGGCGTGCGGGAAGGGCTCGCGGCAGCGGATCGCTTGGGCGACAGGCAGACATCTGAAGTCATGAAGCGGCCCGGCTGACTTTCCGGCAAAAAAAACGGAGCCGCCCGGCTCCGTTTTCTCAGGCCTGGCTTACCGCCAGTTATAAAGCTCTTTCTCCGAAATCTCGTGCATCGGCTTGACCTGAGCCTGGAAGGCTTTCATCGATGCCCAGATACGCCCGTTAAGCTCGCTCTGAGCAGCCAGTTCACCGAGCACGGCGTCGGACTGCTCGCGCATCGCGGCCAGTACCTCGTCCGGGAAGCGCTTCAGCTCGGTGCCCTGTTGCTTGAGCTGATCAAGTGCGATGGCGTTGTTGTAGACATAGTCGTCGATCATGTCGCGGCTGGCGGCACCGGCGGCCTCCGTGAGGATTGCGCGCAAGTCCTCGGGCAGGCTGTCGAGGGCCTTCTGGTTGACCAGCAGCTCCAGTACGGCCTGAGGCTCCTGCCAACCGGGGTAGTAGTAGTACTTCGCCGCTTTGTGCAGGCCGAAGGCGAGGTCGTTGTAAGGGCTGACCCAGTCAGTGGCGTCGATCGCGCCCGTCTGCAGCGCGGTGAAGACTTCGCCACCGGGCATGTTGACGGTCGTCGCACCGAGACGGCTCAGCACTTCACCGCCGAGGCCGGGCGTGCGGATCTTCAGGCCCTGGAGGTCCTGTAGCGAGTTGATCTCCTTGTTGAACCAGCCGCCCATCTGCATACCGGTGTTGCCGACGACCATCGGCTTGACGCCGTAAGGCGCGTACGCCTCGTCCCAGAATGCCTGGCCGCCGCCACGGGTCAGCCAGGCGTTCATTTCGCTGGTCGACAGGCCGAACGGCACTGAGGTGAAGAACTGTGCGGTCGGCACCTTGCCCTTCCAGTAATACGCCGCGCCGTGGCCCAGTTCGGCGGTGCCGCGCGAGACGGCGTCGAACACCTCGAGGGCCGGCACCAGCTCGCCGCCAGCATAGACCTTGATGGTCAGGCGGCCGTCGCTCATGGTGTTGACCCGGTCGGCGAGGCGCTGCGCGGCCGTGCCCAGGCCGGGATAGTTCTTCGGCCAGGCGGTGACCATTTTCCAGTTATAGGTTTGCGGCGCTTCGCTGGCCGCAGCCTCTGGCTCCGAGGTGGGTTCAACTTTCTTTTCGTCGTTGCAGCCTGCAAGGCTAAGGGAGGCAAGCAGGGCAGCGGCGGCACCAAACAAGTGACGGCGTTTCATGAATGGCTGTTCCTTTGGCGAATTTTATTAGTATGGGTATAGGTTGACGTATACGTCATAGCGCTTCCAGTTTGGCATAACTGAGCATCAACCACTTGCTCCCTTCATCCTCGAAGTTCACCTGAACGCGCGCTTGAGCTCCGGAACCCTCGAAATTGAGGATGGTGCCTTCGCCGAACAGGGAATGACGCACACGCTGGCCGAGGTTGAATGGGGTTTCTGGCACGTTGGCGCCGTCGAACAGCGAGCCGCCGCTCATGCCCCGGCTGTTGAAGCTGCGGCTGACGGTGTTGCTCAGGCGCACTTCATTGACCAGGGCCGGCGGCAACTCGCGGACGAAGCGCGAGATCTTGTTATAGGTCTCGCTGCCGTACAGGCGCCGGGTTTCAGCGTAGGTGATGATCAGCTGTTGCATGGCCCGCGTGATGCCGACATAGGCCAGGCGGCGTTCTTCTTCAAGTCGGCCGGGCTCTTCGAGGCTCATCTTGTGCGGGAAGAGGCCTTCTTCCATGCCGACCAGGAACACCAGCGGAAACTCCAGGCCCTTGGCGCTGTGCAGGGTCATCAGCTGCACGCTGTCCTCGTGATCGCCGGCTTGTTGCTCGCCGGCCTCCAGCGAGGCGTGATCAAGGAACGCAGCCAGCGGTGTCTGCTCGTCTTCTTCACCTTCGCTGTAGTTGTCGAAGGCGCGCGCAGCGGAAACCAGTTCCTCGAGGTTTTCCACCCGTGCCTGGGCCTTCTCGCCTTTTTCGTCACGGTGATAGGCCAGCAGGCCGGATTGCTCGATAACCAGCTGCGCCATGTTGTGCAGCTGCATGCCTTCGACTTTCAGGGCGAGTGTGTCGATCAGCTCAACGAAGCCGTTCAGCGCGCTGGCGGCACGGCCGGAAACCACCTTGGTGCCAACGGCCTGGTGCAGCGCGGCCCACATCGAGGTTTCCTGCTGGCGCGCGAGCTGACGTAATGCCTCTACCGTTTTTTCGCCGATGCCGCGCGCCGGCACGTTGATCACCCTTTCCAGCGCGGCATCGTTGTCCCGCGCCTGGATCAGGCGCAGGTAGGCCATGGCGTTCTTGATCTCGGCCCGCTCGAAGAAGCGTTGGCCGCCGTAGATCCGGTAAGGAATGCGCTCACGCAGCAGGGCTTCTTCAAGCACACGGGACTGAGCGTTGGAGCGATAGAGAATGGCGATTTCGCTGCGGGTCAGCCCGTCCTTCTTGAGGGCGCTTTCGATGCTTTCGACGACATAGCGCGCTTCGTCGTGTTCGTTGAAGGCCGCGTACAGGCTGATCGGTTCGCCATCGCAGCCCTCGGTCCAGAGCTCCTTGCCCAGCCGGCCCTGATTATTGGCAATCAGCGCATTGGCGGCCTTGAGAATGCAGGCGGTGGAGCGATAGTTCTGTTCCAGGCGAATGGTTTCGGCGTCCTGGAAGTCTTCGCTGAACTGGTGCAGGTTTTCCACCCGCGCGCCGCGCCAGCCGTAGATCGACTGATCGTCATCGCCGACCACCATCAGGCTGTCGCCGCCCTTGGCCAGAAAGCGCAACCAGGCGTACTGGACGGCGTTTGTGTCCTGGAATTCGTCGACGAGGATGTGGCGAAAGCGCCGCTGGTAATGATCGAGCAGGCCCGGGTTGTCGCGCCACAGATCCAGGGCACGCAGCAATAGCTCGGAAAAGTCGATGACCCCGGCGCGTGCACAGGCGTCTTCGTAGGCCTGGTAAATGCTCAGCATGGTCGCCAGGAACAGGTCACCGCTCGCCTGAATGTGCTTCGGCCGCAGACCTTCGTCCTTTTGTCCGTTGATCCACCACTGGGCTTGCCGCGCGGGCCAGCGCTGCTCGTCCAGGCCCAGTTCTCGTATGACGCGCTTGACCAGCCGCTGCTGATCATCGGAGTCGAGAATCTGGAAGTTTTCCGCCAGCTTCGCTTCGCGCCAGTGGGCGCGCAACAGCCGATGTGCCAGCCCGTGGAAGGTGCCAACCCACATGCCTTGCGGGTTGACCTTCATCAGCTGCTCGATGCGATGACGCATCTCGGCCGCGGCCTTGTTGGTAAAGGTCACTGACAGGATCGAGTGCAAGGATGCGCGCTCAACCTGGTGCAGCCACGCGATGCGATGCACCAGCACGCGGGTCTTGCCCGAGCCTGCACCCGCCAGAACCAGTTGGCGGCCTAGTGGCGCGGCCACGGCCTGGCGTTGGGCATCGTTAAGGGAATTCAGGAGAAAGGAGATATCGTCATGCATGCCGCCATTCTATCCGCAAACCGATCCGGCTCGCTCGCGCAACGGACGGGCGCGGCTATACGATCGTCTCGGATATGGCCGCTGTGGGTTGCCGTATGGTTGTGACCTCGGAGGTGGCTGATCCGAAGGCCAGTTCGATGTAAGGCACGCTTGTGTCGGCAATGTTTTGCGCAGCGGTTCTCGTTCGTTGGTCGGAGCGGGCTATTGCAACAGCTAGCGACGTGCCATCATCGAGCGATGCCCCCACCATTAGACGCTATCAGGCACCCTCTTCAAGAACGCACGATGATCGATTCCGCTCAAGCCATTCAATCGGAGGGACTGACCCAGGACGAACAGGCCCTGGTCGATTCCGCTGAGCTGGAACAGCGGAGCGAGCGCACGCGGATCCTTTATCAAGGGTCACGCACTTCCCTGTTGCTGCTGATACTCGCCAGCCTGTTGTTTGTCGGACTGCTCTGGGACGAAGCGCCGTTGCTCGAGTTGTCGCTCTGGTCCGGTTGGACGGTATTGCTGGCGCTACTACGCCTGCATCAGGCGAGGCTGTTCGCCAAGGCGGACGCGGTGGACCAACAGCGCCCGTATTGGCGCCATGCGTTTCTTGTCGGTAGCGTCACCACCGCGATCACGCTGTGCTATGCCATCTTGGAATTGGTGCCCGGCGAATCGCTCGTTCAGCAGACTATTCTCTACGGCGTGGCCGGCTCGGTCATCGTCGCGTGCGGCGTAACCAGCGGCGTTTCGCTCGGTGCTTTTTTCTGCTTCGCCTTACCCAGTCTTCTCCCGGCCGCGTTCATGCTATTGAGCAGCGAGCAGGCGCAGCAGCAGGCATGGGGCGTGCTCGCCGTCATCGTTTTGCTGATGCTCAGCATGGTCGCCTGGCAGACCAACCGTTTACTGGCCGCGAGCCTGCAGCAGCGCGCTCAGAATCAGCAATTGATCGCGCGCCTCCAGCGCATGCGCGGCGAGGCGACCGAGCTGAACGGTGAGCTGGCGCGCGAGATCGAGCAGCGCCGGCAGGCAGAAGCCCAGTTGCAAGAAGCGCTTGAGGGGCTCGAACAACGCGTCGCCGAACGCACCGCCGAGCTCGGCGAGAGTGAAGCGCAGCTGAACCTCGCGCTGGAGGCCAGCGAATTGGGGCTGTGGGATTGGGACCTCGAGCATGACGAGCTCCATCATTCACGATTGGAAGTGGTATTTGGTATCGGTCGTACGGCCCGGCTGCGGTTGGCCGACCCGCAACGACCGAAAATTCACCCAGACGACCTGGCGCATGTCCGCCAAACCATCATCACGCATCTCAAAGGGGAAACCGATCGCTACTCGGTTCAGTATCGTGCGCTGATGGCGGACGGTCGTTGCCTGTGGATGGAGGATCGCGGGCGGGTCATCGAGCGGGCCGACAACGGCCGGGCGTTGCGGATGATCGGCACACGTCGGGATGTCAGTGAAGCGCATCGGCAGGCGGAGCAACAACGTCTGGCCGCCACCGTGTTTGAGGCCGCGGGGGAAGGCATGGCGATCCTGGACGCCAATTTCCGCCTGTTGGCGGTCAATGATGCGTGCTGCGCCCTCTCCGGTTATGCGCGCGACGAGCTCGTCGGCCACAGCGTCGCACGCTTGGCCAGTTCCGAGGACAGCCGTCAGCAGTTCCCGTCGATACGCGAATGCCTGGCGCGCGAAGGGCGCTGGCAGGGCGAGTTGATCGAAACCCGCAAAAACGGCGAGGTCTACCCACAGTGGGCACAGCTGCGGGCCGTGCTAGACGGTCAGGGCAACCTCACGAACGTAGTGGTGTTCGTTTCCGACCTCAGCGTACGGCGGCAGGTGGAAGAGCGCCTGCGCTACCTCACGCACTTCGACGAGCTCACCGGGCTGGCCAATCGCAGCCTGTTGAAAGCCCGCCTGCACAGTGCCTGCGAGCGTACCCGCAACAGCACGCGCGGATTGGCCGTGCTGTACATCGACCTTGACCGTTTCAAGGTGCTGAACCAGAGCCTTGGCCATGAGGCGGCCGACCAGCTCCTACGCGAAGCTGGCCGGCGGATGTCGCATACGTTCTCCGATGCCGACACCATCTCGCGGCTGTCGGGCGATGAATTCGTGGTGGTGCTGGAAGGCTACGGTAGCCTGTCTACACTGGCGAATATCGGTAGCCGTCTGCTGTCGCGCATGAGCAAGCCGATGCTGATTGACGGCCAAGAGCTGGTGGTCAGTGCCTCCATCGGTGTCAGCCTGATGCCGGATAATGCGCGCGAAGCCACCGCCCTGCTGCTGCAGGCGAACATGGCCATGCAGCACGCCAAACACCTGGGCGGCAATACGCTGCAGTTCTTCACGGAACGTCTGCAGGCGTCCAGTCTGGAAAATCTGAAGCTCGAAAACCAGCTACGGCGCGCCATTGACGAGCGGCAGCTGGAAGTCTTTTACCAGCCACGACTGAATGTGGCAGAAGACCGGCTGGACGCGGCCGAGGCGCTGGTGCGCTGGCGGCATCCGCAGCAGGGCCTGATTGCTCCAGGCGACTTCATTCCACTGGCCGAAGAGACCGGGCTGATTATCCCGTTGGGTGAATTCGTTTTGCGTGAAGCGTGCCGGCAAGCCCGCCAGTGGCAGCTGGACGGGCGGGCGGAGATCCGCGTCTCGGTCAATCTGTCGGTGAAGCAGCTGCGTCAGGGCAACTTCGTCAGCCTGGTGCGTCACGTGCTGGACGAGACCGGGCTGCCAGCCGACAAGCTCGAGCTTGAGCTGACCGAGAGCCAACTGCTCGACGACATCGACAACGCAGTCAGCATCAGCCATCAGCTGCGCGCACTCGGGGTGCGGCTGGCCATCGACGATTTCGGCACCGGGTACTCGTCACTCAGCTATTTGAAACGGTTCCCGGTGGATTTCGTCAAGATCGACCGCTCGTTCATCTCGGAACTGGAGCAGGTCGGGGGTGATGCCGCCATCGTCCGCGCGATCATCGCCATGGTCCACAGTCTGGAGCTGAAGGTGGTGGCCGAGGGCGTCGAGACCCAGGCCCAGATGGACTTCCTCAAAGCCCACGGCTGCGACGAGATTCAGGGCTATTTGATCAGCCGACCGGTACCGGCTGATGAGTTCGTGAAGCTACTGGTTTAGCGCGCCGAAGACGAGCCGCCGGGTGGCGCCCCACAGTCTCGTAGGGTGGGCTTCAGTCTTGTAGGGTGGGCTTCAGCCCACCAGCAATGGCACGCGTAGCAGCAAGCGGTGGGCTGAAGCGGAGCGCCGCCTGCGCTTTCCTGGCCATGCGCCTGCCTCTTAGCCTCTCGTAGTGCTTCCGTTCAGCTCGCGCATCACCAATGCGTAACGCAGATCCACCGTTTCCGGGACCGGCATGTAGAGCACGTGGCCATCGCCAGGCGCCACCTCGGTGCGTTCGCCGCGCTTGGTCTCCAGCGCTTCCAGGCGGAAATTCAGATTGCCCTGCGGCGTCATCAATTCCAGCCGGTCACCGACCCCGAAGCGGTTTTTGACGATGACTTCGGCCAGCCCGTTGCGTCGCTCGCCGGTCAGCTCGCCGACGAATTGCTGCCGATCTGACAACGAGAAGCCGCGCTCGTAGTTCTGGTATTCATCGTGCACGTGGCGGCGCAGGAAGCCTTCGGTGTAGCCGCGGTGGGCGAGCGACTCCAGCGTGTCCATCAGCGATTTATCGAAGGGACGACCGGCGACGGCATCGTCAATGGCCTTGCGGTAGACCTGGGCGGTGCGCGCCACGTAGTAGTGAGATTTGGTCCGACCTTCGATTTTCAGCGAGTGAACGCCCATCTGCACCAGCCGCTCGACATGCTGCACGGCGCGCAGGTCCTTGGAATTCATGATGTAGGTGCCGTGCTCATCCTCGAAGGCCTCCATCAGCTCGCCAGGGCGACTGCCGTCTTCGAGCAGAAACATATGATCAGTCGGTGCGCCGGCGCCCAGGGTGGGCTCGATCTGCTGCACCGGGATCGGCTGGTACTGCTGCACGATGTTGCCAAGTTCGTCTTCCTTGCCCTCGTGAGCCTTGTATTCCCAGCGGCAGGCATTGGTGCAGGAGCCCTGGTTAGGGTCGCGCTTGTTGATGTAGCCCGAGAGCAGGCAGCGGCCGGAATAGGCCATGCACAGCGCACCGTGGACGAACACTTCGAGTTCCATGCCTGGCACTTTCTCGCGGATCTCGCCGATCTCTTCCAGCGACAGCTCACGGGAAAGGATCGCCCGTGTCAGGCCCTGCTGTCGCCAGAACTCGACGCTGGCCCAGTTCACTGCGTTGGCCTGCACCGACAGGTGAACGGTCATCGCGGGGAAGTGCTGGCGGACCAGCATGATCAGGCCCGGGTCGGACATGATCAGCGCATCGGGACCCATTGCCACGACTGGCTCCAAATCCTTGATGAACGTCCGCAGTTTCGCGTTGTGCGGAGCGATATTGACCACCACGTAGAACTGCTTGCCCTGGGCGTGGGCTTCGTCGATGCCGAGCTTCAGATTGGCATGATCAAACTCGTTGTTGCGCACCCGCAGGCTGTAGCGAGGCTGGCCCGCGTAGACGGCGTCGGCGCCATAGGCGAAGGCGTAACGCATGGATTTCAGGGTGCCGGCAGGTGACAGCAGTTCGGGGCGAAGGAGGGTCATGACGGGGGTGGCTCGGTCTATCAGAAGTGCGCGAATTCTACTGAGTCGACGGCTGCTTTTCCCCGTGTCAGATCAAGACGGCAGCGAACTCCTGGAGCCTCCTCCAGTCACTCATAGGGTGAGCTTGAGTCGAGCGTATCGAGTTCCGATGCAAGCCAACCCGTTATCAGCCGGAGGCCCATCGTGAGCGAATACCCCGTCGATACCCGAGGCAGCCTGACCGCAACGATCTTTCTCGGGATCGGTTTGATGGCCGCCATCGACGAGATCGTCTTCCATCAGATACTGGCGTGGCACCACTTCTTTGACCGGTCCACACAGCCCATCGCGCTGCTCTCGGACGGCCTGTTGCATGCCGCCGAGTTGCTGATGCTGGCCGCCGGCTTTTACCTGTTCGTGCAGCTGAGCGGACGCCGCGCGGTGTCGCGCTTGCATGCCTGGGCTGGACTGTTCCTCGGCGCGGGCGGCTTTCAGCTGTTCGACGGGATCGTCGATCACAAGATCCTCAGGCTGCACCAGGTGCGCTACGTCGATAATCTCCTCGTCTATGACCTGGCGTGGAATGCCTTCGGCGCGCTGTTGCTGACAATAGGGTTCGTCGTCTGGCGCAAAGCCAGGTCGTCGCACGCCTCGTCGTACGGAGGCCGATAGTCAGTGGCGCACGATACCCATCTACTCACTCTGGTCGGGACCTCTCTGTTCGTCTTGCTGACGCTGGCGCTCTGGTTTGCTTATGTCCTGGGCGTGCGCGCACAACGGCGGCGCCGCAAGCCATGGCAATGCTGGCGGATAGTCAGTTTCAGCCTGGGTTGCGGGCTGTTGGTAGTGGCGTTTTCGCCGTTCATGGTCGAGTGGGGGCATGCAGACTTGCGCGGGCATATGGCGCAACACCTGCTGCTCGGCATGTTCGCGCCCATCGCGCTGATGCTCGGTGCGCCAGGCACGTTGCTGTTGCGCAGTGTGCCGGTGGTGACTGCCCGACGTATCACCGAGTTCGCAGATCGCGTGCCGGTGCGCTGCCTCAGCCATCCGGTCACCGCGCTGCTGTTGAATGTCGGTGCGATGTACGTTCTCTACCTCACCCCGCTATATCAGCTGAGTTTCAGCGAACCTCTTCTGCATATCTGGCTGCATCTGCATTTCGTCCTGGCGGGCTATCTGTTCAGTTGGTCGATTGCCGGACCGGACCCTGCGCCGCATCGACCCGGCATGCGAATGCGGCTGGCCGTGCTGTTCGTGGCAATCGCCGCTCACACCGTGCTTGGCAAGCTTATGTATGCCTACGGCTTCCCGCGCGATGCCGGCCATGACTTGGCGGAAATCGAAGCCGCTGCGCAACTCATGTATTACGGCGGCGATTTCGCTGAGCTGTTGCTGGCGGTGGTGTTTTTTGCTGCTTGGTATCGGCGGCGGAAACTGCCCGAGACGGTTAGCGAAAGCGGACAGCACACCGCCGGCCATGGCTAGAGCCAGGGCCGGCGGTAGGGGAGGAGCCGTAAAGCTGGAACTCAGGCTGCGGCGATCACGTCGCCATGGTTCTCCGGCTCGATCAGCGCACGATGCAGCGCCGCCACGGCAGCGTCGTAGTCGTCTTCGTTGACCACGCACTGCATTTCAACCTGGCGGATCGACTGGTGCACAGCCTGGATGCTAATGCCTGCGCCGGCCAGTGCCGCCACGGTCTTGGCAAGAATGCCCTTGACCTTGAGGTCCGAGCCGATCGCCGAGACGATGGAGACGTTGTGCACCGTGACCTCAGCGGCTGGGTACTTTTCTTCGATCAGCCGGGCGGCCCGGTTGATCAGCTTGCGTGAGCCCGAAGCCGCGTAGTAGGTGATGCTATTGGCGTCGGAGTCCTTGTTCACCACGTACAGGCGCAGTTGCTTGAGCAGCTTGCTGATCTCGATGTCGTAGCCGACATCGCCGAGCATGTCCTGATCGAATACCTCGATGCCGAAGACGTCCTTGCGCCCCGCAATGATCTCGACGCAGGGCCGTTCGCTCTTGTAGTCCTGGCTGATGAGCGTGCCGGCGTGCTCGGGCTCGAAGGCATTTTTGATGCGCAGTTCGATGCCGGCGCGGCGCAGCGTTTTGGCCGCACGCGGATGAATCGCTTCCATGCCCAGATTGGATAGCTGGTCCGCGACGTCATAGTTGGTGCGGCCAATGGTGACCACCTTGTCCGCGCCTACCAGGTTCGGGTCGGCACTGGAAAGATGGAATTCCTTGTGAATGATCGCCTCGCGTGCACCGGTCGCTGCCGCAATCTGGGCGAAGGTGATCTCGCTGTAGCCGCGATCGAAGGTGTTCATCAGCCCTTCGCTGCAATGGGTGTAACCCGTCGCCACCACCAGCTCGCGGGAGAGGTCCACCTCTTCGAAGCTGTGGCGGACCATTTCCTCGAAAGGCAGCGGTGCGTCACGGTGCCAACCGGTCAGGTCGACCATCTTCGCGTTGACACCGCGGTGCTTGAGCGCCAGCACTGAGTTGAACGCGCTGTGCGCTTCGCCAAGGGACGCGAGCATTTCACGAACTTTCATCAAATGTTCGTCAAGCTGAAAATGGCCATAGGCGCAGAGGCGCTGCAGGCTGCTCATGCACTCGCGGGCATCGTCGATCCGCGAGTTGACGAACTGGTTGGCGGCGCGTTGCTCGAACGCGCTGGCGAACAGCTCGGCATTCTTGCCCAACATGCGCTCACGCACCGTTTCCAGCGCTTCGAGCCAGGCGCCTTCGCTGCGCGCATCGGCAAACCGCTGGTAGACACCAGGCTCGCCGGTTTTCTTGTGTTCCAGCAGCAGATTGGTCATGCCGCTGTAAGCCGATACGACAAACACGCGCTGATAGAGCGCGTCGCCCTGGCGCTGACCAATGAAGATGTTGTTCAGTACTTCGTCAAAGCGGCTCATGGATGTGCCGCCGATTTTTTCTACGGTATGCATCGATTCAACGTCCCGTCTTGGGGTGAATTTTCATCCCTGGGCCACCTTTCGGCAGGCCAACAAAGATCAGGCCCGGTATGTGTGCGGGCCTGATTAACCTAATTTCAGAGATATCGTTGTGGCTGGATCTGTAGCGGGGTGAAATCTTCGCGCTCGGCGACGAAGGCCGGACGAGGCGAGAGGCCACAGAACGGAGCCTGCGCGGCGTTATCCACGTGGTTATAGACGTAGAACAGGTTGCTGCGCGCGCTAGGCGTAATGTTGCTGTTGGAGCCGTGCATGGTGTTGCAGTCGAAAAACACCACGCTGCCGGCTGGCCCGGTCGCCGTGTCGATTCCGTAACGGTCGGCCAGCTCCGTGAGGCTGCCATGATCCGGCACGCCGAGTTCCTGCTTGCGCAGGGATTTCTCGTAGTGGTTCTCCGGTGTCTCGCCCACGCAGCGGACGTAATGCCGGTGCGACCCGGGGATCAACATCAGCGGACCGTTGTGTGGCTCGTTGTCGGTGAGCAGGATCGAGCAGCTCAGGGTGCGCATGCGCGGAAGACCGTCTTCGACGTGCCAGGTCTCGAAGTCCGAGTGCCAGTAAAACTCCTTGCCAGTGAAGCCGGGCTTGAAGTTCATTCGTGACTGATGGACATAGATGTCACCGCCGAGGATGAAACTGGCGATGGCAGCAGTGCGGGCGTCGCGGGCGACGCGTGCGAACAGCGCGTTATCGCTGTGAATATCGAACACCGAGCGAATCGCGCCGCTGTCGGGTTCCTTGATGGTTTTGCCGGATTCAGCGACGGCTGGATCCTGGCGCATGCGGTCGAGTTCTTCGCGGAATACCGCGACCTCCTCGGCGCTGAACAGATTGGGGATGACCAGATAACCGTCACGCTCGAAGCGTTCGATCAGGTCCGGTGCGATCGGGGCATTGGCCAGATCGCTGCGGTAGACAACCGGATCCAGACGCTCCTGCCAGCTGGGTTCGTCGTGCTGGCGCGAAGGGTACAGGTCGGCTTGCACGGGGTTCACGTTAGGTTCTCCTTGAATCATGGTCATAGGGCGGGTGCGAGCCGCCCTACGGTCTTGCGAGACGGGCGAGCCCGTCTCGCCGTGTCGCCTCAGATGACGGTTTCTGCCTCCAGCGGGTAGACACCGCTTTCGTCATGCACTTCTTTGCCATTGAGCGGCGGGTTGAAGACGCAGGCCATCTTCATGTCCTCGGTGCCGCCGCGCAGCAAGTGCTCGTCATGCTTGTCGAGGATGTACAGCGTGCCGGCCTCGATCTTGTAGATCTTGCCGTCGGCGATGGTCTCGATTTCACCGTTGCCGCTCATGCAGTACACCGACTCCAGATGGTTCTGGTAGTGGATGTGCGTCTCGGTGTTGGCGTAGATGGTGGTGATGTGAAACGAGAAACCCATCTTGTCGTCCTTGAGCAGCATCCGCGTGCTGTCCCAAGTGTCGGTCTTGATTTTGCGGTTGGACTGCTCACATTCAGCGAGGGTACGTACGATCATGTGTTCAATTCCTCAGGAAGCGGCCTTGTTGGTGTCCTGCTCGGACATCACGGCGGCGAAGGCTTTATCCAAAATGCTCATGGCCTTGTCGATCTGCTCTTCGCTGATGATCAGCGGGCAAAGGCACTTGACCACTTCGCTGTGCGCGCCACTGGTTTCGATGACCAGGCCGTTTTCGAAGGCGTGACGGCAGATCGCAGCGGCGGTGTCGCCGTCTGGGCAGCTGATGCCAATCATCATGCCGCGGCCTTTGACGAACAGCGAATCGGGGCCGTAGCGGCGCACGATCTTGTGCATGCCGTCGGCGATGCGTTTGCCTTTGGCCTGCACGCTCTTGGCGAACTCGTCATTGCTCCAGAAATGCTCGATGGCAGCGGCGGCGGTGACGAACGCATGGTTGTTGCCGCGGAAGGTGCCGTTGTGTTCGCCCGGCTTCCACTGGTCCAGCTCCTTGCGCAGCAGCACCATGGCGAACGGCAGGCCGTAGCCCGAGAGTGACTTGGACAGGGTGATCATGTCCGGCTTGATGCCCATTTCTTCGAAGCTGAAGAAGCTGCCGGTACGGCCGCAACCGGCCTGAATGTCGTCGACGATCAGCAGCATGTCGTGCTTGCGGCAGAGCTTTTCCAGCTTGCGAATCCAGTCGGCGGAGGCCGCGTTCAGGCCGCCTTCGCCCTGCACAACCTCGACGATGACTGCCGCGGGCTTGTCGATGCCACTGGACGGATCGGTGAGCAGCTTGTCCATCATGCCGATGGTGTTCACCTTGTCGCCAAAGTAGTTGGCGTAGGGCATGCGGCTCACATCCGTCAGCGGCACGCCAGCTGCGCCACGGTGGTGCTTGTTACCGGTCGCCGCCAAGGCGCCGATGCTGCAGCCGTGGAAGCCGTTGGTGAAGCTGATGATGTTGTTGCGACCTGTCACCTTGCGCGCCAGTTTCAGCGCGGCTTCGACCGCGTTGGTGCCGGTCGGGCCGGTGAACTGCATGACGTAATCCATGTTGCGCGGCTTGAGGATCAACCGGTCGAACGTCGACAGGAATCGCTCTTTGGCGTCTGAGTACATGTCCAGGCCATGGGTAATGCCGTCTTCGCTGATGTAGTCGAGCAGTGCCTGCTTCAGTACCGGGTGATTGTGCCCGTAGTTGAGCGTGCCGGCACCGGCGAGGAAATCGATGTAGTGCTTGCCTTCGCGGGTAATCAGTTCAGCGCCGCGGGCTTGCTTGAAGACAACCGGAAAAGATCGGCAGTAGCTGCGAACACCGGATTCGTGCTTTTCGAACGTTTGCATGGGGTTTCCTTCAATTCTTTGTCGAGAGTCGGTGGCGTCGAACGGACCCGCTCGGTACAGCTCTTCGTCTTCGTGTTGGCCAGCGAAATGCTTGGCGCGGGAGAACAGCGTGCGAGTGCTGTAGTCGGTCTCCAGCTGAGCGAAGGCTTTCTTGAACAATGCCTGGGAGGCGCCGTTGTCTGGCGAGATTGTCGTTTCGAGGTGGCGGACGCCCTGTTCTCTGGCGACCCGAGTGACCAGGGCCATCAGCATGCGCAGAGCCAGACCCTGGCCGCGCATCGAGGCGTCTACCGCGACTTGCCAGACGAACAACGTGTCGGGGCGAGCGGGCGGACGGTAACCGGAAATGAAACCTACCAACTGGCCATTTGCATCTTCGGCCGCGATGGAGGTGTCAGCGAAATCCGAGCACTGCAGAAGGTTGCAATACACCGAATTGATATCCAGAGGCTGGCAACGGGCTACCAGGTCGTGGAGGGCAGAACCGTCGCCGTCGGTTGGGCGACGGAGCGTTACGGTAGGAATACTCAAAACAAGTCCTTTGGGGTTGTTGATTGAAATCCTTTATTAGAATAAACACATCGAAAATTTAATCTCAACCCGCGATGTCCCGCTTCCGCATGGATTGTTCGCCGATATCGCAGAAGTTCGCCGAATATCGGGAGATTTGAACTTTTCCTTGAGCGCGCGAAATTACGCCGAGTTGCGTATCAGTCTGGCGCGCTGATGTTTTCTACATTCAGGCGAATATCTAGCGGCTAGCACCGGGGCGCCTCGCCTGCCATTGCGAGTGCGGCGCTCGCCGCGGCCAGGGTGTGCCGAACCCAGTAAAGACGGGCTTTCTGGCGAGGTTCCGCGTGGTGCCGGACGCAGTGAGTGTGCGGCCGGAAATGGCGTGGATTAAGCAGCGGAAGTTGGGTTTGAATTGAAGCCAATTATGGTCGCGTAACTACCGGGCCCAAGCGGACATATAGGAACCGGAACGCCGGCATATGCGCCGGCGAGATTGACGACTTCGTCCCATTCAATGAAATTTTTGTGGCGAGTCGATATTGGGTGGCCGCGGAAAGTTATCCCGCTAGTTGTCGAGTTGCTGCTGAGTTAGTTGTGGCAAAGAGCGGCGAGCCGCTCTGTTTCGCAGGCTGAGGCGCCTTCAGGGCGCGACGGGCTCGCGCCTCATCGCCACCAGCGACGGCCTTGATGTTCGATCAGCTGGCGGGCCTGTTCCGGGCCATCGGTGCCGGCCGGATAGGGCCGCGGTTTACGGTAATGGCTGTGCCAACCACGCAGAATCGGATCGACCCAGTTCCAAGCGGCCTCGACCTCGTCGCGGCGCATGAACAGCGTCGAGTCGCCTTCGATGACGTCCAGCAGCAAGCGCTCGTAAGCTTCCCAGCGACGGGTGCTGCTGAAGGCGTGCGCGAGGTTCAGATCGAGTTCAACGGGCTCGAGCTGCATACCCTTGCCTGGCGCCTTGGCCATCAGCTGCAGACTGATGCTTTCCTCCGGCTGCAGGCTGATCACGAGGCGGTTCACTTCGCCCTTGGTGAAGAGCATGTGCGGCACTTGCTTGAACGTGATGATGATCTCAGAGCGTTTGCGCGCCATGCGTTTGCCGGTGCGCAGGTAGAAGGGCACGCCGGCCCAGCGCCAGTTGTCGATCTCAGCCTTTACCGCGACGAAGGTTTCGGTGTCGCTGTCGTTGTCGACGTCGTGTTCGAAGTAATAGGCCTGCACGTCCTGGCCGCCGATGTGGCCGGCGACATATTGTCCGCGTACGGTCTTGTCCTGGACGTCATTGCCAGTGATGGGCTTGAGCGCTTCGAGAATTTTGACCTTCTCGCCGCGTATGGATTTGGCATCGAACCGCACCGGCGCTTCCATCGCGACCAGGCAGAGCAGCTGCAGCAGGTGGTTCTGCAGCATGTCGCGCATGGCGCCGGCGTGATCGTAGTAGCTGCCGCGGTTCTCGACGCCGAGGGTTTCGGCCACCGTGATCTGAACGTGATCGATGTGGCCGCTGCGCCAGATAGGCTCGAAGAGCGCATTAGCGAAGCGCAGCGCCATGAGGTTCTGCACGGTTTCTTTGCCCAGATAATGGTCGATCCGGTAGATCCGCGACTCGGGAAACACGGCGCCAATGGCTTCGTTGATCTCGAGCGCCGAGTCCAGCGAATGACCGATGGGCTTTTCCAGCACGATGCGCGCGTTCTCCCCGGCCAGGCCGGCACTTTCGAGGTTGGAGGCGATGGGTTCGAAGAGATTCGGCGCAGTCGCCAGGTAGTGCACGAGCACCCGGCCTTCGATCTGGCCGAGGTGATGGGCAAGACCGACGAACTCGCCACGTTGGGTGGCGTCCATGGCGAAGTAATCGAAGCGCTGAATGAACGTCTTCCAGACATCGGCCTCGAAATCGGCGCGCGCGATTTCGGCACGGCAGTGCCGCTCGGCCAGGGTCAGGTAGGCGTTGCGGTCGATATCCTGTCGGGCGATCGCAAAGATCCGCAGGTCATCGTGCAGCCGTTTTTCCCGGTGCAGGTGATAAAGCGCAGGGATGAGTTTGTGTAGCGCCAGGTCGCCGGTACCGCCAAATACCAGCATGTCGCAAGAAATGGACACAGCGTCACTCCTAAGGTGGGACAGACGTCGATTGACGTGCCGCTTAACCGTCAGCGCTGGCAATACTGCGTTAAAGCGGCGTCAGAATGGTCATTTACAAGCACGTAAACTCCGCTTCTTCGACCGTTTCTGCCTTGTTTTGCCTGCCTCGCTTAGGTTTTAAGCGGTACGTAGGTGGGCGATGCGGCGAGCCTTGTAGTATAACTACAAGCCCACTACAACCAGCCGGCAAGACGGCTGCGAGCGCACCCGCAGCGTTCGACCACGCTTGCCAGGTATTGATCATAGCGAGTCCGACACGTGAACCTGCTGCAACACATCGCTCAATCGAGAAGTTCGCTACGCAAGTCGGAGTTGAAGGTGGCCGACCATGTGCTCCTCGATCCGGCTGCCGTGATGCACAGTTCCATGGCCGATCTGGCCCATGTCGTCGGAGTCAGTGAGCCGACCATCGTGCGCTTCTGTCGCGCTATCGGTTGCCTGGGGTTCCAGGACCTCAAACTGAAACTGGCGCAGAGCCTTGCCGCCGGGGCCAGCTTCGGCCAGTTCGCCATCAGCGAAAACGATTCGGTCACGGACTTCGCGCTGAAGATTTTTGACACCACGCTGCATACGCTGATGGAAGTGCGCGAGCGCCTGGATTCCGATGCGCTTGAGCGTGCGGTCGCAGCCATGGCCAAGGCCGAGCGGGTGGAATTCTACGGTTTTGGTGCATCCGGCGCGGTCGCCACAGACGCCCAACACAAATTCTTCCGGTTGCTGCTCAGTGCAGCGGCGTATTCCGATCCGCACATGCAGGCCATGTCGGCGGTCACGCTCAAACCCACCGACGTTGCCATCTGCATTTCACAATCGGGACGCTCCAAGGACTTGCTGATCACGGCTAACGTGGTGCGGGAATCCGGTGCCACGCTGATCACGCTCTGCCCGAGCCAGACGCCGCTGGCGGAACTGGCCACCATCAATCTGGCCATCGACGTGCAGGAAGACACCGAGATCTACACGCCGCTAACATCGCGCATCGCCCATCTCGTCGTCATCGACGTGCTGGCGATGGGTGTGGCCATGGCGCGCGGGCCGAGCCTGGTCAACCACCTCAAGAGCGTGAAGCGCAGTCTGCGCAGCTTGCGCCTGTCGCCCAAGTCAGTGAAGCCGCACGAAGACTGAACCCGCTCGAAATGGCGCCGTGTCGAGCGTCATCGCACCGTCATCAGCCTGTCCTCATAGCGTCACCCATAGCTTCGATGCTGAGCCTCCCAGTACCTTTCTCTGGAGTTCAGCATGGCCCAGCACCGCGAAACCTACGTCAACCTCGATGCCCGTGCCCGCCGCAAACAGCAGGACGAGCGTCGCATGCATTTCCGACGCGCCATCGAAAGCTACGACGAGCAGCGCCAGTTACACGCGCAGCTGATGGAGTTTCCTGATCTGCTGATGGTCAGCCCACTGCTGGACGGCTTGCCGGCGCGCCATCAAAGCGGGCAGCCAGCGCAATGATCTGTGCGCGCTCTTCACGGATGAAGGCAAAGAACGCCTGCGCGACGGGGCTTAGCCGTTTGCCGCGCGGGTGAACGACGCACCAGCTGCGGTAAAGCGGCAGTTCTTGGACGGGCAGCTCGCGAAGCAGGCCGTGCGCTAACTCAAGGTGCACGGCGTGGCGTGGGATCAGGGCCAGGCCGAGCCCTGCCAGCACGCTTTCACGCAGCGCATCAAGCGATGCGACCTGTACTGTCTGAGCAAAGTGCGCGCGCTTTTGGCGCAGATAGTCCTCGCCTGCCTTTCGCGTGCCTGATCCGGATTCACGGATCAGCAGCGGGTAACGCGTCAGGTCCTGCAGGGTGAGCTCATCCGCTGCGCATAACGGATGATCCACCGGCGCAACCGCGACGATCGGGTTATCGAGGAAGGGCATGAACTCCAGGTCCATATCGGTTGGTACCTGCGACATGATCAGCAGATCGTCACGGCTGATCGACAGGCGCTTGACCGCCTGCGCGTGGTTCACCACCACCAGTTCCAGACTGACCTCCGGGTGCTTGCGTTTGAACGCGGCAAACAGATGCGGCGTGATGTATTTGGCGCTCGACTCGACAGCAAGGTTTAGCTGGCCTTGCAACGAGCCCTGCAGGTCGGACAGCTGCATATCCAGGCTGTCCAGGCGTCCAAAGATGTCCGTGCTGGCGCGCTGCAACGCTTCGGCTGCGGCAGTCAGGTAGAGCTTTTTGCCCAGGTACTCGAACAGTGGTTGGCCGATCAACTCCTCCAGCTGGCGAATCTGCAAACTCACGGCGGGCTGGGTGAGGGCCATTTCTTCGGCTGCTCGGCTGTAGGAGTGGCTTTCACATACCGCGCGGAAGATCTGCAGCTGGCGCAGGGTTATGCGCATCATGCTTTTTCGCATCGTTTCGCCGCCCCTCTGGTTGTTTTACGCGGGCTCAATCGGCCTCTAGAGCTGGCGGGCCGGCTGTTCCAGGATCGGTATAAGTAATTACTTATTCCCAGTCAAACAATTATTCATTTTCAGTAATCATGCGCGCGGGCGTAGGGTTTAAGGGCTTGCACCGGGTGCAGGCAATACACGGCCCCTTACGGCGCCTTCTGCTCATCGACCGAGGGAATGACAGCGTGATCAAGAAGCTGCTGATCGCCAACCGCGGTGAAATTGCCGTCCGCATCGTGCGGGCCTGCGCCGAAATGAATGTGCGTTCGGTGGCGGTGTTCGCCGAGCCCGACCGCCATGCGCTGCACGTCAAACGCGCCGACGAGGCTTACTTCATCGGGGATGACCCACTGGCTGGTTACCTGAACCCGCGCAAGCTGGTGAATCTCGCCGTGGAGACCGGCTGCGATGCGCTGCATCCTGGCTATGGATTCCTTTCTGAAAACGCCGAGCTGGCGGAGATTTGTGCCGAGCGTGGCATCCGTTTCGTTGGTCCTAGCGCCGAGGTGATTCGCCGCATGGGTGACAAGACCGAGGCGCGGCGCAGCATGATCAAGGCCGGCGTGCCGGTCACGCCGGGTACCGAAGGCAATGTGGCGGATGTCGAAGAAGCGCTGGCTGCGGCGGAAGGCATCGGCTATCCGGTGATGCTCAAGGCCACGTCCGGCGGCGGCGGTCGAGGCATCCGTCGCTGCAACTCGCGCGAAGAACTCGCCCAGGCCTATCCGCGGGTGATTTCGGAGGCCACCAAGGCCTTCGGTTCGGCTGATGTATTCCTCGAGAAATGCATCGTCGAGCCCAAGCACATCGAGGCGCAGATCCTCGCCGACTCCTTCGGCAACACCGTGCACCTGTTCGAGCGCGACTGCTCGATCCAGCGCCGTAACCAGAAGCTCATTGAGATCGCGCCCAGCCCGCAGCTCACTCCCGAGCAGCGCGCCTATATCGGCGACCTGGCGGTGCGCGCGGCCAAGGCAGTGGGTTACGAGAACGCCGGCACTGTGGAGTTTCTGCTCGCCGACGGCGAGGTGTACTTCATGGAGATGAACACTCGCGTGCAGGTGGAGCACACCATCACCGAGGAAATCACCGGCATTGACATTGTCCGTGAGCAGATCCGCATCGCCTCCGGCCTGCCGCTCTCGGTCAAGCAGGAAGATATCCAGTACCGCGGCTTCGCCCTGCAGTTCCGCATCAATGCCGAGGAGCCGCGCAACAACTTCCTGCCGTGCTTCGGCAAGATTACCCGCTACTACGCGCCAGGTGGCCCCGGCGTGCGCACCGATACAGCGATCTACACCGGTTACACCATTCCGCCGTACTACGACTCCATGTGCCTGAAGCTGATCGTCTGGGCGCTGACCTGGGAAGAAGCGCTGGCTCGCGGCTCCCGCGCGTTGGACGACATGCGCGTGCAGGGCGTGAAGACCACCGCCACTTACTATCAGCAGATTCTCGCCAATCCGGATTTTCGTAGCGGGCAGTTCAACACCAGCTTCGTCGACAACCATCCGGAACTGCTGAATTACTCGATCAAACGCAAGCCGGGCGAGCTGGCCCTGGCCATCGCTGCCGCCATCGCCGCCCACGCAGGACTGTGAGGAACGAACCATGACTGCTCAGAAGAAAATCACCGTTACCGACACCATCCTGCGTGACGCCCACCAGTCGCTGCTGGCCACCCGCATGCGCACCGAGGACATGCTGCCCATCTGCGACAAGCTCGACCGTGTCGGCTACTGGTCGCTTGAGGTCTGGGGCGGCGCCACCTTCGATGCCTGCGTGCGTTTTCTCAAGGAAGATCCGTGGGAGCGCCTGCGCCAGCTCAAAGCCGCGCTGCCCAACACTCGGCTGCAAATGCTGTTGCGAGGGCAGAACCTGCTGGGTTATCGGCACTACGCCGATGACGTGGTCGAAGCCTTCTGCGCCAAGGCGGCGGACAACGGTATCGATGTGTTCCGCATCTTCGATGCGATGAACGACGTGCGGAACCTGGAAACCGCCATTCGCGCAGTGAAGAAGACCGGCAAGCACGCGCAAGGCACTATCGCCTACACCACCAGCCCGGTGCATACCGTCGAGCTGTTCGTCGAGCAGGGCCGGGTAATGCGCGACATGGGCGTCGATTCCATCGCCATCAAGGACATGGCCGGCCTGCTCACGCCGTTCGCCACCGGTGAGCTGGTCCGTGCACTGAAGGCCGAGATCGAGCTGCCCGTGTTCATCCACTCCCACGACACGGCCGGCGTCGCCAGCATGTGTCAGTTGAAAGCCATCGAAAGCGGTGCCGACCATATCGACACCGCCATTTCCTCCATGGCCTGGGGTACCAGCCACCCTGGCACCGAGTCCATGGTCGCCGCGCTGCGCGGCACGCCCTACGACACCGGCCTCGATCTGGAGCTGCTGCAGGAGATCGGCCTGTACTTCTACGCGGTGCGCAAGAAGTACCACCAGTTCGAGAGCGAGTTCACCGGCGTCGATACCCGTGTGCAGGTTAATCAGGTACCGGGCGGGATGATTTCCAACCTGGCCAACCAGCTCAAGGAGCAGGGCGCGCTCAACCGCATGGATGAGGTGCTGGCCGAGATCCCGCGTGTACGCAAGGACTTGGGCTACCCGCCGCTGGTCACCCCGACCTCGCAAATCGTCGGCACCCAGGCGTTCTTCAACGTGCTCGCCGGCGAACGCTACAAGACCATTACCAATGAAGTGAAGCTTTACCTGCAGGGCGGCTACGGCAAGGCGCCGGGCACCATCGACGCCAAGCTGCAACGCCAGGCAATCGGCGGTGAGGAGATCATCGAGGTGCGCCCGGCCGACCTGATCAAGCCCGAGCTGGACAAGCTGCGGCGGGAGGTCGGTGCGCTGGCTAAGTCCGAAGAAGACGTGCTGACCTACGCCATGTTCCCCGACATCGGCCGCAAATTCCTCGAAGAACGTGAAGCGGGCACGCTGCAGCCGGAGGTACTGCTGCCGATTCCAGATGGCAGTGCCGTAAGTGCCGCCGGTGGCGAGGGCGTGCCGACCGAGTTCGTCATCGATGTGCACGGCGAGACCTACCGCGTCGATATCACCGGTGTCGGCGTAAAGGGCGAAGGCAAGCGGCACTTCTTCCTTTCTATCGATGGCATGCCGGAGGAAGTGGTGTTCGAGCCGTTGAATAACTTCGTCGGCGGCAGTGGCAGTGGCCAGCGCAAACAGGCCAACGGTCCGGGTGACGTGAGCACCAGCATGCCGGGCAATGTGGTCGATGTGCTGGTCAAGGAGGGCGATGTGGTCAAAGCCGGCCAGGCCGTGCTGATCAGCGAAGCGATGAAGATGGAGACCGAGATCCAGGCGCCGATTGCCGGCACAGTCAAGGCGGTTCACGTGGCCAAGGGTGACCGGGTGACTCCCGGTGATCTGCTGATCGAGATCGAGGCCTAACAGATGTCCCTTAGGGAGCCGCGAGGCTCCCCTTTTTTTTCGCGGTCTGCTGATTATCGAGCGATCCGGGAGCAACCGGCCAAGCATCGGATCGCTGATGCTGCTCCGATCAAGCAGCGCGCTTTACAGAAACAACTCAGCGCTTCAGGCGGGTTTGCTTGCGCAGCTCCATTAGATCGCCTTGGGTGCAGGTCAGCGGTTCGGCGCCGGTCAGGTCATAGCAGCGCTGACCGAAGCCCATCGGCCAGTAGATGATGCCGCCGGGTGGCCAGAAGATCGACGCGACGCGGAATCGCGCACGCAGTTTGCCTTGCTGCAGCAGTTCGCCCTGATCATTGTTGAGCTTGTAGGGAATGCCGCCAGCGGCGGTCCAGAAGAACGGACGGGTCTTAACCAGGCCCTGGGAGTATTGCTGCGGTCGCTCATAGGCGGACACCTGGCTGTGTTCCGGCAGCTTGAAATAGGTCGCGGTGGAGCAACCGCTGAGGAAGATAGCGAGTGCCAACAGGCTCGCCGCTCGTTTCAACGTCATATCGATTCGTTCCTTGTGGTGATGCCCAGGGCACAAACCGCGCCCTGTATAGCGGGCGGCACTATACCCCCGCGCATGGATGATGGCGAAACCGTGGCGCTGAACGGCGCAGTCGCAAAACCGAGGTCGAGCGGTTGCCTCAACCACCGCGGGGTCAATGTAGCGCTACTGCTCTGGACCCTCGGCCTTGCTGTGGAGGTGCGTTTGGAGGGGTCAGGCCTGCTGGTCAAAGCGCATGACGGTACTGCAGGAAGCCGGAACGCTCGGCGATGCGCTCGTAAAGTTGCATCCCGGTGTGGTTGCTCTCGTGAGTCAGCCAGTGCACTTTCGAGCTGCCGGCGGCGCGGGCCTCGGCGTAGACGTGTTCGATCAATCGACGTCCGACGCCGGTGCCGCGCAGTTCCGGACTGACGAACAGATCTTGCAGATAACAGCTGTCTTCGACGGTCCAGTTGGAGCGGTGAAAGATCCACTGCACCAGGCCGTGCGCCTTCCCATCCTGCCAAGCCAGTGCGGCGTGGGTGGGTTCGGTGGGGTCGAGGAAGCGTCGCCACGTGTTCGCGCTGATCTCAGCGGGCAGCTCGGTTTGGTAGAAGTTCAGGTAGCCCAGCCACAGCGCCAGCCAGGCGTCGTGGTCATCGGCCGTTACGGGTCGGATTTGAATAGGCGACATGCGGGTTCCGTCTGCTGTTGATTGGGACATTGGAAGGCCTGCGGCAGGGTCTGGGATTGGCTGTGATGATCATCGTTTGCCTGGCGTCTGTAGCCTAGGACGCAAATGGCCGGCGCGGCAATGCACTGGCGTGCTGCGACTTTTCCACCCATGGGACCTGTATGCAGAACCTGTTGAACGAAATCCTGGATGACGTCCGCCCATTACTCGGGCAGGGCAAGGTGGCCGATTACATTCCAGCCCTGGCGGACGTGCCGGCCAATCAGCTGGGCATCGCCGTCTACAGCGCCGACGGCGAGCTCTACCACGCCGGCGATGCGAAAACGCTGTTCTCGATCCAGAGCATTTCCAAGGTGTTCAGCCTGGTCCAAGCGATCCAGCACAGTGGTGAATCGCTCTGGGACCGGCTGGGGCATGAGCCGTCCGGTCAGCCGTTCAACTCGCTGGTGCAGCTGGAGTTTGAGCGCGGCCGGCCACGCAACCCATTTATCAACGCCGGTGCCTTGGTGATTTGCGATATCAACCAGTCGCGCTTCGCGGTGCCGGCTTTGTCGATGCGCGATTTCGTGCGACACCTGTCTGGCAACCCGCTGATTGTCTCCGATTCACGGGTTGCTGAGTCGGAGTACCAGTACCGCGCGCGTAACGCCGCGATGGCTTACCTGATGCAGGCCTTCGGCAATTTTCACAACGATGTCGAGGCGGTGCTGCGCAGCTATTTCCATCACTGTGCCCTGCGCATGAGCTGCGTCGATCTGGCTCGTGCATTTGGTTTTCTCGCCCGCGACGGCGCATGCCTGAATGGTGGCGAGCCGGTGTTAAGCCCGCGGCAGGCCAAGCAGGTCAATGCCATCATGGCCACCAGTGGACTCTACGATGAGGCCGGCAACTTCGCCTATCGCGTTGGCCTGCCGGGCAAGAGCGGGGTGGGTGGCGGCATCGTCGCGGTGGTGCCGGGGCGCTTCACGGTATGCGTCTGGTCGCCCGAGTTGAATCAGGCCGGCAATTCGCTGATCGGTATGGCGGCACTGGAGAAACTGTCTCAGCGCATCGGCTGGTCTATCTTCTGAGCGACATCGGTTCTTGATTCACCCGGCCGGGGACGGGGTTCCCGGTCATTGTCACGGTCTGTCACATCTCTGCGGTGTCCGACCTGAAGCATGCAACGTCGTAGCTAACCAACCAAGAGAGAGATCGCGTTATGAGTCTCGAAGACAAGACGACCGAAACGGCGCAGGAGGCGCTCGACAACCTGATCGCCGGTGTCATGCAGTTTCGTGAGGAGGTTTATCCGCAGCAGCGTGAGCTGTTCAATAAACTGGCCCACGAGCAGACACCACGTGCGATGTTCATCACCTGCGCGGACTCGCGCATCCTGCCTGAGCTGATCACGCAAAGTTCGCCCGGCGACCTGTTCGTCACCCGCAATGTCGGCAATATCGTGCCGCCGTACGGCATCATGAATGGCGGCGTGTCGACTGCTATCGAGTTCGCCGTGATGGCGCTCGGCGTTCACCACATCATCGTGTGCGGCCATTCCGATTGTGGGGCGATGAAGGCGGTGTTGAACCCGGCCAGCCTGGATGGCATGCCAACCGTCAAGACCTGGCTGCGGCATGCCGAGGTGGCTCGTACGGTGGTGGAAGAAAATTGCGGCTGCGCCGACCACAACACCCTGGGCATTCTCACCGAGGAAAACGTGCTGGCCCAACTCGATCACCTGCGCACCCACCCGTCAGTGGCGGCGCGGCTCGCCAGCGGTCAGCTGTTCATTCATGGCTGGGTGTACAACATCGGCACCAGCGAGATCCGCGCGTACGATGCAGCACGCGGTGAGTTCCGCCTGATTGGCGATGGTCCCCTGCCGATGGCGACACCGAAATCGCGCTACGTGTGAGGCGGACCGCCGTCGATGCGGTCACGGCGCCTTGCGGTCGCGGATCAAATAGCAGAGGTCGGGGGTTTTGCTGCAGCCGGCATAGCCCTCGTCGATGACGTCATTGAGTGCATGCTGCAGGCGCTGGACGGCTTCGTCGGGGGTGTCTTTGTGCAGCGCCAGGTACAGATCTTCAGCGCGATATTTGAGTACGGGTTTGAGCTCTTCGGCGCCTTGCGCCTTGGCGTAGTAACGCCAGACCGGATCGGCAGTCGCCCACAGGTCGAGGCGACCACTGAGCAGTTTGCGCAGATTCTCGTCTTCGCTGAGGCTGTCAATCGGGCGTAGGCCTTGGCTCTCGAGGTACTGGCTGACGCCACTGCTTTTTTGCGCGCCGATTTCGAGTCCCTTGGCCTGGCTCAGCGTGTTCACCTCGATTGGCCTGTCCGCGCTGGCAAGCAGGACGCTCTCGTAACGGGCCAGCGGACCCACCCATTTGAATTGCCTTTCGTTGTGTTCAGTGCGCGTCACTGAAAAGAGGCCGTGCCCGGTATCCGTAAGCGTCTGGTTGTAGAGGCGATCCCAGGGCGATCGAAGGGTGAGGCTATAGCCGATACCGGCACGCTTGAAAATTTCCCTTACGGTGTCTGTTGCAATCCCTTGAACCTCGTCGCCGCGGGCGAAGTTCTTATGGTTCGGCCCCATGTTGAACGGTGGGAAATTGTCGGTTTGCAGAATGATTTGATAGTTGGTCGGTAATTCCGCGTGAGCCGCACTGCTTAGGGTGAGCAGCAGGCTGAGCGATAGGATGGCTTTGCAGGAACGGCCCTTGGCATCGGCTCCTTGACGCTGTGTTTTTGTTGTTGGCCATTGAAGGGTAGTTCGCCGGTAGATAGCTCGCCAGCGCTCGGTTGGCTCAGCGTGCCGCGATTCGCGTTTGTTCGCAGGCAGGAATCAGCCGAGATGTTGTCTGTAGCGAGGGGATTGGGCAGTTGACGCAGGCGGGCGAGTGCGCGACCGGGACGGTCAGCGCACTGAGGAATTGTGGGCCGTCTGGCAGTGATTACTTGTGCAGTACGAATTGGCCCGTGAAGCGCACCGCGTCGCGACCGTCGGCTGCCAGAATCCGGCTGTGTAGCGTCAGGCGAGAGCGGCCCCGGCGTCGGTAGATCGCTTCGAACCGGTCCCAGGCACCCTCGTCTGGTGCGGAGCAAATCGCGGTCGCGTCATCCAGCACCGGCAGGGGATAGTCGATCTGTCCCTCCTGAATGACGATGTGTCCGTCTTCGATCCCTGCCTCGCGCAGGCGCAGGTGCAACCAGCCCCATCCCGCCAGCACCGACGCGCAATACAGGCTGCCGCCGAACATGCTGCTCTTGTGGTTGATGTTCGCTTGCAGCGGGACTTTCAGGCGCAGCTCATGGTTTTCCCAATGCTCAACGCGCAGGCCCATGGCCCGAGTGAGTGGGATGTCGTGATGAAGAATGGCTTCCAGATAGCGGCTGTCGCGGCTCATGCCGGGGGGTTCCCAAAACGTTTGCAGATACAGGCAGACGTCAAGCATGACTGCTGAGTCACGAGATTGCCAGTGGTCCACTCGCGCTTTTTTTAAGCAGCCAAAAGGCCAGTCAGCGGCACCGTTAGCGACTCAGCGAGCAGCAGTTTTCTGCTGGTACGCGCAATACCCCGGCCGCGGGCCAACCCGCGGATGGTTGCGGCAGGTATCGGGCCGCTTGGCGTATACCGTGCATAAGCGGGTTTGCCGATCGAGGTACAGGCAGTCGCCGTTGGTCATCCGGGTGAGGGTAAAAAGCCCGTGCTTTTGATTGAAGTGCTCGATGATGCCCGCTTTGCTCAGGCGTTTGGCGATCTGCTTGGCCGGTTCATCACGTTCGAAGGCATCGACGGCCTCCAAGCGAATCAGGTCGTCTATGCGCACTTCGATCGGCAGCGTGCAGCAGGTTGCCCGGCAATCACCGCACAATCCATTGCTATAGCGAGCCCAGGTTTCCAGGCGGTCGGGGTCGGCAGAAGCAATCAGTCGAGTCTTCACGAAGCGGCATCGATAAGGGCGGCGCGCGATCATAACGACCCCGCGTGGAATTTCCAGCGAATCCGACGAGTCGAACGCCGGACAGACGGTCGCGCAGACTCAGCCGAAACCTGCAAACCTGTCTGCATTGCCTTTTTGCCGAGGTGGCCCGGTGCTGCCATGAACCCCTCATTTCCTAATATTCCGCTCACGAGGTCTGTCCATGACGCAAGAATCGAACGCTCCCAACGCCGACGAAGTCGCAGCCTTCCGTAACTCGATCATCAGCAAGCTGACCTACTCGATCGGCAAGGACCCGGAACATGCATCCGATCATGATTGGTTCGAGGCGGTAGCGCTGGCGACCCGTGATCGGATGATCGATCAGTGGATGGACCGGACGCGGGAAGGTTATCGCCAGGGCAAGAAGCGTGTGTATTACCTCTCGCTGGAATTCCTGATTGGCCGTTTGCTGACCGATAGCTTGAGCAACTTGGGCCTGCTCGACGTGGCGCGCGATGCACTTGCGGGCGTCGACGTGGACTTCGAGCGCATCCGCGTGCTGGAGCCCGACGCGGCGTTGGGCAACGGCGGGCTGGGGCGGTTAGCGGCCTGTTTCATGGAGAGTATGGCGACGCTCGGCGTGGCCGCGCATGGTTACGGTATTCGCTACGATCATGGCCTGTTTCGTCAGGCGATCGTCGATGGTTGGCAGCACGAGCAGACCGAAACCTGGCTGAATTTCGGCAATCCCTGGGAATTCGAGCGCCCCGAAGTCAGCTACCTGATCGGCTTTGGCGGCAGCGTGGCGGCGATGCCGGTCGATGGCGGTGGCGGCGATCAGCCCAAGCATTTCTGGCATTGGGCCGAAGGGGTCCGAGCCATCGCCTACGACACGCCAGTCGTCGGCTGGCGGGGCGCCAGCGTCAATACCCTGCGTCTGTGGCGCGCGCGTGCAGAGGCGGACTTCCATCTGGAGCGTTTCAATGCCGGCGACCACATCGGCGCGGTGGCCGAAGAAGCGCGGGCGGAGAGCATTTCGCGGGTGCTGTATCCGGCCGACAGCACCGAAGCGGGGCAGGAGCTGCGCCTGCGACAGGAGTATTTCTTCGTCGCCGCCTCCTTGCAGGACCTGCTGCGCCGGCACATGGAACAGCGCGGCACGCTGATGAACCTGCCCGAGTTCGCCGCGATCCAGCTCAATGACACGCACCCGGCTATTGCGGTGGCGGAGCTGATGCGATTGCTCGTCGACGTGAACGACATTCCGTGGCGCAAGGCTTGGGAGCTGACCGTCGGCACCTTGTCCTACACCAACCATACGCTGCTGCCCGAGGCGCTGGAGACTTGGCCGGTGGGCCTGATGGAGCGGCTGCTGCCGCGCCATATGCAGATCATCTACCTGATCAACGCCCAGCATCTCGATGCGTTGCGCGAACGCGGCATCCACGACCTCGATCTGCTGCGCTCAGTCTCGCTCATCGAGGAAGGGCATGGCCGCCGTGTGCGCATGGGTAACCTGGCGTTCCTGGGCTCGCACTGCGTCAACGGCGTCTCGGCATTGCACACCGGTTTGATGCGCGAGACGGTCTTCACCGATCTGCATTCGCTGTACCCCAAACGCATCAGCAACAAAACCAATGGCATCACCTTCCGGCGCTGGCTGTATCAGTCCAACCCGCAGCTGACCCAACTGCTGGTCGAGCATGTTGGCGAAGAGTTATTGGACTCGCCGGAAACTCTGTTGCGCCAGCTCGAACCGTATGCCGACCAACCCAACTTCCGCGCACGCTTCGCCGCGCAGCGCCTGGGCAACAAGCAATTGCTTGCGCGCATGATTCAGGAGCGTCTGGGCATCAGCGTCGATCCGAATGCGTTGTTCGATGTGCACGTCAAGCGCATCCACGAATACAAGCGTCAGTTGCTGAACCTGCTGCATACCGTCGCGCTGTATCAGGCGATTCGCTCTGATCCGGGCGGCCATTGGGTTCCGCGCGTGAAGATCTTCGCCGGCAAGGCGGCGGCCAGTTATCACACGGCCAAACTGATCATCAAATTGACCAACGACATCGCGCGGACCATTAACGACGACCCGACGGTACGGGGCCTGCTGAAGGTCGTGTTCCTGCCCAACTACAACGTCAGTCTCGCCGAGCGGATCATCCCGGCCGCCGACCTGTCCGAACAGATATCCACCGCAGGGCTCGAGGCGTCGGGAACCAGCAACATGAAGTTCGCCCTCAACGGCGCGCTGACCATTGGCACGCTGGATGGCGCCAACGTCGAAATGTGCGAGCAGATCGGTGCTGAGCACATGTTCATCTTCGGCATGACCGCCCAGGAAGTCGAGGCGCGCAAGCAGGCCAACGAGTACAGCGCCGAGGCCACCATCATTGGGTCTCCGCGGCTTAATGAAGTGCTGATGGCGATCCGCGACGGTGCCTTCTCCGCTGAGGACCCGGCCCGTTACACCGCCTTGATCGATGGGCTGACATGGCACGACACCTTCATGGTCTGTGCCGATTTCGAGGCGTACTGGCAGGCGCAGCTTGAGGTCGAAGCGCGCTGGCGTGATGCTGATAGCTGGTGGCGCTCAGCCGTGTTGAATACGGCCCGCACCGGCTGGTTCTCATCGGATCGCACTATTCGGGAATACGCCGAGGAAATCTGGAAAGTGCTCTGAGTATGGGCGCGCGGCCTGGTTGGCTCCGTTGAGCGGAGCTGGCAGGCCGTTTGAGGATGCTCCCGGTTCGGGGAGGGCGGAGGCACAGCGTTGAAGGCACTTTGCCGCCTCGCTGAACTCCGCGCCCTGTTGGCAGGTCTGAGGGAGGGTTAGATTCCCCCTGGCCTGCTAAACTGCGCGGGTTTTTCCATCCTCCGGAGCCATTCCATGTCACGCGTAACCCTGAGTCGCTACTTGATTGAGCAGACCCGCAGCAACAACACCCCTGCAGATCTGCGCTTCCTTATCGAGGTAGTGGCTCGAGCGTGCAAGGAAATCAGCCACGCGGTATCCAAGGGTGCGCTGGGCGGCGTGCTTGGCAGCGCCCATAGCGAGAACATCCAGGGCGAAGTGCAGAAGAAGCTGGACGTGCTGTCCAACGAGATCCTGCTCGAAGCCAACGAGTGGGGCGGTCACCTGGCCGGCATGGCCTCGGAAGAAATGGACAATGCTTATCAGATCCCCGGCAAGTACCCCAAAGGGGCCTATCTGCTGGTGTTCGATCCGCTGGATGGGTCCAGCAACATTGACGTCAACGTGTCGGTTGGCACTATCTTCTCGGTGCTGCGTTGTCCCGGTGAATGCTTCACACAGAACGACGCGCTGGGTGAAGAGGCGTTCCTTCAGCCAGGCACCAAGCAGGTGGCGGCCGGTTACGCCATCTACGGACCGCAGACCATGCTGATGCTGACGCTGGGCAATGGCGTTATGGGCTTCACGCTGGATCGCGAGCTGGGCAGCTTCGTGCTAACCCACGAGGACATCTGCGTACCGGAAAGCACGGCTGAATTCGCCATCAACATGTCCAATCAGCGCCATTGGGAAGCACCGGTGCAGCGTTACGTTGGCGAGCTGTTGGCTGGCACCGAAGGCCCCTTGAACAAGAATTACAACATGCGCTGGATCGCCTCCATGGTGGCCGATGTGCATCGCATTTTGACCCGTGGCGGCATGTTCATGTACCCACGCGATTCCCGTGAGCCGGGCAAGGCCGGCAAGCTGCGGTTGATGTACGAAGCCAACCCGATGTCATTCATCATCGAGCAGGCCGGCGGCGCCGCCACGACCGGCACTCAGCGTATCCTCGACGTCCAGCCCGAATCGCTGCATCAACGCGTACCGGTCTTCCTGGGCTCCAAGGAAGAAGTCGAGCGCGTCACCGGCTATCACCAGGCCTGACTGATGCAGGCGCCATGGCTGGAACTGCTGAACTGGTGGTTCGGCGAAGGCGCCAGCGCTGCTGAGATCGCCAGGCAAAAGCAAGGGCTTTGGTTTGGCTACCGGGCTGAACAGGACGCTGAGGCGCGTCAGCGCTTCGGTGAACTGACCGACAAGGCGCAGGCAGGCGAGCTGGACGCCTGGGCTCAATCGCCACAGGGTTGGCTGGCCCTGGTACTGCTGCTCGATCAGCTGCCACGAATGATTTATCGAGGCACCGCACAGGCGTTTGCCGGCGATGAGCGAGCACTTCAGCTCGTACGCGACGGCATGGCCCACGGCGGCGATGTGCTCTTGGCGCCGATTCAGCGTGTGTTTATCTATCTGGTGCTCGAGCATGCGGAAAACCTCAGCATGCAAGATCTGGCGGTGCAGCAATTCGAATTGCTGCTCAGCATCGCGAGTGCCGACGAGCAGAAGCTTTTTGGTGAATTTCTGGACTTTGCAGAACGTCATCGGAGCGTGATTGCGCGTTTTGGTCGATTTCCCCACCGCAATAGCGCACTGGGGCGGGACTCTAGCGAGGCCGAGCGGGCTTTTCTCGCCGAACCCGGTTCGCGCTTCTAGTCGCGGCGCGGAACCTCCCAAGCGGCCCGCTTCCTAAGTTATTACTAGCCAGGCGCGGCCAAGCACGGCAGCTGCCGACCTTCAAAGGAACCCATCATGTCGTTGCGCCATTTATTACTGCTCACCACTGTTGTGCTGTTGGCTGCGTGCAGCCCGGTGACGCAGGAGAACTTCGCCAAGCTGCAGGCTGGAATGTCCCGCGCTGAAGTCGAAGAACTGCTCGGGAAACCAGGTGAGTGCGCCGGGGCACTGGGCATGTCGAGTTGCACTTGGGGGCAGAAGAATCGCTTCATCAGCATTCAGTTTGCCGGAGACAAGGTCATGATGTTCTCGGGCCAAGGCCTCAAATAAGGGAGTTCCCATGCGTCTATTCATCGCGTTGTGCTGCACGTTGCTGATCGCTGGATGTGCACGGTCAGGGTCGGATACCGACGCACCGATGACGGTCGGGAATGTCGATCTCGAGCGGTATCAGGGCACCTGGTACGAGCTGGCGCGTTTGCCAATGTTCTTTCAGCGTAACTGCATCCGCTCCGAAGCAAATTACCGCCTGCAGGATGACGGCAACGTCGCGGTGACCAATCGTTGTGAGACCAAGGACGGGGAATGGCAGCAGGCGGAAGGCGAGGCGGTTCCTCAGCAGGCGGGGCAGACCGACAAGCTTTGGGTGCGCTTCGATAACTGGTTCAGCAATCTCTTTCCAGGACTGACCAAGGGCCACTACTGGATTCTCTACCTCGATAATGACTACAGCGTAGCGCTGGTGGGTAGCCCGGATCGGGACTATCTCTGGCTGTTGTCACGCGAACCGGAAGTCAATGCGGCGACGCGTGACAAACTGCTGGATGAAGCGCGTCAGCGCGGTTACGACGTCAGTGGGCTTATCTGGCGCGGTGAATCAGAGCCGAGTTGATCGCCGCCGGCCCGCTCAAGTCTCTCTCTAGTGGGCGGACACGCGTCGGGCACATTGAAAGGTGATGGCTGCGGTTAATCCCAATCCAACCGCGCCAGGAGCCACTCGCCGTCTTCCCGCCACCACTCGAGCTTGACGTGATAATGGCCGACGCGCTGAGGCAGCCAGCGCTCGGCACCTGTTAATGCCACCTGAGCTTCGCTGTAGCCCTTGTCCGGGTACGTGGGGTCAATCCAGCTCTGGGGGTTGAGCGCAATCACCCCAACGTTGCCGTGACGCAGAAACATCAGCGCCGCGGTGCGGCGTACCCACTCCCGATCAAGCTGCTGGTTGGCGCTGAATTCAGGATGAATTCGAGCCATCAGCGCGTCGTTATCCTTCCCTCCGATACTGTCCTGCAGTGACTGCGCGGCGGATTCCAGTGCGGCCTGGGAGTCCTCCCGGCTACAACCGGCCAGCACCAGCGCTGCTATCGCCACCGTTGCGGCTAATTTCCATAGGGGCATGCCGAACCTCTCGAACCTCGTTATGATGCCGGAAACGCCAGGCAAGTCCCCGACCTACCGACCATGGAGTGTGCCATGCAGACCTTGTATCCGGAGATCAAACCCTACGCTCGGCATGAGCTGGCGGTCGAAGCGCCGCACGTGCTTTATGTCGACGAGAGTGGGTCGCCGGAGGGCCTGCCTGTGGTGTTCGTGCATGGCGGGCCTGGCGGAGGTTGCGATGCGCTGAGTCGGCGCTTCTTCGACCCGAACCTTTACCGGATCATCACGTTCGATCAGCGTGGCTGCGGGCGTTCCACGCCCCACGCGAGCCTGGAAAACAACACCACTGCGCACCTGATCGCCGACATGGAGCGAATTCGCGAGTACCTCGGCCTCGATAAGTGGGTCCTGTTCGGCGGGTCCTGGGGCTCTACGTTGTCGCTGGCCTACGCTCAGGCATTTCCCGAGCACGTACATGCATTGATCCTGCGCGGCATCTTTCTCTGTCGACCGAAGGAATTCTCCTGGTTTTACCAAGAAGGTGCCAGCCGACTGTTTCCCGATTACTGGCAGGACTTTCTCTCGCCGATTCCACCGGAGGAGCGCGGCGATCTGATGCAGGCCTACTACAAGCGGCTGACTGGAACCGATCAGATTGCCCAGATGCATGCGGCCAAGGCCTGGTCCTGCTGGGAGGGGCGTACGGCCACGTTGCGGCCGAATACCCAGGTGGTCGATCGCTTCTCCGACACCCATCGCGCACTGGCCATGGCCCGCATCGAGTGCCATTACTTCGTCAATAACGCATTCCTCGAGCCCGATCAGCTGTTGCGTAACATGCACAAGATTGCGCACCTGCCAGGCATCATCGTGCATGGTCGCTATGACGTCATATGCCCGCTGGAGAATGCCTGGGAGCTACACGAGGCATGGACCAACAGTGAATTGCAGATCATCCGCGAAGCAGGACATTCCGCGTCGGAGCCGGGCATTTGTGACGCCCTGGTGCGTGCCGCGGCGGACATCGCGAAGCGTTTGCTCGATCTGCCACCTGAGGAGGCCTGATGAAGGCGCTGATCCAGCGTGTGCGACACGCGCGGGTCGAAGTGGCGGGCGAAGTGGTGGGGAGCATCGACGTTGGGCTGCTGGTGCTCCTCGGGGTGGAGCGTGACGATGACCACGCCCGAGCCGACAAGCTGCTGCACAAGCTTCTGCGTTATCGGGTGTTCAGCGATGAGCAGGGCAAGATGAACCGTTCCGTGAGTGACGTTGGGGGCGGCCTGTTGCTGGTTTCTCAGTTCACCTTGGCGGCTGACACGGGCAGCGGTCTGAGGCCGAGCTTTTCCAGCGCGGCACCGCCGATGCTCGGCGAAGAAATGTACGACTACGTGCTCGCTCAGGCCCACCGACAACACCCCGAGGTTGCCTGTGGTCGTTTCGGAGCCGAGATGCAGGTGCACCTTCAAAACGACGGCCCGGTGACCTTCCTGCTTGAAAGCTGAGGGCGACGCTCGGTTCGATCAGCGCTTCGAGGGCTCAAGCCCGTTTTCATGAAGCCACGTGATGGCGTACTCACGCAGCTGTACGGTCTGGTAATCCAGCCAGGCCTGGCGAACTTCCGGGAAGTCCTCCAGCTTGAAGTCGAACGTTCGCAGCGGCTTGCGGCCCTGCAAAGCGTCACTCAACACTGCATGAGCGTTGGGGTCGTGCTGGGTAAACAGAAACGCCTCACGCATAGCGATTGACTGGGCGAGTTCAAGCGGCTCGATGTGCAGAAAACGGTCTTCCTGAACGTCATACTTGTCGTTCACGCCTGGTGCTGTTTCGCCGGGAAAGAGCGCACGGATTTCACCTGACTCGAGATCGAGGTAATGCTCGCTGGCGTCGCGATTGTCCAGCGCGTACTCCAGGCGGTGTAGATCAATGGTCAACGGTCGCATAGCGGTTACTACTGTTTGGGTTCAGTATGTCTGACCTGCTCGGCGAAGATGCGTGCATTACGTTCATCGGTATCGGTAGCTGGCCGTCTACACGCTGACGCTCAGAACAGGCGCGCCAGCAGCGCGCTGACAGCGGTTTCCACGCGCAGAATACGATCGCCCAGCTGCACCGGCTGCAGGCCGGCTTCAGACAACTTGTCGATTTCGTACGGTATCCATCCGCCTTCCGGTCCGATCGCCAGCGTCACCGGGCCTGTCACGGCGCGTGGGCAGGACGGGTAGTCGCCAGGGTGACCGACCAGGCCTTGGGTGCCGGCAGTCAGTTGGAGCAGGCGATCCTCGACGAAGGGCTTGAAGCGCTTCTCGATGCTTACTTCCGGAAGGACCGTGTCGCGCGCCTGCTCCAGGCCGAGCAGCAGCTGTTCGCGAATGGCGGCAGGCTCCAGAAACGGGGTTTGCCAGAAACTCTTTTCCACGCGGTAGCTGTTGAGCAACACCAGCTGCGGCACGCCCATGCAGGCGACCGTCTGCAACACGCGGCGGAGCATTTTTGGTCTGGGGAGTGCCAGCAGCAGCGTGATCGGCAGTTTGGCCGGGGGAGGCTGCGTCAACGAGATTTCCAGCTCCGCCTCGTGGGCGTCCAGACGCAGAATCCGGCCATGGCCCATGTCGGCGCCGAGGCGGCCGACTCGCAGGCTTTGGCCCGCTTCGGCGCGGTGAACATCCTGGATATGCTGTAGCCGCCGATCACGCACGATTACCCGGTCGGCGGCCACAAAGTCGGCCGCCTCCAGCAGCAGCAGGTTCACGAGCGGGGGGCTGGTGGCTGGTCGCCGGTGTGCGTGTCGCCATCGTCCGCGTCGCCGCGGAACTCTTCCTCGCGCTTCTTGACCATGCTGCCGCAGATCAAGCCTGCTTCGAACAGCAGCCACATGGGGATGGCGAGCAGCGCCTGCGAGAAGACGTCCGGCGGTGTCAGCACCATGCCCACCACAAAGCAGCCAACGACGACGTAAGGGCGGCTTTTGCGTAGCGTGGCGACATCGACGATGCCGACCCAGATCAGCAGAAAGGTCGCCACCGGGATTTCGAAGGCCACACCGAAGGCGAAAAATAGGGTCAGGACAAAATCAAGGTATTGACCAATGTCCGTCATCATCGCCACACCTTCCGGCGTCACGCTGGCGAAAAAACCGAACATGATCGGGAACACGACGAAATAGGCGAAAGCCATGCCGCCGTAGAACAGAAAGATGCTGGAGATAAGCAGCGGCACTGCAACGCGCTTCTCGTGCTTGTACAGACCCGGCGCGATGAAGCTCCATATTTGATGGAGGATGACGGGCATCGACAAGAACAGCGCGACCATCATGGTCAGCTTGAACGGCGTCAGAAAGGGCGAAGCCACACCCGTGGCGATCATGGTCGCCCCTTCCGGTAAGTAAGCCCGGAGCGGTGCGGCAACCAGCGAATAGATCTGCTGGGAAAAATAGAACAACGCGCCGAACAGCAACAGGATTGCGACCACACAACGCAGCAAGCGCTTACGCAGCTCAGTCAGGTGGGCAATGAGCGGCATTTCCTGATCATCAGTGGAGGTATTGCTCATGGTTCGGCAGGTCTGTCCGGACGTGGTGCGGGGGCCGTTTCGGCGGGTTGGGTGGTTTCAGCGGGCGGTGATGCCGTGAGATCAGTCGCGTTCGGCGGTGGGGTGGCAGACTGTGGCGACGGGGTGCTGGATGCGCTTGGTGAGCTGGGCATGATGCTCTGCTTCATCTCACGCTCGAGATCGAGGATGCGTTCGTTGTGCAGCTGCCGGCGTATCTCATCAGCGCCGATCTCGCGCTCGACCTCGGCCTTGATGTTGGCGAAGCTGCGCTTGGCCCGGCCGATCCACAAGCCTGCGGTGCGCACGGCGCCGGGCAAACGCTCGGGGCCGAGTACGAACAGCGCGACCAGGCCGATCAGCAGCAGTTCAGTGAAGCCGATATCGAACATGGCGCCTCAGTTCTTCTTCGTCGGATCTTCGACCTTGCGGGCCTCGGCATCGATGGTGTGATTCTGCTTTTCTTCGACGCTGGGCTTCTCCTCATCGGTACCCATGGACTTGCGGAAGCCCTTGATCGCGTCGCCGAGGTCGGAGCCCAGGCCCTTGAGGCGCTTGGTGCCAAAAAGCATGACCACGATGAGCAGTACGATCAGGAGTTGCCAGACGCTGATTCCACCAAAACCCATGCTGCAGTACTCCGTAGTTGTCTTATCAGGATTGTGGGCGTGCGGCTTTTTCCGCATGCCCTGAGAGACCGAATCGCCGGTCCAGTTCGTCTAGAACCGCCTGTGGATGCTGGTCCAGAGCAGCCAGCATCACCAGGCTGTGAAACCACAAGTCGGCGGTTTCGTAGATTAGGTCACTAGCGTCGCCGCTGGCGGCAGCATCTTTTGCGGCCAGAATGGTTTCCACCGATTCTTCGCCAACCTTCTCGAGAATCTTGTTCAAGCCTTTGTGATACAGGCTGGCCACGTAAGAGCTGTCCGCTGCGGCACCCTTGCGGGACTCCAGCACATCCGCCAGGCGGGCAAAGGTGTCACTCATGTTTGTGCTCCGCGTAAATGGCGTGCGGGTCCTTGAGGACAGGCTCAACGGTTTTCCAGTCACCGTTCTCGTATATCCGGTAGAAGCAGCTCTCGCGACCGGTATGGCACGCGATGCCGCCGATCTGCTCGACCCTCAACACGACGACATCGGCATCACAATCCAGGCGCAGTTCATGGAGCTGCTGTACATGCCCGGACTCTTCCCCCTTGCGCCACAGCTTGCCACGCGAACGTGACCAATAAACGGCACGGTTTTCGGTCGCCGTCAGCGCCAGTGCTTCACGGTTCATCCAGGCCATCATCAAGATGCGGCCGGTCTGATGATCCTGCGCGATAGCCGGCACCAGGCCGTCTTCGTTCCAGTTGATTTGGTCCAGCCAGTCCATCGAATTCTCCGCTCAATGCCCCAAGTGTGCCAGCCTCGCCGACCGCTGGCTATCGGCGTACCACGATGTAAATGCCGGCCGCGAGCATCAGCCCTGATGGCCAACTCGTCACCCATGAATAGCTGTCCATACCTGCAGCCAGCGTTGCACCACCGCCCAGCAACAAGGCACCGACGAGCCGCAGTGGCCAATGATGGCGCTGCTCACGCCAAGGTGGCGGCAGATTGTTCGCGTGGGGGTTGGACATGCGTTCAAGCAGTTCGCGAGTCATGCCGGCGAGGTGCGGCAGTTGCTCGATCTGCGCTTGCGCATTCTTCAGCAACTGCTTCGGGCTCATGCGCTCCCGCATCCACCGCTCTAGGTACGGCTGGCCGGTGGCCCAGAGATCGAGCTCGGGGTAGAGCTCGCGACCCAGGCCTTCGATGTTCAGCAGCGTCTTCTGTAGTAGCACGAGCTGCGGCTGGACTTCCATGTTGAAGCGCCGTGCGACCTGGAACAGTCGAACAAGGAGCTGTCCGAATGAGATGTCCTTCAACGGCTTTTCGAAGATTGGCTCGCAGACGGTACGAATCGCCGCTTCGAACTCGTTGACCTTGGTTTCCGCGGGCACCCAGCCGGAATCGATGTGTAGCTGCGCTACCTTGCGGTAGTCGCGTCTGAAAAACGCCATCAGGTTGCGCGCGAGGTAATCCTGATCTTCAGGCGTGAGGCTGCCCACGATGCCGAAATCTACGGCGATGTACTGCGGGTTCCACGGTTGGTGGGTGCTGACGAAAATATTGCCGGGGTGCATGTCGGCGTGGAAAAAGCTGTCTCGAAACACCTGGGTGAAAAAGATCTCAACACCGCGTTCGGCTAGCTGCTTCATGTCGGTGCGCTGCTCGGCTAAGCGGGTCATGTCGGTGACCGGAACGCCGTAGATGCGCTCCATCACCAACACTTGTGGACGGCAGAGATCCCAGTAGACCTGGGGCACGTACAGCAGCGGCGAACCCTGAAAGTTGCGCTTGAGCTGGCTGGCGTTGGCCGCTTCGCGCAGCAGGTCGAGCTCGTCGTAGATGGTTTTGGCGTAGTCATCGACCACTTCGACGAGGTGCAGGCGGCGGGCTTCGGTCGAAGCGCGTTCGGCGGTTTTGGCGAGCAGGAACAACCACGCAATATCCTGGCTGATGATGGGGCGCAGATTGGGTCGGACGACCTTGACCACCACTTCTTCGCCGCTGCGCAACTTCGCGGCATGAACCTGGGCTACCGAGGCGGAGGCCAGCGGCTTGCTGTCGAAGCGGGCAAACACCTCACCTACCGGTGCGCCCAGCTGCCGTTCGATCAGCGCTTGTGCGACGGCCGAATCGAACGGCGGGACTCGATCCTGCAGCATCGCCAGCTCTTCGGCGATATCCAGCGGCAGCAGATCACGGCGGGTCGAGAGAATCTGACCGAACTTGATGAAGATCGGCCCCAGGCCCTCGAGTGCCAGACGCAAACGCGCCCCCCGCGAGAGCTCGGTCCGCCGGCGAGGCAGCCAGCGCCAAGGCAGCAGACAGCTGGTCGCGCGCAGCCACCAGGGCATTGGCAGGTCGAGGATGATGTCGTCGAGGCGGTAGCGGATCACCACCAGCAGGATGCGAAACAGGCGGCGAGTCGCGGCGAACAGCTTCATTTGGATCGGTCTGGTTTCAGAGATGGGTTGAGCCGCTCGATGCGGGCTTCGAGTCGGTCAAGGTCAAGCTTGAGGCGATCAAGTTCGGCAAAGCGGGTTTCTGCCTCGGCTAGGCCGACCAGGGCTCGGGATTCTTCGTTTAAATAGTCGGCGAGGCTCTGACGCAGGCTTTGGGCACTTTGTCGCGCCCAGGCGGTCTGGCTTCGGATACCGGAGCCAAGCAGTTGCGTAGCGACCGGACCGAGCCAGCGTGAAACCTCATATTCCCAGTCCAGTTCGAGGTCCTGCAGAACCTCAGCGAGGCTCATCAGCACACCACTGTCACCGTCAATCTCGACATCCGGCCCGTGCAGGATTGCCGTCTTGTTGCGGCTGGCGGCCAGCCGCAACAAGCTGGTTGCAGGCGCGCGCAGACGGCAGTCGGGTTCGCTGCCCCACGCTTCGGCGAGGCGCAGACCTTCGCCATCCGCGAGAATGAACAACCGCCAGGTGGGTGCCGTGCAGTCGATCTCGATGATGCGACCGCCGAGCCGAGCCAGCCGCGGCAGGGCCGTCGGATCCAGGCGCAGCGCGCGATTGATCGCTTGCTCGACGCCGGCCAGCAGCGCGGTGCGCAGCATCAGGGTTTGATGCCGCGGTGCAGGGCGACGATGCCGCCCGTCATGTTGTGATAGGTGACGCGCTCAAAACCGGCATCGACCATCATGCCTTTGAGCGTTTCCTGATCCGGGTGCATGCGGATCGACTCGGCCAGGTAGCGGTAGCTCTCCGAATCGTTGGTGATCAGCTTGCCCATCATCGGGAGCAGGCTGAACGAGTAGGCGTCGTACGCCTTGGAAAACAGCTGATTAGTGGGCTTGGAAAATTCCAACACCAGCAGCCGTCCGCCGGGCTTGAGCACGCGCAACATGGAGGCGATAGCGTCTTCCTTGTGCGTCACGTTGCGCAGGCCGAAGGCGATGGTCACCACATCGAAATAGTTGTCGGGGAACGGAAGCTTCTCGGCATCCGCCTGCACGAACTTCACGTTACCGGCCACGCCCTTGTCCAGCAGGCGGTCACGCCCGACCTTTAGCATCGAGGCGTTGATATCGGCTAGCACAACCTCGCCGGTCGGGCCGACGATGCGCGAGAACTGTCTCGCCAGATCGCCCGTACCGCCAGCGATGTCCAGTACGCGATTGCCGTGGCGCACGCCGGACAACTCGATGGTGAAGCGCTTCCAGAGGCGATGCACGCCGCCGGACATCAGGTCGTTCATCAGGTCGTATTTGGCGGCTACAGAATGGAACACCTCGGCCACCTTGTGCGCCTTCTCGCTCTCCGGCACGTTCTTGTAGCCGAAGTGGGTGGTGGGTTCTGCGTCACGCTCTTTGCGGGGATCGGTCATGTCACTGTCACCGGAAGAATGTGCCGGCATTCTAAACCTAAAAGCGTCGTTGAGCGCGACGCCGCGAGCGGCAAGTCAGCGCAGCGAAGGCAACGTCCGCCCGCGTCCGATGGCCGGTTGCAGCTGCTGCACGCTGGTATAGTGCGCCCTTTTTTCGGCCTGCCTTTCAGGAGTCGCCATGGCCCGCATCGTTGTTGAGCGCACCCACACCCTTGGCCGCGAGGTGGCGCGAGAAAAAGCCGAACAAGTGGCTGCGAAACTGTCGCGTGAATACGGTGTGAGTTGTGAATGGCAAGGCGATGTGCTGGCTGTGCGGCGTAGCGGGGCGGAGGGCCGCATCGAGGTGGAAGAGCGCCGCGTTAAAGTCTTGCTGAACCTTGGTTGGCTGCTGTCGGCCATGGGCGGCAATGTCCAGGCGGAGATTGAGCGTGCATTGGACAAGGCGCTGGCTTGAGCCGACTGTCGTTGAGCCCATCGGCCGCCCCGACGAGAGGTCCAGGATGTAGGGTGGATGTCGCTTTTTACATCCACCGTGGCGCTGCTCGGTGAACCTTGGGTCGACCTTGCAGAAGCCTGCCTTCAGAGCATCATCTTCACCGGCGAGATGTCCGGATCACGGGACTTTCCTGCTTTCGCCAGTGTGTCCAGGTAGTCATCCCACAGCTGCTGCTGGTTGCTGGCCAGGTGGTAAAGGTAATCCCAGGTATACAGGCCGCTGTCGTGGCCATCGCTGAACGTGAGTTTCAGTGCGTATTGGCCGGCCGGCTCGATACCCTCCAGTGCGACGTTGATCTTTCCGGTCTGCAGGATCGGATTACCGTGACCTTGCACCTCGGCTGAGGGGGAGTGAACGCGGAGGAATTCGGCGGGTAGCACGTAACGCTGCTCTGGGCCATATTCCAGCTCCAGCGTCTTGGAGAGCTTGTGCAGCTTGATGGCGGTTGGAATGCGCATGCCGGGACTCCGGGCGTGGGCGGCATCAGGAGTGGCGCGCTTGCAACTCCTGACTTGTGGCCTCCCGATTAAAGGATGTAGCGCGACAGGTCTTCGTCTTCGGCCAGCTCACCGAGGTGGCTGTTGACGTAGTCGACGTCGATACGGATCGGTTCGCCATTCTGTTGGCCGGCCAGATCGCCGGCACTGAACGACACCTCCTCCAGCAAGCGCTCCAGCAAGGTGTGAAGACGGCGTGCACCGATGTTCTCGGTCTTCTCGTTCACTTGCCAGGCGATCTGCGCCAGACGCTTGATGCCATCCTCGGCGAATTCGATGCCCAGCCCTTCGGTCTTGAGCAGTTCACGGTACTGCTCAGTGAGCGAGGCGTGCGGTTCGGTGAGGATGCGTTCGAAGTCTTCCGGCGACAGCGCCTTGAGCTCGACCCGGATCGGCAGGCGACCTTGTAGTTCAGGCACCAGATCGCTGGGCTTGGACAGGTGAAACGCGCCCGATGCAATGAACAGGATGTGATCGGTCTTGACCATGCCGAGCTTGGTGTTGACGGTGCTGCCTTCGATCAGCGGCAGCAGGTCGCGCTGCACGCCTTCGCGTGACACATCGGCGCCGCTGGTGTTGCCGCGTTTGGCAACCTTGTCGATCTCATCGATGAAGACGATGCCGTGCTGCTCCACGGCTTCCAGCGCACGGGCTTTCAATTCTTCTTCGTTGACCAACCGGGCCGCTTCCTCGTCGCGGACCAGCTTGAGCGCATCCTTGATCTTCAGCTTGCGGCTCTTCTTCTTGCCCTTGCCCATGTTGGAGAACAGGTTCTGCAGCTGGTTGGTCATCTCCTCCATGCCGGGTGGGGCCATGATTTCCACGCCGCCTGGGTTCTCGGCGACTTCGATATCGATTTCCTTGTCGTCCAGCTGGCCTTCGCGAAGGCGTTTGCGGAACAGTTGGCGGGTGTTTGAATCGGTGCTCTGCACCGGCTCGTCACTGAAACCGGCGGGGCGTGCCTGGGGCAGCAGGGCGTCGAGAATCCGCTCTTCGGCGGCATCCTCGGCACGATGACGCATCTTGTCGACTTCCTGCTCACGCATCATTTTCAGCGCGGCATCGGCCAGGTCGCGGATGATCGACTCCACGTCACGACCGACGTAGCCGACTTCGGTAAATTTCGTCGCTTCGACTTTGATGAAGGGGGCATTGGCCAGCTTGGCTAGGCGGCGGGCGATCTCGGTCTTGCCGACGCCGGTCGGGCCGATCATAAGGATGTTCTTCGGGGTGACTTCCGGGCGCAGCTCGGGGGAGAGCTGCATGCGCCGCCAACGGTTGCGCAGGGCAATGGCGACGGCTCGCTTGGCGTCGTCCTGGCCGATGATGTGGCGGTTGAGTTCGTGGACGATCTCGCGGGGCGTCATGGACATGGTGCGGTACTCCGGGGCTCGAGGACGGTCAGACCGCGCTGTCGAGCTCCTCGATGGTCAAGTTCTGGTTGGTGAAGACGCAGATGGTGCCGGCGATGTTCAGCGCGGTTTCGGTGATGTCCTGCGCGGACATGCTCTCGTCGCCTTTTTGCATCAAGGCCATAGCGGCAGCCTGGGCGAAACCGCCACCCGAGCCCATGGCGATCAGGTCGTTTTCGGGCTGCACGACGTCACCATTGCCGGTAATGATCAGTGACGCGTCTTTATTCGCCACGGCCAACATGGCTTCCAGGCGGCTCAGCGAGCGATCGGTCCGCCAGTCCTTAGCCAGCTCCACGGCGGCACGAACAAGGTGACCCTGATGTTTTTCCAGCTGGCCCTCGAAGCGCTCGAACAGCGTGAAGGCGTCGGCCGTTGCACCGGCAAAGCCGGCCAGTACCTGACCGTGATAAAGACGACGGACTTTCTTCGCGTTGCCTTTCATCACGGTGTTGCCGAGGGACACCTGGCCGTCGCCGCCCATGACGACTTTGCCGTTGCGGCGGACTGAAACGATGGTGGTCAAAGGAATTTCTCCACACTGCGGGGCGATGAATGCCCGAATGCGGTTGATATGGGGGACATCCTCCCGCATTTCAACCGGCGTTCAGGAATCGCTTGGGGAAGCCCGGCGCGACGGCCGGGCGAGATGTGGCTTAGGCCGCGCCGACCCCGGCAGGGGGATCGGGCTCGACCGGGACTTTTTGGTCATCGCTGAAGGCGATGACCTTGCGCAGGCGCACGGGGATCGACTTGGCCGCCGGAACCTTGCTGCGTTTGGCGTGGTGCCAGACCGGGAGGAGCGCATTGCATTCGGGGTAATACCCGGCGCAACAACCTTCCGGAATTCCGTAAGGGGTTACCCGCAGCGGCCCCACCGCACGATGCACACCGTCGTCGGCCACGGTGACGGCTTCGATTTTGTCGCCTTCAGCCAGTCCGAGGCGCGCCATGTCGTTGCAGTTCATCAGGATCACCGCGCGAGTGCCGTGGATACCGCGGAAGCGATCGTTGTAGCCATAGACGGTGGTATTGAACTGATCATTGCTGCGTAGCGTCATCAGTTGCAGGACGTCGCGCTGTTCATGACCGCCTTCCTCCGTGTCCGGATCCTCTGCGAGCATGGGCGGGTTGATGAAATTGGCCTTGCCGGTCTCGGTCGCCCACTCGCGCTTGCTCGCTCCCAACGGCCGATGGAAGCCGCCGGGCTCCATCATCCGTACGTTGAAGTCGTGGAAAATCTCGGGATAGCTCTCGGCAATGGCGTCCCGCACCAAGTCATAGTTGCCGACCCAGGCGTCCCAATCGAGATTCGGATTGTCGACCAGCGTGGCCTTGGCGAGGCGCGCGACGATTGCCGGCTCCGATAACAGATAGTCCCCCGCAGGTTCGGCGACGCCACGCCAGGCGCGGATGCAGCCCGTGCTGTCCTCGGTGGTGTTGCGCTGCTCGCCTGTGGCCTGGCGATCAATCTCAGTGCGACCCAGGCAGGGCAGAACGTAGGACACCTTCCCCGTAATCAGATGATTGCGGTTGAGCTTGGTTGAAATCTGCACGGAGAGCTGCAGGTTGCGCCAGGCCGGCTCCATTTGCAGGGTGTCCGGAATGGCCCGGACGAAGTTGCCGCCCATGGCGATAAAGCCTTTGATCTTGCCGGCGAGAATCCCTTCGCAGGCTTCGATGGTATTTACCCCGTCCTCGGTAGGTGACTCGAAGCCGAACTGACGGCGGAGATTTTCGGCGGGCACCTTTGCCGCTTTCTCGGTAATGCCGACGGTACGCTGGCCCTGCACGTTGGAGTGGCCGCGTACGGGCAGGATGCCGGCGCCTACCTTGCCCATATTGCCGCGTAACAGCAGCAGATTGACCAGCATCTGGATTGCCTCAACGCCGTGGCGGTGTTGGGTCAGGCCCATGCCATAGGCCGCCACAACCCGCTTGCAGCCGGCGTAGGTCACCGCGGCCGCCTCCATTGCGCTGCGGCTTAGCCCCGCGCGGCGCTCCAGCACCGGCCAGCTGTAACCACACATACGCTCCTTGAATGCCTCGAAGCCGTGGGTGTGTTCCTTGATGAATTCGACATCCAGCACGCGGGGACGGCCGGCGGCCGCCGCGGCGTCGTCCATGGCGAACAGCGCCTTGCACATGCCGGCGATGGCCGCTATATCGCCTCCGATCTTCAATTGGTGGTACTGGGTGCTGATGGTGGTTTCGTCCGGCGTCAGCATTTCCCGTGGCGATTGCGGATTGACGAAGCGCTCCAGGCCGCGCTCGCGGATCGGGTTGAAGGTAATGATCGGCGCGCCGCGCTCGCGGGCTTCCTGCAAGTCATGCAGCATGCGCGGGCTGCAGGTGCCGGTGTTCTGGCCGAAGAACAACATGCCGTCCATCTTTTCCAGATCATTCAGCGTGACGGTCGCCACCGGCACGCCGATGCTCTCCGGCAGTGCTACCGACGAGCTCTCATGGCACATGTTGGAGCTGTCCGGCAGGTTGTTGGTGCCATACATGCGCGCCATCAGCGCATACATGTACGCCGTCTCGAGCGAGGCGCGCCCGGACATGTAGAAAACCACGTCGTTGGGGTCTGCCATGGCTTTGAGTTCGCGACCGATCTCCTCGAAGGCCTGCTCCCAGCTGACCTGCTGATACTTGTCACTGGCCGGGTCGTAGCGCAGCGGATGCGTCAGTCGGCCTTGCTGCTCGAGGTCGAAGTCCGTCCAGTTGAGCAACTCGGTAACGGTGTGGCGGTTGAAAAACTCGGGGCCGCAGCGGCGGCTCGTGTTTTCCCACGCGGTGGCCTTGGCGCCGTTCTCGCAGAATGACAACGGTCGTGATGGGTGTGGCTTGGCCCAGGCGCAGCTGACGCAGGCGAATCCGTCGATTGGCTTGTTCTGCTTGAGCAGCAGTGATGCGCCCGAGAGTGGGATTTTTTCACGGATGAGGATGTTGGCGACCGAATAGGCCGAGCCCCAGCCGCCCGAAGGCGCGTCATAGGGCTTGAACGTTGGCTTGCTCACGTCGTACTCCTTTGCGCTGGCCGCGAATGCGCGGCGGCGGGTATCTAGTTACGACGTGGAGCCGGTTTGAACGTTCAACCGTGTGGATGACAGGGGTATCTGCGACTGACGAGCGTTGCCGCCACGCTACTCAAGGGCGAAGTCCAGCTGCCGCCAGGCTTCGTAAACGGCCACGGCGACGGTATTGGAAAGGTTCAGGCTGCGGCTGTCTGGGCGCATCGGCAGGCGTACACGATGTTCGCTGGGCAATGCGTCGCGAATGTCTGGCGGCAGCCCACGACTTTCCGGGCCGAACAGAAACGCATCGCCGCGTCGGTATTGCACCTGGTGGAAGGGCTGCGAGCCTTTGGTGGTGAAAGCGAACAGCCGCGTCGGGCCGATACTCGCCAGGCAGCTCGGCAGGTCCGCGTGGCGTTTGAGAGGGGCATATTCGTGGTAATCCAGACCCGCGCGCCGCAAGCGCTTGTCGTCCAGCTCAAACCCCAGCGGCTCGATCAGATGCAAGCTGCAGCCGGCGTTGGCGCAGAGCCTGATAATGTTGCCGGTATTCGGCGGAATCTCCGGCTGGAAAAGGATCACGTGGAACATGCGCGTCACCGACTCTGAAAACGACCGGCATTCTACTGCGCCAGGCGATCCGCTACGCCGTCATCGTCGGCGCTTTTTTGGCTCGCTGGTGCTGATCGGGTTGCTGGTTGGCGCGATGATCGGGCGCCTCATGGCGCCGGGGCCGGTCGAACTGCTGCGCATCGAGCCGGTGGCTGGCGGCATGCAGCTCTGGTTCGATCGAGAGCCGGAGCTCTACAGTCAAGCGGTGGACGGCGCGGTCGGCATGCTGTTCCAGGCGCAGGGTGGCACCGCCGATGGACGGCTGGACCTGGATGGCACGACGGTCGGGTGGCGCCTGCAAACCACCGAGAGGGGGTTGCTGTTGCACTTCGTGGCGACCCGGCCGCTCACCGCTGAGTGGAGCGGCGATGAGCGGGGTGGCGACTGGCTGCTCAATGTTCGGGTGACGCCGCGCTGATAGATCGCCGACGCGCGCGCGTCGGTCAGCTGTCTTCGCCCTCGTCCTCATCGCCACCATCGCCGCCCATGCCCAGTTCTTTGATCTTGCGCGTCAGCGTATTGCGACCCCAACCCAGCAGCAGGGCCGCATCGCGGCGTCGACCAGCGGTGTGCTTGAGTGCAGTCTCGATCATGATGCGCTCGAAGGCCGGCACGGCTTCGTCCAGCAGGTTCGACTGACCACGCGCCAGCGCCAGATCGGCCCACTGGTGCAGCGCCTGCTCCCAGTTGTTTGCTGGCATGGCGTCGGCGGGTTGGTTGAGCAGTTCCGGTGGCAGGTCGCTGACATGTACCTCGCGCCCGGAGGCCATCACGGTGATCCAGCGGCAGGTGTTTTCCAGCTGGCGTACGTTGCCCGGCCACGGCAGGTTCTGCAGGTATTCCTCGGTCTCGTGCTTGAGCAGCTTGGTCTCGACGGCGAGCTCCTGAGCCGCGCTGGCGAGAAAATGGCGGGCCAATGCAGGGATGTCTGCGCGCCGATCCGACAGGCGAGGGATATGGATGCGGATGACGTTCAGACGGTGAAACAGGTCTTCCCGGAATTTACCGGCCTGCACCAGTGTTTCCAGGTCTTGATGCGTCGCGGCAATGATGCGCACATCGACCTTGACCGGGGTATGCCCACCGACCCGGTAGAACTCGCCATCGGCCAGTACGCGCAGCAGGCGGGTCTGGGTATCGGCCGGCATGTCGCCGATTTCGTCGAGAAACAGCGTGCCGCCATCCGCTTGTTCGAAACGCCCGCGGCGTTGGTTGGCCGCGCCCGTAAACGCCCCTTTTTCGTGACCAAACAGCTCGGATTCCATTAGGTCCTTCGGGATCGCTGCCATGTTCAACGCGATGAACGGTGACGCCGCTCGGGGGCTGTGGCGGTGCAGTGCGTGTGCAACCAGCTCCTTGCCGGTACCGGATTCGCCGTTGATCAGCACCGTGATGTTGGAGTGCGACAGGCGACCAATGGCGCGAAAGACCTCCTGCATGGCCGGCGCTTCGCCAATGATCTCTGGCGTATGGTGCTGGTGGGCCGGCTCCTGCAGGTGTTGCTGTTCCTGCGCGTGCTGGTTGGCGCGCTTGACCAGCGCGACCGCATCGTCGACGTCGAAAGGCTTGGGCAGGTATTCGAACGCGCCGCCCTGATAAGACGCCACCGCGCTGTCCAGGTCCGAGTGCGCGGTCATGATGATCACCGGCAGGCGCGGGTACTGTTCGCGGATCTGTTTCAGCAGGTCCAGGCCGCTGGTGCCCGGCATGCGGATATCGGAAATGATGACATCCGGCTGTTGCCGCGACAGGCGGGAAAGCACACCGTCGGCGCTGTCAAAGCTCTGTGTGGCCATGCCGTCCTGCTGCAGCGCCTTCTCGAGTACCCAGCGGATGGAGCGGTCGTCGTCGACGATCCAGACGTTTTCGCTTTGGCTCATACGGATGGGACTCCTTGTTCCAGCGGCAGGAAGATCGAGAACGCGGTATGGCCAGGATGGCTCTCGCACTCAATCAGTCCTTGGTGCTGACTGATGATGTTCTGGGTAATGGCCAGGCCAAGGCCGGTGCCGTCCGGGCGCCCGCTGACCATTGGATAGAAGAGGGTGTTCTGCAACTCGGCGGGAATGCCCGGTCCGTTGTCGATGATCTCGATACGGGCAACCAGGCGATGCCGGACATGGCCAATGGTGAATTGGCGCAGGGTGCGGGTGCGCAGTGTCAGTCGGCCGAGGCCCAACTCGCACTGGCCGGCCAGCGCCTGCATGGCGTTGCGCATGATGTTGAGCACCGCCTGAATCATTTGCTCGCGATCGAGCAACACCTCGGGAATGCTCGGGTCGTAGTCGCGCACCAAAATGAGGCTGCCCTGGCATTCCGCCTCGATCAGGCTGGCCACATGTTCGAGCACTTCGTGGATGTTGATCATCGACAGCGACGGCAGCTTGTTGGAGCCGAGCATCCGGTCGACCAGGTTTCGCAAGCGATCGGCCTCCTCGATGATCACCTCGGTGTAGTCCTTCAGGTGCTCCTCGGGCAACTCACGCGCCAACAACTGCGCCGCGCCACGGATGCCCCCGAGCGGGTTCTTGATCTCGTGAGCGAGGCCGCGCACCAGCATCTTGGTTGTTTCATGCGCGGACAGTTGCGCCTCTTCCTTAGTGATCCGCAGCAGGCGGTCACGCGGCAGCACCTCGAGCAGCAACATGGTTTCCTGACGGGTCAACATGGGCGTGACGGCGTAATCCACCGTGAGCGTCTGGCCGTTGGTCGACGTCAATGTGGCTTCGCGTTTGGTGAAGGGATGGGCTTGCTCGACGGCCTGCCGTAGGGCCGCGAGGGCTTCGGATGACTCGGTGAACAGCTCGCTGATGAATTGGCCGTGGCTGCGCTGACCGCTCACAGCGAGCAGCATCTCGGCCGCCGGGTTCATGTATTCGAGCCGCAACCGCGAGTCGAGCAGCAGCGTCGCGGTGGTCAGGTTCTCGATCAGCAGGCGCTGTAGGGCTTCGTTGATCATGGCTGTCTGCATCCGATAGGTAAGACGGGAAATGCAAGAAGCAAACCAAGGCGCTCTTTTTCGGCGCGGCGCCGTGTGCACTAGCGCTCCAGAGCAGGGCGCCAGCGGAAACGAGTGAAGCGGATCAGGTCGGTTCGGTGCGTGCACCATTCAGGTGCATAGAATGGTCACAGAAAGGGCACGAAGGGAATATCTTTCTTTTCCTTGGGCTTGTCGGTCAGCGGACACTCGGGGCGAACGCCGTACTCAGCCTTTTGGCAGGGGTTGACCATTCGCCGTTGTGCAAGCGAGGTGCGAAGCAGATGAAACGTGCGAGGCGTACTGCGCTGCAGTGTCCGCCCTTGCTCGTCGATGACCTCAACGATCAGTTGATGAGTGCCGCGATCAATATTGTGCAGCGTGAAAGCAGGTCCGCTGCTGTCGGGCACCCCCGGGCTGCCGTCAAGTTGTAGCCGGTACAGGTGCCCTGGCTGCAATGCGGGCTCGCTGGTGACGGTGACGGACAAGTCACCCGCATTGTTGCGCAGGGTGGCGTCGGCTTCGGGTTGGATGATTTCCACCCGCCGGTAGGTGAAACCGGGCGTGGGTGGTGCTTCTCGTAGAGTGCTCTGCTGCCTGGACGGCGGCGCGGGCATGCTGTTGACCGGCCTCGCATCGACTGGCTCAACCGCCCGGCCGCCGGGGCGATCGGTGAACACCCGATTGCCCTGCGCGTCGGTGTAGGTGTAGATACCGGCGCTCGCGGGCAGTGCGAGCGCGGCCAGGGCAAACAGCGTTAGCGCTTTCATCTGCGCGCCGGACTGGAGGTGTTAACCCGCTGAACGGTGAATTGTTCGGCGCTGCGCTGAACCACCTGTTCGCCGCTGAGCACCTCCACTTCCAGAAGATGCGTGCCGCGGTCCACATTGTTTAGCTGCAGGGACGTGTTGTTGCTGGGGGCCGCCTGCGGGATGCCATCGAGGAGGAAGCGGACCTGATGGCCCTGTTTCAGCGGCGGATCGAGCTGGGCGTTGACAACAAAGGTGCCGTTATTTGCACGCAGCGCCTGTTCATCGGGCACGCCGCCGATGCTCAGGCTCCGGTAAGGCTGTTCGCTGCCTTGACGATCCGTCTCCTGCTCCAGAGGCGGTGGTGGCTCGGGTGTGCGGATGTTGACCGTGTTGGCCGGCGGCAAGTCGACCGTGTCGGCGGCGACGCCTTCGGGAGGCTGATTAGTGAACACCGTATTGCCCTTGTCATCGGTGTACTTATAAATCTCTGCGTGGGCTGACGCCACAACGAGTAGAAGCAGGCTGAACAATGCGATACGCATGAGGACGCTCCGCGGATGGGGTGCTGCAAGCCTTGCACCGCTCAGGCGTGCAGGCAAGTTTCATCAGCGTGAATTGGGAGAGGCAGCAACCTGACTCGACCGATTGGGCGAGCGTCACCGCCATTCCTGCCGAATCCGCCGGTATTCCGTGCCATAAACACAAACCCCGCCGTAAGGGCGGGGTTTGAAGATGCTAACGAGGCCTCCCGAAGGAGGCCCGCGCGAACCGGCTTAGACGCTGTAGTACAGGTCGTATTCCAGCGGATGCACGAAGGTGCGGACCTTGATTTCTTCCTCGCTCTTGAGCTCGAGGTAGGCGTCGATGAAATCGTCGGAGAACACGCCGCCCTTGGTCAGGAACGCGCGGCCCTTGTCGAGTTCTTCCAGGGCTTCCTTCAGGCTGCCGCACACCTGCGGGATCAGCTTGCCTTCTTCCGGCGGCAGGTCGTACAGGTTCTTGTCGGCCGCATCGCCAGGGTGAATCTTGTTCTGGATGCCGTCCAGGCCAGCCATCAGCAGTGCAGCGAAGCACAGGTACGGGTTGGCCGCCGGATCCGGGAAGCGCGCCTCGATACGACGGGCTTTCGGGCTCGAAACGTACGGAATACGGATGGAGGCGGAGCGGTTGCGAGCCGAGTAGGCCAGCATGACCGGTGCTTCGAAGCCGGGAACCAAGCGCTTGTAGGAGTTGGTCGACGGGTTGGTGAAGCCGTTCAACGCCTTGCCGTGCTTGATGATGCCGCCGATGAAGTACAGCGCCGTGTCGGACAGGCCCGCATAGCCTTCGCCCGAGAAGGTGTTTTTGCCATCCTTGGAGATGGACATGTGCACGTGCATACCCGAACCGTTGTCGCCATACAGCGGCTTCGGCATGAAGGTCGCGGTCTTGCCATAGGCATCAGCCACGTTATGCACGCAGTACTTCAGGGTCTGAACTTCGTCGGCCTTGGCGACCAGCGTGTTGAACTTGACGCCGATTTCGTTCTGGCCGGCAGTGGCCACTTCGTGGTGGTGCACTTCGATGACCAGGCCCATTTCTTCCATGGCGTTGCACATGGCAGTACGGATTTCGTGGTCGTGGTCGCACGGCGGAACCGGGAAGTAGCCGCCCTTGACGGCCGGGCGGTGGCCCTTGTTGCCGCCTTCGACGTCCTGGTCGGTCATCCAGGAGCCCTGCTCGGAGTAGATCTTGAACATCGAGCCGGAAATGTCGGACTTGAACTTCACTTCGTCGAAGATGAAGAACTCGGGTTCGGGACCGACGAATACGGTGTCGCCGATGCCGGTCGACTTGAGGAATTCCTCAGCGCGCTTGGCGATCGAGCGGGGGTCGCGGTCGTAGCCCTGCATGGTGCTTGGCTCGACGATGTCGCAGACCAGAATCAGGGTAGGCTCTTCGGTGAACGGGTCCAGCACGGCGGTTTCATCAACCGGCATCAGGATCATGTCGGAGGCTTCGATGCCCTTCCAGCCATGGATGGAGGAACCGTCGAACATCTTCCCATGTTCAAAGAAGTCTTCATCGTGAGCGTCACGAGCCGGGATGGTGACGTGGTGCTGCTTGCCTTTGGTATCAGTGAAGCGCAGATCAATCCACTTCACATCGTAATCTTTGATCAGTTGAAGCGACTTCGACATGGTGTTCTCCAAGTGGTGGAAGCGTGACAGGTTGCTTCCGAATCAGGGTGAAGCCGGGCGGCGATATTCCGCCAAGGCGACCTGCCTCACAAGGGAGCAAATTGCATGCCAGTGCTCTGTATTGGGTCTAGACGCTCAAGCGCGGTGGTCCGCCAGCGGTGCGTTTTGTTTCGCGATACGTTTTGCACATCTACTGCACTTTCTTGGTGCGCACGGCTCGGGCTTTGTTCAATTTGGGTGCAGTCAGGAGGATTTGAGAAAACTGCCTAAAGCTTGATCAATTTCCGATATACTCCGCCCCCCTCTTTTTACGCCTTGCCGGCGCATGCGCTGTTTCCATGAAGCTGATCGTCAAAGTATTCCCTGAAATCACCATTAAAAGCCCGCCGGTGCGCAAAGGCTTTATTCGCCAGCTGGCGAAAAACATTCGCGCCGTGCTGCGCGACCTCGATCCCGACGTACGGGTGGAAGGGGTGTGGGACAACGTCGAGGTGGAAACCGCGCTCAGCGAGCCGAAAGCGCTGCATGAGATGATCGAGCGATTGCGCTGCACGCCGGGCATCGCTCACTGCCTTGAAGTGCATGAATACCCGCTGGCCGACCTGGATGACATCGCCGAGAAGTGCAAAGCACATTTCGCTGACCGGCTCGTCGGCAAGATTTTCGCGGTGCGCTGCAAACGCGCCGGCAAGCATCCATTCAGTTCGATGGACATCGAGCGGCATGTCGGTAGCCGGCTGCGTCAGGAATGCGGTGCCGCTGGCATTTCGCTGAAAGCGCCGGCGATGGAAGTACGGATGGAGATTCGTGACCAGCGACTCTTCATCGTTCACGCCCAGCATGACGGCATCGGTGGTTATCCGCTGGGGGCGTTGGAGCAAACGCTGGTGCTGATGTCCGGCGGTTTCGATTCCACCGTCGCGGCTTATCAGATGATGCGCCGCGGGCTGATGACCCATTTCTGCTTCTTCAACCTGGGCGGCCGAGCGCATGAGTTGGGCGTGATGGAAGTGGCCCACTATTTATGGAAGAAGTACGGCAGCTCCCATCGCGTGCTGTTCATCAGTGTGCCCTTCGAGGAAGTCGTCGGCGAGATTCTTGAAAAGGTCGACAACAGCCAGATGGGTGTCGTGCTCAAGCGTATGATGCTGCGCGCCTCGACCGAGATTGCCGAGCGGCTCCACATCGATGCGCTGGTCACCGGCGAAGCGATTTCTCAGGTGTCGAGCCAAACACTGCCGAACCTGTCGGTGATCGACTCGGCCACCGACATGCTGGTATTGCGTCCGCTGATCGCCAGCCACAAGCAGGACATCATCGACACCGCGTTCGAGATCGGCACCGCCGAGTTCGCCAAGAACATGCCTGAGTACTGCGGCGTGATCTCCAAGAACCCGACCACCAAGGCCAAGCGCTACCGCATCGAGCACGAAGAAAAGCAGTTCGACATGGCGGTGCTCGAACGCGCCATGGCCAATGCCCGCCAGGTTGCGATCGACCGCGTGATTGAAGAGCTCGACCAGGACCTTCACGTCGAAGAAGTTGTCGCGGCCTCTGCCGGCCAGGTAGTTCTCGACATCCGCCATCCTGATGTTGCAGAGGACGAACCCTTGCAGCTCGATGGCATCGAAGTGCAAACGCTGCCGTTCTATGCGATCAACAACCGCTTCAAGGAGCTGGACGTGAATCGCCAGTACCTGCTGTATTGCGATAAAGGTGTCATGAGCCGCCTGCATGCTCATCATTTATTGAGCGAGGGGCATGTCAATGTGCGCGTTTATCGTCCGGCATAAAACGCCCGGGCTGAATGGCGGCAGTATCCGTCACCGCCCTCCCGACCTGCACCGCGGCCTGTAACAGCCGCGACACCTCGCCAATCATCCGCTTTTATCAAACTGAATTTTCGCGTAGGGCCGCTGGACGCATCCGCTCAGTCGCCCGACCCAACTACGAGACCACTACTGTGATCGATAATCTTCGCAACATCGCCATCATTGCTCACGTTGACCATGGCAAAACTACCCTGGTCGACAAGCTCCTGCGTCAGTCCGGCACCCTGGAGCGCGGCGAGCTCAATGACGAGCGCGTGATGGACTCCAACGACCAGGAAAAAGAGCGCGGGATCACCATCCTGGCCAAGAACACCGCCATTCGCTGGAACGAATACCGCATCAACATCGTCGACACTCCCGGTCACGCCGACTTCGGCGGTGAAGTCGAGCGCGTGATGTCGATGGTCGACTCCGTGCTGCTGCTGGTCGACGCCCAAGACGGCCCGATGCCGCAAACCCGCTTCGTGACCAAGAAAGCCTTCGAAGCCGGCCTGCGTCCGATCGTGGTAATCAACAAGGTCGACCGTCCGGGCGCGCGTCCTGACTGGGTCCTGGACCAGATCTTCGACCTGTTCGACAACCTGGGCGCCACCGAAGAGCAGTTGGATTTCCAGGTCGTCTACGCCTCGGCCCTGAACGGCATCGCCGGTCTGGATCACACCGACATGGCCGAAGACATGACCCCGCTATACCAGGCGATCGTCGACCACGTACCGGCCCCGAAAGTCGATATGGACGGTCCGTTCCAGATGCAGATCTCCGCGCTGGACTACAACAGCTTCCTCGGCATCATCGGTGTTGGCCGCATTGCCCGTGGTCGCGTCAAGCCGAACACTCCTGTTACCGCCATCGACATGCATGGCAAGAAGCGTAACGGCCGGATTCTGAAGCTCATGGGTCACCACGGCCTGCACCGTGTCGACGTTGAAGAAGCCACCGCTGGCGACATCGTCTGCATCAGCGGTATGGATGAACTGTTCATCTCCGACACCCTGTGCGACCAGAACCACGTCGAAGCGATGAAGCCGCTGACCGTTGACGAGCCCACCGTTTCCATGACCTTCCAGGTGAACGATTCGCCGTTCTGCGGCAAGGAAGGCAAGTTCGTCACCAGCCGTAACATCAAAGAGCGTCTGGACAAGGAGCTGCTGTACAACGTGGCCCTGCGTGTTGAAGAAGGCGACTCGGCTGACAAGTTCAAGGTCTCCGGCCGCGGCGAGCTGCACCTGTCGGTCCTGATCGAAACCATGCGTCGCGAAGGCTTCGAAATGGCCGTAGGCCGTCCAGAAGTGATCATCCGCGAAGTCAACGGCGCCAAGCATGAGCCGTTCGAAAACGTCACCATCGACATCCCTGAAGAAGCGCAGGGCAAGGTCATGGAAGAGATGGGCCTGCGTAAGGGCGACCTGAGCAACATGGTGCCAGACGGCAAGGGCCGTGTTCGCCTGGAGTACAACATTCCGGCCCGTGGTCTGATCGGTTTCCGTAACCAGTTCCTGACCCTGACCAACGGCGCAGGCATCCTGACCTCGATCTTCGACCGCTACGACGTGATGAAGTCCGGGCACATGTCCGGCCGTCAGAACGGCGTGCTGGTATCGGTCGAGACCGGCAAGGCATTGACCTACTCGCTGGAAACCCTGCAGGCGCGCGGCAAGCTGTTCGTCGAGCACGGCCAGGAAATCTACAACGGTCAGATCGTCGGCCTGAACAGCCGTGACAACGACATGGGCGTGAACCCAACCAAAGGCAAGAAGCTCGACAACATGCGCGCTTCGGGCAAGGACGAAACCATCGCCCTGGTCCCGCCGGTCCGCTTCACCCTGGAGCAGGCACTGGAGTTCATCCAGGACGACGAGCTCTGCGAAGTGACCCCGAAGTCGATCCGTCTTCGCAAGAAGATCCTCGACGAAGGCGAGCGCAACCGCGCTGCGAAGAAAGCCAAGGCTTGATTCCCGCCTAGCTGCAACGAAAAGGCGCCTTCGGGCGCCTTTTTGCTGTCTGTTGTTTCAGCGATACAGGCGTTTCTGGTTCGACCCCGTTCCAGTGAGGGGCAGCGGGAACCGCTTGAATTCGCCACCCCTTTCATGCGCACAAGCGAGGCGACCTGCCCTACCCAGGCCGGACCGTGATGCCATTCTCACGCCGCACCGAGGCGCCGCTTGGCCTCCCGCTACCTTGCTAATCTGCGCCTCTGACCTGAAGGGGCACGGACGCATGACATTTCGCGTAGTACTGACGGGGCGGCCCATCCAAGGCTGTTCTAATGAGCGCATCGAGCAGCGGCTAATGGAGCAGATGAAGCTCTCTGCGGCTCAGGCAAAACAGCTGCTGCCTCCCGCCAAGCGGATGCTGAAGCAGGGGCTGGATCGCGCTGGCGCCGAAGCGCTGCACAAGCGGTTCCAGGCGGCAGGGCTTGAGACGCGCATCGAAGCGAGCGAGCCGATGCCAGCTGCTGATCCACTGCAAGCGCTGCAGACCTTGGCTGGGGCTGGGCTCGAAGCTAAACGGCCGAGCCATCGTTACATGGCGCACGTGCTGCTTGTGACCGCGTGCTGCCTGTTGATCCCCGTACTCTACGCCGGTTTCGTCATCGCCCTTGCCGTGGCGCTGGGCTGGTACCTGAGCCATGTGCATGTGTACCTGGCCGACGGTTTCAGCGTCTGGCTGAAGCTGTGTGCCTATGTGATTCCCGCCGTTAGTGGCGGCATCCTTCTGCTCTTTCTCGCACGGCCGCTGTTTTCGAAGCTTGCACCAGCTGAGCGTGAGCTGGCGCTGGACCTCAGCGCCGAGCCGCGGTTGCAGCAGGTCATCGAGCAGCTCTGCAAAGCGATCGGCGTGCAGGCTCCGGTTGCGGTCCATTTGTCCGCCCAGGTGAATGCCAGTGTGCATTTTGAAGAGGGCTGGCGTGGGCTGCGTTCCGGGCGCAAGGTGCTGACAATCGGTATGCCGCTGGTGGCCGGGTTGACGACTCAACAGTTCGTCGGCGTGCTGGCCCACGAATTTGGACACTTCGCCCAGCGCCTGGGGTTGCGCAGCAGTTTCCTGATCAACCGTGTCAATGCCTGGCTGGAGCTACGCTGCCATGCGAGCGACCCGTGGGATGACCGTCTCGATGAGTGGCTGGAGCGCGACCTGTGGTTTCCCGTACCCCAGGCGCTACAACTCGCGCAATTCGGTATCGACCTGTCGCGTCGGCTGATGGACGTTGGATTCAGGCTGAGCTTTCGCCTGTCGCGCTCGCTGTCGCGGCAGATGGAATTCGATGCCGACCGCTACGAAGCACTGCTTAGCGGCAGTGAGGCGTTCCGCCAGACCGCTCTGCGGCTGCGCACCCTGGCTGAAGCGTGGCAGGCAGTCGATCAGAAGAACGGCAACATCTGGCGTGAGCGGCGGCTGTTGCGCAACATGCCGGAAGCGACTGCATTGATGGTGTCGCGCTTGGACGCGCGCGTGCTGCAAGCGGTGGAACAGGGGCTTGACGCTCAAGTGACCCGCTACTGGGACACGCATCCGGCGGATCTCGACCGCATCGAGCACGCCGAGTCGCTGAAGGCGCCCGGGTTCCTGCGCGATGAGCGTCCGGCGGCTTCGCTATTCGTGCGCTTTGCCGAGCACTGCGAGCGCGTAACGCTTGAGTATTACGCCGACCTTGGCCTGGATGTTCATGGCGCACAGCTGCAAGACAGCCAGACGCTGTTGAACACCAACGCACAGCGCGAAGACGCGCTCGGCCAGCTGCGCGAGTGGAGCGGCCGACAGTGGCGAGCGAAGCCATGGCTAGCACTGCACCTGCCGCTACAGGCCGGTCATGCCGATCTGAGCTGGCAGACGGCGATCGATATGCTGCGTCAGCAGTCTCCTGAAACAACCCGCGCCTGGCAGATGGCCGCCGAGGAAGAGGAGCAGCGCAACGCCCTGGCCTATGGTCTCAGCTGGCACCGCTGGGGCGAAACGACCTGGCTGAACGAGCGTGAGCCGCTCGTTCCCGAGCTGCACGAGCCGTTGTATCGGCAGATCGAGCAGAACGAGACGGCTGCGCGCCAACTACTGGCGCAGACCGCCTCGCTGTATCGGCGCCGGCTTGAATGCACGCTTGCGCGCGGCAATGACACCGCCCGCAAGGCCGGGCGTCTGTTGCTGCAGCTCAGCGCCTTGTACACCGATTATTCGCGTTTGGCCGAGAGCCGTGAATTGGCCAGACGCTTCCAGCTCGACTACCGCCGGCGGGGCGATACTCAGGCCGACCGGCTTCAGCATGATGCGCTGCTGCGTTATCAGGATCTGGCGCTGCGTCTGCTGTCCAAGGCGGACGGTATCGCCCAGCCCTATCTCGATGGTGACACCCTCGGCGGCTATCTGCGCCTGCGTTGTCCGCAACTCAAGGTGACCGCCGGCGAGCCAATGCGCTTTTTCGAGGACAGCGCCGCGCTGCTGGACAGCCTGGCGTATGCGCACGAGCGGGTAGCCGCCGAGGTTGCGCGCGTCTGCCTCGCGATCGAGCGTGGCCAGGGCATTCGCGGGATTCGCCTGCTCTCCGAGACGGCCAGGGCACAAGCCGAGGTGGTTTAAGCAGCGAAGGCAAGCGCCAGCCTGGTCGTCGCGTCTCACAGCTCGGTCGGAAGATTGAACGGATTCTATAAAACCGTCGGGCTTCGTCGCGTTGTTCGGCCGGAGGTTAACGGGTAGTTGTCTGGGGCTCCTGGGCTCGGGATGCCGCCTCCAGGCGCAGCTCCTCCAACAGGGTCCGAGCCGCGAAGTCTGCCGCGTCCGTGAAGGGATTGAGCACTCGGGCAACACCGGCCGCATCCAGTGCTCGGCCGTGCTGGTCATCGCGGACCACGCCTGCAATCTTTCCCTTGAAGCCGGCGTGGCCAAGCGCGTGAAGGAAGGCGCGGTTCGCTTCCCACTGCGGAAAGCTTGTGACCACCCACTCGGCGTGCTCCAAGGGCAGGGATTCGAGGAATGCCGGGTCCTCGCCGTCACCGAAGCGCACCGGCAGACTAGCGCGGCGAAGCGTTCGTATCGCTTCGGGGTCGAAATCGACGCCGAGCACCGGCAGCCTTGCCTCCGACAGTTGCTGTAGCAGTCGCGAGCCGTAACGGCCCAAACCAAAAATAATCACCCGCGGCTGCCCCGGTGGCCGGGCATCCACTTCGACGGCAAGTTCGCGGTAGGGCCGTTTGCGCTCGAACAGGCTCAGCCACGGCGCGAGGCGTTCATACAGCGGCTGGGAGAACAGAATCATGTACGTCGAGAGCATGATGGTCACCAACCCGACCAGCGTTGTCAGCCCCAGCGCCTCCGGCCCGACGTGGCCAAGCGTAATCCCCATGGCGACAAACACAATCGAGAACTCACTGATCTGGGCCACCGTCAACCCGGCGAGGAACCCCGTGCGCTTGCGGTAGCCCATGTAGCCCATGATCGCCATCACGATCAGCGGATTGCCGATGAGGACGAACAGCGCGAGCACGATGGCGGGGACGACTTCGTTACCCAGCGTGGAGAAGTCCAGCTTGCCGCCCAGGTCGATGAAGAAGAACAGCAGCATGAAGTCGCGGATGCCCGTCAGGCGCGCATTCATGGCTTCCCGGTACGCGGTGGAGGCCAGCGAGAAGCCGGCGACAAAAGCCCCCGCTTCCTTGCTGAAGCCGGTGTAGTCGCCGAGCGCGGCGAGCCCGGTGCCCCAGGCGATCGCAAAGATCAGCAACAGCTCCTGCGACCGCGCCATGCGGCTGACCAGTCTCGGCAAGACATGGAGCATGAGCACGTACATCAGTATCGCGGCCCCTGCCAGGCGTAGCGCCAGCGAAACGGTGACCTCTCCCCAACCCGCATCACCAGCGCCGCGCAAGGCGCTCATGGTCATCATCGCTAAAACAACCGCCAGGTCCTGAACGATGAGAAAGCCGACGGCGATACGCCCGTGGAGTGAGTCCAGCTCGTGTTTATCCGAGAGCAGTTTGACGATGATGATGGTGCTGGAAAAGGTCAGCGCTACGGCGATGTAGATCGCTTCCATTGCGGTCTTGCCCATCAGCAAGGTCAGCACGAAGCCAAAGGTAATGGTGAAGGCCAGCTGCCCGAGCCCGGTCGCCAGCGCCACGGGCCCTATATTGCGGATATGCGCCAGATCGAGCTTGAGGCCGACCACGAACAGCAGAACGGCGACACCAATCTCTGCCAGCAGGTGGATCTGGTCCTCAGCGTTCACGGGGCCGAACACCGCAGGGCCGAGCAGAATACCGACCACGATGTAGGAGATCAGCAGCGGCTGACGCAGGCTCACGGCGATCGCCCCGACGACCGCCGAAATCATCAGCAGCAGGGCGAACTCGGCGAAGGGGCCGTGGGCGAGCAACGCTTCCATCTGGTTTCTCCCCGTCGAACGGCGCCGGTGTGAATCGGTGGTGCCGGGTGCAGAGCGTCGGCGCTGCGCCTTGGTTGCGATTGTCTAGCTTAGCCTGTTCGGCAAGGGGGCTCCGCTCAACCCGCGCCTAGTGCGGGCCGTACAATGCAGGCCTTTTGTTAACGCGCCCGTGCGGGCGCGTGGAGCCACAGGCAAGGAGCCGCGCGATGCGTGGGGCGTATTGCCAGCGGCAGCGTGGTTAAGGGCTACCCAAAGTCGGTCACGCCTCGTGGTAACCAGCCTGTCGACGTACGGGCTCGAGGCTGTTCACTCTTCAAGCGCGCCGATGATGTCGCCGAGCAGCCGATGCAATGCATCGCGATGGCCCATCGCGCCGCCGGACGGCTGCTGCGTGCTTGATGTCATTACGACCGTCATTTCGAGCCCAGGCACGACGTAGACCATCTGCCCGCCATAGCCCCAGCCATAGCGCACGTCTTCGCCGGCCAACTGGGTAATGAACCAGCCGTAACCATACCCGTGGCCGGTGTAGCGTGAGCGGGTGCGGGGCGTCCAGGAGGCGTCTATCCAGTCTTGTGACAGCAGCCGCTCGCCTGTGGCAGTAAGCCCACCGCGGCGGTACAACTCGCCGAAAGCCAGCAGCGAGCGCGGTGTCATCGCCATTTCGTTGCCACCGAGATAAATCCCCTGTGGGTCGCGCGTCCAGGCGCTGATGGCGAAGCCGTCGAGGGGTGCCAGCCACTGCCGCGCCAGCTGCAACGTGGATTGGCCGGTGCGCCGGGTGAGGATTGCCGAGAGCAGGTGGCTGGAGCCGGTGGAGTAGATCATCGGCCCGCCCGGTTCGGCCTCGAAGCGCCGCGCCAGTGCGGCGCGCACCCAGTGGCGGCTTGCGACCCAGACGCCGTAGTTGCGGCCGGATGTCGAGCCGAGCCCGGCCTGCATGCTGAGCAGGTGACTGACGGTTACCTGTTGCAGGCGCGGATCGGCTTGGCTGGGCAGATCAGATCTGTTCAGCAACTCGGCGATGGGTTGATCGACGCTCTCGATAAAGCCCTTGTCAATGGCGATACCCACCAGTGCGGAGATCACCGATTTGGACGCGGATTTGATATTGGTCGGCGCGGTCGTGCGGTGGCCGCGGTAACCCCGTTCGGCGATCACCTCGCCCTGCCGGGTGATGATCAGGGTTTGCAGCGGCGCCAGTCGTTCAGCCTGATCGAGCACGGCCGCGAGCTCCGTGTTGGCAGTAGCCAGCGGGCTAACGACAAGCAACAGCGCCACGCGGAATACGTGGCGATAGCTGAGTTTCGGTGCACGCAAAATGTGCTCGGCAGGACTGGGCATGCAGCTTGGACCCTGACCAGGCTCTGCCGTGCAATCCCGTAGCCGGGCGGATGGCTCGCTTATAGGGTCGAACTTACTGGCGAATCCAGGTCTGCGTGCGGCCCAGCGCCTCGATGCCGATGTAGCCGCGCACTTGCAGCGTGTCGCCGCCTTCGAGCAGCGTCGCCTTGGCGCGGTAGGTCTTGCCATTGGCCGGGTCGAGAATGGTGCCGTTGCTCCAGGCCTGCTCGCCGTCGGGCTTGAGATCCCAGAGGATGGTCATGCCGGTGATGGGCTGGTCCTTGCGCTCGCCGTCGCATTCGCTGCAGACCGGGTTCGGCCCGTGGTCCGACTTGAGAATCTCCGCCACCTTGCCGGTTAGCGTGCCATCAGCAGCCTGCTGGATTTCAACGATGGACTTGGGTTTGCCGGTCTCGTCGTCGATGGTCTGCCAGCGGCCGGCAGGCGAGTCGGCGGCGAAGGCCAGAGACGAGAGCGAGAGCGGAAGGGCGAGCAGCAAGGCATTGAACAAGAGGCGCATGGTTTCTCCACGGTTGAAAAGGCAACGCCGACTCTAGCACCGGGGGTTTCGCTGCGGTGGGCCTGGCAGGCTGACCGGTTGGTTCTCGTCGCTTATGTCATTCTCAATTTCCGGTAGCGCTTTCCGGGTTGGGCCGTGGCGACCCCGGCGCATGCAGGCTGAAGGTGCCGCCGCGTGCTTCGTGACGGGCAGGGCTGATGCAAACGTCTCTACGGTCAGTTTCCCCTGTCACGCTTGAACTCGTTGAGTGCCTTGCGGCAACCGACGCCGGCGCCTTCGCCAAGACCTGCCTCCACCCAGGGCAGGATCACCAACGGCGGCGCAACCAATGCGCCGACAACGCTCGCGACCGCGCGGGCGATCAGCTCGTTGGTGACTACTTCCACCTGCGGGTCAGTCAGGGTGCCTTTCAGCTGCACGGGCGAGTTGCCCGAGAGCAGGCTGAAATCCTTGGCGTGGGCTTCAAAGGCCAGGTCCAGTTGCTCGGTAGTCAGGTTGATGGTTCCGCCGCCGGTGACGTTGCTGTCGACGGTGCTGATGAACAGCTGCTCCAGCTTGGCCGTGCCTTGTTCCGAGGCGAAACGCAGGTAGGCGCAGTTCATCTCAACCTGCTCTGAGTCGGACAAGGCCGCGACGGCCGCTTCGCCTGCATCGAGACCGAGAAGCTCCACCGCCAGCATGTCGAGCTTGCCGCCCGACATCGCAAGCTCCAGCTGACCGTTCAGCTCGGCGGCCATTTCACCGAACGACTGGCCGTCGAACCTGATGTCCAGTTGCCCGCCGATCGTACCGGCCGAATCCTGTGCAACCTGTGACAAGTCGGCCTCGCGTAGCACTGGCGAGAGGTCGATGCGCTCGAGAGCGAGCTGCAGCGAGCCGGTGGGCTGCGGTGGCCGCACATCGACTCGCAGCCTGCCATTCGCCTGGCCGCCGCCAATGGCAAGCTGTAGCGGTTCGACCTGTAGAACGCCATTGTCCAGTTCGGCTTTGAAATCGACAGCGTTCAGTGGGATGTCTTTGGCGGTGACCCGTTGTGCCTCGTAGCGAATGATGGCGTCGCGGTTGCGTAGCGCATCGAGGCCGAGTGGCTCATCCGAGAACAGCTGGTCGCCTGCGGGATCGGTGGGGGTGTCCGGTGCTTTCAGATCCTTTGTATTGAGCGTATTCGAGTACAGATTCGCCCAGAGCATGGTTCGGCCGCTGAGGCTTAGACGGACGTCACCGCTCAGGTCGCTTTCGCCCCATCGCGCTCTGATGTCTTGCAGGCGCAGCTGTTCATTTTCCCAACGCAGGCGGCCGCTCAGTTGGTAGGGCGCGAGCGAGGGCAGGTCGAGGCCCAGCAACGGATTCAGGCGCGCCGGGTTGGGGCCTCGAATCGATAGCTGGACGTCCGCGGCGTGCAGCTCAAACGGATTGGTGACCGAGCCTTCAACCTGGAGACGACTCTCGCGCGATGTCAGGGTGCCGTCGACTGGGAAGGGTTGGTCGTCAAACAGCGCGAGCAGCGGACCGCCGCTCAGCTCGACGTGCAGCGGCACGCCATTTCGTTCGGCATCGCCTTGGATGTGCAGACCTGAATCGGTGGATTCGGCTGCGAACTCAACCCAGAGGTCCTGTGCGGGTGCGTTGTAGCGCAGCTGCGTGTCGCTCAAGCGGGCTTCGTGCTCTCCCAGGCGCGCATGCAGTTCGCCATCCAAGATGCCCAGCGTCTCGTAACCCAGCGGGGCGAGTGCCTGGCCGAGGTCCAGCTGATCAACCGTCACGTCGAGGGTCCCGCCCAGCGAAGCCTGTCTCAGGTCGAGGGCGCCGCTGGCCTGTATGGCGCCGTCAGCCTGTGCAACTTGCAACCGCTCGATCGTCAGCTGCTGCTCGGCAAGCCTGGCGTCGAGCACGATATCGTTCAGCGTCACGTCGCCGTAGAAGAGCCGGTCGAGCGTCAGGTCCACGTCGGCATGGTATTCCCGTAGCGGTTCCAGCATCTGCCGGATGCGTCGTGGCAGCGAGGCCTGAGAGTCGTCGGCCACCGCCGACGGTTCGTCTGTCTGCAGCCAGCGCATCACGCCCCAGCGATTGAGGTCGAGCTGGTTACCGTTCAGCTTCACCGTCAGCGCTGGCGTTGCACTGTGTTCGAACACCAGCGAGCCGTTTAGCTGAGTCATCCCGGTCTGCAGGTCGATATCCTGCAGCGCCCAGCGCGGCCCCTCTCGCTCCAGCTGCGCGCTGAAGTTGAATGCCGGTATATCGATCGCAGGCTGCCTGAAGTTTATTAGTTCGGCTGTTTCGGGTGCCGTCAGCTTAAGCTCGCCGCGCAGTGCATCCAGCTGAGGCAACGCCTGCGCCTCGCCGTCGAAACCGGCCCGTATCTCGCCTAGCCGAGCGTCCAGTTTGACGGCGTAAGGCGACTCCGATGACAACGCCGTGGCGGGCCGAGCACCAATCAGCCTTAGCCTCAGCGGTTGGCCTTGAACGCTGCCACGTCCTTCAACCGAGAGCCGGCGCTGGCCGGGCGCCTTTTCGGTGGTGGCGATATCGAGGGTTATATCGGCATCGAGCGCGGCGTCGCGGTAGGTCAGCTGGCCGTCGCTGATGCGAATGCGATCGGGCTGGAGCGGTGATGCGCTGTCGTCGGGGCTGTCCTCGTCGATCAAGGTCGCCCAGTTCGAGCGCCCATCAGCACGTCTGCTGAGATGGACGCGTGGTTGTTCTAACCCGAGCAGTTGCAAGCCAAGGCTGCCGGTTAGCCATGCGCGGGGGTCGAGCTGTACCTGCAGCGCATCGAGTTCCAGCATATGGGCCGTTTCAGCCCATTCAGGGTTGGCGACCTTGACGTCGCTGAGGCGAATACCGAGCGGCCAGGCCCAGTCTACATCGAGGCTGCCGATGTCCACGGCTCGGTCGCCCAGGCGCTGGCTCAGCTGCGCTTCCAGCTGCTGCTGTGCCCACTGGGTCTGAATCATCATCGCCGCGCCTGCCAGCAGCAACAGCATTGCTGCCAGTACGGCCACGGTGATTTTCGCCGCCTTTGCCACCCTCTTCTGCGCCTCCGATTGCGTACACAACGGTCGAATGCGATCGGCTGCACCGAGGCAGCCCTATAAGGGGTCGACCGCGGGCGGGCAGAAAAAGGTCATCACGAGATATCGGGCCTGCGCAGAAAGAGGCCTGAGAACGCGTTCTAGCGGGGGCTGGCGCATCAGAACGTCACGCGGCGGCGGCGGGAGGACGGCATCAGCGGTCCACCCGGCGCGCGGGGTCAGCGCTGAAGATCGGTCAGCATCGCGGTCGCGACCGCTTCTGCGACTTTGATGCCATCGACGCCCGCCGACAGGATGCCGCCGGCATACCCGGCGCCTTCGCCCGCCGGGTACAGGCCTCGGGTATTGATGCTTCGCAGGTTCTCGTTGTCACGCTTGATCCGCACCGGAGACGAGGTACGCGTTTCGATACCGGTGAGGATCGCGTCGGCGCGGTCGAATCCACGAATCTGCTTGCCAAAGGCGGGCAGGGCCTCGCGGATGGCCTCGATCACGTAGTCCGGCAGAGACGGCGCAAGATCGCCCAGACGCACGCCGGGCTTGTAGGAAGGTTCGACCTCGCCGAACGCGCTCGAGGGCTTGCCGCGGATGAAGTCGCCGACCAGTTGGCCGGGTGCACAATAATCGCTGCCGCCCAGTTCAAAGGCACGGGATTCCAGCCGTTCCTGAAGCTCGACGCCGGCCAGCGGGCCGCCGGGGAAGTCCTCGTCCGGGTTAATACCCACCACGATCCCAGCGTTCGCGTTGCGCTCGTTGCGCGAATATTGGCTCATGCCGTTGGTGACCACGCGGTTAGGCTCTGATGTCGCGGCCACCACGGTCCCGCCCGGGCACATGCAGAAGCTGTAGACCGCCCGGCCGTTCTTGGCGTGGTAGACCAGCTTATAGTCCGCCGCGCCCAGCTCCGGATGCCCGGCGTACTTGCCCAGGCGCGCCTGGTCGATCAGCGATTGCGGGTGCTCGATGCGAAAGCCCACGGCGAACGGTTTGGCTTCGATGTAAACGCCGCGCTGGTGCAGCATGCGGAACGTGTCCCGCGAGCTATGGCCGAGGGCCAGGACCACGTAGCGGCTGCGAATTTCCTCGCCATCGGCCATGCGGACACCCTGGATTCGACCGTCTTCGATGATGAAGTCGACCACCCGGCTGTCGAAGCGCACATCACCGCCCAGCGCCTTGATCTCCTCGCGCATGGTCGACACCACGCCGGTCAGACGGAAGGTGCCGATGTGCGGTTTGCTGACAAACATGATCTCTTCCGGCGCCCCGGCGCGGACGAACTCGTGCATCACCTTGCGGCCGTAGAACTTCGGGTCCTTGATCTGGCTGTAGAGCTTGCCGTCGGAGAACAGGCCGGCGCCGCCTTCGCCGAATTGCACGTTGGATTCCGGGCTCAGCACCTTCTTGCGCCACAACGCCCAGGTGTCCTTGGTGCGGCTGCGCACGTCGCGCCCGCGTTCCAGCACGATCGGCCGGAAGCCCATCTGCGCCAGGGTCAGCGCGGCGAACAGGCCGCACGGGCCGAAGCCGATCACCAGCGGCCGCTCGTTTAGCCCCTCGGGCGCCTGGCCAACCGGGTAGTAGCCGGTGTCCGGCGAGACGCGAATATTGCGGTCATCGGCCAGCCGCGCGAGCACCTGCTCTTCGTTCGCCACGCTGGCGTCGATGATGTAGACGAAGGTGATCTCGCTGTTCTTCTTGCGTGCGTCGTAACTGCGCTTGAATACCGTGAGGTCGAGCAGCTCGGGGTCGCTGATCTTCAGGCGCGCGACGACAGCCTGGCGCAGCGCCTCGGCGGGGTGGTCGAGGGGCAGTTGCAGTTCGTTGATGCGAATCATGACAAGTCCTGGCCGGTGGCCCCGGCAGAGGTGATGACAGCCGCTCGATTCGCAGGCCACGAAGGCTGGCGAATCGTGCGGTCTAGAGGAAGGCGCGCAGTGTAGCCGCGCGGCTGACGGCTGTCATTTTGCTCGCTAGCGTCGCGAGCACCGTCAGCCTTGCTGGTCCGAATGTTAACGTCGGTGTCTGCACGTGCAGAGCGCGTCGTCCGTTCGCGGTTACTGGAGTACGACCCGTGAGTTGAGCGGTTGCAATGGGCGGTTGTTCGCGTGACCAACGGCGTCTGTCAGTGCCTTGATCTGTTCGTCCGATGCCACCAACGGTTCCTTCAGTACCAGCCAGCGCACCCCCTCGGTGCAGGGCGGCGTGGTAAGCGAGCCGCTGAATCGATAGTAATCAAGGTTTTCGGGCAGCAGATCCCTGGCGTTCGCCACGGGCGAAATCGGTTGCGTTTGGCCGGTTTTCGGCGGTTTTTCCCATAACTGCGCCAGCACGGGATTGTGATCGCCCGCTTTGAACATCAACGCAATGACCGCAAGATTGCCCTGCTCGTCGGCATGCACGAGGTGACCTTCGAGCGGGTAGGACTGGCCTTCGATGTGGTTTTCGCTGGGCATATGAAAATGAAACTGCAGCAGCGCATAGTCCTTGCCGTCGAGCGTCAGATGGCTGCCCGGCTCGTACACCACCTGAACGGTGTGTCCAAGATTGACGACTTTGCTTGCGCCTGCGGTGTAGCTGAGCGCTAGGGGCTTCAGCTCAGCCTCGACGAAGCCTGTAAGGTCGACTGGCGTCTGGTTTTTGCCGGCACAGGCGCTGAACTCTGGCGTCAGCTTTGCCCAATTTTCCGGCCCCGACTTGCCGGAGTAATCCCAGGGAACCCCTGGCGTAACGGCCCACGCATTCGCGCTCGCAAGCAAAATACCAAGGCCAAATGCAGCTCTTTTCATGACAGCTCTCCAACGTCATCTATGGACATGAGCGAGCCTGGATTAAGCCAGGGCTCGGCTGTCTGACAAGACAAACCTGCCAATTGTTTGGTCGGCGCTCGCTGGATTGACCGCCTGCGTTTTCGGTTGTCTGGCAAAGGCTTCGTTTGACGCTACGCTGTGACAGGGATCACGGTTTGCGTTTTCTGAAGTGGCCGCACGCCCATGGCGGTCAGGAGGCGCCGAGCACAACAACAATAACGGCCGTCCAGCGAGACGACCCTCGACGAAGGCTGGTGCGCTATGAAACTTGCTCCATTTACCCTGAGTGCCTTGCTGATCGGTTTGTCCGGGCTGACGCTGGCGGCGCCGACCAGCGATGAATCGCTTGAGCGCATGCGCTCGATGAAGACCACCGGCCAGTCCCTGGACATGGAAACCGTGCCCCAGGACGGCGAGATTGCCGACGCGATCCGCAAGAATCTGGAGCGCGTGAAGCTGCCGGATGGCTTCAAGATCGAGCTCTATGCGGTGGTGCCCGATGCGCGGCACATGGCCGTTGGTCCTTCCAGCGGCGTGGTGTTCGTCGGGACACGCAAGACCGATTTGTGGGCCGTTACGGACCGCACCAAGAATCGCACCGCCGACGAGGTCAAACGCTTCGCGCCGGCGATCTCATTCACCCAGCCCGGGCCCTGCTTCAGCCCGGACGGCTTTCTTTTCGTCGCCGAGCACAACCGTGTCCTAGTCTTTCCTGCGGCGGAATTCTTCTACGAAGGTCCGGACGTGGCTGCCGACATCGTCGTGCCCACCGGCGAGCTGATCCCGACGGATGAGGAAAGCTACAACCACGGCGCGCGCGTGTGCGCCATCAGCCCGGATAACAAGCTCACCGTATCGCTGGGGCAGCCGCACAACGTGCCGCCAAAAGAAAAGCTCGATCTCTATCGCCAGCACGGGATCGGCGGCATCGTGCGCATGGAGCGAGACGGCAGCAAGCGTGAGGTGTATGCCACCGGCATACGTAATTCAGTCGGCATCACGTACAACCCGACCACCCAGGAACTGTGGTTCACCGACAACCAGGTGGATGGCATGGGCGACGACATCCCACCCGGAGAAATCAATCACGCGCCAAAGGCCGGTATGCAATTCGGCATGCCCTGGTACGGCGGTGGTCAGGTACGCACCAAGGAATACGCCGAGGAAACGCCTCCTGAAGGTCTGACCCTTCCGGTGGTCGAGACCGTGGCGCATGCGGCCGACATGGGCCTGATGTTCTATACCGGCAAGATGTTTCCAGAGACGTACCGCGGTGGTTTGTTCAGCGCGCAACGCGGCAGCTGGAACCGCACCGTACCGGCGGGCGCGCGGGTGATGTTCACACCCTTTGCCGCGGACGGCTCGGCGCCCTCCAGTGACACTGTGCCCTTCGCTGAAGGCTGGCTGGATGAGGAAACCGGCGAATACTTCGGTCGCATCGTTGACGTCGCGCAGTTGAAGGATGGCTCGTTACTGGTGAGCGACGACACCGCCGGTGCGATCTATCGGATCTCCTATGACGGTGCCTCGAACTGACATCGGCTTTTTCTGTGAGGCTGCCTGGGGCCGATACGGGCTTCAGGCAGCGTTGTCCTGGGAGTGTTCGTATGGCTAGACAACGTCGCGGCGGGCTGCTCGTACCCTGGCTGGTGGTGCTCACCTTGTTGTTCGCGACAGAAGTCCGGGCGGCCGATATCAGCGTCGGGAAAACCAAGGCCAAAATGTGCGCGGCGTGCCATGGTCTCGATGGGCTAAGCAAGGTCGCCGACGCACCGAACCTGGCGGGTAATGGGGCGCTGTACCTGAACCGCCAGCTCAAGGCGTTTCGCAGCGGCGAGCGCAAGCACCCGCAGATGTCGCTGATTGCTGCAGGGCTGAGCGATGAAGACATCGCCAATCTGGCTGCCTGGTACTCGGCGATCAAAATCAGCGTCGAACTGCCCCAGTAGCGCGATGGGCGGGCGGTTACACCAAGCACCCGCTTACCCCTTATACTCGCGCGCCATTGAGGCCAGGCGAAGGCCGGCTCTCCCGTTAATGCGACCAGGCGCCGTCGCGGCGTCTGCTCACCCAGAAGGACACTTCATGCTCAATAACGATGTGATGCGCAGCCTGCGCTACATCCTCAACGTCGATGACGCCAAGATCGCCGAGATCACACGGCTGACGGGCTGCGAAATTCCGGATGCTGAGGCAGAGGCCTACCTGAAGAAGGAAGACGAGGAAGGCTACAAGCCCTGCGGGGACCGGATCATGGCGCATTTCCTCGACGGCGTGGTCATCTACAAACGCGGCAAGGACGAGAGCCGTCCAACACCGCCGATTGAGGTCCCCGTCACCAACAACATGGTGCTGAAAAAGCTGCGTGTCGCCTTCGAGCTGAAGGAAGAGGACATGCATGCGATCCTCAAGGCGGCTGATTTCCCGGTATCCAAGCCGGAGCTTAGCGCGCTGTTCCGCAAGGTCGGCCACAGCAACTACCGCGCCTGTGGCGATCAGCTGCTGCGCAACTTTCTCAAGGGATTGGCGCTGCGCGGCAAGTGACCCGGAGCGCCGCGTCCTAACCGTTCGCAGCTCAACGCTGCACTCCCAGGCGGCTCATCGCGATCGCAATTAGATGAATAAAACCCCGCAAACGCGGGGTTATCAGTGGAGTAGGGTGAGCTTCAGCGCACGCAGCATAACGGTGGGCTGAAGCCCACCCTACCGTCACCGTGCGACTCCGCAGGGCCTGTAAACGAAGCCGCCAACACCGCGGGCTTCGTCGTCAATCTGACCCCGTCTGCATTGACCGCATGCTTTCCGTGCGGTATCGAGTGCACGCAATTTGCGAGACGGTGGCTGAAGCCCACCCTACCGGCGTAACGAATGCACGAAACCCCGCCATTGCGGGGTTTCGTCAGCTGAGTCCGCTGTTTTCCAACGGGCTCGTTATCACGGCGAAGGGCTTAGTTCTGCACCATCGCGACGACCTTGTCGCGCAGCTTCGGATCGTTCTGCACGGCTTGGTTGATGGCGTTGTATTCCTCAATGCTGAGATCGTTTTCGACCACCGTGTTCATCATTTTCTCGTTGGCTTGCTGCTGGAGCTGCTGCGCTTCGGACGGATCGCCCGTTTTTTCCAGCTTGGCGGTGAAGTCTTGGCGGATCTCCATGATCTCGCCCAGCGAGTCAGCAAACTTTTCGAGCTTCTTGTCGCTGATTTCCGAGGCCTGCATGGCTGGCGCGGCCCGAGTCGCGGGGGCCTGATTGGCCTGCTGAGCCGACACCTGAGACGCACCGGCGGCCATCAGAAGAGCAGCGAGGCTAGCGGAAACGAGGCGAGCGTTTAGCTGGGTCATGTTCGATATTCCTGCTGTTTGAAAGACGGCAGGAACAGTGCATCACCTGTGCCAGGTTCGGCTGAAAACACTAAGTGACTGATTAATAATGATTTAAACCGTCCGTCCTGTTCGCGTCGACGCTCAGGATGTCGCTCTGTATCGTGCCAGAATGGCACATGTAGCAGTTTGGCAACGAACCTCGACCTTGCGCGGCGCGTTGCTCCTCAAGGTGGTAATACCCCTCGTCGCGATCATGCTCGGCTTCAGTTACCTGATGCTGTGGACGGTCGAGCGCAACAGCGAGCGACGTCTGCAGGAAGAGGTTGAACTGGTGGCACGGGCGGTGCGGTTGCCGCTCAGTGACAGCCTGGAAAAACAGCACGATCGCACGTCGCAGCAGGTGCTGGAGTCGGTGCTGGGGGTTGGCCGCGTCTACGGCGCTTACCTGTACGACGATCAAGGCGAGCTGGTGGCCTTCGCCGGTGCGATCGAGCCCGACCAGGACCAATCCTCGATTCAGCAGCTCACCGCCGACGGCAAGCGTCGCGGCGGCTATCAGCGCATTCGTGGCCGCGAGGTCTATTCGTACTTTCTGCCGCTGGAGCAGAGCGGCGGTCGCATCAACGGCTTGTTGCAGGTGACCCGGCGCTGGAACGACTTCGAACGCGACACCCGTCAACTGCGGATGATCGCCGGCATCTCAGCGGCGGTACTGGCGTTGGCGTCGGTCTGCATCGTGCTGCTTGGGCATTGGTCGGCCATCGGACGCCACCTGCAGGAACTGACGCAAAGCATGGCTCGGGTCGCGGCCGGCGACCGGCAGCATCGAGCCCCGCGCAACGGCCCGCAGGAGATCGCCGTGCTCGGACGTGCCCTGAACCAAATGCTCGACAGCATCGCCGACGCCGAGCAGCGCATGGCCGAACAGAAGGCCCGTGAGGCGGAGTTGGAAGCGCGCCTGCGACGGTCCCAACAGCTCGCGGCGGTCGGCCGGCTTGCCGCAGGCGTTGCCCATGAACTGGGCAGTCCGCTGAGCGTCATCGACGGCAAGGCCCAGCGCGTTCTGCGCAGCGAGACGCTGGAAGACGGCCAGCGCAAGGGCTTGCTGCAGATCCGCAGCCAGGTGCAGCGCCTGAGCGAAATCGTTCGTCAGCTATTAGATTTCGGCCGCGCGGCGGGGCGTCCGGCACGGCGGATGCCGGCGGACGTGCTGGCGCATTCGGCCGCAGCGGCGGTCGCGGATGAACTGGCGTCTTTGGGCGTCGACTTGCGGCTCCAGGCACCACCCGATCCGCTTCATTGCGAGGTCGATCCGCCCCGTTTTGAACAGGCGCTGACCAACCTCCTGCGCAACGCGGGCCAGGCCAGTCCGGGGGGACAGGTGCTGTTGCGCTGGTGGCGCGAACAGGACTGCCTGCTGTTTCAGGTCGAGGACGACGGTCCTGGCGTGGCCGCGGAACACCGGGCGGCGTTGTTCGAGCCCTTTTTCACCACCAAACCGGTGGGCAAGGGCAGCGGCCTTGGCCTAGCCGTGGCGCACGGTGTCGTCGCCGAATGCGGCGGCCGGATCGAACTTGTCGAGAGTGGGCTGGGTGGCGCTGCGTTTCGGATTTCCCTGGCGCTGGCAGACGAGGAGGAAAGTCATGCAAACGGATGACATCAGCGCACAGCGGGTGCTAGTCGTGGAGGATGACGATGGCCTGCGCCAGCTGCTGGTCGAGGAGCTGGAAGATCGAGCGCTCGCGGTGCGATCGGTGGCCAGTGCTGAAGATGCTGTGCCGCTGCTGGACACCTGGGAGCCGGATCTGGTGGTCAGCGACCTGCGTTTGCCGGGCGCTGACGGCATGGTGTTGCTGCGGCGAGTCAAGGCGATGCAGGCAGCGCCCGCGTTTCTCGTGATCACCGCATTCGGCAGCATCCAACAGGCGGTGGCGGCACTGAAGGAGGGTGCGGATGAATTCCTGACCAAGCCGCTGGACCTGGATCATCTTGGCTTGGCCGTGTCACGCGCTCTGGAAACCCGCCACTTGCGTGACGAGGTGCGGCGCTTTCAGCAGCTGCTCAGCGACGATCGCTTCCACGGCATGCTCGGACGCAGCCGGGTCATGCGTGGCCTGTTCGACCAGATCCGTCAGCTCGCCCGGGCCGCCGGGCCGGTATTGGTGATCGGCGAGAGTGGCACCGGCAAGGAGCTGGTAGCGCGGGCCGTGCACGCCGAAAGCGTGCGGGCGCAACGGCCGTTTCTGGCGATCAATTGCGCCGGGCTGCCGGCCGAATTGCTAGAGAGTGAGTTTTTCGGACACGCAGCTGGGGCCTTTACCGGCGCCAGCCGCACCCACAAAGGGCTGTTCCAGCAAGCCGATGGCGGCACGCTGTTTCTCGATGAGATCGGCGAAATGCCGCTGGCCTTGCAGGCCAAGCTGCTGCGCGTGCTGCAGGAAGGCACCATCCGTCCGGTCGGCGGCGAGCGCGAGCTGAGCGTCGATGTACGAATCATTGCCGCGAGCAACCGTCCGTTGGAAACCGCCGCCGGTCGCGAGTCGTTCCGCGAAGACCTGTTCTTCCGCCTGGAGACCTTCATCCTGCAGGTGCCGCCGCTGCGTGATCGCGAGGAAGACCGCGAATTGCTCGCCGCCAACTTCGTCGCGCATTTCGCCGCACGCGATGGCCGGCCGGTGCGCGGGCTGTCACAGGCGGCGCTGGAGCAGCTGCGGCGTTATCCGTTCCCCGGCAACGTGCGCGAACTGCAGAACGCTATGGAACGTGCGGTAACCTTTTGCCATGGCCGCAGCATCGAGCTGGAACACCTGCCGACACGCATCGCCAGCTACCAGGACACTCCCGCTCAAGCCAACGCGAATGACCTGCTCGGGCTGATGATCGACGGCCCGCTGCTGCCGACCCTCGACGAGCTGGAGATGCGTTACATCCATCACGTAATGGAATGCGTCGAAGGCAACAAGCGGCGTGCGGCGGCGCTGCTGGGTATCGGCCGGCGCACGCTCTACCGCCGGCTCGGGGAAAAGGAGCAGGACGTCGACGAGCCTTGAGTCATCCTGAGGAGCAGGAGACGGGCGCTTAACGGAACGATCCATACCGGACGATGGCCCAACGGCCACCCGTTCCTGGAAGACGACATGACATTTTCGATCGTTGCACGATGCCCACGCACCGGCCAGTTCGGAATCGCGGCCGCTACCGCCATGCCTGCGGTCGGCAAGCTGCTGACCCACGCCGCGGCGGGCGTCGGCGCCGTGGCGACTCAGGCGCGGATCAATCCGTATCTCGGCATCGACGGGCTGGCGCTGTTGCGTGAGGGCTGCGAGGCGAATCAGGTCATCGAGCGCCTCAAACTGACTGACCCCTGCATGTCCCAGCGGCAGGTGGCGGTGATCGACAAACAGGGGCGGATCGCGTGCTGGACTGGTGAGCAGTGTCTGCCGTGGTCCGGGTCGCTCAGTGGTGAAGATTTCTGCGTGCAGGGCAACCGGCTGACCGGCCGAGATGTGCTTGAAGCGGTGGCTGGCGCGCTCGATCGCACCCGTACCTTACCGCTGGTGGAGCGCCTGATGGAGGCGCTTGCCGCGGGTGACAGCCTCGGTGGCGACCGCAAAGGCGAGTCGTCGGCCACTGTCTATGTGGTCGACCAGGAGGAATATCCCCTCTGGGACATTCGCGTCGATCACCATAGCGATCCGCTGACCGAGTTGCGCCGGCTGCATGGCGTGTTCGAGCGCGAGGTTCTGCCCGAAATGCTGCGCATGCCGACCCGCGCCAATCCTGCCGGTGCCGCTGAAGAAGACCCCGTCTGACACCGGACGCCATTAGCTCTCGGCAGGGAGCGTGCGACTGGGCATCAGGTCGAGGCGCAGCTCGGAATGGGCGCTATTGCGGACGGCCACCCAGTCCTTCAGCGCGCTGACTGAGCGCGGCGGCGAAATCAGGTAACCCTGGAACAGATCGCAGCCGGCCTGCAGCAACGCCGATTGCTTTTCCAGCGTGTCCACACCCTCGGCATTGACCCGCTTACCCTGTGCCCGGCAGAACGCGACGATTGCCGTCAGGCTCTGTTGCATCTCGGGCCGGGTCAGCCGCTCGACGATGGCCATGTCCAGCTTGATGGTATCGGCCGGGTATTCGAGGAGCTGCTGGATCGAGGTATAGCCGACGCCGAAATCGTCGATGGCCACGCGGAAGCCTGCCATGCGAATGGTGCGTACCACTTCCATGGTTTGGCTGCTCAGCTCTGCCGCATAGGTTTCGGTCAGCTCGATCTCGATGCGGTTGGGGCAGATACCGTAATGCGCGGCGCGTTCGATCAGATAGTTGCACAGGCGGTCGTCGGTCAACTGCGCGGAGGACACGTTGATCGCCAGGATCACACCGGCGCCAAACAGCTCGACCAGTGCTGGATAGCCCGCCAGCGCCTGGTCGATCACCCAGCTGTCGATCTTCGGAAACAACCCGGCGCGCTCGGCGATGGGGATGAACTCACCGGGCGAGACGGTGCCCAGCAACGGCGAATGCCAGCGCAGCAGCACCTCACAGCTGACCACTGCGCCCTCACGGTTGACCGCCGGCATGTACACCAGGCGGAACTGATCATCGCCCTCGAGCGTGCGGAGCTGTTCTTCGATCACGCGGATGCGCTGGTCACGTTGCTCCAGTGCGGCCGAGAACGCGACTGACGCATTCTTGCCCTCGGCTTTCGCCTGGTACATGGCGGTGTCGGCGCGCGTCAAAAGCTGGGTGAAGGAGTCCGCGTCATCGGGGTAGCGCGCGGTGCCAATGCTGACGCTGACCTGATAAAGCCGATCCTCCACGCGGAACCCGCCACGGCACAGGCCAAGCAAGGCATCCGTCAGTTCGCCCAGGCAATCGCTCTCAGGCGCCGCCATCAGCAGAACGGCGAACTCGTCACCAGACAGTCGCGCAAACGCCGTCTCGGTCTCCGGGTGGGCCTCACGGTGCCGATCAAGCGCGCCCTGTGCTCGCAAGGCAAAGATCCGCAGCAACGCGTCGCCTGCGTCATGGCCGTGCTGATCGTTGACCTGCTTGAAGTTGTCCAGGTCGATGAACAACAGCGCCAGCTGCTGGCCGCTCTGCTCGCACGCGTCATGCATCGCCGAGGCGAGCATGCTGAAGTGGGCCCGATTGCTGATGTGGGTCAGGCTGTCGGTCCAGGAAATCTCCTGAATACGTTGCAAGGCTTCGGTGTTGCGCTCGTGGAGCGTCTTCATGTTGAGCGCGAGGCGGCCGATTTCACCGCCATCGGTGGGCGCGTCCAGCGCCTCACGCTTGCACAGCAGCACATCGGTAAGTTGATTGCCCAAATGGCTGATGGGGTCGGTGATGTAGCGGCGGATCAGCAGCATCAGCAGGGCGATGGTCAGCAGGCAGACGAGCGAGCCGCCGATGAGAAAGGCCAGGCTGAGCGTGCGCAGCCGATCGGCAATATATGCGGGAGGCGGGGTCAGCCGGGCGGTCAAGGCGGCGGACAGTTCGACATCAGCGGACAGCTGCAACGGCGCCGGGCTCAGTGTGGGTGCGATCTCCAAGGCCGCGCCGTAATCCGCCTCGAGACGCGTCTTCAACTCGAGGAATTGTTCCGGTCGTACGGCCAGCTGCAAGGTGAAGGCCTCACCGCGCTGACTCGGCAGTGGGCGAGTGGAAGACGCCGGCAGGATGAAATCGGTGTCCACCAGCAGCGGCCCGCCTTCGGCGTTTTCAACGTAGGTCATCTCGCGGGTTTCGTCGATTTGCTTGGCTTCGCGAACGATCCGCTGTTGAGTGGCCGTCATGCTGGCGAACGGCGACAGGCTGCTTTCGAAGTAATACGCCACCTCGTCGTCTGGTTCGACGATGGCGAAGGAAACGAATGAAAGGCGCGTCGTGGACAGCGTGCGGATGCTCTGTTGAATGCGCAAACCGAGGGTGTCGTTGCGGTAAGCGGTGTCCGATTCGCGCAGGAAGAGCGTCAGCGCTTCGCTGTCGAGGATCGAGTAGAGCACGCTCCGATTGAACGCCTCGTAATCCAGATAGGCAGATTTCAACGCTGAAAGACGTTGTTCCAGGCGCGCCTGCTCGAGACCCAGCAGCGAAGCACGTTGGGTCAGATAAGCGGTCGTGGCGGCCAGCAGCTGAACAATCAGGATGACTGGAAAGATCGCCAGCAGTGCACGTTTACCGAGCGTCATGGGCGTTTGTCAGCGCGCTGATGATGCGCCGCCGCGTCTGCGTGGCCTCTAGCGGACGCGGTTGGTAGACCTGACTGTTCTGCAGCACCGCGTCTGGCGGATAGATGGTTGTGTCCTGCCTGATGTCTGCTGGCAGCAGCGCTTGCGCTGCTGCGTTGGTCGTGGCGACGCCCAGATCGGTCGCATTCAAGGCGGCTATTTCCGGATCACTGATGAAATTCAGGAAGCGGTACGCCAGTTCCCGTTGCGCTCCGTTAGCCGGAACGGACAGGCAGTCGACCCAGAGCAACGTGCCCTCTTTGGGCACAACGTAGCGCCACGGCTCGCCGTCCACGCCCTCAACTTCATTGAGCACCTGCTGATCGCCGCTGTATGCCAGGGCCATATCAGCGTTGTCGAGGTAGCGCTGGCTGCGCAGCGAAGTGATGGCATATTCGTAGGTCAACACTGCGGGGGATTGCGCCTTCAGCAATTCGAACGCGGCTTTCAACTCGTCATTGTTAGAGGTATTGATCGAGTGCTGCCGATAGATCAGCGCGCCGGCGAGGATGTCTTCGTGGTCTTCCATCATGATGATGTGCGGCTCGTCGCTGCGGGCCGGTTGCAGCAGGTCGGCCCACGAGGTGGGCGCGGCCGGTAACCGGTCATGCCGGTAGGCGATGCCAAGGGTTCCCCAGAGGTAGGGGACGCCGTGCACACCACAGCTTTCACGCCAGCGCGGCGGAACATGTTCAAGGTTGGGTAGTAATTTCGCGTCTATCGGTTCGAGCAGGCCACGTTCGCCGAAACGGTCCGAGCTGATCAGCTCGGTCAGCGCAACGTCGATCCGATGGTTCGGTTTGGCCAGGATTTCGTCGCGCTTGTCCCCGCTGTCGAAATACACCTGTTGGATTTTCACCCCGGTCTCGGCTTCCCAGCGTTCGATGACGGCTTCGCTGAGGTATTCCTCCCAGTTCAGCAGGTTCAGGGTGTCTGCCGCATGTGTCGCGGTCGAGGGAAACAGCAGGCAGGCCATGGCCAGCAATGCGCCGCTGACACGGCAGGGTGCGAGTGTTTCCTTGTTATTCATCAGGCTATCCATCCACCGCAGCAATGTTCGGTTCGGCCGTGTGCTGAGCGACCGCACATGAGATGCAGCCAGTCGGGCCCCAAGCGAAGCCGAACGCATGACCGATTAGTCAGGTTATCGGCGTCGATTGATGGCACTTTAATGGCGTCAGATGAATGGCGGCAATGATTTTGTGTCGCTCCGGTTGCCGTTCCGATCAGCGGGCGGTCACGGCCTGCTTCGTCGCCTGCAGCCCAGCACGAGGCGGCGTGCGCAACCAGGGCGCAAGCACGCGGGTGGACAGGGGGATGAAGAGGTAGGTCATCAGCGGCGTGAGCGCGAGAGTGCTGATCAGAATGCGCATCACCAGGCTCAGCTCGCTGAGCACGCCACCGAAGATCAGATTGAACAGCAGCGATACCGGAAAGAACGCCAGCCAGATCGCCACGCTCTGCTTCCAGCGCGGAGGAGGTGTGATGTCGTTATGGCCGAACCAGGTGTCGATTCCCCGTGCGCGCTGTTCATGCGGCTGGGCGAACAGATCACTGCCGCGTTGCAGCCAGGCCCGACGCGAGGCCGAATGCTCCCAGGCATCAAGGGTCAGCTCATTGGCGAAGCGGAATACGATCTGAAACTCATCGTCGCCAGGCGGCGGCGCCAGCACGCCGGAGCCGAGGTAGCCGGGAAAGTCCGCAGCCAGCAACTCGCCTTCGTTCAGCCAGGCGAGCAGATCGTGGTAGCGGCCATCGCGTACGCGGCGGGCCACCATCAGGGTGACGGGTTCGGTAGACATCGTGTATCTCCAGCAACAGGCCGGCCTCCCGGGTAGGGCACTCGGCAAACGCAGCGCCGGGGTGGTGGGCTGCGGAAATAGTCAGGCAAGGATCATGCCCTGGTCATCGGACCGCGCCAGACCTCGAGAGGTCGGCGTAGCCAAGACGACGGCGCACTATACGGAGATTTGAAGCAGTTGGAAGGGGCGGCAGTAAGGGGAGGTGGTGTAGGCGGCTGCGGCGCACTGCCGCAGCCGAGACGACTCAGCGATTGGCGAGTCGGTTCTGCTTGTACAGCGGCGAGCGTGGGCCGCTGAGAATGCCATCCGGACGGTTGGCGGTCAGTAAGCGATGGCTGGTGATGCCAGCGACTTCATGGCTGCGGTCGCTCAGGCTGTTGACGATCTGGTTGACGGCCGCGCTGATCAGCATGCCCACCAGGCCGCCGCCGGAGTTGTTCTGATTTTCTGCCGTGCTCGCGAGCGCACGGCCCTCCCAGAGCACATCACCGCTGCGCAGGTCGACCAGTTTGCCGCTCGCTTCAACCGCGACTTCGCTGGTCAGCACCTTGTAGCTGCTGCCGTAGCGGCTGACTTCCATATAAAGCGCAGCGTCGGCACCAAAGATCTCGCGCAGCTTCGCAGGCGGGGCCATGTGCATTTCATCGGCGTTCATCAGGCCGTTCTGCTTGAAGGTTTCATCAACGACGGCCACGGGCAGCACGTAGTAACCGGCTTCGGCCAGTGGGTAGGTGACCTGTGACAGCACGCTGTAGCTGGCCTTGATGTCCGGAGAAGTATTGACCGGCGGCAGCACGACGATCGAGGCCGGGTTGTTTCGCTCGAAGGCGCTGTAGTCATAGGGTGCCTTTTGTGTGGCACAGCCTGTGGTCAACGCGACGGCCGCGAGGACCAGGAATGTTCTGAGGGAAATTAAACGCATCATGACCTCTTACTTCGCTACGTTGCGCATGAGGAAGTCCATATAGGCAGCGGACTCGGGGAACAGGGCTTTTTCGGTTTCGAATTGCTGGCGCACCTGGTCAGCCTTTCCAACGTCGGCGTACAGCATGCCCAGGTGAGCGTGAAAGCCGGGTGGCGGAGAGCGGTCGGCTGCGCGCGCCTTCTGCAGGCTGGCCTCGAGCGCGGCGATCTGCTCCTGCGGGCCGGTTTCATGCTTGAAATGTTCGTACACCTGCGGCTGATAGCCTTCCCAGTGGTACAGCTGAGTCGACTGGTTGTTGGCGCAACCGGTGAGCAGTGCGGCCGACAGTAGCGCGGCAATGGCCGCGCCGCAGTTTGCATTACGTGTCATGGGGCTCTTCCTTGAGTTTATTGGGCGGGACGCCAGGCGCCGCTATCGATGCCTGAAACGAGGTTGTTGACGGCTTCGCGGATGGCCAGGTCAAGCACCTTGCCGTTGAGGGTCGAGTCGTAGCTGGCGGTGCCGCCGAAGCCAATGACTTCGCGGTTCGACAGACTGTATTCACCTGCGCCCTGAGACGAAAACACCACTTCGGATGTGTTCACGTTAACGATGTTCAGGTTGACTTTGGCATAGGCGATCTGGGACTTGCCGCGGCCTAGAATGCCGAATAACTGGTGATCACCCACTTCCTTGCGACCGAACTCGGTCACGTCGCCAGTTACCACGAAGTCTGCGCCACGTAGCTGTGCACGTTTGTTGGAAATGGCGCTTTCCTGCGCAATCTCATTCATGTTGTCGCGATCCAGCACATTGAAGCGGTTGGACTGCTGCAAATGCGTGATCAGGATGGTTTTCGATTGGCCTCCCAACCGATCGACGCCATCGGAAAACAGACCGCGCATGTAGCTGGAGCGGTTATCGAACTTGCCAACGGATATCGGGCTTCGCTGACCTTGATACACACTGGTAGCAGACGTGACTTTGGCCACCTCAAGGGTGCGCGACTGCTCCGTGGCGCAGCCGCCGAACAGCAGGCTGACACCGACCAGACTGGCCATGAGCTTCTTGTTCATCTCGTTTGATTCTCGTGATGGTGTGTTGGGCATTGGCCATGAGGCCTTGTTATCAGGAAGGCTGGGTGTGCATGGGGCGAGCCACGGCGGGACGGGAGGCAAGGCACGGTGTATTGCGAGGGCATAGCATCCATGCGGCTGATCCTTGTCCGGCCGCGTACCCGCTGGGACGCATCGGGTAGCCAGACTACGGCGCGGAGTCTACAAACACGGATGGCACTGTGCCAGTGTCGTGGTTCTCAGTTGGACGCACCATGGTTACCACCGGTCGGGTCCGCGACGGTGCGAAACCGATCGATCAGTTGCGCGACAGACGTTCGCCAAACGCGTCGAGCGCGGCTTCACCGACCACGTCCTCGGCGAGCAGGGGCAGTTGCTGCAGCGGCAGGTCCGGCAGTGCTTGCTGCAGCGTGTCCAGGTGACGTTGTTCCTGGGCATGCCGTTCGGCAAGAAAAGCGCCGGCGTCGGCTGGTGAGCGTTTGTTCACCACCAATCCGGCGACGTCAATGCCGCTGCGTTGCAGCTGTGCCTGCAGTTCGATGGTTTCCAGCACCGGCAGGCGCTCGGCGGCGAGAACGATGACGAAGGCGCAGCGCTGCCGATCCCGGATCAGATCGCGCAGCTGACCGAAGCGTTCGCGGCGTCGGTAGAGCAACTGGCGCACGCGCTGTTGGCGGTCTTCACCGCCCGCCTTTTCCTGGCCGAGCACGCTTTCACCGAGACCGCTGTCGTCCTTGCCGAAATTGCGCAGCACGTCACCGAAGCGCTTGCTCCGTTCCTGGCGCTGCAGCAGGCCTTCGGTCCACGCGGTCATCATTTCGGGCAGGGCCATCAGCCGTGAGGTGTGGCCGGACGGGGCGGTGTCGAAGACCAGCAGGTCGTAGTCGTCCAGACCCTGGATGACGGTGTCCGCGATGCGTTCGAGCAACGCCGCTTCGTGCATCCCGGGTGCGTCGCGCGACAACGCCATGTGCTTGTCGACCTCGCCAGCCAGGTGCGGCGGCATCAGGCGGCGTAGGGCGCTGCCGACCTCGTCGAGGTGTTGGCGAACGGTTTCGTCGGGGTCAAGTTCTAGGCCGTCGAGTCCGGCGGCCAGACGCACGATGTGCGAACCGATCGAGCGATTCCAGAGATGCCCGAGATTGTGTGCTGGATCGGTGGAGATCAGCAGCACACGGCGCCCGGCACGTGCCTGCTGCAATGCCGTGGCGGCGGCGACGGTGGTTTTGCCGACGCCGCCCTTGCCGCCGATGAACAGCACCCGGCGTTGCGCCCCCAGCGTCAGCAACATCCGATGTGATCCAGCGGTGAATGCTCCATGCCCATACGCTGATGCCAGTCGTGGAAGCGCTCGTAGAGGTCCGGCATCAGCTCCAGGGTGTACCAGGCGGCGGGGTTGGGCACGCCCAGTGCTTCGGAGAAGACCAGCAACATGAACAGATCGTCTTCGTCGCGCCGGGCGCGGGCAAAGGTGCGCCGATAGGGCGCGACGTAGAATTCCTTCAGCCCGGCCGAGAGACGTTCGAATAACGGTCGCGGCGTCACGGCAGCGGTTCGTCCGTGGTCAGGTCGGCTGCCGGGTCGCGACCCTTGCGCATGGCAATGATCGCTTCGAGCGTGACCCACAGCGCGGCGATCAGGATGACCACATCCATGCCCAGCAATAGCCAGTTCTCGGCGCGGTAGAACTGGCCCATCTGCACCAGCAGCGCGTAGATCGACATCGCCAGCAGGAACACCAGCGGCACCAGCGTGTACATCGCGGGTCGGCCTTGCTTGATCAGCAATACGGTGATGATCGACAGCGTCAGGCCAGCCAGCAGCTGGTTGGTGGTGCCGAACAGTGGCCAGATGGCCATGCCACCGCTGCCCTCGGAGCCCGCGCCAAAGGCCAGCGCCATGCACACGCCCACGGCGATCAGGGTGCCGACCAGCGTGTTCACTTTCATGCCGGCCAGCTCGCCGGCTTCCTGAATCACGAAGCGCTGCAGGCGCAGGCCGGTGTCCATGGTGGTACCGGCGAAGAGGATGGCCATGACCGCGAGAATGGTCGAGCCCAGATCCGCCGGTAGGCCCAGCCCGTTGGCAAGCAGCGTGCCGCCGCCTTGAACGAAGGCATTCACACCGCCCTGCCCAAAGGCCGTGTAGACCTGTTGCCAGTCGAGCAGAGTGGCGAAACCGGCGGTGCAGCAGATGATCGCCGCCAGCGAAAGCATGCCCTCACCCACGGCACCGAAGTAGCCAACGAAACGGGCGTCGGTTTCCTTGTCGAGCTGTTTGGAGGTAGTGCCGGATGCGACCAGCCCGTGAAAGCCCGAGATGGCGCCGCAGGCGATGGTCACGAACAGCAGCGGCACGATGCTCGGGCTGTCGGCCGGCAGCTCAGCGTTGTACGCCGGGGCAACCAGCTCCGGGGCGCCGAACAGCACCGCCAGATAGAGCAGGCCAAGGCCGACGAACAGTTGCAGGCCGTTGATGTAGTCGCGTGGTTGCAGCAGTACCCAGACCGGCAACAGCGAGGCGATGGCGGCGTAGGCAAAGAGCAGCAGAATCCAGAACGACTTGGCGCTTAGCCCCATTACCGTATCCGGCAGGGCGACCGGGTAGGCATTGCCCAGCAGGATCAAGAGATAGAGCACGATGACGCCGCCCAGCGACGGCCACAGCAGCTTGACGTTGTAGCGGTAGATCAGCTGGCCAATCACCAGCGCCACGGCAATCGCTCCCCACACGGGAATCACCGACGTGGGGGTGGAGACCAGCAGGTTGGAGATAACCGCCGCGAAGGCGCCGTTGACCATCAGCAGCACCAGGAAAATCACGACGAGAAACAGGCTGCGCCCACGCGAGCCGATCAGCCGGCCGCTGAGCATCCCCACCGACTGGCCCTTGTTGCGCGCGCTGGCCCAGAGCGCGCCGAAGTCGTGGATCCCGGCAAAGAAGATGGTCCCCAGCACCACCCACAGAAACGCTGGTACCCAGCCCCAGATCACCGCGATCGCCGGTCCCACGATAGGCGCCGCGCCCGCCACCGAGGTGAAGTGGTGGCCCCAGAGCACGAACTTGTTGGTCGGCACGTAATCGACGCCGTCTCGCATGGTATGGGCGGGGGTGCGGTAGTTGGGGTCGAGGCGGTAGATCTTTTCCGCGATGAACTTCGAGTAGAAGAGATACCCCAGCGACATTGCCGCCAGCCCCACAATCATCAACGCAATCGCACTCATCTGAAAGCTCCTCGCACGCGTGCCCGGTCCAGGCATCACGCAGGCTTGGGCTGTTGCCCGGACTTGACTGATTGAGCTTCGAGCGACTGTGGCGCAAAAGGTTTCGCCGCCCATCAGGGGCGCTGTCAGCGGGCGCGGCGGCCGAGCGCTGGCGTCTGGAACGGCCAGGCTGAGCCGTCCGTTGATAGCGAAACGCGAACCCTGGCCGGCGGTTCAGGTCCGTTGAAAGACGCGCCAGAAATTCTGGAGCTGGTCATGGACCGCCTCACGTCGCTGTCGCCAGTCAGCATCAATGCCGATTTGCAGATGCGCCTCGTCAGTTGCCCGGTCCGCGACACTCTCCTGGCCAATGTCCTATGAACCGGTGACAAGGCGCGCCATTGCAGCATGCCCAACAGCACATTGCTGGGCCGGCCGGTCAATCGGGCGCCGTCCCCGGTGTGGGTATTCATAGCGCTGCGGGTGGCGCGAAGGCGGTCAGTCGATTCGTCGTTCCCACCCCAACCCACTGACCACAACAAGGAGCAGTAATGATGGAACGAAGCGGGTCACGTATTCGCTGGCTCGACGGGCTGGGTTGGGTGCTGATCTACGCGCTGATCTGGGCGCTTTTCGCCGAGGGTGACGGCTGGCCGATCGGCGTACCGAGCATATTGCTCGCCGCAGGGCTATCGCTCTGGTTGGGCTTGAACCCATGGAAGCCCTCATTGCTCGCGTTGCCGGGTTTCGTCTGGTTTTTTCTGGGGCGCATGGCGTTGGGTGCCTGGGACGTAGCGGTGCGTGCGCTCCACCCTCGGCGGCCATTACAGCCGGCATGGCTCGACTATCAATTGCGTAGCGAATCGCCGCGGGTACGGTTGATGCTGTCGGCACTGGTCGGTTTGCTTCCGGGCACCCTGGCGTCACGGGTCGAGGCGGACTGCATGCGCGTGCATGTGCTGGATCAGCGGCAGTCGTGGGAGCCGACCGTCGTCGAGTTGGAAGCACGTCTGGTGCGGCTGATGTGCGCTGAGGGCGGGCGCTGATGGCGCTGTACTCGACGCTCTTGCTGCTGACGATCATCGTCGGCCTGGGCCGCGTGGTGCTCGGGCCGCAGCGTGTGGACCGGCTCTTGGCGATCCAGCTGTTCGGCACGGCCGGCACGGCGCTGCTGCTGGTGCTGGCGCAATGGCAGGAGCAACCGGCGCTGCGCGATGTGGCGTTATTGCTGGGCCTGCTGGCGGCGGTCGCGAGTGCCGCGCTGGTCCAGCTGTTGCGACGGAGCCGCCATGATTGATCAGGTCCTCGCGGTCTTGAGTTGGCTGTTGCTGATCGGCGGGTTGCTGTTTTTCGCCGCCGGCAGCATCGGCCTGCTGCGTTTTCCCGATACGGTCAGTCGTCTACACGCCCTGACCAAGGCTGACACGTTGGGACTTGGGCTGGTGATCGCCGGTCTTTCGATTCGCGCCGAGAGCCTCCTCGAAGTGGGGCAGATGTTGTTGATATGGCTCTTGCTGCTGGCGTCCAGCGCCACCGCCTGCCAACTGCTGGCGCGTCAGGCCGGCGAGGAGGCAGACGATGACTGAGTGGTTGCTCGACGGCGCGCTCGGCCTGTTGGTGCTTGGTCTTGCTTTCGGCGCACTGCACGGGCGGAATCTGTATGCCAGCGTGCTGCTGTTCATTGCCTTTGGGCTGGCGCTGGCGTTGATTTGGGCGCGCCTGGGCGCAACGGATCTGGCGCTGGCCGAGGCGGCCATCGGGGCGGGATTAACCGGGGTGTTGTTGTTCGCGGCACTGGCGCGGCAGCCGGGGCCGGCTGAGCTGCCGGAAATGACCCCGATCCGCCAGCGCCTGGCCGCCGCGGTCGTGGTGCTGCCCTTGTTGATCATGCTGGTGCAGGGGCTTGCTCCGCTGGCTGATCGGGTGTCCACGCTGCCGGCCGAGATCGACCGCGTGCTGCCACAAACCGGCGTCAGCCATCCGGTCACCGCCGTGCTGCTCAATTTGCGCGCGTGGGACACACTGCTTGAACTGGCCGTCCTGCTGCTGGCGCTGCTCGGCGCGCGGCAGCTTGGCCCGCGCCGGCTCGATCTGGCCGAGCCCTGGCCGCTGCTACGTGCCTGGGCGCGAGTATTGGCGCCATTGCTGGTGCTGGCCGCCGGCTACATTCTCTGGCGTGGCGCCAGTGCGCCTGGCGGTGCCTTCCAGGCGGGCGCATTACTGGCGGCGGGGGTGGTGTTGCTGCGCCTGTCCGGGCTGCTGCCGAGGCTGCGCTGGTCCTTCGCGCCGCTGCGGTTGTTGGTGCTGGGTGGTCTCCTGGTGTTTACCGGCGTTGCGGTCTCTACCGCCTGGCTGGGCGAGGGTTGGCTGAACTACCCTGACGGGTCGGCCAAGCTCGTCATCCTGCTGATCGAGGCGGTGGCCACGTTATCCATCGCTGCGAGCCTCAGCCTGTTGGTGATTGGCAAAGGTGAGGAGCCGTCCTCATGAGCAGCGCACTGTTCTGGATGGCCATCGGAGCCGCGCTCTGGCTGCTCGGCCTGCATGGGCTGGTGACCCTTCGCCAGGCGCTGCGGAGGATCATCGCCTTCAACCTGATGGGCAGCGGGGTGTTTTTGGTGCTGATTGCGCTGGCGGCGCGCAGCCAGCCGAGCGATCCCCTGCTGGTCGCCCTGGTGGTCACCGGGCTGGTGGTGGCAGTCAGTGCGACAGCGCTGGCCTTGCGCTTGGCCGGGGTGGTGCAGGGTAATGGGGAGCGGCGCCCATGAACCTGGCCTTGCTGAGTCTCGCGTTGCCACTGCTCGGGGGGCTGCTGCTGGTGCTGCTACAACCGCGGCATAACGGCCTGTGGGTGATCGCCATCAGCCTCGCCAGTCTGCTGGCGGCATCTGCGGCGCTGCACGAGGTGATGCAGCTGGGCCCGCAACTGTTGCATATCGGCGGTTGGGATACTCCGTTGGCCATCCGCTTCCAGCTCACTCCGCTGACCGCGTTGCTGATGGTGTTCACCGCCGGCTTGCATCTGCTGGTAGCGCTTTATGCCGCGCGTAGCCCACATGCCACGGGCAGTGAGGACTACTGGCCGTTGTCCTGCCTGTTGCATGGGGCCCTGGCGGCGTTGTGGCTGTCGGCGGACCTGTTCAACCTCTACGTCACGCTCGAACTGCTCAGCCTGACGGCGGTGGCGCTGGTGGCGCTGGCCGGGCGCAAGGCCTACCGTCCCGCCTTCAACTACCTGATGCTGTCGCTGGCCGGATCGCTCGCCTATCTGTTCGGTGTCGCGCTGTTGTATGGCCGTTACGGTGTGCTCGATGTCCTGCTGCTGGCGGAACTGGCCGAGGCGGACGCCAGCACCCGCCTGGCGCTGCTGTTGATGAGCGTCGGCCTGATGCTCAAGGCCGCATTGTGGCCGCTGCACCTGTGGTTGCCGCCGGCACACTCCGGCGCGCCAACGGCCGTCAGCGCGCTGCTCTCGGCGCTGGTGGTCAAAGGGCCGATCTACATCCTCTGGCTGGTCTGGAGTCAGATCGCCCCGCCCGAACTGGGACGCCAGGCGGGTGTGCTGTTTGCGGCCGCCGGCATTCTCGCGCTGATTTCCGGCGGCTGGTCGGCGCTGCGCGCGCCGCGACTGAAAATGCTCGTGGCGTACTCGACGGTCGCGCAGCTGGGCTATGCGTTGCTGACGTTAGGGCTGCTGCTGCACTGGCAGGAGCCGCGCATGACGGCGGCGCTGTGGCTGTTCATCCTCGCTCACGGTCTGGCCAAGGTGTCGATGTTTCTCGCTGCCGGTGAGCTGCAGCGCGTGCTCGGCACGCGTCGGGTGCGCGCGCTCAAAGGTGCCAGTCAGAACATGCCGGTGGCTATGGCGACCTTTGCCGTGGCCGGCGCCAGCCTGATCGGCTTGCCGCCGAGCGGGGGCTTTCTGGCCAAATGGCTGTTACTTCAGCCGCTGTTCGAGCAGCCGCAGCATTGGCCTTGGGCGTTCGGCGTGCTGCTCGGCACGCTGATGTCCGCTGCCTATGTGTTTCGAGTGGTGGCGCTGGGCTTCGACCGTGCGCGGCCGAACCCGCCCAGTGTCGTGCCCGATCGCCTTGCACAATGGCTGGCCATGCTGCCGGCGCTACTGGTGCTCAGCCTGGCGCTGATCAGCGAGCCCCTGCTGCTCTGGCTTGGCGGGGTCGCACGATGAGCTGGACCAACTGGCTGCCATTGGCAATCGTCCTCAGTTCGTTGGTGCCGGGATTGCTGATATTCACCCTGCGCGAGGATCAGCAGCGGACCCGGGTGGCGCTGAACCTGTGCGGTGTAGGCGTCAAATTGCTCTTGGTGGGCGCGATGATCTACGGCGTCAGCCGTGGCCTCGAGTTTCGCTTCAGCCTGCCGTTCCTCCCCGGCGCGCCGCTGGTGTTGCAAGGCGACGCGCTGTCACTGCTGTTCGTCGCGCTGTCGTCGGTGCTGTGGATGGCGACGACGATCTACGCCATCGGCTATCTGGAGAAGTCGCCGCTGCGTTCGCGCTTCTTCGGCTATTTCAGCCTGTGCGTCAGCGCCACGGTTGGCCTGGCCCTGGCGGGAAATCTGGTCAGTTTCTTGCTGTTCTACGAGATGCTGACCTTGGCGACCTTTCCGCTGGTGGTGCATCGTGGCACGCCTGAAGCGCTGCGCGCCGGGCGGGTCTACCTGGCCTACACCGTGGGCGGCGGTGCGCTGGTGCTGATGGGCGTAGCGCTGCTGCACGGCCTCGCGGGCGGGCAGGATTTCCAGCCCGGTGGCTATCTGCTCGAGGCCGTCGGCGAGCACGATCTGGCACTGCGCGTGGCGTTCGTGCTGCTGGTCGCCGGGCTCGGCGTCAAGGCGGCGTTGATTCCGCTGCACGGCTGGTTGCCGCAGGCAATGGTGGCGCCCGCGCCGGTCAGTGCGCTGCTGCACGCTGTCGCCGTGGTCAAGGCCGGCGCGTTCGGCATCATCCGGGTGGTCTATGACGTGTTCGGCGCCGAGGCGCTAGCCCGGCTGGACATGGCCGGGCCGCTGCTCTGGCTGGCCGCCGCGACAATTCTTTACGGGTCGCTACGGGCGCTGCAGCAACAGGAACTGAAGAAACGCCTGGCCTATTCGACCATCAGTCAGGTGTCCTACGTGACCCTCGGCGTCGCGCTGCTCGGGCCAATTGCAGCGGTGGGCGGTCTGGTGCACCTGGTGCATCAGGGGCTGATGAAGGTGACGCTGTTCTATTGCGCCGGTAATTTCGCCGAAACGCTGGGTATCCATCGCATTCGCGAAATGGATGGGGTGGGCCGACGCATGCCATTGACCATGACCGCCTTCAGCATCGGCGCGCTGGGGATGATCGGCATTCCACCGATCGCCGGCTTCGTCAGCAAATGGGCGCTGGGCATGGGCGCGCTGGAGGTTGGTCAGGACTGGGTATTGCTGGTGCTGATGGGGTCGGCGTTGCTCAACGCGGGCTATTTCCTGCCGCTGTTGTGGCGCGGCTGGTTTGCCGAACCGGCTGATTGGCACGAAGACAACTGGCGCGAGGAGCGCTGGGAGACGCACTGGATGCTGTTGCTGCCGGCGATGTTTACCGCGCTACTGGCGGTGGTGGTGGGCGTGCTCGCCGGCACCGCCCTAAGCCCGCTGGGGTGGGCGCAGCTGATCGTGCGGCGGGAGTTCGAACTATGAGCGCCTGGCTGTGGCTCCTCGTCCCGCTGGCGCCATTACTCGCCGGTTTGGGCTTGCTGACCCTGCGCGATCGCGCGATCGGTTGGCTCTGGCTGGCGTGCGTACCCGCGTTAGCCATGGTCATCTGGCCGATGCCCGCGCTGGACTTGCCTATGTTGTGGGAGGGCGTGCGCTGGGGGGCGGACGATCTATTGAACCGCGCCTGGCTCGGCTTCACGGCGCTGCTCTGGGGCTGCGCGGGAGTCTTTGCCAGCAGCAGTCAACGGGATGACCCGAAACGCATGCGCTTCTGGACGTTCTGGCTGCTGGCGCTCTCAGGCAACCTGTTGCTGATCATCGCCACCGATGCGCTGAGCTTCTATCTCGGCTTCAGTGCCATGAGCCTTTCTGCCTACGGATTGATCGTGCACCAGGGCGGCCCTGGGCCCCGTCGAGCAGGGCGGCTGTACCTGCAACTGGCGATCTGTGGCGAAATGGCGCTGCTGGCGGCGCTGATGCTGCGCAGCCATGCGGCGGACGGTGACTTCTCGTTTGTCGCCTGGCAGACATTGCCGATGGATGGGCTCACCTTGCTGCTGTTGCTGATCGGCCTCGGCTTGAAAGCCGGGTTCTGGCCCTTGCACGTGTGGCTGCCCCTGGCGCACCCGGCCGCGCCGGCACCGGCCAGTGCGGTACTGTCCGGCGCGATGCTCAAGGCGGGTTTTCTCGGTCTCTGGCGTTGCTTGCCTGAACAGGATTCGTTGCTGTCCGGCTGGGCCGACGTGCTGCTCGCCGTCGGCATCTTCGGCGCGATCTACCCAGCGCTGCTGGGGCTATGCGCGGGCAAGGCCAAGGCAGTTCTGGCTTACTCGTCTGTCAGCCAGATGGGCTATCTGTTGATGTTGCTGGCGCTGGCCTGGCACCACCCGCAGCAGCGACAGGCGCTGACCGTCGTGCTGGTGCTCTACGGCGTACATCATGGGTTGGCCAAAGGGGCGCTGTTCCTTGCGGCTGGCCTGATCCACGCCGGGCGTTTGCCGCGCAGCGGTTGGCTGCTGTTGGCGGTGCCTGCGCTGGCGATCATCGGACTGCCGTTGACCAGCGGTGGTGCCGTGAAGACGGCGCTGAAAGACGCCTGGCATGCCGGCGCGTTCGAAGCCTGGCTGCCTTGGTTGACCGTTAGCAGCCTGACCACCGCCTTGTTGCTAACCCGCGCGCTGTGGCTGCTACATCGCGATGCCACGGATGCGCCGAGTAGCCGACCACCCGTGCTGCAGGTATTGCCTTGGGCCTTGCTCAGCAGTTTGTCGCTGCTGTTGCCATGGGCTTGGCCCGCCTTGCGCGCGCCTATGCTGCATGGGCTGTACCCGGGCGGCGTCTGGGCGGCACTCTGGCCGTTGCTGGTAGCGCTCGGCATCGCGGGAGTGGCCATAACGCGGGGGTGGGCAGTGCCCGCGTGGCTCGCCAGCATGCCCGATCCGGTGCTGTGGTCATCACTGAAACTCAAACGGCTGGTGCAGCGGCCGCCGTTGGCCGTGCCGGTGTTCCATCCGGATCGGTCGCGCTGGCGCCGCCGCGAGCGTCGTTGGAATCGCTTCTGGAATAGAGGTGCACTCGCACTAAGTACTGGGCTGCTGGCCGCGTTATTGTGGTTGGGCTGGTTGTGGTAACACTTGTAGTTGCTCGCTCGTGTTAGTTATCAAATCGAGCGCTAGCTAATTAATAGCGTTGCGCGCCAAGACAGATAAACAACGAAAAGAAGTACTAACGAAATAACCAAATGAAAATCGCGGCAATAAAAAGGCGCCAACGGCGCCTTGAGATGAAGCATTAGGCGTCAGGCGGTGCCGAGCCCGGTTCTGTCGCTGCCATCCTCGGCCAACAACTGACCCAACGGCGTGCGGTCGAATCCGTCATCTGCGACGTGATCCGCTTGGGGTGTCAGGTCGAACCCGTCTTCAGCGAGCTGCTCGCCCAACGGCGTAAGATCGAATCCACCTTCGGCAAATTGCTCGCTCAGCGGCGTGCGATCAAAGCCATTTTCCGAAACAGTTCGATCGACTAATACCTCGTTCTGAACGGTCGATGCGCCCTGCGCCTCACCCAGCAGCGGCTGTGGATGGGTTGGCGGCACCGCAAACGCGGTCGAAGTGACGCTGGCCAGAATTAAACTTGCAAGTAGCGTTTTCATGACGGTGTCCTCGGTAGGAGTGGGTACGGAGCCAATGCTACGGGCGAGGACGTATTGCTCAAACGTGAGCGTATCAATAGTGGTAATCGACAATCGTGATGTTAATAACAGCAGTGCTAATTGAGCAGATTATCCAATTGCTTTAATCGATGAGTGCAATAGTTAATTGCCGCGTATTTGATTGGTTATTCCGTTCTGTTTGTTCGTCCAATTGAACGAATGATTGATGGCCCGCATCGAGCGGTCATGCAAACGCACCAGGAGCGTCATCGCCACCAGCGAGCCGAGCAGGGCGCAGAACATATCGGCCTGGGTGTCCCACTGATCGCCCTGCATGCCGAGAAACTCTTCAGCGCCCTGGCCGAGCGCCAGCGCAGCGGCCCACTCGACCAGTTCGTACACCGCGCTGAGCGTCATCGCCATGCACACGCAGACAAACGGCAGCAGATGTTTGCCGTGGACCCGGTCCAGGCGCACCAGTAGTTCACGCGCGGTCAGCGCCGGCACGACGCCTTGAAAGAAGTGCCCGAGGCGGTCATAGGGGTTGCGACTGAGCTCCAGCCAGTCCTGGAGCCAGGACCCCACCGGCACACGCGCGAAGCTGTAGTGCCCTCCGGCGATCAACCCCAGTGCTTGAATGGCTAAAAGCAGATAAAGCAGGGATGAGAGCGGAAACCGTTGATGCGTGCAGACAAGCAGCGGCAACAGAATCGCGGCCGGCAGAATCTCCATCAGCCAGGTGGTGCGGTCATGCGGGTTGAAGGCAGACGCCAGCAGGGCAAGGACAACGAGGCAAACCAGGGTTTTGAGCAACAGCGGTCGGTGCATTCAACGGCCTTTCCTGAATCGGGGTGCATGTGAATGGACCACAAAACCAAGGCGATGACGGCTGTGAACCGACTAAACGCTACGGTTCGAGCGTGCTTGCGATCTTCAGGGCAGCGCTTTATCGGCGTACGTGCGTGTCGCCAGCCCGAGCTGAGAGCGGAAGCTCTCCATGTCGAACATGGTGCAGATTTCGCGAATTTGCCCGTTGAGTGACAGCGTCCAGAATGCCATTGCCGAAATACTCAGCACTTTATCGCTGGGTGGGTAGCCGAGCGCTGCGTTTTCGATCGTGCCGATCAGCGTGCTCCAGGTAACCACCTTGTCGCCTTCAGCGACGCACTCCTCAACCACAACTTCAAGGTCCGGCATAGCGGTGCGGATCTGGGCAACCATCGCCACGAACTCGGCGCTGGCCAAGGGATGGCCAACAAACGAGCTTTTGTAGAGGAAGTCTTTGCTGTGCAGCTGCTCGGCCAAGGCGAGGTGTCCGCGGTTCCAGCTCAGGTCGATGTGGTTACGAACCAGTCGTTTGTTGTCGTCCAGTGACATCTGATGCGTCCATTGCGTGGAGGGAACCGAACTCTAACAGCCGCCACATCCTGTGGGCATCCATCGAGCGAGCCCTTCGTCGGCCCGGTTGCATGACTGTCCAGAGCATTGCTCAGTAGGGCAAACATCGTTCGTGGCGACTGCGATGCGGCGAACTAGTACCTGCTGTGAATGGAGGGACGCGCCTGAGGGCTGGCGCAGCGCCCCGTCTCGCCTGCTAGCGCGCTCGGCGGCCCAATAATGCGAACAGCGCTGCGGCGCCCACCGCCACTGCCGCCGTGGTGGCCACCGGGTGTTGCGAGGCGCGCGTATAGAGGCTGCGTGTCAGTACCATGCCGGGATAGTCGCCGCTGGCCTTGCCGTCACCGGCGCTACCGACATCGCTGGCGTACAGCGCCCCTCGCGGATGACGGTCCGGGCGTCCACTCTTGATCGTGTCGTAGACGAAGGTGCGGTTGATCCAATCGGCCACGCGCGGGGCGTTCTGCGCAAGGCGCGACAGCAACTTGGCATTGCCAATGTAGACGTCGCGCTGCGGATGTTCGGCCGCGTCGAGAATCGCCCGGGCGACAACCTCCGGTGCATAGACAGGCGGCGGGAATACCGGCGCACTGGGCAGGCAGTTCTTGGAGTGGTCCATGAACATCGTGTCCGTGGACGATGGCCGAACCAGCGTCACCGACACGGGTGTACGCGACTTTTGCAGCTCGACACGTAGCACGTCGGTCATGGCCTTGATGGCATGTTTGCTGGCGCTGTAGCTGCTGTGGAAGGGCAGCGCATTAGCCGACTCGACGCTGCCGATGTTGATCAGCGCACCGCCCTTGTCGCGCAGGTGGTTCACGGCGATAGCGGACCCGTAATGGGTGCCCCAGAAATTGGTCTGCATGACCTGCTTGTGGTCCTCGTCACTGACCTCGTCGAAGCGCCCCCAGACCGAGCTGCCGGCATTGTTGATCCAGGTATCGAAGCCGCCAAAACGCGCAATCGTTTCGCTGGCGACTCGCTCAAGTTGAGCACGCTCACCGACGTCCGCCATCACGTGCATCACCCGGTCACCGGCGTTCAGATCGCGCTCGATATCGGCCAGCGCCACATCGTTGCGCGCCACCAGCACGACACGGGCGCCTTTCTCGACAGCGAGTCGGGCGGTTGCCAAGCCGATCCCACTCGAAGCGCCAGTGATGACGATGACTTGTTCATGCAGGGGTTTGAGAGAAATGCGCATCGGATTCTCCTTCGGTTCGCGACAAGTGCAGTGGCTCGGTAGAAGCCACAGGCCCGCTTGCGGTTCCGGAGAGGCGATGGATGGCAGAGATGGCTACAGCGCAGTGCCTGGCGGGCGTTCCTGGCCCATGCGCGCCATCAGCTCGGCATCGTCTTGTGGCAGCTCGAGCGATGGCGTTGCCGGTTCGGCGGGTGCCGTGCCGGCCGGTTTTGCGGGTGGGTAGTGCTGCTGCAGAGGTGGCTGCGGCTGGCCATCAATGCTCCATTCAAGCGTCGCTTCCACGCGCGTGTCAGCGGCGTAGCCAAGACGGTTGCTGACCGGGCACTGCAGGGCGGGGCCGCTGGTCAATTCACCTGACTGACGGCTGCGACTGGTGCCGGCTTGGCCAATGGTGCGCACCTCCATTCGATAACTGAGGTGGTGCGTCTCCGGGCTGCTGAAGCAAAGCCGCAATGCCAGGCGGTCGGAACCTTCGGGCGCCAACTCGAGGCGAGCCGCGACTGGCAGGGCGCCGGATGCGGCCAACCAGCTGGCTAAGGTTACGGCGCTCAGCATGTCCATGCACTCTGCCCCGTTGGCGCAGCGACGCCTGCGCTAGGTGATTATTGCTGGCTGACAGTGGCCAGGTTGCCGCTGCCGGATTGTTGAATGATGGCGGTCATGTTGGCAGCCGCCTGGGTGATGTAGGCCGCGTTGGCATCGCCCGTCTGGGTAATGCGTGCCTCGTTGTACTCGGCCAGTTGACGAATGTCAGCCAGGTTGCTGTCGCCCGTCTGCACCACGCTTGCTTGATTGCCGTCGAACCATTGCACGACGTCAACGCTGTTGTCGTTGCCGGTTGAAGAGCCGCGGAAGCTGTTATTCCGCCCGCTCTGCTCGATCGCCAGCACGTTGTTGTCTCCCGCCTGATTGAACACCGCCTCGCCGAACAGGCTGACCTGATCAATCCGCGCCGAGTTGGCGTTGCCATTCTGCGCCAACTGAATGGTGCTGCCGTCGCCCTGATTGACACTGGCCAGGTTCTCGTCACCGACTTGGTAAACGGCCAGCTGCGTGCCGTGGTAGACGCCATCCTGAGTGAGCGTTACCGAATTGTCGTTGCCGATCTGGTACGCCTCGGCTTGGGCGAATCCCTGCTGAGTGGCGGCGATCGCGTTGCCGTCACCCACGCTGCTGATCGTCAGGTCATTCGCGTACCCGTTCTGCTCGACCTCGGCGCGGTTGCCGGCACCTTGTTGGTAGACGCTTACAGAGCCGAAATGGCTTTCAGACCCTTGATAGACAGACGCCTCGTTGCCGCTGCCGACTTGCACGACGGTGGCCAGGTTCGACTCGACCAATTGGAAAACCGAGGCTGTGTTATCGGTGCCGTTCTGCCTGATCACCGCCTCATTGAGCACGCCGGTTTGCTCGGCGCTAGCAGAGTTGTCCGTTCCGGTCTGGTCGATTTCCACACGGTTGTCGGCATGAAGATCGCTGGCGACGGCCAGCAGAAGCGCAAGGGCGATGAGTGTCGGAGTGCTGCGCATGGCAAATCCTTTTTTATTGAGTTCTATCAGTGTTGAACGATCTGAATGCGCTGGCCGTTTCCGTATTGAATGACGCTGCTGCTCAAACCGCTGCCCAGCTGCTCGATGCTGGCGTTGTTGTTCGCACCGATCTGGGCAATGGCCGCCTGGTTATCGCTACCGATCTGGCTGATGTCAGCACTGTTGCCCTGACCGATCTGGAGGATGCTGGCGAGCTGGTTGTCGCCTTGCTGCAGGATGAAGGCCTGCTGATCGCTGCCCTGCTGAACGATGCTGGCCAGGTGGTTGTCACCGGCCTGGCTAAGGTCGGCCAGGTTGTCATTGCCCTGTTGCAACACCTGTGCGGTCTGCCCGGCAGGCAATTGCAGGGCAACCACCGCGGGGCTGCCAAGGTTGAGCGCGCCGTCGGCCAGGTCCGCGTTGTCCAGCAGATCGGCCGCGTGTAGCGAGGCGGCTGAAACGAGCAGAAGGGCGGCGCACAAGCCGCGACGAAATAGCGCTAGACGTTCCATGCAGGCACCTCGGATTAGTGCTCGGATTCTTGACTGGGGGCGAAGCGGTGAACATCCATCGAACGATGCAAAACAACCGCTGCGTGATGAGTGGGGCGGATTAAGCCTGCCAGGCGCGGGTTACAACTCATCGCGGTCCATGTCGAAGGTGTCCTGAAGCAGGTTCTGCAATTTGCTGCGGTTGACTTCTTCCAGAATAAGCTGCGCCGCCTGGGTCGCAATGGCCTCGATCTCCGCTACGTTGGGCTGCAGAAAGCGCCGATAGACGGTGCGCTGTCCGTACTCCACCCAGACCAGGCTACCCCAGCGCGCCGAAGGCCGTTCCCGTACCACCAGGTCACCTTCGAGTTCGCTGGCGTCCTGCAATTGAAAACTGAGGTAACGGTGAAAGTCATGGCCGAACCGGGTGATGGTGTTGTCGATGATCAGCCCGCTCAATTCCGCCTCGCGTTCGGCCTGCTCCTGCGGCTCCTGCGGCTCCTGCGCCTGCAGCGGGCTGAGCAGCGCGAGCAGGAGCAGGAGCAGGCCGAGCGTCAGGCGTGACACGACTCGGACCAATCCAGCCGGCCACGCAGCAGGAAGGCTGCCTCGGCACGGTTAGAGGCGCCGATCTTGCGCAGCAGATTGTGAATGTGGCTTTTGATGGTGTGCGGGCTCAGGCACAGCTGTTCGGCGATCTCTGCATTGGACAGGCCCTTGCCGGCCAGGCTGAGAATTTCCCGTTCGCGCAGCGTCAGCGACGGTTTGCTGCCGGCCAGCTGGCGCATGCGTCGCCATTGGCTGAGCAGGCGCTCGGTAAGGACTCGGGGCAGCCAGTCGCCGCCATCAAGCAGCACCTGAATGCCATCGAGCAGGTGTTCACGGGTCGCGTGGCTGTAAAACACGCCCCGTATCCCGGGATGCTTGTCGACCAGCTGTTCGGCCTGTTCCGGGGCAATGTTCACCAACGCCACGGGTGTCTGTTCATCGAGCCGATCGAGAAGCGTTGAAAGTTGCTCGGTCTGGCTATTACCGGCGTCCACCAGATACAGATCGGTGGTCTCTCTGTCGGCTTCCTCGAGTCGAGCCAGCGCAACATCGAGCCGGGCCTGTTCGCCCAGAAAGTGTTTGAAAAACAATCCCAGGAGTTCATTGCCGGTAAGCAGGGTGACGGTGGGCTGGTTACGGTCCTGGAGAGTGAAATCCGCTTCGTCCATGTTCAATCCTTGGTCTTGGGTGCCGTTATGCTGCGTAGAAAAGTTACTAAACGACCGGCGCAAAATGATGAAGTTCAGCATCCACGTTGCGATTGAGCGGGCATCTGCGTTGGATTCCAGAGAACCCGACGGGCGGTCAAGTAAACGTCTTTTGGGTTGAATGGACTAAGGTGAGTCAATCACCCATACGATGGAGTCGGCATGACCGGACCTCCGCGCGAACTCACGCTCCGTGCGTTACTTACCGGCTTGCTGCTCGGCGCGCTCTTGACCCCTTCGAATATCTACTCCGGCCTGAAGATCGGTTGGTCGTTCAACATGTCGATCATTGCGTTACTGATCGGTTTTGCCGCGTGGCAGACCTTGGCGCGGTGCTTTCGTTGGCCGGACTGGTCGCTCCACGAAAGTAATATCAACCAGACCACCGCTTCGTCTGCCGCGTCGATCATTTCCAGCGGTCTGGTGGCGCCCATACCCGCCTACACATTGATCACCGGAGAGCAACTCGGGTCGTTGCCGCTGACCGCCTGGGTGTTTTCGGTGAGCTTTCTCGGCATCTGGGTGGCGTGGTACCTGCGGCCATCGCTGATCATCGAGGCCCAATTGCGATTTCCTGAAGGCATGGCGACGCTGGCGACTATGCAGCAGATCTACAGCCATGGCGCCGAAGCGGCTCGGCGTCTGCTGGTATTGGGCTTGGCCGCGCTGCTGGCGGCCACCAGCAAATTGGTGGATAGCCTGCTGTGGGCCCTGCCGCGGTGGACGCCTACCGCGCAGCTGGAGCGGCTGACGTTCAGCCTCGAGCCGTCGCTGTTGCTGGTGGGGTTTGGCGGCATTATTGGTTTGCGGGTGGGCCTGTCGCTGCTCCTGGGCGCCGTGTTGGCGTGGGGGCTGCTGGCACCTTGGCTGGTGGCGGAGGGGCTAGTGAGCATGCCCATCGATGCCAGCGGCCCGCAGTTCGCACTGCTAATCGAGTGGTTGCTCTGGCCCGGCGTGAGCCTGATGGTATGCGCCACGCTGACATCCTTTGGGCTGCGCCTGCTCCGCGGTCGTCGGGAGGACTCGCAGCGACGCCTCACGCTGCAGCGGCCCGCTGCGTTACCCATGCTTGGGCTGGCCTCGTCGGCCGTGTTGGTGGTGCTCATGCAGGTCTCGTTATTCGGTATCCATCCGGTGATGGCCGCCTTGTCGATTCCCCTGGCGTTGCTGCTGGCGATGGTCGCGGCGCGGGTGGTCGGTGCCACCGGTATCCCGCCGATTGGTGCCATCGGCCAGCTGTCGCAACTGAGCTTTGGCGTTATCGCACCCGGTCAGGTGGCGATCAATCTGATGAGCGCTAACACCGCTGGCGGTGCGGCGGGGCAGTGCACTGATCTGCTCAATGACTTCAAAGTCGGCCACGCCATCGGGGCTACGCCGTCACGCCAGGTCGTGGCGCAATGCGCAGGCATTCTGATCGGCAGCGTAGTGGGTGTATTTGTCTACCAGCTGCTGATTCCCGACCCGCAAGCGATGCTGATCACCGCCGAGTGGCCGGCACCGGCTGTGGCGACATGGAAGGCGGTGGCCGAGGCGTTGACGGCAGGGCTGGGCTCGATCAGCCACGACATTCGCTGGGCTATCGGTGTGGGTGCGCTGGCCGGCGTCCTGATGGGCGTGCTCGAAGGCGTGTTACCGGTGTGGCGGTTGCGCTGGCTGCCGAGCTCCGCGGCGTTGGGATTGGCCTTCATTATCCCGGCGTCGATTTCACTGATGATGACCTTTGGCGCGCTACTGGCCTGGCTGTTCGCAGCCCGCTGGGGCGGCTTTGCCGAGCGCTTCGTTATCGTCGCGGCCGCCGGGCTGGTGGCCGGCGAAAGCATGGCTGGGGTGGGTATTTCACTGGCGCAGCTGCTGCGCTAGGGCGGTCGCGCCTGAATTTCCCCGGCCACCTCCTGTCCCAGCTTCAAGTCATGAGCAGGGGGCGGCATGAGCGACGCAGACAGCCAGAACGAGAGCGCCAAAGGGGTCGCCAGCCGAAGCCTGGTCAAAGTGAGCGTCCTGGTGGTGGTCGCTGTACTGGTGATCGTGGCGTGGCTCGCTTTCGATTTCCTTCTCCTGCTGTTTGCCGCCATCCTCTTCGGTGTGCTCATCAACGGCATCAGCGGCTGGATCAGTGAAAAAACGCCGCTGTCACGCAACCTCTCGATGGGCCTGTTCTTCGCCTTGTTCCTGACCATGGTCGGTTTGTTCGGCTGGCTGGTTGCGCCGAGCATTTCAGACCAGATCGATGCACTTTCCGAATCGCTTCCGAAGGCCGTCGAGCGTCTGCGTGAGCGCGCTGACGACTCCGAGTGGGTCAGCCGGCTCATGGCCTATCAGGACAGCCTGAAGGAGGCCGTTTCGCCGGGTGATGGCTTCAGTCTGGTGACATCCGTGCTGTCTTCGATCGGTGGGGCGCTCACCAGCTTCGTCGTGGCGTTTGCCATTGGGGTGTGTCTCGCGCTCAATCCACGCGTTTATGTCGATGGTTTCGTCAAGCTGATCCCGCTTGGCTATCGCGCCCGCGTTCACGATGTGCTGAGCGAGAGCGGTTCGACGCTGCAATCCTGGTTGATCGCCAAACTCATCGAGATGCTGCTGATCGGTGTGCTGACAACGCTGGGGTTGTGGTTGTTGGGCATCGAACTGGCGTTGGTGCTCGGCTTGATCGCCGGCCTGCTGTCCTTCATTCCCAACATCGGCCCGGTCATCGCGGTGATCCCGGCGTTGTTACTGGGCTCGCTTGAGGGAACCCGGACGATGCTCTACGTCGCCGGTCTCTATGCCGTCGTCCAGGCGCTGGAGAGCTACCTGTTCACACCCTGGATGCAGAACCGCATCGTTTCCGTGCCGCCGGCGCTCACGATTTCCATGCAACTGCTGTTCGGACTGCTCGCCGGAACCCTGGGTTTGCTCCTGGCAACACCGCTGGGTGCGGTCGCCATGGTGATGGTGCGCATGTTGTACGTGGAAGACGTGCTGGGTGACCGGCCGGAAGCCGATCAACGGCCTGCCGACGCTGATAGCGATGAGCGGTAGCAGGGCGCAGCCCGCATGCTGTCGGCCCTCGTTGCCGACGTACAAATTTTGTAATGCGATGCATGAAACCCCTTCGACTGGCGGCTGCCCGATTATAGGAACCCTTTGTGATTCGGAGAACGACCATGAAAACGACAAAATTGGCAGCCCTGACCCTGGCCGGTTTGATGTCCACCGGCGTTTTTGCAGCCGGCTCGGCTGACAGCGATCACATGAAAGATAAAGAAGATCACGGTTCGATGAGCGGTACTCACAGCGGTACATCGATGGACGGCACCACAACTGACGATACCAATCGCAATGGCATGACGACCGGCACCGGTACGACTACCGGAACAGGCCAGGAGGCTGGCCCGGGTACCGGCACGGGTACGAGCGTTGGTAACACCACCGGCACCGGCAACAGTGCAACGGGTGCTGGCACCGGTAGTGGTGGTGCAGGCGGCGCTGGCGGCGCGGGTAACTAAGCCGGCCATAGCCAACAAGCCCCGGCCTCTGGCTGGGGCTTTTCAGTTATAGGCATCGCTCCGTCCGGTGTAGGTTGTCGCACTGTTGCGCAGGGCTGCAGCGCTGCCTTTCATGAGTGGGGCCATGAGCATGCGCCTACCGCTTTTAATAGCCAGTCTGGCATTGATGTCTTCGGCATTTGCGACCGGCACGGGACCGACGATGCCGGAAAAGACCCGCGAACATCCGCTCGACAATCGTGAGCCAAGGCAAGAGATCATCGACCGTCAGGGTGATAGCCAACGTCAGCCGCGCCCGCCAACGCTCGAATCACCTCCCGAAATATCACCGATCGAACCGGTCGAGCGCCGCCCTGAGTCAGATCGTCCAGAGGGCCGTGACAGTGGTACGGGAGGTAGCTGATCACGAGTGGGTGGTGGCGATACGTTTGGCGTTATCGGGCGGGTCGGGCAATAAAGGATGGCGATTGCGTGAAGCAACCTCGATAACAAAAACCCCGCCACTGGGCGGGGTCTGCTCGTCATTCCAAGACAGGCTGGGCCTGCCTTGTGCCGCCGTTCTGCTTAGAACAACACGCGGCTGCGGATGGTGCCGTTGACGTGCTGCAATTTCTCCAGAGCCAGATCGGAATATTCCTTGTCGACGTCGATCACGACGTAGCCGACCTTCTCGTTGGTCTGCAGGAACTGACCGCAGATGTTGATGCCGTTGTCGGCGAACACCTTGTTGATCTCGCTCATCACACCGGGAATGTTCTGGTGGATGTGCAGCAGACGGTGCTTGCCCGGGTGCGATGGCAGCGCGACTTCCGGGAAGTTGACCGAGGATACCGAGGTGCCGTTGTCGCTGTACTTGACCAGCTTTTCTGCCACTTCCAGACCGATGTTGGCCTGGGCTTCGGCAGTGGAACCGCCGATGTGCGGGGTCAGGATCACGCGGTCCAGGCCGCGCAGCGGGCTTTCGAACTCTTCGTCGTTGGATTTGGGCTCGACCGGGAACACGTCGATGGCGGCGCCGATCAGGTGCTCGTCCTTGATCGCAGCGGCCAGGTGATCCAGCTCGACCACGGTGCCGCGGGCGGCGTTGATCAGAATGGCGCCCTTCTTCATGGCACGGATTTCCTTTTCACCGATCATCCACTGAGTGGATGGCAGCTCTGGAACGTGCAAGGAGACGATGTCGCACATGCCCAGCAGCTCATACAACGAGCCGATTTGCGTGGCGTTGCCCAGCGGCAGCTTGGCCACTACGTCGTAGAAGTAGACCTGCATGCCCAGGCCCTCGGCGAGTACCGACAGCTGGGTGCCGATAGATCCGTAGCCGATGATGCCCAGCTTCTTGCCGCGGATCTCGAAGGAGTTGGCCGCCGACTTGATCCAGCCGCCGCGATGGCAGGAGGCGTTCTTTTCCGGAATGCCGCGCAGCAGCAGGATGGCTTCGGCCAGCACCAGTTCGGCTACCGAACGGGTGTTGGAGTAGGGGGCGTTGAAGACCGCAATCCCGCGCTCGCGGGCGGCGTTAAGGTCGACCTGGTTGGTGCCGATGCAGAAGCAGCCGACCGCGATCAGTTTCTTCGCCGCTTCGAACACGTCCTCGGTGAGCTGGGTGCGCGAACGAATCCCGATGAAATGAACATCGGCGATCTTCTCTTTCAGCTCCGACTCGGTCAGCGCCGTCTTGAGGTACTCGATGTTGGAGTAACCGGCGGCCTTGAGGGTGTCGACAGCGTTCTGGTGAACGCCTTCGAGAAGAAGAAACTTGATCTTGCTCTTGTCGAGTGAGGTCTGGCTCATCTGCAATAAAACCTTAAGGCCGAAGGGTAGGACGAAGTGTCCAGCGAAGGCTGGCCGACCCGGTATCAGCGGTGTCGGGAGTCTGCCGAGGCACGTTTCAAAGGGGTGCGTATGCTAGCATACGGGCCCCTCGAAACACCCCATCCCTGAGCTGAAGCGTACTCAGGGTGACCATGAATTGAATGAGAGTTCGCATGATGACCGATCCTGCCCTGATCGATGAGCTGAAGACCCTGGTCGAGCCTGGAAAGGTGCTGACCGATGCCGATTCGCTGAACACCTACGGTAAGGATTGGACGAAGCACTACGCGCCGGCACCCACGGCCATCGTCTTTCCGAAGAGCGTTGAGCAAGTGCAGGCCATCGTGCGTTGGGCCAACGAGCGCAAGGTTGCGCTGGTGCCTTCCGGCGGGCGGACCGGGCTCTCGGCGGCTGCGGTGGCGGCCAATGGCGAGGTGGTGGTGTCGTTCGATTACATGAACCAGATCCTGACGTTCGACGAGATGGATCGCACCGTGGTCTGCCAGCCAGGCGTAATCACCGCGCAGCTGCAGCAGTTCGCTGAAGACAAGGGCCTTTACTATCCGGTGGATTTCGCCTCGGCAGGCTCCAGTCAGATCGGCGGCAACATCGGCACCAACGCCGGTGGGATTAAGGTGATTCGCTACGGCATGACCCGCAACTGGGTCGCGGGGCTGAAGGTTGTGACCGGCAAGGGCGACCTGCTCGAGCTGAACAAGGATTTGATCAAGAACGCCACCGGCTATGACCTGCGCCAGTTGTTTATCGGTGCCGAAGGCACGCTGGGCTTCGTGGTCGAGGCCACCATGCGCCTGGAGCGCCAGCCGACCAACCTCACCGCGATGGTGCTGGGCACACCGGACTTCGATTCGATCATGCCGGTGCTGCACGCCTTCCAGGACAAGCTGGACCTGACCGCTTTCGAGTTTTTCTCTGACAAGTGCCTGGACAAGATTCTGGGTCGCGGAGATATCCCCGCTCCGTTCGAGACCCGCACGCCGTTTTATGCGCTGCTCGAATTCGAGGCGACCACCGAAGAACGCGCCGAGCAAGCGCTGGCGACCTTCGAGCATTGCGTCAATGAAGGATGGGTCATCGATGGCGTGATGAGCCAAAGCGACCAGCAGCTGCAGAATCTGTGGAAGTTGCGCGAGTACATCTCCGAGACCATCAGCCATTGGACGCCGTACAAGAACGATATCTCGGTCACCGTCTCCAAGGTGCCTGCGTTTTTGGCCGACATCGACGCCATCGTCACCAGCAACTACCCCGATTTCGAAGTGCTCTGGTACGGCCACATCGGTGACGGCAACCTGCACCTGAACATCCTCAAGCCCGAGGCGTTGTCGAAGGACGAGTTCTTCGACAAGTGCGCCGCGGTCAACAAATGGGTGTTCGAGACGGTCGAAAAATACAACGGTTCGATTTCGGCCGAGCATGGTGTCGGCATGACCAAGCGCGACTACCTGACCTACAGTCGCTCTGAAGCCGAGATCGCCTACATGAAGGCGATCAAGGCGGCATTCGACCCGAATGGCATCATGAATCCGGGCAAGATATTCGCGGTGTGAGTGTAGGGCGGGTGAGAACCCGCCAACGGCAACGGCGGGGTGAACCCGCTCTACAGACGAGACCTTCGATGAATTACAAACACCAATACACCGATGGCACGCCAATTCATTACCCGCTGGGCAAGGTGGTCTGCATTGGCCGCAACTATGCCGAGCATGCCAAGGAACTGAACAACCCGGTGCCCACCGAGCCGCTGCTGTTCATCAAGGCCGGTAGCTGCACGGTGCCGCTGGAAGGCGGCTTCAGCATCCCCAGCGACCGGGGTGCGGTTCACTACGAGGCGGAGATCGCCGTGTTGATTGGCAAGCCGCTGTCGCGCACGCCGAACGAAGAGGAAGTCCGCGATGCCATTTCCGGTTTCGCCCCGGCGCTCGACCTGACGCTGCGCGATGTGCAGGCCAAGCTGAAGGAAAAAGGCCATCCCTGGGAGATCGCCAAGAGCTTCGACGGCGCCTGCGTGCTGGCTCCGTTCGTGCCTGGCGACGCGGTGCAGGATCCGAATGACATCGGCATTCGTCTCACCATCAACGGCGAGGTCCGTCAGAACGGCAACAGCAGCCAGATGCTCAACGCCATCTTGCCGTTGCTGCAGCACATCGCCGGCCATTTCAACCTGCAGCCGGGCGACGTGGTGCTGACAGGAACACCGGCCGGCGTCGGGCCGCTGAATCAGGGCGATGAGCTGGCGCTTGAGCTGGTCGGGCTGTCTCGCTTCGAAAGCCGCGTACTCTGATCCGCCCGGGCCGGGTACGTTTTGGCGTATCCGGCCTGATCGCTGCATATCCACATCATCAAGGTCATGCTGTAATTGCGGCCCCTCCCTGGGTGTGACCTTCATGCCAGACACCGCTGTCCGACCCTCTCGCTTGCGCCTGTTTCTCTACATTCTGCTGTGCCTCACCGTGGCCGCTGCGATGCTGACAGCTTGGCTACTGCATTGGGACGATCAGTTGACGCTGTATTGGCAGGAGCAAACGGTTGACGCCGAACAGCGTGCGGCCAGCATCTGGTTGCCGGACTACGAGCTGGCAATGGAAACCACCCTGGCGGGGCTTGAGGATGATGAAACCTCTGGCCTGACCTGGAATGCCGCTACCGGGACGCTGTTCACCGTCACAGGACAAAATCCGCAGCTTGTGGAGTTTTCGCCCGGCGGCGTTGTGCTGCGGCGCATTACCCTGACGGGTTTCTCCGATCCCGAGGCGGTCGAGGCACTGGATGACGGCCGCTTGGGAATCGTCGACGAGCGCCGCCGGTTGGTCGCGGTGTTCACGCTTGCGCCGGGCGTTGAAACGCTTGATGCCGACGACCTCGCCACCTACGACCTGGGTTTCGATGGGGCGGGCAACAAGGGGTTCGAGGGGCTGGCCTGGAATCCGCGCACCAGCCGCATGCTACTCGCCAAGGAGCGCGATCCGCAGGGCTTGTTCGAACTGCCCTTTCCTGGCGAAGACGGTGCGGCCGGCGTGCTCGAGCCGCTGCCCGCTCAGCCATTGCTGGTCCGCGACATCTCTTCAGTGGCGATCGACCCGCGTACCGGCCACACACTGATGCTGTCTGACGAGTCGCGGCTACTGGTCGAGCTGGACCTGCTGGGTCGACCGCGCAGTTTCATCAGCCTGCTCGGCGGTCTCAACGGTCTGGTGGAGGGCATCGACCAGGCCGAAGGGGTGGCCATGGACGGCGGCGGCAATATTTATGTCGTCGCCGAGCCTAATCGGTTCTACGTATTCAAACGCAAAGGCAGCGACAAGCTGCAAGCCCCAACGGTCAAGTAGACGCGGGAACAGCTTGCCCGTCGTTAAGCTTGCTCCCGTGAACTTGCGTGCGGCTTGCAGCGTCAGCGCTTGAGTGTCTGTACGCCGTCTTTGGTGCCCAGCAGCAGAATGTCGGCCGGGCGTGCGGCGAACAGGCCGTTGGTGACGACGCCGACGATGTTGTTGATCTGCGCTTCGACATCCGGCGCAAAGCCGATCAGGAGGTTGTGCACGTCGAGGATGACGTTGCCGTTGTCGGTCACGACGCCGTCACGGTAGACCGGATCACCGCCCAGCTTGACCAGTTCGCGCGCGACGTGACTGCGCGCCATGGGAATCACTTCGACCGGCAAGGGAAAGGTGCCGAGGCGCTCGACGAGCTTGCTGCCGTCGGCAATGCAGATAAATGTGCGAGCAACTGCCGCGACGATTTTCTCGCGCGTCAGGGCCGCGCCGCCGCCCTTGATCAGCTCCAGGTGGCTGTTGGCTTCATCAGCACCGTCGACGTAGAACTCCAGATCGGACACCGAGTTGAGATCGTAGACCGGGATGCCGTGGCCTTTCAGGCGCTCGGCGGTCGCGTCGGAGCTGGCCACTGCACCGTCAAAGAAGCCTTTGTGCTGAGCCAGCAGGTCGATGAAAAAATTAGCCGTGGAACCGGTGCCGACGCCGACGATGCTGCGGTCGGTGAGCTGCGGCACGATGAGGTCGACAGCGGCTTGGGCGACGGCCTGCTTGAGTTGATCCTGAGTCATGGCGTGAAGGTCCGGACGGTGATGAATAGAGGTGCGGGAGTATAGCGGGGGCTCACCGGTGGGTCTCGCCTGCCGGCGGCGAAACCGCTGCTTCGTGCGCCGATTGCCGGTGGTCGGCGAGTTTTTCGCAGAGTAGACTCGTGGGCCCCGTAATGCCCGCCAAGATAAGCCCACGATGCTCGAACAGTACGTCAAGAAGATCCTCACCTCGCGCGTTTATGACGTCGCGGTTGAAACCCCGTTGCAGCCCGCACGCCAGCTTTCCGAGCGTCTCGGCAACCAGATTCTGCTCAAGCGCGAGGATCTGCAGCCGGTGTTCTCCTTCAAGATTCGTGGCGCCTACAACAAGCTGGCGCAGCTGTCAGCCGAGGAGCTGGCACGTGGCGTGGTGACCGCCTCGGCTGGCAACCATGCACAAGGTCTGGCGCTGGCGGCGCGTGAGCTGGGAATCAAGGCGACGATCGTCATGCCGCGCACCACGCCGGAATTGAAAGTGCAGGGCGTGCGTGCTCGTGGTGGCAAGGTCGTTCTGCATGGCGACGCATTCCCCGAGGCGCTGGCCTACTCGCTGAAGCTCGTCGAGGAAAAGGGTTACGTCTATATCCACCCGTACGACGACCCGCATGTGATTGCCGGGCAGGGCACCGTCGCGATGGAGATTCTCCGGCAGCACCAGGGCCAGCTCGATGCGGTCTTCGTTCCGGTGGGTGGCGGCGGTCTGATCGCCGGCGTGGCGGCGTACATCAAGTACCTGCGGCCGGAAACCAAGGTCATCGGCGTAGAGCCGGACGACTCGAACTGCCTGCAACAGGCGATGGCAGCCGGCGAGCGCGTGGTGCTTTCACAGGTGGGGTTGTTCGCCGATGGTGTGGCGGTGGCGCAGATTGGCCAGCACACCTTCGATATCTGCAAAGACCATGTCGATGAAGTGATCACCGTCAGCACCGATGAAATCTGTGCGGCGATCAAGGACATCTACGACGATACCCGTTCGATCACCGAGCCAGCCGGTGCCTTGGCCGTGGCGGGAATCAAGCGCTACGTCGAGCGTGAGGGTGTGGCCAATCAGGTACTGGTCGGGATCGATTCAGGCGCCAACGTGAATTTTGACCGCTTACGCCATGTGGCCGAGCGCGCCGAACTGGGCGAGAAGCGCGAGGCGATCATCGCCGTGACCATCCCGGAGCAGCCGGGCAGTTTCAAGGCGTTCTGCGAGGCCATCGGCAAGCGCCAGATCACCGAATTCAACTACCGCTACCACCAGGATCGAGTCGCGCACATCTTCGTCGGTGTGCAGACTCATCCGGAAAACGACCCGCGCCTGGCCCTGGTCGAAAGCCTGCGTGCCAAGGGCTTTCCTGTGCTGGATCTGACCGATAACGAACTGGCCAAGCTCCACACCCGGCACATGGTGGGCGGGCACGCCACCGGCGTAAGCGATGAAGTGGTGTTCCGCTTTGAATTCCCTGAGCGTCCCGGCGCGCTGTTCAATTTCCTCAATAACCTGGGCGGGCGCTGGAATATCTCGATGTTCCACTACCGCAATCATGGGGCGGCTGATGGACGCGTGGTGGCCGGCCTGCAAGTGCCCGCCGAGGACCGCCATCTGGTGCCGGCCGCGCTGGACAAGATCGGTTATCGCTACTGGGACGAGACGGACAACCCTGCCTACAAACTGTTTCTCGGCTAACCAGCCGTACCGCGAGGATTGATGGAACATTACCAACTGCTGAATATCGTCCACTCCGTGCTGGCAATTCTGCTCACGCTCGGTCTGATCGCCCACATCGTCATGCTTTGGAAGGCCTGGCGCCGTGCCGATCCGACCGTGCTGCAGCAAAAGCTGCAGCGTACTCGGCTGTTTTCCCTTCCGCTGTTGGCCGTGCTCGCGTTGCTGTTGCCGCTGACGGGTTGGTGGCTGGCCCACCTGGCTGGGTTTCCGCTGGGCCAGCTGTGGCTGCTGGCCAGCTCGGTGCTGTTTCTGGTGCTGGTGCCGCTCGGCCTGCTGCTCGGCGGTCGCCTGCGCGCCTGGCAGGGGCTGGGTGACATGCCGGCACCGGCCAAGCTGCCGCGTTTCGCGCTGGTCTACGCCGGCCTGATCCTGTTGATACTCATCGCGATCATGGGGTTGATGGGAGCCAAGCCCGTCTGATGCACATCCTGCTGGTCGGTGCAGGCGGCTTCATCGGCCGGCATCTGCTGCGGGCACTACAGGGCGCGGGCCATCGGCTGGTCGCCACCTCTCGGTCAGGACATGGCGCCGAGCTCCCCGGCGTATGCTGGCGGCCACTGGATCTGGCCAACCTGACCAGCCATCCCGAACATTTCGACTGGCCGAATGGAGTCGAGCTGGTGATCAACGCCACCGGCGTACTGAGCACCGATCCGCGTCACCTCGCCAATGTGCAGAACCTAGGCGCCCGCGCGCTGTTTGACCTGGCCGCACACAACGGCGCCGGTGTTATTCAGCTGTCCGCCCTCGGTGCGGGCGACCAACAGGATGTGCCGTTTCTCGCTAGCAAGGCGGCAGCCGATGAATACCTCCTTTCGCTGGGAATCCCCGCCGTTGTGTTGCGGCCTTCGTTGGTGGTTGGCGAAGGCGGGGCAAGCAGCGCATGGTTGACCCGTCTGTCTCCCTGGCCGCTGATACCCCTCCTCGATATCCAGGCCCGGGCCCAGCCGCTTCATGTGGATGACCTGGTCGCGGCGGTACTTGGACTGTTGCGCCATTGGCCTACCACGCCATGCATTGTGCCGCTGGTGGGCACCGAAGCCCTGACCCTGCCACAACTACTCGATCGGCTGCGTGCGGCTCAGGGCTGGGCGCCCGCACGCTATGTCCGCATTCCTCATGCGCTCTCGGGGCTGGGCGCGAGGCTGGGCGATCGGCTCGGTTGGCAGGCGCTGAATACGCAAACGTGGGTGCTGGCGCAGCGCGACAACCTGGCGTCACCCGAGGCGATGCACGCGACCTGTGGCTATCGGGCGCCGCCGCTGGCGAGCCGACTGGTCGGCTGGCCACGGCGAGAGCAGAGCGTGTCGTTGGCGTTGCGCCCGTTGCTGCTCGCCGTACTGGTGTTGATCTGGCTAGGCACGGCTGTGGTCTGTCTGGGGCCGGGTTACGACTGGGGCCTGCGAATCATGGCCGAGCTGGGCGTGGGTGGGTGGCGTGCCGATGCCGCGATCATTGCTGGCGCGCTCACGGATGCGCTGCTGGGGGTCGGACTGCTGTCGCAACGCTGGCGCCGCCATGCCTTGCGGGCACAGTTGGTGCTGATGCTTGGCTACATGCTGATCATTACTCTGTGGCTGCCGCATTACTGGTACGACCCCTTCGCCGCGGTTGGCAAGAACCTGGTGCTGATGGTGGCTACGCTGTGGCTGTTGTGGACCGAACCCATGCCGGAGTGTCGACGATGAGCCTGTATTTGTTGATCAAAACGCTGCACATCCTGTCGTCGACGGTGCTCTTCGGGACGGGATTAGGGTCGGCCTATTACAGCTGGCGTGCATGGCGCAGCGGCAAGATCGAAGTCATTGCGGTGACGTTTCGGCATCTGGTCTTCGCCGACTGGGCCTTCACCGCAACCACCGCCATCATTCAGCCGCTTAGCGGGTTGGCGCTGGTTCACCTCGCCGGCTTCGATCTCAGCCAGCCGTGGCTGCTGTGGAGCATCGGGCTCTATGTCGTGGCGGGCGCCTGCTGGTTGCCAGTCGTGTGGCTGCAAATCCGCGTGCACAAGCTGGCCGAGCAGGCACTGCGTGACGGCACGCCTCTGCCTGCAGCGACCGCTCGCTACATGCGTTGGTGGTTTGCGCTGGGCTGGCCAGCCTTTCTCTCGTTTATGGCGATCTTTTACTTGATGGTCAGCAAGGGCGCTTAGGCGTCGGCGCGTACGAATCGGCAACAAGCCTGCGTTAGCGCAGGCTGATGATGCCCCAGCCGCGCTGCTGGGCGATCTCGCGGAGCGTCGGATCAGGATCGACCGCGACGGGGTGGCTCACCCGTTCCAGCAGCGGCAGGTCATTGCGCGAGTCGCTATAGAAGTAGCTGTCGTCCAGGCTCTGGTCGTTTTCCTGTAGCCAACGCTCGATGCGGGTGACCTTGCCTTCCTGGAAGCAGGGCACGTCGGTGAGTCGGCCGGTGTAACGCCCGTCCAGCATCTCGCATTCGGTGGCCAGCAGTGTGTCGACGCCGAGGCGTTTGGCGATTGGCCCGGTAATGAAGCGGTTGGTGGCGGTGATAATCACCACCCGATCGCCGGCTGCATGATGCTGGCGCACCAGCGCTTCGCCCTTGGCCAGTACGATGGGCTCTATGTGGTCGCGCATGAATTCGGCGTGCCATTGCGCTAGCTGCGCCATCTCGCTGCGCCCCAGCAGTTCCTGGCAGAAATTCTGGTAGTCCAGTACGTCCAGCTCGCCGGCGAGATAATCCTGATAGAAGGCGTCATTGCGGGCACGGTAGGCATCGGCGTCGACCAGCCCGCGCTGGCAAAGAAATTCACCCCAGGCATGGTCGCTGTCACCGGCCAGCAGGGTGTTGTCGAGATCGAATAGAGCCAGGCGCACGCGGCATTCCTCACGCGATGAAGGGAGGCGAAGCATAGCGGGATTGTCCCTCGTGTTGCAGCTGCGGCAGTGCGCAGACGCGCCTTGAGCAGGTGGCGTAATGGCTTCTCGGCGCGCTTTCTGCTTTTCGCGTTTTTGTGGAACAATGCCGCGACATGCGTTTGCGAGGTTGTATGCCGTGATCGACTCCGATGGTTTTCGCCCCAATGTCGGCATCATCCTGACCAATGATGTCGGACAGGTGCTTTGGGCCCGGCGAATTAATCAGGACGCCTGGCAATTCCCGCAGGGCGGAATCAATCCGCGCGAGACGCCGGAAGAAGCCCTCTACCGTGAACTCAACGAAGAAGTCGGCTTGGAACAGCAGGATGTGAAAATTCTCGCCTGCACCCGTGGCTGGTTGCGTTATCGTCTGCCGCAGCGTCTGGTCCGTACTCATAGCCAGCCGCTGTGCATCGGCCAGAAACAGAAGTGGTTCCTGCTACGCCTGACGGGGGCAGAGGACCGGGTACGAATGGATCTCACCGGCAAGCCCGAGTTCGATGGTTGGCGCTGGGTCAGTTATTGGTATCCGCTGGGTCAGGTGGTCACCTTCAAGCGCGAGGTCTACCGTCGCGCCTTAAAAGAACTCGCCCCGCGCCTGCTGGCGCGGGATTGACGGGAGAAAGCCCCTGAGCATGCTCGGCACGCTTCGCAAGATTGTCCAGGAAGTCAACTCCGCCAAGGACCTCAAGGCGGCGTTGGGCATCATTGTGCTGAGGGTTCGGGAGGCCATGGCCAGCCAGGTCTGCTCGGTTTACCTGCTCGATCCGGAATCCGGACGCTTTGTGCTGATGGCCACCGAAGGCCTGAACAAGAAGGCTATTGGCAAGGTCAGCATGGCCCCCAACGAGGGCCTGGTCGGTCTGGTGGGTACTCGCGAGGAACCGCTCAACCTCGAACATGCCTCCGAGCACCCCCGTTACCGCTACTTTGCCGAGACCGGAGAAGAACGTTATGCCTCGTTTCTAGGGGCGCCGATCATTCACCATCGGCGGGTAATGGGCGTACTGGTCATCCAGCAGAAAGAGCAGCGTTTGTTCGACGAAGGCGAAGAGGCGTTCCTCGTCACCATGAGCGCGCAGCTCGCTGGGGTCATCGCCCACGCGGAGGCTACCGGTTCGATCCGGGGGCTCGGTCGGCAAGGCAAAGGTATTCAGGAAACCCGTTTCATCGGTATCCCCGGTGCGCCCGGTGCGGCCGTGGGTACGGCTGTCGTCGTGCTGCCACCTGCGGATCTTGACGTGGTGCCGGACAAAACAATCAGCAACATTCCAGCCGAGCTCGAACTGTTCGAGACGGCGCTTGAGGCCGTGCGGGCCGATATGCGCGCACTGTCCGAAAAACTCGCCACGCAGATGCGCAAGGAAGAGCGCGCGCTGTTCGACGTATACCTGATGATGCTCGACGACTCCGCCCTCGGCGGCGAGGTGTCCAAGGTCATCCGCACCGGCCAGTGGGCCCAGGGTGCATTACGGCAGGTAGTGAGTGATCACGTCGGCCGTTTCGAGATGATGGACGACGCCTATCTCCGCGAGCGCGCCTCGGACGTCAAGGACATCGGCCGCCGGCTGCTCGGCTATCTGCAGCAGGCTCGCCAGCAAACGCTGACCTATCCGGACAACACTATTCTGGTCAGCGAGGAGCTGTCCCCGGCCATGCTCGGTGAGGTGCCGGAAGGCAAGCTGATGGGCATGGTCTCCGTGCTCGGTTCGAGCAACTCGCACGTGGCGATCCTGGCGCGAGCGATGGGCATCCCGACGGTGATGGGCGCTGTGGACCTGCCGTATTCCAAGGTTGATGGCATCGAGCTGATCATCGACGGCACGCGTGGCGAGATCATCACCAATCCTGCCAAGGTGCTGCGTGAGCAATACCTGGTCCTGGCCGAGCAGGAGCGTCAGCTTTCCGAAGGGCTAGACATCCTGCGCGAGCTGCCTTGCGAAACCACCGACGGCGTGCGCATTCCGCTTTGGGTCAATACCGGCCTGCTGGCCGATGTGGTGCGGGCGCAGGAGCGTGGCGCCGAGGGTGTCGGCCTGTATCGCACCGAAGTGCCCTTCATGATCAAGGAGCGCTTCCCCAGCGAGAAGGAGCAGATGGCGATTTATCGCGAGCAGCTGCAAGCCTTCCATCCGCTGCCGGTGACCATGCGCAGCCTCGATATTGGCGGCGACAAAAGCCTGCCGTACTTCCCGATCAAGGAAGAAAACCCCTTCCTGGGCTGGCGCGGGATTCGCGTCACCCTCGATCACCCTGAGATCTTCCTTCTACAGACCCGCGCCATGCTGAAGGCCAGTGCCGGTCTTAACAACCTGCGTATCCTGCTGCCGATGATTTCCGGCACGCGGGAACTGGAAGAAGCGCTGCATCTGATTCACCGTGCCTGGGGCGAGGTGCGCGACGAAGGCACCGACGTCGAGATGCCGCCGGTGGGCGTAATGATTGAGGTGCCGGCCGCGGTTTACCTGACTCGCGAGCTGGCGCGTCAGGTGGATTTCATCTCGGTAGGCTCGAACGATCTGACGCAATACCTGTTGGCTGTCGACCGCAATAACCCGCGTGTGGCCGATCTCTATGACTATCTGCATCCGGCGGTGCTTGAGGCACTGCAACGTGTCGTGCGGGAAGCCCATGACGAAGGCAAACCGGTCAGCATCTGCGGCGAGATGGCCGGCGACCCCAGCGCCGCCATTCTCCTCCTGGCGATGGGCTTCGACAGCCTCTCGATGAACGCTACCAACCTGCCAAAGGTAAAGTGGATGCTGCGCCAGATCAGCTCGACCATGGCTCGCGAGCTGCTGACCAAGGTCATGATGATGGACAGCCCACAGGTGATTCATGCCACTGTGCAGCTGACCCTGCGTAACCTGGGATTGGATCGCATGGTCAATCCGTCGGCGGCACTCTAGGCCTTCTGTGACTCCGTTGCCTGACTGAACGCCGGCAGCCTGATATGAATAGTCTCTCCCCCGCCAGTCGGACCGAAGGTGCGCTCAGTGATCTCTGTTGAGCCATCTGCGCGGCGCATCACGACGGTACTGGCCCGGGTCCCGTAATCCTCACTGGCGATAAACACGCTCGATAGCCTTTTTTCCCACTCGCATGGCACGCCGGTACTCGGCAGATCAGCATCAGCGGCCAGCTGGGTGTCGCTCAGCAAATGCAGCAGCGCACTCTGATCCGGCCCTTCCAGACAGTCTTGTAATGCTGCGCGCGCGCGGACCAGTTTCGGCCAGGGCGAATCAAGCGCCGCGTTGGATAAGCCGTAGACCCCCGGTGGCAGCTGTTCTGGCGTGGCAGCACGCGAGTTCAAGTACCACAACTGATGCGCATCGCCGACCAGCAGATTGAAGCCGGCGTAGTGCTCGAGATGCCCGCCCAGCTCGTTCAGATAGGCGTCAGGGGATAACTGGCCGCGCAGGTATCGCTCGGGCAGTTCCCCTCGGGAGCGAGCACCGGTTGGTGTTCCTGGCGCGCGGATATTCGTCAGCGCGGCGAATCGACCGTCTGCTCCAACGCCCATCCAGGTGCCGCCGGCTTGTAGATCGCGACCGGCAACGACCTGTGGGGCATCCGGCCAGTGCCCGAGCGGTAGGCTAGGGCGGTCATAAAATTCGTCACGGTTGGCCGCAACGATCAACGGCAACGCGTGGGACGGACGCCAGGCAAAGACGATCAAACACATGCGAGCGGAACCATGAATAGCGGAACTGCGAGGCTAGACGATAACCCGTCATGGATGCCAGACCGTCTATCTCAGCGATACCGGGCGCCGCGGTTCGAGCGAGCCGCCCACTCCGCCTTTTTCCGCTAACATGCCGCTTTGTTTTGCAGGGTGGTCCGATGGAGTTCGCGCTTTATCTGCTGCTGGGTGGCTTCGCGGGGGTGCTGGCGGGGCTGTTTGGTGTTGGCGGTGGCCTGATTATCGTCCCGGTGCTGGTGTTCAGCTTCACCGCGCAGGGCTTCGATCCGTTGATCCTGACCCATCTTGCCGTCGGCACGTCGCTGGCCACCATCGTATTTACCTCGGTTAACTCCATCCTGACTCATCACCGCAAAGGGGCCGTGCGCTGGCCCGTAGTGCGCTGGATGACGCTCGGTATCCTGATTGGCGCGGCGCTCGGGAGCGTGACAGCTGCCGCCATTCAAGGGCCCATGCTGCAAAAGATCATCGGCGTGTTCGCCATTGCCATGGCCGTCCAGATGGGCTTTTCCCTGCAACCGAAAGCGAGCGCCGACGTGCCAGGCAAGCCGGTTCTGACTGTGGCAGGCGTCGTGATCGGCTGGGCGTCGGCGATTTTCGGAATCGGTGGGGGTTCGCTTACCGTGCCCTTTCTCACCTGGCGCAGCGTTCCCATTCAGCAGGCGGTGGCGACCTCCGCTGCGTGCGGCCTGCCGATTGCGCTCGCGGGCGCGTTGAGTTTTGCGGTGGTCGGCTGGCAGGATGCTCACCTGCCCGGCTGGAGCTTAGGATTCGTGTACGTGCCTGCGCTGGCCGGCATCGCTATTACCAGCATGTTTTTTGCCCGTACTGGCGCGCAGCTCGCGCATCGCCTATCGCCTCTGATGCTGCGGCGCTTGTTCGCGCTGCTATTGCTGGGCGTCGGCATCAACTTTTTGATCTGAGGAAACCTGGATGCTGCCTTATCCGCAGATAGACCCCGTGGCCGTTTCGTTAGGCCCGCTGCAAATCCACTGGTACGGCCTGATGTACCTGATCGGCATCGGCGGCGCTTGGTTTCTGGCCTCGCGCCGGTTGCACCGTTTCGATCCGAGCTGGGACAAGGACAAACTCTCCGATCTGGTGTTCTGGGTCGCCATGGGCGTCATCGTCGGCGGGCGGCTGGGGTACGTGCTGTTCTATGACCTGGCGTCGTATATCAACGACCCGACGCTGATTTTTCAGGTCTGGAAAGGCGGCATGTCTTTTCATGGCGGCCTGATTGGAGTGTTGCTGTGCACTTGGATCTTTGCCCGCCGCAACGGCAAGAAATTTTTCGAGCTGATGGATTTTATCGCCCCCTTCGTGCCGATTGGCCTGGGTGCCGGGCGGATTGGCAACTTCATCAATGCCGAGCTGTGGGGCAAGGCGACAGACGTGCCCTGGGCGATGGTGTTCCCAACCGATCCCCAACAGCTGGCGCGTCACCCTTCACAGCTCTATCAGTTCGCGCTCGAAGGCGTGGCGCTGTTCGTGATTCTCTGGATCTACTCCAGCAAACCGCGGCCGACCATGGCAGTGTCCGGGCTGTTCGCCGTGTGCTACGGCATCTTCCGCTTTATCGTCGAATTCGTCCGTGTGCCGGACGCACAGCTGGGTTACCTGGCGTTCGGCTGGCTGACCATGGGGCAAGTGCTCTGCGTGCCGATGGTGCTGATCGGCGCCGGGATGATCGCCTGGGGTTACCGCCAGGAGCCGGCCAAGGCGCCGGCCTGATCGGACGCCCGGCTGGTCGCCAAGCGCAAGACAAGTCGGGCGTCGGCTCTTACTATTCGCAACATCTTTTTCACTGCGCTTCGGCGCCCGTTTCGAGCCCATCGATGAAACAGTATCTCGACCTGATGCGCCATGTGCGCGAGCACGGCACCTTCAAAAGCGATCGCACAGGCACCGGCACCTACAGCGTGTTCGGCCATCAGATGCGCTTCGATTTGGCTGAAGGCTTTCCGCTGGTGACCACCAAGAAATGTCATCTGAAATCCATCATTCATGAGCTGCTTTGGTTTCTTCAGGGCGACACAAACATCAAGTACCTGAAAGAAAACGGCGTGCGCATCTGGGACGAGTGGGCGGATGAGAACGGGGAGTTGGGCCCGGTCTACGGTTACCAATGGCGCAGCTGGCCGGCACCCAATGGTGAGTCCGTCGATCAGATTGCCAACCTGCTGGCGATGATCAAGAAGAACCCGGACTCACGTCGCTTGATTGTCTCGGCCTGGAATCCGGCGCTGGTCGATCAGATGGCGCTGCCCCCATGCCACGCCTTGTTCCAGTTCTACGTCGCCGACGGCAAGCTCAGCTGCCAGTTGTACCAGCGCTCGGCAGATATCTTCCTTGGCGTGCCGTTCAATATTGCGAGCTACGCATTGCTGACGCTGATGATGGCGCAGGTCTGTGATTTACAGCCCGGTGAGTTCATCTGGAGCGGTGGCGATTGCCACCTCTATGCCAACCATCTCGAACAGGCCGATCTGCAGCTGACCCGCGAACCGCTGCCTTTGCCGACGATGAAGCTCAACCCGAATGTGAAGGACCTGTTTGCGTTTCGCATAGACGATTTCGAGTTGGTCGGCTACGAAGCCCATCCGCACATCAAGGCACCTGTGGCGGTCTGATTGGACATTGGTCTGGTTTGCCGCAACGGTTAGTCTGTCCGTCACATTTGCCGTATAGACTCGACCGCTCAGGGATTTTGAGGGTCGTGTCATGCGCAGGGTGGTGTTCAATCAGAAGGGTGGGGTCGGCAAAACCAGCATTGCCTGCAATCTCGCCGCGGTCAGTGCCGCTCAGGGCTACCGCACGCTGTTGGTCGACCTTGATGCTCAGGCCAACGCTAGCCAATACCTCACCGGTTTCTGCGGTGAAGACTTGCCTACCGGCATGGCTGACTATTTCAAGCAAGTCCTGAGCGGTGGTCCGGCTGGCAAAAAAGCGCGACCGCCCATCACGGAAACGCCGTTCGAGAACCTGCACCTGATCGGCGCGACTGCAGAGCTGGCCGACTTGCAGCCCAAGCTGGAAGCCAAGCACAAGATCACCAAGCTGCGAAAGCTGCTGATCACCCTGTCCGAAGAGTACGAGCGGATCTACATCGATCCCCCGCCGGCGCTGAATTTTTTCACCCTGTCGGCGTTGATCGCGGCAGACCGTTGCCTGATCCCTTTCGATTGCGACAGTTTTTCCCGTCAGGCGCTGTATGGCCTGTTCGATGAAATCGAGGAGCTGAAAGAAGACCATAACGACGCGCTCGTGGTGGAAGGCATCATCGTGAATCAGTTCCAGCCACGCGCCGCTTTGCCGCAACAGATGATCGATGAGCTGCGGGCCGAGGGCCTGCCGGTGCTGCCGGTGCATCTGATGAGCTCGGTGCGCATGCGCGAATCACATCAGGCGTGCATGCCGCTGATTCACTTCGATCCGCGACATAAGCTCAGCCAGCAATACGTCGAGCTACACAGCTGCCTTGAGGACGGCTGATCAGTCTTTGCGTGACCGTTGGATGCGATGACCGAGGCGCGACGCGTAGAGCTCGCCAATGATGCCGCGACGGAAAATCAGCACGCACACCATGAAGATGATGCCGGTAACGAGCGTGACAGGCAGCTCGGATGTCGCGAAGTAGTTGCCAAGGCTGGTCACCAGCGCCGCGCCGAACACAGGCCCCACCAGCGTGCCGATACCGCCGAGCAGCGTCATCAGCACCACCTCGCCGGACATCTGCCAGCTGACATCGGTCAGCGTGGCAAACTGGAACACCAGCGCTTTCATGCCCCCAGCCAACCCGGCCAGCGCGGCCGACATGACGAAGGCGCCCAGCTTGTAGCGCGACACCGTATAGCCGAGTGAGATGGCGCGGTTTTCGTTTTCGCGGATCGACTTGAGGATCATGCCGAACGGGGAATTGATGATTCGCCAGATGGCCAGCATCCCGAGCAGAAACACCGCCAGCACGAAGAAGTACATGTTCAGAGGCTCCTTCAGGTCGATCAGGCCGAACAGGTGGCCACGAGGGATGCCCTGGATGCCGTCTTCGCCGTGCGTGAATGGCGCTTGCAGGCAAAAGAAGAAGAACATCTGCGACAGCGCCAGGGTGATCATCGTCGAGTAGATGCCCTGCCGTCGGATCGCCAGAAAGCCAATCACCAGCCCAAGCAGGGCGGCGCCAATCACGCCAACCAGAACGCCCAGTTCGGGTGTCAGGCCCCATTCCTTCACCGCGTGGGCGGTGAAATACGCGGCGCCGCCGAAGAACGCCGCATGGCCAAAGGAAAGAATGCCGGTGTAGCCCAGCAACAGGTTGAAGGCGCAGGCGAAGAGCGCAAAGCACATCACCTTCATCAGGAACACCGGATAGAAGTACAGCGGCGCCAGAACGAGCGCTGCTATGCCGATGAAGATCAGGATGGTCTCGGTATTCCAACCCTTTCGCGTTGCAGAAGCTGCGGTCGTTTGCTGCATCTCAGGCATCCCTTCCCATCAGGCCCGCTGGACGCACGAGCAGCACGATTGCCATGACCACGAAGATCACGATGTTAGAGGCTTCGGGGTAGAACACCTTGGTAAGCCCTTCAAGAATGCCGAGCATGTAGCCGGTGATGATCGCGCCGAGGATCGAGCCCATGCCGCCGACTACCACCACGGCAAACACTACGATGATCAGATTCGAGCCCATCAAAGGGCTGACCTGATAGATCGGCGCGGCAAGAATGCCGGCGAATCCCGCCAGTCCGGCGCCGAGCCCGTAGGTGAAGGTCAAAAGCAGCGGCACGTTGATGCCGAAAGTGCGCACCAGCGTGGGGTTTTCCGTTGCGGCGCGTAGGTAGGAGCCGAGCTTGGTCTTCTCGATCAAAAGCCAGGTGCCCAGGCAGATCAGCAGGGACGCCAGTACGACCCAGGCGCGGTATTTGGGCAAAAACATGAACCCGAGGTTGTAGCCACCCGAAAGCAGGCTCGGCACCGCATAGGGCTGGCCTGAGGAGCCGTAGTAGTAGCGGAACGCACCTTCCAGCGCGAGCGCCAGACCAAAGGTGAAGAGCAGTCCGTAGAGGTGATCCAGGTTATACAGCCGCGACAGCGCCAGCCGCTCAACGGCTGCGCCGGCCAGACCAACAATTAGGGGTGCAAGGATCAGCGCCGGCCAGTAGCCGATGCCCAAGACGGCCAGCAGCAGATAGCCGGCAAAGGCGCCCATCATGTACTGCGCGCCGTGGGCGAAATTGATGACCTTCAGCAGGCCAAAGATGATCGCCAGGCCGAGGCTGAGCATGGCGTAGAACGAGCCGTTGATCAGACCTATCAGCAGCTGGCCGAGAAAGGCCTGAATGGGTACGCCGAAGATCTCCGTCATCAGACCCCCAGGGTTTCGTTGAGTAAGGACATGCGGCTTGGCAACTCGTCCACGTGGAAGCTTTCGACGATCTTGCCGTGATCGACGAGATAGAAACGGTCGGCCACTTTGCTGGCGAAACGGAAGTTCTGCTCGACCAGCAGGATGGTCATGCCGCGCTGCTTGAGCGTGAGCAAGACATCGCCAATCCGTTGGACGATGACCGGTGCCAGGCCTTCCGTGGGTTCGTCCAGCAACAGCAATTTCGCCCCGGTTCGCAGGATGCGCGCGATGGCGAGCATCTGTTGCTCGCCCCCGGAGAGCTTGGTGCCGGCGCTGTTGCGCCGTTCCTTGAGGTTGGGAAATAGCGCGTAGATGTCGGCGGTGGACATGCCACCTTTGGCGATCACGGGGGGCAGGTTAAGGTTCTCGTCAACGGTCAGGGTGGCGAAGATCCCCCGTTCCTCCGGCACGAAACCGATTCCGGTGTGGGCGGCGCGATGCAGGGGGACGCGCATCATGTCGTGCCCGTCGAAATGAATGGTTCCGGTGCGCTTGCGAATGATGCCCATGATCGAGCGCAGTGCAGTGGTCTTGCCGACGCCGTTGCGGCCTAGCAGCGTTACGGTTTCGCCCTGATGTACATCCAGATCGATGCCGTGCAGCGCATGGCTTTCGCCGTACCAGGCGTTCAGCTCACGCACGCTCAGCAGGGGGGTCACATCATTCATCGTCAGTCCCCATGTACGCTTCTCGCACCCGTGGATCCTGGCTGACGCTGCTGTAATCGCCGGAGGTGAGGATCTCGCCGCGCTGCAGTACGGTTACCTGATGACAGAGGTCAGCAACGACCTTCAGGTTGTGCTCGACCATCAGCACCGCCCGGCTGCGAGCCACCTCGCGAATCAGGTCGGAGACAATGTGCACATCCTCGTGGCCCATCCCGGCCATGGGCTCATCGAGCAATAGCACTTTCGGCTCGAGCGCCAGTGTGGTGGCTATTTCCAGTACCCGTTTGCGGCCGTAGGAAAGATCCGCAGCCGGACTGTTACAGGCATCTTGCAGCCCAACCGACTCGATCAGCGCCATGGCCCGGTCATTCAATCGGTTCAGCGAGCGTAGCGGCAGCCAGAACTGTGTCGCCAACCCGCCCGGCCGTTGTAACGCCACGCGAACGTTTTCCAGCACGCTGAGATGCGGAAACACCGCGGAAATCTGAAACGACCGCACCAGCCCCATGCGCGCGACCTTAGCGGGATCGGTACGGGTGATGTCCTGATCGAGCAGCCGAATGCTGCCACTGGTGGGTTGCAGAAACTTCGTCAGCAGGTTGAACACCGTTGTTTTGCCTGCGCCGTTGGGGCCGATCAGCGCATGGACCTGAGCGTGGTGTACGTCCAGGTCCACGTTGTTGACCGCAACGAACCCACCGAACTCACGGCGCAACCCGCGCGCCGAGAGCACGACGCGCGGTTGGGCACCGGCGGCCGGGGAGGCTGTGGCTTCTCCGGCTGTGCGACTACGCGTGGTCGCCATGCTTATTGCGTGGCCAGATCGCAGCCGCTCTCGGCGGGCTTGATGTAAGCCTCATCGCCCGGCACGGTCGCGAGCACCTTGTAGTAGTCCCAGGGTTTTTCGCTCTCGTCCGGCTTTTTCACCTCCATCAGGTACACGTCACTGATCAGCCGACCATTGGCGCCAACGGTGGCATTGCGTGCGAACAGGTCGTTGACGGGCATTTCATGCATGGCTTTGGCGACTGCTTCGGTTGCGTCTGTTCCGGTCTTGTCGATGGCCTTCAGGTACTGCATCACACCGGAGTAGGTGCCGGCGTGGACCATGTTGGGCATGCGCCCGGTGCGCTCGAAGAAGCGCTGCGCGAACTCGCGGGACTGGTCATCGCGGTCCCAGTAGAAACTTTCGGTCAGGGTCAGGCCCTGCGCCGCTTCCAGACCCAGGCCGTGCACTTCCGACAGGGTGAAAAGCAACGCTGCCAGTCGTTGGCCGCTGGCGACAATGCCGAACTCCGCGGCCTGCTTGATGGCGTTGGCGGTGTCCAGCCCGGCATTGGCCAGGCCGATGACTTCAGCGCCGGAGGATTGCGCCTGCAACAGAAAAGAGGAGTAGTCATTGGTTGCCAGTGGATGGCGCACCGAGCCCTTGACCTCGCCACCGTTGGCTTCGACGAAGGTGCTGGTCTGCTCCTCCAATGAATAGCCGAAGGCATAATCGGCGGTCAGGAAATACCAGCTTTTGCCGCCTTGAGAGACCAGCGCGCCGCCCGTGCCGACCGCCAATGCATGGGTGTCATACGCCCAATGAAAGCCATACGGCGAGCACTGCTTGCCCGTCAGCTCTGTCGTCGCGGCGCCGGTCACCAGGTTGATCTTCTTCTTTTCCTTGGAAATGCCCTGCACTGCCAGGGCAACCGAGGACGTGGTCAGCTCCATGATCGAGTCGACCTGCTCACGGTCGTACCACTGGCGAGAGATATTCGAGGCGATGTCGGGCTTGTTCTGGTGGTCGGCCGTGACAATCTCGATCGGTGCGCCTTGAACCTTGCCGCCGAAATCCTCAGCAGCCATTTTCGCCGCCTCGTAGGACCACTTTCCGCCGAAGTCGGCGTAGACCCCTGACTGATCATTGAGAATGCCGATCTTCACCTTGCCGTCGGAAATCTCCGCCGCTGCGGCGGGCAGCGCAGCCGCCGCGCTCAAGGTTGCCGTTGCTAATGCCAGAAGCTTCATCATCGCCTATCTCCTTGGGGAATGAGCGCGTGCAGAGCGGCGTTTGCCGGCTGCCACGCATTGAGCCGTTCGGTAGTGGGTGGGGCGTGGGTTAGGGCGGGCAGCACGCATCGAACGCGACACGCTTGGTGCGCGATGAGGCGGTACTGCGAGGAATCGGGAGAGAGCGGTCGAGCCGACAATGCAATCGGGCGGCGCTAAATGGGTGGTTGCTTTGAAAAGACTGGGGCCGCCGCGCTGAACGGGCACGGACAGTCGATGGGCGTCCGACGCTACGAATGGTGCTCGACCTGACATGGGTTTCTTCTAATTATTGTTTTGTAGAACTAAACGTAGCAGGGGATCAGGCAGACGCAACTGCGCCGCTGCGATGAGCATGTTGTGCACCGGCAGGCCATCGTTGCCGGGCCGCTTGAACGGCCCGCGCTAGCCGCAACGGGAGACGAGCGGCGCTAAATCCAAAGGCGCCGTTCTACCGGGCGACGAGGATGTCGCAGGGTGGCTGGTCGAGGTATTGCCGGGTCAGGCTGCCCAGCAGTGCGTTGCTGATTTCCCCACGGCTGTGGCTGCCGAGTGCGAGGAGTTGCGGCTCGACCGCCGCGATTGCCGACTCGAGACAGTTGCTGCGCTCACCGAACCGAAAGCTCGAGTGGAGCCGATTGCCCGTCTCGTCCAAGTCAGCGTGCAGGTCGGCGACCAGTTGATCGAACAGCTCCCGCTGCAGTGCCAGCTCGGGCTCGTCGGGCTGCTGGAGTTCAGAGACCTCGTGGATAGTCAGTGCGGTCAGCTTGCCCTGTGCAGGCAGTAGCTGCCAGGCGGCTTTCAGCGCACGGCTGGCGCACCCTGAATAATCCAGCGCGGCCAGCACGTGTGCATACGGTGCTATCGGAGCGACCGCAAGCAGCAGCGGCGCAGGGCAGCGCTGCAGCACTTGTTCGAGCGTGGTGCCGGCGAATCCTTGAGACGATTGCCGGTGATGCCGACCCATGATCACCAGGTCGGCTTCCAGGCCGGCCGCTTGTGTGAGGATTTCCTCTGCAGCGCGGCCCTGTCGAAACCAGGGTTGCATCTGGTGGAGCTGATAGCGGTCCAGTGCCGTCTGCAGCCAGGAGCGGGCGTGCCGTTCGTCGGCATCCTTCGAGCGTTCGTCCAACACGTGCATAAGGCTCAGACGTGCGCCGGTCTGCGCCGCCAACTGTGCTGCACGACCCAATGCCAGATCGGCTTCAGGGCTGAGATCATGGGCGATGAGTATGTGCTGGACCATGAAAGCCTCCCGGTTACTTGAGCGATAGGCGGCCAGTATGCCGCGCATCGCCAGATACTGTCCTGATCGCCATCAGTCCCGTGGCGCTCGACTGTAACCGGCGTAATGCGCGCGCGTTGACCCGGAGTGCTTTTTTCGCTGGGCCGCTAACGCTATGCTGGCGGCCATTCAAGCAGGAGCGAGTGATGAGCAAGGTCAGTGTGCTGGTAGTCGATGACGCGCCCTTCATTCGGGATTTGATCAAGAAAGGTTTGCGCAGCCACTTCCCGGGGATTCGCATCGAGGACGCGGTGAACGGGCGCAAGGCTCAGCAGATGCTCGATCGGGACACCTTCGACCTCATCCTCTGCGACTGGGAAATGCCCGAAATGTCCGGGCTTGAACTGCTCACCTGGTGCCGCGCGCAAGACAAGCTCAAAACCACGCCGTTCATCATGGTTACCAGCCGTGGCGACAAGGAAAACGTGGTGCAGGCGATCCAGTCCGGGGTGTCTGACTTCATCGGCAAACCCTTCTCCAATGAACAGTTGACGACCAAGGTACGCAAGGCGCTGGGGCGTGCCGGGAAGCTCGATGCGCTGGCCGCCAGTGCGCCTGCGCGTCCTACCAACACAGGGATGGCCAACGATTCGCTGGCTGCACTGACGGGCGGGAAAGCAGAGGTCGCTAAACCGAGTGCTAGCGCACCGCCTGTTGCAGCGTCGCCATTGATCAGGCCCCCAGCGGGCAAACCAGCGGCGGCGAATTCCGGGCGCGGGCAGGGCCAGCTGCGCCTGGCATCGGGCACCCTTGCGTGTGTGATCAAGGCCCTGAGCCTCAAAGAGGGATTGCTGGTGGTCAAGCGCGGCGAGACGCTACCGCAGATTCTGGAAAGCGCTGTGCTCGATCTGGAGCAGGGCGAAGGCGGCGAGGTGGCGCGGCTCAACGGCTATCTGCATGCGGTCGCTGCGGTAGAACCGACGCCCGACAGTGAGTGGCTGCAGCTGACCTTCCGCTTCGTCGATCGCGATCCGCAAAAACTAGATTACCTCTCCCGGCTGATTGCCCGGGGTACCGCGCAACGGCACTTCGTTCCGGGCGCGTGACGGTTTCGAAGCGCTGATCAGGTCGATTCCGGTCCGCTCATCTGAAAACCACCGTAGCGCCGGAACAATTTCACAGCCCGACGGTCCGCGGCTCGCGGATCCTCCGTTGCGCTGCTAGTCTGCGGACCTCTTACTACATAACCACATGAAGTCTGCCGTTATGTTGGGGCGCATCATTTTTCTTCTCGGGTCGTTCTGGCTGGCCTCGTCCGCCTCGGCCCTGACTATCTACAAATACACCGACGCCAACGGCGTGGTCACCTACAGTGACCAGGCTGCACCTGGCGCACGCGTGTTTACCTTCAGCGATCGGATGGTCGAAACGCTCGACAATCAGGTCAAGCTGGAAACCCGTAAGCACGCTGCCGGCGAGACGCTGCTGGTACGCAACGACCTTTTCGCCCCGGTCGATATCGAACTCAAACTGACCGGCGTGCAGAATGCGGTCGGTGTGCCAGACAAGCCAATCCGTTGGGTTTTGCCCCCACGAAGTCAGATTCGACTGGCCACGCTTGCACCGCTCGACCCGTCCAAACCGCTCCGCTACACGCCGAAACTGCGCCACGCGCTGGGCGACCCTCGCTTGCTTCCCAAACCCTATCGCTACCCGCTGCCCTGGCGCGGCGGCCCGTTCCGTCTGACCCAGGGTGCCAACGGCAAATACAGCCATTTCACACCGAAAGGCCGTTATGCGGCTGACATCGCCATGCCAGAAGGCACGCCCATCGTGGCGGCGCGTGGCGGGATGGTGGTGAAGATTGAGAATTCACAGAGCGGACGGGGCAACAACCCGGCCGGCAATTTCGTCCGCGTCCTGCATGATGACGGCACCATGGGTGTCTACCTGCACCTGATGAAGGGATCGGTGAGTGTCCGCGAAGGTCAGCGCGTCGCAACCGGCAGCGTGTTGGCGCGGTCGGGTAACACCGGCAACAGCACGGGTCCGCACCTGCACTTCGTGGTCCAGCGCAACGTCGGTCTGGCGGTCGAATCGATTCCTTTCGATTTCGCCCAGCCGGTCAATAGCCTTCCGAATTTCGCTGTCGGCGGGGACTGAGTCGGGGCGACTGCAAGGCAGTCACCACCGCCAGTAATCGTTACTGCTTGAGCACCTTGGCCAGAACGATTTTGGGTCCGCGCATCTTCTTGATGACGATCTGCAGCTCCTCGATGAACAGCACCTCATTCTCTTCCGGAACCCGCTTCAGGGTTTCGTAGATCAGTCCGGCCAGGGTGTCGGCTTCAATGTGGTCGAGGTCAACGTGCAGCAGTCGCTCGACCTTGTACAAAGGCGTATCGCCACGCACCAGCAGCTTGCCGGGCTGATAGGCGAGGATGCCGCGCTCAGTCTTGCGGTGCTCGTCCTGAATGTCGCCCACCAGCACTTCGAGCACGTCTTCCATCGTCAGGAAGCCCACCACCTTGTGATCGCCTTCCTCGACCAGCACGAAATGCGCGCCGCCCTGGCGGAACTGCTCCAGCAGCGCGTTCAGCGGCAGATGGCGGGACACGCGTTCCAACGGTCGCAGGAGTGCCGTGAGGTCGAAGTGCTGCGCCAGCTGCTCGTCGCCCGCCAGCGCCAGTAGCAAGTCCTTGATGTGCAGCAGGCCGACGTATTCACCCTGCTCGGAATCGAACACGGGATAGCGGCTGTATTTATGTCGGCGGATCAGTTCCAGGATGTCGCTCAGCGAGGCGTCGTGCTCCAGCTGTAAGAGGTCTTCGCGTGAATTGGCCCAGTCGGCGACTTCCAGCTCGCTCATCTCGACGGCGGAGGCCAGCACCTTGATGTCCTGGTTAGCCGGGTCCAGCGCGCGATTGGAGTGCAGGATGAGTTTCAGCTCGTCACGGCTGTAGTGATGTTCATGAAGCCCGCCAGGCTCGCCTTGGCCGGCCACGCGGAGGATCGCGTTGGCGCTGGCATTCAGCAGGTAGATCGCCGGGTACATTGCCCAATAGAACAGGTACAGCGGCGCGGCCGTCCACAGCGAGAGGAGTTCTGGCTTGCGAATCGCCCACGACTTGGGCGCCAGCTCACCGATGACGATGTGCAGGTAGGAAATGATGAAGAATGCCGTGAAGAAGGCGATGCCATGCACGACGGCTTGTGATTGAACGCCCGCAGCGGCCAGAACGGGCTCGAGCAGGTGAGCGAAGGCGGGCTCGCCGACCCAGCCGAGCCCGAGTGAGGCGAGCGTGATGCCGAGTTGGCAAGCTGACAGGTAGGCATCCAGCTGGGTATGGACTTTGCGCAGGATATGCCCGCGCCAGCCATGCTCTTTGGCGATGGCTTCGACTTTGGTGGAGCGTAGTTTGACCATCGCAAATTCGGCTGCAACGAAGAAACCGTTGAGCAGAACCAGGAACAATGCAAAGAGGATCATGCCGAAATCGGCGAAGTAGGATGAGGCGGCGTAGCTGGGGGAAGGGTCCATTATGGTGTCGGGTAGTCGATGACGGCCCAAGGATGGGGTCGACTCGGGGTAATTTCAAGGCGGCCAGCGGGGCTGCGACTCTCCGGTGGCGATGCGCTCACTCCACCGAGGCCTGGGACAGCGGAAAGTGGCAGGTAAAAATCGAGCCTTTGCCCGGCGTGCTGTTTACATCCAGACGCCCCTGATGGCGCAGCAGGACGTGCTTGACGATGGCCAGCCCGAGCCCTGTTCCGCCGGTGTTGCTGGCGCGGCTGGAATCGACCCGGTAGAAGCGTTCCGTCAGGCGCGGTAGGTGCTTGGATTCGATTCCGATACCTGAATCCTGTACCGCCAGGTGAGCGCCCTGTTCATTGCACCACCAGCGAATGTGCACCTCACCGTTGTCGGGGGTGTACTTCACTGCGTTGAACACCAGGTTGGAAAACGCACTTCGTAACTCGCTTTCGCTGCCCTTGAGCAGCAGGCTCGCATCGGCTTCTAGCGTAATTTGATGGTTGCGGTCGCCAGACAGCGCCTGAGCATCGCTCTTGATCGTTTGCAGCAGCTTGGCGATGGCCACGGGCTGGGTATTGGTGGGCGGGCTGGTGGCCTCCAGCTTGGCCAGTAATAGCAGGTCGTTTAGCAAATGCTGCATGCGTCCGGCCTGTTGATTCATCTGATTCAGCGCCCGCGGCCAGCGCGGAGGCATTTCATCGGTGTGCTCGAGCATCGTTTCCAGATACCCCGCAATCACCGTCAGTGGCGTCCGCAGTTCGTGGGACACGTTGGCGACGAAATCCTTGCGCATCTGCTCCAGCTGATGGAGCCGGGTAATGTCGCGCACCACCATCAAGTGCTCGCTGTTGCCGTAGCGGGTAATGGTGACTTGCAACCAGAGCCGGTCATTGATCGGTGACGACAGTTCCAGCGGTTCTTCATGACGGCCCCTGTCGAAGTACTCCTTGAAGCTGGGATGGCGTACCAGGTTGGTTACCGGATGGCCGGTGTCCTGCGGCTTCTTCAGGCCCAGCAGCCGTTCGGCGGCGGGGTTCCACCACTCCAGATTGCCGTCTCTGTCGAGCATGATCACGGCGTCTTTGAGCGCTGTCGTCGAGCCTTGCGCTCGGTCGATCACTGACTGCAGCTGCCCGCGCAGGCGGAGGTCCCGGCGTTGCATCTGATAAAGGTTGTCGAAAATGTCGCCCCACAGGCCCTGACCGTCGGGCGGCGGCTCGTCCGGCTGGCTACGCTTGAGCCACTGCTGCAAACGACGCATCTGCTGCAGCATCCAACCGAGATAGCCGACCAGCCCCGCGACCAGGGCCCACGCATACTCACCCGTGATCAATCCGATCAGCAGGCATCCGGCCAACAGCAGAAGCAGCTGGCGCACCAGCGCGCCTTGCCAGTCTTGGTTCACCGCTAACGCTCCTTGAGGCAGCTTGGGGCCGGTCGGAAATCATGATGTACAACGCCCACTGACGCGCGGCGGTTGCGGCGTGTTCAGCTCTTGGTGGAAAAGCGATAGCCGGTGCCGCGCACGGTCTGCACCAGGTTCTCATAGGTCTCGCCGAGCGCTTTGCGCAGGCGCCGGATGTGGACGTCTACAGTGCGCTCTTCAACGTACACATTGCCGCCCCAGACCTGATCGAGCAATTGCCCGCGGGTATAGGCGCGCTCCTGATGCGTCATGAAGAACTGAAGGAGACGGTACTCGGTCGGGCCCATGTCCGCCGGCGAACCATCAATGGTGACGCGATGGCTGATCGGATCGAGCAGCAGGCCGCCAATTTCAATCGGCGTCTCGTTGTCGCTAGGCGTGGCGCGGCGCAGAACAGCTTTCAGCCGTGCCACCAGCTCGCGAGGTGAGAAGGGTTTGGTGATGTAATCATCCGCACCGACTTCGAGACCCTGGATCTTGTTGTCCTCGGCGTCCTTGGCGGTGAGCATGATGATGGGGGTGTTCGCTGTCATTTCATCGCGTTTGAGGCGCCGCGCCAGCTCGATGCCGGAGGTGCCGGGGAGCATCCAGTCGAGCAGGATCAGGTCCGGTTGGCGATCGATGATCAGCGCATGTGCCTGCTGGGTATTGTCCGCTTCGAGACACTCGTAGCCAGCCATCTCCAGCGCCACCACGATCATCTCGCGAATCGGCGCTTCGTCATCGACGATCAGTATGCATTTGCCGTTCATGTCCGCTCTCGGTCCGGTTCTTGTCGTTCGGCATTAGATAACGGAAATGTTGCAGCCATGTGACAGAAAAGTGCTGCGCCTGTCTCGTGTTGAGCGCTCTAGCTCGCCCTCGTGGCGTAGTCGAGGACGATCCCTGCAAGAATGGCCAGCCCCGCCCAGTGGTTATGCAGGAAGGCCTTGAAGCAGACGTGCGCCTTTCGTGACCGGGTCTTCCAGAACTCCCATGCGAAGCAGGCAGCGGCGATAGTCAAACCGAGGTGGAACCACTGTCCAAGCTCGAAACGTACGCCCGCGAGGATCAGGCAGAACAGCGCCAAGATCTGGAGGCTGAGAATGATGATTCGGTCTGCCTCGCCAAACAGGATTGCCGTGGACTTGATCCCAATCTTCAAGTCGTCCTCGCGGTCGGCCATGGCGTAATAGGTGTCGTAGCCGACGGTCCAGACCACGTTGGCGATAAACAGGAGCCAGGCTTCGGGTGGCAGCTCACCCCGCTCGGCGGTGAACGCCATCAGCATGCCCCAGGAGAAGGCGGCCCCAAGGACAACCTGCGGGTAATAGGTGTAGCGCTTCATGAACGGGTAGAGCGCGGCGACGCCAAGTGCGCCGAAGGACAACCAGATGGTGGCGGCATTGGTCAACAGCACCAGGCCGAAGCTCAGCGCGACGAGGATGGCAAACAGCATCCACGCTTCCTTGGATGTGATCTTGCCAGTGGCGAGCGGGCGGCCCTTGGTGCGGCTGACGTGGCCATCGAGGTTGCGGTCGGCAAAGTCGTTGATCACGCAGCCGGCGGCTCGCATCAACACCACACCGAGGATGAAGATCACCAGATTCTTGATACTGGGCGAGCCTTCACCGGCAATCCACAGCGCCCAGAGCGTCGGCCACAGCAACAGATAGGTGCCGATCGGGCGATCCAGTCGCATCAGCTGGATGAAGTCCCAGGCCCGTGGGTGAAGGCGGTTGCTCGACTGCAGAAGCTTCTGGTACATCAGCGGGTCTCCGGTCGGTGAAGGCGGTTGCGGGGCAGTTTGTGCCGGCGTCAGGGGGTTATCCGTGCGGCCCGCCACAGGGCCGGCAGAAACACTTCAGCGACCAGTACTTGCAGGTCTCCCTGGCTGAAGCAGGAACGGCGCGCCCAGAGTTGGGGCTCGCGCCTGTCCTGCGGTAGCCACGCCTCGGGGTAGCGACGGGCTTGCAGCGGCCCGCGCGCGAACGCCGGATCGCTGAAAAGCAGTTCCCCCAGCGAGCGGCTGCCCAAGTGCGGCAGATCCAGGCCGGACTGTTCCAGGGCGCTGCGGGCGGCGACGCTGCGGGCGAAAACCCAGGGGTCCTGTTGGCCGCGTAGATAGACCTCGCGAACCCAACCCAGGCTTCCTTTTGCGACGCCCAGCGCCGCGCATTCATCGTCACGCAAGGGCTGCCAACCCTCCGTCAGCGGCGTCACGCTGAACGCGCCTTCCGCCAATTCGGTGAGGCGGCGCGTGAGTGAGCCTTTATCGACATACAACCAATCATGCACGTCGGGGGCGAGCGGGGCGGACAGTTGGTCAGCGGAAAACCAGTCTTGAGAGTCAGGCACGAGCGATAGCGGGCTAGCAAAAAGAGGCGGCGAGTCTAGCACGCGGCTAAAACGTCGCTCCAAGCGGTGGCCTGTTACGGCCGGCCTGTCAGGCCCAGCCTTCCAGCCGCATGGTCGCGCGCACCAGGCGTTGCTCTTCCTGTTCGATTTCCTTGAGGTTGTCACGAATGCTGTGAATGTGGTCCCGCGCCGCGCGCTGGGCTTGATCTGGCAGGCGCTCGGTCACGGCGTGGAACAGCCTCGAGTGCTGACGGTCGATCTGTCGTTTCTGCATGGGGCGGTGATAGAGGTTGTTCACCGAGGCGAACACGGTGGACAGCATCAGATCAGTCAGCGATTGCAGCGTATGCACCAGTACCGGGTTATGCGACGCCTCGCTGACAGCCAGATGAAAGGCATGGTCGAGGCGCGCGTGCTCACGTGGATCGGCGGCTTCTTCGGTGTGGGCGGCGAGCATTTCTTCGTAGCGACGGCGCAGCAGGATGAAATCAGCGTCCGTGCCGCGCAGTGCCGCCAGACGGGCCGACTCGCCCTCCAGCAGGGCGCGAACTTCGAGCAGGTCGAAAAGCGTACGCGGCTGCGAGTTGAACAGGTGCATCAGCGGGCTCGCATCCTGTTCGCCGGAGAGCTTTGCCACATGGGAACCGCGGCCCTGCGCCGTCTCGATGATGCCGCGACCGCGCAGCACCCGCAGGCCCTCGCGTAGCGCCGAGCGCGAGATGCCGAGTTTTTCGCACAGACGGCGTTCCGACGGCAGCGTCTGGCCGACCTTGAGCACGCCGTCGACGATCAGGCGCTCAATGCGCTCGGCTACGACGTCTGCCAGCTGACGGCGTTCTTGGCTATTTTCGATCTGCATAATGGCTCCGGACTGGTAGGACCAGTTTGGCAGAAGTCTATAACAACTTAGGCGGGGACGGCGAAGCGCCCTGATATTCGGCCGCTGGCGGCCGTTTCAGAAAGCGCCTCACGAAAGAAACTGGTAGGACCAGTGGTTTTCCAAGTGGACGGCAGGTTGTGTCAGGTCGATGATGCGTCAAACCACCGCAGCTGGCCGTGCTGACGGTGAACGAAAGAAGAGCACGACAGCCATGAACATTCTCTACGACGAACGCGTCGATGGTGAGCTGCCCAAGGTCGACAAGGCAGCGCTGCTGGCCGACCTCCAGGCGCAACTGCCCGACATGGACATTCTCCATCGCGGCGAAGACCTCAAGCCCTACGAGTGTGACGGCCTGTCCGCCTATCGCACCACGCCCATGCTCGTGGTGCTGCCTGAGCGTATCGAACAGGTCGAAACCCTGTTGAAAATCGCCCACACGCGTGGCGTGCCGGTCGTCGCTCGCGGCGCCGGAACCGGGCTATCGGGCGGTGCGCTGCCGCTGGAGCAGGGCATCCTGCTGGTGATGGCGCGCTTCAACAAGATCCTTGAAGTCGACCCGGCCGGTCGCTTCGCCCGCGTGCAACCGGGTGTGCGCAACCTCGCCATCTCCCAGGCGGCGGCGCCCTATGACCTGTATTACGCGCCCGATCCCTCGTCGCAGATCGCCTGCTCCATCGGCGGCAACGTGGCTGAGAACGCCGGCGGCGTGCATTGCCTGAAATACGGCCTGACCGTGCACAACCTGCTCAAAGTCGAGATCCTCACCGTCGAGGGCGAGCGCATGGTGCTCGGATCGGACGCGCTGGATTCGCCGGGCTTCGACCTGCTGGCGCTGTTCACTGGCTCCGAAGGCATGCTTGGCATCGTCACTGAGGTAACCGTCAAGTTGCTGCCCAAGCCGCAGGTGGCGAAGGTGCTACTGGCGGCATTCGATTCGGTGGAAAAAGCCGGTCGTGCGGTAGGCGACATCATCGCCGCGGGCATCATCCCCGGTGGCCTGGAAATGATGGACAACCTGTCGATTCGTGCCGCCGAAGACTTCATCCACGCCGGTTACCCGGTGGACGCCGAGGCGATCCTGCTCTGCGAACTGGATGGCGTTGAGGCCGATGTTCACGATGACTGCGCGCGGGTGGGCGAGGTGCTCAAGCTGGCCGGCGCCACCGAGGTGCGGCTGGCCAAGGACGAGGCCGAGCGGGTCAAATTCTGGGCCGGGCGCAAGAATGCCTTCCCGGCGGTCGGGCGAATCTCGCCGGACTACTACTGCATGGACGGCACCATCCCGCGCCGCGAGCTGCCGGGCGTGCTCAAAGGCATTTCCGATCTGTCCGAGGAATACGGCTTGCGTGTGGCCAACGTGTTCCATGCCGGCGACGGCAACATGCACCCGCTGATCCTCTTCGATGCCAACACAGAAGGCGAGCTGGAACGCGCCGAGGCGCTGGGCGGCAAGATTCTCGAACTGTGCGTGAAGGTCGGCGGCTCGATCACCGGTGAACACGGTGTCGGTCGCGAGAAGATCAACCAGATGTGCGCCCAGTTCAACGCCGACGAGCTGACGTTGTTCCACGCCGTGAAAGCGGCATTCGACCCCAGCGGGTTGCTCAATCCGGGCAAAAACATCCCGACGCTGCACCGCTGCGCCGAATTCGGCGGCATGCATGTCCATGGCGGGCAACTGCCCTTCCCTGAACTGGAGCGCTTCTGATGACGGTTTCCTTCGACGACAGCCAGCAGCTGCTCGATCAGGTCAACCAGGCGTTGGCCAGCAATACCCCGCTGCGCATCCAGGGCGGCGGCAGCAAGGCGTTCCTCGGCCACGAGGTGCAGGGCACGCTGCTCGACACCCGTGCCCATCGCGGCATCGTCACCTATGACCCGACCGAGCTGGTAATCAGCGTTCGCGCTGGCACGCCATTGGCGGAGCTGGAAGCGGCGCTCGACGAGGCCAATCAGATGCTGCCCTGCGAGCCCCCCCATCTGGGCGAAGGCGCTACGGTCGGCGGCATGATCGCGGCGGGCTTGTCCGGGCCGCGTCGGCCCTGGTCTGGCTCGGTGCGCGACTTTGTACTGGGTACTCGGGTCATCACCGGCCATGGCAAGCACTTGCGCTTTGGCGGTGAGGTGATGAAAAACGTCGCCGGCTACGACCTGTCACGCCTGATGGCCGGAAGCTTTGGTTGCCTTGGCGTGCTCACGGAGGTCTCGCTCAAGGTGCTGCCCAAGCCGCGCCTGTGCCGCAGCCTGCGGGTCGAGATGCCGGTCGATCGCGCACTGCTCAAACTCGCCGAGTGGGGGCAGCAACCGGTGCCGATCACGGCGGCGAGTCATGACGGTCAGGCGCTGCATTTGCGTCTGGAAGGCGGCGAAGGTTCGGTGAACGCCGCGTGCGACCGTATCGGTGGTCAGACGCTGGACGTGGGTTACTGGAACGAACTGCGCGAACAGCGCCTGGGCTTTTTCAGTGACGCGCGCCCGCTGTGGCGCCTGTCGCTGCCGACCGACACCCCGGTGTTGGCCTTGCCCGGCGACCAGCTGATCGACTGGGCCGGCGCCCAGCGCTGGCTGAAATCCGATGCCGACGCGCATGTAATTCGCGCCATCGTCAGCGAAGTGGGCGGTCATGCCACCTGTTTCACCGCTGGCGCCGCGGCTAGCCCGTTCCAGCCGCTGGCCGAGCCGCTGCTGCGCTATCACCGCCAGCTGAAAGCGGCGCTCGACCCGCAGGGGATATTCAACCCCGGCCGCATGTATTCCGAGGTCTGATATGCAAACGAATCTGAGTGAAGCCGCGAAGAAGCTGCCGCGCGCCGAGGAAGCCGAAAGCATCCTCCGTTCCTGCGTGCACTGCGGTTTCTGCAACGCGACCTGCCCGACCTATCAATTGCTCGGCGACGAGCTGGACGGCCCGCGTGGGCGCATCTATTTGATGAAGCAGATGTTCGAGGGCGGTGAGGTCACGGAAAGCACCCAGACCCACCTGGACCGCTGCCTGACCTGCCGGAACTGCGAAACCACCTGCCCGTCGGGCGTGCAGTATCACAACCTGCTGGATATCGGCCGGGACTTCATGGAGCAGCAGGTGCAGCGCTCGGCGGGTGAACGCCTGCTGCGCACCGGCTTGCGTACCGTCATCCCGCGTCCAGGGCTGTTCAAGGCGTTGCTGGGTACCGGCAATGCGCTGCGCCCGTTGATGCCGGCGACGCTCAAGGCGCACATGCCACGCCAAGTCACCCCGGCCAAGCCGCGACCGCAGGTGATGCATGCGCGTCGGGTGCTGATGCTTGAAGGCTGTGTGCAACCGAGCCTGTCGCCCAACACGAATGCGGCGACGGCACGGGTACTGGATCGCCTCGGCATCAGCGTATCGACGGCCCGTGAAGCGGGCTGCTGCGGCGCAGTGGACTATCACCTGAACGCCCAGGAAGCCGGCCTCGACCGTGCGCGCCGCAACATCGATGCCTGGTGGCCCGCCATCGAAGGCGGCGCCGAAGCCATTGTGCAGACCGCCAGCGGTTGCGGTGCCTTCATCAAGGACTATGGTCATCTGTTACGGGATGATCCGGCCTATGCGACCAAGGCGGCGCGGGTCAGCGAATTGGCCAAGGATCTGGTGGAGGTGATGCGCAGCGCTGAGCTCGAGCGGCTCAACGTCAAGGCTGACAAGCGCATGGCCTTTCATTGCCCTTGCACCCTGCAACACGCACAGAAGCTCGGCGGCGCGGTCGAAGACGTGCTCACGCGGCTCGGCTTCCAGCTCACCGCCGTGCCGGATGCGCATTTGTGCTGTGGTTCGGCGGGCAGCTATTCAATCACCCAGCCGGTGCTATCCAAGCAATTGCGCGACAACAAGCTGACAGCGCTGGAAAGCGGCAAGCCGGAGGTCATCGTCACCGCCAATATTGGCTGCCAGACGCACCTCGACGGTGCCGGGCGGACGCCGGTTCGGCACTGGATAGAGATCGTAGAGGAGGCGATGGGCTGAAGCCGTAGGGTGGGCTTCAGCCCACCAGCATTTCAGACAGCGCTCCGTGTATCGGTGGGCTAAAGCGGAACCCCGCCCGGCCCACCCTTACCGGTCAATCTGGCAGCTCTGGCAACGGCCCGAGCGAACAACCGAAATTCGAAGACAGGAGAGACCATGAAAACCAAAGCCGTACTGACCCAGACTGAAGTGACCGCCATCCTCGCCGCCGCGCGCACCGAAGCGCAGAACAACGGCTGGGCCGTGACCATCGTGGTCGCCGACGACGGCGGTCATCCGCTGGCGCTGGAGCGTCTGGACGGCTGCGCGCCAATCGCCTCCTACATCGCCACCGAGAAGGCCCGTAGCGCCGCAGTCGGCCGTCGCGAAACCAAAGGTTACGAGGACATGGTCAACGGCGGCCGCAACGCGTTCCTGTCCGCACCCGTGGTCTGCTCGCTGGAGGGTGGCGTACCGGTGATTGTCGACGGTAGCGTCATTGGCTCGGTTGGCGTGTCTGGCGTAACCGCCACGCAAGACGCGCAAGTGGCCAAGGCCGGCGCAGCAGCCGTGGGCAATTGACTCAGACGAACTCAGGAGAAACGGACATGACCGAGCGTGTAACTCTGGGCCGCCTGCAAGTCGCGGCCAACCTGCAACGTTTCATTGAAGACGAAGTGCTGCCCGGCAGCGGTGTCGAAGCAGCGGCTTTCTGGAAAGGCTTCGACAAGCTGGTCCATGACCTGGCGCCGAAGAACCGCGAGCTGCTCGCCGAGCGCGATCGCCTGCAGGTCGAACTGGACAACTGGCACCGCAGCAATCCCGGCCCGATCGGCGACATGCCGGCCTACCGCGCCTTCCTCGAATCCATCGGCTACCTGCAGCCCGAGCCGGGCGAGGTGAAGATAAGTACCAGCAATGTCGACAGCGAGATTTCCAGCCAGGCCGGCCCGCAGCTGGTGGTGCCGATCGGTAACGCGCGCTATGCGTTGAACGCCGCCAATGCCCGCTGGGGCTCGCTGTATGACGCCCTCTACGGCACCGATGCCATCAGCGAAGAGAACGGCGCGCAGAAGGGCCCGGGTTACAACGAGGTACGCGGTGCCAAGGTCATCGCCTTTGCGCGCAACTTCCTCGATCAGGCCGCACCGCTGGCTGAAGGCAGCCACGCCGATTCGGTCAGCTACCGCGTGCAGGACGGTCAGCTCAAGGTCACGCTGGAAAATGGCAACGTGAGCGGCCTGAAGCAGCCGGAAAAATTCGTCGGCCATCAGGGCGAAGCGGTCGAGCCGACGGCGATTCTGCTGAAAAACAACGGTCTCCATGTCGAGATCCAGATCGATCCGAACAGCCCGATCGGCCAGACCGATGCCGCCGGCGTGAAGGATCTGCTGATGGAAGCGGCCGTCACCACCATCATGGACTGCGAAGACTCCACCGCAGCCGTGGACGCTGACGACAAGGTGCTGGTCTACCGCAACTGGCTGGGCCTGATGAAGGGCGACCTCGTCGAAGACCTGGAGAAGGGCGGTAAGCGCATCACCCGTCGTCTCAACGCCGACCGCGAATACACCGCGGCCGACGGCTCGAACCTGACGCTGCACGGCCGCTCGCTGCTGTTCATCCGCAACGTCGGTCACCTGATGACCAACCCGGCGATCATCGACGGCGAAGGCCACGAGATTCCCGAAGGCATCATGGACGGTGTGGTCACCAGCCTGATCGCCAAGCATGACCAGCAGCGCAAGGGCAACTCGCGCACCGGCTCGATGTATATCGTCAAGCCGAAGATGCACGGGCCGGCCGAAGTAGCGTTCACCGACGAGCTGTTCGGTCGCGTCGAGGACCTGATCGGTCTGCCGCGCCATACCCTCAAGGTCGGGATCATGGACGAGGAGCGTCGCACCAGCGTCAACCTCAAGGCGTGCATCGGTGCTGCGAAGAACCGCGTAGCCTTCATCAACACCGGCTTCCTCGACCGCACCGGTGATGAGATGCACACCATCATGGAAGCCGGCGCCGTGCTGCGTAAGGGCGACATGAAGAGCACCGCCTGGATCCAGGCCTACGAGCGCAACAACGTGCTGGTCGGTCTGAATTGCGGCCTGCGTGGCAAGGCGCAGATCGGCAAGGGCATGTGGGCCATGCCGGACCTGATGGCCGCCATGCTCGAGCAGAAGATTGGTCATCCGAAGGCTGGTGCCAACACCGCCTGGGTGCCGTCGCCGACCGGCGCCACGCTGCACGCGCTGCATTACCACCAGGTCGACGTGCAGGCCGTTCAGGCCGAGCTGGAGAAGATTGATCTGGCGGGTGAGCGCGACAAGCTGACCAACGATCTGCTGACCATTCCGGTCGCGCCGGAGCGCAACTGGTCGGCTGCGGAAATCCAGCAGGAACTGGACAACAACTGCCAGGGCATTCTCGGTTACGTGGTGCGTTGGGTCGAGCAGGGCGTTGGTTGCTCCAAGGTGCCGGACATTCATGATGTCGGCCTGATGGAAGACCGCGCCACGCTGCGTATCTCCAGCCAGCATCTGGCCAACTGGCTGCACCACGGCGTGGTTGATGAAGCACAGGTTCGCGAGACCCTGGAGCGCATGGCCAAGGTGGTCGATCAGCAGAACGCCGGCGATCCGGCCTATCGCCCGATGGCCACCGACTATGCTGGGTCTGCTGCTTTCCAGGCGGCGTGCGACCTGGTGTTCAAGGGGCGCGAGCAGCCGAGCGGGTACACCGAACCGCTGCTGCATGCCTGGCGCCAACGCTTCAAGCAGCAGGTCGGTTGAGCAGTATCGACAGCAAGACCGGTGGCCGGCAAGAGCTGGCCAGCGGTGCTAATGGACGAGCCCCGGGCGCTTCGAGCGCTCGGGGCTTTCGAGCAAGAGGGGCCGGCCAACGTGACCCGTTGGTCGGTCGCTCAGGCTGATGTGGCGCTCATATCGGCCATGCGTGGGACCGGGCTTTCCCGGATAGAAGCGGTTCACAACAAAAAACAAGGAACCCAACAATGAGTCAGACACTGCTGTCCATACTGGCCTTCGTGCCGCTGGTGCTGGCGGGGGTACTGCTGATCGGCTTTCGCTGGCCGGCCAAGTACGCAATGCCGCTGGTTTTCGTGCTCACTGCGTTGATCGGCCTTCTGGCTTGGGACATGACCTTCAACCGGGTCCTGGCTTCCACGCTGCAAGGGCTGATTCTGACTGCCGCGATCCTCTGGATCATCTTCGGCGCCATCCTTCTTCTCAATACGCTCAAGCACTCCGGGGGCATCGCGTCGATTCGTCGGGGCTTCGCCAACGTGAGCCCGGACAAGCGCGTCCAGGTGCTGATTGTGGCCTGGCTGTTCGGTTGCTTCATCGAAGGCGCCTCGGGCTTCGGTACGCCGGCTGCGGTCGCTGCGCCGCTGCTGGTCGCGCTGGGCTTCCCCGCGCTGACGGCGGTTGTGCTGGGCATGATGGTGCAATCCACGCCGGTATCCTTCGGTGCGGTGGGTACGCCAATTCTGGTGGGTGTCGCCGGTGGTCTCGACCAGGCCACGCTGGGTGGTCAGCTGGCAACGGTGGGTAGCAGCTGGGACGTGTTCTTCCATCTGATCTTCTCCCGCGTCGCGATCATTCACGCGCTGTGCGGCATCCTCATGCCGTTGATCATGATCTGCATCATGACCCGCTTCTTTGGGCGCAACCGCTCCTGGGGCGAAGGCCTGAGCATGGCGCCGTTCGCCATCTTTACCGGCCTGGCGTTCGTGATTCCCTACGCGGCCGCGGGCGTGTTCCTCGGCCCGGAATTCCCTTCAATGATCGGCGCGCTCGTGGGCCTGGCCATTGTCGTTCCGGCGGCCAAGGCAGGGTTCCTGCTGCCAAAGGACAGCTGGGACTTCGCGCCAGCCAGTGAATGGCCGGTGGAGTGGATGGGCAAGATCGAGATGAAGATCGACGACGTCGCGGGTCGCACGCCGATCTCTGTACCGATGGCGTGGGCACCCTATCTGCTTTTGGCGATCTTCCTGGTGATGTCACGGGTGTTCCCCGACCTCAAGGCGGCGCTGATGTCGGTGAGCTTTGGCTGGAAGGACATCCTCGGCGAGACCGGCGTATCCGGCACCCTGGAGCCGCTGTACCTGCCCGGCGGGATCCTCTGCATGGTGGTGTTGGTGACCTTCTTCCTGCACCGCATGAAGCCGGCTCAGCTGGGCGCAGCCATCTCCGAATCGAGCAAAACGCTGCTCGGCGCGGGCTTTGTGCTGATCTTCACCATCCCGATGGTGCGGATCCTGATCAACTCCGGCGTCAACGGTTCGGATCTGGTGTCGATGCCGGTGGCCATGGCGCAACTGGTAGCCAACAGCGTGGGCGGTGTCTATCCGTTCTTCTCGCCTGCGGTCGGTGCGCTGGGCGCGTTCATCGCCGGTTCCAACACCGTGTCCAACCTGATGCTGTCCCAGTTCCAGTACAACACGGCCGGGCTGCTGGGGATTTCCGGGGCGCTGATGGTTGCGCTGCAATCGGTGGGCGCCGCGGCGGGCAACATGATCGCCATTCACAACGTGGTGGCGGCGTCGGCTACGGTCGGTCTGCTCGGGCGCGAAGGCATCACCTTGCGCAAGACCATGCTGCCGACGCTGTACTACCTAGTGCTGGCCGGCACCATTGGCCTGATCGGCTTCTACGTGATGGGTATCAGCGATCCGCTGGTGGGTATTGCGACCGCCAGCTAACCAGGCGAACGTGAACCCGGACGGGCGGCTTAGGCCGCCCGTTTTGCTTTGCCCTGAATCTCCCTCGCGGGGCTAGGGTCTATCACGCGAGCGCTGGAGTTTGGCGGTCCGCAGCGTTCTGGTATAGCGTGCAGCGCAACGGAAACTGATCGAGGTGAACATGAAAAAGTGGCAATGCGTGGTGTGCGGGTTCATCTATGACGAAGCCGAGGGCTGGCCGGACGAGGGCATCGCGCCCGGCACCGCCTGGGAAGACGTGCCGGAAGACTGGCTCTGCCCCGACTGCGGCGTCGGCAAGATGGATTTCGAAATGATCGCGATCGGCTGATATGAACGACACGAACAGTAAACACGCACCGCTGGTGATCATCGGCACCGGGCTGGCCGGCTACAACCTAGCCCGGGAGTTTCGCAAGCTGGACAGCGAGACGCCCCTGCTGCTGATCACGGCGGACGATGGGCGCTCTTACTCCAAACCCATGCTCTCGACCGGCTTTGCCATGAACAAGGACGCCGATGCCTTGGGCATGACCGTGGCCGGGCCGATGGCCATTCAGCTCAACGCCGAAATCCGCACCCATACCCGGGTGACCCGTTTGGAGCCGGAGAAACGTCGCGTCTGGATTGGCAGCGAGCCCGTACCTTATCGAGACCTGGTGATCGCCTGGGGCGCACAGACCATCGAGGTACCTGTGGCAGGCGATGCGCAGGACGCGGTCTTTCCAATCAACGACCTGCTCGACTACGGCCGTTTTCGCGAGGCCGCACAGGGCAAGCGACGCGTCCTGATCCTGGGGGCCGGTCTGATTGGCTGCGAGTTTGCCAATGACCTGTTGCAGGGCGGCTATGAAGTCGCGTTAGTGGCGCCGTGCGAGCAGGTGATGCCGTCCTTGCTGCCCGTCGAGCCTGCCGCTGCCGTACAGCGCGGCCTGGAGTCGCTGGGTGCACGTTTTTACCTGGGGCCGGTGCTGGAGCGATTGGAACGGCATGGCGCTTCGCTGGTAGCGACATTGTCGGATGGCCAGCGGCTGGATTGTGATCTCGTCGTGAGTGCGGTCGGCTTACGTCCCCGCGTCGAGCTCGCAGCGGCTGCCGGTCTGTCCGTCAACCGTGGAATCAGCGTTGATCGCCACCTACGGACGTCTGCCCAGCATGTCTATGCGCTGGGTGATTGTGCCGAGGTGGATGGCCTTAACCTGCTCTATGTTATGCCGTTAATGAGCGGCGTCCGGGCACTGGCGAGAACGCTCACCGGTCAGCTGACGCCGGTCACCTACGGGCCGATGCCGATTACCGTCAAAACGCCGGTTTGCCCCTTGGTAGTTTCGCCACCGGCAACCGGCAGCATCGGTAATTGGCAGGTTGAAGGCGAGGGCAATGATCTCAAGGCGCTGTTCCATGGCCGCGATGGTCGTTTGTTGGGTTACGCGCTGACCGGGTCAGCCGTGAAAGAGCGCCTCGCGCTGAATAAACAGCTGCCTCCAGTGTTGGCGGAACTGCCACAAGTTCTGTCGCTAAAGTCCCGGGATTGATTCTGGAATGCGCGGGCAGGGGCTGGCGCGAGTGCTAGCAGCGTGCCATGCTCCTCCTTGGCGCTGCGCAGCGTAGAGCTGTTGCAGCGCGTCGGGACGCTGTTCGGAGAGCAGCGAACAACAACAATAAAGTCTTAGAGGCTACCTATGCGCAAACCGGAACTCGCAGCCGCCATCGCCGACAAGGCCGATCTCACCAAGGATCAGGCCAATCGTGTACTCAATGCCGTACTTGATGAAATCACCAACGCGCTCAACCGCAAGGACAGCGTGACACTGGTTGGTTTCGGCACCTTCCTTCAGCGTCACCGTGGCGCTCGTACCGGCAAGAACCCGCAAACGGGCGAGCCCGTTACGATCAAAGCCAGCAACACCGTGGCGTTCAAGCCGGGAAAGATGCTGAAAGACGCGATCAACTGAGCGCGCGCCTGCCCGGAGCCGCCCAGGCTCCGGTCAGCCTGACTGGGCAGTCCATTCCGGACCCCTCTGTTTTCCTGCTTCCGCCGCTCAGACCAGCCGCTACAATGCCGCTTTTCCCGCCAACGGTCGGCCATCATGAAATTTCGCTTTCTCCTCTGGATGCTTGGTCGCTTGATGGCCAAGGCCAGCCGCACCAATCCTGATTTCCAGAAACAGCTCGGCGATAAAGACCTGACCTTCCAGCTGCATACGCTCGACGGCAAAGTCGCGCGGCATTACGTGGTCAAGGATCAGCGCGTGACGAGTCACGGCGGCACCGCAACCGATCCAGCGTTCGCCATTGGATTCAAGGACAGCGCCTACGGCTTCGCCACCATGAATGCCAAGAACAAGCAATTGGCCTTTATGCAGGGCATCCAGAACAAGGACATCCAGATCCAGGGCAACCCAGCGCTGGTGATGTGGTTCCAGGGCCTGACCAAGTATCTGAAGCCGCGGAAGAAGAAGCCTGAGGCGGCGTGAGCTGAGACGCCGCTGACCTCACCAGCTGCCGTAGGAAAAAATTGTACTTTTCAACGTAGCGTTTGAACGCAGCCCGGCTGCGGGTAGTAGTCCCGCCAGGCTGGCTGAGTGGCGGCCCCGGGGCTTGATCTCGGCTTGGCCGCGGGCGACCTCTGCTGAATATTAGCGCGCAGTCGGTTCAATGATTCCGGGATCGCGGTGGCAATCAGCGCGCTGCGATCGAACCCTGCTGCGCCATCCAGGCGCGGGCTTCGTCGAGCAGCCAGTCTCGAAAGGCGTTCATCGCCGCTGATTCCACGCGGCGCTCGGGGATCATCAAGTGGTAGGCCTGCCCTTCGCGGCGATAGGCGTGCGGATGCGCAATCATCAAGCGTCCCTCGGCGAGCTCACGCTGGATCAGGAAGGGCGGAATCAGCGCGACGCCCATTTGATGTTCAGCGGCCTGAGCCAGCATCGAGAACAATTCCAGGCGCGGCCCGGTCATGTCGCGTGCGACTTTCATTCCCAGCGAATCGAACCACTGCCGCCAGGCGTAGGGGCGTGTGGTCTGCTGCAACAACGGCATTTCAGCGATGGTCAGTGGCGCCAGCCCATTTGCACCGTTCAGCAGGGCCGGGCTGCACACCGGCACCGACTGTTCCGGCATCAGCGGATGCGCGACGGTGCCGGACCAGTCGCCATCGCCAAAGTAGATCGCCGCGTCGAACTCGGTGTCCGCGAACAGGAAGGGGCGGGTGCGGTTGGTCAGGTTGACGGTGATTTCCGGGTGCAACGCCTGAAACTGCCGCAGCCGTGGCAGCAGCCATTGCGTGCCAAAGGTCGGCACCAGCGCCAGTTCGATGGTTTGCGCACCCTGTTGGCCCATCACTGACAGCGTGTCGCGCTCCACCGCATCGAGCTGGGTGGCGACTCGCCTTGCATAGGATTGGCCGGCCTCGGTCAGTTTCACGCCGCGGCGGGAACGGCGGAACAGCTCCAGCCCGAGGAATTCTTCCAGCCCGCCGATCTGTCGGCAGATCGCGCTTTGGGTCAGCGCCAACTCTTCGGCCGCACGGGTAAAGCTTTGGTGGCGTGCGGCCGCTTCGAAGGCGACAAGCGCGGCTGTACTGGGGATCTTGCGACGCATTATGCGACTGCCTCACTAATTAGCGGGTGTTCAGGGTGTTGAGCTTAGCCTGGAGTGAGTAAATCGCACAGGTTGTTGCGAATTACTCGTTTGCTGGGTGCGCCGGCAGCTTCTAGTATCAATCCATCCAATGCTGCATCGGGCCCTGCGCCCGGTTCATCGTCTACGACAAGAGGACCACCCATGGCCGGCAAAGCAAGCTTCAACTGGATCGACCCGCTGCTGCTCGATCAGCAGCTCACCGATGAAGAGCGCATGGTGCGTGACAGCGCTCAGCAGTTCGCCGATGACAAGCTGGCGCCTCGCGTTCTGGAAGCCTTCCGCCACGAGCGCACCGATGCGGCGATTTTCCGTGAAATGGGTGACACCGGCTTGCTTGGCGCGACCATTCCCGAAGCCTATGGTGGCAGCGGCCTGAACTACGTCTGCTACGGCCTGATCGCGCGTGAAGTGGAGCGCATCGACTCTGGCTATCGCTCGATGATGAGCGTGCAATCCTCGCTGGTAATGGTGCCAATCAACGAGTTCGGTAACGAAGAAACCAAGCAGAAGTACCTGCCCAAACTGGCCAGCGGCGAGTTCATTGGCTGCTTCGGCCTGACCGAACCGAACCATGGCTCCGATCCGGGCTCGATGGTCACCCGCGCCAAGAAGGTCGACGGCGGCTATCGCCTGTCCGGCGCCAAGATGTGGATCACCAACAGCCCTATCGCTGACGTCTTCGTGGTCTGGGCGAAGGACGACGAGGGCGCCATTCGCGGCTTCGTGCTGGAAAAGGGCTGGGAAGGGCTGTCCGCACCGGCGATTCACGGCAAGGTCGGCCTGCGTGCGTCGATCACCGGTGAAATCGTCATGGACAACGTGTTCTGCCCAGAAGAGAACGCCTTCCCTGACGTGCGTGGCCTGCGCGGTCCGTTTACCTGCCTGGATTCCGCCCGGTACGGCATCAGCTGGGGTGCCCTGGGTGCCGCCGAGTTCTGCTGGCATACCGCACGTCAGTACACCCTGGACCGCCAGCAGTTCGGTCGCCCGCTGGCTGCCAATCAGCTGATCCAGAAGAAGCTGGCCGACATGCAGACCGAGATCACGTTGGCCCTGCAAGGCTGCCTGCGTCTGGGCCGAATGAAAGATGAAGGCACCGCGGCTGTGGAGATCACCTCGATCATGAAGCGCAACAGCTGCGGCAAGGCACTGGACGTAGCCCGTCTGGCGCGCGACATGCTTGGCGGCAACGGCATCAGCGACGAGTTCGGCGTGGCGCGGCATCTGGTCAACCTCGAAGTGGTCAACACCTACGAAGGTACCCACGACGTGCATGCGCTGATCCTGGGCCGCGCGCAAACCGGCATCCAGGCGTTCTTCTAAGCGGCACGCTGACCGACCTACGTAAAACACCGACATCGCTGTAGGGTGGATGACGCTCTTTTCATCCACCTTCACCCTGCACGGTAGATGGATAAAGCGTCATCCACCCTACGTTTCCTCGCCCTGCTGCAGGCTGCATTTCTCCTGGCGCGGCGATCACATCCTGAGGTTTTTAGCTCATGCCTGGCGCCCTTTCCCATATCCGCGTCCTTGATCTGTCGCGCGTGCTGGCTGGCCCCTGGGCCGGGCAGATCCTCGGTGACCTGGGCGCCGAGGTGATCAAAGTCGAGCGCCCGCGCACCGGCGATGACACCCGTCATTGGGGCCCGCCCTACCTGAAAGACCAGGAGGGCGAGAACACCTCGGAAGCGGCGTATTACCTCTCCGCCAACCGCAACAAGCAGTCCCTGACCCTGGACTTCACCCAGCCCGAGGGCCAGCGGATCATTCGTGAGCTGGTGTCGCGGTGCGATGTGCTGCTTGAGAACTTCAAGGTCGGCGGGTTGGCGGCCTACGGGCTGGATTACGAAAGCCTCAAGGCGATCAATCCAAAGCTGATCTATTGCTCAATCACCGGCTTCGGCAGTGATGGGCCGTACGCGAATCGCGCCGGTTACGATTTCATGATTCAGGGCCTTGGCGGGCTGATGAGTCTGACCGGGCGCGCCGAGGACGAAGAAGGCGCCGGTCCGGTCAAGGTCGGTGTGGCGCTGACCGACATCCTCACCGGCCTGTACGCCACGGTTGGTGTGCTCGCCGCGCTCAACCATCGCGAGCAGAGCGGAATCGGTCAGCATGTCGAACTGGCGCTGCTCGACGTGCAGGTCGCCTGCCTGGCGAACCAGGCGATGAACTACCTGACCACGGGCGTCGCGCCCAAGCGCATGGGCAACGCGCATCCGAATATCGTGCCGTATCAGGATTTCCCCACAGCAGACGGCGACATCATTCTTACGATTGGCAACGATGGCCAGTTCCGCAAGTTTGCCGAGGTAGCTGGCCATCCCGAGTGGGCTGATGATCCGCGCTTCGCCAGCAACAAGGCACGGGTTGCTCATCGCAAGGAGCTGGTGCCGATGATCCGTCAGGTCACGGTGTTCCGCACCACGGCTGAGTGGGTGGCGCTGCTGGAGCAGGCCGGTGTGCCTTGTGGCCCGATCAACGACCTGGCGCAGGTCTTCGCTGATCCGCAGGTCAAGTCGCGAGGTCTTCAGCTGGAGATGTCGCATCCGCTTGCCGGCAGCGTGCCTCAGGTTGCCAGCCCCATCCGGCTTTCCGAGACGCCCGTTGAATACCGCAAGGCGCCGCCGCTGCTGGGTGAACACAGCGAAGCGGTGCTGCAGCAATTGGTCGGTTTGAGTTTCGAGAAGATTCTTTCCTTGCGGCAGTCTGGGGTGATTTGACGCTCGGCGGTGGCCTGAACTCTCGGGCCGCTTGGCTATCCTTATTCCTGTACCCTGGATTTTTGGATGGACGAGCACATCATGCAGACGCAGCGCTTACGTATCACCTGGCAGCTTTCAGTTGTCTTGTTCATGTCCTGGCTGTTGGCCGGTTGCGGCATCAACAACATTCCTCAATACGATGAGCAGGTGAAATCGGCTTGGTCGCAGGTGGAAAACCAGTACCAGCGCCGCGCCGATCTCATTCCCAATCTGGTCGAGACCGTTAAAGGCTTTGCCCGTCAGGAGCAGGAAACCCTGACCGCGGTCATCGAGGCTCGCTCGCGGGCCACCTCGATTCAGCTCAGCGCGGACGATCTCGATGACCCGCAGAAGCTGCAGCAATTCCAGCAGGCGCAAAACCAGCTGACCGGCGCCTTGAGCCGGTTGATGGCGGTGTCCGAGCGCTACCCGGACCTGAAGTCCAACCAGAACTTTCTCGCCCTGCAATCGCAGCTCGAAGGCACGGAAAACCGCATTGCTGTGGCGCGCCGGGACTTTATCGCTGCGGTTGAGCGTTACAACACCGAAATCCGAACCTTCCCCGGTCGTATCTGGCACAGCCTGATGTACAGCGACATGCCGATCCGCGAGAACTTCGAGGCGACGGCGGAGAACGCCGAGCAGGCGCCGCAAGTGCAGTTTCAATGACGCGTCCGCTTTCGCTGATTCTGGCGCTGCTGTTCTGGGCGAGCGGTGTAGTCGCTCAGGAAGTCGAGCTGCCGGCACTGAGTGGCAGGGTTGTTGATCAGGCCGAACTGCTCGATACCCAGGCCGAGGCGCGGCTGAGCAGCATGCTCGCTGCCCATGAGCAGGCCAGCGGCGAGCAAGTGGTCGTCGTCACCGTGCCGGACCTCCAGGGGCGGAGTATTGAAGAGTACGGTGTCGCCTTGGGCCGTGAGTGGGGCATCGGGCAGAAGGATGAAGACACCGGCGCGCTGCTGATTGTCGCCCGTGACGACCGCCGGGTTCGTATTGAAGTTGGCTACGGTCTGGAAGGGCGGCTCACTGATGCGCAGTCGTCCGTCATCATCAACCGCATCATCACCCCGGCTTTCCGCGAAGGCGACTTTACCCGCGGGATTACCGAGGGCGCGGCCGCGATAGTGCAGGTGCTGGGAGGTGATCCGCTGCAGACGGCTGCGATGCGTCCGGCCATGCCCATGGGGGCGCAGGAGCCCGGCGGGCTTGGCATTCTGGGCTTCTTCCTGATGCTGGTGGCGATCTTTGTGATTGGTGGCGGACGAGGCGGTCGTGGCGGCGGTCGCGGCGCGGGACGCGCGCTGCTCCTCGGTGCGCTGCTCGGCGGCATGGGTCGCGGTGGCGGAGGCGGCTTTGGCGGCGGCGGTGGCTTCGGGGGCGGTGGCGGCGGCTTTGGTGGCGGTGGCGCCTCCGGTGGGTGGTGACGTCGGTGAATCCGGCCTCACCCCGCGTATCCACCCAGCGCGCATCACACTGAACGACGCGGCAGCATTCACTCAGCCGCGTGGGCCGATGCGTGACCCAACCAATAAGACAAGAGCCTCTCAATGATGGATACGCAATGACACTTTTGACCGAAAGCGAGCTGCGGCAGGTAGCCGAGGCAATCGACCGTATCGAGCGTGACACGGATGCCGAACTGGTGACGGTGCTGGCAGGCCAGGCGGATGACTACCGCTATATCCCGTTGCTCTGGGCGAGTCTTATCTCGCTGTTACTGCCGGGGGCGTTGCTGTTTTTCAGCGGTTGGTTGTCCGCCTGGCAGCTTCTGCTGGTGCAATGGCTCACGTTTATCGTGCTGGCGGTGATTTTCCGTATTCCTAGCCTGACCAGCCGGCTTATCCCACGTTCGGTTCGCCATTGGCGCGCCTGCAACCTGGCGAGGCGGCAATTCATCGAACTCAATCTGCACCACACCGAAGGCGGAACGGGGATGCTGATTTTTGTCTCCGAAGCCGAGCGTTACGTCGAAATCCTGGTCGACCGGGGCATCTCCAGTCGCATCGATAACGGCGCGTGGGAGTCGATTGTCGCGGACTTTACCGGCAAGGTGCGTGACGGGCAGGTGCTTGAAGGTTTCCTCGGCTGTATCGAGGCCTGCGGCTCGCTGCTGAAACAACAGGTTCCCGCCACGCACGAACGCAATGAGCTGCCGAATCATCTGGTGGTGCTGCCTTAGCCTTAAAAGGGATGTCAGCGGCGCCGGCATCCCTCTCGCTTCAGACCACGCTGCGCTGTCGAGCAAGCAACTCGCGTTCACGCTGCAGGCCGCGAACCAGGTTGTTCTGATCGCTGCGACGAGCCGCGGCAATCAGTGTCTGGTCGATCAGGTCACGTTGCGCGTGGCTACCGCCAAACACGTGGGCCTGGCTGCGAACCCGCCGCAACAGATCGACGCAACGGCCATAGCGACCCTCGACGAATGCCACCGCCGCTTCCACCGTTGGCCTGCCGATCAGCTGGGTGAAGCGCGCATTGTCATCGTCGCGCTGGCCGGCACGCTGTTGTGCTTCACGCAGCTGGCCGAGCAGTTCTTCGCGGCCGCTGCAGGCAAACGCCATCGCCGCATGGAAATCGTTGAAGGCATAACGGCCATCCTCGGCCATCGCCGCCCAGCGTTCGGCCACGCCCGCCCAACGGTTACCCACATCGACCCCGCGTAGCTGCAGGCGCCACAGCATCGAGCTGGCATCGATCAGCTCCAGTGCAAGGGTGCCTTGATGGCCGTCGATCGGCCCATCGAAGAGCGCCAGCACTGTGTCAAAGTCGTCCTGCTCCAGGTAATGCAGCGCCAGGTGCCACCAGTTGTGCACGGCGAGCATGCTGTCCTGTTGCCAGGCCGGATTGCCACGCATCCAGGCGATGCCTTCCTCGCGACGACCCTGCATTTCCAGCACGTGGGCGACGGCATGCTGCGCCCAGGCGTCGTCGGGCTGCAGCGACACGGCTTCGCGGCCAATCCGCTCGCCGTGACGATAGTCGCCTGTTTCCTCCAGCCCGAACGCGTACATGCCGAGCACGGCGTGATAGCCGGGAACAGCCGCTGACCAGTCCGGCAAGGCGCGGGCGATACGGTCACGCAGCATGCGGGCATCGCCAGTGAAGAAGTCCAGTTGATGGCCTGCCTGCAATGACAGCAGGTCATGAGGGTAATCGAGGCTGAGGTCTTCAAGCGTGCGTCCCGATGCGTGCCAGCGCCCAGCGATCAGCAGTTGCAGGGCCTGTATATGGCGCGCCTCACGGTCGTTCTGCGGCAGTGCCTGGGCCTGCTCCAGCGACGCTTGCGCAACCGGTATCGCGGCCGCTTCGGTGCCCAGCAGATAGAGCCAGGCATGCAGGATGTGGCCCATCACCAGTTCAGGGGAAGCCTCGAGAGCGGCTTCGGTGCTCGCCAGCGAATCGGTGCGCAGGCAGCGAAACTGCGCGAGGGCCTGGTCGAGCAGGACCTGCGCCTGGCCATTGCAGCCGGTCAGTTGGTAGCCATGTGCGTCTTTCATTGTTCTATGCTCCATGAGTCCAGTTCGTTGGCAGGTGCCAACGGAGCCTATAGTCGAGGCGGCAGGGGAGTCGGACTAAAGTCATCCTGGAAACAAAACGGCCATTTCCGCCATGACACGCTCGGATCATGCTGAAAGCCTGTCACCCTTGACCGTCGCCCTCCTGGCGACGCCGGACAGCACGGCCTCGACCTTGTTCGGCCTCTACGATTTATTGTTAGGCACCCGCCGCGATTGGCAGCAGCTGATCAACCAGACCGACGTCGAATCACCCTTTTATCCGCTGATTGTCAGCCGCGACGGGCAACCGTTGCGGGCATACAACGATGTCCCGATTCAGCCTCACGCCAGCCTTGGCAACGCGCCGTCGGTCGATGTGGTGATCGTCAGCAACCTGGCGATCAGTCCGTTCGAACCGCTGGATGACCGCTACGACCAGGAAGCGCAATGGATGCGTGAGCGTTACGAGGCAGGCGCGACGCTGGCGTCGGCCTGTTCGGGCGCGATATTGCTGGCCCGTACCGGCTTGCTGAAAGGCTGCGAAGGCACCTCGCACTGGGGCTATTGCGACTGCCTGCGCCGCGAATACCCCGAGGTCCACTGGCAGCCGGACAAGGCATTGGTAACCGCGGGGATCGGCCAGCGGCTGGTCATGTCAGGCAGCGGCAGCAGCTGGCACGCGTTGGGGCTGTTTCTTATTGCCCGCTTCATTGGCGCCAGAGAGGCCATGGAAGTTGCCAGGATGAACCTGTTCGACTGGGATGCGACCAGCCCGCTTGCCTACGCCGCGATGATGCGCACCGGCCAGCTTGCCGATCCGGTCATTGCGCGTTGTCAGGAATGGGCGGCGCAGCATTACGACGGCGAAGCGCCCGTGGCGGCGATGGTGCGGATCAGCGGCTTGCAGGAGCGAACCTTTCAGCGCCGCTTTGCCCAGGCCACCGGGCTGTCGCCTCTGGATTACGTGCACACCCTGCGGCTGGAGGAAGCCAAACAATTGCTGGAAAGCGGAGATCTTCCCGTGGAAGCCATCGCCTGGGAGGTGGGCTATCAAGACGCCGGATTCTTCGGCCGACTGTTCCGGCGCAAGGTCGGCCTGACGCCGGCCCAATACCGCGGGCGCTTCGGTGTATTGGCGCGGCGCCTGGCCAGCGTGGCGACGCCAGCCGCCGTCGTCGGTGCGCATTGAACGGGTTGACGGACGACGTCAGCTGCCGGCTGTCGCCCTTGACGACGCGCCACCCAGGACGGTGGCGCTGGTTTCAATAATCGCTGCAGCCCGAGGGCGGGCGCTGGGCTCAGAGCATGCCCGGACCGTCGTCCTCGGGTTGCTCCGCCGGCGCCAGATCGAGAAACTCCGTGCTCTCCATGGCGCTGGCGGCCACCCGGTCAATGCTGCTCATGGCATGGCCAATGATCGAGCTGACGCTGGCCTCATGATGATGCTCGGGCAGGCGCTCGATGGCCGCGAGCACTTCTTCACCCGGAACGGTTTCCTCGGCTAGCAGCTTGTCAGCGATCTCATCCAGTGCTGGCTTGAGCCGCTGCAGCAGGGCCATGCATTCTCGATCGAGCTGCTTGAGCAGGGTGTCGGCCGCCCGGATGGATTCACCGGAATCGAATTCGATATGCGCATCGCGCACGGCCTGCAGGCTCAGCAGCGAGCCGCTCGGGCCCATGCCCAGCGCGCCGACCATCGACAAAGCGATCTTCGAGGCTTCCTGCAGGTCCTGTCCGGCGCCGGATGACACCTCGTGGAAGTACAACTGCTCGGCGCCACGACCGGCCAGCAGCATCTGGATGCGGTTGCGCAGCTCGGATTCCATGTGCAGGCGCTTGTCTTCCACCGGCGTCACCAGTGTCACGCCCAGCGCCTGGCCGCGCGGCAGGATGGTGACCTTTTCCACCCGGCCCACTTTCAGCGCGGCGGCGACCAGCGCGTGGCCGGCCTCATGCACGGCGATGCGCTTGCGATCGGTGGGCGACATGGGCGTGACGCCCGAGGGCTGCTCACCGATGCGGCAGGTTTCCACGGCATCGACGAAGTGGTTCATGTCCACGGTCGTTGCGCTGGCACGCGCCGCGAGCAGCGCCGCATGGTTGGCGATATAGGCGATGGCGGCGGGCGTCAGGCCGACGGTGTTGCGCGCCAGTTGGGCGAAGTCGAGGTCCTGCGCGGCGCGGATCTTGCCGGCATAGAGACGGAACAGCGCTTCGCGGTCGCCGAGTCCCGGCAGGCCGACGGCGATGGAACGGTCGAAGCGTCCTTCACGCACCAAGGCCGGGTCCAACGAATTGGGGAAGTTGGTGGCGCCCAGCACCAGCACGCCGCTGGCGCCGTCGAAGCCGTCCATCTCGGTGAGGAACTGGTTGATGATGCGGTTGCTCTCGGCGTCGCTGGAGCGCTGCTGTTCAGCGCGCTTGCCGATGCCGTCGATCTCGTCGATGAAGATGATGCACGGCGCCTGCTTGCGCGCGGTGCGGAACAGCGCCTTGACCTTCTGGATGCCGACACCGAAGTACATCGAGGAAAAGTCGCTGCCGGTGACCTGGATGAAGCTGGCATTGGACTCGGTCGCCAGCGCCTTGGCCAGCTGAGTCTTGCCGGTGCCGGGCTCGCCGGTGAGCAGCACGCCCTTCGGCGGGCGGGCGCCCAGCGCGGCATAGGCAGAGGGGTCGCGAAGATAGTCGGTGACGTCGGTAAGGGCCTGCTTGGCTTCGCTGGCACCGATGACGTCGGCAAACGAAATGCCGCTGCCCTTTCGCTGCACCCGGAATGCCTGGCTCTTGATCGCCAGATAGGTCAGCGCACCGACGAGTAACAGGATGAAGGGCGCATACGGAACCAGTGCCTTGTACCACGGCGCTTCGCCATCTGTTTCGAACAGCGTCAGCGGGAACAGTTGGCCTTCGCTGCTGGCGTAATGATCAAGCAGCAACTGGGCCACGCGGCCGGATTGATCCGGTATCCAGTAGCGCAGGCCATCAGTCAGGCTGACATAGACCGCATCCTTGCCCAGTGCGGCGCTGGAGATTGTGGCGTTCCGCAGGTCGCTCATCAGCACCGACAGGTCCTGACGGTTCGTCTCCCATGGTTCGGTGGACTCTCGCAGCGCTTCGAGCATGCTGGCGGCAGCACCCGTGGCGGGCACCGTCGGAACGGCGGGCTTGAGCTGCCAGTAACCCAGGCAAGCGGCGATGATCAATACGAGCAGAACGGACAGTACAGGGCCGCGGCGACCTTGTAGCAGACGTGGTGTTTTCATTTCACATCCAATCGGGAATCCCGATGTTCGACAAACAACCGCCGTGAGGCGGACCACAGTTTTACGGGGAGGTCCCGCAGGCGCCAATCGGGTGGCGCTGGGCAGTACGGGCTCGTTGGATGCGATTTATATGCCGGACTGCTGATCGGGTTATCGAACTCCGATAGCCGGCGAGAATACGGCATGTGCCATCATCCAAGTGGCCATGCGACGAATGGCGGGTAGGTTTGCGACGAATGACCGCTCAGGCGCGGAACCGAAACGGCCGGAAGCGTTCCGCTGAACGTAGCGGCACCTGCGCAATGGATTCAATCAGCGGTTTACCCATCGAACCTCTGACGGCTGTGGCTCCGGCCAGGGTCCGATGGGATGGCTTGGTTTGCGCGGCGGTCAGTGACCTTGCTGACGCCGTTCGGCAATGATCTCGGGGGTGAGCGTGGCGGGGGCCGAACCGAAATGGCCGAGCATGAAATTGCTCAGCGCGGTCACCTCGCGGTCATTGAAATGACGTCCGAAGGCCGGCATCAGGTGATGGCCGTTGGGGCCGTGTAGCGCATCGCCATTGATGATCACCTGAATCAAGTTCAACGCCTGGGGATCGTTCAGCGTGCGCAGCCCCCGCAGCGAGGCGTAATCGCTTTGGCGACCGCTCCCGTCCCATTGGTGACAGCTGGCGCAGGTATCGGCAAACAGCTTCTGCCCCAGAGGGTGTTCGGTCTGTTTCGGGGGCAGGTTGGCTAGCGCTTTCTCGTCCGGTCGTTTGACCTCGGCTGGCTGTGCAGGCACTGACTTGAGATACACCACCATTGCTTGGATGTCCTCTGGCGTCAGATGCCGGAGGCTGTGGTTGACCACCTCGGCCATCGGACCGCCTGCGACGCCGTACCCCGGTGCGACGCCGGTCGCGAGGTAGCTGGCCAGCGCTTCGTCTGGCCAGCCACCGATCCCGCTCTGCTCGTCACCGGTAATATTCCAGGCCGCCCAGCCTTGAATGGTGGCGCCCCCCAGTGCTTTCGACCCGCTTTTAGCTTGCAGCAGGTTGCGCGGCGTGTGGCATTCGCCGCAGTGGCCCGGGCCTTCGACCAGGTAGGCGCCATGGTTCCATTGCGCCGACTGCTCGGGGTCGGGCTGGTAGCGTTCGTCATCGAGGAACAGCAGGTTCCATAATGCAATGCCCCAGCGCTGATTGAACGGGAAGGCGATGTCGTTCTCCCGGTTGGGCTGGTTCACCGGCTCCAGGCTGAACAGATACGCCTTGATGGCGAGGATATCGTCGCGCGGCATCAGGCTGTAGGACGTATAGGGGAAGGCCGGGTAGTAGTGCTTTCCATCCGGACCGACACCTCTCTGCATGGCGTCGACGAATTGGTCGTCGCTCCAGTCGCCGATGCCGGTTTCCTTGTCAGGGGTGATGTTGGTCGTGTACAGCGTGCCGAACGGCATCTTTACAGGCAGGCCACCGGCATAGGGCTTGCCACGTTCCGTGACATGGCAGGCCAGGCAATCGGCAGCTTGGGTGAGGTATTTGCCACGCTCGATGGCGGCCGGGTCGGATTGTTGAGCCAGGGCAGCGCCGTTGCACAACGCAAGCACCGCGCCCAGCAAAAGGCGCCGGACATGTTGAATACTCATGCTGCGCTCCCTCAAATTACGTAGTAGCCGGCGCGCGCCAGCGGCAGACGACGGATACGGGTGCCATTGGCGGATGCCAGTGCGTTGACCAGCGCGGGCGCAATCATCGCCGTGCCGGATTCACCCACGCCACCGGGCGCCTCGCGGCTCTCGATGATGTACGTCTCAACGGGTGGTGCTTCGCTGATGCGCAGTTGGCGGTAATCGTGGAAGTTGCTTTGCTCGACGCGGCCCTCGCTCACGGTGACCTCGTTGAACAGCGCCGCGGACAGCCCAAACAGCGTTCCGCCTTCGATCTGGGATTTGACCGATACCGGATTCATGACCTGGCCGCAGTCGATGGCTACCACCAGGCGCTTGAGCTTGATCGCCTTGTTTTCGTCGACGTGCAACTCGACGACGGTCGCCAGGAAGCTGCCGAACACTTCCTGGACGGCTACGCCCCGCCCGTGGCCTGCTTCCAGAGGTTTGCCCCAGCCGGACTTTTCGGCGGCCAGGCGGAGCGCTGCCTGAGCGCGTGGATGGTTGCCGAGCAGTGCCATGCGGTACTCCACCGGATCACGATCTACGCTGCGTGCCACCTCGTCGATGAAGCTTTCCAGCATGTAGGTACTGCGCAACGCCCCGACGCCCCGCCACCAGGATGGACGCAGCGCTCCGGGCGGGACGGGCACGTAGTTCACTCGCAGGTTTGGCATCGCATAGATCGGATGCTGAGCCACTTCGACCGCATCGCCATCCAAGCCGTTTTCCGGCACGGCTGCGGGAGCGAAGCGTGCCAGCACCGAGGCCCCCGCGATGGTGTGGCGCCAGCCTTGCAGGCGGCCCTCGGCGTCCAGCGCGGCAGAAAACCGGTCGATGTAGTGCGGCCGGTACATGTCGTGCGTGGTGTCTTCCTCCCGCGTCCAGGTCAGCTTGATGGGGTAATCGACCTTTGCCGCGATGGCCACCGCCTGGTGAACGAAGTCCACCTCCAGCCGCCGGCCAAAGGCGCCGCCGATGAGCTGGTTATTGACGATGATCTGTTCCGCTGGCCGGCCGGAGGCCTCGGCCGCAGCCGTCTGCGCGCGTACCGGCACCTGGGTCCCCACCCAGAGCTCCACCGCATCGGCGCGAACCTGGGCAACACACGTCATCGGCTCCAGCGCCGCGTGGGCGAGAAACGGCATTTGGTACTCGGCTTCGAACGTCTTTGCCGCGTCTTTGAGGGCTTTGTCGATGTCGCCCTGCTCGTTGGCAATGGCGCCGGTCTTGTCCAGCGACTCCTTGATCTCCCGCTCCATTTGCGCCGAGTCGATGCTGGCGTTTTTTCCGTAATCCCACTCGATTTCCAGCGCGCGAAGACCGGCAAATGCAGCCCAGGTGTGCTCACCGATGACGGCGACGGCGTCCTCCAGGCGGATCACGTCAATCACGCCCGGGACCGATCTTGCGGCACGATCGTCCACATTGCGCACGGTGCCGCCCAGCACCGGGCAGGCGCGGGCTGAGGCGTATTTCATGCCTGGCACCACCAGGTCGATGGTGAATCGCGCGCTGCCATTGACCTTGGCTGGCGTATCGAGTCGCCGGGTCGGCTTGCCGATCAGCCTGTAGTGTTCAGGAGACTTGAGCGGAATGTTTTCCGGGACCGGCAGTTTCGACGCATCTTCAACCAGTTCACCATAGCCGGCACTCTGGCCGTCAGGACCAAGCACCCGCCCATTCTCGGCACGTAGCCGGTCGGCGCCGACCTGCCAGCGCTGTGCGGCCACCTGGATAAGCAGCAGCCGCGCCGCAGCGCCGGCCTGGCGCAAGGGTTCCCAATTGCTACGGATTGAGGTGGAGCCGCCGGTTGCCTGAAAGTTGAGCAGCTTGTCGTTGTAGATCGCCTCGTTCGGTGGGGCTTCCTTCAGGATGATCTGGTCCAGACCGATTTCCAGCTCCTCGGCCACCATGACTGCCAGGCCGCTCTGCGCACCCTGGCCCATCTCGATCTTCGGCACGGTAAAGGTCACTTGGCCGTCGCGGTCGATACTGATGAAGGCATCCAGCGCTGTGGCGTTGGACATTGGTTGGTCTTCAGGCCCTTCATTGAGGATCTGCTCGGCGAAGCTGCGGCCACTGAAGGGCAGCGAAAAACCGATCACCAGCCCGCCGAAGGCCAGGCTGCCAACCTTGAGCAGGTGGCGTCGCAAAGAGGATTGCAGCGTTGGTTCGGGCTTGTTCATCTGCGCCTCCTCAGACCTGGGCGACGCGCTTGATGGCGCTGCGAATGCGGGTGTAGGTACAGCAGCGACAGAGGTTGCCGGCCATGCCCTGATCGATGGTCTGATCATCGGGTTGCGGAGTCTTTTCCAGGAGTGCGACAGCCGACATGATCTGGCCGCACTGGCAGTACCCGCACTGCACCACTTCGTCCTCCAGCCAGGCCTGTTGCACCTGTTTGCCGAGGTCGGTGTTGCCAATGCTTTCGATGGTCACCACCTTACGATCCTTGACCTCGCCGACGGGCAGCACGCATGAGCGCGCCGCCTGGCCATCAAGGTGCACCGTACAGGCGCCACATTGAGCGATACCGCAGCCGTACTTCGTGCCCGTCAGCCCCAGCACGTCGCGCAGGACCCAGAGCAGGGGCATGTCTTCGGGAACGTCGATCTCAAGGTCGGCGCCGTTGATGGAAAGTGTCAGCATGAACAAGGACCTCACGTCAGGCTCAAAGCGGCGCGCTTATGGTTGGTTTGTGCGCGCTCTAGAACGAGACAACGTCCGGGGCAAAAGTTGCCGAGGCTAGACAAAACTTATTGCCTGCATGACGCGGTCGATTAGGGGCGCCTCGATGTCCCAAAAGGGCAAGCTGGCACGCGTGAAGTCGTGGCTCAGTGGCCGATTACCTGTCGCGCAATGGATAAACAGGTAGTCAAAACCAGATTTCCGATGATTGGTTTACCGGGCGTCGGGCGCACCGCGAAATCAATCAGGATTCGTAGTAAACAGCCTGCCTTTCGCAGTCAGAGCAGTACCCGCACCATGTCCACCCTCACCGAACTTGCGCAGCAGATCGCGGCGCTGTATCCGTTGCAAGACAAGTCCGCCGGCAAGCGCTACCGCATTGTCAGCCAACTCGCCGGTATGACTGAGCTGGAAGCTATCAATGGCGCGCCGCGCTATGTCGATACCCTTCAGCTCGCCGATCAGAACCTGTGGGATGGCGGCGCGATGAGATCACCCGAGCAGCTCGTTTCCGCGTAGTCGAACCACCGGATATCGGCGCCGCGCGGTAGGCAACGCCTGTGCGCAGGGTTGCCGTTGCGCTTGTATTTGCCAAACATCATCCGGCATCCTGCGGCGTTGGCCTGATAGGCATGTTAGGCATTGGATTGGGGTTCGCGGCGGGCCCCGAGCAGTGGCCTGACTCGGCGACGTGTACGGAGGCTGGAATGATGATTTGGAATAGCTGCTTCGCCATGCTTAAGACTGCTCGACCGTTGCTGATCGTCGGCTTGCTGGTTCTGCCTTCTGTGGGGCAGGCGCAAGCGTTGGCCGAGCCCATCGGCTACATCATGAAGGTCGACGGTGAGGCGACTGTTACCAGCCGTGGCCAGACCATCGATGCTGCCGTGGGTCAGGCGGTGATTCTCGGTGCCGTGCTGCGCACCGGTGCGCAGGGCTCGATGGGCGTGACGCTCAGTGACAACACGGTCATGTCGTTCGGCCCCAACAGCGAGTTCACGCTCGATGAATACGAATTCGAGCCGGCTCAGGAACAATTGCGACTCAGTGCACGCATCAGCCGTGGGACGTTGAATTTCATTTCCGGCGTCATCGCCAAGCTAAAGCCGGAGGCGGTAGAGCTGAAAACGCCCACTGGGACCATCGGTGTGCGTGGCACGCATTTTCTGGTGAAGGTTGGTCAGTGACGAAGATAGCCAGACGTGGGTTCGCACTGCTGTGCTTCCTGTTGATGACAGGATGCGTAACAGGCGATTACGTGGTGTTGCTGGAAAGCCCAGACGGTACAACGGGTGCAGTGCTGGTGGAGGATGCCAAGGGCCAGACCCGACTGGACCGCACCCATCAAGGCGTATCGATCGGCGCGCTCAGGCTTGGTTCCGGCCCGTTCAATGTCGGTGAGCTACGCATTTCGCGCGACTTTTCCAAGGCGCTGGCGGCCCAGCCGCCATTGCCGCAGCGCTTCCAGTTGTACTTCAAAATCGGCAGCGCCGAGCTGACAGAGGATTCTCAGCGCGAGATCGAGCAGGTTTTCGAGGCGATTCGCCTGCGCGGGCCTTCCGCTGTCTCGGTCATCGGGCATACCGATACGCTCAGTGGTCCTGGCTGGAATGAGCAACTGGGGCTGATCCGTGCACAGGCAGTTGCGGACATGCTTCGCAGTCGAGATATCGAAGTGATTGACCTCACGGTGTCCTCGCACGGAGAGCGTAACCTGCTCGTCGATACGCCCGACGGCGTCTCGGAGCCGCGTAACCGCCGGGTCGAAATCAGCGTTCGCTAAGTCGCATTACTTACTTTTCGGTCATCAAGATACGTTCGCCGCGCTGGCCGGCCCGTAGTCGCTGCAGCTGGTAATGCACCAACGCATCCTCTGGCCGCTCGGCGTGCAATCGCTCGAAGGCATCGGTGGCACCGGCGTCTTCGCTCGCGAGCAGCGCATAGGCGTTGTCGTAGCGGCTGTCGCCGGTTTCCTCGCAAGGCTCGTAGAGCCGAATCGGTTGGGTTTTCCCTTTGAGCAGCACATCGCCAATCGCACGCATCGGTACACTCGGGTTGGCCCCGCGGATACGTTCCGAGACGCACAGATCGGTGCCCAGGTAGCGGTTGAGCCCTTCCAGGCGAGCGGCGACGTTGACCGCGTCGCCCAATGCGCGGTAGTCGAAGAGGGTCTCGCCGCCGAAGTTACCGACGACAACGTCGCCGCTGTGCGCACTGATGCGGGTGCGGCCCAGCGGGATTCCAGCGACATGCTGGGCAGCGGTAAAGGCCCGGGTGAAACGGCGGATTTCCAACGCACAGGCCAAGGCTCGCGCCGGGTGGTCGGGCTGGATCAGGGGAGCCGAAAAGAGGATCGCCATGCCATCGCCCACGATGCGCTCAAGCGTGCCCTCGTGGCGGAAGGCGATCTGAATGATTCCTTCGAGGTATTCGTTGAGCATGCCAACCACCTGTTCCGGTGACTGTTGCTCCATCAGGGTGGTGAAGTCCGTGATGTCAGTAAACACGAAGCTGCAGCAACGGCGTTCGCCGCCCAGCTGGAGCTGCTCCGGGTGACGCACCAGATGGCCGACTAGGTTCGGCGAAATGTAGTGAGAAAAGGCGTCGCGCACCCAGCGCTGTTGTTCTTCACTGGCACGATGCCGGGCGAGGCTGGCGCCGAGGTAGATCAGCAGCAGGCCGATCGAAAGCGTTAGCGAATCGAGCAGCAGGCCTTGACGCGAGTAGGCCCACCAGGCAATCGCATTGAGTACCGCCACCAGCACGGCGGCGACCCAGGCCGCCGTGAATGCTCCGCTACCCAACGTCAGGAGACAAAGCAGAAGACCCGCAAGCAACAACGTCAGCGCCTCCACCGCGCTGGCCCAGAATGGGCGTTGCAGCGATGAACCGGCCAACGCCTGTTCAATCGCCTGAGCGTGCACCTGAACGCCCGGAACGATCCCGCCGAGCGGGCTGAACCGCAGATCCTGCAGCCCCTGCGCTGAGCTGCCGATCAGCGCGATACTTCCTTCGAACAGTTCCGCAGACGGCGCGTCCAGCACACGCCAGGCGGGCACGCTTTGGGCATCGAGATCCCGGCGGTAGTGCAGCCAGAGTTCGCCCTGCCGGTTGGTCGGAAGCGTGAGCTCGCCAATCCTGACCCGCTCGACCGCGCCACTCGCAGCAGTCTCGATGCGGTAAAGCTTGCGGCCCAGATAGACTCGCAGTGCTTCAGCAGTCAGCGAGGGAAATAGGTGTTCGCCGACGCGAATCATTACGGGTACCCGGCGCACCACGCCATCGGAATCGGGCTTGAAGGTCATGGCGCCGCTGCCGGCCGCGGCGTTTTCGAGCAATGGCAGCGCCGTGCTGGTTCCCATGTAGGCCGAGAAGTCAGCCTGCGCAGCATCTGCATCAAACTGGACACCGAAGCGGCTTTGAGGCGTGGACGGAGAAGGCGCGCGTGTCGTGGCGAAGCCAAGCACGCTGGGTTGTCGCTCGAGCGCGGCGGCGAACAATCGATCATGGTCGGGTAAAGGGCCTAGCTCGTCTAGCACGCCGGGCGGCAGATTAAGCGCGTTCAGAACACGCCGAGGCGAGCTGCGGTCGGGCTCGGCAAACAGCACGTCAAACACCACCACGGCCGCGCCGGCCTGGTACAAGCGCCTCAGCAGCTGTGCTAGCAGATCACGTGGCCAAGGCCATTGACCCAGGCGAGCGAGGCTCGCTTCGTCAATGTCCACCACGCGAACCGCCGTCTGCGCCGGCGCTGGCCGGGGTTGCCAGCGCTGGTACTGGTCGAACAGGCTGTTGCGCAGGCTTTGCAACATCAGCGGCTCCGCCAGATACAGGCCGCAGGCGACAAGCAACCCGGCCAAGGCGAGGAGCAGGCGCGGCGCCAGAATACGGGGCGGTGCCATCAGGCGCGCTCCCGCAGCCGTTCGGTTGGCCAGGCTGCCACGCTGGCTTAGTCGAGGACCAGAATGGCGTCCATCTCCACCTGCGCGGCTTTCGGCAGCGCGGCGATGCCAATCGCGGCCCGGGCTGGGTAAGGCTGCTGGAAATAGCGGCTCATGACGTCATTGACCGTGGCGAAGTTGCCGAGGTCGGTCAGGAAAATATTCAGCTTGACGATGTCTTTCAGCGAGCCGCCGGCGGCCTCTGCTACCGCCTTGAGGTTCTCGAATACCTGCGCGGTCTGCGCTTCGAAGCCTTCCACCAGCTCCATGGTCTTCGGGTCCAGAGGGATCTGTCCCGACATATAGACGGTATTGCCGGCCTTGATCGCCTGGGAGTAAGGGCCAATGGCGGCTGGCGCGCTATCGCTGTGGATCACGGTCTTGCTCATGGAATGCTCCGGATAGAAGGTTGGGGCACCAGAGCATACGGGCTGAGGCGGGGATGCAAAAGCCCTGCGCCCGGTAATGGGAGGGGCGCTGGCGCGTCGAACTAGGCTTTCATCCGGGTGATGCGCATCACCCCTTTGATTGCGCGCAGCTTCTTGATCACACGCGCCAGGTGGACACGGTCATGCACGCTCACGACCAACTGAACGACGCTGATGCGGCCGTCACGCTCGTCCATGCCAATCTTTTCAATATTGCCGTCGGCGGCATTGACGCTACCGGCCAGCAGCGCGATCAGGCCGCGCTGATGTTCCAGTTCGACGCGAAGTTCGACATTGAACTCGCCCGTGACATCCTTCGACCAGGACAGCTGGATGCATTTGTCGGGATTGTGTCGGACATCGGCGATGTTCCGGCAGGTATCCAAATGCACCACCATTCCCTTGCCGGCGGACAGGTGCCCGACGATCGGGTCGCCTGGAATAGGCGTGCAACATTTGGCGTAGTTCAGCACCAGGCCCTCGGTGCCGCGGATGGCCAGTGGCCCCTCTGCGCTCGGCGCCTGCTCGCCTTCGCTGGCCAGCAGTCGACGGGCAATCACATAGGCCATGCGATTACCCAGACCGATGTCCTCGAGCAGGTCTTCGATGACCTCCATGTGGTACTCGTTGAGCACGGCTTGGATCCGCTCGGCGGAGATGGTGTCCAGGCTGGTTTCGAACCCTGTAAGCACCTTGTTCAGCAGGCGCTCACCGAGGTTGATCGACTCCGAGCGGCGTTGCAGCTTGAGCGCATGGCGAATGTGAGTGCGTGCTTTGCCCGTGACCACAAAGTTCAGCCAGGCCGGATTCGGACGAGCGCCAGGGGCCGTAACGATCTCAACCGTACAACCGCTCTCCAGCGCCTGCGACAGCGGTGCCAGGCGGCGATTGACGCGGCAGGCGATACAGGTGTTGCCGACGTCGGTGTGCACCGCGTAAGCGAAGTCCACCGCGGTTGAGCCTTTGGGCAACTCCATGATGCTGCCCTTGGGGGTGAAGACGTAGACCTCGTCCGGAAACAGGTCGATCTTCACGCTTTCGATGAATTCCAGGGAGTTGCCGGCGCGCTCCTGTAGTTCGAGCACGCCTTTGACCCATTGACGCGCGCGCGCATGGGTGCCCTTGGGTGCTTCGTCATCGTTGGATTTGTACAGCCAGTGTGCGGCGATCCCGTTGTTGGCCATCTCTTCCATTTCGCGGGTGCGAATCTGGATTTCGATGGGCACTCCGTGCATGCCGAACAGGGTGGTATGCAACGACTGATAGCCGTTGGCCTTGGGGATCGCGATGTAGTCCTTGAACCGCCCGGGCAGTGGCTTGTAGAGGCTATGCACAGCGCCGAGTACGCGATAGCAGGTGTCGACCTTGTCGACCACGATTCGGAAGGCATAGACGTCCATGATCTCGTTGAACGCCTTGCGTTTGCCGCGCATCTTTTTGTAGATGCTGAACAGGTGCTTCTCGCGGCCGACAACCTCGCCTTCGAGGCCTTCGCGCTCGAGGCAATGCGTCAGCGACTGCTCGATCTTGTCGACAATCTCGTTGCGGTTGCCCCGGGCGCGGCGTACCGCGGCGCGGATGCGCTCCGAACGCATCGGGTGCATGGCCTTGAAACCGAGATCCTCGAACTCGACGCGCATGGCGTGCATGCCCAGCCGGTTGGCAATGGGCGCATAGATTTCCAGGGTTTCCTTGGCGATGCGCCGACGCTTTTCGCCGGCCAGCACTTCCAGGGTGCGCATGTTGTGCAGGCGGTCGGCGAGCTTGACCAGAATGACGCGTATGTCACGCGCCATGGCCATGGCCATCTTCTGGAAGTTCTCGGCCTGGGCTTCGGCCTTGGTTTCGAACTTCATCTGGGTCAGCTTGCTGACGCCATCCACCAGCTCGGCAACGGTTTCGCCGAACTGTGCGGTCAATGCTTCCTTGGCGATGCCGGTGTCCTCGATGACGTCATGCAGCATCGCGGCCATCAGGCTCTGATGGTCCATGTGCATGTCAGCGAGGATGTTGGCTACCGCGAGAGGGTGGGTGACGTAGGCTTCACCGCTGCGCCGACGCTGGCCGTCGTGGGCCTGCTCGGCGTAGAAATAGGCACGGCGGACCAGGTTGACCTGGTCTTCGCCGAGGTAGGTCGATAAGCGATCGGCAAGAACGTCTATGGCTGGCAAGGGAATACTCCCTGCCGGTTGGGCGCTGTGTTTGCGGTTCGACTTCGACCAGGCATTTAGTTACAGAGTCTCGTTGGACTCTTCCTCGTACTGAACGAACAGTGGCTCGTCGTCGACGATGTCATCTTGTGCGATGACGTCATAGTCCACCAGGCCGGAGGCGATTTCACGCAGGGCGACCACGGTTGGCTTGTCGTTTTCCCAGGCCACTTTAGGCTCCTTGCCGCCGGTAGCCAGCTGACGCGAGCGCTTGGTGGCGAGCATGACCAGCTCGAAGCGGTTATCTACGTTGTCCAGGCAATCTTCAACGGTAACGCGGGCCATGGTGTTCCTCATCAATAGCGGTAAAGCGTGCCCGAATGGGCGAGCGGACGGGATAGTCTAAAAAATCACCAGCCAATAGGGAAGCGGTAATACGTTTTCATCCCTCGGCGGCTGCGACAGCGATAGCAAGTGAGGCTTTCGGCCGTACTGCCGTCGCGGTTCGTCTACCTTGTCCGATCAGGCCAGCAATTGCTCAAGCAGTCCACGGAACCGCTCCTGTTGTGAGGTTTGCAACAGCTGGTTGGCGCGGAAGATTGCCTGCAGATCAATCAGGGCATGAGCAAAGTCATCATTGATGACGAGGTAATCGTATTCGACGTAATGGGTCATTTCACTGACCGCCTCGCGCATGCGCCTCTCGATAACGTCATCGCTGTCCTGGCCCCGGTTGGTCAGGCGTTGGCGCAGCGCTTCCTGTGTGGGCGGCAGGATGAAAATAGACTTTGCCTGCGGCATCAGCCGGCGGACCTGTTGAGCGCCCTGCCAGTCGATTTCCAGAATCAGGTCAAAGCCTTCGCTCAAGGTCTGCTCAAGCCAGCGCTGTGAGGTTCCGTAGAGGTTGCCAAACACTTCGGCGTGCTCAAGAAACTCATCATGCTCGAGGCGCTGAATAAACTCTTCGCGGCTGACGAAGTGGTAGTTGACCCCATCCACCTCGCCCGGACGCATCGGCCGCGTGGTGTGTGAGACCGAGACCCGGACCTGCGGTTGGGCATCAAGCAGGGCCTTGACCAGGCTGGTCTTGCCGGCCCCAGAAGGCGCGGAAACGATATAAAGCGTACCGGTGGAGGCTGACATGCTGATTCTCTGTACGGTTGCAGTTGTGCGCCAGACGGGCGGCAGTTCGCCAGTCAGGTCCAGCGTAGTTGCTATTCGATGTTTTGGACTTGTTCGCGCATCTGCTCGATGAGCACCTTCAGGTTCACGGCGGCCTGGGTGCCGCGAGTGTCGAACGCCTTGGAGCCGAGCGTATTCGCCTCTCGATTGAGTTCCTGCATGAGGAAGTCCAGGCGCCGACCCGCGGCCCCGCCCGCCGTCAAGACGCGCCGTACCTCGCTGACGTGGGTGGCGAGGCGATCAAGCTCCTCAGCGACGTCGCTTTTTTGCGCAAGCATCGCGATCTCTTGTTCGAGTCGTTGCGGGTCCAGCTCAATGCGCATCTCAGCGCAACGGTCGAGCAGCTTCTGCCGCTGGGCAGCAAGCATTTGCGGGACCTGGCTACGCAACGTAACCGTTTCCTCGGTAATTGCATCGAGACGCTCGTTGATCAGGCGAGCCAGTTCTTCGCCCTCGCGTTGGCGTCCATTCTTAAGCTCGGCCAGGGTCCGGTGAAACAGTTGCAGCGCTGCGCTGTTTAGCGCCTGGGGATCCGCTGCGTCGCCCACCAATACGCCGGGCCAGGACAATATCTCCAGCGGGTTGAGTGGCGCGGGTTGTTTGATCAATGCGGCGACGCTCTCGGCTGCGGCGATCAGCTGACTGGCCCGCTCAGTGTCCACCTGCATTGAGCGGCCAGAGGCTTCTTCGGCAAATCGCAGCGTACATTCGACCTTGCCACGCGACAGGCCTTTGCGCAGAGCCTCACGGACTGAGCCTTCCAGGTCCCGGAACGCTTCTGGCAGGCGTAGGTGCGGCTCCAGATAACGATGGTTTACCGAGCGGATCTCCCAGCTGAGGGTGCCGTGGTCGCCGGCCTGCTCGGCGCGTGCGAAGGCGGTCATGCTGTGGATCATGAGATATCCCCTCGGTGCAGTACGAAAGGCGAAGGATTGTAAAGGAAAAACCGGCCATTGGCGTCTGTGCGTCGTAGGCGTGCTGCACTCGCGGCCCACAACGTCACCGGTGGGCTGCGCTGGCGTGCCGATGGCCTGGCAGTGGCCCTGATACCGGTCGAGGCCTCTATAATGGGGCTACTCATCCCAGAAGCAGGACAAGCCTCATGAAACGACCCAGTGGCCGCGCCGCCGACCAGCTGCGTTCGATCCGCATTACCCGTAATTACACCAAGCATGCAGAGGGCTCGGTGCTGGTGGAGTTCGGTGATACCAAAGTGATCTGCACCGCCAGCATCGAAAATGGCGTCCCTCGTTTCCTCAAAGGCCAGGGGCAAGGGTGGTTGACTGCCGAGTACGGCATGCTGCCTCGTGCGACCGGTGAGCGGAACCAGCGTGAAGCCAGCCGCGGTAAGCAGGGCGGTCGCACCCTGGAGATCCAACGGTTGATTGGCCGCTCGCTGCGGGCGTCATTGGACATGAGCAAGCTGGGCGAGAACACCATCTACATCGATTGCGATGTCATTCAGGCGGATGGTGGCACGCGTACGGCCTCGATCACCGGTGCGATGGTGGCCTTGGTTGATGCGTTGAAGCTGCTGAAGAAGCGTGGTGGGCTAAAGGGCGGCGATCCGCTTAAGCAAATGGTGGCCGCGGTATCGGTAGGAATCTATCAGGGTCAGCCGGTCCTCGACCTGGATTATCTGGAAGATTCATCCGCCGAAACTGACCTGAACGTAGTCATGACCAATGCCGGTGGTTTTATCGAGGTGCAGGGAACTGCAGAGGGTGCGCCGTTCCAGCCCGAGGAGCTCAATGCCATGCTCGCGCTGGCACAAGCAGGCATGAAAGAGCTGTTCGCGCTGCAGCTGGCCGCGCTGGCTGATTAAACACGAGGAGAACGCCGTGACTGACCAGCAATTGATGCCACAACCCTCGCCGCAAGCGCGGCAATGGGCGATGTTCTGTCATTACTCGGCGTTCTGCTGGTTTTTGGTTCCGATGATCGGCAACGTGCTAGGGCCGTTGATCGTCTGGCAATTGAAAAAGGACATGGATCCTTTTGTCGACGAGCAGGGAAAGGAAGCGCTTAATTTCCAGATCACCTTCAGCATTTTGCTGATGATCTGCGGCGTGCTGGCGTGGATTCTGATCGGGTTTCCGCTGATGGCACTGATTAGCGTCGTGGCGTTGGTGTTGGTAGTCATCGCTGGCATCCGCGCCAACGAAGGTAAACCGTACCGCTATCCGTTCTGCTGGCGGATCGTCAAGTAATCGCTAGCAAGATATTCAGGCTACTGCCTGGATGCTCATCCTGTTTAGAGGCTTAGCGTCCAGTCGTAATCGACAACGAGCGGGGCATGCTGGGAGAAGCGGGGCTGACGGGGTAGGCGCGCGCTGCGCACAAACCGACGCATACCCGAGGTCAGAATCTGATAGTCGAACCGCCAGCCCAGATTAAGCATCTGCGCTTGTTCGGTATCCGGCCACCAGCTGTATAGGTCTCCCTCGCGACTAACCTCACGCAGAGCGTCGACATAGCCCATGTTGCCGAATATCTCGTCAAGCCAAGCGCGCTCAGGGGCTAAGAATCCGGTGGCCTGTTGGCAGTCGCGCCAGTTTTTCACGTCCAGTTTCTGATGGGCTACGTATAGCGAGCCGCAGTAGATGTATTCGCGGCGCTTGCGACGCTGCTTGTCCAGATAATGGGCGAAATCATCCATGAACTTGAATTTTTGATTCAGATCTTCGTCGCCACCGCGCCCCGTGGGTAGCAGCAAGCTCGCAATGCTGACCTTGTCGAAGTCGGCCTGCAGATATCGGCCGTAGCGGTCGGCTGTTTCGAAACCGAGTCCCATGATGACAGCCTTCGGCTGCAGTCGAGAGTACAGTGCAACGCCACCCTGTTCGGGAATTTCCGCGTCGACGGTATAAAGGAAATAGCCATCGAGCTGGTAGGCGGGATCGTCGAGTTCTACTACAGAGGCGCGGGTATCCTGCAGGCAGATGACATCGGCATTCTGCGCCTGCAGCCAGCTAAGAAGACCCCGCTGTGCCGCCGCTTGAATGCCATTCACATTGACGCTGATGATCCGCATAAATGGCCCCTAAAAACACGTGCGTGTATGATAACCCAAGCTCTTTGCAATTAGCTAAACCAGTGTCTTCCGGGAATTTTCTTCATGCAGGCGTACCAGCGCGAGTTCATTCGCTTCGCCATCGAGCGCGGAGTTCTGCGTTTCGGTGAGTTCACCCTGAAATCGGGGCGCACCAGTCCCTATTTCTTCAACGCCGGCCTGTTCAACACCGGCACGGCGCTGGCGCAGCTAGGACGCTTCTACGCAGCGGCTGTCGTAGAGAGTGGCATCGATTTCGACGTGATCTTTGGTCCGGCCTATAAGGGCATACCTCTGGCCGCAGCAACGGCCATCTCGCTTGCTGAACACCATCAACGTGATCTGCCGTGGTGCTTCAACCGTAAGGAGGCCAAGGATCATGGGGAAGGCGGCACGCTAGTCGGCGCTCCGCTCGACGGGCGTGTGCTGATTGTCGATGACGTCATTACCGCCGGCACGGCAATTCGTGAGGTCATGCAGATTATCCGCACACAGAATGCGCAAGCGGCGGGTGTGTTGATTGCGCTGAACCGGCAGGAACGCGGTCAGGGCGAGCTGTCTGCGATTCAAGAAGTCGAGCGGGACTACCAGATGCCTGTCGTCAGCATCGTTTCATTGGCTCAGGTCTTGGAGTTTCTGGCGCAGGACGCACAGCTCCAGCAGCACTTGCCCGCGGTCGAGGCATACCGAGATCGATACGGGATCTAAGCTACGACTGGGCCACTCTGTTACTTGCTGAACTGATTTGTCGCGTGCGGCGATGTTGTGCTTTGTCACCTACTGACAATTTAGGCCCGAAGCTGGATCACGGCAGTAACGCTGCTCTGGCTGCCCATTGGCTCGCAAGACTTGTAATTAGCCGAAGATCCTCCACGCGCTGTCTTTTCTGCTTGCTTTGCCGTTGGCTTCGAGCACGTAGGCCAAGACTGGAACTGTCAGTTGGTGTGCTTATTGCTGCGCACACGCTTGGGGTTTGTATAAGCTCAGCGCTTCAATATAAAAAATCAGGCGTTCCGGCGCGCCTTGCCAAGGTGCGCTGGATGCAAAGGGGCAAGAAAATGCAATTAGGGAGCGCGGTGCTGTTGCTGTTGGGGGCGTTGCTAGCAACGGGTGCGCAGGCTGAGCTGTACCGCTATGTCGATGACAAGGGCGTGGTGGTACTTAATCGCCAGGGTGTCCCGCCCCAGCATATTGGCAAAGGCTACGAGGTGCTCAACGATCAAGGGCGGGTGACCCGAGTAGTGCCACCGGCGCCGACGCCTGAAGAGCGTCAGCGATTGCTCGAGGCCAAGGCGCAAGCCAACTCGGACGCTCAACTGCTGCGTCTGTATGCCAGCGTCCAGGATGTCGAGCGCGCCAAGGCTCGAAAGCTCTCGGAACTCGACAGCGTCATCGGAATCACCCGAAGCAACCTTCAATCGCTGCGTTCACAGCAAGCCAACCTGCAGAGCCAGGCGGCGGGACACGAGCGTGCCGGTCGCGCCGTGCCCGAACAGTTGCTAACGCAGATCGAAAACCTCGCCAAAGAGCAGGCCAGCCTGAGGCGCGACGTCGAGCGCTATAAGCAGGTCCGCAAGCAGGCTGAAGTCACCTTTGCTCGCGAGCAGCAGCGAGTCGGGGAGCTGCTAGGTCAATCCGATTAGGCCGGGACCGACCCGATAAAAAAACCCAGCGCTTTTGTCGAAGTGCTGGGTTCTGTTTAAGCGGTCAGTGGGTTACTTGCGGTTGGTGATCAATGTGCCGACCCCTATGTCGGTGAATATCTCAAGCAGCACCGCGTTGGGTACGCGCCCGTCGATGATGTGGGCGCTGTGCACGCCGCCCTGAACAGCCTCCAGCGCGCAGCGGATTTTTGGCAGCATCCCGCCGTAAATGGTCCCATCGGCAATCAATTCATCGACTTGAGCAGTGGTAAGGCCGGTGAGTACCTGGCCCTGTTTGTCCATCAGGCCAGCAATATTGGTCAGCAGCATCAGCTTTTCGGATCTCAGCGCTTCGGCCACCTTGCCTGCCACCAGATCAGCATTGATGTTGTACGACTCGCCATCTGGCCCAACGCCAATGGGCGCGATGACCGGAATGAAGTTGCCACGAACGAGCATCTCCAGTAGCTCGGTATTCACGCCGGTGACCTCACCAACCTGACCGATATCGATGATTTCGGGTGAGGTCATCTCTGGCGTTTGCCGTGTCGCCTTGAGCTTTTTGGCGCGGATCAGATTGGCGTCCTTGCCGGTCAGGCCGATTGCTGCTCCGCCGTGCTGGTTGATCAGGCTGACGATGCTCTTGTTGACCTGGCCGCCGAGAACCATTTCAACCACGTCCATCGTTTGACTGTCGGTCACCCGCATGCCGTCGATGAAGTGGCTTTCAATGTTCAGGCGCTTGAGCAGATCGCCGATCTGCGGCCCGCCGCCATGAACCACCACGGGGTTGATGCCCACTGCCTTCATCAGCACGATGTCGCGTGCGAAGCCGGTCTTCAGCTCTTCGCTTTCCATCGCGTTGCCGCCGTACTTGATGACCAGCGTTTTGCCGACGAAGCGACGGATATAGGGCAGCGCTTCAGACAGAACCTGAGCGAATTGTGTGGCAGCTTCACGGCTGAGGGTCATGCAGGGCTCCGCAAGTTAGAACGGCAGGGTGAGATCGGGCGCGACAGTATAAAGCTGCGCGCGGAAGACTTCCTGTATGCGCTTGAGCTCTTCCTCGGTCTCCGCTTCGAACCGCAGTACCAGAACCGGGGTGGTGTTCGGTGCACGCACCAGGCCCCAGCCCTTCGGGTAATCGACACGCACGCCGTCGAGGGTGGTGATGTTGGCTTCACCCCAATGGGCGTCGCGATGGAGCGCCTCGATGATGGTGAACTTGCTCTCCTCGGTGACCTGGATATTGATTTCCGGGGTCGAGATGTCGTTGGGGAACGCGGCAAACACCTGCTCGGCATTGCGCTTGTCCTGACTGAGAATCTCCAGCAAGCGAACGGCGCTATAGATGCCGTCATCGAAGCCGTACCAGCGCTCTTTGAAGAAGATATGACCACTCATTTCGCCCGCGAGCAGGGCGCCGGTTTCCTTCATTTTCTTCTTGATCAGCGAATGGCCGGTCTTCCACATTACCGGGCGGCCGCCGTAGCCACTGATCAAAGGCGTGAGGCGGCGGGTGCATTTGACGTCGAAAATAATGTCGGCGCCGGGGTTGCGCGAGACTACGTCTTTAGCGAACAGCATGAGCAGACGGTCTGGATAGACCACGGTTCCCGCATTGGTCACCACGCCGACACGGTCGCCGTCGCCATCGAACGCAAGGCCGAGATCGGCGTTCTCAGCCTTGACCTTGGCAATCAGGTCTTCGAGATTTTCCAGCTTGCCCGGGTCCGGATGATGGTTGGGGAAGTTGCCGTCAACATCGCAGAACAGCGGGATCACCTTGCAGCCCAGCGCTTCGATCAGCTGCGGGGCGATCACCCCGGCCACACCGTTACCGCAGTCAACCACCACCTTCAGTGGCTTGGCCAGGGCGATGTCTTCACGGATGCGCTTGAAGTAGCTCTCCAGCACATCTACCGGTTCAGCCTGGCCAACGCCTTCGGAAAGATCGCCGGTCTCGATGCGCTGGCGCAGTTTCTGTATTTGCTCGTTGGCGAGGGTGTCGCCGGCGATCACGATCTTGAAGCCGTTGTAGTCCGGTGGATTGTGGCTGCCGGTGAGCATTACGCCGGATTTTCCGGCCAGCACGTTCGCCGCGTAGTAGAGCACTGGGGTGGGGACCATGCCGACGTCGCTCACGGTGCAGCCACTGTCTACCAGGCCCTGGATCAGATGCTGAACCAACTCAGGACCCGACAAGCGCCCATCACGGCCAACCGATACATTCGGCTCGCCCTGGGCGAGGCTCTGGGAACCGACCGCGCGGCCTACCCAGTAAGCGGTATCGTTGGTCAGGGTGTCGCCGACAACGCCACGGATGTCGTAGGCGCGAAAGATGCTCGCGGGCAATTGCGGGGCTTTGGGGGCGCTCATTGCGGTTTCTCGCTCCTTGGTGTCGAGGCCAAGCCAGTCTTGGTCCTCGTCGAGAATGTCGATGTCGAGAATATCGGTGTCCTGGAAAAGAGGATCGACGTACTCGGTGGATTGGGCTTGCCGAACCGCTGTCTGCGGCGTGGCTGGCGCTTTGGCCGTCACCGCTCCGGCCGCGCGTAGCGGCAGACGAGCCAGGCTCTTGGCGAGCGCATCAAGCGCCGGCAGGCTCAAAGTCGGTGTTTGGATGGTCTTGCCGTTAGAGAGTTCCTGGACCATCCGACCCAAGTGCATCACATCGTCGCGAAGGCGCCGCTGCTGAGCGCTCAATACCATCTGCAACCCCAGCAGAAGTCCGCAGAGCGCCGCCAATGCGGCGGCGAGCAGCAGGAGCGGGGATGGCGTTGCCGTGCTAAGCGCAGCGCCTGGTAAAAAGGTGAGTGTCCAGTTCGGGTTGGCGGAAGGCAACGTTATCGAATCGCTTTCCAGGCCCGCACCGCCCTGCTGAACAAGCAATTGAGCCGGCCCGTTATTGAATTGCTGAACCAGGCGCAACTGACCCGCTTCGGCAGGTAATTTCGGCAGGGTGGCCAGGAAGCGATCCAGGTTCGTCACCATCAGCAATGTCCCTTCGACCGCCGCTTGGGGATTCGGGCGTAGGGCCACCGCGCTGTAGAGCAGCCAGCGATTACCGACTCTGAATGCCTCGGCAGAAGGCGGCGTGCCGTTTTCAGCCCGCTGCAGCAGATCGAGCGCCGCAAAGTTCAGCGGGCCGGGACGGTCGGGATTCTGTCGGGCCCGGCCGCGCAAGCTGATGTGCGCGTCGATTACGCCGTCGCGGTAGCCCAGCTCGCGTTCAGCGGCGCGTATCCGTTCGGGCTGCCCGCTGTGCAGGGCGTCGAGCAGTTCTGGATCACGCGCAGCGGCCTGCGTGTCCTCGGCAAGCTGGCGGAGCGCCTGCTCGACTGCTGAGGCCTGGCTTTGGCCCCAGGCTTGGGCCAGCTCGGATGCATGTTGTTGTTGGCTGGACTGAAAGGCGAGCCAGAGCAATGCGCCAGCCGCGACAAGCCCCAGCAGCCCCGGCAACAGCCCGGGCGCCAGCGTATTGAGGCCAGCGCTGCGGCGGCGTGTCGATGCGGTGGTATCGGCGGGGTTGAGTACGCCGGTATCCTTGGCGGTGCGCGTGAAGAGTTTCATGGAGCTCCTCGGGTCGTCCTGAAAAAGCGGGTCTGGTCTAGTGGCTGCCAGAGTGGCCGAAACCGCCGGTGCCGCGGTCACTGCTGTCGAATTCACTGACCAGCTCGAACTGCGCCTGAATGACCGGCACCAGCATCAGCTGCGCAATGCGCTCGCCCACCGCGATGTTGAAGCTGGACTGACCGCGGTTCCAGCAGGACACCATCAGCTCGCCCTGATAGTCCGAATCGATCAGACCGACCAGGTTGCCCAGCACGATCCCGTGCTTGTGGCCCAGCCCCGAGCGCGGCAGCACGAGTGCTGCCAGATTCGGGTCGGCGATATGGATCGAGAGCCCCGTGGGGATCAGTAGTGTCTGGCCTGGCTCGAGCATTGTGTCGGCCTGCAGCATGGCGCGCAGATCCAGTCCAGCTGATCCGCTGGTCGCGTATGTCGGTAGAGGGAAATCCTGGCCGAGGCGTGGGTCGAGAATTTTCGCTTGGAGTGTGTGCATGGTCAGGCCTGATGATAGCGGTCGGCGATGAAGGCAATCAGCTGGCGGGCGATGTGCCCCTTGCTGGCCTGGCTAAAGCGGGTCTCGTGCTGCTGTCGGTCTATGACCGTGACGGCATTTTCCTCGCTGTTGAAACCGATGCTGGGGTTGGCTACGTCATTGGCCACGATCAGGTCGAGGTTTTTGTCCCGCAGCTTTCGTGTGGCGTACGCCAGCAGGTTCTCGGTTTCAGCGGCAAAGCCCACGCTGAACGGGCGGTCGTTCCGTCCGGCGAGAGTGGCAAGAATATCGGGGTTGCGAACCATCTGGAGGAGCAAGCCGTCGCCTTTGGTGGGGTCTTTTTTCAACTTGTGCGGCGCGACCACTTCCGGGCGGTAGTCGGCCACTGCGGCTGCCGCAATGAACAGATCGCAGGGCATCGCCGATTCGCAGGCGGCGAGCATATCCCGAGCGCTGACGACGTCGATGCGTTGAACACGGTCGGGCGTCGGCAGGAATACCGGGCCGGCGACCAATGTCACCCGAGCGCCCGCTTCGGCGGCGGCTTCGGCCAGGGCGAACCCCATCTTGCCGGAGCTGTGATTGGTGATGTAGCGCACCGGGTCGATGTTTTCTTGAGTCGGCCCCGCGGTAATCAACAGATGCAAGCCGGTCAGAAGGCTGCGTTCGAAGCAATCGGCGGCGGCTTGGGCGAGGTCGTCAGCTTCGAGCATCCGGCCCATGCCGACATCGCCGCACGCCTGGCTGCCGGACGCCGGCCCGAACAGGCGAATGCCACGTTGTAGCAGTAGGGCTCGGTTGGCCTGGGTCGCCGGGTCGGCCCACATTGCCTGATTCATGGCTGGGGCGAGCGCTACGGGTGCATTGGTCGCTAGCACCAGTGTCGTCAGCAGATCGTTAGCGACGCCTTGGGCCAGGCGCGCCATGAGATCTGCCGTAGCGGGCGCCACCAGTACCAAATCAGCCCAGCGAGCCAATTCGATATGGCCCATGGCAGCTTCGGCAGCGGGGTCGAGCAGATCCAAATGAACCGGGTGACCGGATAATGCCTGCAGAGTAAGGGGGGTGATGAATTCGCGCCCGCCGCTGGTCATCACGACGCGTACTTCAGCGCCCTGGTCGCGGAGCCGGCGTACCAGCTCGGCACTCTTGTAAGCGGCGATGCCGCCACCGACGCCCAGGACGATGCGTTTACGATAAAGCCGCTGCATAGGCCTGCCTTGTTACGGGTGAGAACTGGTTCCGGCGGAGGCCGGTTGCCGTGAATAAAAGGCCGCTAAGATAGCACAGCGACCCTACTGGAACAGGGCGCTCGCTCGACATGGAGGTGGTATGAGCATTCGTGATTGGCCCGCGGCGGAACGCCCGCGGGAGAAGCTTCTTGAGCAAGGCCCGGCCGCCCTGTCTGACGCGGAGTTGTTGGCGATCTTTCTGCGGACCGGCGTAGCCGGTAAGAGCGCGGTGGACCTGGCCCGCTACCTGCTGAGCGAGTTCGGCAGCCTGCGCGCGCTGCTGGAAAGCGATCTCGAGGAGTTCGGCCGGCATCTGGGGCTGGGGCCCGCGAAGTTTGCACAGTTGCAGGCAGTGCTCGAAATGGCCCGACGGCATCTGGCTGAGCGGATTCGTCGAGATTCGGCGCTGGAAAGCCCACAGGCGGTGCGTGATTACCTCAAGGCACGGTTGCGACATGAGCCGCATGAACTCTTTGCGTGCCTGTTTCTCGATTCGAAACACCGGGTGTTGGCGTTCGAGGTGCTGTTTCACGGCACTATCGACGGTGCCAGCGTATACCCGCGTCAAGTGGTCAAACGGGCCCTGGCGCAGAATGCCGCCGCGGTGATTCTCACCCATAACCACCCATCCGGCGTGGCAGAGCCGAGCCAAGCCGATCGGCAATTGACTCGGAAACTCACCGATGCATTGGCGCTGATCGATGTCCGGGTGCTCGATCATTTCATCGTTGGCGATGGCGAGCCGTTGTCCATGGCTGAAAACGGCTGGATGTAGGCCGCGACTTCTCATGCCAGCAGTGGAACCAGCAACAGCGGGAGCAGCACGCTCAAGACGAAGCGGCCATTCCAGCCAACGGCGATGCGCCAGGGAGAGAGCTGGGCATGGCGGGCCAGCAGTAACGCAGAAGGCCCGTATGGCGATAGCAGCATGGCCAGCGAGAAGCCGAAGAGCAGGGCCACTGCTGGCTGCATCACGTCCAGACCCTGGCTCGCCAGTTGGGCCAGCAGCGCCGCGCATAGGTTCAGGGAAATAAGCGGGGCGACGCCGAGCAACGCGAGCGCCATGATGGCCAGTGCGCCAAAGGTGCCGAGCGCGAACAGTGCCAGAGACGTATTGCCAAGCTGCCCTGCCAGGTGATGCACCGGCAGCACGGACGCGACCAGGCCGGCAAGCAGGGCTGCGCTGGCAAAGATGAATGTCTCGTTACGCATGCCGATGAGGGTTTCGCCGATCTCGCTGGACACCTGCCGCGGTGCGTTCCGTTGCCATAGCAGGATCACGATTACCGACGTGGGGACCAGCAGCATCGCGGCCTGCGTCGCGGACAGCCAGGTCAGTGCCGCAAGCAACGCGATCAGGGCGATGCCGATCAAGCTGCCAATGAGCAAGCCTCGCAGGTTGCTGTTGGGGGGCAGTGCGTTAGGCGCGGCCTCGGGTTCAGGCGGATGGTCGATGAGCTGCACTAGGCGACGGTTTTCGGTAGGCCAGCCGAACAACAACAAGAGCAGGCCTCCGAGTAGTCCGAATGGCAGCAGCATGCTCCAGCTGAGACCGGGGAGTTCGCGCGTCAGGATCGCGACCGCGACGCTGGTGGGTGCCAGCAGCGGCACCAGTGCGAATCCGCGCAGGGCCGTGACCATGACGCCACGCCGGCCTTCGTGGCGCTGTGTGTCGCTATAACGACGACGCTCGAGGTGGCTTTCCAGCGATCCGCAAATGAGGTTGAGCATGCCGAAGCTGAGCACCGAACTGATCGCGAAGGTACTCATGAGGTACCCGGGATAAAGCCAGGCGCGCGGGCCGGCCAATAGCAGGCGATGCAGCTCGCTGAGCTGTTTCAGCCGCTTGACCAGGCAGTGCATTAGTCCGAGTGCGCCGATAAAGGCGGCGTAATAGGCTGCCGATGACAACATGCGCGCGCCGTGTTGCCAGCTCGCTTCCCCTGACAACAGCCAATACGCAAGCAGAGCCAGAGTGACCATTCCGAGCCGTCTGGGATAGGGCATCAGCGAGCGCCAATGCCAAGCGAAGAAGATCACCAGGAGAGCACCGCTGATGACGCTCAGCAGCTGCACGTGGGAGACCAGCGCCAGTAGCTCGAACAACAATGCCAGCGGCAGCAACGCGGTCATTTAAGCAGGCAACTCACGGCGCCGAGCGCCACGCTTGAAGACACCTTCCCCGAACGCGATGAGCCGGTCGTTGTCATCCAGCAAGTCGCAGCTGGCCATGAACACCTTGTGGCCCCCAGAGCGGCACCGAGCCACCGCCCTGATACGGCTGCCGACGGTGGCCGGTGCACTGAAATTGATATTCATCGACAGCGTCAGCGCCACGCGGCGCTCCGCCGGGTCCTGCTCCCAAGTACCGCACAGTCCCATCGCGACATCCATCAGGGTTGCCATGACACCGCCGTGCATGTTGCTAGCATTATTTAGGTGCCGTGGCAGCAGCTCCAAGCCAAGGGTCGCCTGGTCGGGGCCATAGGCCAACAGCTCGCCGCCGATGTCCTGGAAGAAACCGGTGACGGAGGCGTGTACCTGCTGCAGCTGGGCGGAGGAGTAGTCGGAGCGGGACATGAGGTTCGATCGCGGATGGGTTGCTATGGAGACTGGCAGTCTTTAGGCTCCTGGTCAATAAAGGTGGAATCCCATTTCGCTCTGCGAAATAGATAGATCTCAGACGATCGCAACGCCATCCATCAGGAGGTTCGCATGTTTTCTCGTATCGGCATCATCGGCGCTGGCGCCATGGGGCGCGGCATCGCGCAATTGTTCGCCACCGCAGGTCAGGACGTCTGGCTTTACGACACCCGCACAGACACCATCGACCAGGCGCTGACGTTCAACCGGGAATTGCTCGAGCGTAGCGTGGCGAAGGGCCGTTTGAGCGCCGATGAGCTGTCATCGATCATGGCGCGCATGCAGCCAGCTCATCAGTTGGCCGAGCTGTCAGGTTGTGATCTGCTGATCGAAGCCATCGTCGAGAACCTCGAGGCCAAGCAGAGCCTGTTCGTCGAGCTGGAAGGCCTGATCGCTTTCGACGCGGTGCTCGCCACCAATACGTCCTCGCTGTCCGTGACCCGCATAGCCAGTGCCTGTGCACGGCCTGAGCGCGTCGCCGGCTACCATTTCTTCAACCCTGTGACGCTGATGAAGTTAGTCGAAGTGGTCCGGGGCGAGCGCACTGATCCGACGGTGATCGAGCGACTGGTGCAACTGGCCGAGCATGCCGGACACTTCCCCGCCATCACGCCCGACACCCCCGGCTTTCTCGTCAACCACGCCGGCCGAGCCTATGGCACCGAGGCGCAGCGCATCCTCAGCGAGGGTATCGCCACGCCGGAACAGATCGACCGCATCCTGCGGGATGGTCCCGGCTTTCGTATGGGGCCGTTCGAGCTGTTTGATCTGACCGGTCTTGATATCTCCCATGCCGTGATGGAATCGGTCCACGACCAGTTCTACTACGACCCCCGCTATACGCCGTCCTACCTGGCAGCGCAGCGCGTTGCCGGTGGGTTGCTGGGACGCAAGACAGGTCAGGGCTATTACCGATACGAAAATGGGCAGCAGATACGCTCCCCCGAGCCCCGCTTCGAGCCGGTCACCCTTGACCGGCCGTTCTGGCTCGACAGCATAGAGCCCGAGTTGCGCAGTCACATTGGTTCGGTCCTGAAACAGGCTGGTGCCGTGCTTGAAGACAGTGCCGAACCTTCGAGCCTGGCAATTTGCCTGATCACGCCGCTGGGCGAGGATGCCAGTGCCTACATCGAGCGGTTGGCGCTGCCAGCGGTGCGCACCATCGCCCTGGATGCGTTCAGCGACCTGGACAAGCGCCGCGTGCTGATGCGCCAGCCCGGGCTCGATCCGGCCCTGGAAGCGCAAGCGCGTCAGGCCTTGGGCGCGGACGGCGTCCCGGTGGAGGTGATTAATGATTCACCGGGCTTCGTCAGCCAGCGAATCGTCGCCAGCATCGTCAACCTCGGGTGTGAGATCGCTCAGAAGGGCATCGCTTCACCGGACACGCTTGATCGCGCCGTGACCGTTGCGCTTGGTTATCCCAAGGGGCCGCTGGCCTTTGCCGAACATTACAACCCCGCGCGAATCCTCACCATTCTGGAAGGCATGCAGCGCTGTTACGGGAACGAGCCGCGCTATCGACCCAGCCCCTGGCTACGGCGTCGCGTTCAGCTCGGTTTGCCGCTGAGCGCGCCCGATAGCCAGCGATAGGGAGGTCGCCGAGAGGGTTTAACGGGCTCACGCATGGCGCTTAAGGTTGGCGGCAGGCTGCCGCTAACCCGGTAAACCCGGCATGTCAGGGTGGAAACGTGCAGTAGTCGTGTTTCTATCGTCGGGTACAGGCCGTTTGCCACTAATGTCCCGTGTTCATCGGCGGCAGAGGTGATACAAACACCGTATTACCGGATGAAAATAAGAGGCCACCGATGCGCCCTACCTTCCGCCTTCACCCCAAGGCATGTCTTCTACACGCAGCAGCGCTACTGGGGCTGCTGCTGTTCCATGAATGGATGGCTCTGCCGTTCTATCTGACGGTGATTTCGATTCTTTTGCTCGGCCTCTGGCCATGGTTCGGCCCTTGGCGCACAGGGGAACACGATCCGGCTGCAGTCGATGTTGACGTGCTGAGCTCAGCGGCGTTGAGCAAAAGCCTGTCCCGCCATACCTGCCACAACGCCCTGTCAGCCGCGCAGGTGTCGTTCAGCGCTGAACAACTGGCTTCACGTCTGCAATCGCAGCTCGCGGCAGTCAGCGAGATCGCCAAAGGCGCCGAGGCGATGACTGCGACCGAACAGGACAGCGCCGCCCGCGCGCACCAAACGCTAGAAGCCGCGCAAGCGGTGCGGTGCAGCAGCGATGCCGGACGAAGCGAGCTGCAGCACGCGATCGAGCGTATGCAGACCCTCAGCGCCCAGACCCAAGCCAGCCGCGAGCTGCTTGACGGCCTTGCGGCGCGCACCGAAGAAATTCGTCAGATCACCGATGTGATCCAGTCCATCGCCAGCCAGACCAACCTGCTCGCGCTGAATGCCGCGATCGAGGCCGCGCGCGCCGGGGAGGCCGGGCGCGGCTTTGCGGTGGTAGCCGACGAGGTGCGCAACCTGGCCGGTCGCACCAGTACCGCCACTGAGGAAGTCGGCCGAATGGTCAACGATATTCGGGAGCAGAGCGGAGCGGTGGTCAGTCATATCCAAAAGCAGGCGAGCGAGCTCGACGAAGCGGCGGCCCAAATCTCCGGCACTGGGGCCCAGCTCAGCGGCATCGCCGAGTTGGCCGGCAATGTCGAAACCCAGGTGGCAGAAATCGCGTCTGGCACCGCCAGCAATCATGAGCGGCTTGCGCAGCTGTTCGTGGCAGTCGAGCAATTGCGTGGGGACGCGCTGGAAAGCGAGGCCCAGACCCGCCAGTTGGAGCAGGCTGCTGAAAAACTGGTCGGGCAGGCGGAAACGGTCAGCGAGCAGCTCGCCGAAGTGCAGCTGGACGACTATCACCAGCGAGTCTTCGATCTGGCTCGGGAGGCCGCGGCCACCATCAGCGCACGCTTCGAGACGGATGTGCAAGCCGGGCGACTGACGCTGGACGATCTTTTCGATCGCAACTACAAAGCGCAGCCGGGGACAAATCCCGTCCGATACAGCACCCGTTTCGACCGCTACGCCGACGAGGTTCTTCCCTCGATCCAAGAGCCGTTGCTCGACCGCAACGATGCGCTGGTCTATGCCATCGCCACCACACCGGACGGCTATGTACCGACTCACAACCGAGCCTTCAGCCAGCCGCCAGTGGGTGATCCGGAAATCGACAGGGTCAAAAGTCGCAGCAAACGGCTGTTCAACGACCGCACCGGCGGGCGCTGTGGCAGCCACCAGCGCAAAGTCTTGTTGCAGACCTATAGCCGCGACACCGGCGAGCTGATGCATGACCTTTCGGTACCGATCATCGTAAGCGGCCGTCATTGGGGCGGGCTGCGATTGGGCTATCGCCCTGAGCCGTAGTGGACAGACGGCGCGTTGGCACAAGCGCCGTGTACTTTGGCACTCGTCTACCCTTCGTTCCTCTCTTGCGTGTCGACAAGCTGGCTAAGCTTGCCGCATTGGCTATCCGGAGCTTCGCCCATGAAAACCTTGACTGATCATTTGGCGCAGTACGCCGCCTATCACCGCGACTCGCGCAATCTGTTGAGTCATTTCATCGGTATTCCGATGATCGTCCTCGCCGTCGCGGTGCTGTTATCGCGTCCCGGGGTGGAGGTGGTCGGGCTATGGTTCAGCCCGGTCGTACTGGTTGCGCTGGCGGCGACGCTGTTTTATCTGCGACTTGACCTTCGCTTCGGTGTGCTCATGGGCGCAGTGCTGCTGCTGTGCGTCTGGGTTGGCGCGCTGTTGGCGCAGCAAGCGACCGCCGTCTGGCTGAGTGCGGGCGTCGGGCTCTTTGTGGTGGGCTGGATCATCCAGTTTGTGGGGCATTACTACGAGGGACGCAAGCCGGCGTTCGTTGACGATCTAACCGGACTGATTATCGGGCCGCTGTTCGTCGCGGCCGAATTGGGTTTCATCCTCGGTTGGCGTGAGCCTTTGCGCCAGGCCATCGAGTCGCGGGTCGGGCCGGTACGGCTGCATAACCGCCCGGTCGATGCCTGACCGACAGACGATCACTGGGTGGCCAGTGCCATCCATTGATCGCTCAGGCTGCGGGCATGGCGGTCGACCATGATCGGCGCGAAGGCTCGCCCTGAGGCGGTGTTGAAACTGTTGTTGCCGCTGTTCATGTCTTCGAGCGCCACCTTAAGGAAGTCCCAGCGCGTCTTCAGCTTGGCGATGGCGGGGTTGGATCCACCATCGAGGGCGGCGAGCTGCTCGTCGATGGACGGCACGAGGTGGCGTTCATCCTGGCCGAGGTAGGTGTCTGGCTGCTCTCGTGAGGTTTCAAAGGAACCGACGTACGCGCGACTCAGATATTGAACAGTCAGGTATTCGACCTTGGCCGGGAGTTCGGCGCGGAAATCGGCGCCTTGCTGACTGCGCACCGCGGTAAGGAAATCGCGGAGTGCCTTGCTCATCTGCAACGGCCAGCCCCAGGGCATGTCGTCCTCCTGGTAGCCGAAGGCGGAGCCTTCACGCAGCGTGGCTTGCAGCGTCTGGTGCAATTCACGCAGCTCGGTGGTAGCGCCCGGGAAACTGGCCAGTGCATCGGCCAACGACATCAGGTCGGTTTCCATACGCCTGAGGTGCGCTTTCTGAAAGCCCTCGCCACGGTAGAGCAGAAGGCTGCTTGTCGCCCGGTTGGCATGTATCTGCATGCTTTCCAGCGCGGTGAACGTTTGGGCCTGGGCGGAATTGAGCAACGCTGGAAAACAGCCCGCCAGCACAATCACCATCCATATCCATTTGCGGTGATGCATGTCGCGCTCCTTTTTATTTTTATAGAAGCTAAGTGCCGTGTTCGGCATTGGTGCGGTGGCTTAAGCCAATCGCTGGCATCTTGGTATCACACGGCGGGATGAAATCAAGCGGGGCGGCAGTATGGTGGTCAATCTTGGCCGGATCGCCATGCAACCTCGAGAAGCAGTCAGTGTCGCCTAGAGCATGCTTTCCAGCCCGATGAATTGGCTGAACCATGCGTTCAGCCGCCGCCAAATACCACCGGGCTCGCGCAGCAGTACCTGCCGATTCCCGTTGTCTTCGGCGAGCCAGACCAGGCGCTTGCGACCCTCTAGCTCGACCAACCGCACCTCGTAGCTCACCGCAGGCGACGTGCCCTCCAGCGTGAGTCGCTGCACCTCGCTGGCCAGCTCAGGGCTCTCGATGAGCACCCCGACTTCGGTGTTCCAGAGAATGGAACGGGGATCGAAATTGAGCGAGCCGAGGAAAACTTCCTGCCGATCGAACACAGCCGCCTTGCTGTGCAGACTCGATTCCGACTCGCCGCTCAGGCTGTATGTCGCCTGCTGATCAGGCTGTCGACGCAGCTCGAATAGCCGCACGCCGGCCTCCAGCAGTGCTGGACGGTAGGGCGCGTAGCCGCCATGCACGAGGGGGACGTCGGTGGCCTCGAGCGCGTTGGTCAGCACGCGGATGGCCACGCCGTTTTCGGCGTGGTCGCTGAGGTACTTCACGCCATCCTCGGTAGGCACGAAATAGGCTGAAATCAGCGTCATCTCGCGGGTAACCGCGTCCATGCTCGGTTGCAGTCGGGTGGTTAGCAGCAGATGTTCGTCCGGGATGCCGGAGGCGTTGATCTTGTCCGGATCATCCCAGAGCGCTTCACCCGGGGCCCAGGTCAGTTCCTGTAACCACTGTTTGGAGAGGGGGCGGCCCAGTTCGGCCATCAGCGCCTGGTAACGCTGCGGGTTGGTTTGCTGCTCAGTTTGCAGATACAGGCCGATCTGCTGGCGCGCGACCTTGAGTTGGTCACGCTCAGGCGCGCTGCGCAGAAAGTGTTGCACGGGGATGCTGAGCGGATGATTCCAATATTGGTCGAAACTGGTCGCCAACTGCCGAGCGACGGGGCCGGCAGCGAGCAGATCGAGATCGGTAAAGTTAAGGCTCTGATCGGCGTCGAAGTATTCATCGCCCAGGTTGCGACCTCCCACAATGGCCAGGCTGCTGTCCGCCAGCATCAGCTTGTTGTGCATGCGGCGGTGCTGCTGCGAGAGATGCAGCAGGCGGCCGAGGCTCCGAGTGATGATGTTGCTGCGACCCACGTGCAGCGGATTGAAGATGCGGATGAGGATGTTCGGGTGGGCCGCCAGGGTAGCGATCTCATAGTCGCTACCACTGGTGCCGATGTCATCGAGCAACATCCTCACCCTGACGCCACGGTCAGCGGCCTTGAGCATTTCCTCGACCAGCGCCCGCGTGCTGAGACCGTCGTGGACGATGTAGTACTGAACGTCGAGGCTGGTCTCGGCTGCCCGAATCATTCGGACACGTGCCGCGAACGCGTCCGCGCTGGCCGGCAGCAAGCGAAAACCCGATTCCCCCGCTGGCTGCCGGTCGGCCAGCGCGTCGATCTGTCGAGCCAGTTCTGAATCGTGGGTGGGCAGCGCGTGGGACGGTGGGGTGGGAACCACGTGTCCGGCGCAGCCAGTCAGCAACAGTAGCGCCACGAGCACCAGACGTATGCGCAAGGTCCGCTCCTTTAGGTTGTTATCGGTCCCTGCGGATTGGACGCCAGCGCAACGGCGAAATTCAGATTAGGTCCTTGAGCCGATACCAGAGCATCCCCAGCGCGAGAAGTGGCGAGCGCAATCGCGGACCGCCGGGGAAGGTTGGATGAGGGACACGATCGAACAGGTCGAAGCGGCCCTGAACCTGACCACTGATCGCCTCGGCGATCAGCCGGCCGGCGAGGTGGGTGGCGTTCAGTCCATGGCCGGCGTAAGCCTGGGCGTAGTACACGTTGGGCTGGTCGGGGAGTCGCCCGATCTGAGGGAGACGGTTCACGCCGATGCCGATCATGCCGCCCCACTGATAGTCGATGTTGATGCCTTGCAACTGCGCAAACACCTTGAGCATCTTCGGTTGCATATACGCGGCAATGTCGCGCGGATCGCGCCCGGAGTAATGGCAGGCGCCACCGAACAGCAATCGACGATCCACCGAGAGACGGAAATAATCCAGGCCCACCGCCTGATCGCAGACTGCCATGTTTTGCGGAAGCAGTTCATGGGCCAGGGATTCGGACAAGGGCTCGGTCGCGATGATGTAGCTGCCGGCGGGCAATACCTTACCGGAAAGGGTCGGTTGCAATCCTTGCAGATAAGCGTTGCACGCGAGCACCAGCTGTCCCGCTCGGACGCTACCGTGTGCGGTGTGCACCGTTACCTGCGAACCGTAGTCGATGCGCTGGACCGCCGAGCCTTCGAACAGGCGCACGCCCAGCGAAACGGCGGCGGCGGCTTCGCCCAGTGCGAGGTTGAGCGGATGCAGATGGCCTGATCCCATGTCAACAAGCCCGCCGAGGTATCGCTCGGAGCCGATCACCTCGCGCATACCGTCAAGCGGCACCAGGCGAAGCGGATGAGGGTAGCCGAGGCGCTTGAGGTCGGCCTGTTCCTCCTCGAAGCTGGCAAGATGCCGAGGCTTGTTCGCCAGGTCGCAGTATCCCCAGGTCAGGTGGCAGTCGATGGCGTATCGCTCGATTCGCTGGCGGACAATGTCAACCGCTTCAAAACCCATGCGTTTGAGCGCATCGACGCCTTCGACGCCAAGCACCGGCTGGAACTGCTCGACATCATGGCCGACACCGCGAATCAGCTGGCCCCCATTGCGGCCGCTGGCCCCCCAACCGATCTGATGTGCTTCCAGCAAGACTACGGACAGGCCGCGTTCAGCCAGCTCGATCGCGGTGTTTAGCCCGCTGAAGCCGCCTCCGACGATGCAGACGTCTGCCTCCTGCGCGCCCTGCAGATGGGTGAGCTCAAGGGACCGGTTGGCCGTTGCGGCGTAATAGGAAGGCGCATGATTCAGTACGCGAGCGACGGGTTGCGGGATAGTCATAAATCAGCCTTTGACGATTTGCCTGGCCGAAGGGTAGACCGGACACGGCCCGCTCAGCAAAAGCGCAGCCGAATCCATCAGTCCGGTACCGGCAACTCCAATGACTCCTTTACTTCCTCCATGACGATGTAGCTCTTCGATTCGCGCACATGAGGCAGCTTGAGCAGGATGTCGCCCAGCAGCTTGCGGTAAGAGGCCATTTCCGAGATGCGCGCCTTGATCAGGTAATCGAAGTCTCCCGACACCAAGTGGCATTCCAGCACGTGCGGCAACTTGAGCACCGCGCGGCGAAACTCCTCGAAGATATCGCCGGATTTGTACGCCAGGCTGATCTCGACGAACACCAGCAGCCCACCTTTGAGGTGCTGCGGGTTGAGCCGCGCGGTATAGCCCATGATGATGCCTTCGCGCTCCAATCGGCGGACCCGCTCGGTGCAGGGGGTCGTGGACAGACCGATCCGCTCGCCTAATTCAGTGAACGGCATGCGCCCCTCGGCCTGCAGCAGGCGGAGGATCTGACGATCAATCTTGTCCAGTTCACGGCGGGTTTGATGCTTCGTTCGCATAGGCGGATCGCCTCTATTAACGGGGTTTGTGGCGTGAATAATTCGCAAAGATAGCCATATATATAGAGAAAAACACTACAGGACGCTTTCTATACTCCGCACTAACAGTGACTCGGAAAAGCCCGGCAGCGAACGGGTAGGAGGCGGCGATGCGTGTTCTGGTGATGGGTAGCGGTGTAATCGGCACGACCAGTGCCTATTATCTGGCTCGCGCCGGCTTCGACGTCGTCGTGGTCGACCGTCAGCCAGCCGTAGCGATGGAGACCAGCTTCGCCAATGCGGGGCAGGTGTCACCCGGCTATGCCTCGCCCTGGGCCGCGCCTGGGGTCCCGCTTAAAGCGATGAAGTGGTTGATGCAGCGTCACGCGCCGCTCGCCATCAAACTCACCGGCGACTGGCAGCAATACCTTTGGATGGCTCAAATGCTGCGCAACTGCACCGCGGCACGCTATGCGGTGAACAAGGAGCGCATGGTGCGGCTGTCCGAATACAGCCGCGACTGCCTGGATGAGCTGCGTACAGAAACAGGCATCGACTACGAAGGCCGGCAGTGCGGCACGACCCAACTCTTCCGCACGCAGGCGCAGCTGGATAACGCCGCCAAGGACATCGCCGTACTGAAAGCGTCCGGTGTGCCTTACGAACTGCTTGATCGCGCCGGTATCGCGCGCGTCGAGCCGGCACTGGCGCGCGTGGCGGACAAACTCAGCGGTGCGCTACGTCTGCCCAACGATCAGACCGGTGACTGCCAGATGTTCACGACCAAGCTTGCCGACGTGGCTCGGGAGTTGGGGGTTGAGTTCCGTTTCAATCAGGACATCCAGCGATTGGAATATGCAGGCGACCGGCTCGACGGCGTTTGGATCGGTGGCCAACTGGAGAAGGCCGATCGCTACGTGCTGGCGCTGGGCAGTTACAGTCCGCAGATGCTCAAGCCGCTCGGTATCCACGCACCGGTCTATCCGCTTAAAGGCTACTCGCTGACGGTGCCGATCAGTGATCCGGCGATGGCGCCCGTGTCGACGGTGCTGGATGAAACCTACAAAGTCGCCATCACCCGCTTTGATCAACGTATACGGGTCGGCGGAATGGCCGAAATCGCAGGGCACGACTTGTCGTTGAACCCACGCCGCCGTGAAACACTGGAAATGGTGGTCGGAGATCTGTTCCCGTTAGGCGGTGATCCCCGCAGCGCCGAACTGTGGACGGGGTTGCGCCCCGCGACGCCGGACGGCACGCCAATCATCGGCGCGACCGCTTATCGCAATCTGTTTTTGAACACCGGCCACGGTACCCTTGGTTGGACCATGGCCTGCGGTTCTGGCCGACTTCTGGCGGATCTGCTGGCCAAGAAACGCACTCAGATCAGCACGGATGGCCTGGATATCTCCCGATACGGCAACACCAAGGAATCGCACAAACATGCCCATACAGCGCCTGCACACCAATGAACGCATGAGCCAGATCGTCATTCACCGCGGCACGGTGTACCTCGCCGGCCAGGTGGGTGACGGCATGAGCGCCGGGATAGAGCAACAGACCCGCGAAACTCTTGAGAATATCGAGCGTCTGCTCGGCGAAGCCGGCACGGACAAGCAGCACATTCTTTCGGTCACCATCTACCTGAGGGATATCGACGCGCACTTCGCCGGCATGAACGCCGTGTGGGACAGTTGGTTACCGATCGGCGTCGCGCCGGCACGTGCCACGGTCGAAGCCAAACTCTGCGAGCCGGAGATCCTCGTGGAGCTCTCCGTGGTAGCCGCGCTGCCGGGTTAGAGCGGGTCCAATCCCTGCGCCGAGTCATTTCGTTCCGGTGTGTTGAAAATACTGAACGCCCTCGCCATCATAGCCCCCTGTGTTTTTCGCGCTTGATTGGGGGCTCCCGTATTGGACGTCGGTGTTCGACTGCAAACCATCCGTAAACTCAAGGGCCTGTCCCAGCGCGAACTGGCCAAACGTGCAGGCGTCACCAACAGCACGATTTCCATGATCGAGAAGAACAGCGTCAGCCCGTCGATCAGCTCTCTAAAAAAGGTGTTGAGCGGCATCCCGATGTCGCTTGTGGAGTTTTTCTCGCCAGATTTCGAGCAGGACAGCGATACGCAGGTGGTCTACAAGGCCGGCGAGCTGATCGATATTTCCGACGGTGCGGTGAGCATGAAACTGGTCGGAAAGGCCCATCCTGGCCGCGCCATCGCTTTCTTGGCGGAAACCTATCCGCCGGGGTCTGATACCGGCACGGACATGCTGGCGCATCAGGGCGAAGAGGCGGGCATGCTGGTCGAGGGGCGTCTGGAGTTGACCGTCAGTGGCCAGACCTATGTGCTCGAAACCGGCGACAGCTATTACTTCGAGAGCAGCAAGCCGCATCGTTTCCGTAATCCATTCGACGCGCCGGCCAGGCTCATCAGCGCGACCACGCCAGCAAACTTCTAGCGTGGCGGTGTGTTTCATACTTAGTCGTCTGGCGCTGCGACAAAGCGTCGCTGCAGATAGCAGGGCCATTCGTATTGTTTCGGCGGGCATGGCTTGCCGCTATACTGACCGCCGCTCGCGATACCGTGGCCGCGGGCGTGTCTAGCCACATGAGGGTATAAGGTGAACCTGATTAAGAAGATCCTGGTAGCACAGACTGCCGTAGTGGCCCTGTGGGCAGTGAGCGCTCAGGCTGCGACCAACGAAGAGATCGCCGAGCGGCTCAAGCCGGTGGGTGAAGTATGTATCCAAGGTGAAGAGTGCGCAGCGGCTGGTGCTGCTACTGCTGCCGCTGGCGGCGCAGCCCGCAGCGGAGAAGACGTGGTAGGCAAGTTCTGCACTGCGTGCCATGGCACCGGACTGCTGAACTCGCCGAAGGTTGGCGATACGGCAGCGTGGCAAGCCCGTGCTGACAAACAAGGCGGCCTTGATGGCTTGCTGGCTACCGCAATCAGCGGCATCAACGCCATGCCACCGAAAGGCACCTGTGGCGATTGCTCGGATGACGAGCTGATGGCCGCCATCAAGCACATGTCCGGCCTGTAAGCGTTCGCTGGGTAGACAACGCCGCCTTCGGGCGGCTTTGTCGTTTCTGGGGATAAAAGCTGGGTCGTGTCGGGTCGAAACTTCAAATCCGATCCCAAGGCCCGCTGTGGTCCTGGCATAGCGATGAGGTGTTCATGCCCAGTTCAGCCCCGCAACCCGAACAGCTGCATTTTTCCAGCGACGGTCGCACTCCGAACAGTTCCCATCCGGTGCTCGTGTACCGTCAGTTGCCGTTGGCTGATGACGATTACGCCAGCGCGTTCGAAAACCTGTTCAACAGTCACCTGTGGCCCGCGCAATGGCGCGCCGGTGTCTATGACTATCACCACTACCACTCCACGGCCCATGAAGTTCTCGGCGTTTCTCGAGGCTCGGCACGGCTGATGCTCGGCGGCGAGCAGGGGCAGGAAGTGGAGGTGAAGGCTGGCGATGCGCTGGTGCTGCCGGCCGGTACTGGCCATTGCCAGCTCAGTGCCAGCGACGACTTCGAAGTGGTCGGTGGCTATCCGGTGGACCAGCAGTACGATCTGCTGCGACCGGACGAAGGCAGCCACGATGAAGCGCGAGCCCGCGCCCAGCGGGTAGGCGTGCCGGTGAGCGATCCGGTCGCCGGCACCCAAGGCGCGCTGGTCAGTCTCTGGCGTGAGGCGTGAGGCGTGAGGCAGCACGAGGCGCTTATTCGACGAACACCACCTGGCCGTCGCTGAGGGCGGCCACGCGAGCCAGCGATTCGACGCGGAAGCCCGCTTCTTCCAGTTCCTGGCGACCGGCCTGAAAGGATTTCTCGATCACGATACCGAGCCCGGCGATGCTGGCACCGGCCTGCTGGATAATCGAGATCAGGCCCTTGGCGGCTTTGCCGTTGGCCAGGAAGTCGTCGATGATCAGCACGCGGTCGGCATCCGACAGGTGATTGGTGGAGATCGCGATGGTGCTTTCGACCTGCTTGGTGAAGGAATACACCGAAGCGGTCAGCAGGTGGTCAGTCAGCGTCAGAGACTGATGCTTGCGCGCGAAGATCACCGGCACGCCCAGTTCCAGCCCCGCCATGATTGCTGGCGCAATGCCGGACGCCTCGATCGTGACGATCTTGGTGATGCCTTCGTCGCGGAACAATCGGGCGAATTCCTGGCCGATCTGCTGCATCAGCACGGGGTCGATCTGGTGGTTCAGAAAGGCATCGACCTTGAGCACGCGGTCGGAGAGTACGATGCCTTCATTTCGGATCTTCTGTTTCAGCTGTTCCACGAACGCGCTACCTCAAGCGTGAGCGGCCGGGATTGCCTGACGAATCAGGGTGCCAGAAAACCAATTGGGCGCTTCGCCATGGTGGCGAGCGCCCAGCTCGTTTCGTTTCAGCATCCGTTCGTCACTGCGTTCCGCAGCCTGGAAAGCCGCGCATTCTCGCTCAATTCCGGGCCTGGGTCCAAGCGGACCTTTCAGTCTGATGTGTCGATCGACAAGCGGCGAAAGCGTGCCGCTTCGCCATGATGTTGCAACACGATGTGCCCGCGATGGGCCTGAGCAAATCTGGGATAGCCGCTGAATTTGCTACGGGCGATGCGCTCACGCAGGGCCGGATCATCCAGCCGATAGCGCAGCACCTGGCGGCCGCCGAGCCAGTGCTCGACCTCGTCATCGTGAACCGTTAGCGCGGCTTCAACGAACTGTTCGGGCTCAATCTGTATTTCCACCTCCGGTCTCAGCAATCCGTATAGCGCGCCGTTGCGCGTCGTGGGCTCTCGGCCATCGGGGTGTCCTCGGTCATCGAGCAGTTGCATTTCGGGGCCGCTGTGCCAGCTCAGTTCGGCGCTTTCCTCGACGCGGCAGAACACGCCGGAGTTGCCACCCGTGGGCAGCGCGAATTCGAATCGCAGCGTGAAATTGCGGTAAGGCTCATGCGAAATCAGGTCGATTCGCCGGCTACCGGCGAGGGCGTGGAGCTCGTCGCCGTCCACGCGCCAGCAATCTTCAGGAAACCCATCGCCGTGCCAGGCACGCCATTGAGAGGCATCGAGCTTTCGAATCATCAGCCTGTCACCCGAACAATTGCTGTTTGCGCCGCAGCCAGCGGTAACCGTATGGCCCGAGCTTAAGCGCCAACGGCGAACCCTCCGGCTGACCGTAATCGCAGTCGGCAAGCACATCGACCATGTCCTGCAGGTCGTCGGCCTGAATCGTCACGGTCGTCTCCTTGTCAGCAAGGTTGACCAGCATCAGCACGGTAGAGCCGTTGTCGTGACGAATGGCAAACACAGCCGGGTCGTCCACCTCGACAGTCGTGCGCTTGCCAATGCCGATCTCACGCAGGCCGATCCGCGTGCGGATCATGTTGCCGGTCCGCGCCATCAGGGAATCGCTGCGCAGGGTCTGGGCGAATACATTGATCTTCTCGTACCCGAACGGGCCCTCATCGATCAGCGGTGCCGCCAGTTCACCGGCGGTGCAGGAAAAACCGGCGTTGGGCTCGTTGGACCACTGCATTGGCGTGCGCACCGCCTGGCGCTCGGGACGTTCCATGTCATCGCCCATGCCAATCTCTTCGCCGTAGCGGATGATTGGGGTGCCCGGAAGCGAAAACAGCAGTGCGTGCGTAGCGGCAATCCGACGTTCATCGCCATCGAGCATGGGCGCGAGACGCCGGCGAATGCCGCGGTTGTATGCACGCATCTTCGGGTCGGGTGCAAAGGTATCCATCACCTCGTCGCGTTCGCTTTCTTCCAGACGATCCAGACTCAGCTCGTCATGGTTGCGAATCCACAGCGCGTACTGTGAATGACTGGGCGGCAGCGGCTGGCTGTTCAACGCGCGACACAGGGGCTCGGCCTGCTGCCGCGCCAGTGCCAGGAAAAAGTGGTTGTTGGTCCAGAAATCCAGCAGCAGGGTGACGCGGTCGGCTTCGTCCCCGAAGTATTCGACGTACTTCTCCGGGTCGGTGTCGATTTCGCCGAGTAGCACGGTCTCGGGGCGGCGCATGGTGACGAAGTCGCGCATGTGTTCGAGCAGCCAGTAGCCTTTTTTGAGATCCCCTCCGCCAGCCTGACGGACCATATGCACCGCGGCGTCGATACGGAACCCTGATACGCCCAGGCGCAACCAGAACGACATGATCCGCTCGATTTCGTGAATCACCCGCGGGTTGGTCAGGTCCAGGTCCGGCTCGTGCTTGTAGAAAAGGTGGCGGTAGTACTGACCGGCTTCCTCATCCCAGGTCCAGATGCTGTCCTCGACAGTCGGAAAGATCGGCTCCATCGAGTCGTCGGGTTCATCGGCCCAGATGTAGTAGTCGCGGTAAGGCGAGTTTCGGTCGCGGCGCGCTTCCTGGAACCACTTGTGTTGGATGGAGGTGTGCTGCACCAGCAATTCCACAATCACGTGTAGCCCCAGCTCCTCGGCTTTTTCCAGCAGGGCAACCATGTCGGCCAGGTCACCGAAGCGCGGCGCGACCTGCAGGTGGTCGGTGACGTCGTAGCCGGCGTCGCAGAAGGGCGATTCGTAGAACGGCATGATCCACACCGCGGTGGCGCCCAGCCCGCGAATGTAATCGAGTCGCTCGGTGATGCCGCGCAAATCGCCGCAGCCATCGCCATTGCTGTCACGGAACAACGCGGGATCGACTTGATAGATCACCGCGTTGCGATACCAGAGTGGACGCATGCTCAGCCCTCCGCCGGGCGCAGGATCAATGCCTGCCCGGCCGTTAGATTGCCGTTGAAGGGTTGCCCCTCACCGTCGCCATCGCTGGCGATTTCGACCTGCCACTGACCGCTTTGCGGGAAGGCGTGCGAGTGATTGGCGAAGTTGATGCAGACCAGCCGGCAGTCGTCGCCGGACCGTCTGCGATAGGCCAGTACCTCCGGATGCGACGGCAATTCCTCGAAGTCCCCGTGATGCAGCGCCGGGCTGACCTTGCGCGCGGCGAGCAGGCGCTGGTAAAGCGCGAACATCGAGTTTGCTGCGCCGGTCTGGCGCTCGGCCGCCAGTTCGTCGGCCTCGGGTGGGAAGGGCAGCCAGGGTGCAGCGCCGTCCCAGCCATGCGGCGGCTCAGCTTGCCAGGGAATCGGCGCCCGGCAACCGTCACGGCCGCCCGGATCGACACGGGTCTCGGCAGTGATCACCGCGTCTTCCAGCCCCAGCTCCTCGCCCTGATAGATGAAGGGTGTGCCGCGCAGGGTCAGCAGCAACACTGCGGCGGCACGGGAGGCCCGTTCGGAGCCCTGATAGCGGCTGCGCTGGCGCACATTGTCGTGGTTGGACAGTACCCAGGTGGGCCAGGCGCCGGCCGGTTGCAGCCAGTGCTCGACCTCGCGGATGCAGGTGCGAAACAGCACCGGGTCCCAGGGCGCGTCGAGCGGGTTGAAGTTGAAGGCCAGATGCAGCTCGTTGCCCGCGCCGTAGTACTGCAGCACACGCTCGGTGGAGCGGATGTTCACCTCGCCCACCAGCATGCGGTCGCCGGGATAGCTGTCCACCAGTTTGCGCAGGCCGCGCAGCACTTCGTGGCTGTAGGGCTGGTCATTGAAGTCGGAGAGCGGCTGACCAGCCTGGCAGCGGGGATCGTCGGCGAAGCTCGGGTCCTTGCCGGTGCAGTGGATGACGTCGATGCGAAAGCCGTCGACGCCGCGATCGAGCCAGAAGCGCAGCACGTCGTGCATCGCCTCGACCACCTCGGGGTTGCGCCAGTTGAGGTCCGGCTGCTTGGCGAGGAACAGGTGCAAGTAATACTGCTGGGTGTGCTCGTCCCAGGTCCAGGCGCTGCCAGCACCCAGCGCGGCGCGCCAGTTGTTCGGCTGGTCACGCCAGATGTACCAATCGCGCTTGGGGTTGTCTCGCGAGCGGCGCGACTCGACGAACCAGGGGTGTTCGTCCGAGGTGTGATTGGGCACGAAATCCAGCAGCACGCGAATGCCGCGAGCATGCGCCTCGGCGATCAGCCGGTCGATGTCGGCCAGCGAGCCGAACAGCGGATCGATGTCGCAGTAGTCGCTGATGTCGTAACCGGCGTCGGCCATCGGCGAGCGGAAGATCGGTGACAGCCACAGCGCGTCGACGCCGAGCTGCTGCAAATGATCGAGGTGGCGCAGCACGCCGTTAAGGTCACCGATGCCGTCGCCATTGCTGTCGGCGAAAGATCGCGGGTAAATCTGATAAATCGTGGCGCCTTTCCACCAGGGTGCCTGGGTTGACTCGCTCATGCTCGTGCCCCTTTTATCCGGTGTGCGGCAGGCCCAGCGCAACGGGCCTGTGAGGTGTACGACTGACGAGCGGTGCCTGGGTTTCCCGGGTTCATTGATCTCCGTCGGACGGTACTGAACGCGACAGCGGATACTCCGACTAACTTTGGACCAGCCTCAACGACCCAGGAGAGCGCCATGTTGCGAGTTGCTATCAATGGTTATGGCCGTATTGGCCGAGCGGTACTGCGAGCCCTGTTCGAGCGAAACCTGGAAAACCAGATTCATATTGAAGCGATCAACGACCTCAGCGAGCGCTCGGCCATGGCGCATCTGACGCGCTTCGATACCACCTTCGGCCGTTTCCACGGCCAGGTGGATCTGCACGATGACGTGATGCAGATCCGCGGCCAGTCGATCCGCCTGCTGCAGGAACGCGACCCGACGCAGCTGCCCTGGAAACAGCTAGGTGTCGACGTGGTGCTGGAGTGCTCGGGGAAATTCAAGAAGCGCGACCTGATCGATCAGCACCTGCAGGCCGGTGCCCAGCGGGTGTTCGCCTCGCACCCACTGGACGGCGCTGATCTGACGGTCGTCTACGGCGTCAACCATGAGCTGCTCGACAGTAGCCACCGTGTAATCTCCAATGCCTCCTGCACGACCAACTGCCTGGCGCCGCTGGCCAAGGTGCTGCATGAGGCGGTGGGCATCCGTCAGGGCCTGCTCAACACGGTGCATTCCTATACCAATGATCAGAGCCTGCTGGACAAGGCGCACAAGGATCTTTATCGCGCCCGTGCGGCAGCGGAATCGATGATTCCGTCGACCACCGGTGCGGCCAAGGCCATCGGTCTGGTGATGCCCGAGCTGGCCGGGCGACTGGACGGTTTGGCGGTGCGGGTGCCGACACCGAACGTGTCGCTGGTCGACCTCACCTTCACCGCCGAGCGGGCACCGGGTAGCGTCGAGGCGATCAACCAGATCCTCCGCGATGGCGCGCAGAAGATGCCGCTTGGGGTGATGGAGTGCAACGACTTGCCACTGGTTTCCCGCGACTTCTTTGGCCATCCAACATCATGCGTGGCCGACCTCAGCCATACGCGCGTGCAAGGTGATCTGGTCAAGGTGCTGGCCTGGTACGACAACGAATGGGCCTTCTCCAACCGTATGCTCGATGTGCTGCTGCACTGGGGCGACGGCACCGCGCAAGCGAGCTGAGCGGAGCAGCTCGATGAGCGATAGCGCGAGCGTCTGGACGCAACGGCTGGCAGAGTTCAGGGCGGCTACAGCTGCTCGCCAGTCGACGCCCGGTTGTGGCGCGGCGGCCGCTGTCACGGCGGATATCGGCCTCGCGCTGGTGCTCAAGGGGCTGCGCATCAGCGAGGCCCACGGTTCAGATCCGGTTCGCCACGAATTGCTGCAAGCCGCCGAGGCGTTGCTGGGTCGGCCAGGCGCTTTTGCCGATGACGACATGCAGGCGTTCGACGATTACCTGAGTGCAGCCCGCCATGGTGAAGTCGAGGATAAGCAGGCGGCAGCGCGTCAGGCCTGTGCGGTGCCGCTGGCCCTGGCGCATTGCTGTCTGGAGGCGCTCGAACTCGCGGTGGATGCCCGGCCACGTACCGACCCGATCGTGCAAAGCGATGTCCAGGCCGGCGCTGTGCTCATCCATGCGGGGCTCAGCGCGGCGCTGATCAATGTCGATGCGGATATGGCGAGTCTGGATGATGCCGCCGCCCAGGATCAGGTCGGGCGAACACGCCGACGCCTGCAAAGCGAAGGCGACGCGTTGCTGCGGCGGCTGGTCGATTCAGGCAAGTAGCGGTTCGGTAAGCGATCAAACTCAGCTGGTTGTGCTTGCCCGTCACGCCATATGTTGGGCCTGCGCCGAGATTCGCGAGCAAGCTCGCTCCTACGAGACCGATGATCGACTCGGCTAGCGGGCGGCCGCTACGACTCGCTTTGTAGAAGTCAGCTTGCTGGCGAACCGATCCCGCTCGCGAATCAAGGACGGCCTTGGCGATAGCATCAGCATATCCGTTCGTCTATAACGAGAAAAAACGTCTCGTTATAGTTTGACGGCTGCGTGGATTGTTTCTAGTCTCAAGGCCAGCTGAGGCACTTTCAAATAACAATCGAGACTCGATAGTCTCCTCACGCAAGCCGTTCGCGCATGTGCTTGTTTGGCAGCCAGCTGCCGGGCTTTAACGATGTCGCGACCGCCACCGGAGAACACCATGAGCCATCGCATCGTCTTGCCGCGCCTGATGGAAGTCGGCGCCGGCGCCAGCCAGCAGATCGTCTCTGTTTTACACAACCTGGGCTGCAAACGGCCGCTGATCGTCACCGACCGGATGATGGTCGAGCTCGGCTATGTAGCGCGCATCAGCGAGACGCTGGCCAAGGCCGACATCCCCAGCGACTGCTTTGCCGACACGCTGCCGGAGCCGACTGCGGCATCGATTCGTGCTGGCGTCGAGATGGTCCGTCAGGGCAGCTATGACTCGATCATCGCCCTGGGCGGCGGCAGCCCGATCGACTCGGCCAAGGCCATCGGTATCCTCGGCAAGTTCGGCGGTGAGATGCGCGACTATCGCTTCCCGCGCGATGTCAGCGAAGCCGGCCTGCCGCTGATCGCGATTCCCACCACGGCGGGGACCGGCTCGGAAGCGACGCGCTTTACCATCATCACCGATGAAACCAGCGACGAGAAAATGCTCTGCGCCGGCCTCGGCTTCATGCCGGTGGCTGCGCTGATCGACTACGAACTGACCCTCTCGCTGCCGCCGCGGGTGACCGCCGACACCGGCATCGATGCGCTGACTCACGCCATCGAGGCCTACGTCAGCCGCAAGGCCAGCCTCTACAGCGACTCACAGGCGCTAGAAGCCATGCGCTTGCTGGCGCCCAACCTGCGCGCGGCCTACCACGAGCCCGGCAATCGCGACGCCCGCGAGGCGATGATGCTGGGTGCGACGCTCGCCGGTATCGCCTTCTCCAATGCCTCGGTGGCGCTGGTGCACGGCATGAGCCGGCCGATCGGCGCCTTCTTCCATGTGCCGCACGGCCTGTCTAATGCCATGTTGCTGCCGGCGATCACCGCGTTTTCGATTCCCGCCGCGCCGGAGCGTTATGCCGACTGTGCGCGGGCGATGGGCGTCGCGGGTGAGGGTGACAGCGTCGAGGTGGCCAACGACAAGCTGCTGACCGAGCTTCGTGCCATCAATAAAGAGCTGCAGGTGCCAAGCCCCGAGCAGTTCGGCATCACCCGCAATCGCTTCTTCGAACTGCGCGAAACCATGGCCAAGCAGGCGCTGGCCTCGGGTTCGCCCGGCAACAACCCGCGCGTGCCTACGGAAGCGGAAATCATCGACCTTTACGAAACCGTCTGGAACCAGGAGTGACCCCATGCAGACCCTCGGCAACCTGATTAACAACGAGGCCGTCGCTGGCCGCTCCGAACGCCACGCGACCGTCTACAACCCGGCAACTGGCGAGCCATGCGTCTACGTTTCGCTGTCTTCGGCGGATGAAACCCGTGAGGCCATTGCAGCCGCCCAGGCAGCCTTCGAAGGCTGGTCCAAGACACCGCCGCTGGTTCGGGCGCGCGTTATGTTCCGCTTCAAGGCCTTGCTCGAAGCGCGTCGCGACGACGTCGCCCGGCTGATCTCGCTGGAGCACGGCAAAGTATTTTCCGATGCCCAGGGCGAAGTGACCCGCGGGCTTGAAGTCGTGGAGTTTGCCTGCGGCATCCCGCACCTGCTCAAGGGCGAGTTCTCGCCGAATGTCGGGCGCGATATCGATTCCAACTCGCTGATGCAGCCACTGGGTGTCTGCGTCGGTATCACGCCGTTCAACTTTCCGGCCATGGTGCCGCTGTGGATGCTGCCGGTGGCCATTGCTTGTGGAAACACCTTCGTCCTCAAGCCGTCGGAGAAGGACCCGAGCGCGACCATGCTGCTCGGTGAATTGCTGGCCGAAGCCGGGCTGCCAGCGGGCGTGTTGAATATCGTCAACGGTGACAAGGAAGCGGTGGACGTGCTGCTCACCGACGAGCGCGTGCAGTCGGTGAGCTTCGTCGGCTCAACGCCTATCGCCGAGTACATCTACAGCACCGCGTCGGCCCACGGTAAGCGCTGCCAGGCCTTGGGCGGCGCCAAGAATCACATGGTGATCATGCCCGACGCAGATCCGCAGCAAGTGGTCGGCTCGCTGATGGGCGCCGCCTATGGCTCTGCCGGTGAGCGTTGCATGGCGATCTCGGTGGCCGTGTGCGTGGGTGATGAGGTGGCCGACAACCTGGTCGAGATGCTCAAGGGCGAGATCGGCCAGATGCGCACTGGCCCTGGCACGGGTGTCGAACCCGAACCGCATATGGGTCCGCTGGTTACCCGCGAGCATCAGCAGAAAGTCGTCAGCTACATCGATCTGGGTGTGAAAGAGGGCGCGACCCTGGTCTGCGATGGCCGTGGATTAAAAGTTGATGGCTACGAGAATGGCTTCTACGTCGGCCCGACGCTGTTCGATCGGGTGACGCCCGAGATGCGCATCTACAAAGAGGAAATCTTTGGTCCGGTCTTGGCAGTCGTACGCGTCCAATCCTTCGACGACGCATTGAAGCTGGTCAATGACCATGAGTTCGGCAACGGCACGTCGATCTTCACCCGTGACGGCGATACCGCTCGGCAGTACGAGGAAGAGGTCAAGGTCGGCATGGTTGGCGTCAACGTGCCGATTCCGGTGCCGATGGCTTTCCACTGCTTCGGCGGCTGGAAGCGCTCGATCTTCGGCCCGCTGAACATGCACGGCCCGGACGGCGTGCGGTTCTTCACCCGGATGAAGACCGTGACCCGGCGCTGGCCGACCGGCATCCGTGCCGGGGCGGATTTCTCGATGCCGACCATGAAATAGCATTCGCAGGGGGCTGTGCTCGTCTTGGTGGGCTGAAGCCCACCCTACAGAACTGGGCATGCACGGGCGCCGGTAATGCGCCTCTTGACGCGATGAAGATCGACACTGGTGCGGGCAGACGTAATCGGTGCTGGTGCGAACTTCTCGATGAGGATTATGAATAGACGCGCGTAGGGTGGGCTTCAGCCCACCGATGGACCGCGACGATGCGCAACTGTTCTGATTGGCTTGCTGATTCGAATGGTTCGTCCATTTGGTGGGCTAAAGCCCACCCTACAGAACTACAGAACCGGGTATGCACGGGCGCCGGAAGTGCGCCTCTTGACGCGATGAAGATCGACACTGGCGCGGGCAGACGTAATCCGCACTCGGTACGAATTTCTCGATGCGGATCGTGAATAGACGCGCGTAGGGTGGGCTTCAGCCCACCAGCGTGTTCAGCCACATCCGTCGATACACTCATTCCGCGCTATGGCGCTCAAGTTTTTAATAACAGGGCAGGCGATGCGCAGTACCCCCCGTGAAAAAGGCTCCTCCATTACCCGCGTGCTGGAAATCATCGAAGCCGTAGCGGGCGCCACGGAGCCGCTAACGCCCAGTGCACTAGCGGACAAGCTGGACATTCCCAAGCCCAGCGCCCACCGCCTGGTGCAAACGCTGGAGAAGGAAGGGTTTCTACAGTTCGGTCTGAAGGGCGGCCTGCTGCCGGGCGATCGGCTGCACGCGACGGCGGTGAATATCCTTGGCAGTGGTCGGCACAAGGCGTTGCGTCAGGCGATCCTGCGTCAGCTGTCAGACGAGATCGGCGAAACCTGCGGTTTGTCGGTGCCAGATGGCCTGGACATGCTCTATTTCGATCGCGTGCAGACCAATTGGCCCTTGCAGATCAATCTACCGATCGGTAGCCATACGCCGCTCTGGTGCACGGCCAGCGGCAAGCTCTATCTTGCGTCGCTTCCAGATGATCAGCTTGAGCGTATCCTGCCGCGCCTGCCGGTCCGGCAGATGGCGCGCAACACCGTTACCGATCTCAGTGCCCTGCGTGATGATCTGGCCCGCATCCGTGAAGAAGACCTGGCCACCGATTCAGAGGAGTTCATCGACGGCATGGTGGCCTGCGCCGTGCCAGTGCGCGACGGCCGTGGCGAGCTGAGCGCCTGCCTGTTCACTCATGCGCCGGTGATTCGTTGCACCATGGCGCAACTCCTCAGCTTCGTGCCGCGCCTGCGTGCGGCGGCGAAGGAGTTGGAGGCGATCGTCAGTGGTTGAGTAGTAGGGTGGATGACGCTCTTTTCATCCACCGTGATCCTGCTTGGTGGAGCGCCACCCACGGATTGGTCAAGCGTCACCCGGTGGATCGCCAAGGTGGGTCGGTGAGGCGTGATCCACCGTACGTCTGCTTTAGCCGCGGACGCGCCGCTACTTCTTCAATATTGCCCGCATGGCGGCCAATGCATCGTTACCGCGGGCAGCTTTGCGTCTTCCCTGGCCTTCCCACTCCAATAGGTAGGGTGGATGACGCTCTTTTCATCCACCGTGATTTCGCTCGGTGAATCGCCATCCACGATTCGATTTGCGCCGCTCGCTGGAGCGCCACCCGGTGGATCGGTGAAGCGTGATCCACCCTACGTCAGCTTGAGCCGCTAAGGCTTTTCTACTTCTTCAACATCGCCCGCATCGCGGCCAGCGCATCGTTGCCGCGCGCGGCTTTGACTTCCACCGGCGCGTCTTCCTGGCCTTCCCATTCCAGGTCTTCCTGCGGCAGTTCGTCGAGGAAGCGGCTGGGCATGCATTCGATGATCTCGCCGTATTGCTTGCGCTTGGCGGCAAAGGTCATCGCCAGGTTCTGCCGTGCCCGGGTGATGCCGACATAGGCCAGGCGGCGTTCTTCCTCGATGGTATCGGCCTCGATGCTGGAGCGGTGCGGGAGGATTTCCTCCTCCATGCCGAGGATGAACACGTAAGGAAACTCAAGTCCTTTGGACGCATGCAGCGTCATCATCTGCACGCCGTCTGCGCCTTCTTCCTCTTCCTGCTGACGTTCGAGCATGTCGCGCAGCACCAGTTTGGCGATGGCTTCCTCAATGGTCATCTCGCCTTCTTCGTCTTTCTCCAGCGTGTTTTTCAGCGCGTCGATGAGAAACCAGACGTTGCCCATGCGGAAGTCCGCCGCCTTGTCGCTGGAGGTCTGCTGGCGCACCCAGGTCTCATAGTCGATATCCATGACCATGCTGCGCAGGGCGGCGATCGGATCGTTCTGCGCGCATTGCTGGCGCAGGTTGTCCATGTAGCGTTTGAAGCGCGACAGGCGATCGGTGAAGCGGCTGTCGAGATGCTCGCCCAGGCCCATTTCGTCGCAGGCCGTGTACATGGAAATCTTTCGCGAGGTGGCGTAGTTGCCGAGTTTTTCCAGGGTGGTCGAACCGATTTCCCGGCGTGGCACGTTGATCACCCGCAGGAAGGCGTTGTCGTCGTCCGGATTGACCAGCAAGCGGAAGTAGCTCATCAGATCCTTCACTTCCTGGCGGGCGAAGAAGCTGGTGCCACCGGACAGGCGATAGGGGATCTGGTGATGCTGCAGTTTCAGCTCGATCAGCTTGGCCTGGTAGTTGCCACGGTAAAGGATCGCGAAGTCGCTGTAGGGCCGCTGGGTCTTCAGGTGCAGCGTGAGGATTTCCATGGCCACGCGCTCGGCCTCGGCTTCCTCGTTGCGGCAGCGGATGACCCGTATCGCGTCGCCATGTCCCATTTCGGACCACAACTGCTTCTCGAACGCGTGCGGGTTATTGGCGATCAGCACGTTCGCGCATTTAAGGATGCGACTGGTGGAGCGGTAGTTCTGCTCGAGCATCACCACCTTCAGCGAGGGAAAGTCATCCTTCAGCTGCATCAGGTTTTCCGGCCGCGCGCCACGCCAGGCGTAAATCGACTGGTCGTCGTCGCCCACCACGGTGAAGTGCGCGCGCTCCTGCACCAGCAACTTCACCAGCAGGTACTGGCTGGCGTTGGTGTCCTGATACTCGTCCACCAGCATGTAGCGGACTTTGTTGCGCCACTTCTCCAGCACCTCGGGGTGGTTCTGGAACAGCTTGACCGGCTGCATGATGAGGTCGTCGAAGTCCACCGCGTTGTAGGCTTTGAGCGTGCGCTGATAGTGGGTGTAGACGATGGCGGCGGTCTGTTCCTTCGGGTTGCGGGCGTTTGCCAGCGCTTCTTCGGGAATGATCAGGTCGTTCTTCCAGCTGCCAATGTAGCCCTTGATCTCGTCCACGCCGTCATCGCCGGCGTATTCCTTTTGCATGATGTCGGTCAGCAGCGCCTTGATGTCGCCCTCATCAAAGATTGAAAAGCCGGGCTTGTAACCCAACTTGGCGTATTCCTTGCGAATGATGTTCAGCCCAAGGTTGTGGAAGGTCGAGACGGTCAGGCCGCGGCCTTCACCGCCACGCAGCAGGCTGCTGACGCGCTCCTTCATCTCGCGGGCGGCCTTGTTGGTGAAGGTCACGGCCACGATGTACTGGGCGCGGATGCCGCACTGCTGGATGAGGTAGGCGATCTTGCGGGTGATTACGCTGGTCTTACCGGAACCGGCGCCGGCGAGCACCAGCATGGGGCCGCCGACGTAGTTCACGGCTTCCTGCTGCCGGGGATTGAGTCGGGACATCGTCGTGTGGTCTGTCGAAATGGGGGCGAGAGTTTAGCAGGGCTGGCCCCGGCACTTGAGGTTGTTGACCGGCTGCAACTACCGGTCGTCGCCCGCAGGGCTGGGTTATGGGTCGCAATGCTCTAGGCTATGCGCCGCGGCGCCCGCTTTAGGCTGCTCAGCTTGCCGCCCCGCTTCACACAAGGAGGTGTAACCGTCGAGGTGGCAATACCGCCTTCTGCTCCGTACGAACCGGGGAAACACCGTGACATCTTCCATACAACCCATGCGTTTGGTCCTTCTGGCCGATGAGCCCGAGTGGCGAGAACGCCTGCAGGCCGCGCTGGCCTCGCTACGCAGCCAGCACGTGCTGCTGTTGGCGAAGGACTGGCCGACCGCTACCGCCTACCTGGCCGAAGCGGGCCACACCTTGCTGCTCGCTACACCTCGCCATCGTCCTGCGTCAGGTCGTTTCCCTTGGCCGACGATTCTCCTGCTCGACACCGAACCCGACGAGGCGCCTGAAGGCGTAGTCGACTGGCTGAACGGCGCGCATTTCAGCCCCGAGGTGTTGCGCCGATGCCTGCGCTACGCACGGGAACGGTGCGCCTTGCATGCCACGCTGCAGCGGTTGGCGCAGCAAGACCCGCTGACCGGCATTGCCAATCGACAAGGGTTCCAGACGCTGCTTGAGGCAGAGCTGGCGGAGCATGATGGCGAAGGCCTGGCGCTGGGACTTCTGGACCTGGACAACTTTCGCCGCGTCAACGACACGCTTGGTCACCAGGCCGGGGACCGGTTGATCCTGCAGGTGGTGGCGCGGTTGAAGGCGCAGCTTGAAGTGGGTGATCGAGTCGCCCGGCTGGGGGGCGATGAGTTCGCCTTGTTGATCGATACCGCGCAGCGCGCTGGTCGCGCCGAAAAGGTTGCCGATCGGGTGGTTGAGGCACTGGCCGAGCCGTACTGGCTCGACGGTGAGAGCCTGATGCTGGGTTGTAGCCTGGGGCTCGCTCATGCCAAGGCGGATACCGATCCCGACCAGCTGTTGTGGCTGGCGCAGGTCGCGATGCGGCAGGCCAAGGCGCGGCAAGGCTGTACCTGGTATCTCTATAACGAGCGGGTCAACCGCAGCGCCAGCAGCCTGGCGGATTTGGAAGGCGAGCTGCGCCGCGCGCTGCGCCGCGATGATCTGGAGCTGCATTACCAACCGCGGCTGTGCATGGAGACCGGCCGCATCGTTGGGCTGGAAGCCCTGGTGCGCTGGCGCCATGCCTCGCGCGGCCTGCTGGCGCCGAACGAGTTCATTCCCATGGCAGAGGAGAGCGGGCTGATCGTGCCGCTGGGTTATTGGGTGATTTCACGCGCGCTGCGTGACATGCAGAGCTTGCGCGAGAAGGGGGCTGGCGAGCTGCACATGGCGGTCAACTTGTCGTTTCGGCAGTTTCAGGACAGTCAGCTGCTGGCCACGTTGCAGCGGCTTATCGAAGAGCGCGGGGTGGACCCGCACTGGCTGGAGTTCGAACTCACCGAAACCGCCGTGATGCGCCGCAGCGATCAGGTGAGCGGCACCATGAGCGCGCTGGCGAAGCTCGGCGTGCGCTTCTCGCTGGATGATTTCGGTACCGGGTTCTCGTCGTTTGTGCATCTGAGCCGCCTGCCCATCAGCCTGCTTAAGATCGACAAGAGCTTTGTCGACGGGGTGACGGCCGGAGGGGACAACGGATTGGTGCAAGCCATGATCAGCCTGGCCCATGAGCTGGGGCTGGAGGTGGTGGCGGAGGGTGTGGAGCAGGCGGCTCAACTGAAGCTGCTGGAAGGATTCGGTGCCAATCAGGTGCAGGGCTATCTGATCAGCAAGCCGCTGCCGTTGGCAGAGTTGGAGAAATACCTGAGTCAGCAGGACAAGGCGGAAAGCGTCGTCGGCGCCTAGGGCCGGTTGATGTTTCGCCGTGTTGGCAGCGAAACATCAACCGTCGGCCCACGCCTTCGGTTAAGCGGCTATCGGACCATGTGCAGGAAGTGCATGTGCTTTTCGTACTGGTCGAGAATGTCGCCTATCACGCCGTCACGGCTCCAGCCCATGACGTCGTAGTTCTGCCCGCCTTCCTTGAGGTGCACCTCGGCGCGGAAGTAAGTGGGCTCATCGCCATCGGTTTCGGTGGCGACAAAACTCGGCATTGGATAACCGCGTGGCCGAATCTGATAGATGAAGTCAGGTGCGCCCTCGTGCGTGATCTGCAGCCCGGTGCGGTTGTCCTCACCGCCCGTCAGTTCGACGCCGTAACCCTGCTGCCGCAACTCGTCAGCTACAGCGGCACAGGCGGGGGCGGCGACTTCGCTGATGAAACGCTCTACATCGTGCTGGCGCGGATACTTCGTCAAATTCTGCACCCGACGGCGCCAGCCGCCCTCGGATAGGGTCGCCGTCGGCGCGGTGCTGAGCGATTGATAGCGTAGCCCTTGCTTGGTGGCATCGACGCGTAATGCCTTGAGCAAACCCCACATGGCGCAGAGCAGCACGAGGGTGAACGGCAGGGCGCTCGCAATGGTCGCCGTCTGCAGGGCGGTCAGCCCGTCGGCAAGCAGCAGCGCGATCGCCACAGCGCCCATGGAGCTCGCCCAGAACACACGCTGCCAGACGGGCGTTTGACCATGACCACCGGAGGCGAGCATATCCACGACCAGCGCCCCGGAGTCCGCCGAGGTCACGAAGAACACCACCACCATGATGATGGCGATCAGCGAGAGCAGTGAGGCAAAGGGGAAGTATTCGAGAAAGGCGAACAGCGCCAGTGAGCTGTCGCGCTCGATGGCTTCGCCCAAGCTGGTGACGTGATCCCAGAGAATCATGTGAATGGCCGTGTCGCCGAACACCGTCATCCACAGCAATGTGAAGGCCGTCGGGACCAGCAGCACGCCGGTGACGAACTCACGGATGGTGCGCCCGCGCGAAATGCGCGCGATGAACAGACCGACAAAGGGAGACCAGGCCAGCCACCATCCCCAGTAGAACAGCGTCCAGCCGCCGATCCAGTCGTTCGGCTCATACGCATAGAGGTTGAACGTCGCGGTGACGATCTGCGAGAAGTAGTTACCGGTGTTCTGCACAAAGGTCTGCAGGATGAACACAGTAGGCCCGGCGACCAGCACGAACAGCAGCAGCAGGACGGCCAGTGTCAGGTTCAGCTCGGATAGGCGACGCACGCCCTTGTCGAGGCCGGTGATGACCGAAATGGTTGCCAGCACTGTGGTACCGGCGATCAAGGCGATCTGTACTGGCACCGATATCGGCAGCCCATACAGATGGTTCAAGCCGGTGTTGATCTGCGTAACGCCCAGTCCCAGTGAGGTCGCCACACCCAGCACGGTGCCGATGATGGCGAAGATATCCACCGCATGCCCGATCGGACCGTGGATGCGTTCACCGATCAGCGGGTACAGGGCCGAGCGCAACGTGAGTGGCAGGCCTTGGCGGAAACTGAAATACGCCAGGATCATCGCGACGATCGCGTAGATCGCCCAGGCATGCAGACCCCAGTGGAAGAAGGTGATCTTCATCGCTTCGCGCGCGGCTGCGACGGTGCCACCTTCGCCAACCGGTGGCGAAAGGAAATGCATCACCGGCTCGGCGACGCCGAAAAACATCAGGCCGATGCCCATGCCGGCCGAGAACAGCATCGAAAACCAGGTCAGGTAGCTGTAGTCCGGCTCGCTGTGGTCCGGGCCCAGCTTGATCTCGCCGTAACGGCTCAGGGCCAGCAACACCACCATGAGCAGGATGATCGCAACGGCAAGAATGTAGAGCCAGCTGACGTTGGCGATGATCCAGGCCTGCACCTCGCTGAATACGCTTTGCGCGTGTTCGGGTGTGGCGACGCTGTAGATCACCAGCAACAGAATGGCAACGGCAGAGCCGTAGAAAACAGGGGGGTTGAAAGTGGGAGAGGAAGACTTGTTGGCCTCCATGCTGCGCTCCTTTAGTTACCGATTAGGGAGTGGCCGCCTGTGGCGAAGAGGGCGCAATCTAACATAGTGGTCAGCTTCTGACCGGATGCGTTCCGCGGGTGAAGGGGCTGCCTACTCAAGGTAGACCACTGAAACCTGCAGGTTGCGGCATGGTTGCCCGATCATTGTTCAGCAGCCTGCTCGATGCGTTTTCGACCGAGCGCGGTTCAACCGGCCGGGTTGCTGGGGCGGTACTGCAGTGCCTCGGCGAGGTGCACGCGCTCGATGGAGTCGGCCCGCTGAAGATCCGCCAGTGTGCGCGCCACTTTGAGAATTCGGTGGGCGGCACGCAGCGAGAGCCCGAGCCGCTCGCAGGCGCGCTCCAGCCATTGCTGGTCCTCGGGTTGCAACTGGCAGTGGCTGCGCAGGCCGGTCAGGTCGAGAAAGGCATTGGCGCAGCCCTGGCGTCGCAACTGTATGCGTCGCGCCTCGGCCACCTGCTCGGCGACGAGACTCGTGGTTTCTTTACTGGCCAGCGGAGCGTTCAGTGCTGTGGCTTCGCGCGCAACCGTTAGGTGCAGGTCTATCCGATCCAGCAACGGCCCGGAGAGCTTGCTGCGGTAGCGCTGAATTTGGTCCGGCGAACAGCGGCAGCGCCCGCTCGGGTCGCCCAGGTAGCCGCAGGGGCATGGATTCATCGCAGCGACCAATTGGAATCGTGCCGGGAAACGCACCTTGTCTCTTGCCCGTGCAATAACAATGCATCCCGATTCAAGCGGTTCGCGAAGCACCTCCAGCACCTTTCGATCGAACTCCGGTAGCTCATCGAGGAAGAGCACGCCCTGGTGCGCCAAGGTGATTTCGCCCGGCCTGGGTCGGCTTCCTCCGCCAACCAGCGCGGGCCCCGATGCACTGTGATGGGGCTGCCGGAACGGCCGTTGCGGCCAGTGCTCCAGCGGCGACTGGCTGGCGACCGACTGAATCGCGGCGACCTCCAGGGCCTCCTGCTCTTCCAGCGGCGGAAGCAATCCTGGCAGGCGACTCGCCAATAGCGTCTTGCCCGTACCTGGAGGCCCTGAAAACAAAAGATTGTGTGCACCTGCTGCCGCCACCAGCAGCCCGCGCTTGGCGGCGGCCTGGCCCTGGACGTCAGCGAGGTCGGGGTAGGGCAACACCTGTCGCAACAGCCCCTTGGCTTGAAACGGCTCAATTGGGGTTACGCCATTGAAGTGCGCGGCCACCTCCAGCAAATGGTCGGCTGCGTAGACCACCAACCCTGATGCCAGGCTGGCCTCCTCGGCATTGGCAGTCGGCACCAGCAGTGCACGTCCGGCCTGTCGTGCGGCGAGCGCCGCGGGTAAGACACCCTGAACGGGGCGTAGCGCACCGGAAAGCGCCAGCTCACCCAGGCATTCAAGCGTATCGAGGCGATCCGAAGGGATCTGCCCACTGGCCGCGAGAATGCCCAGGGCGATCGCTAAGTCGAACCGGCCGCCATCTTTGGGTAGATCAGCGGGGGCAAGGTTGAGCGTTATGCGACGGGCGGGGAAATCAAATTCGGAGGTCAGGATCGCGCTGCGCACGCGGTCTTTGCTCTCCTTGACCGCCGTTTCCGGCAGCCCGACCAGTGCCAGCGAAGGCAGGCCATTGGCGAGGTGCGCTTCTACCGTGACGGTAGGGGCTTCCACGCCCACCTGGGCACGGCTGTGGACGATTGCGAGGGACATCCGATCACTCCTTGATCGTGCCGCCTCCCGGTCTATTCGGACGCGGGTGGCGCGAGTTTTTCTTCCAGTTCGGCGACCTTCGCCTCAAGTGCTTCGAGTCTCGCCCGGGTACGTGCGAGCACGACCATCTGGCTATCGAATTCGTCGCGGCTGACGACATCGAGCTTGCTCAGTGCGCCCTGCACGATTCCTTTGAGCTGGGCTTCGATTTCAGGACGGGGTAGCGGCGTTTCGCCACTGAACAGGCGCGAAGCCTGCGAGCCGATGGCGTCGAGAAAAGCTTTGGGTGGGAACATGAGCATCACCTGTTTCTGTGCGGCCGGCAGTGTAGCACGGCGCGTTTGGGGCGATTTCTTGCGGTCATGCACGGTTATGGACGGGCGGCCCTGTTGCTGCGCCCTGTATTGGTGCGCGGTTGCGCTGAATCGCCTATAGCGCGGCCGCACGGCGCCGCACGCACCGCACTACGCCGCACTTTGATGAACCTGGCACCGATTCTGCTTGGCTGCCCATGGCGATGCACCAGAGCGTTGCGGTGCCAAGGAGATTCGGGACGTTTCGCCGAACTGGTTGAGGGTGTCCGGAGTCGCCCGGCCATGCCGGCGCGTTACAAGAGCCAGACACTGCGCTTAGACTTGAGCCGGGTTCGTACTTCTGGGGCAAGTCCACCTAAACGGGAGAAGTTTTTCATGAAACTAGTCACTGCCATTATCAAGCCGTTCAAGCTGGACGACGTACGCGAGTCGCTGTCCGAGATCGGCGTTCAGGGCATCACGGTTACCGAGGTCAAAGGCTTTGGTCGTCAGAAAGGGCACACCGAGTTATATCGCGGTGCTGAATACGTGGTCGATTTTCTGCCGAAGGTGAAGATCGATGTGGCCATCGCCGACGATCAGCTGGATCGCGTCATCGAGGCCATCACCAAGGCGGCCAACACGGGCAAGATCGGCGACGGCAAGATCTTCGTCGTGAATCTGGAACAGGCTATCCGTATCCGCACAGGCGAAACCGATACCGACGCAATCTGACGGCCCGACGCGTAGCGCGCGTTTGAGCGGGCGGCAACGCCCGACACGTCGCCACGCACCGTCCGAGCATTTGCGATTGCCTGCCTAGCAGGCCTACGAACCCCCACGCCCCAGGAGTAAAACCATGACTCTGCGAACATTCGCAGGGCTAGGAGCCCTTTTGTCTCTGATAAGCCCCGGCATTGCCATGGCGCAGGAGGCAACGCTGGATTCAGGCGATACGGCCTGGATGCTTACAGCCACCGCGCTGGTGCTGTTCATGACGATTCCGGGCCTGGCGTTGTTCTACGCCGGCATGGTCCGTTCCAAGAACATTCTTTCGGTCATGATGCAGTGCTTCGCCATTACCGGCCTGATGAGCATCCTCTGGATGGCCTACGGCTACAGCCTGGCCTTCGATACGACCGGTATGGAAGCGGGCGTCACCAATCTCAACTCGTTCGTCGGCGGTCTGGGGCGCGTGTTCCTCAGTGGTCTGACGCCTGACAGCCTTACCGGGACGGTCCCGGAAGCAGTCTTCATCACCTTCCAGATGACCTTCGCCATCATCACTCCGGCGCTGATCGTCGGTGCCTTCGCCGAGCGCATGAAGTTCTCCGCGATGCTGGTGTTCATGGGTGTCTGGTTCACCCTCGTGTACGCGCCGATTGCTCATATGGTCTGGGGCGGCGACGGCGGCTTGATGTGGGACTGGGGCGTGCTTGATTTTGCGGGCGGCACCGTGGTGCACATCAATGCCGGTATCGCTGGCCTCGTGGCGTGCATCGTGCTGGGTAAGCGCAAAGGCTTCCCGACCACGCCAATGGCTCCGCACAACCTCGGCCTTACCCTGGTCGGCGCCGCGATGCTCTGGATCGGCTGGTTCGGTTTCAACGCCGGCTCCTCGCTGGCTGCCAACGGCACAGCCGGTATGGCGATGTTAGTGACCCAGATTGCAACCGCTGCGGCTGCGCTGAGCTGGATGTTCGCTGAGTGGTTCACGCACGGCAAACCCAGCGCTCTTGGCATCGCTTCGGGTGTCGTGGCCGGTCTGGTCGCCATCACACCAGCCGCCGGTACGGTCGGCCCGATGGGCGCGCTGATCATCGGTCTGGCCTCCGGCGTCATCTGCTTCTTCTGTGCAACCAGCCTGAAACGCAAGCTCGGTTACGACGACTCGCTGGACGCTTTTGGCGTGCACGGCGTCGGCGGCATCGTGGGTGCGTTGCTGACTGGCGTGTTCGCTGCCCCGGCACTGGGCGGCTTTGGTGAGGTGGAAAACATCGCACTGCAGCTGTGGATCCAGTTCAAGGGCGTGCTCTTCACCGTCGTCTACACCGCCATCGTCACCTTCGTGATCCTCAAGGTGATCGATGTGGTGATGGGGCTGCGGGTCACCGAAGAAGAAGAAACCATAGGCCTGGATCTCAGCCTGCACAACGAGCGCGGCTACAACCTGTAAGCACACGGAGTGCGTCCGGAGCCAACCCGGACGCCTTACCCGAACAGCGCTGCGAGGCGCTCGGCAAAAGGTGATAAAAAATGGATAGCACTGCACTGATACCCGTCCAGTACGGACTCGACACCTTCTACTTCCTCATCTGCGGCGCGCTGGTGATGTGGATGGCGGCCGGTTTCTCCATGCTCGAAGCCGGCCTGGTTCGAGCCAAGAACACAGCCGAGATCCTGACCAAGAACATCGTGCTCTACGCCGTTGCGTCGATCATGTATCTGCTGATCGGTTACTACATCATGTATTCCAGCCCGGACGGCGGCATCCTGCCCAGTCTGGGCTTCCTGATCGGTGACGAGAACGCCGTGGACGTGGTCGCCGCTGGTGGCGAAGACGCGCCGTACTACTCGACCCGTGCCGACTTCTTCTTCCAGGTCGTGTTCGCCGCGACCTGCATGTCGGTGGTCTCCGGCGCGGTGGCCGAGCGGATGAAGCTCTGGGCCTTCATCGCCTTCGCGGTAGTGATGACGGGCGTCATCTACCCGGTACAGGGTTTCTGGAAATGGGGCGGCGGCTTCCTTGACGCCGCTGGCTTCCTCGACTTTGCAGGTTCTGGCCTGGTGCACATGGCCGGCGCTTCGGCGGCTTTGGCGGGTGTCATCCTGCTGGGTCCGCGTAAGGGCAAGTACGGCCCGAACGGCCAGATCAACGCCATCCCCGGCGCCAACCTTCCATTGGCCACCCTGGGTGCGTTCATCCTGTGGATGGGCTGGTTCGGCTTCAACGGCGGTTCGCAGCTGAAGATGAGCACCATTGAAGACGCCAACGCGGTCGCTCAGGTGTTCACCAATACCAACATGGCGGCCGCTGGTGGTCTGGTCGCGGCATTGATCACCGCCCGTCTGCTGTTCGGCAAGTCGGACCTGACCATGGTCCTCAACGGCGCGCTGGCGGGTCTGGTTGCGATCACGGCAGAACCGCTGACACCGAGTGCACTGCAGGCGGTGCTGATCGGTGGCGTGGGTGGTGTGCTGGTGGTGTTCAGCATCCTCGGGCTGGACAAACTCAAGCTCGATGACCCGGTCGGTGCCATCTCGGTGCATGGTGTGGTCGGTATGTGGGGCCTGTTGGCCGTGCCGTTGACCAATGCGGATGCGTCCTTCGGTGCGCAGTTGCTGGGCCTGGTGTCGATCTTCGCCTGGGTGTTCATCGCCAGCCTGATTGTCTGGGGCATCATCAAGGCGGTGATGGGGTTGCGCGTCAGCGAAGAAGAGGAGTACGAGGGCGTCGACGTGACCGAGTGCGGTCTGGAGGCCTATCCGGAGTTCACCAGCAAACGTTGATTTTCAACGCAATGACGAGGGCGCCCGCGGGCGCCCTTTGTTTTTTCTGGCGCCGCGCTAGAATGCGCCCGGTCAGACGTCGAGGGGGCTACCGAGCATGTGGCAACAGACTATGATCACGCTGCGACCGAGGCCTAGAGGTTTCCATCTGATAACCGATGAGCTGCTCGCACAACTGCCGGAACTGCATGAATGTCCGGTCGGTCTGTTACACCTGTGGCTACGTCATACATCGGCTTCGCTGACTGTTAATGAAAACGCCGACGGTGCGGTGCGCCGCGATTTTGAGCGGTTTTTCAACCGCCTGGTGCCGCAGGGACAGGGTGGTTACGAGCACGATTATGAAGGGCCTGACGATCTGCCAGCGCACTTCAAGGCAAGCCTGCTCGGGTGCCAGGTGAGTGTGCCAGTCAGCGAGGGGCGATTGGCATTGGGTACTTGGCAAGGCATTTATCTGGGCGAACACCGAGACCAGGGTGGCGCTAGGCAGATCCTTGCAACGCTGCATGGAATGGCAAGTTGAATTTTTTTTGGCGGTGGCGAACAAAGCACATCGCTGGGCTATAACTTCCGCTTTGGCAAGGTATGAGGTTGAACATGAGTGACGAAGAATTAGAACAAGACGATCTGGACGTTAACGACGAGGAGGACGGCGAGGAGCTGGCCGCTGCGGACGATAGTGAGGTTGACGATAGCGCTGAAGACGGCACCGACAGCGAGCGTGTGGCCCCCACCAGCAAGAAGGCGAAAGCCAAAGCGGTCGTCGTTGAAGAACTGCCGAGCCTGGAAGCCAAACAGCGTGAGCGAGACGAGCTGGCGCGCGCGATGGAAGAGTTTTTGGCACGCGGAGGGCGCGTGCAGGAAGTCGAGCCCAACGTCGTCGCTGACCCGCCGAAAAAGCCGGACAGTAAATACGGCAGTCGACCTATCTGAGTCGACGGCGTCGTAACAATCGGGTCGTAGCCGGCAGGCATTGTCTCAATGCGTAGCCGCGGAAAAGCCCAACACCGTCGTGTTGGGCTTTGTCGTCTCTGCAGAGCGGTTAGTTGATTAGGCCCAGCGCGCCAGCAAACCTGGAAGCTCGGCCAGACTCTGTACTTCAGCGTCTGGTTGGCCTTCGTACTGCCAGCGGTTGCCGCCGGGATTGAACCAGACCGCGCGAACACCGGCGCGCTGTGCGCCCCCGATGTCGTCGTCGGGGTGATCACCAATGTGCACGGCATGCTCAGCTTTTACGCCGGCGCGCTCAAGTGCTTCCCAAAACGGGCGCGGGTCCGGCTTGCCGATGCCCAGTTCTTCTGCGCACAAGGTGAACTGGAAGTAGTCGGCCAGCCCTAGCCGCCGCACGTCAGCATTGCCATTCGTCAGCACGCCAAGGGTGTAGTGATTGGCCAGATGCTCCAGGGTGGGATGCACATCAGGGAAGAGGTCAATGGCATGCCGGGCTTCCAGAAACACTTCGAATGCCTGATCGGCCATGGCGCGTGCGTCGCCATCCGTGTAGCCCGCGTCGTGCAGCGCGTGGAAGAGTATGCGTCGACGCAGTTCGCTGATGCGGTGCTTCAAGCCCGGCTCAGACTCGACCAGCATGCGGCGGATCGCGGCCAGCGACTCGACCGGTAAACCTCCCAAACGCGGCGCGTGCTGGTCGAGCCAGTCCCGCAGACGAAGCTCCGCACTATGAATGACGGGGCCTACATCCCAGAGCGTGTCGTCGAGGTCGAAGGTGATCAGCTGAATGCTCATTGGTCGCTGTCCTGTTTACGTCGGGCGCGCGGGTGCGCCTGGTCATAGACCTTGGCCAGATGCTGAAAGTCCAGGTGGGTATAGATCTGGGTCGTGCCAATATCGGCGTGCCCGAGCAGCTCCTGTACCGAGCGCAAATCCTGTGAGGATTCGAGCATGTGACTGGCGAAGCTATGCCGGAGCATGTGCGGGTGCAGATGCTGGCTGAGCTCACGCACGCCGGCCTGGCGTACCCGCAGCTGCACCGCGCGAGCGCCCAGGCGTCGGCCTTGCTGGCTGACGAAGACGGCGCCGTCGCTGGGGTTGCTCAGCGCTCGCAGCGGTAGCCAGGCCTGCAGCGCGTCTCGTGCCATGCGTCCAACCGGCAACACTCGTTCCTTGTTGCCTTTGCCATGAACATGAACCAGGCCGGCCGGTAGATCGAGCTGATCAAGGTTCAGACCGACCAACTCCGCCAGGCGCAAGCCGGATGAGTAGAACAGCTCAAGCATCGCCTGGTCGCGATGGCCGATGAAATCGTCTTCAATACCGCCGTCAAGCAGTTGCATGGCCCGGTCGGTATCGAGCAGGCGCGGTAGGCGCTTTTCACCTTTGGGCGCGGAGATTCCCGCCGCCGGATCATGCGCGCAGCGACCTTCTTGGTTGAGATAACGGTAGAGGCCGCGTAGCGATGAGAGCAGCCGCGCCAGGCTACGGCCGGATTGGCCCTGACGGTGCTGTTCAGCGATCAATTGGCGAACATGTGAGGTGTTCAGCGCAGCCCATGTCTCTAGATGGTGTTTCAGGCAGAAGCCGGTGACTTTAATCAGGTCGCGCCGATAGCCATCAAGCGTATGGGGTGACACTTGGCGCTCGCTGCGCAGGTGTTCGAAGTAGGCGTCGAGATCGGCTTGCATCGGAAAGCTCCCTTCGGGCTAAGAAGCAGCTGCAAGCCTAGGATGCCAGGACTCACGCAAGACGCTGCCTATTCGGCACCTGCTAAACGGCTGAACAGCTGCGCCTCGCGTGGCTGGCTCAGCGCACCGAGCGCAGCGGTGCGGAGTAATGAGGCAAGACGCGCGTCAATACCTCGGCGATATAGCCAAGAAACAGTGTGCCCAGCGAGCTTTTGTAATGTTGCGGGTCTTGGCTGCCGATCGCCAGAATGCCTTGCTGCTGGTTGAGCGCGACGACAGCAGCCGAGCCGATGCCACTGCTCTCTTCTTCGCCAAACAAAAACGTCAGCTCATGAGGACGTAGCACGCCGCAGACCGTCTTGCCCGTACCGAGCAGGCCACCGATGGCCTGTTGCGCCTCGGCGGCGGTCACGCTGCGGCCGACCGGAAGCGGCGATTCGCTGAACAGGATCAAGCTGACGTAAGGCACCTGAAATTCGTGCCGCAGGCTTTCGTCCACCGCACCGATGACCTCTTCCAAACTGTTTGCATCGAGCAGGTCGAGAACCAGCCGACGCGTCTTGTCGAACAGCCGATCATTGTCCCGCGCGACGTCCATCAGCTGTGACAGGCGATGACGCATTTCGATATTGCGTTCACGCAGCAGCTTGACTTGCCGTTCGACCAGCGAGACGGCGCCGCCGGGCAGATGGGGAATGCGCAGCTCGGGAATCAACTCGTCGTGATCGACAAAGAATTCCGGATGGGCGCTCAGGTACGCCGCGACGGATTCCGCATCCGGCAGCTGCGGCTTGTCCTGATTTTGCTCGGTCATAGGCGAACCTGTCCTTCGAAAACGCGAACGGCGGGGCCGGTCATCATAACGGGCTGTTCCGGGCCTGCCCATTCGATGGACAGACGGCCACCCGGTAGATCAATCTGCACGGGCGAATCCATCCAGCCCTGGCGAATTGCAGCGACAGCCGCGGCGCAGGCACCGGTGCCACATGCCTGGGTTTCCCCAGCGCCACGCTCCCAAACCCTTAATTTTGCGTGGCGACGGTCCACCACTTGCAGGAATCCAGCGTTGACGCGCTGGGGGAAGCGCGGGTGGTGCTCGATCTTCGGGCCCAACTCATGCACAGGCGCGGCGAGGACATCGTCTACGCGCAGCACGGCATGCGGATTGCCCATGGATAGTGCGGCGATCTCAAAGCGCTGCCCGTCGACGTCCAGCGGATAATTCAGGGCTTCGCTGTCCGCCTGGAAGGGGATCTCTGATGGGGTCAGGCGGGGCGGCCCCATGTCAACGCCGATCTGCCCGTCGGAACGAACGTCCAGCTCGATAATGCCGCCCTTGGTCTCGACGCGAATTTGCCGCTTCATGGTGAGGCGCTTGTCCAGCACGAAACGCGCAAAACAGCGCGCACCATTCCCGCACTGCTCCACTTCCGAACCATCGGAGTTGAAGATGCGATAGCGGAAATCGACGTCCGGGTTGTGCGGTGGCTCGACCAGCAACAACTGATCGAAGCCCACGCCGGTATGCCGATCACCCCATTGCTTGGCGTGCTTGGGCTGGATGTGCGCGTGCTGGCTGATCAGGTCGATGACCATGAAGTCGTTGCCCAAGCCGTGCATCTTGGTAAAACGCAAAAGCATCGTCGTGGCCTCAGGCGGGCAGCAGGCTTTCGCCAGCATAGAGTTCCTGCACGCTCTCGCGACGGCGCACTTCGTAGGCTTGGTCACCGTCCACCAGCACCTCGGCGGCCCGGCCCCGGGTGTTGTAGTTCGAGCTCATGACGAAACCATAGGCACCGGCCGATCGAACAGCGAGCAGATCGCCTTCCGCCAGGCTCAGTGAGCGCTCTTTGGCCAGGAAGTCACCCGTTTCGCAGATCGGCCCGACGATATCGTAATGACGTGCCTCACCTTCGCGAGGTTGGACCGGTACGACATCCATCCAAGCTTGGTACAGCGCCGGGCGGATCAGGTCGTTCATCGCCGCATCGACGATGGCGAAATCCTTGTGCTCGGTGTGCTTGAGGTATTCCACACGGGTCAGCAACAGACCGGCATTGGCGACGATCGAACGGCCCGGCTCGAAGACCAGCGCGAGGTCGCGCCCGTCGATGCGCTTGCGCACGGCCTTGATGTAATCACCGGCCAACGGCGGCTGCTCTTCGCGATAACGCACGCCGAGCCCGCCACCCAAGTCCAGATGACGAATCCGAATCCCGCGCACGGCCAGGCGATCAATGAGCGCCAGCAGGCGGTCAAGGGCATCGAGGAAAGGCGGCAAGCTGGTCAGCTGCGAACCGATATGACAATCGACGCCAATCACTTCCAGGTTGCTCAGCGCATGCGCGCGCGCGTAGACATCCTCGGCGTCGGCTATCGCGATGCCGAACTTGTTTTCCTTGAGACCGGTGGAAATGTACGGATGAGTGCCGGCATCGACATCCGGGTTGACGCGCAGCGACACCGGGGCCACAACGCCCAGTTCGGCTGCCACGTGCTGCAGACGCTCGAGTTCTTCGGTGGACTCGACGTTAAAGCAGTGCACACCGACTTCCAGCGCACGACGCATGTCGTCACGGGTCTTGCCAACTCCGGAGAATACGATGCGCTCCGGCGAGCCACCGGCGGCCAGCACGCGCTCCAGCTCACCGCGCGAAACGATGTCGAAGCCAGCACCGAGGCGAGCCAGTACATTCAGTACGCCCAGGTTGGAGTTGGCCTTGACCGCGAAGCAGACCAGATGAGGCATGCCTTGCAGGGCGTCGGCATAGGCGCGGTACTGGGCCTCGATGTGAGCGCGTGAGTAGACGTAGGTTGGGGTGCCGAAGCGTTGCGCGAGAGCAGGCAGCGCCACGCCCTCCGCGAAGAGTTGACCGTCGCGGTACGAGAAGGCCTCCATGGAATGCCTCCTTTACAGTTCGAATCGGTCTTTGGAACGTTCTTTGGCGGTTGCTTCGTCGTCCGGGAGATAAAGCGGGCCTTTCTGGCCGCAGCCGCCGAGCGCGGCAGCGAGAACCGCGAGTGCAATGAGTGGAAGCAGCAGACGCTTCATTGGGGTGCAATCCTAGAAAAATCGATGGGCCGGAGTATACCCAGCACCCATCCGATTGCCTATGCGGCCACGCTCACCGGCGCGGATACAGGCGTCCGGTCGGACAGCCGCTCGCTAGACGCGGCGGTGGCCTGCTAAGCTCGCCCGCATCGTCGGCGAGCCTGGCGCCGCCGTACCCACCGTACCGAGGAAAACGATACATGAGCCTGAGCGAAGCCCGCTTTCACGATCTTGTCGACGCCGCCCAAGAAGAGATTGAGGATGTGTTCGATCACAGTGGCATGGATGTCGATCTGGAGAACGCCGGCGGCGTTCTCACGGTGCGCTTTGAGAACGGCACGCAGCTGATCTTCAGCCGTCAGCCGCCGCTCCGTCAGTTGTGGGTGGCAGCGCGCTCGGGTGGCTTCCACTTCGACTATGACGAAGCGTCCGCATTGTGGATCTGCGACGCCAATGACGAGCGCCTGGGCGAATTGTTGGCCCGCGTTATGCAGGAGCAGGGTGGCGAAGCCCTCGATTTCGAGGAACTATGAGATAGGTGCTTGGCGAGTGGCGTTACGATCGGTCGTGACCCATCAGGCTTGCTAATTTATCGGGCTGTGATAGGGTCGCCTTCAGGTTAAAAAACCCCGCCTTCGGGCGGGGTTTTGTTTTTTTGTCAGTTTAATTTTCCTTACAGGAGCTCATCCGGACCCATGGCCAGTGCACCGCCTATCATCATCACCCAACCCGATCTGCAGCGACTTGAGCGATTGCTCGACGGCTTGGCGGACTACGGTCCGGCCGCCGAGGCGCTCGAGGAAGAGCTGTCCCGCGCCCAGGTGGTTGAGCGTAGCGAGCTGCCTGCCGGCGTGGTATCGATGAACTCCCGCGTTCATTGCCGCGAAGAAAGTCTTGGTAAGGATTACCATCTGACACTGGTCTTCCCGAAAGACGCAGGAAAAGAAGGTACGGTTTCGGTGCTGGCGCCCGTCGGTACCGCCTTGCTGGGCATGACGGTCGGCCAGCATATCGACTGGCCAACGCCCGGCGGTAAAGTCCTCAAGCTCACACTGCTGGCGGTCGAATATCAGCCGGAAGCGGCGGGCGACGTCAACCTGTAAAACGATGCCGTGCCAGCGCCATGCCACATGGGTTATCAGAGCGCGCTGAGCGCCTGATTAAGGGCATCTTCGAGATCCGCTTTGTAACGCAGGTGCTGCACGGTCTGCGCACGACCCGTCCCGTGCAGACCTGACAGATCGAGGTCCGTGAGGTAGCACGGATAGCGCTCGCCGCCCCGGCGCTGCGCAAGGATGTAATGAGCCACGGCCGCGAACAGCTCTGCGCCATATTCCAGGCTCGAAAATTCCTGATGGTTGCAATACAGCGTAACCAGCGAACGGCCTCTTTCGCTGGGTTCGACAATGGCTTGGATATCGTAGAACGGGTCGCTGGCGTCTTCCTGGGGCGCTGGCCTGCGCTCGAGTTCCAACACACCGCCCGCAGGCGCTGAGAGTCTATAAAACAGGATATCCATTGCCGCCAGACGGCTTTCTTCGAATGGCAGCTGCGTGGTGCGTCGGTAGCTCACCGACTGCAGAAAACGCAGCAGAGGCGTCAGCAAGCTTTGTTCGTCCCGGAAGGGCTGCTGTTGGCGCCATAACGCATTGAATTCATCCAGCACCGTAACCTCTGCCAGGCTTCCGTGGATGCGGTAGAACACCTGCAGGCAGTGCGCTCTGGCGTTGCCGAGAATCAGCGGAAGGTCTGTCCCTTCGAGCGCGTATCGCTCCACCCGGATAGGGCGAATGTCATGGTGTGCTTCGCCGAGATGCTCCAGGAGCGCGGGCATGTCGCTCAAGGCTGTATGGCGAATATTACCGGCCGCCAGGTCGAGCACGTGGTAGTGCTGACGCACTTGAAGCAGATAACGGCTCTCGCCCGGTTCGTCGAGTAATCGCTGCGCATCGGTGAAAACCGTTTCTATACGGCGGGCCAATGCCATGCCGGCGTTACGGCTGAAACAGCGGATTTGGAGTTCCGGCCGTTTGCTGGGCGTCGGCAGCTCCTGCAGGAAATCGCGTAGGCAGTCCGGGAGCGGAGAGGTGCCCTCGTACCGTGTTGCGATTAACTCGCTCCAGCTATTCAGGGTGAGCTGGTCGATACTCATCACCAGATTGTCCCGCGTCACGCCGTGTCGCAGCGATTCGTTCAGCTCATCGAACGACAGCGGCTGTTGCGGATTCAGTGGATCGAGCCCGACGTTGATCAGCAGGAGGACTTTGACTGGTGAGGCGGCGACCAGCAGGGCTTCATCGCCGATCACCTCGGGCGGCATTGGGAATGCCTGTCGAATGTCAGTCAACAGTGCGAACAGCTCGGCTTCTGTCAGTCCGCTGTCGCCGGGGTGCAAGGCGACATGCGTGGCCGTATCGATCACACCGTTACGGTGGCACCACGCTATAAGCGGAACCAATTCCCGCGAGCGTTTCAGCGGCGAAAAGTCACTGATCTGCCGCGTGTTCAAGTTGCCTTCGTAAAGTGCCCATGACACATCGTCCGCGGCGTCGTAACCCTGCACCAGGGTCAAGCTGTGTTCGGCCAGATCGGGAGCGATTCCCAGATTGATGGTCTCGATCTTGCCGGCCTTGCGTTCGATGGCCGCGTGCAGGCGTCGGCCGAGTACGCCGAAATCCCGCCCGTTAATGCTGCTGATGATCTGCAGTCGCCGAGCAAACTCGCTGAGGAATCGGTAGCCGTAGGTCAGTTCATTGACCAGCGCCCGCCGCTCCTCGACGACACGGCGCGCCTTCCACTGGTTGCGCGTATCGAGCTGCGCGAAATGCCGCTGGTCCCAGTTCCAGTCCGCCGCCAGACGCTCGAGCAGGCGTCGTTTCCAGCTTTTGTTGCGGTTGCGAGGCGGCTGGCTGAGCGGCTTGTTGACCTTCAGGTAGAGACAGCGACGCAGCAGCGCCAGACGCTCCTGGTCACCGCGGATTTCAAGGTATTGCTCGATCCGGCGGTAGGCAACGATGTAAGGATCGAGCTCGTCGATCTCCAGACGGTTGGCATACACCGCCTGTTTGAAATCGAGACTGAGGCAACGCACCTTTGGGTGCTCGCTCGCGTACGCCTCGACCAGCAACAGTTTGAACAGGGATTTGTAGGGCGATTCGATCGCCTTGTACAACTGCCATAAACCAGCACCGAGGTATTCGCCCGGTGGGATGTTGGCCAGGCTGCCGAAGTCCAGCACTTCATCACTGCGGACAAAGCGCTTGTCTAGAAGGGTTCGCACGTACTCGGTGTAGCGGTGCTCCTCATAGTCTGGGACCAACCACCACAGTGGCGTGCGGCCGCCCAGCCAGATTGCGGTTCGATAGAACTCGTCGAGCAGCAGGTAGTGCTGGGTGGTACCGCAATCATCGGACGTCAGTTTCGCCTCGCGCTCGCCCTGAGCGAAGCGCACCGGGTCGATCAGGAAAAAATGCGCCTCGCTGCCTTGCGCCGCTGCCCACGCCTGCAACAACTCGCATTTGCGTTGCAGCTCGCTGAGCTGTTGTGCGGAGAGATCCGGGTCGTGGCAGACCCAGACATCAAGATCACTCTGGTCGTCTTGCGCGACGGTCCCCAAGCTCCCCATGAGATACAGCCCGAGGATCGGTTGTGCTGGGTTGCTGCGCAGAGGCTTGTACGAAAACGAGCGACTCAGCCGCTGAGCTTCTGCCAGGGTGTTGGCATCGGGCTCGAAACCGGCCAGACCGGCGGGTGTGTTGCTGGTTACGTACCCCGGAAGAATGGGGTGGTTGACGTGAAACAGCAGCGGCAACAGCGTGAGAACAGACTGTTGGCGGGGCGACATGACCAGGCGCGTACGTTCCAGGCGCGCAGCATTCAATGCAAGAAACCGAGCGCGAAGGGCGGCGAGCACTTTGCGATCAATCCCCTCCTCAAGAATGGGGCGGATTTCCTGGTGGCGGGTCATGGGGCGGCTCGTTCAGGCAAACGACGTTGTCCGACGTGTGGATGGGTAAAGCCGAACGTTAACACGGCTCCCAGGTGCGAGGAAAAGCCGCTGCGGTCGCGGGCAGGCCGTGCTGACCGAGCGGCTGTTCGTGACCAATCTAGGGCGCCTTATGTCATCGGCAAAGAGATGGTCGCGCCGTTTCTCAGGCCGGGGTGGTCTCCTGCAGGATGGTCAGTAGCCCCTGCGCGTGCTCGGCCGCGTCGCGGCCTAGGCTGGTGAGGTAACCGCCATCGGGTTGGGTTGTCAGACCTTTACGATGCAGGCGTTTCGCAGCAGCGATGGCAGCATCGCCGGCGTCGTGGTGGACTTTCAGGCCTTCGAGCGCGTTGTCCAGATTGAACAGTCGAAGAATTTCCAGCTCGGCTACCACTTCTGGGGTGTAAGACATGTTTGCTCCTCTACGGGTGGGCTCGGCCCTGTTCTCGAAGTGTAGATGCTGCGTGACGGCGTGCGGTGGTCTTAGACTATTCGGCTAAATCGGGGAGATTTCGCAGTTGCGCCTCGTAACTGTCGTTGTCGAATCCGCGGTCCTGCTCGAGCATCAGGCGAATCTCCCGAGCCAAGACAAGGGCCATCAGTTTCAGGATTTCGTCACGCTCGTAGCCAACCAGGGTCAGCTTGTTCAGCGTAGCCTGCGCGGCGGCCGGCTCACCGGATTCCAGCTGATTTTCGATGGCCTGGATCAGGGTTTCCTCTGCGAAGGTTTCGTCGTCGTCGGATGTAGCGTCGTTCATGTCGCAACTCTCAGTCAGGATGGTAGCAAGCGTGTTTCGGTAAAGCCGCGGCAAATACCTGCTGAACGCTTCGCTTGGGTCGGTTTCTATTTTCACTATGGACTATCGGGAACGCGACTACAGCAATGATCACTTTTTACTGTCTTGAAAACGGCGCGTTGGTACGCCGCGCTGCCGAAAACACGCAGGTCCTCCCCGACAACGTCCTGTGGGTCGACCTGCTGTCGCCCGGCCCCGAGGAAGAGCGCTTCATCGAATCGGCGCTGGCCCTGGACATCCCAACCCGTGAAGAGCTTGCGGAAATCGAGGATTCGTCTCGCTTTTACGAAGAGGACGGTGCGGTCTTCATGACCACCACCGTGGTGATGGGAATCGCCGATCGGCGTCCGGAAAATGCAGAAGTGACCTTCGTGCTAACCAAACGGTGCCTCGTAACGGTCCGATACACCGAGCTCAGTGCGTTCCGGCAGTTCGAAACAAAGAGCGCTCGGCAACCCTCAACCTTTTCCTCCAGCCACCAGATTTTCCTTGCCTTGGCCGACGCGGTGGTGGACCGCATTGCCGACGTACTGGAAAGCGTTCAGGTCGAGCTACAGACCTTGTCGCGATGCATCTTCGACAAGCGGAAAGAGCAGCGAACAGACTTGCAACAGATCATCCAGCAACTCGGTCAGCACCGCTCGTTGCTGTCGCAACTGGGCGAAAGCCTGTTCAGCTCCAATCGGTTGATCGCTTTTTACCGTCTGCATGCCAATGAGCCGGGGCAGGGCGTCGCCAAAGGACTGCTGAAAGCGTTGGAGCGGGACGTACGGTCACTGGGCGAGCATCAGGCGCGTTTGCTGGGTGACATTGCGTTTCTGCTTGATGCCACCTTGGGTCTGATCAACATTGAGCAGAACGCGATTATCAAGGTGTTTTCCATCGCGGCTGTGCTGTTCCTGCCGCCGACGCTGGTCGGTACCGTGTACGGCATGAACTTCGACCGCATGCCGGAGCTCAGCTGGCCGTTCGGTTACCCAATGGCCCTGGGCATGATGGTGGTGTCGGCGATCATCCCTTACGCCTGGTTCAAGTTTCGCGACTGGCTCTGATCAGCCGAAAAAATGCAGCACGATGCAGAACGCGCCGAGCACCGCCCAGACGCTCCCGAAGATGACAGGGGTGCGTAGAGAAAACATCAGCGTACGCTTGTAACGCTCACCGCCTGCCGGGGTGTTGCCTTCGCCGAACAGTGCCGAGTCGTTGTTGGGTAACAGGCCAACAGTCCCTTCAAACTGAAGCAATTCACTCTGTTTGTGATGCCAGCGCTCGATCACGTTGTAACTCGCCCGGATGCCCGGTATGGCATGCAGCGACGTGACGAGTCCGAGTAACGCCAGCACCGTTGGCACCACCAGCCGAAACAGACTTCCCCAGTCAGGGTTGGTGTTGGCCATTGATGACGCGAAGGCGATGATCAGAAACGACTGCGACGACAGATAGCCGCTGGTGCGGCTGGCGAGCAGGGTGGACTCGAAATGAATTTCCGAGCGGTAGAAGGTCAGCCGCTCTTTTGGGGAGTCGAAGACTTCGCCGGCTTGGGTGTCCTGGTTCAGTAGCAACGTGCGCAGATCGGTCATGGTTGTCTCGAGCAAACAGTCGTCAGAGCGATAAAGAAACGTCTCTACTAGAGGCCGGCGGACGCCCCCAGAGTTCCGGCGGCTGCTAGTCGGCAGCGGGTCGGGACCTTGGGCGCGGCGGCAGTCGGGTCCGCCAGAGTAATGCTGCCAGGGCGATGAACGCGGATGACCAGCAGGCTGCGGCAACCAACCACCAGGCGTTGGTTTCGATGCCCAACAGCGGCGGTAGGACGCGCGCCAGCACCGCTATGCTGATCAACAAGGCAAAGGGATGAATCCAGGGCTGCGCATTGGCATCGTGGAAGCGATACAGCAGACGTGTGCGCACCATCACGCCGAATGTCAGGCTTCCCAGCGCACCGATGGTCAACACATGCAGCGTGGCATGGACGGGCAGCCATGGCCCGCTCATGGCAACCCCGAGCAGCACTAGGCCCAGCGAAAGCCAGGTGTAGCCAACGAGCAGGACCATCAAGTCGGGGCGGGCGTAGTAGCGCCATGGCTGCCAGCGCATCAGTCGGATCGCGCTGAGTGCACCGGCGGCAACCAGCATGCCCCCTGTCAGTCGCCCCAGTAGCGGCCAAGGCAGCAGGCTCAACCCAAGTGCCAGGCCCAGCAGGATCAGCACGGCACCTTCTAGTTGGGGCTGCACACGTGCGTCGAGACGGCGTCCTTCGCTTTGCGCGTGCCCCGCCAGTGCAGGCGCGATGATGCGTCCACCCATGAAGAACATCAGTACCGCGAAAAGAATCAGCGCCTGCTCCCGCAGCGGTAGCGACGGGCTGATGCCAACGCTGGCCAACAGGCTGGTCAGCCCGATTCCGATGACTACGGGTGCCACCGTCTGGTTGCGCCATTTCTTGGCGGCCCCGACAAAACGCGGCACTACCGTCCACAGCAGCCCGGCGGCAAATAACAGGTTGGCGCCGACTGCAAACCACGCGCCTGGAGAGAGAAGAAAACCGACACGTGCAGCTAACCAGCAAACGAGCAGCGCAAGCGTGAGCCGTTGAGGCTGGGGGCCAAGCAGATAGCCCGCAACAACCGCAAGCGCGTAGCCAAACAGCATCTCGTGAGCGTGGCCGGCAGGTGTGGTCAGTCCAGGCAGAGCCGGCACAAGGCCAAGCATGGTCAACACAGACCACGGCAGGACAAGGGCCGCATAGAGCGCGGCGGCGGGAAAGAACCAGGCGTTGGCGAAGGGGAGGCGCGGCTTGCGTGGGGCCATCTGCAACTCCGGGAAAGCTGGGGCGCGCGGGCGCCCCGTTACCGAGCGCCCGTGTCAGCGGCCGGCGAGGAGTTCGTGCCCGCGCTGAACAGCCGCGCGTACTTGCGCCGGCGCCGTCCCGCCGATGTGGTCGCGTGCGTTCACCGAGCCTTCAAGTGTCAGTACGGCAAAGACGTCGTCAGTGATCTGGTCGCTGAACTGCCGCAGCTCGTCGAGGCTCATCTCGGCGAGATCCTTGCGGGTGTCGATACCGTACTTGACCGCATGACCGACGATCTCGTGGCAATCACGGAACGGCAGGCCTTTGCGCACAAGGTAATCGGCCAGATCCGTCGCGGTGGAGAAGCCGCGCAGTGCCGCCTCGCGCATGATCTCGCGCTTGGGCTTGATTGCCGGGACCATGTCGGCGAAGGCGCGCAGGCTGTCGCGCAGCGTATCGGCCGCATCGAACAGCGGTTCTTTGTCTTCCTGGTTGTCCTTGTTGTAGGCCAGCGGCTGGCCTTTCATCAGCACCAGCAGGCCTGCCAGCGCGCCGAATACGCGGCCGGTCTTGCCACGCACCAGCTCGGGCACGTCCGGGTTCTTCTTCTGCGGCATGATCGAGGAGCCGGTGCAGAAGCGGTCAGGCAGGTCGATGAACTGGAACTGCGCGCTGGTCCAGAGCACCAGCTCTTCGGAGAAGCGCGACAGGTGCATCATCGCCACCGAGGCCGCGGCGCAGAATTCGATGGCGAAGTCGCGATCCGAGACGCCATCCAGCGAGTTGCCGGAAATGGCCTCGAAGCCCAGCAGTTCGCAGGTGATCTCCCGTTGGATCGGGTAGGTGGTGCCGGCCAGCGCGGCCGAACCCAGCGGCATGCGATTGGTGCGTTTGCGGCAATCGACCAGGCGCTCATAGTCGCGGCTGAGCATTTCGAACCAGGCCAGCAGGTGATGCCCGAAGGTCACCGGCTGTGCGGTCTGCAGGTGGGTGAAGCCGGGCATGATGGTGTCGGCTTCGGCCTCTGCCAGGCCCAGCAGGCCCTGCTGCAAACGCGTGATTTCGGCGAGGATGATATCGATTTCGTCGCGCAGCCACAGGCGGATATCGGTGGCGACCTGGTCGTTGCGCGAGCGGCCAGTGTGCAGCTTCTTGCCGGTGACGCCGATGCGGTCGGTCAACCGTGCTTCGATGTTCATGTGCACGTCTTCCAGATCGACGCGCCAGTCGAATGTGCCGGCCTCGATCTCGCTCTGGATGTCTTTCAGATTGGCGATGATCTGGTCACGCTCGGCGTCGCTCAGCACGCCAGCCTTTTCCAACATGGTGGCATGGGCGATGGAACCCATGATGTCGTGGCGGTAGAGGCGCTTGTCGAACTCGACGGAGGCGGTGAATCGGGCGACGAAGGCGTCGACGGGCTCGCTGAAACGGCCGCCCCAGGACTGGTTGGTCTTGTCGGTGCTCATGAATGCGCTCGCATAAATCGGTGGGCGAAAGAAGGCGCGAATAATAACAGGGTTCGGCAACCCCTCATCGGTCCGGCGAGGCGTCTGGGGACGTCGCGCCGGGGCGGTCCGCTACCGAATAGGCGTTTCAACCGGGGTCGGCGCGGCGCTTTTGGCGGTCAAGCCTTGAACTGGCCCAGGCTGGCGTCGAGTCGTTGCGCCAGGCTGCCCAATTCCCGGCCGCTGTTTGCGGTCTCGGTAACCGCTTCAGCTGATCGTTCGGCTTCGGTCAGGATCACTTGCACGCGTTCGCGTACGTTCGTCGCAGCGCCGGCCTGTCGTTCGGCGCCACGCGTCGCCTCCAGCACAGCCTCGTGCACCTGAGTCACGGCGAGTTGCAGTTCGCGTTGCAATTCGCGGCTAGTGGTGAGCGAGGCGAGGCCGCTGTGGGCCTGCTCACCTGCGTTGCCGATGGCCGCGACAGCCGCTCGAGCACCTTGTTGCAGGCTTTCGATGTGCGTCCGGATATCGCCAGTGGACTGCTGGGTCTTGCTGGCCAGCGCACGAACTTCATCGGCGACGACGGCGAAACCGCGACCACTTTCGCCGGCGCGGGCCGCCTCGATTGCCGCATTTAGCGCAAGCAGGTTGGTCTGCTCGGCAATCCCCTGGATTACCGTCAGAACCACCTCGATCTGTTCGCTCTGTTTGGCCAGTTTCTCGATCACCTCGGCACTGCTTCGTACGCCGTCACCGAGTGTTTCGATGGCTTTGCCAACTTGCTCGGAGATCGCTTCGTTATCTATCGACGACTGACGAATCGCCACGACCTGTTTCAGAGCGGCCTGCATGACCCGACTGTCTTCCTGGGCATGGTGCGTCATGTCAGCGAGTGCCTGCAGACTACCGGCCACCTCATCTCGCTGACGCCCAACGGCAGCGGATGCGGTGGTGCTGCGTGCGCCAAGCGCGGTGATTTCGGCGCTGGTCTGCACAGAAATGGTGCGGGCTTCCTGAACAATGGGCTGCAGTTTGGCCAGAAACCGATCGACCGCGTCCGCCATGTCGCCCACCTCATCGTTGCTGTGGATATTCACGCGCTGCGTGAGATCACCGTGACCTGCCGAGAGATCGCGCAGCGCGGTCACCAGCAAGCCCAGGCGATGCAGGACCCGGCGGCCCAGCACCAGCGTCACGGCCATCATCAACAACGCGCCGGTGACGACCAGGCCCAGGCTGATTTGCCACAGCAAAGCCGTGGCCGAACGTTTGACGGCCTGCTGGCTGTTCATGTCGATCGCTTCGGCCACTTCAGAGGCGGCGGCCAAGCGTGACCCAAGCGCTTTCGCGCTGTCGCTTGCGGTTGTGGCAAGGCCGGTCTCGACCAGGCTGGCGGTGCCCGCGATTAACGTCTGGAAGCGCCCATTGAACGCTGAGAGTTCCGTGGTTACCGCTGATGTGGAGAGACCCAGAATGACCTGGCCGATCTCGGCGCCTTTGGGATTGATCGCTGCCCTGGCGAGATAGAGCGCCGGGTCACTCTCGGCGGCAGACAAAACCTTGTCGAGCGAGGTTCTGCCTTCGCCTTTGTCCAGCAGCGCTTTGACCCTAGGGTCCTTTCGGTTCAGGTGGCGAGTGAGCTGGTTGCCGCTGGCGTCGAAATACACGACAAAAACGACTGCCGGGTTCTGGTGGGCCATCCTGACGAACTCGGTCAGCGCCGGAATATCGGCGTCCCAGATGGCCGCCGGTGCGACGCCGGCCAACAGCACCGCCAAGTCGTCGCCCGATTGCTTGAGGTGGCGTTCGAGCACGTTCTGCAGCTGTGTCTGCTCCTCGGTGAGCCGCTGCGTCAGGCCTTGCGCGAGTTCGCCTTGCATGCGCTCGGACAGACCGGACAGCCCATCCCGCACCTCGACATCAGCAGACTTAAGCTCGCCAAGCAGGCGCGCGGCGTCTTCGCCCAGGCTCGTCTGTATCTCTTGCTCAAGTGCGCCGATGGTGCTCCGTGTCAACGCCAGCGAAACAGCGACCTGCACCACCACCGCAGCACATAGCGTGAGAAATACCGGGCGTAGCAAGCGGCTACGCAAAGCGGAAAACAGCAGCACGGCTCAACTCCTGCCGCAGCGCGCGGCGTATGGTTTTGCGGGTTACGATGCAATCGTTACGCCATCATGGCGTTATCGGCTCGACCGTCCTGGTTCTTTAATCCGCGGCCTCGCATTGCCCTGTTGCAGTGCGGAACTTGCGAACGTCTAGTGCTACTGTTTCGCAACGCCTCGATAGACTAAGCACCTGCGGATGCGGCGGCGCATTTCGTGCCCTTTCGGTCTGCCCATTGCGTTGCGTCCTGGCTGCGCGGAAAACTCGATCCATGCAAATAAAAAGACTTGCCCGGCGACGCGCGGCTGCGCCAGCTGATGAATTCTTCGTGCCCGAACTGTGTGAGCCGGAAGCCCTGCTCGGCCTGGTACTGCTCGCCGAGTTGTTGGTGCTGGTACTGGTGTTGGCCGAGCCGATGCAACCGGGTTTCAACTGGCTGCGCTTGGCGCTGGCATCGCTGTTCGTTCAATGGGTGATGTTGCTGTCCGCCGGATTGACCTGCCAATTGCGGCCGCTGCTGGCGCGGCTGTCGCCCTGGCTGGCGGGGCTCGCCTGTTGTGCGCTGGTGGTCGGCCTGACGCTGGCCTGCACGGCAGTGGCTGATATCTACCAGCTGGGCGGACCGCTGATGCGCGTTGGCGAAGCCAACCTTTACCTCCGTCATGCGCTGATCAGCCTGATCATGTCCGGACTGCTGTTGCGCTATTTCTACCTGCAAAGCCAATGGCGACGGCAGGAGCAGGCCGAACTCAAGGCGCGCATCGAGTCACTGCAAGCACGCATTCGTCCACATTTCCTGTTCAACAGCCTGAACAGCATTGCAAGCCTGGTGGTGACCGATCCCGCCAAGGCCGAGCAGGCGGTGCTGGATCTGTCCGACCTGTTCCGTGCGAGCCTGGCCCGCCCCGGTACGCTGGTGCCTTGGCGAGAAGAGCTGGAGCTGTCACGCCGTTATCTGTCGATCGAGCAATACCGCATGGGCGAACGGCTGCGGGTTGAATGGCAAGTCGATGGCGTTCCGGACGATTTGCCGATTCCTCAGCTGACGTTGCAGCCGCTGTTGGAAAACGCGCTCATCCATGGAATTCAGCCGCGAATCGACGGCGGGGTGGTCAGTGTGGTGGCGCATTATGCTGACGGCGTGTTTCATTTGGAGGTCAGCAACCCATTTGATGAAACCGCTCAAACGCTGCCGTCTCGGGGGACTCAACAGGCGCTGCACAATATAGACGCACGACTAACGGCACTTTTCGGTCCCGCAGCGAGTCTCAGCGTGAAGCGGCATAACGCCCGTTACTACACCTGTCTACGCTATCCGTGTGCGACACAAAAGCAGGAAGCCAGAACCATATGAATGTGCTGATTGTCGATGACGAACCTCTAGCCCGCGAGCGCCTTGCCCGACTGGTAGGTGATCTTGACGGCTATCGTGTCCTGGAACCTTCCGCCTCCAATGGCGAGGAAGCGCTGTCCCTGATTGAGGAACTGCGTCCCGATGTCGTGTTGCTGGATATCCGTATGCCGGGCCTTGATGGACTTCAGGTCGCGGCCAAGCTCTGCGAGCGTGATGCGCCCCCTGCGGTGATTTTTTGTACGGCCCATGATGAGTTCGCGCTGGACGCGTTTCAGGTCAGCGCAGTGGGTTATCTGGTCAAGCCGGTGCGGCCCGAGCACCTGGCAGAGGCGCTGAAGAAAGCTGAGCGGCCGAACCGGGTCCAGCTCGCTGCGCTCACCCGGCCAGCGGCGGTTTCTGGCACCGGCCCGCGTAGCCATATCAGTGCCCGAACCCGCAAAGGCATCGAGCTGATCCCGTTGCCCCAGGTGATCTACTTCATCGCCGATCACAAGTACGTCACATTGCGCCACGAGGGCGGTGAGGTGTTGCTGGACGAGCCGCTCAAGGCGCTGGAGGACGAGTTTGGAGATCGCTTTGTGCGGATCCACCGTAACGCGCTGGTCTATCGCGACCGCATCGAGCGCCTGCAGCGTACCCCGCTCGGCCATTTTCAGTTATTCCTCAAAGGACTCGAAGGCGAGCCGCTTACGGTCAGCCGGCGGCATGTCGCCGGCGTCCGCAAATTGATGCAGAACCTTTGAACGGCCTCTGCTCATAGGCGAAACGCCCTCCAGCACTGCCTCGCATCGCGCGGGGCGCTGGGTTTGCTCTGCTGCCTTTCCTTGATTCGGGCCAACCCGTTTGCCGGGACCAGCCTGTTATCATCGTCGGCAGTCAATTGCAGGAATCGCCCATGTCTCGCGAAATTCGCATCGCCACCCGCAAGAGTGCCTTGGCCCTATGGCAGGCCGAATACGTCAAGGCGCGTCTCGAAGCCGCCCATCCAGAAGTGACCGTCAGCCTGGTGCCAATGGTCAGCCGCGGTGACAAGTTGCTCGATGCGCCGCTGGCGAAAATCGGTGGCAAGGGCCTGTTCGTCAAAGAGCTGGAGACGGCGCTGATGGAAAATCAGGCCGATATCGCCGTGCATTCCATGAAGGATGTGCCGATGGAGTTCCCCGAAGGGCTTGGCCTCTACTGCATCTGCGAGCGCGAGGATCCGCGCGACGCCTTCGTATCCAATCACTTCGACACGCTTGACGCCCTGCCGTCGGGCGCCGTGGTCGGTACGTCTAGCCTGCGTCGTCAGGCGCAGCTATTGGCGCGTCGTCCGGACCTGAAGATTCAGTTTCTGCGAGGCAACGTCAATACCCGTCTGGCCAAGCTCGATGCGGGCGAATACGACGCGATCATCCTTGCCGCCGCCGGGCTGATTCGCCTCGGTTTTGGCGAGCGCATCCGCTCCAACCTCACGGTAGAGGACAGTTTGCCAGCGGGCGGGCAGGGCGCGGTCGGTATCGAGTGCCGTACGGGCGATACCGAGCTGCACCGGTTGCTGCAATGCATGAACGACCCACACACGGCGCTGCGTGTCAGTGCCGAAAGGGCGCTGAACCGCCATCTTAACGGCGGGTGCCAGGTGCCGATCGCCTGCTATGCGGTGCTTGAAGACGATCAGTTGTGGTTACGCGGCCTGGTTGGCCAGCCGGATGGCACCTTGCTGCTTCGCGCCGAGGATCGCGCGCCGGCAATCGAGGCCGAAGCCTTGGGCGTCAGGGTCGCCGAAGCGTTGCTGGCGCAAGGCGCAGAAAAGATCTTGCAGGACATCTACGGCGAGGCCGGCGGGGCGTGAGCGCGTGGCGGCTGCTGCTGACGCGTCCCGCCGAGGAGTGCGTCGCGCTGGCTGCAGCCCTTTCCGATGTCGGTATCCATAGCGCCAGCGTGCCGCTGCTGGCCATCGAACCGCTTTCTGAAACGGCTGAACAACGCGCGGCGATGCTTGAGTTGGATCGCTACTGTGCCGTGGTCGTGGTGAGCAAGCCGGCCGCCAGGCTGGGGTTGGCGCGCCTCAAGCGCTACTGGCCGCAGCCGCCAGCCGGTCAAGCCTGGTTCAGCGTTGGGGCCGCAACCGGCGCCATCCTGAAAGAGCACGGTCTGAATGCCTACTGGCCCGATGTTGGGGATGATAGCGAGGCGCTGCTGGCCTTGCCGCGCCTCGCAGAGGCGCTTGATGTGACGAGTCCACGCGTGCTGATTCTGCGGGGCGAGGGTGGTCGTGAGCTCATTGCCGAGACGCTTCATCAACGAGGCGTTCTGGTGGACAAGCTTGAATTGTATCGACGCTACCTGCCGGATTATCCCCCCGGAATTCTGGCTCAAACGCTTCGCTCTGAACGGCTGAACGCGGTGGTGGTCAGCAGTGGGCAGGGTTTGCAGTCTTTGCGCGAGCTGGCGGGATCTGATTGGACCGCATTGCGTGAGCTACCCTTGTTCGTACCCAGCCCTCGTGTCGCCGAGATGGCGACTACCTTGGGTGCCAAAATAATAGTGGATTGCCGTGGTGCCGGAACCGCGGCTTTGCTAGCGGCGTTACGGGAACATCCCGAGCCCGCTTCCTAATGCAAAGGATGGAAACGTGAGCGAAGTAGACTCCGATAAGGCAGCGCAGCAACCATCGGGCAGCGATCCCGCCATCGTCAAAAAGCCCGTCAATACAGAGCCTCCGAAGGATTCGAAGACGCCGCCCAAGACGCCGCCACCTACCTCGCCCTCTGCCGGCGCATCCGACGCCCGTGGCGGCGGCAAGGCGATGGCTGGCCTGGCGCTGCTGGTCGGCCTGGCCGGTTTGGCTGCTGGCGGCTACAGCGTCTGGCAGACCCAGCAGCTCGCCGGGCAGGAGAGTCAACAGCTCAATGCGGCGCAGGCAGCACGTGAGCAAACTCAACAGTTGGAGCAGCGCAGTCAGCAACTGGCCAGCCGTCTTGGGAAGCTCGAGCAGCTACCCTCCGCAGAGCAGCTGGAGGAACGGCGCCGACTGCTTTCAGCATTGCAAAGCGATCAGCAACGCTTGTCGGGCCGGGTCGAGCAAGTGCTCGGCGCCAGCCGTGAACAGTGGCGTTTAGCCGAGGCGGAGCACCTGTTGCGCATGGCTATGTTGCGTCTGTCAGCGATGCAGGATGTGAACAGTGCTGAATCACTGCTCGCCGAAGCCGACCTTATCCTGCGTAAGCAGGACGATCCGGGCGCGTACGGCGCGCGGCAGAAGCTACTGGAGGGGCTCGAAGCATTGCGCAGCCTGCCGGAGCTGGACCGCACCGGGCTGTTCCTGCAGTTGGGCGCGTTGCGCAATCAGGCGAGTCAGCTCAGCGGTCTGGCACCGGAGTTCGAAAACGGGGTGAGCCAGTCCGAGACGCAGGGTGCCAGCGGTTGGAAGACGTGGCTGGACGAGCTGACGCGCTATGTGCGAATCGATTTCAACGCGGGCACCGATGTCAAGCCACTGCTTGCCGGCCAGAGCCTGGCGCAGGTACGGCTTGCCTTGTCGTTGGCCATCGAGCAGGCGCAGTGGGCAGTGCTCAACGGCAACGAAGAGGTGTATCGGCAATCGCTGGATCAGGCTGCCCGCCTGATCGAAGGTCATTTCAGCGAGGACAACGGCCAGAGCCGTGGATTGCGTGACCGCATCAAGCAGCTAGTGCCGCGCCAAGTCTCGGTCGAGTTGCCTGATCTCACGCCAGCATTGCAGGCCCTGCAGGCCTACGTACAAAAACGCGAGTCTCCAGAGGCGGAGGAACCTGAGGCAACCGAACGTGCCGAACGCGGCGAGCGTCCCGAAGAAGAAGCTCCGCAGCCGGCCGAGCCTGATCAGGCAGCTGAAGAGGGGCAGCGCACATGAAACGGTTGGCCATTATCCTCGTGCTGCTGCTGGCGGCAGCGGGCTTTATCGGTTGGGCCATCTATCAGGATGCGGGGTACGTCCTGATCAGTTATGACCAGTTTCGCTACGAGTCGAGCTTCTGGATTTTTGTCGGTCTGATTGGTTGCCTTTGGTTGTTCGCCACGGTGGTTCACTGGGTGCTTGGATTGCTTTACACCTCTGGTGCGTTGGTTAACCCGTGGTCCCGGCGGCATCGTGCGCGGCGCGTTGCCAACGCCTCGCGATCCGGGCTGCGCGAATTAGCCGAAGGGCAATGGAACCAAGCGCTGACGCATCTGAGCACAGCGGCCGAGCATGATCGTCAGCCGTTGGTGCATTACCTGGGTGCTGCTCGGGCCGCGAGTGAGCTGGGCGATTACGAGCAGAGCGACGCGCTTCTACACAAGGCAGCAGAGCGCGAACCCGAGGCCGGTTTGGCCATCGGCTTGACCCAGGCCCAGCTGCAAATCGACCGTGGCCAGTACGCCGAAGCGCGCGAATCGTTGAAAGCGCTGCATAGTGACCATCCCCGTCATCCCCGTGTGTTGACCCTGCTGCAGCAACTCTACGTACAGCTGAAGGACTGGCCTGCTCTGTGCCGCTTGCTGCCGGAGTTGCGCAAGCACCGCGTGTTACCTCCAGCGAAGCTGGATGAGCTTGAATTGCTCGCCTGGACTGCCGCGGTAGAGCAGGCAGGGCAAGGTGAAGTGGCGACTGCAGAGGACCCGCAACAAGGCCTCAATCAGTGCTGGCAGACCGTACCCAGCAAACTGCGCAATGAGCCACTGCTGATGCGAGCGTATGCGGATGGTTTAAGCCGGCTTGGGGCGGAGGAAAAAGCGGAGGAGGTGTTGTACGCCGCCCTCAAACGCCAGTTCGATGATCGCCTGGTTGAGCGCTATGGTCGCGTTCGCGGGCGCGAGCCTGCACGCCAGCTGGCCCATGCAGAAGGCTGGCTCAAAGCCCATCCAGAAAACGCCGAGCTACTGCTCGCGCTGGGCCGCTTGAGTTTGCGCAACGAGCTCTGGGGCAAGGCGCGCGACTATCTGGAGGCGAGTCTGCGTATGGAGCACCGAGCGGAAACCTGCGCTGAGCTGGCACGCCTGCTGGCCCAGCTGGGCGACAACGAGCGCAGCAACCGTCTCTTCCAGGAAGGGCTTGGACTGCTTGATCAGACCGGCGCCAGTCGATTGCCGGTGACCAGCCCCACCTAGCTAGCAGCATGGCGCGGACGTGACGAGCGTCCCGTGCCACTGCACGGAGTTCCGTATGGCTTGCAGCTCGCCGCGTCCAGCACTACCGTAGCGAACTTTTCCTGTCTGCGGAGTCACCATGAACCTGGCCAGCCCACGCTCGCTGTTTCTTCTGGCTTTCATCGGCAGTGCGCTGATGATGATCGCCGCACTGTATCTCGAGCATGTGGTCGGCTTGGCGCCGTGCCCCTTGTGCATCGTTCAGCGAATCTGCGTGATCGGTTTTGGATTGGTCTGCCTGATCGCAGCGCTGCACGGGCCGCACAAGACCGGTCGCCGGGTGTACTCGGTACTGGCGCTGCTATTTGCTGTTGCGGGTGGTGCCACGGCGATACGGCAGATTTGGCTACAGAACATGCCGGCTGACCAGCTGCCGAGCTGCCTGCCCAGCCTTGAATACATGATGGATGCGCTGCCGTTTCAGGAGATTGCCCGACTGGTACTTCACGGCACCGCGGAATGCGCCGAAGTCAGCTGGACGTTGCTGGGTATGAGCATCCCGGAGTGGACATTGCTTGCGTTCATCGCGATGGCGTTGTTTTGCTTCTGGCAGCTGCTGCGCCGCGACTGAAACTTTCTCTCGAGGCGGGCGAATGATCGCTGCGCTTGGTGGTCAATCCAGCAGCGCGAAGCATTGCTGACATCACCGCCCCGATGATTTTCATCCCTGCTGCTTGATGCTTCGATCGCCGCAGCATAGTCTGCTCTGGCGGCGTCGGTTTTCCGCCGAATGCGCTGCCACTCACCCAAGGCCGATATCCCAAGACAAAAAACCGTCTCGGAAGGCGCAACAAGCAACATCGATTAGGGAAGTGAGGTCATCATGCTCGAGAGCTGTCGGAACGCCCAGGAACGCTGGGGAGGTGTGCACCTGCTGATCGACCGCTGGCTGCAAGAACGCCATGCACTGATCAACGCATTCGATGAGCTGCATGTCAGCGACGCATCTGCCACGAGTCGCTCCACATTGCAAAAGTTTTGCGAAATACTCCTCGACTACGTGTCGGCCGGGCATTTCGAGATCTACGAGCAGCTGCTCAATGAAGCCGAAGCGTTCGGTGATAAGCGTGGGCTAGACCTGGCCCGCCAGATCTATCCCCGCATCGAAGCCATTACCGAGGTGGCTGTGGTCTTCAATGATCGTTGCGATAGTGGCGATTGTTTGGACAGCCCAGGCTTGCCGGAAGAGTTGAAGCGTCTGGGGCAGCTGCTGCACGAGCGCTTCGAACTTGAGGACTGCCTCATCGAAGTGCTCCACACCGCACACAAGCAGGCCGCCGCAACGGTTTGATGGTGCTCAGCTGAGCAAGGCCGCTGTCCTCTTCGATGGCGGGCTTGGTGGATCGTTGGGAACGTCAATCCGGCGGACCCATCCCGTCAGGAGGCGTCTTAATGCCCGCAAGGAAAGAATCGGTTTCGACTCCGCTGCATCTGCTCCAGCAGTTGTCGCAGAGCCTCGTGGTCCATCTGCGAAAGGCTTGCACTGAAGCCCAGAATGAGGCGGAAGGTCTGCTGGCCAACCTTGAGAAGCAGCGCGGCAAAACGCAAGAGAAGGTGATCAAGGCACGTGCCAAGCTTGATGAGGCGGGCAACGCTGGCAAATCGAAGGCACAAGCCAAGGCGCGGGCCAAGCTGTCAGAGCTGGACGACATGCTCGCCGTGCTGCAGGCGCGGCAGAATGAAACGCTGAATTATCTTTCCGAATTGAAACGCGACGCGGAACAGAGTCTGAAACTCGCCCAAGGGATCACGCAGGTTGAGAATGCGGCCGCCCAGGCGCTGGCGTCGCGCGGCAAGCCCGATGCCGCTCGTTCGTCGAATCGTAGCAAGGGTTCGCCACAGGCCCAGAAGCGCGCTACTGCCGAACCTGCCGCTAGCAAAACCGCCGCAGCTCGATCGTCCTCACGTGCGGCGCGTCCGGCTACCAACCCCTCCCCAAAAACCACAGCAGCCAAGAACAGCGCGGCGGAAAAGCCGGTCGCAGCGAAGGCGCCGGTGTCCACTGCGCCAACGCGTAAAGCGCCGAGTGGCGCCCGCCGGCGCCCCGCCAGTAATGCTGGGAAGCCCACATTAGCCGCGGATTCTGCATTGGCTGCCAAACCCTCGGTCGCTAAGAAACCGGCTCGCAAGCCAGCCGCAGCCAAGGGTGAGTCCGCCGCTCAGTCGTCACCCATCAACTGAGCGGTCGCCGCGCGTCGCAGTAGTTGTACTGCGACGCGCGTATCACCCTCTAGCCCAGCACACAGGCGATCCAGCCAGCCAGTTGAGTCATGACCGGCCGGCCATTGCTCGGCGACCGATTGCAGGCGCCTCAGCTGGACCTTCTCGGCGTCCAGCTCTAACGCTTTTACCCGTGCGCGTAGACCCGCCAATTCTTCATCCAGCGTCGCTTGCTGACGCCAGGTTTGGCGCACGCTGCGCAATGGCGCGACGACTTGGGTGCGCCAATCATCGCTGATTGCGCGCAACCGTTCGAGACGGGCTTCATCACAGCTAATGCCGCGGTGTTCCAGCCAGGCCCCGGTCAGCAGCAGGCAGACATCGGCACCGGCAGACTGCAATTCGAGGCAGGCGGCTTCCACGCCTGGCTGGGCATAGCAGCCAAGGGCGAAGGACCAAAGATCATCACGCTTCATAGGTCGGTTTTTTTCATAAGCACCCGGATGGATTTCCGGGCGACCTGATAAACTCCGCCGCCATTATGATCCGACTCCAGAACCTGACTCTACAGCGCGGGCCCCAGCGTTTGCTGGAAGGCGCCGAGCTGACCCTTCATCCTGGCCAAAAGGTCGGGCTGGTTGGTGCCAATGGCGCCGGCAAGTCCAGCCTGTTCGCATTACTGCGCGGTGAATTCACGCCCGACGGAGGCGATTGTCAGCTGCCTCCGGACTGGCGGATCGCCCATATGCGGCAAGAGGTCGATACGCTTGATCGCTTGGCCGTCGATTATGTGCTCGATGGCGACACGGAGTTGCGTCGTGTCCAGGGCGCGCTAGCGGTGGCTGAGGCGGCACATGACGGCACCGCTCTGGCGCGCCTGCATACTGAGTTGGACAATGCCGACGGCTACACAGCCGATGCCCGAGCGCGCAAGCTGCTTGCTGGCCTTGGCTTTGGGCACGAGCAAATGGATTTGCCGGTCAGCAGCTTCTCCGGCGGATGGCGGATGCGGCTGAACCTCGCGCAGGCGTTGATGTGCCCGTCCGATTTGCTCTTGCTCGACGAGCCGACCAACCACCTCGATCTGGATGCCATCCTCTGGCTGGAAGCCTGGCTGAAGAGCTATCCGGGCACCTTGATGTTGATCTCCCACGACCGTGATTTCCTCGACGAGGTGGTTGGCAATGTGGTGCACGTCGAACAGCGCAAGCTGACCCTCTATCGCGGAGGCTATTCGGCCTTTGAACGAGCCCGGGCCGAGCGGCTGGCACAGCAACAGCAGGCGTTCGAGAAGCAGCAGGCTCAGCGCGAGCATATGGAACATTTCATCCGGCGCTTCAAGGCCAAGGCGAGCAAGGCGCGCCAGGCTCAGAGCCGGATCAAGGCGCTCGAGAAGCTCGAGGAGCTGGCGCCGGCGCATATCGACTCCCCGTTCGATTTCGTTTTTCGTGAAGCGGACCGGGTTTCCAGCCCCTTGCTGGATTTGTCCGAAGGACGCCTCGGTTACGGTGAAAAAAAGTGGGTGCTGGACAAGGTCAAACTGCAGCTAGTGCCGGGTGCGCGGATCGGTCTGCTCGGCCCCAACGGCGCAGGCAAATCGACGCTCATCAAGACGCTGGCCAACGAGCTCCAGCCAATGGGTGGCCGCCTTCAGCGCGGAGAAAACCTCGTGATCGGCTACTTCGCTCAGCATCAGCTCGACGCGCTGGACGCCAATGCCAGTCCGTTATTGCATCTGCAGCGTATTGCGTCGGGTGAACGTGAACAGGTTTTGCGCGATTTCCTGGGCGGGTTCGATTTCCGCGGCAACCGCTGCGACGAACCGGTGCTCAATTTTTCCGGCGGTGAAAAAGCCCGGTTGGCATTGGCCCTGATCGCGTGGGGCAAACCCAACCTGTTGCTGCTCGACGAGCCGACCAACCACCTGGACTTGGAGATGCGTCTCGCCTTGACCCTGGCGTTGCAGGATTTTGAAGGCGCGGTATTGGTGGTTTCGCATGATCGGCATTTGCTCAAGAGCACGACTGACGAGTTTCTGTTGGTGGCCGAGGGGCGCGTCGTTACCTTCGATGGCGACCTTGAGGACTACGCGCGGTGGTTGGTGGACTACCGTGCCCGCCAGCAACCGGTAAGCGACGTTGAGCCTGCGGGCGACAAAACGGACAAGCGTGCTCTTCGTCAGGCGGCCGCCGCGTTGCGTCAGCAGTTAGCGCCGCTGAAGCGTAAAGCCGACACGCTCGAAAAGGATGTTTCCGCCGTGCATGAAAAACTGGCCTTGCTGGAGCAACGGCTCGGTGATGCGTCACTGTACGAATCGACACGGAAAGATGAACTGCGCGAGCTTTTGTCGAAGCAGGCAGACCTGAGGGTGCGCGAGGGCGAACTAGAGGAGGCCTGGCTGGAGGCACTGGAGGCGCTGGAAAGTCTGCAGCGCCAGCTCGAGGCCAGCGCATGAACGAACGACTGCTTATGCTTGCCCAGCATTGGCGCGACCCTTTGCTGCTTGCGCTGCAAGTGGTACTGATACTGTTCATCGCGTACTTGTTGCAACGATTGGTGGTGCGCGGATTGGGCAGGCTTGGCAGCCGTTACCCGCTGCCACCCGAGCTGCTGTTGCCGCTGCGTGGCGGTATCCGCTGGTTCATCATCGGCGGCGCGCTGATTATGGTGCTTGAGCGTTTCGGCGTATCGGCAACGGTGCTCTGGACTGCTTTTTCCGGCTTCGTTGCCGTGGCGGCAGTCGCCTTCTTCGCGATCTGGAGTGTGCTGTCCAACCTACTGTGTGCCGTTCTGATCATGGCCGTCGGACCCTTCCGCCTGGGTGATCTCGTAGAGTTGGTCGAGAGCTTCGACAAGCCGATCGTCAAAGGACGCGTCCTCGACATCAATATGCTCTACACCACGCTGGAGGAGGTGTCCGAGAGCGGAACCGGCGCGATCGTTCAGGTGCCGAACAGTTTGTTCTTCCAGAAAGTCCTGCGCCGTTGGCGCGGGACTGACATCCAACCTTCCAATCACAGCACACTCGAGTAACTCTCATGGAATGGCTTAGCAGCCCGGAAATCTGGGTCGCATTTCTGACCCTGACCGCCTTGGAAATTGTCCTCGGCATCGACAACATCATCTTCATCTCCATTCTGGTTGGGCGCCTGCCCAAAGAGCAGCAGCCCAAGGCGCGCTTCTTCGGGCTGGCCCTGGCGATGGGGACGCGGATCCTGTTGCTGTTGTCGATCGCCTGGGTGATGCGCCTGACCAACGACCTGTTCACGGTGTTCGAGCATGGCGTGTCCGGACGCGATCTCATTCTGTTCTTCGGCGGCTTGTTCCTGTTGTTCAAGAGCACCATGGAAATCTGGCACAGCGTCGAAGGTGAAGAGCAGCAGGACGGCACGACTAGCGGTGCGGTCAAAGCCGGCTTTGTCGGGATCATCTTGCAGATCGCAGTCATCGACATCGTCTTCTCGCTCGACTCTGTCATTACCGCGGTCGGCTTGGTGGACAACGTACAGGTGATGATCGCTGCGATCGTCATCGCGGTCGGCGTCATGATGCTGGCAGCGGGCACCATCAGTGATTTCATCGAGAAGCACCCGACGCTGAAGATCTTGGCGCTGTCCTTCCTGATCGTGGTGGGCACCTTGCTGGTCGCAGAGGCCTTTGGCGCCCACGTGCCGAAAGGCTATGTGTATTTCGCCATGGTCTTCTCGCTCGGCGTCGAAGCGATCAACATCCGTATGCGCAAGGCGATGAACCGCAAGCTGAAAGAGCCCGTCAAGCTTGGCAAGGACATCCCGGACTGAGACGGCTGTGCCGCTGCCGCCACGCGGCGGCAGTGTCGGCCTGAGGAACAACCATGACGATCGAAACCTGGCTTGCGTTCTTCGTTGCCTGTTGGGTCATTAGCCTGTCGCCGGGGGCCGGTGCGATAGCGTCGATGTCGTGCGGGCTGCAGTATGGATTCTGGCGCGGTTACTGGAACGCGATTGGGCTGCAGATCGCGCTCGCGCTGCAGATCGCCGTCGTCGCGGCCGGTGTCGGCGCGGTGCTGGCGACCTCATCGCTCGCGTTCAGCCTGATCAAATGGTTCGGCGTCGCTTACCTGTTGTGGCTGGCGTTGAAGCAATGGCGTGCCATGCCGGAGACGCTCGATGACAGCGCTGCACCGCGCCCGATTGGACGCCCGCTGGCATTGATATTCCGCGGTTTTCTGGTTAACGCGAGCAACCCAAAGGCCATCGTTTTCATTCTTGCGGTGCTGCCGCAATTCCTCGATCCGAATCGGGACCTTGTGGTGCAGTACCTGCATATGGGCATGACGATGGTGGTGGTCGATCTCGTCGTCATGGCGGGCTATACCGGTCTGGCGGCCAAAGTGTTGCGGTTGCTGCGCACGCCGCGTCAGCAGCGCCTGGTCAACCGCAGCTTTGCGGCCATGTTTGCGGGTGCCGCGGCTTTACTGGCGACGGTGCGGCGGGCCGCGGTATGACCGCATCTGGGCCGTTGCGGGTGTGGGTCGACGCGGATGCCTGCCCGAAGGCAGCTAAAGAGCAGCTGATCAAGTTCGCCCTCAAACGTAAATTCGAGGTGGTGCTGGTTGCTGGCCAGAGCCAGATAAAGCCGGCGTTCGCCTGTGTTCGGCTAATCGTAGTGCCGAGCGGCCCTGACGCGGCAGATGATTATCTAGTCGAACATGCCAAGCCTGGCGAGCTGGTGATCTGCAGCGATGTGCCGCTGGCCGACCGATTGGTCAAGAAGGGCGTGGCTGCGCTCGATTCGCGTGGTCGCGAGTTCGATGAGCGCAACATGGGTGACCGGCTGGCGGTGCGCAATCTCTTTACCGACTTGCGGGAACAGGGGCAGGCCAGCGGCGGGCAGGCGGCTTACGGTGAGCGGGATCGCCAGGCATTCGCCAACACCCTTGATCGCCTGCTAACACAGCTGGCGCGAGCCAGAGCCCACTAGGCGAAGCCGATTTCCCTCGCGCTACGGTGCTGTACGTCAGCCGCAGAGGTAAGTACCCGTCCCGACCGCCACCAGCACCTGCTCTTCGTTGTGCAATTCAGAGCGAACCACCGCTACCTTGTTGCCAGAGCGCAATAAGGTTGCGCTGGCGCTAAAGCGCGTGCCTCGGCCGGGGCGCAGGTAGTCGATGCGCAGATCGATGGTGCCCAGACGCGAAAGACGCAAGGCGCGCTCCTCGCTGGTGAGGTGTTGGTGCTTTTCGAACACCCCGATCATTGCCATCGCGCCGCCCACAACATCGAGCAGCGAAGCGATCACGCCACCATGCAGGATGCCGTGGAAGAAGTTACCGACCAGCTCGGGCTTCATGGGCAGGTGCATGACGACTCGCTCGCGAGATACCTCGTCCAGCTCGATGCCCAGATATTCGTTGAAGGGGATGCGCTCGAAGAGCTGACGCACGGCCTGTTGGTGCACTTTGACGGAATCGCTCTCGTTGGTTGGCATCAGTAGGGCTTCCTGGCAGACCAGTCAACGCTGCCGGAGCCAAGCAGAATTGACCAGTGGCGCGGCGGGAGTGCCGGTACGATTGGCCGTATAGCCCCACGCTAAACGAAAAATCCCGAGGCTTGCTCGGGATGGGGGAAGCCGAGGCGGTGATTACGCGTGGGTCAGCTCCAGCACTCGATCGACGAGTTTGTAGATGCCGGATGCCGCATCGCTGATTGACTGCGCGAGCATGTAGGCTGGGGTCGTCACCAGCTTGTGCTGGGTGTCTTCAACGATGTCTGTCACCTCACACGCCTGATGTTCGATTCCCATTTCTTTGGAAGCGGTTGCCGCCGGGTCGTCGTCATTGCCCAGCGTGCAGACTATGCCCGGGCCGAAGATCTGTGCCGCCATGGTGGGGGCGATACACATCATTCCGACCGGTTTTCCTGCCTTGACGAAGGCCTGCGCAACAGACAACACGTCCGGGAGGATCTTGCAGGCTGCCCCTTGTGTGGCGAAATCAGACAGATTCTTGGCCGCGCCAAAGCCGCCGGGCATGATCAGCGCGTCGAACTCCTCTGCATTCGCTTCGCGCAGGTCCTTGATCTCGCCGCGTGCCAGGCGTGCAGATTCGACCAGCACGTTGCGGCGCTCCGGCATTTCTTCGCCCGTCAGATGGTTGATCACGTGCATCTGGTCTATATCTGGCGCAAAACACTGAACCGTAGCGCCACGCTGATCCAGGCGCAGCAGCGTGATTACACTTTCATAGATCTCCGAGCCGTCGTAGACGCCACAGCCGGAAAGGATTACGGCGACTTTTCTGTTCATTAGAAGATACTCCTGGTCTGATTCATTGGCCCTACAGGCGAGCCGGGCTAAAGAACCTTCGATGCTAATCCCTGGCAGTGTTCCAGGTAAGCCCAAGCCTTCTAGCTTGGATATCTCAGGGCCGCCGGTGTTCAGTCCGCGTGGCCTTGGCTGATAGGCTTTCTTGCTGAGCCCGTATGATCAAAGCACTGGAAGTGCCTGCCGAGGGTGGCGACAATGAGCCTCTTCGGATGCCGGTACCGATGGCATTGTCATCGGCTTGTCATGATGCTGGCCTATAAACGTCATATTCGCCCGCCTTGCGGGCCAGGAGTGCGCTGTGAGTTTCGTTCCCGCCAATCGATTGTTTCCCGCTACGCGCCTGCGTCGGAACCGCCGGGACGATTTCTCCCGCCGACTGGTGCGCGAGCATGCACTGAGCGTGGACGATCTGATCCTGCCGGTATTCGTCCTCGACGGTGAGAATCGCCGCGAGCAGGTGCCGTCCATGCCAGGCGTGGAGCGGTTGTCCCTCGATCTGCTGCTCAAAGAGGCGGAGGAGCTGGTGGCGCTAGGGATTCCGGCGCTGGCGCTGTTCCCGGTGACGCCGTTGGAAAAAAAATCTCTCGACGCTGCCGAAGCCTGGAATCCGGACGGCATCGCGCAGCGGGCGACGCGCGCGTTGCGTGAACGCTTCCCTGAGCTGGGCATCATCACTGATGTGGCGCTCGATCCGTTTACCACGCATGGCCAGGACGGCATTCTCGATGATCAGGGTTATGTGCAGAACGACGTGACGGTCGATGCGCTGGTTCGCCAAGCGCTGTCTCATGCCGAGGCCGGTGCTCAGGTCGTGGCGCCTTCGGACATGATGGACGGGCGGATCCAGGCAATTCGCGAGGCGCTTGAAGTCGCCGACCACCATAACGTTCGCATCATGGCGTATTCCGCCAAGTACGCCAGCGCCTATTACGGCCCCTTCCGTGATGCGGTGGGGTCGGCTGCGAACCTGGGCAAAGGCAGCAAGAACACCTATCAGATGGATCCCGCCAACAGTAACGAGGCGCTCCATGAAGTGGGTGCTGATCTCGCCGAAGGCGCCGACATGGTGATGGTCAAGCCCGGTATGCCCTATCTCGATATTCTCTGGCGGGTAAAAGATGCCTTTCGCGTGCCAACCTTCGTCTACCAGGTTAGTGGTGAATACGCGATGCATATGGCGGCCATTCAGAACGGCTGGCTGAGCGAGGCGGTAATTCTTGAGTCGTTGACCGGCTTCAAGCGGGCCGGGGCAGACGGCATCCTCACCTATTTCGCCAAACAGGCGGCACAACAATTAAAACAGGGCCAGTGAGCCCTGCCGAGGCAGATTGATGACGACCCAGGTATTCAGCGAAAGCGAATTGCAGCGTGTGGCTAACGAGGCACAGCCCCTTGAGGCGCTGGCTACCCCGGCGCCTGAGCTGGAGAAGGTTGAGGACGCCCCGACACCGCAGGCGCCGCCGCCGAACCTGGACGACAACAGCCTCTACATCCACCGTGAGCTGTCACAGCTGCAATTCAATATCCGCGTGCTGGAACAGGCGCTGGATGAGTCCTACCCGCTGCTGGAGCGGCTCAAGTTTCTGCTGATCTTCTCCAGTAATCTCGATGAGTTCTTCGAGATTCGCGTCGCCGGGCTGAAGAAGCAGGTCACCTTCGCGCGTGAGCAAGCCGGTGCAGACGGCCTCCAGCCGCACCAGGCCCTTGCGCGCATTTCCGAGCTAGTGCATGAGCAGGTCAGCCGACAGTATTCGATTCTGAACGAGGTTTTGCTACCCGAGCTGGCCAAGCATCAGGTGCGGTTCATCCGGCGCCGTCACTGGACGGCCAAGATCAAGGCGTGGGTGCGTCGCTATTTCCGCGACGAGATCGCGCCGATCATTACCCCGATTGGCCTGGATCCGACCCATCCGTTCCCTTTGCTGGTGAATAAGAGCCTCAACTTCATCGTCGAACTGGAAGGCATCGATGCGTTCGGCCGTGACTCGGGGCTGGCGATCATCCCGGCGCCGCGGCTACTACCTCGCGTGATTCGCATACCCGAGGAGGTCGGCGGCGCCGGTGCCAATTACGTATTCCTGTCATCGATGATCCACGCGCACGCGGACGATCTGTTTCACGGCATGAAGGTCAAGGGCTGCTACCAATTCCGCCTGACGCGAAACGCCGACTTGTCAGTGGATACAGAGGACGTTGAAGATCTCGCCCGAGCGCTGCGCGGCGAATTGATCTCCCGTCGTTACGGAGATGCGGTGCGGCTGGAGGTGGTGGATACCTGTCCGAAGCACCTCGCCGACTTCCTGCTCAAACAGTTCAGCCTGAGCGAGAGCGAGCTTTACCGCGTCAACGGTCCGGTCAACCTGACCCGGCTGTTCAGCATCACCGGGCTTGATAGCCATCCAGAACTGCAGTACGCGCCATTTACGCCGGCGATCCCCAAGCTTCTGCAGAACAGCGAGAATATTTTTACCGTCGTCGGCAAGCAGGACATCCTGCTATTGCATCCCTATGAATCGTTCACGCCGGTGGTTGATCTCTTGCGTGAAGCGGCCAAGGACCCCTGCGTGCTGGCCGTCAAACAAACGTTGTACCGTTCCGGTGCCAACTCAGAGATTGTTGATGCCCTCGTCGAGGCGGCGCGTAACGGCAAGGAAGTCACTGCCGTCATCGAGCTGCGCGCCCGCTTTGATGAGGAGTCCAATCTCCAACTGGCAAGCCGGCTACAACAGGCCGGGGCCGTGGTTATCTATGGCGTCGTGGGCTACAAGACTCACGCCAAGATGATGTTGATCCTGCGCCGCGAAGACGGCGAACTCCGGCGTTACGCTCATTTGGGGACCGGCAACTACCACGCGGGCAATGCGCGCCTCTACACGGACTACAGCTTGCTGACGTCCGATGATGCACTGTGTGAGGATGTCTCCAAGCTCTTCAGTCAGCTGATCGGCATGGGCAAGACCATGCGCATGAAAAAGCTGCTGCACGCGCCGTTCACGTTGAAAAAAGCGCTGCTCGACATGATCGCCCAGGAAACCCAACACGCCAGCGAAGGCAAACCGGCGCATATCATTCTCAAGGTCAATTCCTTGACCGACGCGAAGATGATCCGTGCCCTTTATAAGGCCAGCCAGACGGGGGTGCGGGTCGATTTGATCGTGCGTGGCATGTGTTGCCTTCGCCCGGGGGTGATTGGCGTCTCGCACAACATTCAGGTGCGCTCGATAATCGGACGTTTCCTCGAGCACAGTCGAGTTTTCTATTTCCTCAACGCCGGCGACGAAAAGCTTTATCTATCGAGTGCCGACTGGATGGAGCGAAATCTGGACCGGCGCGTGGAAACGTGTTTCCCGGTCGAAGGGAAGAAGCTGATCACACGGGTAAAAAAGGAACTGGAAGGTTTTCTTACCGACAATACCCAGAGCTGGGTACTGCAGTCGGATGGAAGCTATGTGCGCAACAGCCCAAGCGGCAACCAGAACCCGCGTAACGTTCAGAACACGCTGCTGGAGCGCCTGGGCAGCTCGACCGCGCGTTGAGGCTGTCGCTGCGCGCTTGCCAGGCGGGCGGCGCAGAGGGCGATCAACGCACGGTAAGGATAAAGTCGATCCGTTTCAGCCATTCTGCCTCCAGCGCAAAGTCGGCCTGTGTCAGCGGGTTGTTTTCCAGCCAGCCTTGCGGAAAGGCTACGTCAAGGCTGTTGTCGCCGGCCCCGAGGGTAAACGCTGGCGCTTGCTGCGGGCCGCGGATGTGATGGAAAAGAATGGCGAATCGCAGGAGCACACAGAGGCGGGTGAGCTTCACGCCATCTTCGCTCAGCTCTTCGAACTTCTGCCGGGGGATGTTGCGGCGATGCCCTCGCACAAGCAACGCAAGCATCTGCTGATCCTGGCGTGAAAATCCGGGCAGATCGGAGTGTTCGATCAGGTAGGCGCCGTGCTTGTGATAGTGATAGTGCGCGATGTCCAAGCCCACTTCGTGAACACGCGCCGCCCAGCTCAGCAACTCTCGATGCCAGTCCTCGACCAAACCCCAATCGGAAGCGACCTGATCGAACGCCTCTAATGCTTTGCTTTCCACACGTGTCGCCTGCTCGGTATCGACGTGATACCGCTCCATCAGAAAGCTCAGCGTGCGGTCGCGAATGTCTTCGTGATGATGGCGGCCTATTAGGTCATAGAGCACGCCTTCGCGCAGGGCGCCTTCCGAGTGGGTCATGCTGGACAATTCGAGCGCGTCGAAAATCGCTTCAAGGATGGCCAGGCCCGCCGGGAAAATACTGCGACGGTCCGGCTTGATGCCATCCATGTCGAGCTTGTCCACGTCGCCGAGCTTGAACAGCTTGCGCTTAAGCCAGCCGAGCCCTTCGCTGGTGACTTGGCCGTTGCTCAATCCGGCACCCTTGATTGCCAGGCCGATAGCGCGAACAGTGCCAGAGGCGCCTACGGCATCCTGCCAGCCGAGCCGTCGAAGGCCGTGTTCGATACTCATAAGCTCCAAGCGTGCGGCGGTATAGGCTTGAGCGTAGCGAGCAGCGGTGATCTTGCCATCACGGAAGAACCGTTGGGTAAAGCTCACGCAACCCATCTGCAGGCTCTCGCGGAGCAGCGAGTCAAAACCTTGGCCCACAATAAACTCGGTACTGCCGCCACCAATATCGACCACCAGCCGCTTGCCAGGCGCCGCCGGAAAGGTGTGCGAGACGCCAAGGTAAATCAGTCGGGCTTCCTCACGACCGGAAATTACCTCCACCTGATGATCGATGATTGTCTCGGCCTGGCGAATGAACTGCGCACGATTACGCGCCTCACGCAGCGCATTGGTGCCCACCACCCGCACCGCGCCCTGAGGCAGATGATTGACCAGCTGCGCAAAACGGCGCAGGCAATCGAGACCACGCTGCATGGCGGCATCGTCAAGCATACGGTTTTCATCGATGCCGGCGGCCAGTTGCACCTTTTCGCCCAAGCGCTCGATGATGCGCATTTCGCCGTTGCTGGTACGTGCCAGGACCATGTGGAAGCTGTTCGACCCGAGATCGAGGGCGGCGATCATCGGAGAGGGTTCGGTGGCTGGTGGTCGCATTGGGCAGTCTCTGTGCAAAACCCCGACATCCTGACATGATCGCCCCCATCCGCCAACGCGTAGGATTGCTTCGCAGACAACCGCTCGCAGCGCCGGGCTCATAGCGTTTACCTATCGCTCCAAGCGACAGGCTGCGACTTTCGGTCCGTCCCAAGCCGGGCTATGATGGCGTCACTTTCGGTTTTGACCCTGGAGATCATCCATGAGCGAATACATCAACAATGTCACTGACAGCAGTTTCGAGCAGGACGTGCTCCAAGCTGACGGGCCTGTGCTGGTAGATTACTGGGCCGAGTGGTGTGGCCCGTGCAAGATGATCGCTCCGGTCCTCGATGAGATTTCCAAGGAATACGAAGGCAGGCTCAAGGTCTGCAAGTTGAACATCGACGAAAACCAGGAAACCCCACCGAAGTATGGTGTTCGCGGTATTCCGACGCTGATGCTGTTCAAGAATGGCAACGTCGAGGCCACCAAGGTGGGCGCGCTGTCCAAATCACAGCTGGCCGCGTTTTTGGATAGCAATATCTAATTGGGTACGGCTGGTTTTGAAAGCCCTCGCAAAAAGCGGGGGCTTTTTTATGACTGCAGGGTGGACGCTTCGCCTACACGGTGCTAAATTCGGCCTCGCGACGCTCTTCCGTCGCCCTCTTGCATGCCGTCGCCGACGCACTTCAGCCTCATAAAGCACAACGAACCTGTTCGTCTCTTGCTGCGCGGCTTCTCAAGCTAATCGCTTTCTTCATCCCTTCTGATCTCTCTCTATGAATCTGACCGAACTTAAGCAAAAGCCCATCACCGAACTGCTGGAAATGGCCGAACAGATGGGCATCGACAACATGGCCCGTTCGCGCAAGCAGGACGTGATTTTCTCTCTGCTGAAAAAGCACGCGAAAAGCGGTGAGGAAATCTCCGGTGATGGCGTGCTGGAGATTCTTCAGGATGGCTTCGGCTTCCTGCGCTCCGCGGATTCGTCCTATCTTGCCGGCCCTGACGACATCTATGTCTCGCCGAGCCAGATCCGCCGCTTCAATCTGCGTACCGGCGATACCATCGTCGGCAAGATCCGCCCGCCGAAAGAAGGCGAGCGCTACTTCGCGTTGCTTAAGGTCGACACGATCAACTTCGATCGTCCAGAGAACGCCAAGAACAAGATTCTGTTCGAAAACCTGACGCCGTTGTTCGCCAACAAGCGACTGACGATGGAAGCCGGTAACGGTTCCACGGAAGACCTTACTGGCCGGGTAATCGACCTCTGCGCCCCAATCGGCAAGGGCCAGCGCGGCCTCATCGTCGCACCGCCGAAAGCGGGCAAGACGATCATGCTGCAGAACATCGCCAGCAACATCACCCGCAATAACCCTGAGTGCCACCTGATCGTTCTGCTGATCGACGAGCGCCCGGAAGAAGTGACTGAGATGCAGCGCACCGTTCGCGGTGAAGTGGTTGCCTCGACCTTCGACGAGCCGCCGACCCGCCACGTGCAGGTCGCCGAGATGGTGATCGAGAAGGCCAAGCGCCTGGTCGAACACAAGAAAGACGTGGTCATCCTGCTCGATTCCATCACCCGTCTGGCGCGCGCCTACAACACCGTGATTCCGAGCTCTGGCAAAGTACTGACCGGTGGTGTCGATGCCCATGCCCTTGAGAAGCCCAAGCGCTTTTTCGGTGCTGCACGGAATATCGAGGAAGGCGGCAGCTTGACCATCATCGCCACCGCGCTGGTAGAAACCGGCTCGAAGATGGACGAGGTGATCTACGAAGAATTCAAGGGCACCGGCAACCTCGAGCTGCAGCTCGATCGTCGCATCGCCGAGAAGCGGGTGTTCCCGGCGATCAACATCAACCGTTCGGGCACTCGCCGCGAAGAGCTGCTGACCAGCGAGGAAGAGCTTCAGCGGATCTGGATCCTGCGCAAGCTGCTGCACCCAATGGATGAGAGCGCGGCCATCGAGTTCCTGCTCGACAAGCTCAAGGACACCAAGACCAACGACGAATTCTTCATGTCCATGAAGCGCAAGTAACCGTCTGGTTGTGTCACCGAGGCCGGGGAAACCCGGCCTTTGTCTGTCTGCAAGTTTTGGAAGTGCCTGCGTCAAGGCTAAACTCTGCGGCTCAATCCTGCCGGCCCACAAGAGGCTCAATCATGCAGTATCGTGATCTGCGCGACTTCATCAGCGGTCTGGAAAAGCGTGGCGAACTCAAGCGCGTCTCGACTGCTGTCTCTCCCGTTCTGGAGATGACGGAGATCTGTGATCGCACCTTGCGTAAGCAGGGGCCAGCGCTGCTGTTTGAGAATCCAACCGGATTCGAGATGCCGGTGCTCGGTAACTTGTTCGGCACGCCCAAGCGAGTTGCGTTAGGGATGGGGGCTGAGGAGGTCTCCGAACTGCGCGAGATCGGCAAGCTGCTGGCCTTTCTCAAAGAGCCGGAGCCGCCGAAAGGGCTGAAGGATGCCTGGAGCAAACTGCCGATCTATAAGAAAGTCATCAGCATGGCGCCCAAGACGCTCAAGGACGCAGCCTGCCAGGAAGTCGTGCTGGAAGGCGATGACGTTGACCTGGCCAAGCTGCCGGTGCAGACCTGCTGGCCGGGTGATGCGGGTCCGCTGATAACGTGGGGGCTGACGGTCACCAAGGGACCGAACAAGGAGCGGCAAAACCTCGGCATCTATCGGCAGCAGGTGATTGGTCGCAACAAGGTCATCATGCGCTGGCTCAGCCATCGCGGCGGTGCGCTGGATTTTCGTGAGTGGTGCGAGAAATATCCGGATCGGCCCTATCCGGTAGCGGTTGCGCTTGGCGCCGATCCGGCCACCATCCTCGGCGCAGTAACCCCCGTTCCCGATTCGCTCTCCGAATACGCGTTTGCCGGCTTGTTGCGCGGAAGCCGAACCGAGCTCGTCAAATGCATTGGCAACGATCTACAGGTGCCGGCGGGTGCGGAGATTGTCCTCGAAGGTTATATCCAGCCCGGCGAGATGGCCGATGAGGGCCCTTACGGCGATCACACCGGCTACTACAACGAGGTCGATCGCTTCCCGGTACTCACCGTCGAGCGCATCACCAAGCGGCGCGATGCGATTTATCACAGCACCTACACCGGGCGGCCGCCAGATGAGCCGGCGATACTGGGCGTGGCGCTCAACGAAGTGTTCGTGCCGATCCTGCAGAAGCAATTCCCCGAGATCACGGACTTTTATCTGCCTCCGGAAGGGTGTTCCTACCGCATGGCGGTAGTGACGATGAAGAAGCAGTACCCGGGTCATGCGAAGCGCGTGATGCTCGGCGTCTGGAGCTTTCTGCGGCAGTTCATGTACACCAAATTCGTCATCGTCACCGACGACGACATCAATGCGCGCGATTGGAACGATGTGATTTGGGCGATCACCACCCGCATGGATCCCAAGCGCGATACCGTGCTGATTGAAAACACCCCCATCGATTACCTTGATTTCGCTTCGCCGGTTTCCGGCCTGGGCAGCAAGATGGGGCTCGATGCCACACACAAGTGGCCAGGCGAGACCAATCGCGAGTGGGGCCGCGCCATTGTTCAGGATGAGGCTGTAAAACGTCGCGTCGACGAACTATGGACTGAGCTGGGCATCGACTGATGACCCCTAGCCGTTATTTTCAGGTTTTTGAATAGATGAAAGTTACGCTGCAACCCTCCGGTGCCGTGCTCGAAGTCCAACGTGGCGAGTTGATACTCGATGCCGCTCGACGCCTGGGCTACGACTGTCCCCAGGCCTGCCGCAACGGCAACTGTTTGATCTGTGCCGCTTTGCTGGTCAATGGTCGGGTCCGTCAGCGCGGTGAAACGCAAAGTCATGGTGAAGTGTTTGCCTGCCTTGCCGAACCTGAGGAGGACTGCGTTCTGCTGTGGGACGGCGTCCTATCACCCGGTGAGCTGCCCGTGCGCACGCTCAGCTGTCAGCTGATCAGTTGCGAAGATGTCGGTGGGGATGTGTATCGCGTTTTGCTCCGCGCGCCCGCCGGTAAACCGCTGCGCTACCACGCTGGACAGTATTTGTTGCTGGAGCGTGAAGACGGTGAGTTCAGCGCCTTTTCGCTAGCGTCCGCGCCCGGGCGTGGGCGGGAGTTGGAACTGCACGTCCTGGCCCGCGAATCATCTGCGATCGAGCTGCTCGAATTCATCCAGCGCAACGGCATAGTCAAAGTACAAATGCCGTTCGGCGACACGCACTTGGCTGAGCTGCCCAACGGCCCACTGGTGTTAATCGCGGCAGGGACCGGCATGGCGCAGATGCACAGCCTGATCGAGCACTGCCGGGCGGAAGGCTTCGCCCATCCAGTGCACCTGTATTGGGGGGTGCGTCGTCCAGAAGACTTTTATCAACTGCCGCATTGGGCGGAATGGCAGCATATGCCCAATCTGTTCCTTCATCAGGTGGTCAGTGACGTCTGTGGCTGGCCAGGGCGTTGCGGCATGCTGCATGAGGCTGTTTGTGAGGACTTCACGGACCTCTCGCCGATACACGTCTATGCCAGTGGCTCTCCGGCGATGATCTACGGCACGCTGGACGCGCTGGTCGAAGCGGGGATGGACGCCATGCAGATGCGGGCTGACGTTTTTGCCTATGCCCCGCGGGAGCCTTGAGTCGGGGCGCGTTGTAGTTATAAGCGCGCTTAGGTGTGCGCAGGGCATTTTCTAGCCGTTGCGGCAGAGCATCGGCCCAGAAGAGCGCGCAAAAAAGGGGAAAGCCGGCTGATCGGGCGCTAAGTAGACCCGGTCGGTTCCTATGATCAGCTATCAAAACGGCTCGCGTCAGGGGGCTGAGCTTTCTAACCGTCGCCTATGCGACTAAGCGACGATCCGGCCCGCGGCGCCAGCGTAAGGCGCCGTGTAAGTCAAAACACCACTGCAAGCCTGCCCTAGCGCACCTGGCGCTGCTGAAGGAGCAGGTTCTTGTACCCGCTTGCCGACAAGGTCTTCTGCGCCTGATCGAGCTGCTCTCGATTGGCATACGGGCCTACCAATACCCGATACCAGTCCTCGTCCCGTACGGTGACGTTTTCGACCCGGACGTCCTGACCCAGCAGAATGATCTGTGCTCGGACCTTTTCCGCTTCGGGCTTCTTGCGGAACGACCCTGCTTGCAAGAAGAACTGAGTGACCGGTGCCTTGGCGACCGTCGGCGGAGGCGGCGGTATCTGACCGTTGAGCGCCGCCTCGGCGCGTGCCGTGTCTATCTTGGCCGCCTCTTCGGGGGTGACGGGCTTGGCTGGTTCTGGCTTCGGCGCTTCGGGCGGCAGGATGACTTCGGATTCTGGCAGCAGTGTATAGAAGTCATATTTTGGCTTCACGGGCTGACCGGTTGCCGGCGCGGTACGCTTTGGTTGTTCTTTGGGTTTTGGGTTGTCCTTGGTGCGTTTGATCTCGTCGCCACCGGGCTCTAAATTCATCAGAAACACGATGAAACCGCCAATCACCAAGCCGCACACCAGCCAGACCCAGCCGGGAACGGGTTTTTTAGCAGGCGCCTGATAGCGGCTTGCCCCGCGCTTAGGGGCGGGTTTCTTCCGGGCGGCCACTTACATCCGCTCCAATGTTTCCAGACCGAGCAGCTCGAGGCCCTGCTTAAGGGTCTTGCCAGTCAAGGCAGCAAGGCGAAGCCGGCTCTGTTTCCGAGATTCGTCTTCCGCGGAGAGTATTGGGCAATGCTCGTAGAAGCTGGAGAACAGCCCTGCCAAATCGTATAGGTAGGCACACAGCACATGCGGAACGCCTTTGTCGCCAACACTGTTCAGTACCTCTGAGAACTGAGCGAGCTTTGCACCGAGGCTTTGTTCCTGCTCGGCTTCCAATCGAATCTCGCCGGACAGCCCGTCCATGCCGGTGCCGAGCTTGCGGAACACGCTGGCGACGCGGGTATAGGCGTACAGCAGGTAGGGGGCAGTGTTGCCTTCGAAGCTGAGCATCTGCTCGAAGTTGAAGCTGTAATCGCTGGTGCGATGCTTGGAAAGATCGGCGTACTTGACGGCACCGATGCCCACTGCACGAGCGATCTTGCGCAGTTCTGCTTCATCCAGCTCTGGGTTTTTACTCTTTACCAAGCTGAAGGCGCGTTGTTCGGCTTCGTCGAGCAAGTCGACAAGCTTCACGGTGCCGCCGTCGCGTGTCTTGAACGGGCGGCCATCGGCGCCGTTCATGGTGCCGAAGCCCATATGCTCGAGCTGCATGGCGCTGTGGACGAAGCCAGCACGGCGCGCCACTTCGAAAGTCATCTGGAAGTGCAGGGCCTGACGCTGGTCGACAAAATAGAGCGCGCGATCCGCTTTGAGTTGCTCGCTGCGGTAGCGCATGGAGGCGAGGTCGGTGGTTGCGTACAGATAACCGCCGCCGGCCTTCTGAACGATCACCGGAAGCGGATTACCTTCGGCGTTTTTGAACTCGTCGAGAAAGACGCACTGAGCGCCATTGCTCTCGCTGAGCAGGCCCTTTGCCTTTAACGATGCGACGATGTCGCTCAGTTCAGCGTTGTAGGCGCTTTCTCCCTTGACGTCATCGGGCGTCAGTCTGACGTTCAGACGGTCATACACTATCTGACAGTGTGACAGGGATATCTCGTTGAAGCGGGTCCATAGGCGCAGACAGTCAGCGTCCCCGGCCTGCAGCTTGACTACCAGTTCACGGGCGCGTTCAGCGAACTCGGACGAGTTGTCGAAGCGCTGTTTTGCTGCACGATAGAACTCTTCAAGATCCGATAGCTCGCTTTCGGCAACGGCGGGGTTTTCCTCCAGATAGGCCAGCAGCATGCCGAACTGCGTCCCCCAGTCACCCACATGGTTCTGACGGATCACCTCGTCGCCAAGATACTCGAGTACCCGGGCTACTGCGTCGCCGATGATGGTTGAGCGCAGGTGGCCGACATGCATCTCCTTCGCCAGGTTCGGTGAGGACAGGTCAACCACGACCCGCTGTGCGGGGCCTGCTTTGCGGACGCTCAGCTGCGGGTCGGCAAGAGCGGCATCAAGGCGCTCGGCCAACGCTGCGCTGTTCTGAAAGAAATTAAGAAACCCCGGGCCGGCGATTTCCACCTTGCTGAGGCCAGAGTCTGCCGGCAACGCGTCGATGAGCTTCTGCGCCAGTTCCCGGGGTTTCATCCCGGCCGGTTTGGCGAGCATCATCGCGATGTTGCTGGCGAAATCACCGTGAGTCTTGTCGCGAGTGTTCTCCACCTGAATGGTCGGACTCAACCCTTCCGGCAGCACACCTTCAGCGGTGAGGCGAGTCAGGGCTTGCTGGATCAGGTGGCGAATGCTGTCTTTCATCGTGTGCTCGGTCGGCCCAAAGGCTTTGGTCGAAAACTGGGCATTATCAGTGCCCGCGGGGCGAACCTTCAAGGCTTAAGGCGCTAAGTTGCACGCTGCAACTGGATTCGGATCGGGTCAGAACAGATCTATCGGGTCGACATCCAGCGACCAGCGTACCGTACGGCTACCTGGCAGCGCTTCCACCTGTGGCAGCCAGCCACTCAACAGCTTGTGCAGCGGCGCACGGGCGTTGGCCTGGAGCAGCAATTGTGCGCGGAAACGCCCGGCGCGACGCTCCATCGGAGCGGGCACCGGCCCGAGCAGCTCAATACCGCTTAGGCCAAGTTGTGCTATGAGGCGTTCCGCTTGGTCGCAGGCCTGGTCGAGGAAATCTTCGGCTTGGCCAGGTTTCACCGCTTCGGCGCGTAATAGCGCAAGGTGGCTGAACGGAGGCAGGCCGGCGGCACGCCGCTCGCTCAGGGCTTGATCGGCGAACGCGAAATAGCCTTGCTCCGTGAGCTGTACAAGCAGCGGGTGGTCGGCCAGATGCGTCTGAATAATCACCTTGCCGGGTTCTTCGGCACGCCCCGCGCGGCCGGCCACCTGCACGATCAGCTGGGCCATCCGCTCGCTGGCGCGGAAATCGGCCGAGAACAGGCCGCCGTCAGCATCGAGAATGGCAACCAGAGTGACGCGCGGAAAATGATGGCCTTTGGCAAGCATTTGTGTGCCGACCAGCAGGCAGGGTTCGCCTCGGTGGATGGTAGCCAGCAGCTGTTCCATCGAGCCTTTTCGCGAAGTGCTGTCGCGGTCGATACGCAGCACCGGATAGTCGGGAAAGATAGTGCTTAGCCGCTCCTCGGCGCGCTCGGTGCCGGCGCCTACGGGGCGCAGGTCGAGCTTGCTGCATTCGGGGCAGCTGCGTGGTGGTCGCTCGGCATGGCCACAGTGATGGCAGCGCAATTCGTGATGGCGCTGATGCAGGGTCATTCGTGCGTCGCAGCGTGGGCACTGGCTGAGCCAGCCACAATCGTGACACAGCAGCGAGGGGGCGAAGCCGCGGCGGTTCAGAAAAACCAGCACTTGCTGTCCGGCGGCCAGTGTCTGTGCCATTGCCTGCTGAAGCGGGCCCGAAATCCCGGAATCCAACGGGCGGCTCTTGACATCGAGGCGCAGGAAGCGCGGTGACTGTGCGCCGCCAGCCCGCTGGGTCAGCTTAAGGAGTGCATAACGGCCACTATGCGCATTGTGTAGGCTCTCCAGCGACGGAGTCGCCGACCCGAGAAGAATCGGCAGATTTTCTTGACGCGCCCTGATCACTGCCATGTCGCGGGCGTGGTAGCGCAGACCCTCCTGCTGTTTATAGGAGGCGTCGTGCTCCTCATCGAGAATAATCAGGCCCGGGTTTTTCATTGGGGTGAACAGTGCCGAGCGCGTACCGATGATGATGTCCGCCTCGCCGTCCCGTGCAGCCAACCAAGCGTCCAGGCGTTCACGGTCGTTGACGTTGGAATGCAGCAGGGCGATGCGGGCATTGAAGCGTTTTTCGAACCGCGCCACGGTTTGTGGGCCGAGGTTGATTTCCGGGATCAGCACCAGTGCCTGTTTTCCGGATTCGAGTACCTGATGGATCAGTTGTAGATAAACCTCGGTCTTGCCGCTGCCTGTCACCCCCGCTAGCAGAAAAGTCTGGAACCCGTTCATGCCGGCCCGAATGGCTTCGAGCGCAGCCCTTTGCTCCTGGTTCAGCGGCAGTTCCGGCTGCAGCAGCCAGCTACCTTGGTGTCGCTGACGTTCATGGCTGCGGCGTGTCTCGATACGCAACAAGCCTTTCTGCAACAACAGATCCAAGCTGTCCTTGCTCAGCTGAAGCTGGCTCAGCAGCGAGTGGGCGACGCCATGGGGGTGCTGGGCGATGGTTTTTAGCGCTTCTCGCTGACGTGGCGCTCGGCTCAATCGCGGGTCTTCCGGCCTTGCGCCGTTTGCTACGTGCCAGAAGCGTTCTTGCCGCGCCTCGGCTGGTTCGCCCTGGCGCAGCAGGACCGGTAGTGCCCAGCTGAGGGTATCGCCGAGGCTGTGCTGGTAATACTGAGCTGTCCACAAACACAATCTGAACAACGCGGGTGGAAGAGGAGGGCGGGCGTCGAGCAGCTCCAGCGCTGGTTTTAGCTTCGCCTCGGGAACCTCGCTATGACTGACAACTTCTACCAGAACCCCGACGATCTCGCGCCGGCCAAACGGTACCCTGAGTCTCACGCCGGGCAGCAGCGTCTCGTAGGGAGTGCCGGCCGGTGGAAGGTAGTCGAAGAGTCTGCGCAGTGGTGAGGGCAGCGCGAGTCGAAGTATGGGCTGGGGCACGGGGGAGTCCTTGGCGACGAACGACGATCTTAAACGATCCGTGCGTTAAGCCGGGGATGCGGGCTGATCGCTTTGTCTGCTACGCCACGCCTCGCGTCTGCTGGGCGATCAGCTGCCCTTGCATCACTACCCGGCTCTGGTATTATTCGCGCCCTTCCGTGCGGTACTCGACATAGGGTCGGGTGGCGGCACAAGTCTTAGAGGATTCTTCCATGAAAGCCGATATCCATCCTAACTACGTTGAAATCGAAGCCACTTGCAGCTGCGGAAACGTCATCAAGACCCGTTCGACGCTGGCTAAGAACTTGAGCATCGATGTTTGCTCTGAGTGCCACCCGTTCTACACCGGCAAGCAGAAAGTGCTGGATACCGGCGGCCGTATCGACCGCTTCAAGCAGCGTTTCGGTGTGTTTGGCGCCAAGTAAGCGGTCCCCGCGACGGGAATCCCATGAGATTTTCCGAGCACCTGAGAAAGGCGTCCCTAGTGGGCGCCTTTTTCGTTTCTGTCCTGCTGAGTTTTCAGGCGCAGGCACTTTGCTCCGTCAGCAAACCGCTGCAGCAAGTCCCAGTAGAAACGGTGATCGATGGCGATACGCTGCGACTCTCTGACGGGCGAAGCGTCCGCCTGATCGGTTTGAACGCCCCGGAGATAGGCCGTAAAGGCCGCCAATCAGAGCCATTCGCGCAGTCAGCCAAGCGACGGCTGCACGAGTTGGTGCATGCCAATGATGGGCGCGTAGGGCTTCGCTTCGGTCCACAAGCGCGTGACCATTACGGCCGCGCTCTGGCGCATGCGTTTAATGCGCGCGGGGAAAACCTGGAAGCGCTCATGTTGGCCGAGGGGCTGGGCTTCTTTGTCGCGATTGCGCCGAATACCGCGTTTGCTGAATGTCACCTCCTGGCGGAGCATCAGGCGCGTGCCGCCGGAAGGGCCATATGGCGTGATTCGCCTGTCATCCCGGCAGAGAGGTTGCGCCGCGGTGGGTTTGCAGTGATCACTGCGCGCGTCGAGCGACTGGACAGTAACCGAGGCGGCATATGGCTGGAGCTCGGAGGCTCAACGGTTCTACAGATCCCTCGTCAGGCCATCAGTCATTTCGGAAATACACTGCGTGACCTGGCTGGCAAGGAGATCGAAGCCAGAGGGTGGGTCATCGATCGCAAGGGGCGCGTAGATCTGTCGCACCAGGCGCGCTGGCTGATCAAAGTGAGCCATCCTTCAATGCTTGTAGTGCCCGACTAAGGCGCTGTGTATTGGCCCGAATTGGGTGCCATTCCAGCCCGACCTCTACGCTGAAAGTCTTAGGGTTGGCGCTTGACAGTCAGCGTTTCCCCTCAGCTTGTGACGGCGATCGGTCTTGGCGTATGCTCGGTCCCCTGTCTGTCCCAGTAAAATAAGCGGAAATGCCTCATGACTGACCTGAAAACCGCCGCTCTCGATTATCACGCCAAGCCCCGTCCAGGGAAGCTGAGTGTCGAGCTGACCAAACCCACCTCCACTGCACGCGACCTGTCGCTGGCTTACAGCCCGGGCGTAGCGGAGCCGGTCCGTGAGATTGCGCGCGATCCGGAACTGGCCTATCGATACACTGGGAAAGGCAATCTGGTTGCAGTGATTTCCGATGGTACGGCGATTCTTGGCCTAGGCAATCTAGGACCGCTGGCGTCCAAGCCGGTGATGGAAGGCAAGGGCGTCCTGTTCAAACGATTCGCCGGCGTCGACGTGTTTGATATAGAGGTCGACGCGGAAAGCCCGCAGGCCTTCATCGATACGGTGAAGCGCATCTCTATCACCTTCGGCGGCATCAACCTGGAAGATATCAAGGCGCCGGAGTGCTTTGAAATCGAACGGGCGCTTATCGAACAATGCGACATCCCAGTGTTTCATGATGACCAGCACGGTACGGCGATCGTCACCGCGGCCGGCATGCTCAATGCGCTGGAAATTGCTGGCAAGACGTTGGAGCAGGCCAAGATCGTCTGTCTTGGTGCCGGTGCGGCCGCTACCTCCTGCATGAAGCTGCTCGTGAGCATGGGGGCGAAGATCGAGAATATCTTCATGATCGATCGCAAGGGCGTCGTTCACGCCGGTCGAGACGACCTCAATCAGTACAAAGCGATATTCGCTCACGAGACAGAGAAGCGAACGCTGGACGATGCGCTTGATGGCGCTGATGTCTTTGTTGGCCTTTCCGGCCCGAACCTGCTGACCGCTGAAGGACTTCAGCGGATGGCTGCCAACCCGGTTGTGTTTGCTTGTTCGAACCCGGATCCGGAGATTAGTCCGGAGCTGGCTCACGCAACCCGTTCCGATGTGATCATGGCAACAGGTCGCTCGGATTATCCGAACCAGGTAAATAACGTGCTTGGCTTCCCATTCATTTTCCGTGGAGCGCTGGATGTTCGCGCGTCACGCATTAATGAGGAAATGAAGATCGCTGCCGCTGTCGCGCTACGCGATCTGGCCAAGCTACCAGTCCCCGCTGAAGTTGCTGCTGCCTATGGTGTCGAGCAGCTGCAGTTCGGGCGCGAGTACATCATTCCGAAGCCGATGGACCCTCGTTTGATTACGCTCGTCTCTGATGCCGTAGCTAAGGCTGCGATCGAAAGCGGCGTAGCGACACTGCCGTACCCATCAAACTACCCGCTCAAATCGGTTGACGACGTGTTCAACGGCTAACGAGATCATTGATGGTCACGTCTTGGTATCGCTAATGGCGGTACGTCCAAAACCCCAGCCGTTGGCTGGGGTTTTTTATTGGCATTCCGTTTTTGCTTTCCGCCTTAAGGAATCGCTTCGTTTGGCATTAGCCATTATGTTGGCTCCGCTTTCTTTACTGGGGCGAGTCAAGTAGCGGGCCTTCGATTTGCGACCTTCCCGTAATTAGTCAGAACAGATCGATTGGGGCTGCCTCGGATGCTGGTAATGGGCTGTCAGGCAAGGAGGAGCCGGGCATCAGCTCGCCATTCATGTCAGGTGGCGAATCTTCGCTTCGAAAAATCTCAAAGTAAGCATCAGGCGTGCCGGGCGCGGCAGCGCGGCCGCTTCTTGGATCGATCCTCAGAGTGAGAATGCCCTCAGGCTCGGCGGGTGCATGCTCGGGTGTGCCATCCAGCACCGAACTCATGTACTTCATCCATATCGGTAGCGCAACCGTTCCGCCATACTCGCGGCGACCGAGGCTCTGGGGTTGATCGAAACCGGCCCAGACGGTCGTGACGATATCGGCGTTGTAGCCGGAAAACCAGCTGTCCTTGGACTCGTTGGTAGTGCCTGTCTTCCCTGCGAGATCCCCGCGCCCCATCGAAAGGGCTTTTCTGCCTGTCCCTCGCTTGATTACATCCTGCAGCATGCTGGTCATGATGTACGCAGTACGCTCGTCGATAATCTGCTCGGCGTAGGTGGGCGACTGTTTGTCAGGCTCAAGCTCACCGGTCAGTGTCGTGTCGCTCTGTGCAAAGGTAGTTGCTACCGGCTCGCCTTCGTCTGTTGGCGCCGTGAGAGGCGAGTCTGGTACGCGCCTCGGATTCGCCTCGAATACCACTTTGCCGTCCCGGTCCTCGATGCGCTCGATGAGATAGGGTTCTATCTTGTAGCCGCCGTTGGCAAATGCAGTCCAGCCTATGGCGATTTCCATGGGGGTAAGTGTTGCTGTGCCGAGTGCTAGCGATAGATTCGCGGGAAGGTCTTCGGTTTTGAAGCCAAATCGCTTGATGTAATCGATGGTGTATGGAAGGCCGAGGGTCTGCAGCAGGCGAATCGAGACCAGATTGCGGGACTTATAAAGTGCCTCGCGCAGGCGGATCGGCCCGAGGAACGTGTTGTTGTCGTTCTTCGGGCGCCAAACCCGATCAAGACCTTCTTCGACAAAGACGATGGGCGAGTCGTTGACCAGGGTGGCGGGGGTAAAGCCCGCGTCCAATGCGGCGCTGTAAACAAATGGCTTGAAGCTAGAGCCCGGTTGGCGTTTTGCCTGGATGGCGCGGTTGTAGTTACTTTGTCCAAACGAAAAGCCGCCGGTCAGCGCCTCAATGGATCCGTCGAGCGGGTCAAGGGATACCAGGGCGCCCTGCGCTTGCGGTATCTGGCTGAAGAGTGTTTCGTCGGAGGTTATTCGGACACGGATGACATCTCCGGGCTTGACGATGTCCGAAGGTGATTTTGGTTGTGGGCCAAGGCTGTTCGTACTAAGGAATGGGCGAGCCCACTTCATGCTCTGCCAGCTGATCCGCCGTTCGCTGCCGTCTCGCAGCAGTGCAATGATTGTGTCCGCTGCGACTTCGCTGACAACAGCGGGTAGCAGGCCGGACTGATTGCGGAAGGCACCAAGCTCCTTCAGCCAGATCGCCTTGTCAGTGCCTGCCAACTGGGCTTCCGGGCCTCGGTAGCCGTGACGCTGATCGTATTCGATCAGCCCTTCCGTTAGCGCTTGGTTGGCGGCAGTCTGACGCGCACTGGTGGTGGTCGTGTAAACCCGAAACCCTTCGGTGTAGGCATCGCTGCCGAACCGGCCGACCATTTCGGCGCGGGCCATCTCGGCTATATAGGGGGCGTCGAGTTCAGGTGATGATCCGTGATAGGAAGCGTCAACCACTTCTGCAAGTGCTTGGTGATAACGGGCTTCGTCGATCTTTCCAAGTCGGTACATTCTGCCAAGAATCCAGTCGCGCCGTTCTTTGGCGCGCTCGGGGTTGGCGAGCGGGTTGAATGCTGAAGGTGCCTTCGGTAGCCCGGCGATCATGGCCATTTGCGCCAGGCTTAGCTCCTTCATAGTCTTGCCATAATAGACGTGAGCGGCTGCCTCGATGCCATAAGCCCGGTTGCCCAGGTAGATCTTGTTGACGTACAGCTCAAGTATCTCGTTTTTGCTCAGCTCCCGTTCTATCTGCAGCGCAAGGAGGATCTCATTGATCTTGCGAGAAAAACTCCGCTCGCTGCTGAGGAAGTAATTCTTCGCCACCTGCATGGTAATAGTGCTGCCGCCGGTCTGAATCTCTCCAGTCTTCAATAATTGCGTGGCAGCGCGCATCAGGCTGGATACATCGACGCCATAATGATTAGCGAAATTGTCGTCTTCGGCCGCCAATAGGGCTTCGATGAAGTCGCTGGGTATTTCATCGAAGCCCACGGGAGAGCGGCGCATTTCGCCGTATTCAGCGATCAGCTTGTGATCATCGCTATACACACGCAGTGGTATCTGCAGCTGTATGCTGCGGAGCGAGTCGACTGATGGCAGGTTGGGGCTGAGATAAAGAAATGCGCCACTGAGACTGAGCGAAAGTCCGCAGAAAATAGCCAGGCACGACCAGAGGAAAAACTTCAGAAAACGCATCAGGGTTCGTTGAATCCAGGGTGGGGAATGAGGTGTAAGCCGCAGACGATGCTGAAAGGAAAAACCGTTCACATTATAAGCGGTTTTTTTGCTAGGGAGCCATTTGCGCTTCTGTCAAGGCTGTTATCTAATGCGGACATACATAATTAATCCGTAAGTAGCGGATAAAGATAGGAAATCGGCCGTGCTAGGGCTCTTCACTAAGAAAGCGAACACGCTGCTTGGGATCGACATCAGTTCGACGTCCGTCAAGCTACTGGAATTAAGCCGCTCAGGCTCCCGCTACCGGGTTGAGTCCTATGCGGTCGAGCCGCTTCCGCCAAATGCTGTGGTGGAGAAAAATATCGCCGAGCTGGAGGGGGTGGGGCAGGCGTTGTCCCGGTTGCTGGCCAAAGCGAAAACCGGGGTGAAGTCGGCCGCTGTAGCGGTTTCCGGTTCAGCGGTCATTACCAAAAGCATCGAGATGGAATCGGGTCTGACCGACGATGAGCTGGAGAATCAGCTCAAGATCGAAGCGGATCAGTACATTCCCTATCCATTGGAAGAAGTCGCTATCGACTTCGAGGTGCAGGGTGCCGCAGCTCGCTCCCCAGGCCGAGTCGAAGTCCTGTTGGCTGCGTGCCGCAAGGAGAATGTTGAGATCCGCGAGGCAGCGCTCGCCTTGGCGGGGTTGACGGCTAAGGTAGTCGATGTTGAAGCCTACGCCTTAGAACGCTCCTATGGTCTGCTAACTCCCCAGTTAGGGGCGGGGCATGAAGAGTTGACTGTGGCGCTGGTGGATATAGGTGCGACCATGACGACTCTGAGCGTGCTGCATAACGGTAGAACAATCTATACGCGAGAGCAGTTGTTCGGTGGCCGCCAGCTGACAGAAGAAATCCAGCGCCGCTACGGTCTGTCGATGGAAGAGGCTGGACTGGCTAAAAAGCAGGGCGGGCTTCCAGATGACTACGACAGCGAAGTGTTGCAGCCGTTCAAAGAAGCCGTCGTTCAACAAGTTTCTCGCTCGCTGCAGTTCTTTTTTGCCGCCGGCCAATTTCATGACGTGGATTACATTCTTCTCGCCGGCGGCACGGCTTCGATTCAAGGACTGGATCGTTTGATTCAGCAGAAAATCGGAACCCAGACTCTAGTTGCCAACCCCTTCGCCGATATGGCCTTGAGTAACAAGGTCAACGCGGGTGCGCTTGCCAGCGATGCGCCGTCTCTGATGATTGCCTGTGGGTTGGCCTTAAGGAGTTTTGACTGATGGCCCGGATCAACCTTTTACCCTGGCGCGAGCAGCTCCGCGAAGAGCGTAAGCAACGCTTCCTTGTGTCGCTTGCGGGCGTCGCTGTCGTTGCGGTGGGTCTGCTGTTTCTTGCTGATCAGTATTTTACCCACGCCATTGAACGGCAAAACGCACGAAACGAGTTTGTTCGTAAAGAGATTGCGGTGCTGGATGCCCGCATTGCCGAAATCAAGGAATTGCGCGAGCGTCGGCAGCAATTGCTTGAAAGAATGAAGATCATCCAGGACCTGCAGGGCAATCGGCCAATCATCGGTCGGGTATTTGATCAATTGGTGCGAACGCTTCCCGACGGCGTCTATTTCACCGGGTTGAAAATGACAGGCAAGAACATCGCCATCGTCGGTGGCGCCGAATCAAACAACCGGGTCTCTAATTTGATGCGTAACTTGGACGGGTCGGAGTGGTTGGATGCGCCCAACCTGAACGAAGTGAAGGCTGTTACAGCCGGTGCGGTCGATCAGGAAAACGTATTCCAACTAACGGTACAGCAAACCCAGCCTGGCGCAGCGGTTGAAGGAGGTAAGCCATGAGTCTGGCAAGCTCTATGCAGGGCCTGCGCAGCGTCGATCTGTCCGAGCTGGACATGAACAACCTAGGCTCATGGCCCTCTGCGGTAAAGGTGATTGCGGCCGCTTTGCTGATGGCTCTGTTGCTCGGCGGCGGCTATTACTTTTATCTAAGTGATTTACAAGCCAGCCTGGATCAGGAAAAGGCTCAGGAAGAGACGCTGAAACAGCAGTTCTCCACGAAGGCGTTTCAGGCTGCAAACCTCGAAGCCTACAAGACGCAGATGGCTGAGATGGAGGAATCGTTCGGCGCCCTATTGCGACAGCTGCCAAGCGATACCGAGGTGCCTGGCTTGCTTGAGGATATTACCCGTACCGGGCTTGGAAGCGGACTTGAGTTCGAGGAAATCAAGCTGCAGCCGGAAGTAACTCAGCAGTTCTACATTGAATTGCCCATACAGATCAAAGTGGTCGGTGCTTACCACGATCTCGCGACGTTTGTTAGCGGCGTCTCAAGCCTGCCGAGAATCGTCACGCTGCATGATTTCGAGATTAAGCCTCAGAGCAAGGATTCTGCGTCCAAGCTGCATATGAATATCCTGGCGAAAACCTACCGTTACAACGACAAGGGGCTGCAGAAATGAATGGAGCCCGACTTGTCGCGATGGGCTTGAGCCTCGTATTTCTAGCTGGGTGTGGCGTTAGCGGTGATTTTGACGATCTGCGCGCATACATGAGCGATGTGCGAGCTAAGCCCAAAGGAACGATTGAGCCGTTGCCGGCGTTCCTGCCGTATGAAGCGTTCACTTATAGTGCTGCGTCGCTGCGTCATCCATTTCAGCCTCCAATGAAGATTGATCTGGCCCAGCGGCAGAAAGGTTCAAAGGATATTCGGCCCGACGAAACACGCATCAAGCAATTCCTTGAGGAATTCAATATCGAGAATTTCGTCATGGTCGGTACGTTGGCCAATGGCGCGGGCAATTACGCCTTGATTAAAGGTGGTGACGGGGTTCACCGAGTCAAGGTCGGTGACTATCTGGGGCGCAACCACGGTCGTATCGTTGAGATCAGCGAAGCCGAGGTGGATGTGCTTGAAATCGTTCCGGACGGAGAGGGTGGGTGGCTTGAGCGCCCGCGTAGCCTGACCTTGAAAGAGCGCTCTTGAGTCATGGCAAAAATGGAAAACCTTTACCGGTCTGCACAACGGAAGCCTTTTATGAATACCTCTCTATCACGCCTTGGTTTGTCATTGCTGGCAGTACTTATTTCGCCCGCGCTATTGGCTGCAAATCTGAATTCACTCGACGTGGCGTCGCTACCTGGCGACCGCGTTGAGCTAAAGTTGGCTTTCGATGAGCCGGTGCCGACGCCGCGCGGCTACACACTTGACCAGCCAGCGCGCATCGCGCTGGATTTGCCGGGTGTTTCCAGCAATCTTGCATCCAAGAACCGCGAGCTGGGTGTCGGCAATGCCCGTAGCGTGACGGTCGTTGAGGCGCAAGGCAGAACTCGCCTCATCGTAAACCTGACGGCGCTCGTTCCATACTCGACCCGTGTGGACGGAAACAATCTATTCGTCGTGCTAGGCGAGAGCGGTGCTTCACCGGCCGCTGTATCCGCCGCTCCGCTTGCGCCGGTGGCCAAGACTGCTCCAGTCGCCGCGATGGCAGCGAGCAAGTCGATCACCAATATCGATTTCCGTCGCGGAGAGGGTGGTGCGGGCGACGTGGTTATCACGCTATCGGACCCGACGATCAGTCCCAGCATCGAGGAGCAGGGCGGCAAGATTCGTGTCTCTTTCGCCAAGACACAACTGCCAGAGTCGCTACGCGTCCGGTTGGACGTGCAGGATTTCGCCACACCGGTCAAGTTCGTCGACTCAAGCAGTAAGGCTGAAGGGGCGAGTATTGCTATCGAGCCGACGGGACGATACGACTATCTCGCCTACCAGACCGATGACAAGCTAACAATCAGCGTTAAGCCGCTTAGCGAAGCGGATGCCGAAAAGCGAAAGGCTGAACACTTCACTTATTCTGGAGAGAAGCTGTCGCTGAACTTTCAGGATATCGATGTGCGGTCTGTGCTGCAGCTGATTGCAGACTTTACTGACCTTAACTTGGTGGCGAGCGATACCGTACAGGGCAATATTACATTGCGTCTGCAGAATGTACCTTGGGACCAGGCGTTAGAACTCGTATTGAAGACCAAGGGTCTCGATAAGCGGCAGGTTGGCAATGTGTTGTTGGTCGCGCCGGCAGATGAGATCGCCGCCCGGGAGCGTCAGGAACTGGAGTCGCAGCGGCAGATTGCTGAGTTGGCGCCCCTGCGTCGCGAGGTCGTGCAGGTTAACTATGCGAAAGCTTCCGATATTGCTCGGCTGTTCCAGTCCGTTACGGACCAGGGCGGTGCGAGTGAGGATCGTGGGTCTATCGCTGTAGATGACCGCACGAATAATATCATCGCGTATCAGACTCAAGAGCGTCTCGACGAGCTGCGACGGATCGTTGCTCAGCTGGACATTCCGGTGCGCCAAGTGATGATCGAGGCTCGCATCGTTGAGGCGAATGTTGATTACGATAAAAGCCTGGGTGTCAAGTGGGGCGGCAACCTGAACCTGAATGACAATTGGAGCGCCTACGGAAGGGGGGCGGAGGGCTTAACATTAGAAGAGGGTGGGGAAGGTGAGCCGGATATCATTAATCGTCCGTTTAATCTACCGTTTGTAGATATGGGGGCGATTGGTGCGAACTCCGGTATTGGTCTGGGCTTTGTGACAAACAACGCTATTCTAGACCTGCAACTTTCAGCGATGGAAAAGACCGGTAATGGTGAGGTCGTTTCGCAGCCTAAGGTTGTAACGGCTGATAAAGAGACGGCGAAGATTTTGAAAGGGTCCGAGGTTCCTTATCAGGAAGCGAGTTCCAGCGGTGCAACCAGCACTTCGTTCAAAGAGGCGGCCCTGTCGCTTGAGGTTACTCCGCAGATTACGCCAGACAACCGGATTATCATGGAGGTGAAGGTCACCAAAGATGAGCCAGATTTCTCGCAGGCGGCTAGTACTGGCGGTATCCCCGCCATCCGCAAGAACGAAGTCAATGCGAAGGTATTGGTTACCGATGGTGAGACGATCGTGATCGGCGGCGTGTTCTCCAATACGCAGAGCAAGTCCGTCGACAAGGTTCCGTTCCTAGGCGATCTGCCGTTCGTGGGTCGGGTGTTCCGTCGCGACTTGGTGCAGGATCGAAAGTCTGAACTGCTGGTGTTCATCACTCCACGGATCATGAATAATCAGGCGATCCAAGCCAGTCGTTAATTAGTTGATGTTCAATATCATCCTCGTGGGTCCGATGGGCGCTGGAAAAAGCACCATCGGACGCCTGCTCGCCAAGGAGCTACGTCTCCCCTTTCGGGATTCCGACAAGGAGATCGAGCAGCGCACGGGTGCCAGCATACCGCTGATATTTGACGTTGAAGGAGAGCTGGGTTTCCGCGAGCGGGAGCACGCGGCCATCAAAGATATTTGCCAGATGCGAGGCGTGGTACTCGCAACTGGAGGTGGTGCGGTACTTCGACAGGATAATCGTCAGCTTTTGCGCGCGAGCGGTCGGGTGATCTATTTACGCACATCGGTCGAACAGCAACTCGACCGCACCTCTCGTGATCGCAATCGACCGCTGCTGCAGACAGCCAACCCTCGTGAGATTCTGACAAGTTTGATGGCGGTGCGGGATCCTCTCTATCGCGAAGTCGCGGATATCATCATCCTCACAGACGAGCGCCCTCCGCGCTTGGTAGTGGTCGAAATTCTCGGTCAGCTACAGGCGCTGGCTCCTCGTGAAAGCCTGGGGCGATCTGCGCTATCCTAGCTCCCTTTATTCGTGGGGGCCTTATGCAGACTCTTCAGGTCGATCTCGGTGAGCGTAGCTATCCGATCTTCATTGGCGAGCAGCTCATCGATCGCGGCGAGCTGTTGTCCCGTCACATTCGCGGCAAGCAGGTTGCGGTCGTCACTAACGACACCGTTGCGCCGCTCTATATCGAACGCCTTTTGCACAGCCTTGCCGGCTTCTCAATCACTCCTGTTGTGCTTCCAGATGGAGAAGGATTCAAGAACTGGCAGACTCTGCAGTCAATCTTCGATGCGTTATTGACGTCCAGGCTCGACCGTAGCGCCACGATCATTGCGCTGGGAGGCGGTGTTATCGGCGACATGGCTGGTTTCGCAGCCGCCTGCTATCAGCGCGGTGTCGATTTCATCCAGATCCCGACCACTCTTTTATCCCAGGTGGATTCGTCTGTCGGTGGTAAGACAGGCATCAACCATCCGCTCGGTAAGAACATGATCGGTGCGTTCTATCAGCCGCAAGCTGTTCTCATTGATACCACGACGCTGGCTACGCTTCCGGCGCGTGAGCTGTCAGCCGGCCTGGCGGAAGTTATCAAGTACGGTTTGATCTGCGATGGGCCGTTTTTGGGATGGTTGGAGAGCAATATTGGCAAGCTGCGAGCCCTGGATCAGGCTGCACTTACTGAAGCCATAAGTCGCTCCTGCGCCGCCAAGGCGAGAGTCGTAGGGGCGGATGAGCGAGAGGCAGGTATTCGCGCCACGCTCAATCTTGGTCATACATTCGGACACGCGATCGAAACCCATCAAGGCTACGGCGCCTGGTTGCATGGTGAAGCCGTATCCGCGGGGACAGTCATGGCGCTGGAAATGTCGTGCCAGCTGGGCTGGCTTTCCGTCGAAGATCGAAACCGTGCAGTGCGCTTGCTGTCACGTGCCGGGTTACCCGTAGTGCCCCCGGCGAACATGTGCGCGGAAGATTTTCTCCAGCATATGGCAGTCGACAAAAAGGTCTTGAATGGGCGGTTACGCTTGGTGTTACTCAAACGGCTGGGTGAGGCTGTGGTCACAGATGACTTCCCATCTGAAGTGTTGGAAGCCACATTGAACGTCAACTACGAAGCGCTAACGCAAGAGTTGAGAACCTAAGAGATTTCCATGACCAGTTTGTCTGCCGACGATTCGTACCTGAACCATTACGGGTTCAGTCATGACCCTTTCGCTGCTCGGGTGCCCGGTTTCAAATTCTTCCCAGCTCAACGCAAGCCTGTTTTAGGACAGCTGCATCACCTTGCCCGCTACAGTCAGTTGTTGCTGGTCGTAACCGGTCCCGAGGGGAGCGGTAAGACGCTCGTACGCCAAGCGCTTGTTGCGAGTAGCAACAAACAGTCCGTTCAGAGCGTGATCATTTCCCCGCAGGAAACCATCGATTCCAGCGCCGTGCAGCAGCAGATCGCTCAGGCGCTCGGCAGCCAGCGCGCGGATTTCGATTCGATCATGGCGCAAATCATTCAGCTGGCATTGACCGGACAAGAGGTTTACTTGTTGGTCGATGATGCTGAGCGGCTTACCGGTGCTGCGGTTGAGACCCTATTGCGATTGGCGCAAGGTAGCCCCGAGGGGAGGCCGCATGTCTTCCTGTTTGGTGAGCAATCATTGGTGTCGCGCCTGGAGGCACTGGTCGAGGGTGAGGAGCGGTTCCATGAGATCGCCTTGCAGCCCTACGAAGAGGACGAGACCCGAGAGTACCTGTCGCTGCGTCTCGACGGGGCCGGGACAGGGCTGGATTGCCTTACCGAAGAACAGATCGTTCGAATCCACGAAAGCTCGGGCGGCTGGCCCGGGGCGATAAATCATGCGGCGCGTGAAGAACTGCTCGAGGCGATGTCGCATTCCAAAGGGCGGCGAAAGTCGCCTGGATGGCGCTTGCCACTGCCGATGAAACACCTGGCGGCGTTGGTCGCGGTGGTGTTCGCCATCGCCATCGCGTTATTCATGAGGGATTCCGGCGACGAGGCATCGCCGCCCGTGGCCACCAGCTTGCCGCTCGAAATGGATGGCTCGCCCGACTCCAGGGGTGAAGCGCGGCCGTCCGGGGAGCTTGACAGCGTTGAGTCCGCTAGCGCGGACGTCGCTGAGTCTCCGCCCGATCAGCCAGTCATTCGTGAGCCGCTTGCTGCTGCCGGAAGTGGAGAGTCGGACGATCTCTCGGCTCAGCCGGTGGAGTCTCCAGTCCGACCGACGGGTGACCGTCCTGCAGAGGTTGCTGTGCCTACGGCAGTACAACCGCCTGTCGCTGAGCCTGAGCCAGTCGCGGACCTCCCGCAGAAGGAGCCGGTGCGGCAGGTTGCCGCGCAGGCCGCTCCCGGTGCGGCTGCGGCTGGCTGGTACGCCAGTCAGCCGAAAACCAACTACCTGGTTCAGGTGTTAGGTACCCGAACGCAGGGTAATGCCGAAGCATTGATAAAACAGCATGGCGAACATTACCGCTACTTCGCTAAGCGCCACGAGGGCAAGCCGCTGTATGTCGTGACCTACGGCAGTTTTGCCAGTCGCAACGCGGCATTGGAAGCCATCCAGAAATTGCCGGCTTCGCTGCGGGCCGGACAACCTTGGCCTCGTACGTTTGCAAGCGTGCAACAAGAGATTGTCCAGGTGCGCTAATAATTGCCCTAAAAAGGTGCGATATGCACCGTTTTGGGGCTTGCAAAAATAAATTGTGTCGTTCTACTCAGCTTTGTAAACTGCTCCCCCTTTTGCCCACGTGTATGACGGGGCGATTCTGTGCGCCGTCAATAAGGGGTTGATTTACATCGTATTTAGCTGGTGGAGTGCCTATGAGAGCAGGTCTTTTTCGTCCTGAAGAGTTCAAGGATAACTGCGGCTTCGGTCTGATCGCCCATATGCAGGGCGAGGCAAGCCATCACCTGCTTCAGACCGCTATTCAATCGCTCACCTGCATGACACACCGAGGTGGCATCAACGCCGACGGCAAAACCGGCGATGGTTGTGGCCTGCTGATGCAAAAGCCCGATGCGTTTCTTCGCGCGATGGCCAAGCAGCATTTCGACACCGATCTCCCGGCGCTATACGCCGTCGGCATGATCTTTCTCAGCCAGGACACGACCAAGGCGGACGCTGCCCGCGCCAGTCTCAACGAACACATCGCCGCGCAAGGTTTGAGACTCGTGGGCTGGCGCGAGGTGCCGGTCGATACCAGCGTGCTGGGACGCCTGGCGCTTGAGCGCCTGCCGCGCATCGAGCAGGTCTTCGTTTGTGCTGATGGCCTGTCCGAGCGTGACTTCGGCATCAAGCTGTTTTTTGCCCGGCGCCGCGCTGAAGTAGCCCTCGCCAGCGACAAAGAATTCTATGTCTGCAGCCTCTCTGACAGGGACATCATCTACAAAGGGCTGATGATGCCGGCGGATCTCGCGCAGTTCTATCCCGACCTCGGCGACGAGCGGCTTGCAACTGCCATTTGCGTGTTCCATCAGCGCTTCTCCACTAACACCATGCCGCAATGGCCGCTGGCTCAGCCGTTTCGTTTTCTTGCCCACAACGGTGAGATCAACACCATCACCGGCAACCGTAACTGGGCACAGGCGCGCCGGTTGAAGTTTGCCAACGAGCTGCTGCCTGATCTGGAGAGCCTCGATCCGCTGGTCAACCGGACCGGCTCCGACTCGTCCAGCATGGACAACATGTTGGAGTTGTTGGTCACCGGGGGCATGGATTTGTTCCGCGGTCTGCGCATGATCATCCCGCCGGCCTGGCAGAACGTCGAGACCATGGATCCCGACCTTCGCGCTTTTTATGAATTCAACTCCATGCACATGGAGCCGTGGGACGGTCCGGCGGGCGTGGTGCTCACCGATGGGCGTCACGCGATCTGTTTGCTGGATCGGAACGGTCTGCGTCCGGCGCGCTGGGTGACCACCACGAATGGTTACATCACGCTGGCCTCTGAAGTGGGCGTATGGGATTACAAGCCTGAGGATGTGATCGCCAAGGGCCGCGTAGGACCGGGCCAGATTCTGGCGGTGGATACCGAAACGGGGCAGGTACTGCATACCGACGACATCGATAACCGTCTGAAATCTCAGCAACCTTATAAGAAGTGGCTGCGTCAGAATGCGTTGCGCATCCAGTCGACGCTGGATGATAACGATCACGGCTCGGCTTTTTACGATGCCGATCAGCTCAAGCAGTACATGAAGATGTTCCAGGTCACGTTCGAGGAGCGTGATCAGGTCCTGCGTCCGCTCGCCGAGCAGGGGCAGGAAGCCGTGGGCTCTATGGGCGACGACACGCCGATGGCCGTACTGTCACGGCGGGTGCGCTCTCCGTTTGACTATTTTCGCCAGCAGTTCGCCCAGGTAACCAACCCGCCGATAGATCCTCTGCGTGAATCTATCGTGATGTCGCTCGAAACCTGCCTGGGCGCTGAGCGTAACGTCTTCGAAGAAACCGCCGACCACGCCAACCGCGCGATTCTGACCACTCCGGTCATATCGCCCGCCAAGTGGCGCACGATCATGGAGCTCGACCGCCCAGGCTTCGAGCGCCAACTGATCGACCTCAACTATGACGAGTCCATCGGGCTCGAAGCCGCCGTGCGAAACATTGCCGATCAGGCAGAGGAAGCGGTGCGCAGCGGCAAGGTCATGCTGATTCTCAGTGACCGCAATATCGGGCCAGGCAAGCTGCCGGCACATGCGTCGCTAGCAGTAGGCGCGGTGCATCACCGCCTGATTGAGACGGGTCTTCGCTGCGATTGCAATATCCTGGTCGAAACTGCCACGGCGCGTGATCCGCATCACTTCGCCGTGTTGATTGGCTTTGGTGCGACGGCGGTCTACCCCTTCCTCGCGTTCGAAGTGCTCGGCGATCTGATCCGTACAGGCGAGGTGCTCGGTGACCTCTACGAGGTGTTCAAACACTATCGCAAGGGCATTTCGAAAGGCCTCCTGAAAATCATCTCCAAGATGGGTATCTCTACCATCACCTCGTACCGCGGTGCTCAGTTGTTCGAGGCGGTCGGTCTGGCTGATGATGTGGTCGAAACCAGCTTCCGCGGTGTGGCCAGTCGTATCAAAGGTGCGCGGTTCGCCGATCTGGAAGCCGAGCAGAAAGCGTTGGCCGCGGAGGCCTGGAGCGCGCGTAAGCCGATCCAGCAGGGTGGCTTGTTGAAGTTTGTTTATGGTGGCGAGTACCACGCCTACAACCCAGACGTGGTCGCCGCGCTCCAGGTTGCGGTGCAGCAAGGCGATTACCATCGGTTCAAAGAGTACACCGCCCTTGTCGACCAGCGCCCGGCCGCGATGCTGCGCGATTTGCTCAAGCTGAAAGTGTCGGAGCAGCCTCTGGCACTCGAAGAGGTCGAGCCGCTTGAGCAGATTCTCAAGCGGTTCGACTCCGCCGGTATTTCGCTCGGCGCGCTATCGCCTGAGGCGCACGAAGCGATCGCCGCGGCGATGAACCGCATCGGTGCACGTTCCAATTCCGGCGAAGGCGGCGAAGACCCGGCGCGATACCGCACCGAGCGCAGCTCGAAAATCAAGCAGGTGGCTACCGGTCGTTTCGGTGTCACGCCGGAGTATTTGGTTAATGCTGAAGTGCTGCAGATCAAAGTCGCTCAAGGCGCCAAGCCTGGCGAAGGTGGTCAGCTACCCGGTGGCAAGGTTAACGGCCTGATTGCAAAGCTGCGCTATGCGGTGCCCGGCGTGACGTTGATTTCTCCGCCGCCGCACCATGACATCTATTCAATCGAAGACTTGGCCCAACTGATTTTTGACCTTAAGCAGGTCAACCCCAAGGCACTGGTATCGGTCAAACTGGTGGCCGAGCCTGGCGTCGGTACCATCGCCGCTGGCGTGGCCAAAGCCTACGCGGACCTGATTACCATCTCCGGCTACGACGGTGGCACGGGCGCGTCGCCGCTGACCTCGATCCGTTATGCCGGCTCGCCGTGGGAGCTCGGGCTTGCTGAAACTCATCAAACGCTGCGTGGCAACGATCTGCGTGGCAAGGTCCGGGTACAGACCGACGGAGGCTTGAAGACCGGCCTCGATGTGGTGAAGGCTGCCATTCTGGGTGCCGAAAGCTTCGGCTTTGGTACTGCGCCGATGATCGCGCTGGGCTGCAAATACCTGCGTATCTGCCATTTGAACAATTGCGCTACCGGTATTGCCACGCAGAATGATCAGCTGCGCAAAGACCATTTCATCGGCACCGTTGATATGGTCGTTAACTTCTTTACGTTCATTGCAGAAGAAACACGCGAATGGCTGGCTCGGCTGGGTGTGCGCAGCTTGCAAGAGCTGATCGGGCGTACCGATTTGCTCGAACTGCTCCCCGGCGACACTGCGAAGCAAAATCATCTCGACCTGACACCGCTGCTCGGAAGCGACCACGTTCCGGCCGATAAGCCGCAGTTCTGTGAAGTTGAGAAAAACCCGCCCTTCGATCAGGGGCTGCTGGCTGAGGAAATGGTCAAGCTCGCCCGCGCTGCCATCGACGCGAAGAGCGGCGGCGAGTTCGATCTGGATATCTGCAACTGCGATCGTTCTATTGGCGCTCGTGTGTCGGGCGAGATCGCTCAGGTGCACGGCAACCAGGGTATGAAGGACGCGCCGATCACCTTCCGCTTCAAGGGGACCGCGGGGCAGAGCTTCGGTGTCTGGAACGCCGGAGGCCTCCACCTGTATCTCGAAGGGGATGCTAACGACTACGTTGGCAAGGGCATGACCGGCGGAAAGCTGGTTGTCACCCAGCCGAAGGGCAGCGTTTTCGAGTCGCAGAACTCGGCCATCGTCGGCAATACCTGCCTGTACGGCGCCACTGGCGGGAAGTTGTTTGCCAGTGGTACCGCTGGTGAGCGATTCGCTGTTCGCAACTCCGGCGCGCATGCGGTCGTGGAAGGCACCGGCGATCATTGCTGCGAATACATGACAGGCGGCTTCGTCTGCGTCCTCGGCAAAACCGGCTACAACTTTGGATCCGGCATGACCGGCGGCTTCGCCTATGTACTCGACATGGATAACAGCTTTGTCGACCGGGTGAACAATGAGCTGGTTAACCTGCAGCGCATCACGGGCGAGGCGATGGAAGCCCACCGTAGCCACCTGCAGGATGTGCTGCGCGAGTATGTGGCTGAAACCGGCAGCGCATGGGGCGAGACACTTCTTGAGAACCTCGACGACTACTTGCGTCGCTTCTGGCTCGTCAAACCGAAGGCGGCCAACCTGGCAACGTTGCTGTCGTCCACTCGGGCCAACCCCCAATAAAAAGCAGGTTCAGCGGCGAGCCTCGGCCATGAATTCGAGGCTCGCCCCGCTCCGTGATTGTCATGCAGCTTGCAGCCTTGGGCTTGCGGCTGCCGCTAAGAGGTTTTGAAATGACTGAACGTCTGAATAACGACTTCCAGTTCATCGAAGTCGGGCGCAAGGATCCGAAGAAGAAGCTGCTGCGCCAGCGCAAGAAAGAGTTCGTCGAGATCTATGAACCCTTCAAACCACAGCAGGCCTGTGAGCAGGCTCACCGCTGCCTGGGTTGCGGCAACCCTTATTGTGAATGGAAGTGCCCGGTCCACAACTACATCCCCAACTGGCTCAAGCTCGTCTCCGAGGGCAACATCCTCGCGGCCGCCGAGCTGGCGCATCAGACCAACACCCTGCCAGAAGTCTGTGGGCGGGTTTGCCCCCAGGACCGTTTGTGCGAGGGCGCCTGCACCCTGAACGACGGATTTGGCGCCGTCACGATTGGCTCGGTCGAGAAGTACATTGCGGATACCGCGTTCGCCATGGGCTGGCGCCCCGATATGTCCAAGGTCAAACCGACCGGCAAGAAAGTCGCCATCATCGGTGCGGGCCCGGCGGGGCTCGGGTGCGCCGATGTGCTGGTGCGCAGCGGCGTCACCCCGGTTGTATTCGACAAGAATCCTGAGATTGGCGGTTTGCTCACGTTCGGCATTCCGGAGTTCAAGCTGGAGAAAAGCGTACTCAGCCGTCGCCGCGAGATTTTCGGCGGCATGGGTATCGAGTTCCGCCTGAACACTGAAGTGGGCAAGGACGTGACGATCGACCAACTGCTCGCCGACTATGACGCGGTGTTCATGGGCATGGGCACCTACACCTACATGAAGGGCGGCTTTCCGGGCGAGGATTTACCCGGTGTTCACGATGCGCTGGACTTCCTGATCGCCAACGTTAATCGCAACCTTGGCTTCGAAAAATCGCCCGAGGATTTCGTCGACATGAAAGGCAAGAAGGTCGTGGTGCTGGGTGGCGGTGACACCGCGATGGACTGCAACCGCACTTCCATTCGCCAAGGCGCGAAGAGCGTGACCTGCGCTTACCGTCGTGACGCGGCGAACATGCCGGGTTCGCGCAAGGAAGTGAAGAATGCCAAGGAAGAGGGCGTTAAATTCCTCTTCAACCGACAGCCGATTGCAATCGTTGGCGAAGGCAAGGTCGAGGGCGTGAAGGTGGTCGAGACGCGTCTTGGCGCGCCGGACGCGCGGGGCCGTCGGAGTCCCGAGCCGATTCCCGGTTCTGAGGAAGTGCTGCCGGCAGATGCCGTGGTCATCGCCTTCGGTTTCCGTCCGAGCCCGGCCGAGTGGTTTGAAGGCCAGCGTATTCAGACCGACAATCAGGGGCGTGTCGTGGCACCGGAGTTGGGCCAGTTCAAGCACCAGACCAGCAATCCCAAGATTTTTGCGGGTGGCGACATGGTGCGCGGTTCCGATCTGGTCGTGACGGCAATCTTCGAAGGCCGTCAGGCCGCTGAGGGCATCCTGGACTACCTGGAAGTCTGATCCGTCGGGCGGGTCCGCTTCTTCGATCCACCGGGCAGAGCAATGTGGATGTAAGAAGCGACATCCACCCACAGGCTTTACTTGGAGCATGCCTCCAAACGGGCCTGACCAGAATCAAGCCTATAGATAAAAGGCACGGCGCTCGCCGTGCCTTTTGTTTTCCGCTTTGCGACAATGCCGCCACTCTTTTGCTGGAACCCAGACATGACTGCCTTGAAGAACGATCGCTTCCTCCGCGCCCTGCTCAAGCAACCTGTCGACGTCACCCCGGTGTGGATGATGCGTCAGGCCGGACGCTACCTGCCGGAATACCGGGCCAGCCGCAGTAAGGCGGGCGACTTCATGAGCCTGTGCATGAACCCCGAATTGGCCTGCGAGGTCACGCTGCAGCCACTGGAGCGTTATCCGCTGGATGCCGCCATCCTGTTCTCGGACATCCTCACTGTGCCGGACGCCATGGGCCTGGGCCTTTATTTCGAAACCGGGGAAGGGCCGCGCTTTAAGAAAGTCGTCAGCAGCATGGCCGACATCGAGGCGCTGCCGATCCCGGATCCGGAGAAGGACCTGGGATACGTGATGAGCGCGGTGCGCACCATCCGCCGAGAGCTGAACGGGCGAGTGCCGCTGATCGGGTTTTCCGGCAGCCCGTGGACGCTAGCGACCTACATGGTCGAAGGCGGCTCCTCCAAAGACTTCCGCAAGTCCAAGGCGATGCTCTATGAAAATCCGCAAGCGATGCATGCGTTACTCGAGAAGCTCGCACAATCGGTGACCAGCTACCTCAACGGGCAGATTCTGGCCGGGGCGCAGGCGGTACAGATCTTTGATTCCTGGGGAGGTAGCCTTTCTGCTGCCGCCTATCAGGAGTTTTCGCTGGCCTACATGCAGAAGATCGTCAACGGCCTGATCCGCGAGCATGACGGGCGCCGCGTACCGGTGATTCTGTTCACCAAGGGCGGCGGACTCTGGCTGGAATCCATGGCCGATACCGGAGCCGAAGCGCTGGGACTCGATTGGACCTGCGATATCGGCCAGGCGCGGGCGCGGGTCGGTAACAAGGTAGCGCTGCAAGGCAACATGGATCCGAGCGTGCTGTTCGCGAAGCCGGACGCCATCCGTGCCGAGGTTGGGCGCATTCTCTCGAGTTTCGGTGCGGGTGAAGGGCACGTCTTCAACCTGGGTCATGGCATCACGCCGGAGGTTGATCCGGCCCACGCTGGCGCCTTCATCGAGTCGGTGCACGAGCTGTCGGCCAAGTATCACAGCTGAGTAAACTGCCGGGAAAAGAAAGAGCCGCTTACCGCGGCTCTTTTTGTTTATGGCTGCTGGTAATGTCCGGGTGTCGTGCCCGGCTTATGTTCGTGGACCAGCTTGGTCACGCGGATATCGGTGATGCCGATGACTTCGGCCTGCTCCAGCAGCTTGGCCTCGTCGGCGCTCGCCTCCGGCATCACCAGGCTGTTCTCGGCATCACCGTTATGCAGTTCGATCAGATGCCGAGCGGCGCTGCCTTGGGACATGCGCTCCTCCTCAGACTCGATGATCTGAACGCGCGGGTCGTTCTGAAAGATGTAATTGACCTCAAACTTGTGCGACGACTTATCGAACATGAGCAGCTCCTCGATTGTTGGAAGGTAACTGCTCAGTTGACTCGCCGGTCCAGTTGTTTGTTCGGCTGTAGCCGACGCTGAGGTGACCACCGGGCCCGTTACTTGGCCGCTGAGACCGCCACCCGCCGCAGTAAGGGCACGCTGACAGGGCTACTTCAGTTTGGCTAGATTGCCCTTGATTGCGACCCCCGCCATGATGGCTCCGGCGTGGCACTCATACTTCTGGCTGTCCTTGTACTCAACATGCTTGTAGTTGCTGGCGACATCGACCACCGCATTCGCGCCGGCGGCCTTGGCCGCCTGCTGCATGCTGATCAGCGCCGATTGCAGCGCCCAGCTGCAGGCATTCTCGTCGGTCTTGTTGAACGCGTTGGTTTTCTTGCTGGTGGTGACGTCACGGCGAATGATTTGCGCACCCTTGGGGGTCGTGCCAGCGAGATAGAACTTGACGCTTCCGTCCAGCTTGCCAGAGGCCGTCGCTTCGGCCACGACCTGATCGAAAGGAAGGAAGTGAGTAGTGTCGCGGGCCTGGCTGATACCGGGCATTGCACAAAGCATGAGTGCAGCACCGATCCCTATGGTTTTCTTCATGGCGTTCTCCTTGCGGCTTTGGGGGTAATCAGGCCCAGCGGCGGAAGATCAGCGAGGTGTTGATCCCGCCAAAGGCGAAATTGTTGTTCATCACGTACTCATGGCACATCACACGGGGCGCGCCGATGAGGTAGTCCAGCTCACCGCAGCGTGGGTCGATGTTGTCCAGGTTGAGCGTGTGAACATAGCGGTCGCTGTTCATCATCTCGATGCTAAACCAGGATTCCAGCGCACCGCAGGCCCCGAGGGTGTGTCCGAAGTAGCTTTTTTGCGAGCTGATCGGCATGCGGGGGCCAAACAGGCCGTGGGTCGCCTGCGTTTCGGCGATGTCGCCCTGTTCCGTGGCGGTGCCGTGGCCGTTGACGTAGCCGATCGCATCGGACGACAGGCCGGCGTCTTCCAGCGCCAGCTCCATTGCCCGGCGCATGGTCAGCTGCTCGGGTTTGGTGGCGTGCTGGCCGTCGGCATTACTGCCGAAACCCACCAGCTCGGCGTGAATGGTGGCGCCGCGGGCCAGCGCATGCTCCAGCTCTTCCAGTACCAACATGCCGGCGCCCTCACCAATCACCAGTCCGTCGCGACCGGCGTCGTAGGGGCGAGGGGTGGTATGGGGCGCATCGTTCTTGAGACTGGTCGCGTAGAGCGCGTCGAAAACCATCGCTTCAGTTGCGCAGAGCTCCTCGGCACCGCCTGCGAGCATCATCGGCAGGCGACCGAATTTGATGGCTTCATACGCATAACCAATGCCCTGACTGCCACTGGTACAGGCGCTCGACGTGGGAATCACCCGTCCGGTCAGGCCGAAGAAGATGCTGATGTTGGCCGCCGTGGTGTGCGGCATCATGCGGATGTAGGAGTTGGCGTTCAGCCCGTCGGCCACGGAGTTGAGCAACATGTTGCCGAAGGCTTTGATTTCCTCGGTGCTGCCGGTGGATGACCCGCAGGCGACGCCCATGCGGCCGTCTCGGATCGAGACATCATCGAGCAGGCCGGCGTGATCGAGCGCCTGCTCCGCCGCCTTCACCGCCAATCGGGAGACCCGACCCATGCTGCGCAGCTGTTTGCGCGTCCAGTGCCCAGGGACAACGAAATCGTCCGCGGGCCCGGCCAGGCGGGTGTTGAGTTCGGTGAAACGATCCCACTCGCGCATGTAGCGGATGCCGCTGCGGTTGCCGCTGAAGCGGGCTTCGATGGTTGCCCAGTCGCTGCCGAGCGACGTGATGCCGGCCATGCCGGTAACGACGACCCGCTTCATCAGCACAACCCGCCGTTAACCGCCAGCACCTGGCGCGTGATGTAGCTGGCCTCTTCCGACATGAGGAAATTGACCGCACCGGCGACTTCTTCGGGTGTGCCCATGCGTTGAGCGGGGATCATCTTGAGCATTTCCTCGATTGGCAGACCATCATCGAGCATGTCGGTATCGATCAGGCCGGGTGCGACGCAGTTTACGGTGATGCGACGTTTGCCAAGCTCCACTGCCAGCGCCTTGGCGGCGCCGATCACACCGGCCTTCGATGCACTGTAGTTGACTTGCCCACGATTGCCGATCAGGCCCGAAACCGATGTGATGCAGACGATGCGGCCGGGCTGTCGGCGGCGGATCATCGGCATGGTCAGCGGATGCAGGACATTGTAGAAACCATCCAGATTGGTGCGCATCACCAGGTCCCAGTCATCCTCGGTCAAGGCGGGAAAGGCACCGTCACGCGTCAGACCGGCATTACAGACCACCCCATAGTAGGCGCCGTGCGCCTCGATATCGGCTTGCAGTGCGGCGCGACAGGCGGCCCGATCCGCGACATCGAATTGCAGGATGCGCGCCTGACGACCCAATTCCTGCAGCTCGGCCTGCACAGCTTTAGCCTCATCAACTCGGGTACGGCAATGGAGGACGATGTCGTACCCGCTTCGCGCCAGGCGCAGCGCGATAGCGCGACCGATGCCACGGCTGGAGCCGGTGACCAATATGTTGTGGCTCATGGGTTAGGCTCTTGCAGATAGCTCGCCACTTCGGGCGGGCGGAACACATTGAGGCGCGCCTCGGCATGGATGCCGGGCCCGTCGAGATGGCATTCGAATACGCCCATGCCGTTGTCATCCTGCAATGAGCGAATCGCGCGGATGCGCAGCAGGCTGCCGGCTGGGAAATGCTCGACATTGCATTGGAAGCTGCGGGTGCCGAGCAGAAAGCCCAGTTCGACGGGCAACCCGGCCTGGCGGGCGTGGCAGCCGGCGAAGGCGGCGACCGTTTGGGCCATGATTTCGATGCCCGCCCACGCCGGCAGGCTGCCGTCGGGCAGGTTCAGCAGTCCGAACGGCTTAACTTGGAGGCGCGTTTCGATGCTTTCCGCGTCGAACACCTCCACGGCGTCGAGTAGGACCATGTCCCCCGCATGGGGGAGCAGTTCGGCGACTGGCCAATCAATCATGGCGCGTCTCCCAGGATCAGGCTGATGTTGTTGCCGCCGAAGGCGAAGGAATTGCTCATCATCCGACGACAGTCGGAGCCTGCCATGACCGTGCCGGCTGTGTTCAGATTAAGGCGAGGCAAGTCGGCGTCCGGCTGGTTGTCCCAGCGATGAGGCGGCAAACGCTGTAGCGGGTTGTGCTCGGACAGTGCCAACCAGCAGAACGCGGCTTCGAGCGCGCCGGCGGCACCGAGCGTATGCCCAGTAAGGGGTTTACTGGACGAGCAGGGCACGCCATTTGGAAACACGGCGGCAACCGCGAGGCTTTCCATTGCGTCATTGTGTGGTGTGGCGGTGCCATGCAGGTTCAGGTAATCGATTTGCTCAACCCGTATCGCCGCGTCGAATAGCGCTTTGCGCATGGCCTCGATAGCGCCCTGGCCGTGCGGGTCGGGTGCTGAAATGTGGTGCGCGTCGGAACTGGCGCCAGCGCCAAGCAAGGCAATCGGGCCCTTCTCGCGCGTCATCAGGAAGACGGCCGCCCCCTCGCCGATGTTGATACCGTCACGGTTAGCTGAAAACGGATTACAGACATATTCGCTGGTCGCTTCAAGGGAGCTGAAACCCTGCAGCGTCAGGTCGCAGAGGCTATCAACACCACCACAAATCACCGCGTCGCAAATTCCTGCATCCAGCTGTCGCTTTGCACTGAGCAGCGCGCGGGCGCTAGAGGTGCACGCGGTGGAAATCGAATAGCTCGGGCCGCTGAGCTGTAGCCGCTCGCTGATAAAGCTCGCCGGCGCCGACAGTTCCTGATGACCGTAGTGGTAGCTTGCGGGCAGTTGTCCTTCGCGGACCAGCTGAGTGATGGCCTGGGTCGCTTCCTGGATACCCGTCGTACTGGTGCCCATCACGACACCCACACGCGATGAACCGAAGCGTGCAATCGCTGCCTTCAGCTCGGTTCCGATTTCCTCCATCGCTGCCAGCAGCAGTTGGTTGTTGCGCGTGGCGTAGCGCAGCGGTGTGTCGCCGAGTGACGGAAGCTCGCCGGTGACCGCACCGACTGGAAGCTGACGACCCGCTACCGGTCGCGGGTAGAGCTGCATGCCCGAGCTGTCGCCATCCAGCAATCGTCGGGCGACTTCGGCTTTGCCACGCCCCAGCGCGCAGATCACCCCGAGAGCGTTCAGGTAGGCGATGGTCATCAGTGGCGGGCTCCAGCGGTCGCAATGGGGGCGACACGATAGGTCAGCGCTGGCCCGACGTCGAGTTCGATGCGCTCATCTTTCAGATAGCGGACGTGCCAGGCTGCAGCGCCATCAACCAAGGTTCGCCCGTCGTGCTGCAGCATCCAGGCTGCGTGAGAGTAGAGGTCCGCCAACTGTTCGGCCGGCGTGAGTGCGAACAGCAATGCCGCAAACAGCTCACGTGCCTGAGGATTGGGGGGTAGCAGGCCATCCGCCTGCCAGCGTCCATCGAGCAATAGCTGGCGCGCCAGAGGAATGCCCAGCGGATCTAACAACGACCAGCGTAAAGCACGGTCTTCCTGCTGGATGACCAGCAGCCAATCCCGCGTGCCATCCTGATCGTGCTGTATGTGCAGCTGCATCGGCAGCGATAAGCGCGGGGTGTCCGAGGGCAGTGGCATACGTTGAGCGCAGGCAACGAGCATCAACGCCAGCGATAGCAAAGCCAGAGATCGCGCATAGCGAGCCGGCAGGATCATGAGGGTAGGCTCACAGCAGTTCCGTTGAAGCGCACAGCTCAGCCAGCACCTTCAAGCGCCGCCGGGGTTCGGCGACGTAGGGGTTGTTGGTGTCCCAGGCATAGCCCGCCAGTATCGAGCTGATCATGCGGCGTATCTCGGGTTGAGCGCGCTCGTAATAGATCACGTCCTGGAAACTGCCGTCATACCAGCCTTCGACGTAAGTGCGGAAGGTGTCAACGCCACGTTTGAGCGGTGCGGCGAACTCGGTTTCCCAATCTACCGTTTCGCCCGTCAGCTGACGGTGTAGCACTGCCGCCGCCATGCTTGCTGAGCGCATCGCGATGGTGACACCCGAGGAAAACACCGGGTCGAGGAATTCTGCTGCGTTACCCAATAAAGCGAAGCCCGGGCCATGCAGTGTTTTGACGTTTGCCGAGTATCCGCCAATCAACCGGGCCGGTGTGTCCCACTCGGCATGCCTTAGGATGCGTTTGAGATTGGGCGCCTCCAGCACGAACTCGCTCAGGCAGGCGTCCAGGTCCAGCGGGCGTTGTTCGTAGCGTTCGGCGCTGGCGACCACACCCAGGGAACAGCGGCCATTGCTGAAAGGGATGGTCCAATACCAGACATCGCGCAGTTCGGGATGCGTGGTGACGAGAATCTTGTTGCGGTCGAAATGCGGGTCGTCGATTTTGTCGTTGATGTGCGTGAACACGGCGCGGCGTAGCGGAAAGCTCGACGGTGCTTCCAGCTCGAGCAAGCGCGGCAATACCCGGCCGTAGCCGCTGGCATCGAGCACGAACTCCGTCTCGACCACATAGGCGCTCCCGTCCTGCCGGCGCACCTGCAGACTGGGGCGCGGGCCGTTGAAATCGGCAGCGGTTATTTCTTCCTCGTAGCGAATCTCCACGCCCTGCGATTCGGCCTGATCGGCCAGCAATTTGTCGAAATCAGCGCGTTGGACCTGATAGGTGCTGCCATGCCCGTCGGTGAACTTGTCGCGAAAGTCGAATTCGGTGTAGCGCTCACCCCAGCCGAAGGCGGCGCCATGTTTGGTCTGAAACCCGGCAGCCTGCACCGCTTCGAGCATGCCTGCTTCGTCTAGGAAGTCGAGGCAGTGTGACAGGAGACTTTCACCGATCGAGAAGCGCGGAAAGCGCTGTCGCTCGATGATCAGCACATCGTGCCCCTTGCGCTTGAGCAGGGCTGCCGCGATGGCGCCAGAGGGGCCAGCGCCAATAACCACGACGGTGCGACGTTCTGATTGCGGGGAAGCCTTCATCTGTATGACTCGATAGGAGTGGGTGCTGACGGAGGTTCCGGCAGCCGGGAAGGTATAACGGCCACCAACAGCGTGGCGGGCGCCTTAGGAAAGGCTACCGGTTGCGGAAGTCGCGCCTCGCATGATCCGCTCAGCATTTCTCGTCGCCATCCGGTTCAGCGGCCCACGGGGCCAACAGGAACGCGAACACCAGGCCGAGTCCCACCGCCAGCCCGAAATTACTCACCGCTGGCGTGCTGGACAGGGCCAGCAGACCGAACGACAGCCAGGTGGTGGCGGCTGCCAGCAGGGTGCCCGCTAAACTCACCGCGGCGCCACCGATTCGTTCGCGCATAAGAATGGCGTAGTCGACACCAATGGCTGTCACCAGCAGCAGCCCGAACAGGCCAAACAGGGTCAACGGCTGACCCAGCCAGCCGAGGCAGGCAAGGCTGCCGAGCGCCGCCAGCAGCGGAACGGCCAGGCAGCGTAAGGCGCCACGCCAGCCAAACGGAAGACACAACAGCGCAAAGATCAGCACCGCGGCGGACACCTTGAGCAGCGCGGCTTGACGCTGGGTCTCGGCGAACAGCCGGTTCAGTTCGGCCGGTCGGTCGATAAGGCTGACCCCGCCAATACCCTCGCCCAGACTGTGAAGCGCTGCGCTGTCTCTCAAGCCCTGAAGACTGACCAAGCCGGCAACCGAGCCGTCCGGCTGCGCGCCCAACCATAGCGGGCGCCAGGGTTCGGCGAGCGGTCCGGCCAACACCTCGTCAAGACCGGCGACGGGCTTGGCCAGCAGGTCGGCCAGTTCCTGTTCGAGCATGCCGGGCGTCACGCCAAGATCCAGCAGCGGCTGACTCACCTCCAGCAAACGAGGCAGCGCGAGATGCAGGCTTTCCTGGGCGACGGCCGGGGCGGCCAGCTGGCTCAGCGCGAGATAGCCGTGCAGCTGTTGTGCGGCAACCAGGTCATCGAGGCGAGTGCCAAGGTTTTCCTGACGTGCCAGCAGTTCATCCGGGGTCTCTGCGCGTACCAGAAAGTACTGGCTGGTCGGCTCGAAACCAGTGATCTGGCCAATGCGTTCGGCGTGTTGTTGAAGCATCGGCGCCCGGCTGACCCACTGGCGGAGATCGTCCTTGAACGAGACTTGACTGATACCTGCGATGCAAAACAGCGCGAACGCGACCAGTAACCAGCGTGCCGGGACCCGCCTGAGCAAGGCCTGACGCAGATCCAGGCCGCGCCGCGCCCAGCTTAGCGGTGCGGTCCACGGTTGCAGAGGCGCGTTCAACAGCGCTGGCAGCAAGCATGTAGCGCACGCGAAGGCGCCAAACAGGCCCGCGGCAGAGAAAACCGCCACCTGGCTGAGCGCTGGAAATGGAGTGAACGCCATGGCCAGGTAGCCAATCACGTTGGTCGCCAGCGCCAAGGCCAGCCCCGGGAGCGTCAGGCGTAAGGCTCGGTAAGCGTGCCATGGTTGCAGGCCCCAGCTCTTCGAGAGGTAGTGCAACGGAAAATCAATGCTGACGCCAACCAGGCTGGCGCCAAGTACCAGCGTCAGGACATGGATCTCGCCGAACAACGCGATGCACGCCGCGGCGCCGCTGAGGGCGCCGACCACCACCGGTAACGCCACCAGCAACACACGTGGCGTACGAAACAGCAGATGTAGCAGGGCGAGGGTGGCAATGAGCGATACGCTGCCAATCAGGCCCGCTTCTTCCCGCGCCTGGCGTTGCCCATACGCGGCATGCAACACGCCGCCGGCCGCGAGCAGCTCACCCTGCTCGGACTCGACCCGGCGACGGGCTGCTCGGATTTCATCGTCCACCAGGAGCGGAAGCTGATCATCGAAGGCGTCGCCATCGATCCGTGCATGAATGACCACCCAGCGCTGTCCATCATGCTCTGCGATCAATAGGCCATCGAGGCGTGGGCGAATATGGCCCGGCTGCGGCAGTTGGCGCTGCGCCAGATCGGCGAAACCGAACCAATCCTGCTCGACTGGCACGAGGCTTGCGCTTTCGAAGGGACTGTACAGACGCTGCAGGCGTTGTTGAATGAAGTCTTCCGGTGCGGCAATCAGGGCTTCGCGACTGGCCGGGCTCAGCAACACCAGACGCTGATCAAGCAGTTGTTGGCGTACTGCCGGCAGGTCGGCTTGCACCGAACGGCGAACCTGGGCGAAGAGGCCGCTGGCCCGGAGGTTATCAGTGATTTCATCTGCCAGCCCGACGGCGATGTCCTCATCAGGATGATGGATCAGCACCATCACGTCTCGGTTCAGCGGTTCCTGCACCCGCTGTTCGGCCAGTTGCTCCAGCTCGTCTGGCGTATCGCTGGGCAAAAGCTGCAGCAAGTTCGCGGTCACCGGCGATCCGTCGCGCCATTGCCATGCTGTCAGTCCCACCAACCCGAGCAGCGCCAGGAAAAAAAGGACGGACAGCCAGGCCGGAAACCTGAGCGCTTGATCAGTCGGCGAGGTCATGGAGTTCGTTGGGGTCCAATTGATCGTCGATCTCGATGTCGTTCAGCACCAGCACTGTGCTGTCGCCCTGGGTCTCGAGCAGCTCGATGCGCTCGGCTGTGGCGCTGCCCTGGATCAGAATGGCGGTGAATATCTGTCCGAGCAGTTTCGAGCGTGGGGTCAGTGCCAACGCCCACGCCTGCGCAGTGCCGTTGAGCTCCAGCTCGAAATCACGCTGTAGTGCCACGGTGTCACCGTGCAGAACAGCGAGAAACAATTCGTTGTGACGTGCGGCAGGACCCTGCTGATTGGTCTGCTGCCAGCCGTTGGGATCGCGCTGCGCAATGCCCGAGTCGCTGATGCGGTAGTCGCGCTGCACCGGCTGCTGCAAGGACCAGAGCAGGCCGCGGTTACGTGCCAGCACGAAGCTGCCGGTGCTGGTCAGTGGTTGCGGCAGCGCCCGCAAGTATTTTTCCTGAACGAAACTGCCGCGAACGACCTCGGGCGCGCTCAGTTGGCGGCTGAGCTGCGCGAGATCAAAGGCGTCGGCGTTCGCCATCAAGGGCAGCAGGCCGAATGCACACAGGGCTAGTCGCGCCAGCACGTCGCGCACGCGTATCACGAGAGGGCCCGCTCTACGGCGTCGATAAAGATGTTCGGCGACGCCAGCAGCATCTCGCGGCTGGCGATCTCTACCGCGACCTGCACGGTACTCCCGCGCGTCATCCGCTCCCCAGTCTCAGCGTCCGTGATCAGGTAATTGATTTTCAAGCGGTTCTCCCATTCCACCAGATCGGCACGTACGATGATGCGCTGGTTGAAACGGGCGCCACGCACGTAACGCAGCTGCACGTCGATGATGGGCCAGGCGTAGCCCGCCTCGCGCATCTGCGTGTAGTTGTGCCCGATTCGCTCCAGCAGGGCGCAGCGAGCCATCTCGAAGTACTTGATGTAGTGGCCGTGCCAGACCACGTCCATGGAGTCGACGTCGAAAAACGGTACCAGCACGTCAATCTCTGCCTGCAGCACGCCTTCCTTACGCATAGAGCCTCCAGTGCTGTGCGCGGATGCGGCCCAAGCACAGGCGCAGCTCGCCTTCCAGCGCACGGTCTTCGATCACGGGTGGAAAATCCTCTCCCAGCGCAGCGTGCATATATGCCAAAGGGGCCGGGAGCGCCCTTGAACCAACATGCCGCTGACGCAACCAGACGCCCTGGTTGGCGGCGATCAGCGTGGCGGCGGCAACCTGCTCGGTCAACTCGAGGCTGCGCAACGCATCGCGTGCGGCGATGGTACCCATGCTCACCTTGTCCTGGTTGTGGCATTCGGTAGAGCGGGAGAAAACGCTGGCTGGCATGCTGTTCTTCAAGGCTTCAGCGGTCCAGGCGCTGGCGCCGATCTGCACCGCCTTGAAGCCGTGGTTGATCATCGCCGTGGCTTCAGGGGCGCCGGACAGATTGCTCGGCAAGCCGTGGTTGTAGCGGGTATCCACCAATAGCGCGAGCTGGCGGTCGAGCAGGTCGGCGACATTGGCGACGAGGTTTTTCAAGCTGTCCATGGCGAACGCGATATGGCCGCCGTAGAAGTGCCCGCCGTGCAGCACGCGCTCGTTGTCGGCGTCGATGATCGGGTTGTCGTTGGCGCTGTTTAGCTCGGTCTCGATGAATTGCCGCAGCAGGCCCAAGCTGTCGGCGAGAACGCCTAGCACGTGCGGCGCGCAGCGGATGGAATAGCGATCCTGCAGGCGATGCAAGGGTGCGGTCGGTGCCTCGATGGCGAGGTCCTGACGAATCCAGGCGGCCACCTGCATCTGGCCTGGGTGGGGCTTGGCAGCAAACAGGCGCTCGTCGAAATGCTCGGGGTTGCCCTCCAGTGCGACGACGTTGAGGGCTGTGATACGGGTGGCCAGTTTCAGCAGGTAGTCCGCGCGGGCGTAGGCGAGGCAGGCGAGGCCCGTCATCACGGCAGTCCCGTTCATTAGGGCCAAAGCCTCCTTGGGGCGGAGGATCAAGGGCGTCCAGCCGAGCAGACGATGCACCTCCGCCGCGCTGCGCCGCTCGCCGCGATACATCACGTCTCGCTCGCCAGCCAGGGCCGCCGCGACATAGGACAGCGGCGTCAGGTCGCCGCTCGCGCCCACCGATCCTTCTTCCGGGATCAGCGGCAGCACGTCGTGTTCAAGAAACGCCTGCATACGATCGAGCAATTCGATCCGCACGCCCGACATACCATGGGTCAGGGAGCGCAAGCGCGCCGCCAGCACCGCGCGCGTGGCTTCGGCGTCGAGCAGCTTGCCCAGACCGCAGCCATGAAAGGTGAACAGGTGCTGTGGCAGCGCCTCGACCTGGTGCAGCGGCACCGCCACCACACAGGAATCGCCGTAGCCGGTGGTCACACCGTAGATCACCCCTTCGCGATCAAGCAGCGTGTCGAGAAACTGGGCGCCACGGGCGATCCGCTCGCGGAACGCCGTCTCGGCCTGCAAGCGTGCCGGCGCCCGGCCTTGCACCACTGCCAGCAGGTCCTCAATGGTCAGATGGTTCTCGCCAAAGATCACGGGCTCAACGTTGGTCATGGATGTTCCAAAAGGGGTAAAAGTTGAACCACTGTAAGGGCGCTTCCAGGCAACGGGCCGCCAGGCGGTCCGCGTAGCGCTGCACCCACTGTTGCACCACAGCATCCCGTTCCCCACGGCGCCATTCGATAGATTTGGCGAAGGGCTCGAGATGGACATGGAATCGCGTGTCGTGTTTCAGGCAGAACAGCAGATTGGCTGGGCATTTGAGTAGTCCAGCCAGCAACCATGGCCCCTGGGGGAAATCCGCCGGTTGACCTAAGAAATCAACCGTTGCGATGCGCGCACCGCGCAGAGGCACGCGATCACCTGCGATCGCCAGCCATTCCCCTGCATCCAGCCGTCGCGCCAGCTCCATCATAAGTGCCGGATCGAGTTCGCTGACCTGAATCAGCCGCAGGTTGTCTGCGCCCGACTGATTCAAGAGCCGGTTGAACCGTTCGGCGTGCCGGGTATGCACCAACACATTCATCTTCACCTTGCGGCCCATTTCGGCCAGTGCCCGGCAGATTTCCAGGTTGCCCAAATGCGAGCCGACCAGCAGCTGACCTCGCGCGCCTTCAAACTCGGCATGCAGGTTGGCCGGATCATGCAAGGCCAGACGGGCCAGGTCGAGACGGCCACCCCAGGCGTCGAGTTTGTCCAGCAGGGCGTCGGCGAAGGCCATGAACTGTCGATAGACCGAGCGCCAGCTGGGCATCAGGTCGCCTTGGCCACTCCAGTCGGCCAGTCGCCGCTGGTAGATCCAGGCGCTCTGCCGGGCACTGCGGCCGCACAGATAGAAATACAGCACGATGACGTACAGCAGCGGCGCCATGGTGCGACGGCCGAGCAGGCGCACGGCAGACGCGGTAAACCGCATTAACGCAAAGCTGCCGCGTTCCCGGTGTGCTGCCCAATGCGAGTTGGGCGTGGTTTTTTCGATCACCTTTGCCACCGGCGCCAGAGCAGCGCAGGGGCTCGCAGCAGCATGCCGCCAAATAAGCGGGCGTGCATCGAGGAGATCAGCACGTTGTCGCGCCACAGGCGGAAGTGCGATACACCGTCAGTGGGGTAATGCACGCGCGTGGGCAGCCAGACCATCGGCTGCTCTCGCCAGTACAGGCGCACCAGGATTTCCGTGTCGAAGTCCATTCGTTGCCCCAGCGCAGTCGAATCGAGCAAGGCCAGGGTTGGTTGCAAGGGATAGACGCGAAAACCGCACATGGAGTCGCGAACAGACAGCGACAGCGTATTGATCCAAACCCAGACGTGGGTCAGATAGCGTCCGTAAAGCCGGCTTTTCGGCACGCTTGAATCGTATTCGGGATAACCGCAGATCAGCGCCTCCGGTGCCTGGCAGGCGCGGTCGAGAAACAGTGCCACGCTGCCGAGATCATGCTGGCCGTCGGCATCGACCTGTAACGCATGGCTGAAACCCAGGCGGGACGCTTCGCGCAATCCTGAGGCGACCGCCGCGCCTTTGCCGAGGTTTTGCTGATGCCGGAGCAGATGCACCTGGGGGTGCTCGGCAAGCTGGTCGATGACCTGCGCCGCGGCGAGGCTGGACCCATCGTCCACCAGTACGCAGTGCAGGTCGTCGGCGAGCAAAGCGCCGATGACTGCCGGCAGGCTGCCCTCGTGGTTGTAGACCGGTACGACTGCACAGGGCTTGAACCAGTCGTCATCGATGGCCAGTGACAGCTGCGGATGGCTTTCGGGCTGTGTCGATGACGCGCCGGTAATCGGTGCGATGGGGGCGAGTGTGGTCACGGGTGTTCTCCCAGCAGAATGCGGCCAGACGAGCAAGGCGCATCGCCGTTGCGGTATGCGAAGTGCAACTTGCTGCGCTCGCGGTCAAAGCGCAGGGTCAGATGCAGCGGATCGCCGGGGCGGGCGAGCTGCTGAAACTTGAGGACTTCCATACCTTGAAAGCGCGGTGGCAGGTGTTCGATCAGCTCTCGGGCGAGTCCGATTGCCCAGTCGATCTGCACGACGCCGGGCAGTACCGGCGTCTTGGGAAAATGACCGGAAAAATGGGCGAGGTCCGGCGGCACGACAAGATCAAGGTGCCACTGCCCCTCGTTCAGCGCTGCGCCCAGGCGTTCCGGGAGCAGAGGGCGAGGTGCCTGCAATAGCTCGTCGAGCTGCGCGTGTGGCAGTTTGCCTTGGCTGTTGCAAGGCAGCTGTGACACTAGGCGCCAGCGCCTGGGCAGCGCCAGCGCTTCGCAGTGATTGGACAAATGCGTGCGTAACGTTTCGGTCAATGCCCGGCGCCCACCGTTGCGCAGTGCATGCAGGCCCGCAGCGCTGAGCGCGACAAGTGCCGCGAGGTAAGCGCGGTTTTCGGTGATCACGCCGACACGGGCCTCGTCGACGAAAGGGTGCGTAGCCAGCGCCGCTTCCAGCATGGGTAAGGCGATGCGCTTTTCTTCCAGCTTGACGATACGATCCAGCCGCCCGAGCAGTTCGAAGCGACCATCAGCGTCAATTCGTACCGCATCCGCGGTTTGCTCGACATGGCCCGGAGGCAGGCAGGGTGAGGCGACGCTCAAGGCACCCTGTGGATTCACACTCAGCTTCACGCCAGGGAAGGGTTGCCACGATGAGCCGCCCTGACGCCAGGCGATGCCGCCGGTTTCCGAGCTGCCGTAGATTTCCGTCGGGAGCTGGGCCAGCCGATCTTGAAGCCGCTGCGCGGCGTCGGCATCGAGTGGGCCTCCCGAAGAGAAGACTCGACGCACGCTGCGCAATGCCGGCCAGTCGAGGTTGTCGCCCATCCGTTTTAGCAGCGCTGGGCTGGCTACCCAGTAGAAGCTGGAATGCTGGCGGCTGGCTAACTGGATATCTTCAGAGAAGGGCAGCGCGCGTCGCAGAAAGGGTCGGCCGGCACACAGCGGCCATAGCACGCGGAACAGCAAACCGTAGATGTGTTGCGCGGCGACGCTGGCGATTACGCAGGCGTCGCCAAGATCCGCACCCCAGCAGTCCTCGAGCAGTTCGACTTCGTTCGACAGCTGGCGCAGACGCTTGTCGATCAGCTTTGGCTCGCCGCTGGAGCCGGAAGTGCACAGCAGCAGGCGGCACTGGTCCAGATCCAGCTTCGCCCCTTCGAGCGGCTCGGCGGTGAGGTCGGAGATCCGAGCGTCGCCGTCCTGATCCGTCAACCAGAGATCGGCCTGGTGCGCCAGCCGGGAACGGTTCGCCGGTTGCAGGTCGGCCGGCAGCACTACAGTCACGCCGGCTCGCCAGGCGCCAAGCAGCGCGATCGCGAGCTCGCCGGCATCCTCAAGATGAATCGCGAGCCGGGCGACGCCACGATTGCGCAGCCCGGCGGCCACGCGCAGTGCTTGCTGGCGCAGCTCGGTATGGTCCAGGCTGGGGTCCAGCGTGACCGGACGCGACCTGGGCGTCTGATCGAGCAGGTTTTCCAGTGAAATCCAGTTCATTTTTCGTTCCTGATTCGCTGGCGCACCAGCCACTCACCGGCAAATAACAGGCCCATCAGCAGATAGGCGATCAACCCGGTGTATAGCGTCCACCAGCTGAGCGGCGCCCAGAGCGCGAGGCCGCTGGCGATGCTGGCGTTGACGAGGAAGTAACCCACCCAGACCCACGTGACCTGTCGCGTGTAGCGCACCGCTGCGGCCGGAAGATCGGGCTCGCTCAGGCGTGCCAGACGCTCGATGATCGGCATGCCGGACCAGAGGCTGCTGGCAAACAGACCGAGCAGCGCCAAGCTGATCAGCACCGGATACCAGCGCAGCAGTGCAGGTTCACCTGCCAGCCCCAGCAGCAGACAAAACAGCAGGGCCACCGATGCAAGGGTGCGGCTCAGTGGCGTCTGTTTGCCGCTGACGAGCCGTGCCAGCCACAGCCCCCCGAGCAGTAGCGCGAAGAGGCGTGGCGACAGATGCTCCAAGCCGAGATAGACAGCAAACGGGTAGGCGAGACCTGCCACTAACAGACAGAGGCCAATCAGTCGGCTGGTATTCGTCTTGCCTGTTCCGGTGGGTGCGTGCATCGGGTGCTGTCCGCTTACGGGCACGTGACGCAGCAGCTACCCTCTCACTTCGGGCGGCTGCCAACGTTCTTGGTTTGTAGCCCTCAGGCCGTTTCCGGGTTCACCAGGCGGTAAACCGCCTCGACGACGTCGCCCACGGTACGCACCGACTTGAACTCTTCTGCAGCGATTTTTTTGCCGGTCTGGCGTTTGATGTGATCGATCAAATCAACGGCGTCGATGGAGTCGATTTCCAAATCCTGATACAGGTTGGCTTCGAGGCTAATCCGGGCGGGATCAAGCTCGAATAGCTCGACTAGCGCGTCGCGCAGGGTCTGGAAGATTTCGTTGCGGTTGTTCACGGTGAGCTCCTCCTCAGGCGACAGCGCGGTTGGCGCTGACGTAGGCGGCCAGGCTGTCGACACTGGCGAAATGCTTGCGGGTGTCTTTGGCGTCCGCATCGATACGGATGCCGAAGCGCTTCTGGATTGCCAGGCCCAGCTCCAGCGCGTCGACCGAATCGAGCCCTAGCCCTTCGCCGAACAGCGGCTGGTCTGCCGCAATGTCATCCGGGCCGAGGTCTTCCAGACCCAGTGCGTCGATGATCAGTTGCTTGATTTCAAGCTGCAGTTGGCTCATCGAGTGCGAGCTCCTTTATGAAGTGTCGGTGCAGATGGTCATTGAGTCGCCGCGAGGCGATGGGTGCCGCGGCTTGCGCGGCGAACAGCTGCGGGTCGATGTCCTCACCGACACGCAGATGGAAATGAAAACGTCTTGCCGGAATCCGGTACCAGGGCTCAGCCTTGGTCAGCGTCGTCGGCGTGACGGTGATAACCACTGGCGTCACCAAGCGCGCGCCCCGCAGGGCGATAGCCGCCGCGCCGCGATGGAACTGCGGGGCCTGGCCGGGTGTGGTCCGAGTGCCTTCCGGAAAAATGATCAGCGTCTGGCCTTGCTGCAGTGCTGCAGCGGCGTCGTCGAGCATTTCGGCGCTGCCATTGTTACTGATGTACTGCGCGGCGCGGATCGGACCGCGGGTGAAGGGATTGTCCCACAGGCTTTGCTTGACCACACAGTTGGCATCGCGGATCAGGGCGATCAGGACGACCACGTCGATCAGAGAAGGGTGGTTGGCAATCACAAGTTGCCCTGGGCGGCCGAGCCGCTCGGCGCCTTCGACTTCGTACGTCAGCACACCGCTGCGATACATGAACTGCACAAACAACCAGAACAGTCGGCTGACCGTCTGGCGAGCACGAAGACGGCGTCTGGTTGCGTCGCCGGGGAGCAACCCGAGGAGAGGGAAAATAACCAGCCGCAGGCAGAGCCCCCCAAAACCGAAAAGAGCGAACGAAAGCCCAGTCGCGATCAGGCGCCACAGCCATGGCGCGTTTGGCCGATTGTTCAATGAGTCTGCTGCCAATTCCATTGGCGGCTCTCCCATCGATGCTGGAACGCGGACCAGCCATTGAGCAGCGCACCAATCAGTTCGATGGCATGCGGTCGCTTCGTTGAGGGCGTATCGGCGTCAGCAATCCCCAGGCTCAGTTGCCAGGTCCGCCCTGGCTTGAGCAGCAACGCCACGGCATAAGGAAAGCTGACGTCGCTGATCCAGGGTGAATAGATGTCTGGAGTCTGGTCTTCGGCCACCACCACCAGAACGGCAGGTGCTCCTTCGCTGAGCAGAAACGACGCCTCGAGCACGGCATGCTCCAGCCCGTCGCCTTCCGCAGCGAGCGCGGTCATTTCGCTGGTGTCCTTCTGCTGAATGGACCAGAGGCCGATAATCGCGTTGTGCACCGACAGGCTGAACTGCGTCGGGGAGAGGGGCTCACCACTCGCCAGGTCTTTGAGGATGGCGAAGGTGCGCGCGGTTTCGCCGTGGCGTGAGGCGTAGACCAGGGGCATTTCAGGTTGGCCAGCAGCCAGGGGCGTGGCGACCGTAAAGACCATGCGTGCCAGACGGCTGAGTCGCCGACGCTGCATGGCTGGCAGGAAGCTAACGTCCGGCTGCGCGTCACTGCTCGGCAAGTCGCACGGATTTCTGGCCCACTGCGCCCAGTCGTGCGCGCATGTCAAACCCGGAGCCCAGGCTTGCCATTGATCGATATCGAATTGAATCACGCGAGAACTCACCGGCTCGTTTGCGAGCCTTGTTGTTGGCGTGTCGACGTCCCTGTACAGCGACTATCGGTAAATTATCCGCCGTGAAAGTGGCGGCATTATCCAATCGCGTTCTGGCAGAGGCAAACGTTGCGTGAAATATCCTGATAAAAGGTAGGCTTGCTTCGCGGAACTGGGGCGGACTCACGCGGTCAGTTAAGAGTTTTCAGTTTGCGAGACAGCGCAATGCGGTCCCGCTTACCGCAACGCGCCGAATGGGATGTTGGAACGCGATTAGTCGTTCGATCCCTGGATGGCTCGTCAGATCCCCTGTTGTTTAAGCCATGCCATGAGCTGCGGCAGCGGTAGCGCGCCACTTTGGCGCGCAATCTCACGGCCGCCCTTGAACAGGATAAGACTGGGAATTGAGCGGATACCGAGTTGGGCCGACAGCTGCGGGCTGGCTTCGCTGTCCAGCTTTCCAAACCTGCATCGTCCGTGCAATTGGGCAGCTGCTTGGACGAAGGTCGGGGCGAAGCTTCGGCACGGCCCGCACCAGCTCGCCCATACATCCACCAGTAGCGGCAGGTCGCATTTAATCTGGTTAGCGAACTGGCTTTCTTGCATATCGAACGGCTTGCTGGGCAATGCTTCGGACTTGCATCGACCGCAGAGGGGCGCATCCTGCAGGCGATTGGCGGGAATGCGATTAAGGCTTGCGCACTGTGCGCATGGGACGATCAGCGAGTCAGACATGGCGAGGCTCCACAGCAGGATCTCCTAAATGTGGTGCCTCTCAGCCTGATATCAAGCATCTACCGGATCCGCCAAAGCTAATCCGCGTTGGCTGCATCCAGCGCCTGAGCCAAGTCGGCGAGAATGTCGTCGATGTGTTCGATGCCAATCGACAGGCGGATCAAGTCCTGGGACACCCCGGCCCGCTCGAGCTCTTCGGCATTCAACTGGCGATGCGTGGTGCTGGCGGGGTGGCACGCCAGCGATTTGGCATCGCCAATGTTGACCAGGCGCACGACGAGCTTGAGCGCATCGATAAAACGCGCGCCAGCCTGAATGCCGCCCTTGATTCCGAAGCAGAGAATCGACGCCGGGGTGCCGCGCATGTAGCGGCGCGCCAGCGCGTGCTCGGGGTGGTCGGCGAGCCCTGCGTATTTCACCCAAGCCACCTGCGGGTGCGTCTGCAGGTAGGTGGCGACCTTCATCGCGTTTTCGCAGTGCCGCTCCATGCGCAGCGCCAGCGTTTCCAAGCCCTGCAGGATCAGGAACGAATTGAACGGCGAAATCGCCGCGCCCATATTGCGCAGCGGCACCACCCGGCAGCGGCCGATGAAGGCAGCCGGGCCGAACGCCTCGGTGTAGGTGACGCCGTGATAGGACACGTCTGGCGTGTTGAGCAGCGCAAAGCGCTCCTTGTGCTGCGCCCAGGGGAACGAGCCGGAGTCGACGACGATGCCGCCGATGCTGGTGCCGTGGCCACCCATGTACTTTGTCAGCGAATGCACCACGATGTCGGCGCCATGCTCGATGGGTCGGCAGAGCATTGGCGTGGCGACCGTGTTATCCACAATCAGTGGCACACCGTGACGGTGCGCGGCGTCTGCCAGGGCTTGAAGATCGATGACGTTGCCGGCGGGGTTGCCAATCGACTCGCAAAACACGGCCTTAGTGCGTTCATCGATCAGGGACTCCAGCGCAGCGATGTCATCATGTGCGGCGAAGCGCACCTCGATGCCTTGGCGCGGCAGCGTATGGGCGAACAGGTTGTAGGTGCCGCCGTAGAGTTTGGCGACCGAGACAATGTTATCGCCCACTTCGGCGATGGTCTGGATGGCATAGGTGATCGCCGCCATTCCAGAGGCCACTGCCAGCGCAGCCACACCGCCCTCCAGTGCCGCCACGCGCTGCTCGAGCACATCGGTGGTGGGGTTCATGATGCGCGTGTAGATGTTGCCTGGAACCTTCAGATCAAACAGGTCCGCGCCATGCTGGGTATCGTCGAACGCATACGAGGTGGTTTGGTAGATCGGTACTGCGACCGCTCGGGTCGTCGGGTCCGGACTGTAACCCGCATGTATGGCGAGAGTTTCCAGTTTCATGGCGTGCTCCTTGTAGTTGTTCGTCGGCTCAAAGGCCAGAGAGCATGAAACTGAACGCCAACGCGGTCAATGACTCGGGGTGAAGGCTCTTGTCAGAGCGGCGTGAGCGGCCAGAACAGCGGTATCACCAACGTCGCGACAACCCAAAGCAGGAGGTTTAACGGGATGCCGACCTTGAGAAAGTCGGTGAAACGATAGCCGCCGGCGTTGTAGACGAAGGTGTTGGTCTGATAACCGATGGGCGTGGCGAAGCTGGCGCTGGCGGCAAACATCACGGCGACGACAAAGGCGCGCGGGTCAATGCCCAGCTGCTGCGCGAGGCCGATGGCGATCGGAGTCACCAGCACGGCGACGGCATTGTTGGACAGAATCTCAGTAAGCACTGACGTGAACAGGTAGAGAAACCCCAACATGAACAGCGGGCCCGCCCAAGGCGTCAGCGCTACCACGCTGGAGACAATCAGCTGGACCAGTCCGACCTTGTCCATTGCCACGCTAATAGCGAGCATCCCGAAGATGAGGCTAAGGATTTTCCAGTCCACGGCCTTGTAAGCATCTTCGACATCCAGGCAGCGGGTGGCCAGCACCGCCGCGGCGCCCATGATCGCCAGGCCCTCAATGGGCATCACGCCGAACGCTGCGAGCAGCAGCACCGCCAATGTCGTGCCGATGGCAATCGGTGCCTTGTCGCGCCGAAACGAGCGTTCTTGTACGGCGTTGAGGCTGATCAGCTCACCATTGTCTGCAAAGCGCTTGATCTGGGCTGGCGTGCCTTCGACCAACATCACATCACCGAACTGCAATTGGAAGTCGTCAAGATTGCCCTGGATGTTTTCATCCTGCCGATGCACTGCCAATACATTGATGCCGTAGCGGGCACTTAGGTCGAGGTCGCGCATCGGTCTGTGGCTGTAACGGGAATTGCGACCAACGATGGCTTCCGCGAGGACTTCATCCGCACTGCTGATGGTTTCGAATGCCTCGCCGCGGTTGAAGGTCAGATGGCCGCTGCCCCTTAGTTCGACGACATCCTTCACCTGTCCGTGGATTACCAGCACATCACCCGCCAGCAAGCTGAAGTCCTCCTCCGGTCGGCTGTGCAGATGAACGCCACGGTTGACCTGTAGCACCCGCAAGCCGCTGCCGCCGTTGAGGTTGGCTTCAGCAATGCTCTTGCCTATCACTGGCGAGCCCTGCGGGACGCGGAGCTCACTCATGAAGGTGCGATCGAGCCTCGGTCCGAGCAGCTTGGAAAGCGTGTCTCGCTCGGGCAGTAGGCGCTTGCCGATGGTCATCATGTACACCATGCCGGCCGCGGCGAGCACTAGCGCGGCGCCGGTGATCTCGAACATGCCAAACGGCTCAAGACCGGCCTTGCGTGCCACGCCATCTACCAGGATGTTGGTGGACGTGCCGATCATCGTCAGCGTGCCGCCGAGAATCGTGGCGTAGGAAAGCGGGATCAGCAATTTCGATGGTGTGGTGCCGGCGCGCTTGGCCAGTGAGATGGCCACTGGCGTCAGAATCGCGACGACAGGCGTGTTGTTAAGGAAGGCAGAAATGACCAGCGCGGTAATCGTCAGTCCGCCGAGCACGCGGGTCGGGCTGGTGCCGACGAGCCCGCCCAGCCAATTACCCAGCGCATCGATGCAACCGGTGCGCTCGAGCGCCGCGGAAATAACGAACATGCACGCGATGGTGACGGGCGCGGAATTGGACAGAACGCCGAGCACTTCCGCTGGGGTCAGTAACTGGCTTGCGATCAACACCGCTACGGCGATCGCCACCACGATATCCGGGCTCCATGTCTCTCGCACGAATGACACCAGAACCCAAATCAACAAGGCGCAGACGAACAGGAGCGGTAGCGGTTCGGAAAGCATGAACGTCCTTAACGTGTCGTAACGACCCACTATCGACAGTGGCCCCGCGCGAACGATAGGGGGCATGCCTTAGAGAGTCTAGGAACGTTTTTGGATGTTTATATGCTTTTTAGCTATTTGCATGGCTCGAGTCGATTTTGCGTCAATCAAACTCAAGCAAGCGGCCTTTTGTTGCGGGCTGCGCCTAGAAAATGCAGCGACATAGAGCTGGTGAAACTTGGTGCAAATCGACGTTTCGTTTTCCAGCTTCCGCTTACCCGCAGCTAGCGTGTGTGATCGGCAGTGTCCAACTCGCTAATCAACATGCCGCATGAAACCTGGAAAAGCTGGCCCCCGCGCTTGATGGTGAGCGGCGTCCGCCTCGCGATAACGGCGCCGTTTCCGAGCATGCGGTCGATATGGGTGCGCAATTGGTGATATTGCCTGACGTAGTCTCGGTTCATCTCGGTCCCCTGGCTCGTATTTCAAGGCTCAGGGGATATGACCCTCGATCACTCGTTTCGTTGACTCATAATCGCAGGCGTCCGTTCTCGCTTCGTCTCACTGCAGGTTTATAAGTGGGCGGTCTGTGGCATCATTTAGCCACTAAGAGGCTCAGTCGAGCTTCCAGCCGCCTGAGAAAAACGCCCATGAACCAACATGCCATGCCCGTATTGATCGCGTTCTTGAGCGTAGCGGGTATAGCGGCCTTTTTGCTGCGCCGCGCATTTACGGAGTTGAACGTGCAACGGCTGAAGAGTCGAGCCGATGCATGTCCGGCCACGTCCAGTCCGGACGGGAAAACGGGTGGAGAGCCTAAAACAATGTGAGCACCGTTCGAGCGCTGCCGGACGGCAATCACTGCGTAGCCGCGGTTGGCCCTGACGCTATGCGATGGTTGTATCAGTGCCGCTGTGCTGGTCATATCAGCCAATTGCACAGGACAAAGAAAAAGCCGCGCAATGCGCGGCTTTGGAGTTGGTGGGCCCACACGGACTCGAACCGTGGACCAAAGGATTATGAGTCCTCTGCTCTAACCAACTGAGCTATAGGCCCTCAGAGGCCGGCGGATTATACCGGGGCTGTTGCGCGTGCGCCAAGTGAAGCTCAACGTACGTTGTTGATTTATCTAATGCTGAATGCAAAACCCCCGGCGTGAGCCGGGGGTTCTGGTTTACTCGTCGAGGAAGGAGCGCAGATGCTCGCTTCTCGTCGGGTGGCGCAGCTTGCGTAGCGCCTTGGCTTCTATCTGCCGGATCCGCTCACGTGTGACATCGAACTGTTTACCGACTTCCTCGAGGGTGTGGTCGGTGTTCATATCGATGCCGAAGCGCATGCGCAGTACCTTGGCTTCGCGGGCAGTGAGGCCGGAGAGGACTTCGCGAGTGGCTTCCTTGAGGCTCTCCACGGTCGCCACGTCGATTGGCGATTGCATGGCGGAGTCTTCAATGAAGTCGCCCAGGTGCGAGTCTTCGTCGTCACCGATCGGGGTTTCCATGGAGATCGGCTCTTTGGCGATCTTCAGGACCTTGCGGATCTTGTCCTCGGGCATTTCCATGCGCTCGCCAAGCTCCTCAGGGGTGGGTTCGCGACCCATTTCCTGCAGCATCTGACGGGAGATGCGGTTGAGCTTGTTGATCGTCTCGATCATGTGTACCGGGATACGGATGGTCCGCGCCTGGTCAGCAATGGAGCGAGTGATTGCCTGGCGAATCCACCAGGTCGCATAGGTCGAGAACTTGTAGCCGCGACGGTATTCGAACTTGTCCACCGCCTTCATCAGGCCGATGTTGCCTTCCTGAATCAGGTCGAGGAACTGCAGGCCGCGGTTGGTGTACTTCTTGGCGATGGAGATGACCAGACGTAGGTTCGCCTCGACCATCTCTTTTTTCGCCCGGCGAGCCTTGGCTTCACCGATGGACATGCGGCGGTTGATGTCCTTGATGTCGGCAATAGCCAACACACACTCTTCTTCCAGCGCGAGCAGCTTTTGCTGACAACGCTGAATGTCTTCCTTGCGTGCGGCGATCGCTTCGGCGTACTTGCCTTTGCCGCTGGCCAGCTTATCGGCCCAGCCCAGGTCAGTTTCGTTGTTCGGGAACTGGCGCAGGAAGTCAGCGCGCGGCATACGTGCATCGCGGACACAGATCTGCATGATGGCGCGTTCCTGGGCGCGAATCTGGCTCAGGGCACTGCGTACACGCTCAACCAACGCATCGTACTGCTTGGGAATGAGCTTGATCGGCATGAACAGTGTAGCCAGTTCTTGCAGGGCATCTGTCGCCTGCTGGCTGCCACGGCCGTGTTTCTTCAGGGCTTTCTTGGCGACGTCCAATTGTTCGGCAACGGCACCGAAGCGAACGCGAGCGACTTCTGGATCCGGGCCGCCATCGCCTTCTTCCTCGTCGTCGGAATCGTCGTCTTCCTCGTCGTCCTTATCATCGCCAGCCGGCTTCGCCGCCGCCTGAGGTGTGACGGGCTCGACTTCCTGCTGCGGGCCGGCTGCGCCGTCGTCGTCAGGGTCGATATAACCGCTAAGAATGTCAGAGAGGCGACCGCCTTCGGTGGTGACGCGCTCGTAGTCAGCGAGAATGCTGTCCACAGTGCCCGGAAAATGGGCAATGGCGCTCATCACCTCTCGAATGCCTTCCTCGATGCGTTTGGCGATTTCGATCTCGCCTTCGCGGGTAAGCAGTTCGACGGTGCCCATTTCACGCATATACATGCGTACGGGATCGGTAGTGCGGCCGATGTCAGTTTCAACAGCGGCAAGCGCCGCTGCCGCTTCTTCGGCTGCGGCTTCATCGGTATCGGCTTCGGCCAGCAACAGGGCATCGGCATCCGGGGCAACCTCGAATACATTGATACCCATGTCGTTGATCATGCGAATGATGTCTTCCACCTGTTCCGGATCGGAAATATCCTCCGGTAGGTGGTCATTGACCTCGGCGTAAGTCAGGTAACCCTGCTCACGGCCACGCTGGATCAATTCTTTGAGACGGGACTGCTGTTGCGCTTTTCCGGACATATAACCCTATCCACTGACGGTTCTGGCGGGCTGAAAACAAGCTGAGCATTATAGCTGAGCAGGGACCTCACGCGCCAGTTGAGGTCGATTTAGGGCGCCTCTACAAACTATCTGCGTTGGCAATACTGCGTCAAAAACAGGCTTGGACTGCTCATTTAGACCACTAAACTCCGCGTCCTCGCCTGTTTTTTCCTTGTCTTGCCTGCCTCGCCTACGTTTTTAGAGGAGCCCTATAGCGGGTGTTAAGTTGCGATTTAGCAGGTTGCGCAGCTGCTCCTTTTCTTCTGCGCTGAGGTCGCCTTGGCGAGCCTTGCGTAGCAACGTTTCGAGGCTGCGCTCGCGTTGTCGGGTGGCAAGGCTTGTTATGGTGTCGAAAAACTGTTGTTCAAGGTTATCGGCCGAGATTAGCCATTCTTTCTCAGCAAGTGCCCGTAAAAGGCGCCCTTGGTCGGTTCCATGCCAGCGTGCAATCAATTGCAGGCTGCGCAGCTTCGGATTCTTTTGCAGTGTGCCGAGAAGTGCGACGAGTAACTGCGCGTATGTGTCGTCTTCCGCCGCAAAGTGGCTGACATCTTCGACCTTCTGCGCAAGCTCCGGGTGATGCAGCAGCGTGCGCAGCGTAGTCAGTGCCGGTGGTTCTACCGTTGACGATGTTCTCGGTGCACGTGATCTTAAGTCTGGACGCTGGCCGGGCTTTTTCCAGTCTTTCTTCCACTCTTTCTTGCCGCTTTGCTTCTTTGGGGTCGCCTCTGGTGGCGCGTAATAGTCGTCTTCGCTTCCGGGGCTGGTGTCGTAATAGACGTTGTCATCGTATTGCGGGGCGGCGTGCGCCGGCGCGGCACTCATCTGCTGAAGCGCTTCGCTATGCAGGCCGGTGATCTCTCCGAGGCGCTGACGCATCAATGCGCGCAGGTTGGCGCCAGGTATTTTTTCGATGAGCGGCGCGGCCAGCGTGGCCAGATGGGCCTTGCCTTCCAGCGAGCGCGGATCTGCTTCTTCGCAAAGCTGCTGGAAGAAGTAGTCGGCCAGCGGCTGAGCGTGTTGCTGTATTCGTGCCCTGAAGGCGTCGGTGCCTTCGCTGCGTACCAGCGTATCCGGGTCTTCGCCGTCTGGAAGGAAAAGGAAGCGCGCTCGTCGCCCGTCCTGAAGGTTGGGTAGCGCTGACTCCAATGCGCGCCAGGCGGCCTTGCGGCCTGCTGCGTCACCGTCGAAACAGAACAGCACGCTGGGTACGATGCGATAGAGGCGCTTGAGATGCTCGTCGCTCGTAGCGGTGCCCAGCGTGGCGACGGCGTTGCGCAGGCCCTGTTGTGCCAGTGCGATGACATCCATATAGCCTTCAACGACCATGATTTCGTCCAGGTCGCGGCTGGCTTTGCGTGCTTCGTAAAGGCCGTATAGCTCCTGGCCTTTGTGGAAAACCGGCGTTTCCGGTGAGTTGAGGTACTTGGGCTTGTCATCGCCAAGTACTCGGCCGCCAAACGCAATAACGCGTCCGCGGCTGTCCCGTATGGGGAACATCACTCTGTCACGAAACCGGTCATAGCTTCTGCCGGTCTCGGCATTTTCAATCAGCAAGCCCGCGTCAATCATTGCTTTCTGTTGAAGGGCGTCACCACCCAGGTGCTTTAACAGATTGTCCCAGCCGGGGGGCGCGAAACCGAGACCGAAATCCCTGGCAATGACGCCGGACAGTCCCCGGCCCTTGAGGTATTCCACTGCAGCCTTGCGTGCAGGGTGTCCCTTTAGCGCCTGTCGATAGTAGGTGGCAGCCGATTCGAGCAGCGGGTAGAGCGGAGAGTCCACAGGCTGGCGAGGCTTGCGCCCTGGGCCGCTTTCTCCGCGTGGAACCTCCATGCCTGCTCGCTTGGCCAGTTCCTCGACCGCCTGGGGGAATTCCAGGCTGTCGTGATCCATGATGAAGCCGAGTGCATTGCCGCCGGCGCCGCAACCGAAGCAGTAGTAGAACTGCTTGTCCGGGCTGACGCTGAAGGAGGGCGTCTTTTCCTTGTGAAAGGGGCAGCACGCCGTGTAATTCTTGCCCGCTTTTTTCATTTGGATGCGCGAACTCACCACTTCGACGATGTCGGAGCGGTTGAGCAGATCATCAATGAAGGATTGCGGGATCAAGCCGGCCATAGGGGTATGAGAATACGCTCGCAGTGTTCAGGCCGGAATGAAAAAAACTCCGACCATTCGCCGGCCGGCGAAGCGGAGTCTTTTCCAAATGCAAAGCCCGGCTTTGGCCGGGCTTGAAGCAGCGTCAGCAGTACTGGATCAGTACAGGCGAACGCTGCGGCGCTGTTCGCGCTGCACTTTCTTGGCGTGACGCTTAACTGCGGCAGCGGCTTTACGCTTGCGCTCGGCAGTAGGCTTTTCGTAGAACTCACGGCTGCGGACTTCGGCCAGAACACCGGCCTTTTCGCAAGAGCGCTTGAAGCGACGCAGAGCTACGTCGAATGGTTCGTTCTCTTTGACTTTAACGTTGGGCATCCAGGACGTACCTTCACTTGTTTACCGGTTACAACGCGCTTCGGCAAATATCGCGAGCACGCTGGTTTTAAGGGTTGCGGATGTTAACGCCTTGCCGCTTGGAATGCAAAGCCCCCTGATCGAAAAGCGCTGGTCGGTCGCTAGGCCCGGCGATTAATATGCGCGGCTTCATTCGCTTCTTTGAAAGGGTCGTGCCCATGCTGGTGCTGGGGCTGGAAACTTCATGTGATGAAACTGGCGTCGCGCTCTATGACAGCGAGCAAGGGCTGCTGGCTGATGCATTGTTCAGTCAGATCGACCTGCACCGCGTCTATGGCGGCGTCGTGCCTGAGCTGGCCTCGCGCGATCACGTCAAGCGCATGCTGCCGCTGATCCGTCAGGTGCTTGCCGAGGCCGGGCGCGAATCCAGCGACATCGATGCGGTTGCCTACACGGCGGGCCCCGGTCTGGTTGGTGCCTTGCTGGTCGGTGCGTCCTGTGCGCAGGCGATGGCCTTTGCCTGGGGCGTGCCGGCAGTGGGTGTGCATCATATGGAAGGTCATCTGCTGGCGCCGATGCTTGAAGCGCAGCCGCCATCGTTTCCCTTCGTGGCATTGCTGGTCTCCGGCGGTCATACGCAGCTGGTCAGGGTCGATGGCATCGGTCGCTACGAACTCTTGGGCGAGTCGGTGGACGACGCCGCCGGTGAGGCGTTCGACAAAACGGCGAAGCTGATGGGGCTGCGTTACCCAGGTGGTCCTGAAATCGCCCTGCTCGCCGAGCGAGGCACCCCGGGCCGCTTCCTCTTTCCTCGCCCCATGACCGATCGGCCGGGACTGGATTTCAGCTTTAGCGGACTTAAAACCTCCACGCTCACGACTTGGCAGCAATGCCGTAACGCCGGTGACGACGGCGAACAGACCCGTTGTGACATTGCCTTGGCGTTTCAGCAGGCGGTGGTCGAAACGCTGACCATCAAATGCCGACGCGCTTTGCAGCAGACGGGCTTGAACAGTCTGGTCATCGCGGGCGGTGTGAGCGCCAACCTCGCATTACGTCAAAGCCTCGAAGCCATGCTCGGAGAGCTGAAGGGACAGGTGTTTTATGCACGGCCACGTTTCTGTACCGACAATGGTGCGATGATCGCGTACGCCGGCTGCCAGCGATTGATGGCCGGGCAGCGGGACGGGCCGGAGATTTCCGTGCAGGCACGCTGGCCGATGGAGACGCTGGCGGCGTTATGAGCCGCTTGCTGCTTAGAAGTGCCGCTCTGTACCCGCAAGCAGGCTGCGGAGGTTGTTCCGGTGACGCCAGACGATCAGGCTGCCCAGCAGTGCCATCGGCCAGAGCGCGTCAGGTTGTTTCCAGGCCAGAAAGGGCAGGCATAGCGGTAATGCGGCAAGCGCAGCAATCGAGCTGGTGCGGGTCACCTTGAATGCCACCAGCCAGATGGTCAGCGCGAGTAGCGCGGTCGGCGGGTGCAGGCCGAGCAGGGCGCCCGCAGCAGTGGCCACACCCTTGCCGCCGCGAAAGCGGAAGTACAAGGGGTAGAGGTGACCCAATACGGCCGCTAGCGCTATCCAGGCTTGTTGCTGCACGGACATGCCGAGGGTGGCGGCAAGCAGCACAGGAAACAGGCCCTTGAGCAGATCGCCGAATAGCGTGCCAATGGCCAGCCCTTTGCCGGCGAGCCGCAGCATATTGGTGGCGCCGGGGTTGCCGGAGCCGCTGGCGCGTGGGTCAGGTGCGCCTGTCAGGCGACTGAGTAGAATGGCGAATGACAGTGAACCGGTCAGATAGGCGAGCAGTGTCAGTTGCCAGAACATGGCATCCATCCGGGGCAAGGAGCTCCTGAGTCTAACGGCGTGCAGCGACATTGTCCTGCTGCGGGAGAGAGTGGCTTGGATACAGTTTTCATCGAAGGCCTGGAAGTGGATACGCTGATTGGCGCCTATGATTGGGAGCGCGGCATTCGGCAGTGTCTGCGTCTGGATCTGAACCTTGGTTGGGATATACGACCGGCCGCAGAGAATGACGAGCTGAGCAAGGCGTTGGACTACGCACAAGTGACGGCCGCCATCGACCAGTTCGCTCGCGCGTCACGCTTCGAGCTGGTGGAGACGTTCGCCGAGCGGTTGGCTGCCACGCTGATGAGTCGATTCGGCATCCCTTGGCTGCGGCTACGCGTCACCAAGCCGGGCGTCAATACGCGCGCATCGGCCCTGGGCGTGGAGATCGAACGCGGATGCCGCTGACACGCGTACTGCTCGGCCTCGGCAGTAATAACCGCCGCGAACAGAACCTGACCGCCGGTCTCGATGCGCTGGAGGAGCTGCTCGGCGACCTGCGCTGCTCGCCGGTTTTTGAAAGCCATGCGGTCGGGTACAAGGGCGACAATTTCTATAATCTGGTCGTTTGCGGAACCACTGAGCTGCCGCTGATGGAATTGGACCGTCGCCTGAAGTTCATCGAAGCGGACAATGGTCGCTATGCACCGGACCGCAAAGGCTTGCCACTGGATATCGACGTGTTGATGTACGACGATCTGGTGGGCAACTTTCACGGCCTGCGGCTGCCGAGACCGGAGACGCTGAAAAATGCGTTCGTGCTCTGGCCGCTGGCGCTACTGGTGCCGGACGTTATGCACCCCGGCGTTGGCCGGAGCTTCGCAGAGCTCTGGCGGGATTCGGTTATCGCACAGCAGCTATGGCCGGTGCCGTTTCGTTGGCGCGGAAAAGAACTGACGCCAGCTACGCTGCTGCCGCCCAGTCCCAGTCCCAGTCCCAGACCCTAACCGGCAAGCTTGCGGCCTGTGTGGAATGCCATCGAGCGCCGCGCAGCCATGGCGTCTCACACCACACACGCCTGACACCTACGCCGTAATCAGTAGGACGCCTGCTGGTCCTGATACTGCTGGATTGCGCGCAGCCGTTCTCGTTTAAGCGCCTCGCCCAGTTCCGCGCCCTTGTAACCCTGCTCGATCAACGGCTTCACCGGCACGCCGCGAGCGGCGTCGGCGGCGCCGCGCAGGTAATCGGTTTGAAGATCCTCATACGGTGGGTGGCCGGTGCGATCCAAGGCATCCATTTCGCAAACTGCCAGGAAATGCTCGAAGCGTTCCGGGCGTCGATAGATGTCGAAGCGTTGAAGCAGTTCGAAGAGCTCTGATGCTGACAGCGCTGCCGCCTTATTTGCTTGGGTATGAAACTCACCGGCCAGCATGGCAAGTTCCTGGCATTCACGCGGTACCTTAAAGCGAGCGTTGATCGCTGCGATTGGTTGCAATGCGGTCTCAGCAGACTCTCGGCCATCCCCAGCTGGAGTCGTCTCGCTCAAATATTGCAGCAGGCAGGCCCAGCGCACCGGCAGCGGCTGATCTTGTCCCGCGCATTGGCGCAACACATTGAGAACATGACTACCAATGTCGGTCCCGGATGCGTTGGGGGCCGCCGGCGAACGGCTGAACAATGAGTCGAGTTCTGGAAACAACTCCTGCAAAGCGCCGCATTCACGGAGCGCGGTGACGAACACGTCGGGCCGCGGCTCCATAAGCGCCCTGGAAATCTCTTTCCAGCTGCGCTCCGGTGTCAATGCCAGGAGTTCGCCCGACGCGGCGAGCTGGCTCATCAACGCCAGGGTTTCGGCTGCGACGGTGAAACCGAGCTCGGCATAGCGTGCGGCAAAGCGAGCCACACGCAAGACCCTGAGCGGATCCTCGGCGAAGGCAGGGGAAACGTGTCGGAGTTGGCGAGCGGCAAGGTCGCCCTGGCCATCGTAGGGGTCAATGAGATTGCCCTGTTGATCTTCGGCCATGGCATTGATCGTCAGGTCGCGACGGATCAGGTCTTCCTCGAGCGTCACGTCTGGGCTGGCGTAAAAGGTGAAGCCCCCATAACCGCGGCCACTCTTGCGCTCGGTGCGGGCCAGCGCGTACTCCTCGCCAGATGTCGGGTGCAGAAATACCGGAAAATCCGCGCCGACCGGGCGAAACCCTTCCGCTTGCATGTCCTCAGCGCTGGAGCCAACCACGACCCAGTCCACTTCGGTTACCGGCCGCCCCAGCAACCGATCCCGTACTGCGCCGCCGACTTTGTAGATCTGCATGTGTTCCTCCGTTGCGGCGGAGGATAAACGAAAGTACCGCAGCAGCAAGCTGCGGTGGGTTCCGGTTGATCTGGCGAAACGCGCGCCGCTCAGATTGGCGGCAACGCCAGGTTTATCCCGGGAAATTTATTTTCGACGTCCGGCTCAACCCGCGGTGGCATGTGGTGCGTGGTGACCAACTTGTCGTCCTGCATCGACTGAAGGTGTACGTCGAACCCCCAGAGCCTGTGCAAGTGCTTAAGCACCTCATCGGTGGAGCTGCCCAGCGGCTTACGATCGTGTTGCTGGTGGCGCAGCGTCAGCGAGCGATCGCCGCGGCGGTCGACGCTCCATATCTGAACGTTGGGCTCACGGTTACCGAGGTTGTACTGCGCCGCCAGAAGCTCACGAATGGCGTGGTAGCCGTTCTCGTCATGGATCGCCGGGACCAGCAACTCGTCCTTGTGGTCGTCGTCGAGAATGCTGAACAGCTTGAGATCCCGAATTACCTTTGGCGACAGGAATTGAAGGATGAAGCTCTCATCCTTGAAGTTGTTCATCGCGAATTTCACCGTGGTCAGCCAGTCGCTGCCAGCGATGTCGGGGAACCAGCGCTTGTCTTCCTCGGTGGGGTGTTCGCATATCCGGCGAATGTCCTGATACATGGCGAACCCCAGCGTGTAAGGGTTGATGCCACTGTAGTACGGGCTGTCGAAGCCGGGCTGATAGATTACGCTGGTGTGAGACTGAAGGAACTCCATCATGAAGCCATCAGTCACCAGTCCTTCGTCGTACAGATCATTGAGCAGCGTGTAATGCCAGAACGTCGCCCAGCCTTCGTTCATGACCTGGGTTTGGCGCTGTGGATAGAAATATTGCGCGATCTTGCGCACGATACGCACCACTTCGCGCTGCCAGGGCTCAAGCAGCGGCGCGTGCTTCTCGACGAAGTACAGGATGTTTTCCTGAGGTTCGGATGGGAAACGCTGGTCGCGGGTGCGCTCGTCACCTTTTTCGCCGAACTTGGGAATGGTCCGCCAGAGATCATTGATCTGCCGTTGCAGATGCTCCTCGCGGTCCTTCTGGCGTCGACGTTCTTCCTCGGCGGAGATGGGGTAGGGGCGCTTGTAGCGATCCACGCCGTAGTTCATCAGCGCATGGCAGGAATCGAGCAGGTCTTCCACCGCATCGATGCCGTGGCGCTCCTCGCACTGCATGATGTACTGCTTGGCAAACACCAGGTAATCGATGATCGAGCTGGCGTCGGTCCAGGTGCGGAACAGGTAGTTACCTTTGAAAAAGCTGTTGTGTCCGTAGCTGGCATGGGCAATCACCAGCGCCTGCATGGTGATGGTGTTTTCTTCCATCAGGTAAGCGATGCAGGGATCGGAATTGATCACGATCTCGTAGGCCAGGCCCATCTGCCCGCGTGTATAGGATTTCTCCGTGCTGAGGAAATGCTTGCCGTAGGACCAATGGTGATAGCCCAGCGGCATGCCCACCGAGGCGTAAGCATCCATCATCTGCTCGGCGGTAATGACCTCGATCTGGTTCGGGTAGGTGTCCAGCGCGTAGCGTTCGGCAATACGGCCGATCTCGCGGTCGTAGGCGCGGATCAGCTCGAAGGTCCATTCCGAGCCGGTGGAAATGGGCTGTCGTTTCATGCTGCGTACCTCAGCTAGCCATGCGCCGCTGGAAGAGTTCGCGGAACACCGGGTAGATGTCTCCGGCCGTCACCAATTGCTGCTGGGCGAACGAGTCACCGAAGGCTTCGGCCACCTGGTTGTATTCGTACCACAGCGCCTGATGTTCGCGAGGCGTGATTTCCACGTAGGTAAAATACTGGACGAACGGCATGATCTGGTTGATCAGGATGTCTCGGCAGATGGGCGAGTCATCGTTCCAGTTGTCGCCGTCCGACGCTTGCGCTGCATAAATATTCCACTCGTTCGCCGGGTAACGCTCGGCCATGATTTCCTGCATCATTTTCAGGGCGCTGGAGACGATGGTGCCTCCGGTTTCCCGTGAATAGAAGAACTCTTCCTCGTCGACTTCCTTCGCACTGGTGTGGTGCCGGATGAACACGACGTCAATCTTGTCGTAGTTCCGCTTGAGGAAAAGATACAGCAGGATGAAGAAGCGCTTGGCGATGTCCTTGGTGGCTTGGGTCATGGAGCCGGAGACGTCCATCAGACAGAACATCACCGCTTTTGAACTGGGATTGGGCTGCTTGACCAGCAGGTTGTACTTGAGGTCAAACGTGTCGAGAAACGGGACGCGGTGGATCCGAGCACTGAGCCGTTCGATTTCTTCTTCTGCCGCCTGAATGTCGGTGAAATTGGCGGGCTCTTCGAGCTTCAGCCGCGCTAACTCGGCCTTGACCTCGCGCAGCTTGGCGCGGCTACTGCCTGACAAGGCGATACGTCGCGCGTGGGCCGAGCGCAGAGTACGGACGATGTTGATGCGCGACGGGTTGCCTTCGTTGCTGATGCCCGCGCGGACCGTCTTGAAGGTGTCGGTGCCCGTGAGATGACGCTTGACCAGATTGGGCAGCTCAAGGTCTTCGAACATGAAATCGAGGAACTCTTCCTGGGTGATCTGGAACACGAAGTCATCCATGCCCTCGCCTGAATTGCTCGCCTGCCCTGCGCCCTGGCCGCCACCGCCGCCTTGGGGGCGGGGAATTCGCTCACCCGCGACAAACTCCTTGTTCCCTGGATGGACGATTGTCTGCCGGCCACCTCGTCCGTGATGCAGGATCGGTTCGTCGATATCGCGACCGGGGATGCTGATTTGCTCGCCGTGTTCCATGTCAGTAATGGAGCGGCGTCCCACAGCCTCTTCGACCGCTTTCTTGATATGCCCTCGGTATCGCTGCAGGAATCGCTGGCGATTCACTGTGCTCTTGTTCTTGCCGTTAAGACGGCGGTCGATCACGTAACTCATAGGCCCCTCCGGGGCCAGCTGCAGGCGCTAAGCTACAAGCTGGCCGTGCGGACTATCGGTTCGCGCCGGGGTCCCGGCGCGAAGGAACGGCTTGCCGCTCAAAGCTTGCCGCTTGAAGCTGCTTTACTGCGATTTACGTACCCGCAGATACCATTCCGATAGCAGACGTACCTGTTTTTCGGTATAGCCGCGCTCGACCATGCGCACGACGAAGTCGTTGTGCTTCTTCTGATCCTCCTTGCTGGCCTTTGCGTTGAAGCTGATGACCGGGAGCAGATCCTCGGTGTTGGAGAACATCTTCTTCTCGATCACCACGCGCAGCTTCTCGTAGCTGAGCCAGGACGGATTCTTGCCGTTGTTGTTCGCCCGAGCCCGCAATACGAAGTTGACGATTTCGTTGCGGAAGTCTTTCGGATTGCTGATGCCAGCCGGCTTCTCGATCTTTTCCAGCTCTTCGTTAAGCGCGGCGCGGTTGAGGATTTCCCCGGTCTCGGGATCGCGATACTCCTGATCCTGGATCCAGAAATCCGCATAGAGCACGTAGCGATCGAAGATGTTCTGGCCGTACTCGCTGTACGACTCGAGATAAGCGGTCTGAATCTCCTTGCCGATGAAGTCGACGTAGCGCGGTGCGAGGTATTCCTTGATGAAGCGTAGATACCGCTCGCGCACCTCGGCCGGAAACTGCTCCTGCTCGATCTGCTGCTCCAGCACATAAAGCAGGTGCACCGGGTTGGCGGCGATCTCGTGCGGATCGAAGTTGAACACTTTGGACAAAATCTTGAAGGCGAAGCGAGTCGACAGTCCGTTCATGCCTTCGTCGACGCCGGCGGTGTCGCGGTATTCCTGGATCGACTTTGCTTTGGGATCGGTGTCCTTGAGGTTCTCACCGTCATAAACCCGCATCTTCGAATAGATGTTGGAGTTCTCCGGCTCCTTCAGGCGGCTCAATACGGAGAACTGAGCCAACATTTTCAGCGTGTCGGGCGCGCAATGGGCTTTCGACAGTGAGCTGTTGAACAGCAGTTTGTCGTAGATCTTGATCTCGTCAGTCACCCGCAGGCAGTACGGCACTTTGACGATATAGATACGGTCGATAAACGCTTCGTTGTTTTTGTTGTTGCGGAAGGTGTGCCATTCCGACTCGTTGGAGTGGGCCAGCAGAATACCGTTGTAGGGAATCGCGCCGAGGCCTTCGGTGCTGTTGTAGTTACCTTCCTGGGTGGCAGTCAGCAGCGGATGCAGCACCTTGATCGGCGCCTTGAACATCTCCACGAATTCCATCATGCCCTGGTTGGCACGGCAGAGCGCCCCGGAGTAGCTGTACGCGTCGGCGTCGTTCTGCGGAAATTCCTCCAGCTTACGAATATCGACCTTGCCCACCAGGGCGGAAATGTCCTGGTTGTTCTCGTCCCCCGGCTCGGTCTTGGCGATCGCGATCTGGTTGAGGATCGATGGGTACAGCTTCACAACGCGGAACTGGCTGATGTCTCCGCCAAACTCCTGCAGGCGCTTGGTGGCCCAGGGCGACATGATCGAGTTCAGGTAGCGGCGGGGGATGCCGTAGTCTTCTTCGAGAATCTGCGCATCTTCGGCCGGATTGAACAGGCCCAACGGCGACTCGAAAACCGGTGATCCCTTGATGGCGTAAAAGGGCACCTTTTCCATCAGCTGCTTGAGCTTTTCGGCGAGAGATGACTTGCCGCCACCCACGGGACCCAGGAGATAGAGAATCTGTTTCTTCTCTTCCAGACCCTGAGCGGCATGGCGGAAGTACGAGACGATCTGGTCGATACAGTCTTCCATGCCATGGAAGTCCTCGAACGCCGGGTAGCGGCGGATCACCTTATTGGAAAAGATGCGCGACAGTCTCGAGTCGGCGGAGGTGTCGATCAGCTCGGGTTCACCGATGGCCATCAACAGGCGCTCGGCGGCGGTGGCGTAGGTTCCCCGGTCTTCCTTGCACAGGTCGAGGTACTCCTGAAGCGAGTATTCCTCCTGACGGGTTGCTTCGAATCGTTGTTGGAAATGGCTGAAAATGCTCATGACTTCACCTCGGACGATGCGCGGAGCCGGTGTTGTCATCAGGCATTCAGGTGCGGCCGATTGATCGGCCTGCGGAGTCCCCCCGAACACCTAATGGTCGAAAACCTGAGGCCGGTAGCCGGTACACGGCTTTCTCCTGTTTGGATGGCCTGAACTGAAGGATAGTTCGGATTCAACAAATTCAAGGGGCGAGGGCGGTTTTTACCGCTGCGTTTCGTCGGATGGGAGGCGCAAGGCCGCGCGATACGAGGCCTCGGAAGGCAGATTATTTTAGTGCGAATCGCTTGTTTCAACGTCTTGCGGGAACGTCTGGCGCCATAACTCGAACCCGCCGTCCAGGCTATAGACGTCCGAAAAACCTTGATTGGCCAGATACGCCGCCGCGCTTTGGCTGGAGTGGCCGTGGTAACAGGTCACGACGAGTGGATGATCAAGATCCGCTCCCGCGATGAAGTCAGGCAGCGATTGGTTGTCGAGATGTGTCGAACCCGCAATGTGGCCGCTGGCGTAGCTCTGAGGGTCGCGAATGTCGACGATCACGCCGCCTTCGCTGCGCAGCGCCTGAGCTTGCTCTGGGGTGATGCGTTTGAATTCAGTCATCGGTTGCCTCGCAATCGCAGCGGTACATTTCGCCGCTCTCGATATTCATCAGTGTCATGGTGTTGCCCCATACGCAGCCGGTATCCAGCGCGTAGACGTTGGGTTCGTCGCAGTGACCTTCCAACGCGGCCCAATGCCCAAAAATGATTTTGCAGCCTCGGGTTTTACGGTTGGCATGGCTAAACCAAGGCGCAAACCCCTGGGGTGCCGAGTCGAGCCCCTCCTTGGCTTGCAGGTCGAGCGTGCCGTCAGCCTTGCAGAACCGCATGCGAGTGAAATAGTTCGTGATTAGGCGTAGCCGCGGTACCCCGTGCAACTCTTTGTCCCACTTGGCCGGCTGGTTGCCGTACATGCCGTCCAGGAACGGCGGCAGCAAGGCGTCGTCACGCAGCGCATGTTCCACTTCCGCGGCGCGCCTGAGCGCTTTGGTCAATGTCCACTGCGGTGGGATGCCCGCGTGGACCATCGTTGTCTCTCGTTCCGTGTCGTGATGGATCAGCTTCTGCTGGCGCAGCCAGTCGATCAGGTCCGTTCGGTCGGGTGCCTCGAGAATGGGTGTGAGGGTGTCCGAGCGCTTCAGTCGTTCGATATTGTGCGCAACGGCTAGCAGGTGCAGATCATGGTTGCCCAGCACGGTGATGGCCGAACTGCCCAGATCACGTACGAAACGCAGGGCCTCGAGGGACTGCGGGCCTCGGTTGACCAAGTCTCCGGCGAGCCAAAGACAGTCCCGCGAGGGGCTGAAGTCGACTCGCTCAAGCAAACAGCGAAGTGGTTCGAGGCAACCTTGCAGGTCGCCGACAGCGTATGTAGTCAATGCAATGCTCCGGGCACGGCCAGCCGGAAGGGGGCGATCACGGCATCGAAGCGTTGGCCATCTTCCGCAAGCATTTGATAACTGCCTTGCATCGTTCCGACGCGTGAGGTCATCAGCGTTCCGCTGGTATAGACATGGCGTTGGCCCGGCGCGATTACCGGTTGTTCGCCAACCACGCCCTCTCCACGTACCTCCTGCACCTGACCATCGCCATCGGTGATGATCCAGTGGCGAGACAGCAGCTGTACGGTGAGCTGACCCTTGTTTTCGATCGTTACCCTGTAGGCAAAGGCATAACGGCTTTGTTCCGGCTGCGACTGGTCGGCCAAATAAGCCGGGCTGACGCTCACGTCGATCCAGTAGCGGAGGTCCTCAGGCATATTGACTCCTTGCTGGTGGGTTCGCCTTCAGACACGGGCGGAAAGTTGGTCTGACAATCTTACGAACGCTGCCAGGTCGAGCTGTTCCGGGCGCAGGCTACCGTCGACATTGGCCGCCGCGATGGCGTCTGCGTCGAGCAAGCCCTTTAGCGTGTTGCGCAGTGTCTTGCGGCGCTGGTTGAACGCTTGGCGGACGACCGTTTCCAGCTGACGATGATCTTTTGCAGGGTGGGGCAGCACGTCGTGCGGTACCAGGCGGACGATGGCTGAATCAACCTTGGGCGCGGGGTTGAAGGCGCCCGGACCGACGTCGAAGAGGTGCTCAACGCGGCAGTGGTACTGAACCATGATCGACAGGCGCCCCCAGTCACCGCCGCCTGGCGCTGCGGCCAGACGCTCGACGACTTCTTTCTGCAGCATGAAGTGCATGTCGCGGATCAGTGCGGCGTGATCGAGTAAGTGAAAGATCAGCGGCGTGGAAATGTTGTACGGCAAGTTTCCGACGATGCGCAGGCTGCCAGGCGCTTGGCTCAGTTCGGCAAAATCGAATTTCAGCGCATCGCCCTGATGCAACGAGAAATTTTCCCGCTCCGCAAACTTGTGCTGAAGGATCGGAATGAGGTCTAGATCCAGCTCGACCACATCCAGGTGCGCACCGCTGTCGATCAAGCCTTCGGTCAAGGCGCCTTGGCCCGGGCCAATCTCCACCATGCGCTCGCCCGATTTGGCGTGGATGGCGCGAAGGATGCGGTGAATCACGCCGGCATCATGGAGGAAGTTCTGGCCGAAACGCTTTCGCGCCCGGTGTTGATAGTTATCGGACATGGACTGCAGTACCCAGGAGCAACGTCAAGCGAGCAGCCTGACGCTGGAAGCGAAAAGGCGTGCAGTTTAACAGGTGCAATCACCAAGGCGACTAACTGCCCAAAGGCAGGGCCGGGGGTGCTGCTAGAGAAGCAACCTCGGCCGGCGGTGCTGGTGTAGCCGTAGTGGAACCGACCCGTGTTGATCGGCCTTGTTTGGGTGGCTCGCACAACCTGTTCGAGCTCGAGCGGAGGCTAGCGATTAGCGGCCATTTGATACGCGGTTTCCAGTGCGACCCGCAGGCTTCCGGTGTCAATCCGCCCGGAGCCAGCGAGATCCAGCGCTGTACCGTGATCGACAGAGGTGCGCACGATTGGCAGGCCCAGGGTGATGTTAACGGCCGCGCCGAAGCCCTTGTATTTGAGTACCGGCAATCCCTGGTCGTGATACATCGCCAGCACCGCATCGCAATGCTCGAGATGCTTGGGCGTGAAGAGCGTGTCGGCGGGTAGCGGGCCGATCAAATCGAGGCCCTCATGACGAAGCTCGTTCAGTGCTGGCTCGATGACCTCGATTTCTTCGCGGCCTAAATGCCCGCCCTCACCGGCATGCGGGTTCAGGCCGCAGACCAAAATGCGCGGGTGGGGGATGCCAAACTTTTCCACCAGGTCGGTGTGGAGAATACGCGCCACGCGCTGCAGCCGTTCGCGAGTAATCGCCGACGCAACGTCTTTGAGCGGCAGGTGCGTGGTTACCAGCGCGACCCGCAGACCGTGGGTCGCAAGCATCATCACAACTTGCTCGGTGCCCGTAAGGTCGGCGAGAAACTCGGTGTGGCCTGAAAACGGTATGCCGGCCTCGTTGATTACGCCCTTGTGCACGGGCGCGGTGATCACACCGGCAAAGCTTCCGTCAAGGCAACCGTTTCCGGCGCGCTGCAACGTGGCGATCACATAGTCGGCATTCGCCGGGTTGAGTTGTCCACTGCAGACGGGAGCGGCCAGCGGTGTATTCCAGACATACAGGCTACCGGCAGGGGCTGGCTGGTCAGGCCAGTGCTCTGGGGTGACCTCGAGCAGTTGAATGTCCAAGCCTAGCTCGTTAGTGCGTGTGCGCATCAAGTCAAGACTGGCGACAGCGATCAGCGCGTGGGGTTGGCTGTCGCGCGCGAGCAGCAGGCAAAGATCTGGGCCGATGCCGGCGGGCTCGCCGGGAGTCAGGGCGAAGCGTTTGACGGTCATGCCGATCGGCCTCATGCAGGATAAAAAAACGGGCCGGCCAAACTGGCAGGCCCGCTATGGGTGCTGCGATCGCGTTGCTGTCAGATCTTAATCTCGACGTACGCTTCGTCGCGTATCTGGCGCAGCCAGGCTTGCAGCTCTTCCTCATATTTGCGGTTGCGCAGGAGCGTCTGCGCCTGCTGCTCGCGGAACTCTTCGCTCGCATCCGTAGCGCGACGTCCCAATACTTCGAGGATATGCCAGCCATAGGGCGTCTTGAAGGGCTCGGACAGCTGACCATTCGGTGTGTTGGCCATGACCTCGCGGAACTCCGGTACCAGCGAGCTTGGATCGATCCAGTTGAGGTCGCCGCCGTTGAGCGCTGAGCCTGGGTCTTCAGAAAAGTTCTTCGCCAGGTCAGCGAAGCTTTCGCCTGCAAGGACGCGGTCGCGCAGTCGTTGAATCAGCCGGCGGCTTTCTTCTTCGCTGCGAATCTGGCTCGGCTTGATCAGGATGTGGCGGACGTGAACCTCGTCGCGTACCTGGGTATCCCCGCCGCGCTTGTCCAGAACCTTGAGCAGAATGAAGCCAGGCGGGGTGCGGACAGGCTGCGTGAAGTCGCCAGCGTTCATGCTGCGCACTTCGGTGTCGAAGGGCGGTGGCAGCTGCGCTGCCTTGCGCCAGCCCATATCGCCGCCTTCCAGCGCGTTCTCACTGGCCGAGCGCGATACCGCCAGCTTGGCGAAGTCAGCGCCGTTCTGCAGCTGTTCGTAGGTATCCCTTGCGGTTTCTTCAGCCGCCCGGACCGCAGCCGAATCAGCAGATTCCGGAACGGGTATTAGGATGTTGGCCAGCCGGTATTCTTCGGAAAGCTGCAGCTTGCCCAAGTCGGATGCGAGGAAGTTCTCCACTTCCTGGTTTGAAACTTGAACACGCTCGGCAATGCGGCGCTGGCGCACCCGGCTAATGACCATCTCGCGGCGAATCTGCTCACGAGCAGATTCCAGGCTCAGACCGTCGCGTTCCAGCGCGGCGCGGAACTGATCAAGGCTCATGTTATTGCGCTGGGCAATAGTGGCCATGGCCTGATTGAGCTCCTCGTCGGAAATACGAATGCCTGACCGTTCACCGATCTGCAACTGCAGGTTCTCGGTGATCAATCGTTCGAGAACCTGTTGCTGCATCACGTCCCGCGGCGGCATCTCCGCGCCACGCTTCTCAATGGTTTGCTCGACCTCACGCAGACGCTGGTCCAGCTGGCTCTGCATGATGACGTCGTTGTCGACGATAGCGACGATGCGATCAAGAGGGCGAACCTCGGCGGAGGCCGAGGTAGCCAGGGTGGCGTTGCCTAGTAGAAGCGCGCCCATTAGCAGTGGGCGCAGGTAATCAGAAAGCTTGATCTTCACGTTCACGGTAACCTTGTATGCCTTCGTCGAGGAATGTCTCGGTCGAGCTGCCGAACACGCCGCCGAGTCCCTTGAGGACGATTTGCAGGAAGATGCCGTTGTCCGGTTCATCGTTCTGCGATGGGTTGAGACTGGTTTCGTCGTAGTCGATCCAGTAGCGGTTGATCAGGCGAAGCTTCCAGCAGCAATTGTCGTACTCGAAGCCGCCGAAGGCCTCCAGCGTACGGTTGCGGCTGTAGTCATGCTGCCAGCGCGCAATCACGCTCCACTGCGGCACGATCGGCCAGATGGTGGATATGTCGTGCTGGTTGATCTTGTAGTAGTCCTTGATGTACTCGGGTGTACCTGGCGTGCCGTAGTCACCGCCGTACGTCCACTCACCGGTGGCCTGATCAAAGCGCACGGTGTCGTTGCGGTAGCGGTAGCCAACGTTGACGATCTTGTTCGGGTTATCAGCGGGCTGATAGTGGAACATGGCGCTGCCCGACTGCGTTCGGCCTTCGTCCGGGTCCCAGTTGAAGGTCGAGGTGAAGCGCCAGTCGCGGTTGAAGCGGAAGAGGTATTCCAGCGCATAGGGCGACACGTCCGAAGTGGCGCCTGGGCGATCTTCCAAGTTCGGCAGCTGCACTTCGCGGTCACGGAAGTAAACGGTTTGACCGATGCTGAAGCGTTGACGCTCCATGCCGTTCGGCTCGATCCAGCGATTGGTCACGCCCAGGGATAGCTGGTTGGCGTCCCCGATCCGATCCTTGCCGGAGAAGCGGTTTTCACGCCACAGGGACGAGTAGCTGAAGGTGTTCTCCCCGGTGTCGAACACAGGGATATTGTCCTGATCTTCTTCCGGCACATACAGATAGAACATCCGCGGCTCAAGGGTCTGACGGTAGTTTTTACCGAACCACTCGGTGTCGCGATCAAAGTACAGACCGCTGTCAACGCTGAAGATCGGTACGCTCCGATCGGGCGAGTCGTTGAAATCATTCACCTGATTTCGGCCGGTGTTATCCAGCGTCAGGTCGTACTTGGTATAGGCATACTTCAACGAGGGTTTGACGAAGCCCCAGCTCCAATTGAGGGGAAGGCTTACGCCCGGTTCCAGATGCAATCGTTCACCTTCTGCGCGGGTCAAGCCGCTCAGTCGATCGTCATACCAGCGCTCGGGGTTGCCATCATCGTTGATGAAGTTGCCGCTGCGCAGGCTGCGCTGGAAACTGACGAATTCGGTGTTATAGGCGAAGCGCAGACCGCCTGGCTGAAATGGCAGAGCGCCGTCCAGTGTTAGCTGAGGCAGGCGCTCGTAAGGCGTGACGTCCGCAATGGTGGCGCGCTCATAAGCATGCACATTCAGGCGCGCCGTATAGGTTGGCGCCCGGTAAGTCAGAGTGCCGCGCTGGTCCAGATGATCCGGCTGATCAATGCTCAGGCTGGTGTCGAGGTCCTGGAAATAGTATGGGTCGCTAATATCCGTGTAATCGGCCTCGGCCAACCAGCGACTGTCCAGGCCGGTGCGATGCTGCCAGCTGTACATCCAGCGTTGATCTTCATACTCGGACTGGAGCTTACGATCATCATTGCTGTCGTCCAGGTAAGCAGCGCCGAACTGGCCTTCGCTGCTGCGGGTCAGGTAGCGGAATTCGCCCTCCATCAGCAGGCCGCGGTCAGTCATGTAATTCGGATAGAGCGTGGCGTCGAAATTGGGCGCCAGGTTGAAGTAATACGGGGTGACCAGCGAAAGGCCCGTATCGCTCGAGGAGCTGATGCTGGGCGCGAGGAAACCAGACTGGCGCCGATCATCGATCGGGAAGTGGATATACGGTGTATAAAACACCGGGACGCCCTTGACCCGAAGTGTCACGTTGGTTGCCGAGCCAAAGCCGGTCGCCGGATTCAGCGTGACGTTGTTGCCTTGCAGATACCAGTCGTTGTCACCTGGCTCGCAGCGCGTATAGGTGCCGTCCTTAAGACGAATGATGGCGTCGTCGGTGCGCTTGGCATACAGCGCGCTACCGCGGATCTTGCCTTCGTGAACCACATATTCCGCGTTGTCGACCTGGGCTTCACCGGTGTCGAGGAAGATCTCGGCGCGGTCACCGACCATAAGGGCACTGCGGTCACGCAGTCGGACATTGCCTTTCAGCTCGCCGCGGTTCTCCAGCTGATGCAGGCTGGCCTCATCGGCTTCGGCCTGGATGCTTCCCTGCCGCAGCACGACGTCACCGGCCAGCGTTGCGATTTCCTGCTGCTGTTCATAACGCGTGGCTTTTGCCGAGACGTACGTCGGGGCGTCGCTCATCGGCGTATCGTCGAACTGACCGGGGCGGCTCGGTTCAACATAGGTGCCGGCGCAATAAGGACCCGTCTCCGCCAGCTGCGCATTGGTCAGCTGGTCACGCGGCACCCAGTCCAGATGGCTATAGTCGGCGCTGCGTGATGCCAGCGCACGGCCTTTGCTCTCGGTCACCAGCTTGGTGGTGGCTACCTGACGCTTAGGCTTGCTAGCACGTGGCTGCGCCGGGTCGGTGGTGCTTCCAGCAGCGCTACCACGGTGAACAGGGCGGGGTGGTAGCTCGGGGCTCGCGGCATCGGAGGCGCAGCTCCAGCCGCCACCCGCACCGGGCTGGCAGGCGAACTGTTCGGCTGCAATTACCAGAGGGGTCGCCACAGGTTGTAAAGCGAGCAGGCCGCCGGTAACCAGTAGAGGGAATTTTTTACGAAAAGCGGGATATTTGACTGCCATCTTGTTTTTAGGGTCCGTGCTTGCGGCGAGCCATCGGCCGGGCTGGGCCGCACGCCTCTCGATGGGCTGAAAAAGATGCTGGATAATAAAGCATGACCCGTCTATCGGCTAGCGCCGCGGAGAGCACTGATATGCCGCAACACGATCAACGCCTGCAGGACCTGAACGCCTGGCTGCAACCTCAACTGAGCGCGCTTTTCGCGCGTCGCGGCTGGGGGGACGTGCCCGAGGCGCGGATGGTTCCGGCCAGCAGCGATGCCAGTTTTCGTCGCTATTTTCGCTGGGAGGCGGACGGGCGCAGTTTCATCCTGATGGACGCGCCACCGCCACAGGAGAACTGTCGGCCATTCGTTGCCGTGGCGGCGCTGCTGGACAATGCGGGGGTCAATGTACCGGAGGTTCTCGCTCAGGATCTGGAACGCGGCTTTTTGCTGCTTAGCGATCTGGGACGCCAGACCTACCTCGACATCATTGACGAAGCCAACGCCGACGCCCTGTTCGCCGACGCCATTCAGGCGCTGCTAGCCTTCCAGGTCCAGCCGTTGGAGCAGTCATTGCCAAGCTATGACGAGGCGCTGCTGCGTCGTGAGCTGCAGTTGTTTCCTGAGTGGTATGTGCAGCGTCATCTTGGCTACCAGTTCAGCGCGGCCGAGCTGAGCGTCTGGGAGCGTACATGCCGATTGCTGATTGATTCGGCCCTGGCGCAGCCGCGTGTGCTTGTGCACCGCGACTACATGCCGCGCAATCTGATGGCCAGCGAACCGAATCCCGGCGTGCTGGATTTTCAGGATGCCGTTGTCGGTCCCGTCACGTATGACATCACCTCGTTGTTCAAGGATGCGTTTCTGAGCTGGTCAGAGGAGCGCGTGTGCGGTTGGTTGCAAGGCTATTGGGAAGCCGCGCGGGCACGCGGTGTTCCGGTCCAGTCCAGCTTCGAGGAGTTCCAGCGCGCTAGCGATCTGATGGGCCTTCAACGGCACCTGAAGGTCATCGGTATATTCGCGCGGATCTGTCACCGTGACGGCAAGCCGCGCTATCTGACCGACGTTCCACGGTTCTTCGCGTACATCGAGACGGTCGCGGCGCGTCGCCCGGAACTGGCAGAACTGAGGGCGTTGTTGCAAGACCTGCCATCCGCACAGGTACAACCATGAAAGCCATGATTCTGGCAGCAGGCAAGGGCGAGCGTCTGCGCCCGCTGACTTTGCACACGCCCAAACCATTGGTGCAGGCCGGTGGTATGCCGCTGATCGAATACCACGTCCGCGCCCTAGCTGCTGCGGGTATCAACGATCTGGTCATCAACCATGCGTGGCTTGGCGAGCAGATCGAGGCATACCTGGGAACAGGCGACCGGTTCGGCGTGCGAATCCGCTATTCAGCCGAGGGCGAACCGCTCGAAACCGGCGGCGGAATCTACCGCGCGTTACCGCTGTTGGGGGAGCAACCGTTCATTGTGGTCAATGGGGACATTTGGACCGACTACGACTTCGCTGCGCTGATGCGGCCGCTGGCCGGTCAGGCGCACTTGGTGCTGGTAGACAATCCGGGCCATCATCCGGCGGGCGACTTCTCGCTGACTCACGGCGCGGTGGTCGATGCAGGCCCGCCAGATACCATGCTTACCTACAGCGGTATGGCAATTCTTGATCCGCGCCTGTTCGACGGGTGCAGTGCGGGTGCATTCAAGCTCGCGCCGCTGCTGCGCCAGGCAATCGCCGCGGGCCAGGTCAGTGGGGAGTACTACCGTGGACGCTGGGTGGACGTTGGCACCCATGAGCGACTGGCGGACGTCGAGCAGATCCTCGAGGCGCGACGCTAGATGTTCTGGCCCATAACGCTGCTGGGTGCACTGATTGGCTGGTTGCTTGCGAGTATCCCTGGGGCACTGCTTGGCGCATTGCTTGGGCAGGTTCTCGACCGGCGCTTCGGGCTCAATTCCTGGGCCAGGCTGCGCGAGCGCATGGGCGGCGGCAAGGCCGTGATGCAGGGCGACGAGTTGCTTTTTTTTCTGCTCGGACGCCTTGCGAAAAGCAGCGGACGAATCAGCGAGGCGCACATCCAGGCTGCCCGTCGAGAGATGCAGCGGCTGCGCCTGACTGCAACCGCTCAGCGTGCCGCCATCGACGCCTTTTATCGCGGCAAGTCCAGCGGCGATGGTTTGCGCGACCCGCTACACCGATTGAAAGGCAGGCATGAAGACACCAAGTCCGTGCTTCAGGCTTGCTGGAGGATGGCGCGCGCTCAGGGCGCGATTGATGCGCGCCAGCATGAGCTGATCATGCTCTGGGGCAAGTGGATGGGGTGGGGCTCGGCGGCCATTGCGGCGCTGGATGTCAGCGGCGGGCGAAGTCAAGGGGCGCCGAGCAATCCGGCTGGTGCCTATGAGCAGGCGCTGCGGTTGCTTGGCGTGCGTGCCGACAGCGAGCCCCAGGTGATCAAACGCGCATATCGACGGTTGCTCAGTAAGCATCATCCGGACAAACAGGCCGGCGCGGGTGCAACGGTCCAGCAGGTTCGTGATGCGACCGAGCGGACCCGCGAGCTGCACAGTGCTTATGTCTTGATCCGCGAGCGCCGAGGCTTTCGCTGAGCCCTAAGTCGCAGCTGGGGCGGGCGCTGGCTACCTCTGCTTGTCCAGCCAGCCGCGTACCCGGCGCACTAGCTGTTCTTGATCGGCCGTGCGGTCACCTGTGAGCGCTGGCAACCCCACCTGGCGGTAGGCCGGGTGCTCGATTCGGCGACTTGCGTTCAAGCGCGCCCGTGCCGCCGAAGGCTCGCCATGTTCTTCCCTATAGTAGAAATCACCCGTCGCTAACCTGAGGGTGGGTATCAGCTGTTCTAACGATTCATCTTGTCCTTCCGGCTGGCGTGGTCGAATCACCCCCAGATGCCTGACATCGCCAGGAGCCCGTTGCTGAAGATAGCGCGCTGCCCAATAACCGCCGGTGCCTTGGCCAAGGAGAATGATGGTCGACGGCTGTTTGCTACGAGCGAACGCCAGTGCTGATTCGATACGTTCAAGGATCTGTTCAGCCTGATCAACGACCGGTGCATTCGACTCGAGCGGTGCGCCCGTCTCGGTATTGTCGGCAGGTTCAACGGGGGCTGCTGCGGCTTCCTCGGGCAGGTAGCCGGCCTCATTGGGCGCTGCGTCGTCCATCTGCTGTTCGGTCATCGCTTCGGGTTTTACGGCCAGGGCAGGCGTGTCCTCTTCGTCGTCCACCAGGTCTGTCGCTGCAGGCAGCAGAAAGCCAGGCGAATGAGGCAAACTCAGGCTAAGGGTATGCCAGCCATGATCAGGCAGGCCTCGACGTAACGGTCCGATGCTGCGTGGCCAATCGGCACTTTCACCCTCACTGGGAAGCAGAATCACCACACCTTTTGGCTTGCCGACATTGGCCGGTTTCCAGAGCGCAGTAAAGTCTGTTTCGCCGGCCGTCAGGCTGATGAACTCACTGGCGGACAGCTGGCGCACCAGGCTTTCAGCCATGGCATCGCTGCGCGACTGCAGCGGTGGGCGCTCGGCAGCGGCAGGCGCTGAAGTGCGGTCAGCACCGGTTTGAGCTATCTCGCTGGCATCGTCGGCATGACTGACGACAGCGGCAACGATCAGCCACAACAGGGCGGACCACCTGATCGAGTTACACATGCGAGGCATCAAGGGCTCCGGGTTATCTACCGCACGGGTGGGACTGCGCCGCTTATCGCGTACGCCTTACCCGTTTTCGGCATGATGGACAAATGTGTGAGGCCTTCGTGTCGAAGGCTACCGCGAAGAGCGCCAAGTTGTACCGATGCTGGGCGCCTTACGAAGGCGGCTCCGCGCAGCAGGACAGCGAGCACGCGACAATATACGAGCGATGCTGTTAAAACATTCGCCGTGCAAAATAACGAACATCGCTCTACTGTTATCCGAACGCCGCATGGCCCGGCAGTCGATCATCGTATGCTGCTGTGCTCGCTTCCTGGCGTCTTTCCCGACCCGTGCCGACGATGAGCGGCTACTGAGGAGCTTATGAGCAAGACCAACGAATCCATGATGCAACGCCGTGTCGACGCCGTTCCCCGTGGCGTCGGCCAGATTCATCCAATCTTTGCCGATCATGCGAAGAACAGCAGCGTGGTCGACGTCGAGGGCCGTGAATTCATCGATTTTGCCGGCGGCATTGCTGTGCTGAATACTGGCCACCTGCACCCTAAGATCATCAAGGCGGTGGAAGCGCAGCTGCACAAGCTGACCCACACCTGCTTCCAGGTACTCGCCTACGAGCCGTACGTCGAGCTGTGCGAGAAGATCAACGCACGGGTGCCGGGTGATTTCGCCAAGAAGACGTTGCTGGTCACCACCGGCTCCGAGGCAGTGGAGAACGCGGTGAAGATTGCCCGCGCCGCCACCGGCCGCGCCGGAGTGATCGCCTTCACTGGCGCTTATCACGGCCGCACCATGATGACCCTGGGGCTGACTGGCAAGGTTGCGCCGTACTCCGCTGGAATGGGGCTGATGCCGGGCGGCATCTTCCGCGCGCAGTATCCCTGCGCAATCCATGGCGTCAGCGTTGATGAGTCGATCGCCAGTATCGAACGCATTTTCAAGAACGACGCCGAGCCGCGCGATATCGCCGCGATCATCATTGAGCCGGTGCAGGGCGAGGGCGGCTTCAACGTCGCACCCAAAGAGTTCATGGTCCGCCTGCGCGCGCTGTGCGACGAGCACGGCATCCTGCTGATCGCCGATGAAGTGCAGACCGGCGCTGGACGAACCGGGACGTTCTTCGCCATGGAGCAGATGGGCGTGGTCGCTGATCTGACCACCTTCGCCAAGTCGGTCGGCGGCGGCTTTCCGATTGCCGGCGTCTGCGGCAAGGCTGAGATCATGGACGCCATCGCGCCTGGCGGGCTGGGCGGCACCTACGCCGGCAACCCGTTGTCCTGTGCGGCGGCGCTTGCGGTGATGGAAGTTTTTGACGAAGAAAAATTGCTCGACCGCTGCAAGACCGTGGCCGGGAAGCTAACGGCGGGCCTTGAGTCGATTCAGGCACGGCACAAGGAAATCGGCGAGGTCCGCGGACTGGGCGCGATGATCGCCATCGAGCTGTTCGAGGACGGCGACCATGCGCGACCGGCCGCGGCGCTGACCTCGCAGATTGTCGCCAAGGCACGGGACAAGGGCCTGATCCTGCTGTCCTGCGGCACCTACTACAACGTGCTACGTGTGCTGGTGCCGCTGACTGCCGAGGACGAGCTGCTCGAACGTGGCCTGGCGATCATTGCTGAGTGCTTCGACGAGCTGACCTGACCCGAGCGGCACGCCGACATCCCAGCGGATGTCGAACGCGCCGCCACCCTGACCCTCGGGTACAATGCGCGGCATTCCGCCGTGCTACCCGAGGTCGTCATGCAGCCGTTCGCCATCGCCCCCTCCATTCTCTCCGCCAATTTCGCCCGCCTGGGCGAGGAAGTGGACAACGTGCTCGCCGCGGGCGCGAACATCGTTCACTTCGATGTAATGGACAACCACTACGTTCCCAACCTGACGATCGGCCCGATGGTCTGCTCGGCGCTGCGCAAGCACGGCGTCACCGCACCTATCGATGTGCATCTGATGGTCAAGCCGGTGGATCGCATGATTGGTGACTTCCTCGAAGCGGGCGCCAGCTACATCACCTTTCACCCGGAAGCTTCGGATCACATCGACCGCTCGCTGCAGTTGATCAAGGACGGCGGTGCCAAGGCTGGCCTGGTGTTCAATCCGGCGACGCCGCTGGACGTGCTCAAGTACGTCATGGACAAGATCGACATGGTCCTGCTGATGAGCGTCAACCCCGGCTTCGGCGGGCAGAAATTCATCCCCAATACGCTGGACAAGCTGCGCGAAGCCCGTGCGCTGATCGATGCCAGCGGCCGCGAGATCCGGCTGGAAATCGATGGTGGCGTCAATCCGAAGAACATCCGCGAGATCGCCGCAGCCGGTGCCGATACCTTCGTCGCCGGCTCGGCCATCTTCAACCAGCCGGACTACAAGGTCGTGATCGACCAGATGCGCGCCGAGCTGGCGCTGGCACGCCCATGACCCGTCTCGAGCAACTGTTCGACGGCCAGCTGCCGCGGTTGGTGATGTTCGACCTGGACGGCACCCTGATGGATTCGGTGCCGGACCTGGCCGCCGCGGTCGACAAGATGCTGATGTTGCTGGGGCGTGAGCCCGCCGGCATTGATCGGGTGCGTGACTGGGTGGGCAACGGCTCGCGGGTGCTGGTGCGTCGCGCGCTGGCCGGTCAGCTGCAGCACGAGGGTGTAGCCGAGGAGCTGGCCGACGAGGCGCTGGCGCTGTTCATGCAGGCCTATTCCGGCGGACACGAACTGACCACGGTCTACCCCGGCGTTCGCGAGAGCCTGGACTGGCTGCGCGAGCGTGACGTGAAGCTTGCGATCATCACCAACAAGCCGGCCCAGTTCATCGAACCTTTGCTGGAAGAGAAGGGACTGGCGGGTTATTTCCAATGGTTGGTCGGTGGGGACACGTTGCCTCAGCAGAAGCCCGACCCGGCGGCGCTGCTGTGGGTTATGGATCAGGCCGGGGTGGAACCCGGCGATTCGCTGTTCGTCGGTGACTCGCGTAACGATGTGCGCGCGGCGAAAGCGGCGGCCGTTCCCTGTGTCGCCCTCAGTTATGGCTACAACCACGGCGAGCCCATCGCTAATGAGGAGCCTGCGTTGGTACTCGACGACCTGCGCGAGCTGGTTGCTTCGGTTTCGGGGCTGCGCTAGTGTGGCCTCTGTCCCCTGAACCCCGCAGACGAGATCAGATCGTGGTGGTCACCCGCAAACAATGGATGAATGTCATCAAGGCCCTGGCCCGTTGGCGCTGGCGCGCCTGACATTTCCTGCCGGCTCGGCCGGTACGTTTGCATTCGACCCAAGTAGCTCCCTCCGACCACGAGGCTGACATGACCCGCGAAGAATTCCTGCGTTTGGCCGCCGAAGGCCACAACCGCATCCCTCTGTCGTTCGAAACGCTCGCCGATTTCGATACGCCGTTGACGCTTTATCTCAAACTCGCCGACGCGCCCAATTCCTACCTGCTCGAGTCCGTGCAGGGCGGCGAGAAGTGGGGCCGCTATTCCATTATTGGTCTGCCGTGCCGCACCGTGCTGCGGGTGCGTGATCACTGTGTCAGCGTGACGACCGATGATGTCGAGATTGAACAAACCGAAGTCGATGATCCCCTGGCGTTCGTCGAAGCCTTCCAGCAGCGCTATCGTGTGGCGCCAGTGGAAGGACTGCCGCGTTTCAACGGTGGGCTGGTGGGATACTTTGGTTACGACAGCGTGCGCTATGTCGAGCGCAAGCTTGCAACCTGTCCCAGCCCCGATCCGCTGGGTACACCGGACATCCTGCTGATGGTCTCCGACGCCGTGGTGGTGTTCGACAACCTCGCCGGCAAACTGCACTGCATCGTGCTGGTCGATCCGGCGCAACCAGACGCCTACGAGGCGGGGCACGCGAAGCTGCAAGCGCTTCGCGAACGGCTACGTCAGCCGATCACCCCACGCCTCGGGTTGGATTTCGAAAAGGGCGGCGGTACCGAGCCGACGTTCCGCTCCAGCTTCAGCCGCGAGGACTACGAGCAGGCCGTCAACCGCATCAAGGATTACATTCTCGCTGGCGACTGCATGCAGGTAGTGATTTCCCAGCGCATGTCGATTCCCTTCAAGGCCGCGCCGATCGATCTGTACCGCGCGCTGCGCTGCTTCAACCCGACGCCTTATATGTACTTCTTCAATTTCGGCGATTTCCACGTGGTGGGCTCGTCGCCGGAAGTATTGGTGCGCGTCGAGGAAGGCCTGGTCACGGTTCGGCCGATTGCCGGGACCCGTCCACGCGGGGCCAACGAGGAGGCCGATCTGGCGTTGGAGCAGGACCTGCTCAGCGACGCCAAGGAGCTGGCCGAACACCTGATGTTGATCGACCTGGGTCGCAATGATGTGGGCCGTGTCGCCGAAAACGGCTCGGTACGGCTGACGGAAAAGATGGTCATCGAGCGTTACTCCAACGTCATGCATATCGTCTCCAACGTCACCGGCCAGCTCAAGGCACCGCTGACGGCGATGGATGCCCTGCGCGCGATCCTTCCCGCGGGCACGCTGTCCGGCGCGCCGAAGATCCGCGCCATGGAAATTATCGACGAGTTGGAGCCGGTGAAGCGCGGCGTCTATGGCGGCGCAGTCGGCTATCTGGCCTGGAACGGCAACATGGACACGGCTATCGCGATCCGCACCGCGGTCATCAAGGACGGCGAACTGCACGTGCAGGCGGGCGCCGGCATCGTCGCCGATTCGCAGCCGGCGCTGGAGTGGGAAGAAACACTCAACAAACGCCGCGCCATGTTCCGCGCGGTCGCTCTGGCCGAACGCGACCTGCAGGAGAACTGATCATGCTGTTGATGCTCGATAACTACGACTCCTTCACCTACAACGTCGTGCAGTATCTCGGTGAGCTGGGGGCGGAGGTTAACGTGGTGCGTAACGATGAGCTGAGCGTGGCTGAAATCGAAGCCCTCAATCCCGAACGCATCGTCGTCTCGCCCGGCCCATGCACGCCCAACGAAGCAGGCGTCTCGCTGGAGCTGATTCGTCATTTCGCTGGCAAGCTGCCAATTCTCGGCGTCTGCCTGGGCCACCAGAGCATCGGTCAGGCCTTTGGCGGTGACGTGGTGCGTGCGCGTCAGGTCATGCACGGCAAGACCAGCCCGGTCATACACGAGAACAACGGGGTATTCGCCGGGCTTAATAATCCGCTCACGGTGACCCGTTATCACTCATTGGTGGTCAAGCGCGAAACGCTTCCAGATTGTCTCGAAGTCACGGCGTGGACCCGGCTTGAGGACGGCAGTGTCGACGAAATCATGGGGCTACGGCATAAGACGCTGAATATTGAGGGTGTCCAGTTCCACCCCGAGTCTATCCTCACCGAGCAGGGTCACGAACTGTTCGCCAACTTTTTGAAGCAGACCGGAGGCGTGCGCTGATGGATATCAAGGAAGCCCTCAACCGTATCGTCGGCCAGCTGGATCTGAGCACCGATGAGATGAAGGCGGTGATGCGGCAGATCATGACAGGACAGTGCACTGATGCTCAGGTCGGCGCGTTCCTCATGGGCATGCGCATGAAGAGCGAAACCATCGACGAGATCGTCGGTGCGGTGCAGGTCATGCGAGAGCTCGCCGAGCCGGTGCATTTCGATACGTATCGCTTGGTCGATACCTGCGGCACCGGTGGCGATGGCATGAATATCTTCAACGTCTCGACCGCCGCAGCCTTTGTGGTTGCCGCTGCGGGCGGCAAGGTCGCCAAGCACGGCAACCGGGCGGTGTCGGGCAAAAGCGGCAGTGCCGATCTTCTCGAGGCGGCCGGCGTCAATCTCGATCTCACCCCGGCGCAGGTCGCACGTAGCGTGGATGCGGTTGGCGTAGGCTTCATGTTCGCGCCGGCGCATCACGGCGCCATGAAGTATGCCGCCGGCCCTCGCCGCGAGCTGGGGCTGCGTACCTTGTTCAATATTCTGGGGCCCATGTCGAACCCGGCGGGGGTCAAGCATCAGGTGCTCGGCGTGTTCAGCAAGGAGCTATGCCGCCCCATGGCCGAGGTGCTATCACGCCTCGGCAGCCAGCATGTGTTGGTGGTACACGCTCAGGACGGCCTCGACGAAATCAGCCTGGCGGCACCGACCTATGTCGCTGAGTTGAACAAAGGGGAGATCAGCGAGTACCGCGTTCAGCCCGAAGATTTCGGCATCAAGAGCCAGAGCCTGATTGGCCTCAATGTGGAGGACGCGCAGGGTTCGCTGACCTTGATTCGTGATGCGCTCGGGCGTCGCAAGACCGAAAATGGCCAGAAAGCCGCAGACATGATTGTGCTCAATGCTGGGGCGGCGTTGTACGCGGCCGACGTGGCCAGTAGCCTCAAGCAGGGCGTCGAGATCGCCCACGATGCGTTGCATACAGGTTTGGCGCGCGACAAGTTCGAGGAGCTGGTGTCCTTCACAGTAGTGTTCAAGCAGGAGACTGCTCAATGAGTGTGCCGACGGTTCTGGAAAAGATCATCGCGCGCAAACGCGAAGAAGTGATCGAGCGTCAGGGGCGTGTCGGATTAGCAGAGCTTGAGGCGAAAGCGGCGGCGGCGGATCCTGTCCGCGGTTTTGCTCGGAGCATGCAAGAGCAAGCGCGAAGAAAGCAGCCGGCGGTCATCGCAGAGATAAAGAAAGCATCACCTAGCAAAGGCGTACTGCGCGAAGACTTCGTGCCGGCTGACATCGCCAAGAGTTACGAGGCAGGGGGCGCCACCTGTCTGTCGGTGCTGACTGACATTGATTTCTTCCAGGGCGGGGATGAATACCTTAAGCAAGCCCGAGCTGCCTGCAAGTTGCCAGTGATCCGCAAGGATTTCATGATCGACCCGTACCAGGTGATCGAGGCGAGGGCTTTGGGCGCCGATTGCATTCTGTTGATTGTCGCCGCGCTGGAGGACGCGCAAATGGCCGAGCTGGCCAGCGTCGCGAAGGAGCAGGGGCTAGACGTGTTAGTCGAGGTGCATGACGGTGCGGAACTGGAGCGCGCCTTACGTCTCGAAACGCCGCTGGTCGGCATCAACAACCGTAACCTGCATACGTTCGAGCTGAGCCTGGAAACAACACTGGATCTGCTGCCGCGCATTCCGCGAGATCGTTTAGTCGTAACCGAGAGCGGCATTCTCCATCGCGCCGATGTCGAGCTGATGGAAATAAACGAGGTGTACGCGTTTCTGGTTGGTGAAGCGTTCATGCGCGCTGAACAACCCGGTGTGGAATTGCAGCGCTTGTTCTTTCCTGGGCGCGCGGTTCAGCGGCGTGTCAGCGACCCAGGCTGACAGTGGTTAATGAAAAAGCCGGCAGATGCCGGCTTTCTTCATGGCGCTCAATGGCATATTCAGCGCGTGCCGAATACCACCATTGTCTTGCCTTTTACATGAACAAGGCCCTGAGCTTCCAGGCTCTTCAGAACCCGTCCGACCATCTCTCGTGAACAGCCGACGATGCGTCCAATTTCTTGGCGTGTAATCTTGATTTGCATGCCGTCGGGGTGAGTCATCGCGTCGGGCTGCTTGCAAAGATCGAGCAGCGTACGGGCGACGCGCCCTGTCACATCGAGGAATGCCAGGTCACCAACCTTGCGCGTTGTGTTGCGCAGGCGTTCGGCCATTTGGCTTCCGAGCGCATATAGAATGTCGGGGTCTTGCTGGGTCAATTCACGAAACTTTGCATAGCTCAGCTCTGCGACTTCGCATTCAGTTTTGGCGCGAACCCAGGCGCTACGTTCTTTCTCGGAACCTTCCTTCTCGAATAACCCCATCTCACCGAAGAAGTCTCCGGAGTTCAGGTAGGCGATGATCATCTCGCGACCATCGTCATCCTCGATCAGGATGGTGACTGAACCTTTGACAATGAAGAAAAGCGTCTCGCACCGGTCACCTGCATAGATGATCGTGCTCTTTGCTGTATAGCGTCGGCGATGGCAATGCGCGAGTAGTTTATCGATGTTCTTAATCTTGGGCGTGAGTGTAATAGCGACCATGCTTTAGTCCCGGAAGATGTGTCCAATAGAGGCAGTTCTTATTATTTATGACTGAGTTCAGTTATCAGGCCTGGGGAGCTTAACAGACCGGTCCGGATCGACAACTGGACTGCGACACGAATATCAACTTTAGGGCAATCATTTCGTCGGATTGCTCTATCCGGCTCTTGCCAAGCGGCGTGCTAAGCTTTGCTCCTTTTTTACCGGAGTCTATCGATGAAAGCGCGCATTCAATGGGCCGGCGAGGCAATGTTTCTTGGCGAGTCGGGCAGCGGTCACGTCGTCGTCATGGATGGACCGCCGGAAAGCGGCGGGCGCAACCTTGGGGTTCGTCCGATGGAAATGCTACTGCTGGGGCTCGGTGGTTGCAGTAACTTCGATGTGGTGAGCATTCTTAAGAAGTCCCGCCAGGCCGTGGAAAGCTGTGAAGCCTTCCTTGAGGCTGAGCGCGCTAATGAAGATCCGAAAGTATTTACCAAGATCCATTTGCGCTTCGTGGTCAAGGGGCGCGGTTTGAAAGAAGCCCAGGTCAAGCGGGCCGTTGAGCTTTCAGCCGAAAAGTACTGCTCCGCCTCCATCATGCTCGGACGCGCGGGCGTCGAAATCACCCATGACTATGAGATTGTGGAGTTGGGCTGACGGTTCGGGGCGCGCACTCGGTGCGTATAGGCGTAAGCCACTCCTGCACCAGGCCAATCCGGCCAGTGAGACTGGAACCGCGCCTCATCAATCTGCATAATGCGCGCCCCGTTTTTCAACGGGGCGTTTCGTTAGTACAGCACAGTCGCAATTGCGAAGAGGTGTATACGGTCCTACGCAGATACAGAGGTATCTGACGGGCATGCTCAATCACGCGGTAAGCCGCATCTAAGAGAGTCTCCAATGGTGAAAAGCAAACTCAAGCTCCACGGGTTCAACAACCTGACGAAGTCCTTGAGCTTCAATATCTACGACATCTGCTACGCCGAAACCCAAGAGGATCAGCAGGCGTACGTGCAATACATCGATGAGCAGTATGACGCGGAGCGCCTCACGCAGATTCTGACTGATGTTGTGGACATCATTGGCGCGAACATCCTCAATATCGCGCGGCAGGATTACGAACCGCAGGGCGCCAGTGTAACCATCCTCATATCCGAGCAGCCGGTCACGCCAACTGACAGCCAGATAGAAGAATCGCCCGGCCCGCTGCCCGATACAATCTTGGCGCACCTGGATAAAAGTCACATAACGGTCCACACCTACCCGGAGATTCACCCTGTCGAAGGCATCGCGACGTTCCGCGTTGATATTGATGTTTCAACCTGCGGGGTGATCTCTCCGCTCAAGGCGCTGAACTACCTGATCCATCAGTTCGATTCGGATATCGTCACTGTCGATTACCGAGTTCGCGGTTTCACGCGCGACGTGGAAGGCAAGAAGCACTTCATTGACCACGAGATCAATTCGATTCAGAACTATCTATCTGACGACACGCGTTCGGCCTATCAGATGACCGATGTGAATGTTTATCAGGAGAACCTGTTCCACACCAAGATGCTGCTGAAAGAGTTTGAGCTGGAGAATTATCTCTTCGGCGATGCCACCATCAATCTCTCGCCGGAGCAGCGTGACCAGGTAGAAGATCGGCTGCGTCACGAGATGTTGGAAATCTTCTATGCCCGTAATATGCCAGGCTGAAGCGTAAAGCATAAGAAAGGGCGCCAATGGCGCCTTTTCTTTTCGGCGACGTTAAATTCGGTAGGTGGTTTTGGTCATTACCTTCGCCATCAGGCTCATACCGAACTTGATCGGGGCCGGAAAACGTAAGCCCCCTGCCTCAAGGGCTGCAGTCGAGTGCTGCGCTTCATCCGTACGCATCTGTTCAAGAATGGCGCGAGATTTCTCATCGTTAGGTGGGATCTGCTCGAGATGCTCGTCCAGATGCTTGCAGACTTGATCTTCGGTAGCCGCAACGAAGCCCAAACTAATGCGGTCACTGATCAACCCTGCAGACGCGCCGATGCCGAACGACAGTCCATAGAAAAGGGGATTGAGTACGCTGGTATGGCTGCCCAGCTGATGGATACGCTGTTCACACCAGGCCAGATGGTCGATCTCCTCGTCAGCAGCTCGCTCCATTGCCTCGCGAACCCGAGGCAACCGCGCCGTTAACGCCTGTCCTTGATAAAGCGCCTGCGCGCAAACTTCGCCGGTATGATTGATGCGCATCAAGCCAGCCACGTGACGTGCTTCGCTGTCGCTCAGTTCGGTCTCGTTCTTCAATACCGCTGGCGTCGGACGCTGGGGCTGGCCGCTGAATGGCAACAGAGTTCTTAGCGCGGCATCCGCTTGCATTAGCAGGCGGTCAGCGGGGGAGTATTCGCGGGTATTGGGCATGTCGCCTCCAGGGGTCGGAGCAGCCATAAGTTGAGCTAGGTTCGGGCGGATGTGTCGGTCAACCCGGGGGCCAGTGCATCTGGCGTTGTCCAAGCACATGCATGTGAATGTGGTAGACCGTCTGGCCACCCAGGTCGTTGCAGTTCATCACGACGCGAAAGCCCTGCTGGCAACCCTGCTGTTCGGCGAGGCGCTGGGCAGTGAAGAGAATATGCCCAGCGAGTCGTTTGTCGTCCTCTTCGCTCAAGTCGTGGAGTGTCGCTATATGCTTCTTCGGAATGACCAAGAAATGCACCGGCGCCTGTGGCGCAATGTCGTTGAAAGCGATGACCTCATCGTCTTCAAATACCTTTTGCGCGGGGATTTCCCCGGCCACGATCTTGCAAAATAGACAATCCATGGCGTGTCTCCAGCGATGGCAACGATCAGGCAGTGTAACAGGCCCTTTTGGGCCTGGTCAGCCTGTACAGGGAGGTGGCAAGTGAAGAACGATGTCCATGACTTGATGTTGGTGCTCGAATCAAGGCTTCGATTGGTGGTGATTGAATCCTGGGATGAGCGGCGTGTGTTGGAAACCTTATCCGGCCTGGCTGTCAGCCGCGGTTTAACGCTTCACCTCTGGTCCGTGACGGAGGGACTCAGGCATTTGACGTTTGGCGGTGAGTCGCTGGATGCCGGTGAAAGCTGCCAGCCGGAGGTCGCGTTAAAACGGGTTAAATACGATCCGCTTGGCAGTCTCTATGTCTTCTGTGACTTGCATCCATTTCTTGACGAGCCCCGCCTGGTGCGCTTGCTGAAGGAAATTGCCATGGCCCAGGGCCCGTCGGCCTCCACGCTGGTTCTGGTATCTCACGCGGTCAAATTACCAGCTGAAGTTCAGCGCTATGCTGCGCGGTTTTGCCTGGCGTTACCCAGTGAGGAAGAGCTGTTGAGCATCGTTCGCGAAGAGGCGACGCACTGGAGCGAGCGAAATCGTGGCGCCCGGGTGCGTACCGACAATCGCACCTTGCAGCAGGTAGTTAAAAACCTGCGCGGCCTCAGTCATGCCGAGGCGCGCACCCTGGCGCAGAGCCTGATATGCGATGACGGCGCAATCACGCAAGACGATCTTCCCGCGCTCAACCGCAAGAAATTCGAGCTGCTGGATATGGAGGGGGTGCTGGGCTATGAGCACGAAACCGCGCGTTTCGCGGATGTGGGCGGGCTGCCGAACTTCAAGCGCTGGCTGGGTGAAAGGCAAGCAGCCTTTCTCGCGCCGCAGAGTGGTGATATGCCCCGAGGTGTCATGCTCGTCGGTGTGCAGGGCGGCGGTAAGAGCATGGCAGCTAAGGCTGTAGCGGGCCTCTGGGGCTTGCCATTGCTGCGCTTGGATTTTGCTTGTCTGTACAACAAGTTTTTCGGCGAGACCGAGCGAAATCTGCGCGAAGCGCTGAAGCTTGCCGAGAGTATGGCGCCTTGCGTGCTCTGGATGGACGAGCTGGAAAAGGGACTAGCGACGGGCGAGATGGATGGCGGGGTCAGCCAGAGGGTTTTGGGGACGTTACTCACCTGGATGGCTGAGCGCGATGCACCGGTATTTATGGTCGCAACTGCCAATGCGGTGGACCGCCTCCCGCCGGAGCTTTTGCGCAAGGGACGCTTCGACGAGCTGTTTTTCGTTGACCTGCCTGACGAGGCGGTCCGCGCCGAGATTTTCCGTGTTCATTTGCAGCGTCGCGATCTGGAACTCGGAAACTTCGATTTGTCTGCATTGGCGCGTGCATGTGATGGCTTCTCCGGGGCAGAGATAGAGCAGGTTGTCGTGGCTGCCGTATACGCTGGACAGGCGCAATCACGCGAAGCAGATCAAAACATGCTGTTGGAGTGCATCCGGGGGACCTCGCCGCTTTCCGTGCTAATGGCGGAGCAACTGGAAAAGTTACGAGGTTGGGCTTCAGAGCGCACCGTATTGGCCTGATGCGGACGTGGTGCCGCGCCAGCTTTTGCAGAGCAACTAATCGGACGCCGAGACAGCTGTCTCAAGGGGACATCGAGCGATATGCCAATGGGATGTCCATCACCGTTGCGGCAACCAGCGTTGCGAGAGCTGCATGGCGTTGCGCTGGGCGGCACGATATTCAGCATCCAACCGGGCAATCAGTGCTTCTGTGCTTGGCAAATCACGTATCTCCCCAACGCCTTGCCCAGCAGACCAGACTGTCTTCCAAGCCTTTGCCTCATCGCTGACCGGCTTTAGTTTTTCTCCGTAATTCATTTCACCCTTGCTTTTCAGGCGCTCCTCGTCGAAACCGGCCTGCTGCAGGCTTTGACGGAGGAAGCTTGCCGGTACGCCTGAAACGGCGGCCGTATGGACAATGTCCGCGGCATGCGCCTCCATTAGCATCTGCTTGTACTCATTCGAAGCCTGGCTTTCACGGGTCGCAATGAAGCGGGTCCCCATATAGCCGAGGTCGGCGCCCAGCAACTGCGCCGCGAGTATTTCATGGCCATGGTTGAGGCAGCCTGACAGAAGCAATGTCTTCTCGAAGAATTGGCGGATCTCGGCAATCAGCGCGAACGGGCTCCAGGTGCCTGCATGCCCGCCGGCACCGGCCGCGACAGCAATAAGGCCATCGACTCCGGCTTCGGCTGCCTTCTCCGCATGGCGTCGTGTAGTGACGTCATGGAAGACCAGACCGCCGTAGCTATGGACCGCATCGACCACCTCCTTCACCGCGCCGAGACTGGTGATGACGATTGGGACTCGCTGTTCCACGCAGATGGAAAGATCAGCCTGCAGCCGGGGGTTGCTGTGGTGAACGATCAGGTTCACGGCATAGGGCGCAGGCTTATCTACGCCGTAAAGAAGCTGATCGATTTCCTGTAACCATTCTCTGAAACCACTGCTTTCCCGCTGATTGAGCGCAGGAAAGCTCCCAACCACCCCGTTACGGCAGCAGGCGGCTACCAGGGCCGGGTTGGATACAAGAAACATTGGAGCGGCAACCAGAGGCAGGCGAAGACGTTCTTCTAGCAGAGAGGGAAGTGACATGCCGGATTTCCTTAGTCGATTCAGAACGGTTTAACGACCACCAAGATGACAATGGCTAAAAGCAGTAGCACAGGAAACTCATTGAACCAACGGTAGAACACATGCCCGTGTCTATTTTCATTGCGAGCGAAGCGCTTCAGCTGTGCGCCGCATACGTGGTGATAGCCAATCAGAATGACGACCAACGCCAGCTTGGCATGCAGCCAGCCGCCGCTACTGAATAGCGCAGGGTTCAGCGCGATCATGCCGATCCCGAACAGTAGCGTGGCGATCATCGAGGGAACCATGATGCCCCGATACAGCTTGCGCTCCATGATCTCGAAACGCTCTCGACTGACGGCGTCCTCGCTCATGGCGTGATAGACAAACAGCCTCGGTAAATAAAACAGCCCCGCGAACCAGCAAACGATTGCAACGATGTGGAGGGCTTTCAGCCAGAGATAAAGCATCGAAAATTCCTTGTTTGAAAATGGCCGGATAGTAGTGGCTGAACGTCCACGCGTCATCCAAGTGGTTGGCCCAGGGCGCAGGCACCTTTATCATCCCATTCTTTACTGTTTCACTGCGCGAGGCAGCTCATGATCAAAGTCGGAATTGTTGGCGGCACAGGCTACACCGGGGTTGAACTGCTGCGCCTGCTTGCGCAGCACCCGCAGGCCGACGTGGTCGTGATTACCTCCCGCTCCGAGAATGGCATGAAGGTGACGGACTTGTACCCGAACCTGCGTGGCCATTACGACGAGCTCGCCTTCAGTGTGCCGAATACCGAGACGCTAGGCGCCTGTGATGTGGTGTTCTTCGCCACGCCACATGGTGTTGCTCATTCTCTGGCCGCAGAGCTGCTGAACACAGGTACACGGGTTATCGACTTGTCTGCTGACTTCCGTTTGCAAGATGCGGATGAGTGGGCCAAATGGTATGGGCAGCCGCATGGCGCGCCAGCCCTTCTGCCAGAAGCGGTTTATGGCCTTCCAGAAGTCAATCGCCAGCAGATCAAGGGCGCCCGCCTGATTGCTGTTCCGGGGTGTTACCCGACCGCTACGCAGCTCGGTTACCTGCCACTGCTGGAACACGGCCTGGCGGATAATTCCCGGCTGATTGCCGATTGCAAATCCGGTGTCAGTGGGGCTGGCCGTGCCGCGAAAATCGGCTCCTTGTTCACTGAAGCGGGGGAAAGCATGATGGCCTATGCGGTTAAAGGTCATCGCCATCTGCCTGAAATCACCCAAGGGCTCCGTCGTGCAGCAGGAGGGGATATCGGACTGACGTTCGTACCGCACTTGACACCGATGATCCGGGGCATTCATGCCACGTTGTACGCCACTGTGTCCGACACCTCGGTAGATCTGCAGGCCTTGTATGAGCAGCGTTACACCAACGAGCCGTTCGTCGACGTGATGCCGGCCGGAAGTCATCCAGAAACGCGCAGCGTGCGCGGGGCTAACATGTGCCGGATCGCCGTTCACCGGCCGCAAGGGGGGGATTTGGTGGTCGTGCTGTCGGTCATCGACAACCTCGTCAAGGGCGCGTCCGGTCAGGCGCTACAGAACATGAACATCATGTTCGGCTTGGACGAGCGTCTCGGCCTCGGCAACGCTGCATTGTTGCCGTAATCGTAGGGCGGGTCGTCCTCGGGAGTGGCATCGTCCGGTGTGGTCAGTAACTGATGAATAGTTGACCAATTTTGTAGGAGAAGCCGATAATGCAGCGTCCACGCAGTAATGTGCGCTCCCGCGCCAGGAGAACCAAATGAGTGTCGAATCCTTCACGCCCACCGCGATTCAGTTTAGTCAGGGTGCTGCGAGCAAGGTGAAGAGTCTCGTCGACGAAGAAGGTAACCCGCGACTGAAACTGCGAGTCTTCGTCACGGGCGGTGGTTGCTCTGGTTTTCAGTACGGTTTCACGTTCGACGAAGATATGGCTGACGATGACACCATCATCGAGCGCGAGGGCGTGAGTCTCGTTGTCGATCCGATGAGCTACCAGTATCTGGCTGGAGCCGAAGTGGATTACCAAGAGGGGCTGGAAGGTTCCCGCTTCGTCATCAAGAATCCCAACGCCACAACGACCTGCGGTTGCGGTCAATCCTTTTCGATCTAGTGTCGGGCCGCTGCAACCTAACACCGTGCCCAGCGCGGTGTTTTTGTGAGTGCATTACGCGAAGCGAGCGGGTATGGCGAGTGTCAGGCAGGGTAGATCGCGCCAAGTATTCGCGGCCCAGTGGCGCCCGTTACACTCGGTCGGTTGGCGGCTATGCCTTCGATACAGCAATGCGCCAGCCAGCCGAAGGCCATGGCTTCGATCCAGTCCGGCTCTATACCGCATTGAGAGGTACTCATCACCTGGCTTTCAGGCAGTAACGCTTGAAGCCTTTGCATCAATGCGGTGTTATGTGCGCCGCCACCGCAGACCAGCACGTCTTCGGTATCCGGCTGGGCTGCCCTTACGGAATCAGAAATGCTCCGAGCGGTAAGTTCCAGTAGGGTGGCTTGTACATCGACAGGTGAGGTAGCTGAGCGAGAGGCTAGATGAGCTTCTAGCCATGGCAGGTTGAAAAGTTCGCGCCCGGTGCTCTTCGGCCCTTGAACAGCGAAGAAGCTGTCGCTCAGCAACTGCGCAAGAAGCCCTTCGTCCACTAGTCCGCTCGACGCCCAGTCGCCGTTTCGGTCGAACGATTGATTCTTGTGGCGCTGAACCCAGGCGTCTAGAAGTACATTGCCCGGCCCGCAATCGAAGCCGCGTATTGTCCTAGCCGGGTGGATGAGGCTCAAATTGCTGAATCCGCCAATGTTCAGAATGGCTCTGATTCGAGCGGCGTCGCCAAACACCGCTTCATGAAACGCCGGGACTAACGGCGCACCTTGTCCGCCGGCGGCTACGTCGCGCCGACGGAAATCGGTTACGACGCTGATGTTGGTCAGCTCAGCAAGCAGCGGAGCATGACCAATTTGAACAGTAAACCCGCGTTTCGGCTCATGCCGTATCGTCTGCCCGTGGCTTCCGATTGCTCGGATCGCCGCGGCCTCGATGCGGCTTTTGCTAAGTAGCGTATGTATTCCTTCACTCGCCAGCTCGGCCCAAGCTTGTTCCGCAGAGGCTACCCGGGCGATTTCGTCATCGCCAGGTGAGCACAGTGTCAGCAAGTCCTGCCGTAACCCTTGCGGCATTGCCTCGTAATGTGTGTCGACTAGCGTTGTCCGCTGGCTCTGCTCGACTAAAGCGAAATCGAGGCCGTCCAGACTGGTACCTGACATGACCCCGATATAGAGCGGCATTACTCGTTCTTCAGTGCCAGCATGGTTGCGCGTTCTTCATCCATGCGTGCCATCAATGGCTTGCTCAGTTGAAGAAAACGTTGTTTCTCGTTCTTCGCAATAGGGTCCGCCATGGGCAGCTTCAGGCCCAGAGGGTCGACATGCACACCATCAACTTGGAACTCATAGTGCAGGTGTGGACCGGTAGATAGGCCTGTTGTGCCAATGTAGCCGATGATCTGCCCTTGCTTCACGGATGCTCCGTTGCGTACGCCCTTGGCGAATCCTTGCATATGCGCGTAGAGCGTGCGGTAGCGATTGCCATGCTGAATGACTACGGTGTTGCCGTATCCGCCTTTGCGGCCAGCGAGAAGCACTTTACCGTCACCCGCGCTCTTTATCGGGGTACCGTGTGGGGCGGCATAGTCCACGCCTTTATGAGCCCGGATTTTGTTCAGGATCGGATGTTTGCGGCCGTTAGAAAAACGGGAGCTGATGCGCGCGAAATCCACCGGCGTTCGAATAAAGGCCTTGCGCATGCTGTTGCCATCAGCCGTGTAATAGCTGCTGGTGCCCTGCTTATTAGTGTAGCGAACCGCTGTATAGCTTTTGCCGCGGTTGGTAAAGCGAGCAGCGAGAATGTTTCCGGTTCCTACCTTCTCGCCAGAAACGGTCTTCTGCTCATAGACCACCTCGAAGGAGTCGCCTTTACGTATATCCATGGCGAAATCGATGTCGTAGCCGAACACGTTGGCCAAATCCATCGTCAGATTGTGGCTGAGGCCCGCGCGTTTCGCGGCGAGGAATAAGCTGCTGTCGATACGCCCATAGGCAAATGCCGTCACCACGTCAGGCTTCACTTGCTCTTTCTTGAACACGTAGCCTTTATCGGACCGTTCCAGCTGCACGCTTTCTAGCTTGCTCAATGGGCTGCGCAGCTTCGAAAGGTTGCCTTGCTCGTCAAGTTCGAATTCGAGGCGCTGGCCGACCTTCAGGCGTGTGAGCTGTTTGGCTTCTTTGCTGCTCGATAGAACCTCGTGAACTGTTGCTGGAGGTAGACCTACTTTTGCAAATACGGTCGATAGCGTATCGCCATTAGCGACAACCACCTCTTTAGAGAGAGGATTCGCTTCAACCGCCGGTTCATGGGGTGCTGGTGAGACTGATTGAATCTCGGGCTGAGCGGTGCCTTCTATCTGAGCAAACGGGGTCTCTGCGGATGCGCTCACAAGAGGGTCCGCGATGGAAGTCACCTGCTCGGTGGAGGTTTCGATGCGAAGATCTAAAAATGTTTTCTTCGCTTCGACTTCACGGGATGGGAATACAAGGAGTGCCAGGCTCAGAAGCGCAGCTACACCGCTTGCAGCCAGGAGATGGCTTTTCGGGTAGAGAGGTGCTTTCGATTTTGAATAGGTCATTAGATGTCTGAAAGTATCTGGCGATTATTTGTACAGGAAAAATAGTTGCCTAAAATATAACCAAAGTACCGCTGTGGCAACCCTTGGGTGGCCTGGCTGGTCAGTGGTTCGCGTTCTTAAGCGTTGAATTTTCCCTGTGTTCTTGTAAGGTTGACCGCCTTTAATTTTGTGATCGGGGCTCCAATGAAGTCGGTTCAAGAGCAGCTATCTGTCATAAAGCGGGGCGCTGACGAAGTGCTCGTCGAGTCCGAGCTGATCGTTAAGCTCGAACGCGGCCGTCCTCTTCGAGTCAAGGCCGGATTCGACCCGACGGCTCCAGACCTTCATCTTGGCCATACCGTACTCATTAATAAGCTGCGGCAGTTTCAGGAGCTGGGGCATCAGGTTGTCTTCCTTATAGGTGACTTCACTGGAATGATCGGTGATCCGAGTGGCAAAAGTGCAACGCGACCGCCATTGACGCGTGACCAAGTTCTTGAAAACGCGGAAACGTACAAAAGTCAGGTTTTCAAAATTCTTGATCCAGCCCAAACGGAGGTGGCATTCAACTCGTCCTGGATGGATCAGCTATCACCATCTGATTTCATTCGGCTGGCGTCGCAATACACCGTTGCCCGAATGCTTGAGCGAGACGATTTCAGTAAGCGTTATTCGACAAATCAGCCAATCGCGATACATGAGTTTCTTTATCCCCTAGTCCAGGGCTATGACTCCGTTGCGTTGCAAGCTGATGTTGAGCTGGGCGGCACTGATCAGAAGTTCAACCTGCTGATGGGGCGGGAGTTGCAACGCTCATACGGGCAAGAGTCGCAGTGCATTGTCACCATGCCGCTTCTCGAGGGTCTCGATGGTGTGAAAAAGATGTCCAAGTCGCTCGGTAACTACGTCGGAATCCAGGAAGCGCCTGGCGTGATGTATGGAAAGCTGGTGTCGATTCCTGATGAGCTGATGTGGCGCTATTTTGAATTGCTTAGTTTTCGCGATATGGCGGAGATTGCCGAGTTTCAAGCGGACGTGGCGCGCGGTGCAAATCCCCGGGATATTAAGATCAAGCTAGCAGAAGAGATCGTTGCCCGTTTCCATGGCGAGGAAGCTGCCGCGACAGCTCATCGCTCGGCCGGTAACAGGATGAAGGAGGGCGAGCTGCCTAAGGACATTCCAGAGATTGAGCTGCGCTCTGCTGAAGATATGCCTGTTGCTTCGGTACTGAACCGGGCGGGCCTCGTGAAGAATGCGGCGGTAGCTCGTGATCTACTCGCTTCGGGTGGTGTGCGAGTGGAGGGTGAGATTGTCGATCGGGCGTTCATCTTCAGAGTCGGGCATACCTACGTATGCCAAGCGGGTAAAAAGGCGTTCGGACGAATTTCGCTTAAAGCTGAATAAAACCCAAACCAACCGTTGACGTGACATTCTGACCCCCTATAATGCGCACCTTCTCCGGCGCAGGCCTTTGGCGAAACCTCTTGTAAATCAAGAAGTTAGCGAAAATAAAGGCTTGCACGGATGGCGAATTCGAGTAGAATGCGCCGGGCTGACAGGGTGGCGGTTTCGCGCTGTTGGTGGCTTCGGTCAGGTTGGTCGGAGGTGGTTGAAAGAGGTGGTTGACAGCGGTTTTAGACGCTGTATGATTCGCCTCCCGCTGACGAGAGACGCTAGGTTGATCGGAAGCGCAAGCGGTTGAGAAGAAAGAAAAACTTCTTCAAAAACAGCTTGACGAGACACAAGGCTGCTGTAGAATGCGCGGCCTCGGTTGAGACGAAAGACTTGATCGAAACGCTCTTTAACAACTGAATCAAGCAATTCGTGTGGGTGCTTGTGAGGTAAGACTGATAGTCAGCAAGATTATCAGCATCACAATGTACTCAACGAGAAATCATTGAGTGCTCTTCTTGAGGGTGACCTTTGGAAGAGATTGCGATTGCTGAGCCAAGTTTAGGGTTTTCTCAAAACCCATGCAGTATTGAACTGAAGAGTTTGATCATGGCTCAGATTGAACGCTGGCGGCAGGCCTAACACATGCAAGTCGAGCGGATGAAGAGAGCTTGCTCTCTGATTCAGCGGCGGACGGGTGAGTAATGCCTAGGAATCTGCCTGATAGTGGGGGACAACGTTTCGAAAGGAACGCTAATACCGCATACGTCCTACGGGAGAAAGCAGGGGACCTTCGGGCCTTGCGCTATCAGATGAGCCTAGGTCGGATTAGCTAGTTGGTGAGGTAATGGCTCACCAAGGCGACGATCCGTAACTGGTCTGAGAGGATGATCAGTCACACTGGAACTGAGACACGGTCCAGACTCCTACGGGAGGCAGCAGTGGGGAATATTGGACAATGGGCGAAAGCCTGATCCAGCCATGCCGCGTGTGTGAAGAAGGTCTTCGGATTGTAAAGCACTTTAAGTTGGGAGGAAGGGCATTAACCTAATACGTTAGTGTTTTGACGTTACCGACAGAATAAGCACCGGCTAACTTCGTGCCAGCAGCCGCGGTAATACGAAGGGTGCAAGCGTTAATCGGAATTACTGGGCGTAAAGCGCGCGTAGGTGGTTTGTTAAGTTGGATGTGAAAGCCCCGGGCTCAACCTGGGAACTGCATCCAAAACTGGCAAGCTAGAGTATGGCAGAGGGTGGTGGAATTTCCTGTGTAGCGGTGAAATGCGTAGATATAGGAAGGAACACCAGTGGCGAAGGCGACCACCTGGGCTAATACTGACACTGAGGTGCGAAAGCGTGGGGAGCAAACAGGATTAGATACCCTGGTAGTCCACGCCGTAAACGATGTCGACTAGCCGTTGGGATCCTTGAGATCTTAGTGGCGCAGCTAACGCATTAAGTCGACCGCCTGGGGAGTACGGCCGCAAGGTTAAAACTCAAATGAATTGACGGGGGCCCGCACAAGCGGTGGAGCATGTGGTTTAATTCGAAGCAACGCGAAGAACCTTACCAGGCCTTGACATGCAGAGAACTTTCCAGAGATGGATTGGTGCCTTCGGGAACTCTGACACAGGTGCTGCATGGCTGTCGTCAGCTCGTGTCGTGAGATGTTGGGTTAAGTCCCGTAACGAGCGCAACCCTTGTCCTTAGTTACCAGCACGTTATGGTGGGCACTCTAAGGAGACTGCCGGTGACAAACCGGAGGAAGGTGGGGATGACGTCAAGTCATCATGGCCCTTACGGCCTGGGCTACACACGTGCTACAATGGTCGGTACAAAGGGTTGCCAAGCCGCGAGGTGGAGCTAATCCCATAAAACCGATCGTAGTCCGGATCGCAGTCTGCAACTCGACTGCGTGAAGTCGGAATCGCTAGTAATCGTGAATCAGAATGTCACGGTGAATACGTTCCCGGGCCTTGTACACACCGCCCGTCACACCATGGGAGTGGGTTGCTCCAGAAGTAGCTAGTCTAACCTTCGGGAGGACGGTTACCACGGAGTGATTCATGACTGGGGTGAAGTCGTAACAAGGTAGCCGTAGGGGAACCTGCGGCTGGATCACCTCCTTAATCGAAGACTTCAGCTTCTTCATAAGTTCCCACACGAATTGCTTGATTCACTAGCGAAAAGCGATTGGGTTTCGACCCGAGAGAGACGATTGGGTCTGTAGCTCAGTTGGTTAGAGCGCACCCCTGATAAGGGTGAGGTCGGCAGTTCGAATCTGCCCAGACCCACCAATTGTCATGGGATGTGGCCGATCTGTAGATGGGGCCATAGCTCAGCTGGGAGAGCGCCTGCTTTGCACGCAGGAGGTCAGCGGTTCGATCCCGCTTGGCTCCACCATTAACTCGATAATCGCTGAAAGCACAGAAATGAATGTATTCCTTAGGGAGTGTATTGATTTCTGGTCTTTGCGCCAGTAACTGTTCTTTAAAAATTTGGGTATGTGATAGAAGTAGATTTGAGTGGTCACTTTCACTGGTGATTATTCAAGTCAAGGTAAAATTTGCGAGATGCTCGAGAGAGCAAAATGCGGATTTTCGGCGAATGTCGTCTTCACGTTATAGACAGTAACCAGATTGCTTGGGGTTATATGGTCAAGTGAAGAAGCGCATACGGTGGATGCCTTGGCAGTCAGAGGCGATGAAAGACGTGGTAGCCTGCGAAAAGCTTCGGGGAGTCGGCAAACAGACTGTGATCCGGAGATGTCTGAATGGGGGAACCCAGCCATCATAAGATGGTTATCACACACTGAATACATAGGTGTGTGAGGCGAACCAGGGGAACTGAAACATCTAAGTACCCTGAGGAAAAGAAATCAACCGAGATTCCCTTAGTAGTGGCGAGCGAACGGGGACTAGCCCTTAAGCTTCTTTGATTTTAGCGGAACGCTCTGGAAAGTGCGGCCATAGTGGGTGATAGCCCTGTACGCGAAAAGGTCTTAGAAGTGAAATCGAGTAGGACGGAGCACGAGAAACTTTGTCTGAATATGGGGGGACCATCCTCCAAGGCTAAATACTACTGACTGACCGATAGTGAACTAGTACCGTGAGGGAAAGGCGAAAAGAACCCCGGAGAGGGGAGTGAAATAGATCCTGAAACCGTATGCGTACAAGCAGTGGGAGCCTACTTTGTTAGGTGACTGCGTACCTTTTGTATAATGGGTCAGCGACTTATTTTCAGTGGCGAGCTTAACCGAATAGGGGAGGCGTAGCGAAAGCGAGTCTTAATAGGGCGTCTAGTCGCTGGGAATAGACCCGAAACCGGGCGATCTATCCATGGGCAGGTTGAAGGTTGGGTAACACTAACTGGAGGACCGAACCGACTACCGTTGAAAAGTTAGCGGATGACCTGTGGATCGGAGTGAAAGGCTAATCAAGCTCGGAGATAGCTGGTTCTCCTCGAAAGCTATTTAGGTAGCGCCTCGTGTATCACTGCTGGGGGTAGAGCACTGTTTCGGCTAGGGGGTCATCCCGACTTACCAAACCGATGCAAACTCCGAATACCAGCAAGTGTCAGCACGGGAGACACACGGCGGGTGCTAACGTCCGTCGTGAAAAGGGAAACAACCCAGACCGTCAGCTAAGGTCCCAAAATCCTGGTTAAGTGGGAAACGATGTGGGAAGGCTCAGACAGCTAGGAGGTTGGCTTAGAAGCAGCCACCCTTTAAAGAAAGCGTAATAGCTCACTAGTCGAGTCGGCCTGCGCGGAAGATGTAACGGGGCTCAAACCAGGTACCGAAGCTACGGGTTCATCGTAAGATGAGCGGTAGAGGAGCGTTCTGTAAGCCTGTGAAGGTGAGTTGAGAAGCTTGCTGGAGGTATCAGAAGTGCGAATGCTGACATGAGTAACGACAATGGGAGTGAAAAACTCCCACGCCGAAAGACCAAGGGTTCCTGCGCAACGTTAATCGACGCAGGGTGAGTCGGTCCCTAAGGCGAGGCTGAAGAGCGTAGTCGATGGGAAACGGGTTAATATTCCCGTACTTCTAGTTACTGCGATGGGGGGACGGAGAAGGCTAGGCCAGCTTGGCGTTGGTTGTCCAAGTTTAAGGTGGTAGGCAGAGGTCTTAGGTAAATCCGGGATCTTAATGCCGAGAACTGATGACGATCCTTCTTTTAGAAGGAGAAGTGGTTGATGCCATGCTTCCAGGAAAAGCCTCTAAGCTTCAGGTAACTAGGAACCGTACCCCAAACCGACACAGGTGGTTGGGTAGAGAATACCAAGGCGCTTGAGAGAACTCGGGTGAAGGAACTAGGCAAAATGGCACCGTAACTTCGGGAGAAGGTGCGCCGGTGAGGGTGAAGGGTTTACCCCGTAAGCTCATGCCGGTCGAAGATACCAGGCCGCTGCGACTGTTTATTAAAAACACAGCACTCTGCAAACACGAAAGTGGACGTATAGGGTGTGACGCCTGCCCGGTGCCGGAAGGTTAATTGATGGGGTTAGCGCAAGCGAAGCTCTTGATCGAAGCCCCGGTAAACGGCGGCCGTAACTATAACGGTCCTAAGGTAGCGAAATTCCTTGTCGGGTAAGTTCCGACCTGCACGAATGGCGTAACGATGGCGGCGCTGTCTCCACCCGAGACTCAGTGAAATTGAAATCGCTGTGAAGATGCAGTGTATCCGCGGCTAGACGGAAAGACCCCGTGAACCTTTACTATAGCTTTGCACTGGACTTTGAATTTGCTTGTGTAGGATAGGTGGGAGGCTTTGAAGCGTGGACGCCAGTTCGCGTGGAGCCAACCTTGAAATACCACCCTGGCAACTTTGAGGTTCTAACTCTGGTCCGTTATCCGGATCGAGGACAGTGTATGGTGGGTAGTTTGACTGGGGCGGTCTCCTCCTAAAGAGTAACGGAGGAGTACGAAGGTGCGCTCAGACCGGTCGGAAATCGGTCGTAGAGTATAAAGGCAAAAGCGCGCTTGACTGCGAGACAGACACGTCGAGCAGGTACGAAAGTAGGTCTTAGTGATCCGGTGGTTCTGTATGGAAGGGCCATCGCTCAACGGATAAAAGGTACTCCGGGGATAACAGGCTGATACCGCCCAAGAGTTCATATCGACGGCGGTGTTTGGCACCTCGATGTCGGCTCATCACATCCTGGGGCTGAAGCCGGTCCCAAGGGTATGGCTGTTCGCCATTTAAAGTGGTACGCGAGCTGGGTTTAGAACGTCGTGAGACAGTTCGGTCCCTATCTGCCGTGGACGTTTGAGATTTGAGAGGGGCTGCTCCTAGTACGAGAGGACCGGAGTGGACGAACCTCTGGTGTTCCGGTTGTCACGCCAGTGGCATTGCCGGGTAGCTATGTTCGGAAGAGATAACCGCTGAAAGCATCTAAGCGGGAAACTTGCCTCAAGATGAGATCTCACTGGAGCCTCGAGCTCCCTGAAGGGCCGTCGAAGACTACGACGTTGATAGGTTGGGTGTGTAAGCGCTGTGAGGCGTTGAGCTAACCAATACTAATTGCCCGTGAGGCTTGACCATATAACACCCAAACAATTTGATGTTTGCGTGTCAGACGGTTGAAGTCGACAAACAAACCGAAAAGACGCATCGCTCGCAAAGCAAAAGCAATACCGAAACACCATCACATACCCAATTAGGGGAAGCGACTCAACACCGATTCCCCAACCGAATTGCTTGACGACCATAGAGCGTTGGAACCACCTGATCCCATCCCGAACTCAGTAGTGAAACGACGCATCGCCGATGGTAGTGTGGGGTCTCCCCATGTGAGAGTAGGTCATCGTCAAGCTTCTACACCAAACCCCCGATACTCGTAAGAGTACCGGGGGTTTGTCTTTGCGCAGCGGAAAACGCGCTCTTACCTGGCCGTATCGCTATGATGTCCGCTCGCTGGCTAGGGGGTCTTATGTACGAGTTATTGCGGCTGCTCGCTGACGGCCGCTTTCATTCCGGTGAAGAGCTTGGTGCGGTGCTTGGTATGAGTCGCAGTGCAGTGTGGAAGCATGCTCGCCGGCTTGAAAGTCAGTTGGGTATCGCGCTGTTTAAAGTACCAGGAAAAGGGTACCGTCTGGCCGGCCCGCTCTCCCTTTTGAGTCAAGAGGCACTTTCAGATGTGATGAACAGCCTAGGGTGGAGGTTGTTCCTCCATGACTCAGTTGACTCTACCAATGCCGAAGCGTTGAGGCTGCTGCAGTCAGGAGTGTTGGCACCGTTGGTGGTGATGGCGGAGGGTCAAACCGGTGGAAGGGGCCGTAGGGGTCGAGCGTGGGTAAGTCCTCCAGCAGAAAATATTTACTTTACGCTGTGCGTCAAAATAACAAACGGGGCTCAAGGGCTTTCCGGTCTGAGCCTCGTAACAGGCTTGGCGGTGTTACAGGCCTTGCGCAATATTGGTGTTGAAGATGTGGGTCTTAAATGGCCAAACGACATATATGCAGGCGGTAAGAAGATCGCCGGTATCCTCTTGGAGTTGACTGGCGATCCAGCGGATGTATGTCATGTTGCTATTGGTATCGGAGTCAATGTCAATATGATTTCCGATGCTGTCGATATCGATCAGCCATGGACATCGATCAGAGCCCAGTTGGCGAAATTGGTAGACCGGGTGGGTGTGGCTCTCTTAATTGCTGAGTCTCTGCATCGGTACTTAGAGAGGCACGCATATGCAGGCTTCGCCTCCCTTCGCGACGAATGGGAGGCAAATGATCTTTGGAAGGGTAGGCGCTGTACCTTAAGTACTGGCACTCGACAAATCAAAGGCGTGATGATGGGTGTGAACAAGTTGGGTGAGCTAAGGCTTCTGGTTGATGGTGAAGGTGAGCAGCATTTTAGTGGCGGTGAGCTTAGCTTGAGGCTCAACCATGATTCTTGAGCTGGATTGCGGGAACAGCTACATCAAATGGCGTGTTCTTTCAGGCATTGGGGGGGCGGGGGTTGCCCACGGGGTCTCAGCTCAGGTGGGCGATGTCATTCGGGCTATTCTGGATAGTGATGTCGGGCCAGTCACACGTGGTCGTTTGGTAAGCGTACGAGGTGACGGCGAGACCCAAGCAATCATAGATGCGATATCTACGGACCTTAATATACGTCTGGACAAGGCCCATTCAGAAAAGGCAGTCGCTGGCGTCGTAAATGGCTATCGCGATCATCAGCGCCTTGGCTTGGACCGGTGGCTAGCTATCGTGGCTGCTTATGATATGTGCCGTGGGGCATGCCTAGTTATTGATCTCGGGACCGCAATCACTGTTGACTATGTTGCTCATGATGGCACGCATCTCGGAGGCTATATTGCACCGGGGGTAGCTATTCTTCGCGCGAAGCTCCTTGATCACACTCGGCGTATCCGGTACGACGAGGCCGAGGCCGAGCTCGCGCTGACAAACGTCGCCCCTGGCAAAAGTACCGCCGAGGCTGTGGAGCGTGGGTGTTTGATTATGGCTCGTAGCTATATTTCTACTCAGATTGCGGCCGCTGCGGACTATATGGAGGACGGATTTGTCACCTTTGTTACCGGGGGCGATGCAGCGTTAGCAACTGATCTTCCTGGCGTGAAGTATGTGCCGGATCTTGTCTTCAGAGGTTTAGCGATAGCCTGTCCCTAATGAGGTGTCGATGCGCTGGCTTTTAATATTTTTAGTGGCAGCCAATTTGCTGTTTTATCTGTATCAGATCAATCAGGCGCCGCCGGTGGCCGGCCAAATTGCGGCGCTTGAAGTCCCTTCTCGAGGGGAAGGCATCCAGCTGTTGAGTGAGACAGCCCCGCTGAGTCCTCGTCAGGCCACACAAAACCCGGATACCGCCTGTCTATTTCTCGGGGGTTTCGATCAAGAATCAATGGCCTTGGCGGTTGAGCAGCGGTTGCTCAGTTTGGATATCGATTCGCGGGTTGAGCCGGCTGATGAAGCGGCCGGTGTCGACTATTGGGTATATCTGCCGCCGCTTGTGTCCCGGCAAGCGTCGTTACGCCAGCTGCGAGAGCTCCAGTCACGGAATATCGATAGCTACATCATCACTGTTGGGGACTTGACCAATGGGATCTCACTGGGGATTTTCTCGCGCAAAGACTCTGCGGAAAGTGTGGTGAGCCGTTTGAACGGTGTGGACTACGTTGCGTCAATCCGGGAGCTGCCTCGAACTCACCGCCGTTATTGGGTGCGGGTGTCCAGTGATAGTCAACGCTTGCTGAACGACGAGTTGCTTGCTGAGCTCAACAGAGATTTTCCTGACCTCGAACATCGACAAATGCCGTGTTCAGCCGTTGCAACTTCCTCATAGTTTAAATAGAATGGCGCCCGCTCAGCAGCATGCCTTATCAGGTGACGCTGCTGAGCGCTGTCAAAGAGCCTAACCTCAGGTTTTTAATGAAAAAACTCTTGACAGTAAGAGGGTAGGCATTGAGAATGCCGCCTCGTTTTGGAGGGGTTCCCGAGCGGCCAAAGGGATCAGACTGTAAATCTGACGTCATCGACTTCGAAGGTTCGAATCCTTCCCCCTCCACCAGATTTTAGCGTAGGCCTCAGCTAGCGCGGGTATAGTTTAGTGGTAGAACCTCAGCCTTCCAAGCTGATGATGCGGGTTCGATTCCCGCTACCCGCTCCATGTTTAAAATGTCTACGCGGCAAGATTTGCTCATGTAGCTCAGCTGGTAGAGCACACCCTTGGTAAGGGTGAGGTCAGCGGTTCAAATCCGCTCATGAGCTCCAACTCCAAAGGCAGATATGTATATATCTGCCTTTGTTTTAATGGTGGCGTGACTAGCTCAATTCAACGATGGGAGACGGTCTCGATGGCTAAAGAAAAATTCGAACGTAACAAACCGCACCTGAACGTCGGTACCATTGGTCACGTTGACCATGGCAAAACCACGCTCACCGCTGCACTGACCAAGGTCTGTGCGGAAACCTGGGGCGGCTCTGCGCGTGACTTCTCGCAGATCGACAACGCGCCGGAAGAGAAGGCTCGTGGTATCACCATCAACACCTCCCACGTTGAATATGATTCCTCGATCCGTCACTACGCACACGTTGACTGCCCAGGCCACGCTGACTATGTGAAGAACATGATCACCGGTGCTGCGCAGATGGACGGCGCGATCTTGGTTTGCTCTGCTGCTGACGGCCCGATGCCTCAGACTCGCGAGCACATCCTGCTGTCCCGTCAGGTTGGTGTTCCCTACATCGTTGTCTTCCTGAACAAGGCTGACATGGTGGACGACGCCGAGCTGCTGGAGCTGGTCGAAATGGAAGTGCGTGACCTGCTCAGCACTTACGATTTCCCAGGCGACGACACGCCGATCATCATCGGTTCAGCGCTGATGGCTCTGAACGGCCAGGATGACAACGAAATGGGCGTATCGGCCGTGCGCAAGCTGGTTGAAACTCTGGATAGCTACATTCCAGAGCCTGAGCGTGCCATCGACAAGCCATTCCTGATGCCGATCGAAGACGTGTTCTCCATCTCTGGTCGCGGCACTGTTGTGACCGGTCGTGTTGAGCGCGGTATCGTCAAGGTTCAGGAAGAGATCGAAATCGTCGGCATTCGTGACACGACCAAGACCACCTGCACCGGTGTTGAGATGTTCCGTAAGCTGCTCGACGAAGGTCGTGCGGGTGAGAACGTCGGCGTGCTGCTGCGCGGTACCAAGCGTGATGACGTCGAGCGTGGTCAGGTTCTGGCCAAGCCGGGCACCATCAAGCCGCACACTAAGTTCGAAGGCGAAGTCTACGTCCTGAGCAAGGAAGAAGGCGGCCGTCACACGCCGTTCTTCAAGGGCTATCGTCCGCAGTTCTACTTCCGGACCACCGACGTGACCGGTAACTGCGAGCTGCCAGAAGGCGTTGAGATGGTAATGCCGGGCGACAACATCAAGATGGTTGTCACCCTGATCGCCCCGATCGCCATGGAAGATGGCCTGCGTTTCGCAATTCGCGAAGGCGGCCGTACCGTTGGCGCTGGTGTGGTTGCCAAGATCATCGAGTAATCGGTTGATCTGATCTATTCAGGCCGGCATAATAGTCGGCCTGTCTCTTGTTAGGCCAGTAGCTCAATTGGCAGAGCGGCGGTCTCCAAAACCGCAGGTTGGGGGTTCGATTCCCTCCTGGCCTGCCACTTTCAATATCGAAATTGGCAGTTTTTACAGGGTTCTAGCAGATGAATATCAAGGCTGAAGCCAAAGACACGCGCTTCGATCTGGTGAAGTGGCTTGTTGTGGCTGCTTTGGTGGTTGTGGCGGTCGTAGGTAATCAGTATTACGCCGCAGAGCCGATTCTGTATAGGGTTCTCGCGTTACTCGTTCTTGCTGTGGTTGCTGCATTTGTAGCGCTGCAGACGTCTAAAGGTCGTTCCTTTTTCGTTTTGCTGAAAGAGGCGCGCGTTGAGATTCGTAAAGTCGTTTGGCCGACCCGTCAGGAAACCACTCAAACCACGTTAATTGTCGTTGCGGTTGTGCTGGTTATGGCGCTGCTGTTGTGGGGGTTAGATTCCCTGCTCGGTTGGCTGGTTTCTATGGTTGTAGGTTAAGGGTGTCCCGTGGCTAAGCGTTGGTATGTGGTTCATGCTTACTCGGGTTACGAGAAGCATGTCATGCGCTCGCTGGTTGAGCGTATCAAGCTTGCTGGTATGGAAGATCATTTCGGCGAGATTCTGGTTCCCACTGAAGAAGTGGTCGAGATGCGCAATGGGCAGAAGCGCAAGAGTGAGCGGAAGTTCTTCCCGGGCTATGTTCTTGTTCAGATGGATATGGCTGAAGGTGCTTGGCACCTGGTCAAAGACACGCCGCGAGTGATGGGCTTTATCGGTGGCACTGCTGATAAGCCTGCCCCGATTACCGATAAAGAGGCAGAAGCAATCCTTCGTCGCGTGGCGGATGGTAGTGACAAGCCGAAGCCCAAGACGCTTTTTGAGCCGGGCGAAGTTGTGCGTGTGGCCGATGGTCCATTTGCTGATTTCAACGGCGTGGTCGAAGAGGTCAATTACGAGAAGAGCCGCATTCAAGTTGCGGTTTTGATCTTTGGTCGCTCAACGCCGGTAGAGTTGGAGTTCAGTCAGGTCGAAAAGGTCTAGTTGAAGTATGCATCCCACACCCCGCAGCTGCTGGCTGCGGGGTTTTGTCGTCACTGGGATATTCAAGTGAATAGGGGAGCCGAAAGGCGCTAAAACCCGGAACGGAGTAGTTATGGCTAAGAAGATTCAAGCTTATATCAAGCTTCAGGTAAAGGCCGGTCAGGCCAATCCATCGCCACCTGTTGGGCCTGCGCTGGGTCAGCATGGCGTCAACATCATGGAATTCTGCAAGGCATTCAATGCCCGTACTCAAGGCCAGGAGCCTGGTCTGCCTACGCCGGTGATCATCACTGTCTATAGCGACCGTAGCTTTACCTTCGAGACTAAGAGCACGCCAGCTGCCGTTCTGCTGAAGAAGGCTGCGGGCATTACTAGTGGTTCTGCTCGTCCGAACACCCAGAAAGTCGGCACCGTTACTCGTGCTCAGCTGGAAGAGATCGCGAAGACCAAGAACGCTGATCTTACCGCTGCTGATCTTGAGGCGGCCGTGCGTACCATCGCCGGCTCCGCTCGCAGCATGGGCCTGAACGTGGAGGGTGTGTAATGGCTAAGTTGACTAAGCGTCAGAAGGCTTTCGCTGACAAGATTGAAGCAGGCAAGCAGTATGCATTTGAAGATGCAGCCACTCTGCTAGCTCAGCTGTCGGCTGTGAAGTTTACCGAGTCCTTTGACATCGCCATTAACTTGGGTGTGGATCCGCGTAAGTCTGATCAGGTTGTTCGCGGGGCTACCGTACTGCCGAACGGCACTGGCAAAAGTGTGCGAGTCGCTGTGTTTACTCAGGGCCCGGCCGCTGAGGCTGCTCTGGCTGCAGGCGCTGATCGTGTTGGCATGGACGAGCTGGCTGCCGAAATGAAAGGTGGCGACCTGAACTATGACGTTGTCATCGCTTCGCCTGACGCAATGCGTGTTGTTGGTCAGCTGGGTCAGATCCTAGGTCCGCGTGGACTGATGCCTAACCCGAAGGTTGGCACCGTGACGCCCGATGTAGCAACCGCCGTCAAGAATGCAAAGGCCGGTCAGGTGCGTTTCCGTACGGACAAGAACGGCATCATCCACACTTCAGTGGGCAAAGTTGGTTTTGAGGCTATGCAATTGAAGCAGAACGTCGAGGCGTTGCTGTCTGACCTCAAGCGCCTAAAGCCATCTACCTCTAAAGGTATCTATGTTAAGCGCGTGACCCTCAGCACCACCATGGGTCCGGGCCTTGTCATCGATCAGGCCTCCCTCGAGGCCTAATACTTAGGCGTCTCGCTCCGGCGAGGCGCTTTACAGATTGGGGTCCCTGCCTGGCGGGGGCTATCCAAGACCGTAGGCGACGAAGGTCTTAAACCGAAAGGGCTCTGCTTTTTCAAGCCTACGCAGAGGTGCTCCCGATTCGTACCGAATCAGACACCAAAACCCGTCCAGTCCCGACTGGGCGAACCGGTAACATCCAGGAGTAAAAACCCGTGGCAATCAAACTCGAAGACAAGAAAGCCATCGTCGCTGAAGTCAACGAGGCTGCCAAAGCTGCCCTTTCCGCTGTCGTGGCTGATGCCCGTGGCGTGACCGTGGGAGCCATGACCGGACTCCGTAAAGAGGCCCGCGATGCTGGTGTGTACGTACGTGTTGTGCGTAACACTCTTCTTCGCCGCGCCGTTGAAGGCACGCCGTACGACGTGCTCAGCGACGTGTTCAAAGGCCCGACCCTTATCGCGTTCTCCAATGAACATCCGGGTGCTGCTGCCCGTATTTTCAAAGAGTTTGCCAAGGGCCAGGACAAGTTCGAGATCAAGGCTGCTGCGTTCGAGGGTCAGTTCATCGCAGCCAACCAGATCGACGCTTTGGCAACCCTGCCGACCTATGACGAAGCTATTTCGCAGCTGATGAGCGTGATTCAAGGCGCTACCAGCAAGCTGGCTCGTACTTTGGCGGCCGTTCGCGACCAGAAAGAAGCTGCCGCTGCTTGACGCGCGGAAAGCACTTTCGATTTCTTTTAGATTAGATGGCCGCAGGCCGTCACTTATATACAGGAACAAGAGTCATGGCTCTGACCAACGAAGACATCATCAACGCCGTTTCCGAAATGTCTGTGATGCAGGTTGTTGAACTGATCAAGGCAATGGAAGAAAAGTTCGGCGTAACCGCAGCCGCTGCTACCGCCGCTGCTGCTGGCCCGGCTGCTGCCGCGGCTGAAGAGCAGACCGAGTTCAACGTTATGCTGCTGGAAGCTGGCGACAAGAAAGTCAACGTGATCAAGGCGGTACGCGAACTGACCGGTCTGGGTCTGAAAGAAGCCAAGGCAGTCGTAGACGGCGCCCCTGGCATGGTCAAGGAAGGCGTGTCCAAGGACGAAGCCGAAGCTGCCAAGAAATCCTTGGAAGAAGCTGGCGCCAAAGTCGAGCTCAAGTAAGCACGACCTTGCGTCTACAGCCGAAGCGACTCGCGTAAGGCTGATGGCTGGTGGCTTTTGCCACCGGCCTTTTTCCGTTATAGCTGCATGATGTGCATCTGGCAGCTCGAATGGAAAAATCGCCCCGATGGGCGGTGCGAATCGAGAATTCGCAAGATTTTCTGGCTGCTCCCGTCGGGAGAAGCCAAACAAGCAGGTGACCAAGCTGGGGAACGCTGATGGCTTACTCATACACTGAGAAAAAACGAATCCGCAAGGACTTTAGCAAGTTACCGCACGTTATGGACGTGCCGTATCTTTTGGCCATCCAGCTGGATTCGTACCGCGAATTCCTGCAGGCGGGAGCGACCAAGGATCAATTCCGCGACATTGGCTTGCATGCAGCCTTCAAATCCGTTTTTCCGATAATCAGCTATTCTGGCAACGCAGCGCTGGAGTACGTCGGCTATCGCCTGGGCGACCCGGCCTTCGACGTCAAGGAATGCGTGTTGCGCGGCGTGACCTTTGCTGTCCCGCTGCGAGTGAAAGTGCGCCTGATCATCTTTGATAAGGAATCCTCGAGCAAGGCGATCAAGGACATCAAGGAGCAGGAAGTCTACATGGGGGAAATCCCCCTGATGACCGAGAACGGTACCTTCATTATCAACGGTACCGAGCGCGTTATCGTGTCTCAGTTGCACCGTTCGCCAGGCGTATTCTTCGATCACGACCGCGGCAAGACCCACAGCTCGGGCAAGCTGCTTTATTCTGCTCGCATCATTCCGTACCGCGGATCCTGGTTGGACTTCGAGTTCGATCCGAAGGACGCTGTTTTCGTGCGTATCGACCGTCGTCGTAAGTTGCCGGCGTCCGTGTTGCTCCGCGCCTTGAATTACAGCACCGAAGAAATCCTCGATGCGTTCTACGACACCAACGTGTTCCATGTTAAGGGTGAAGCGCTGAGCCTCGAGCTTGTACCTCAGCGTCTGCGTGGCGAGATCGCTTCGTTCGACATCAAGGACGAGAATGGCAAGGTAATCGTTGAGCAGGGCCGCCGGATTACAGCGCGCCATATCAACCAGCTCGACAAGTCCGGCATCAAGGCGCTCGATATGCCGATGGACTACGTGCTGGGTCGCACTACGGCGAAGGCTATTGTTCACCCCGCCACTGGTGAAATCATTGCCGAGTGCAACACCGAGCTGACCGTCGAAGTGCTGGCCAAGCTGGTCAAGGCGCAGGTCGTGCGCTTTGAAACGCTGTACACCAACGACATCGATTGTGGGCCGTTCATTTCCGACACGCTGAAGATCGATTCGACCACCAATCAACTCGAAGCGTTGGTTGAGATCTACCGCATGATGCGTCCTGGCGAGCCGCCAACCAAGGACGCTGCCGAGACGTTATTCAACAATCTATTCTTCGCATCGGAACGTTACGATTTGTCGGCTGTAGGGCGGATGAAGTTCAACCGCCGCATCGGTCGTACTGAGATCGAAGGTTCTGGCGTACTCAGTCGCGAAGATATCGTTGCGGTATTGAAGACTCTGGTCGACATCCGTAACGGTAAAGGCGTAGTCGACGATATCGACCACCTGGGTAACCGCCGTGTCCGTTGTGTTGGCGAGATGGCCGAGAACCAGTTCCGTGTCGGTCTTGTGCGCGTTGAGCGTGCGGTCAAGGAACGTCTGTCGATGGCCGAAAGCGAAGGCCTGATGCCGCAGGATCTGATCAACGCCAAGCCGGTTGCGGCAGCGGTGAAGGAATTCTTCGGCTCCAGCCAGTTGTCGCAGTTCATGGACCAGAACAACCCGCTGTCAGAGATCACGCACAAGCGTCGTGTCTCTGCGCTCGGCCCGGGCGGTCTGACCCGCGAACGTGCAGGCTTTGAAGTGCGCGACGTACACCCGACCCATTACGGCCGGGTGTGCCCGATCGAGACGCCGGAAGGCCCAAACATCGGTTTGATCAACTCGCTGGCGGCCTACGCCCGCACCAACCAGTACGGCTTCTTGGAAAGCCCGTACCGCGTTGTGAAGGAAGGCGAAGTTACCGACGAGATCGTGTTCCTGTCGGCAATCGAAGAAGCTGACCACGTCATTGCGCAGGCCAGCGCCAAGCTGGACGGTCGTAAGTTGGTCGACGAGCTGGTTGCTGTTCGTCATCAGAACGAATTTACGGTCAAGGCGCCGGAAGACGTGACCCTGATGGACGTATCGCCGAAGCAGGTCGTATCCGTTGCCGCATCGCTGATTCCATTCCTCGAGCACGACGACGCCAACCGCGCTCTAATGGGCTCGAACATGCAGCGTCAGGCTGTACCGACCCTGCGTTCGGACAAACCGCTGGTCGGCACCGGGATGGAGCGTAACGTTGCGCGCGACTCTGGCGTTTGCGTTGTAGCCCGTCGTGGCGGCGTGATTGACTCGGTCGATGCGAGCCGTGTGGTTGTGCGTGTGCATGATGCGGAAGTTGAAACCGGTGAAGCCGGCGTCGACATCTACAACCTGACCAAGTACACCCGTTCCAACCAGAACACCTGCATCAATCAGCGCCCGCTCGTGAGCAAGGGTGATGTAGTCGAGCGTGGCGACATCATGGCAGACGGTCCGTCCACTGACATGGGTGAGCTGGCGCTCGGGCAGAACATGCGCGTCGCGTTCATGCCTTGGAACGGCTACAACTTCGAAGACTCCATTCTCCTGTCGGAGCGTGTGGTTCAGGAAGATCGTTTCACAACCATTCACATTCAGGAACTGACCTGCGTTTCCCGCGACACCAAGCTCGGCCCAGAAGAGATCACGGCGGACATTCCGAACGTGGGCGAAGCTGCGCTGAACAAGCTGGACGAGGCGGGCATCGTTTACGTCGGTGCTGAAGTAGGCGCTGGCGACATCCTGGTTGGCAAGGTCACGCCGAAGGGCGAAACCCAGCTGACGCCCGAAGAGAAGCTGCTGCGTGCGATCTTTGGTGAAAAGGCGTCGGACGTTAAAGACACCTCCCTGCGCGTGCCGACTGGTACCAAGGGCACGGTCATCGACGTTCAGGTCTTCATCCGTGATGGCGTAGAGCGAGATTCCCGCGCACTTGCGATCGAGAAGATGCAATTGGACGAGATCCGTAAGGATCTGAACGAAGAGTTCCGCATCGTTGAGGGTGCAACCTTCGAGCGTCTGCGTTCCGCACTTGTCGGCGCGACTGTAGAGGGTGGTGCGGGCCTTAAGAAAGGCGCGGTCATCACTGACGAGACCCTTGATGGACTCGAGCATGGGCAGTGGTTCAAGCTGCGCATGGCCGAGGACGCGCTCAACGAGCAGCTGGAGAAGGCGCAGGCCTACATTTCCGACCGCCGTCAGCTGCTCGACGACAAGTTCGAAGATAAGAAGCGCAAGCTCCAGCAGGGCGACGACCTGGCGCCGGGCGTACTGAAGATCGTCAAGGTGTACTTGGCAATCAAACGTCGCATCCAGCCTGGCGACAAGATGGCAGGCCGCCACGGCAACAAGGGTGTAGTCTCGGTCATCATGCCGGTTGAAGATATGCCTCACGATGCCAACGGCACGCCGGTCGATATCGTGCTGAACCCGTTGGGTGTTCCGTCGCGTATGAACGTCGGTCAGATTCTTGAAACCCACCTGGGCCTCGCGGCCAAGGGGTTGGGTGAAAAGATCAATCGCATGCTGGAAGAGCAGCGTAAGGTCGCTGAGCTACGCAAGTTCCTCACCGAAATCTATAACGAGATCGGTGGCCGTCAGGAAAACCTGGAAAGCTTCAGCGACCAGGAAATCCTCGATTTGGCGAAAAACCTTCGCGGTGGCGTGCCAATGGCAACGCCGGTGTTCGACGGTGCCAAGGAGCGTGAGATCAAGGCCATGCTGAAGCTGGCTGATCTGCCTGAGAGCGGTCAGATGCAGCTGTTTGATGGTCGTACCGGTAACAAGTTCGAGCGCACCACCACGGTTGGTTACATGTACATGCTCAAGCTCAACCACTTGGTCGACGACAAGATGCACGCGCGTTCCACCGGTTCCTACAGCCTGGTTACTCAGCAGCCGCTGGGTGGTAAGGCGCAGTTCGGTGGCCAGCGTTTCGGGGAGATGGAGGTATGGGCACTGGAAGCCTATGGTGCCGCCTACACCCTGCAGGAAATGCTCACGGTCAAGTCGGACGACGTGAACGGGCGGACCAAGATGTACAAGAACATCGTGGACGGCGATCACCGTATGGAGCCCGGCATGCCGGAGTCCTTCAACGTGTTGATCAAAGAGATCCGCTCGCTCGGTATCGACATCGATCTGGAAACCGAATAACCACGCACCGCCTATGCGGCGTCCGGCATCAGCCGGCCGTCGCAGGTCCGTGAGGAGGAAAGGCCTTGAAAGACTTGCTGAATCTGTTGAAAAACCAGGGTCAAATCGAAGAGTTCGATGCCATCAAGATTGCATTGGCTTCGCCCGAGATGATCCGTTCCTGGTCCTTTGGTGAAGTCAAGAAGCCAGAGACCATCAACTATCGTACGTTCAAGCCCGAGCGCGACGGCCTGTTCTGCGCCAAGATCTTTGGCCCGGTCAAGGACTATGAGTGCCTGTGCGGTAAGTACAAGCGCCTCAAGCATCGTGGCGTTATCTGTGAGAAGTGCGGCGTTGAAGTTGCGCTGGCGAAGGTGCGCCGTGAGCGTATGGCCCACATTGAGCTGGCTTCGCCGGTTGCTCACATCTGGTTCCTGAAGTCGTTGCCGAGCCGTATCGGCCTGCTGCTGGACATGACCCTGCGTGACATCGAGCGTGTGCTTTATTTCGAAAGCTACGTGGTGATTGATCCGGGCATGACCACCCTCGAGAAGGGTCAGCTGCTCAACGATGAACAGTATTTCGAAGCGTTGGAAGAGTTCGGTGACGACTTCGATGCCCGCATGGGCGCTGAAGCGGTGCGCGAGCTGCTGCACGAAATCGACCTGGAGCACGAGATCGGTCGGCTGCGCGAAGAGATTCCGCAGACCAACTCGGAAACCAAGATCAAAAAGCTGTCTAAGCGCCTCAAGCTGATGGAAGCCTTCCATGGCTCGGGCAACCTGCCTGAGTGGATGGTACTGACCGTGCTGCCGGTTCTGCCGCCGGACCTGCGTCCGCTGGTTCCGCTGGATGGCGGCCGTTTCGCGACATCGGATCTCAATGATCTGTATCGTCGTGTGATCAACCGTAACAACCGTCTGAAGCGCCTGCTCGACCTGTCGGCGCCGGACATCATCGTGCGCAACGAAAAGCGCATGCTGCAGGAAGCTGTCGACGCCCTGCTGGACAACGGCCGTCGCGGCCGTGCCATCACCGGTTCGAACAAGCGCCCGCTGAAATCCCTGGCCGACATGATCAAGGGCAAGCAGGGGCGTTTCCGTCAGAACCTGCTCGGCAAGCGCGTGGACTATTCCGGTCGTTCGGTGATCACCGTTGGCCCGACCCTGCGTCTGCATCAGTGCGGTCTGCCGAAGAAGATGGCCCTCGAGCTGTTCAAGCCGTTCATTTTCGGCAAGCTGGAAATGCGTGGCATGGCGACCACGATCAAGGCCGCCAAGAAGATGGTCGAGCGTGAACTGCCAGAGGTATGGGACGTTCTCGCTGAAGTCATCCGTGAACATCCCGTGCTGCTCAACCGCGCGCCGACCCTGCACCGTCTCGGTATCCAGGCGTTCGAGCCGGTCCTGATCGAAGGCAAGGCGATCCAGCTGCATCCGCTGGTCTGCGCCGCGTACAACGCCGACTTCGACGGTGACCAGATGGCCGTTCACGTGCCGCTGACGCTGGAAGCCCAGCTGGAAGCGCGTGCGCTGATGATGTCCACCAACAACATCCTGTCGCCCGCCAACGGCGAGCCGATCATCGTGCCGTCGCAGGACGTCGTCCTCGGTCTGTACTACATGACCCGCGAGGCGATCAACGCCAAGGGCGAGGGGCGCGTGTTCGCCGACCTGCAGGAAGTCGACCGTGTGTTCCGTGCTGGCGAGGCATCGCTGCACGCTCGCGTTAAGGTTCGGATCAACGAGACCATCAAGGATCGCGACGGCTCCATTACCAAGAACGTGCGTATCGTCGATACCACGGTCGGTCGCGCTCTGCTGTTCCAGGTCGTTCCGGCGGGTCTGCCGTTCGATGTGGTCAACCAGCCGATGAAAAAGAAGGCGATCTCCAAGTTGATTAACCTGTGCTACCGCACGGTTGGTCTGAAGGACACCGTCATCTTCGCTGACCAGCTGATGTACACCGGTTTCGCTTATTCCACTATCTCCGGTGTGTCGATTGGCGTTAATGACTTCGTCATCCCGGACGAAAAGGCCCGGATCATCGATGCGGCGACCGAGGAAGTGAAGGAGATCGAATCGCAGTACGCCTCTGGCCTGGTGACTCAGGGTGAGAAGTACAACAAGGTGATCGACCTCTGGTCCAAGGCCAACGATGAAGTGTCCAAGGCGATGATGGCTAACCTCTCGAAGGAGAAGGTCATCGACCGCGACGGCAATGAGGCTGAGCAGGACTCGTTCAACTCCATGTATATGATGGCCGACTCGGGCGCGCGGGGTTCCGCTGCCCAGATCCGTCAGTTGGCCGGTATGCGTGGCCTGATGGCCAAGCCGGATGGCTCGATCATCGAGACGCCGATTACAGCGAATTTCCGTGAAGGTCTGAACGTACTCCAGTACTTCATCTCCACTCACGGTGCTCGTAAAGGTCTGGCGGATACCGCGCTGAAAACCGCGAACTCCGGTTACTTGACCCGCCGTCTGGTAGACGTCGCGCAGGATCTGGTTGTTACCGAAGTGGATTGCGGTACCGAGCAGGGGCTCTTCATGACGCCGCACATCGAAGGCGGCGACGTCGTCGAGCCATTGGGTGAGCGTGTACTGGGTCGCGTTATTGCTCGTGATGTACTCAAGCCTGGTACCGAGGAAGTCCTTGTACCAGCCGGTACTCTGGTTGATGAGCAATGGGTCGATTTCATCGAGCTGAACAGCATCGACGAAGTTGTCGTTCGTTCGCCCATCAGCTGCGAAACCCGCTACGGGATCTGCGCCAAGTGCTACGGGCGTGACTTGGCACGTGGTCATCAGGTCAACATCGGTGAGGCGGTAGGCGTTATTGCTGCCCAGTCCATTGGTGAACCTGGTACCCAGCTGACCATGCGTACGTTCCACATTGGTGGTGCGGCCAGCCGAACGTCTGCTGTTGACAACGTTATGGTCAAGAACGGGGGTACTATCCGCCTGCATAACCTGAAGCACGTCGAGCGCGCAGATGGCGCCCTGGTCGCGGTTTCCCGTTCCGGTGAGCTGGCTGTCGCTGACGACTTCGGGCGTGAGCGCGAGCGTTACAAGCTCCCGTATGGTGCTGTTATTTCCATCAAGGAAGGCGACAAGGTCGATGCCGGCACTGTCGTGGCCAAGTGGGATCCGCACACTCACCCGATCGTGACCGAGATGAAGGGTGTCGTGACCTTCGTTGGCATGGAAGAGAACATCACCATCAAGCGTCAGACCGATGAGCTCACCGGTTTGACCAACATCGAAGTGATGGATCCGAAGGATCGTCCTGCTTCCGGCAAAGACATTCGCCCAGCGATCAAGATGGTCGATTCCAGTGGCAAGGAATTGCTCCTGCCGGGTACCGACGTACCTGCACAGTATTTCCTGCCTGCGAACGCCTTGGTAGGGGTGGCTGACGGCGCCGAGATCAATGTGGGTGACGTCATCGCACGTATCCCTCAAGAAACTTCGAAAACTCGCGACATCACGGGTGGTCTGCCGCGTGTTGCGGACCTCTTTGAGGCTCGTCGTCCTAAAGAGCCTTCAATCCTCGCAGAAATCAGCGGCACGATTTCCTTCGGCAAGGAAACCAAGGGCAAGCGCCGTCTGGTTATTACCCCAACCGATGGTACGGATCCTTACGAGGAGCTGATTCCGAAGTGGCGCCACCTGAACGTGTTTGAAGGCGAACAGGTAAATAAGGGTGAGGTAATCTCGGACGGCCCGAGCAACCCGCACGACATCCTGCGACTGCTTGGCGTGAGCGCACTGGCGAAATACATCGTCAACGAGATTCAGGACGTTTACCGCCTGCAGGGCGTAAAGATCAACGACAAGCACATCGAGACCATCCTGCGCCAGATGTTGCGCAAGGTTGAAGTCGCTGAGTCGGGGGATTCCAGTTTCATCAAGGGCGACCAGATGGAGCTTACCCAGGTCTTGGAAGAAAACGAGCGCCTCTCCGGCGACGACAAGTTCAGTTCGAAGTATATTCGGGTCTTGTTGGGTATCACCAAGGCGTCGCTCTCTACCGAATCGTTTATTTCGGCTGCCTCTTTCCAGGAAACCACTCGGGTTCTTACCGAGGCAGCGGTTACTGGAAAGCGCGATTACTTGCGCGGCCTGAAAGAAAACGTCGTCGTAGGTCGGTTGATTCCCGCGGGTACCGGTCTTCAGTATCACAGTGAACGCAAGCGCAAGCGTGAAGCTGACAAGCCGGTTCGCGTGAGTGCTGATGAAGTCGAAGCAGCGCTGACCGAGGCGCTGAACTCGAGCAGCAACTGATAGGGTCGCCTCGACGTAAGTCGGGGCGCACCTTGACGGTGTGCAGGAAGCTCTTTAGACTCTTGTACCCCTAAATTGGCGGGGCATCGCGCCCTGCCATTTTTCGTTTGTGTCGAAAGACAACAGTGGAGCTAGTAGATGGCAACGATTAACCAGCTGGTACGCCAGCCGCGCAAGCGCGTCGTCGAGAAAAGCGACGTCCCTGCGCTGCAGAACTGCCCGCAACGCCGTGGCGTGTGCACTCGTGTGTACACCACCACGCCAAAGAAACCGAACTCCGCACTGCGTAAAGTCTGCCGTGTTCGCCTGACCAACGGTTTTGAAGTCGCCTCCTACATTGGTGGTGAAGGTCATAACCTGCAAGAGCACAGCGTCGTGCTGATCCGTGGCGGTCGTGTAAAAGACCTCCCGGGTGTTCGCTACCACACTGTTCGCGGTTCGCTGGATACCTCCGGTGTTAAGGATCGTAAGCAGGGCCGTTCCAAGTACGGCACCAAGCGTCCGAAGTAATCAGAATTTTATTTACCTAAGTCGATAAGAGTAAGGTCGGGCGTAATGTCATCGTTACAGTCCCGAGCTAACCTGAAGACCGTTTGAGGGCTTATCAATGCCAAGACGTCGTGTAGCAGCCAAGCGCGAGATCCTTGACGATCCGAAATACGGAAGTCTGATCCTGGCCAAATTCATGAACCACGTGATGGAGAGCGGCAAGAAAGCCGTCGCAGAGCGTATCGTTTATGGTGCCTTGGAAAAGGTTAAAGAGCGCAAGAACACCGATCCCCTGGAAATCTTCGAAAAAGCACTCGACGCCATCGCTCCGCTGGTCGAAGTGAAGTCGCGCCGCGTAGGTGGTGCGACTTATCAGGTTCCGGTCGAGGTTCGTCCTTCCCGTCGTAACGCCCTGGCTATGCGCTGGCTGGTGGATGCCGCGCGTAAGCGTGGTGAGAAGTCCATGGCTCTGCGTTTGGCTGGCGAGCTGTCGGATGCGTTTGAGGGCAAGGGCGCTGCTGTGAAGAAGCGTGAAGATGTGCATCGCATGGCTGAAGCCAACAAGGCGTTCTCGCACTACCGTTTCTAATTCTGGCACCACTCAACTTGCGAGGGCTTTATGGCTCGTAACACAGCAATTAACCGCTACCGCAACATTGGTATTTGCGCACACGTTGATGCGGGCAAGACCACTACGACCGAGCGGATCCTGTTTTATACAGGTCTCAGCCATAAAATGGGTGAGGTTCACGACGGTGCGGCGACCACTGACTGGATGGTGCAGGAGCAGGAGCGTGGTATCACTATTACCTCTGCTGCTGTTACGACCTTCTGGAAGGGCTCAGCTGGTCAGTATGACAACTATCGCGTAAACGTCATCGACACCCCCGGCCACGTTGACTTCACTATTGAAGTAGAGCGCTCGCTGCGCGTGCTTGACGGCGCTGTCGTTGTCTTCTGCGGCACTTCCGGTGTAGAGCCTCAGTCCGAGACTGTATGGCGTCAGGCCAACAAGTACGGCGTTCCGCGTGTTGTTTACGTGAACAAGATGGACCGTGCGGGTGCAAATTTCCTGCGCGTCGTTAGTCAGATCAAGAATCGTCTCGGTCATACCCCGGTTCCGATTCAGCTCGCCATTGGCTCGGAAGAAAACTTCCAGGGTCAGGTCGACCTGATCAAGATGAAGGCTATCTACTGGAGCGACGAAGACAAGGGCACTACCTATCGTGAGGAAGAAATTCCTGACGATATGCTGGAGCTGGCTGAAGAATGGCGCTCCAACATGGTTGAGGCTGCTGCCGAGTCCAGTGAAGAGCTGATGAACAAGTATCTGGAAGGCGAAGAGCTGACCATAGACGAGATCAAAGCTGGTCTTCGCGCTCGCACCCTGGCTAATGAAATCGTTCCGGCTGTCTGCGGGTCGTCCTTCAAAAACAAGGGTGTTCCTCTTGTTCTCGACGCCGTTATCGAGTTCCTCCCGGCTCCGACCGAGATTCCTCCGATCAAGGGCATTCATCCGGATCTCATTGATAAGCCTAAGGAAGAGCTCGTTGATGCTGACTTCGATGAGCGTCATGCCGACGACGCGGAGCCGTTCTCCGCTCTAGCGTTCAAGATTGCCACCGACCCGTTCGTTGGTACCCTGACGTTCGTGCGGGTCTATTCAGGTTTCCTGAGTTCCGGCGACTCCGTGATCAACTCGGTCAAAGGAAAGAAAGAGCGCGTTGGTCGTATGGTGCAGATGCACGCCAACCAGCGTGAAGAGATCAAGGAAGTTCGCGCGGGTGATATCGCGGCTCTTATCGGCATGAAGGACGTCACCACTGGTGACACGCTGTGCAATGCTGACAAGCCGATCATCCTTGAGCGTATGGATTTCCCCGAGCCGGTTATCTCGGTAGCAGTCGAGCCGAAAACCAAGGCTGACCAAGAGAAGATGGGTATCGCGCTGGGCAAGCTTGCTCAGGAAGATCCTTCGTTCCGAGTCAAAACCGACGAAGAAACGGGTCAGACCATCATTTCCGGTATGGGTGAGCTTCACCTGGATATCCTCGTTGATCGCATGAAGCGTGAGTTCAACGTTGAGGCGAACATCGGTAAGCCGCAGGTTTCCTACCGCGAGAAAATCACCAAGAACTGCGAAATCGAAGGCAAGTTCGTGCGTCAGTCGGGTGGTCGTGGTCAGTTCGGTCATTGCTGGATTCGTTTTGCGCCGGCAGATGAAGGCCAGGAAGGTCTGGTCTTTGTGAACGAAGTCGTGGGTGGTGTGGTTCCGAAGGAATACATACCGGCCATCCAGAAGGGTATCGAAGAGCAGATGAAGAACGGTGTTGTTGCCGGTTATCCGCTTATCGGCCTGAAGGCGACCGTGTTCGATGGCTCCTACCATGACGTCGACTCCAACGAGATGGCGTTCAAGGTGGCCGCTTCCATGGCGACCAAGCAGCTGGCCCAGAAGGGTGGCGGTGTAGTGCTTGAGCCGATCATGAAGGTAGAGGTGGTAACCCCTGAGGACTACATGGGTGACGTGATGGGCGACCTGAATCGTCGTCGTGGTTTGATCCAGGGTATGGAAGACACAGTGTCCGGCAAGGTAATCCGTGCCGAAGTACCGCTGGGTGAAATGTTCGGTTATGCGACCGACGTTCGTTCCATGTCTCAGGGTCGCGCGAGCTACTCTATGGAATTCTCCAAATACTCCGAGGCTCCGTCGAATATCGTCGAAGCACTGGTTAAAAAACAAGGTTGATTCAGCCCTTTAAGTAAGAGGTTTACTGTCGTGGCTAAAGAAAAATTCGAACGTAACAAACCGCACCTGAACGTCGGCACCATTGGTCACGTTGACCATGGCAAAACCACGCTCACCGCTGCACTGACCAAGGTCTGTGCGGAAACCTGGGGCGGCTCTGCGCGTGACTTCTCGCAGATCGACAACGCGCCGGAAGAGAAGGCTCGTGGTATCACCATCAACACCTCCCACGTTGAATATGATTCCTCGATCCGTCACTACGCGCACGTTGACTGCCCAGGCCACGCTGACTATGTGAAGAACATGATCACCGGTGCTGCGCAGATGGACGGCGCGATCCTGGTTTGCTCCGCTGCTGACGGCCCGATGCCTCAGACTCGCGAGCACATCCTGCTGTCCCGTCAGGTTGGTGTTCCCTACATCGTTGTCTTCCTGAACAAGGCTGACATGGTGGACGACGCCGAGCTGCTGGAACTGGTCGAAATGGAAGTGCGTGACCTGCTCAGCACTTACGATTTCCCGGGCGACGACACTCCGATCATCATCGGTTCGGCGCTGATGGCTCTGAACGGCCAGGATGACAACGAAATGGGCGTGTCGGCCGTGCGCAAGCTGGTTGAAACTCTGGATAGCTACATTCCAGAGCCTGAGCGTGCCATCGACAAGCCATTCCTGATGCCGATCGAAGACGTGTTCTCCATCTCTGGTCGCGGCACTGTTGTGACCGGTCGTGTTGAGCGCGGTATCGTCAAGGTTCAGGAAGAGATCGAAATCGTCGGCATTCGTGACACCACCAAGACCACCTGCACCGGTGTTGAGATGTTCCGTAAGCTGCTCGACGAAGGTCGTGCGGGTGAGAACGTCGGCGTGCTGCTGCGCGGTACCAAGCGTGATGACGTCGAGCGTGGTCAGGTTCTGGCCAAGCCGGGCACCATCAAGCCGCACACTAAGTTCGAAGGCGAAGTCTACGTCCTGAGCAAGGAAGAAGGCGGCCGTCACACGCCGTTCTTCAAGGGCTATCGTCCGCAGTTCTACTTCCGGACCACCGACGTGACCGGTAACTGCGAGCTGCCAGAAGGCGTTGAGATGGTAATGCCGGGCGACAACATCAAGATGGTTGTCACCTTGATCGCCCCGATCGCCATGGAAGATGGCCTGCGTTTCGCAATTCGCGAAGGCGGCCGTACCGTTGGCGCTGGTGTGGTTGCCAAGATCATCGAGTAATATCTACGATGATGGAAAGGGCCCTTCGGGGCCCTTTTTCTATTCTTGATCATTTATTGACACCCCCTGGACCCATCCGTACAATTGCGCCTCCTTTTACCGGGCGTATGCGTTTGGTAGGGATGGCTAATTGGAGTCTGAGGTCAAAATGCAAAACCAACAAATCCGTATTCGGTTGAAGGCTTTTGACCATCGCCTGATCGATCAATCAACCCAGGAAATCGTGGAAACCGCGAAGCGTACTGGGGCTCAGGTGCGTGGTCCGATTCCACTGCCGACCCGCAAAGAGCGGTTCACTGTTCTGGTTTCTCCGCATGTCAACAAGGATGCGCGCGACCAGTATGAGATCCGTACTCATAAGCGTGTGCTGGATATCGTCCAGCCGACCGACAAGACTGTCGATGCGCTGATGAAGCTTGATCTAGCGGCTGGCGTGGAAGTGCAGATCAGCCTCGGCTAAAACCTCGAGTTTTAGTCGTGTAACGCTCTGAAATGGGCGGCCATAGCGGGTGAAAGCCCCGTACACTCAAGAGGTTACAACATGACTATTGGTGTAGTCGGTCGTAAATGCGGCATGACCCGCGTTTTCACCGAAGATGGTGTCTCTATTCCGGTTACGGTCATTGAGATCGAGCCGAATCGCGTCACTCAGTTCAAGAATGAAGAGAGCGATGGCTATCGCGCCGTGCAGGTCACTGTCGGTGAGCGTCGCGCGTCCCGTGTTACCAAAGCTCAGGCTGGTCATTTCGCTAAGGCGAACGTGGCTGCAGGTCGTGGCGTCTGGGAATTCCGCCTTGATGGCGAGGAGTTCCAGGTTGGTGACCAGATCAACGCTGAAATCTTCCAGGCAGGACAGATGGTGGATGTCACCGGTCAGTCCAAGGGTAAAGGCTTTGCCGGTACCATCAAGCGCTGGAATTTCCGTGGTCAGGACAATACTCACGGTAACTCCGTATCCCACCGCGTCCCGGGTTCTATTGGCCAGTGCCAGACTCCAGGTCGTGTTTTCAAGGGCAAGAAGATGTCCGGGCACATGGGCGCCGAGCGCGTAACCGTGCAGTCCCTGGAAATCGTGCGTGTCGATGCCGAGCGTAACCTTCTGCTGGTCAAGGGCGCAGTGCCCGGCGCCACCGGTGGTGACGTTGTCGTGCGTCCGGCCGCCAAGGCTCGCGGGTAAGGGGGAGTTCACATGCAATTGAATGTAAATGGCGCACAGGCCATCGAAGTCTCCGAGCAAACCTTTGGTGGTGAGTTCAACGAGACGCTGGTGCACCAGGCGGTCGTGGCCTATATGGCTGGCGGTCGTCAGGGCAGCAAGCAGCAGAAGACTCGCTCCGATGTCTCGGGTGGCGGTAAGCGTCCCTGGCGTCAAAAAGGTACTGGCCGAGCCCGTGCGGGTACTTCGCGTGGTCCGATCTGGCGTGGCGGTGGCGTAACCTTCGCTGCTCGTCCGCAGAACCATGAGCAGAAGCTCAACAAGAAGATGTACCGTGCGGCGATGCGTTCCATTCTTTCTGAATTGGTTCGCTCTGAGCGCCTGGTCGTCGTTGAAGATTTCGCTGTCGATAGCCCCAAGACCAAGCTGCTTGCCAACAAGCTGACCGGTATGGGCCTGAATGACGTACTGATCGTTTCCGATGCTGTCGATCAGAACCTGTACCTGGCGGCTCGCAACCTGCCGCACGTCGATGTTCGTGACGTTCAAGGTTCCGATCCTGTCAGCCTGATCGCCTATGACAAGGTGTTGATCACCGTGTCGGCTGTGAAGAAATTCGAGGAGCTGCTGGGATGAACCAGGAACGCGTATTCAAAGTCCTGCTTGGTCCGCACGTCTCCGAGAAGGCAACCATGCTGGCTGACAGCAAGAGCCAGTTCGTTTTCAAGGTTGCTACTGATGCAACCAAGCTGGAAATCAAGAAGGCCGTCGAAAGCCTGTTCAACGTGAAGGTCGCCAAGGTCAGTACTCTGAATGTTCAGGGCAAGACCAAGCGTACCGCTCGCGGTCTGGGCAAGCGCAACGACTGGAAGAAGGCATACATCGCGCTTCAGCCGGGCCAGGATCTCGATTTCTCCGGCAACGCTGAGTAAGGAAGGGGTGCATCATGGCAATCGTTAAATGCAAACCGACTTCCGCGGGCCGCCGTTTCGTGGTCAAGGTGGTCAATCAGGAGCTGCATAAAGGCGCTCCTTATGCTCCGCTGCTCGAGAAGAAGTCGAAGTCTGGCGGTCGTAACAACAACGGTCGCATCACCACGCGTCACATCGGTGGTGGCCACAAGCAGCATTACCGTCTGGTCGATTTTCGTCGTAACAAGGATGGCATTCCTGCCGTCGTTGAGCGCGTTGAATATGATCCGAACCGCACTGCGCACATTGCGTTGCTGAAGTATGCGGACGGTGAGCGTCGTTACATCATCGCGCCCAAAGGCGTGAGTGCTGGCGATCAGCTGCTTTCTGGCGTCAATGCGCCGATCAAGGCTGGCAACAGTCTGCCGCTGCGTAACATTCCGCTTGGTTCTACCGTTCACGGTGTTGAGCTCAAGCCGGGCAAGGGTGCGCAGATCGCTCGTTCTGCTGGTGCTTCTGCACAGTTGGTCGCTCGTGAAGGTGCCTACGTGACCCTGCGTCTTCGCTCCGGCGAGATGCGCAAAGTACTGGCTGAATGCCGTGCGACATTAGGCGAGGTCTCGAACTCCGAGCACAGCCTGCGTTCGCTGGGTAAAGCGGGTGCCAAGCGCTGGCGCGGTGTTCGCCCGACCGTCCGCGGTGTGGCAATGAACCCGGTCGATCACCCCCACGGTGGTGGTGAGGGTCGTACCTCCGGTGGTCGTCATCCGGTGTCGCCATGGGGCTTCCCAACCAAGGGCGCGAAGACTCGCTCTAACAAGCGCACCGATAACATGATCGTCCGTCGTCGCAAGTAACTAGAGGGATACGACAGTGCCGCGTTCTCTGAAAAAAGGTCCTTTTATCGATCTTCACCTATTGAAGAAGGTCGAAGTGGCGATGGAAAAGAACGATCGCAAGCCGGTTAAAACCTGGTCGCGCCGTTCCATGATCCTGCCGCAAATGGTCGGTCTGACCATCGCTGTGCATAACGGCCGTCAACATGTTCCCGTTCTTGTGAACGAAGACATGGTCGGTCATAAACTCGGCGAGTTCGCTGGTACCCGCACCTATCGCGGGCACGTAGCGGACAAGAAAGGCAAGCGCTAAGGGGTAAGGAAAGATGGAAGTAGCCGCTAAGTTGTCGGGCGCTCGCATCTCCGCCCAGAAAGCCCGCCTGGTCGCCGACCAGATCCGCGGGAAGAAGGTGGGCGAAGCGCTCAACCTGCTGGCTTTCAGCAGTAAGAAAGCCGCCGAGATCATGAAGAAAGTGCTGGAGTCGGCCGTAGCCAACGCCGAGCACAACGAAGGCGCAGACGTGGATGACCTTAAGGTCTCCACTGTTTTCGTCAACGAGGGGCGTTCGCTTAAGCGCATCATGCCGCGTGCCAAAGGCCGCGCTGATCGCATCGTCAAGCGGTCTTGCCATATCACTGTCAAGGTTGCGGACAAGTAACGGAGTCGATCAGATGGGTCAGAAAGTACATCCCACTGGCATTCGCCTGGGAATCGTCAAGGAGCACACTTCCGTCTGGTACGCAGACGGTCGTACGTACGCCGATTATCTGCTTGCAGATCTGAACGTGCGTGAGTACCTCCAAGACAAATTAAAAAGCGCGTCCGTAAGCCGTATCGATATCCATCGTCCGGCTCAGACAGCACGCATCACTATCCACACTGCTCGTCCCGGTATCGTGATTGGCAAGAAGGGTGAGGATGTTGAGAAGCTGCGTCAGGACCTGACCAAGAAAATGGGTGTGCCTGTGCACATCAACATCGAAGAAATCCGCAAGCCGGAACTCGATGCAATGCTGGTAGCACAGAACGTTGCTCAGCAGCTGGAGCGTCGCGTTATGTTCCGTCGCGCCATGAAGCGCGCGGTACAGAACGCAATGCGTATTGGTGCCAAAGGCATCAAGATCCAGGTGAGCGGTCGTCTGGGTGGGGCTGAAATCGCCCGTACGGAATGGTATCGGGAAGGTCGTGTGCCGTTGCACACCCTGCGTGCCGATATCGACTACAACACCTACGAAGCGCACACCACATATGGTGTGATCGGCGTCAAGGTCTGGATCTTCAAAGGCGAAGTGATTGGTGGTCGCCATGAAGAGCTCAAGCCGCAAGCGCCAGCGCCTCGTAAAAAAGCTGCCAAGTAAGGAGTACGCCAAATGTTACAACCTAAGCGTACAAAATTCCGCAAGCAGATGACCGGTCACAATCGTGGCTTGGCTCAGCGCGGTAGCAAAGTCAGCTTCGGCGAGTTCGCTCTTAAATCTGTCGCTCGTGGTCGTTTGACTGCACGCCAGATCGAGTCCGCACGTCGTGCGTTGACTCGCCACGTTAAGCGTGGCGGCAAGATCTGGATCCGCGTTTTCCCCGATAAGCCTATTTCCAAAAAGCCGCTTGAAGTGCGGATGGGTAAAGGTAAGGGTAACGTTGAGTACTGGGTAGCCCAGATTCAGCCGGGCAAAGTGCTCTACGAGATCGAGGGTGTTTCCGAAGAGCTGGCGCGTGAGGCATTCGCCCTGGCTGCTGCAAAGCTGCCGCTCGCCACCTCCTTTGTTAAGCGGACGGTGATGTGATGAAAGCGAATGAACTTCGTGAAAAATCCGCTCAGCAGCTGAACGAGCAATTGCTCGAGCTGCTGCGCGACCAGTTCAATCTGCGTATGCAGAAGGCAACTGGCCAGTTGGGGCAGTCGCACCTGCTCTCGCAAGTCAAGCGCGACATCGCTCGTGTCAAGACTGTGCTCAACCAGCAGGCAGGTAAGTGATCATGGCTGAAGTTGAAAAAACTGTCCGCACGCTGACTGGCCGCGTCGTCAGCGACAAGATGGACAAAAGCATCACCGTTCTGATCGAGCGTCGCGTTAAGCACCCGATCTACGGTAAATACGTGAAGCGTTCGACCAAACTGCACGCCCACGACGAAACCAACCAGTGCCGTATTGGCGACAAGGTCACTATCCGCGAGACTCGTCCGCTGGCGAAGACCAAGTGCTGGATGTTGGTTGATGTCATTGAACGTGCCGTCGAAGTCTAAGGGCTAGGGGTCGGAGAAATTATATGATTCAGACTCAATCAATGCTCGATGTGGCGGATAACAGTGGCGCTCGTCGCGTCATGTGTATCAAGGTGCTCGGCGGTTCGCACCGCCGTTACGCCGGCATCGGCGACATCATCAAGGTTACCGTCAAGGAAGCGATTCCACGTGGCAAGGTCAAGAAAGGCCAGGTAATGACTGCTGTTGTGGTCCGTACTCGTCACGGTGTTCGTCGTCCGGATGGCTCCATTATTCGCTTCGATGGTAATGCTGCTGTTCTACTGAACAACAAGCAGGAGCCAATTGGCACCCGTATTTTCGGGCCGGTGACGCGTGAGCTTCGTTCCGAGAAGTTCATGAAGATCGTCTCGCTCGCGCCTGAAGTGCTGTAAGGAGAAGCCGCATGCAAAAGATTCGTCGCAACGACGAGATCATCGTCATCGCCGGCAAAGACAAGGGTAAGCGCGGTAAGGTGCTCCGGGTGCTCGCTGACGACCGTCTCGTCGTCGGTGGTATCAACCTGGTCAAGCGTCATACCAAGCCGAACCCGATGTCGGGCGTTCAGGGCGGGATCGTCGAAAAGGAGGCGCCTCTGCACGCCTCTAACGTCGCTATTTTTAATGGTGAAACCAACAAGGCTGACCGCGTTGGGTTCAAGGTTGAAGACGGCAAGAAAATTCGTGTCTTCAAGTCGACCCAAAAGCCGGTTGAAGCTTGAGACTGCTAGGTAGATAACCATGGCACGACTAAAAGAAGTTTATCGGAAGCAAATCGCTCCCAAGCTGAAAGAAGAGCTTCAGCTTGGTAACGTGATGGAAGTTCCGCGCATTACCAAGATCACCCTTAACATGGGTATCGGCGAGGCCATCGGTGATAAGAAGATCATCGATAACGCGGTTGCCGATCTTGAGAAAATCACCGGCCAGAAGGTCGTCGTGACTCACGCTCGCAAGTCCATCGCTGGCTTTAAAGTCCGCGAGGGCTGGCCGATTGGTGTCAAGGTGACCTTGCGCAGCGATCGTATGTATGAATTCCTGGATCGTCTGCTTGCGATCTCCCTGCCTCGGGTGCGCGACTTCCGCGGCCTGAATGCCAAGTCCTTCGACGGTCGTGGCAATTACAGCATGGGTGTGAAAGAGCAGATCATTTTCCCGGAAATCGATTACGACAAGATCGATGCCCTGCGTGGTCTGGACATCACGCTGACCACTACTGCTCGAACGGACGAGGAAGGTCGCGCGTTGCTGCGTGCCTTCAACTTCCCGTTCCGTAACTAATTGGAGTAGGAAATGGCAAAGCAAAGCATGAAAAACCGCGAGCTGAAGCGTCAGCAGACGGTTGCCAAGTACGCAAAGAAGCGTGCTGCGTTGAAGGCTGTCATCGCTAATCCCGAGTCGTCTTCGGAGGCGCGTTGGGAAGCTCAGGTTGCGCTGCAGAAGCAACCGCGTGATGCCAGTGCTTCGCGCCTGCGCAACCGCTGCCGCCTAACTGGCCGTCCGCATGGTGTGTATCGCAAGTTTGGTCTTGCGCGCAATATGCTACGCCAGGCTGCGATGCGTGGTGACGTACCCGGTCTGGTGAAAGCCAGCTGGTAACAGCGCTTCGGCAGTCTCTGTCGGTACTGCTGCTGTCTAATCAAGCCCCTTATGGGGCTTGATTCGTTTCAGAACTATCTTTAGAATGTCCGGCTCGCCCGAGTCACGCCTTTGGGCGTCTGCTCATCAAGCGGGCGACACGAGCCCTAGCGGGCTTATATTTTTGAATTAGGAGCCAAGCGCCCATGAGTATGCAGGACCCGTTAGCGGACATGCTAACTCGTATCCGTAATGCCCAGATGGCCGAAAAGTCCGTCGTAAGCATGCCGTCTTCTACGTTGAAGGTGGCTGTAGCCAACGTTCTTCAAGGTGAAGGCTATATCGCAGGATACAACGTCAGCAGCGACGCCAAGCCGCAGCTGTCTATCGAGCTCAAGTACTTTGAGGGCCGTCCGGTCATTGAAGAACTTAAGCGCGTAAGTCGTCCTGGCCTTCGCCAGTACAAATCCGTTGATCAGTTGCCGAAAGTTCGCGGCGGTCTGGGTGTTTCGATCGTGTCCACCAATAAAGGTGTGATGACTGATCGGGCTGCTCGCGCTGCTGGCGTTGGCGGCGAAGTGCTCTGCACAGTGTTCTAAGGGGGGATAAGCATGTCTCGCGTTGCTAAGAACCCCGTCAAGCTGCCCGCTGGTGTTGAATTCAACATGGCCGGCCAGCAGCTTTCGGTGAAGGGTGCCAAGGGTACTCTCGAACTGAACGTACACTCGTCCGTGGAGGTGATTCACGAGGCTGGTGAGCTCCGTTTTGCTGCGCGTAATGGCGATCAGCAGAACCGTGCTATGGCCGGTACCACCCGCGCGCTGGTTAACAACATGGTGATCGGTGTCAGTCAGGGCTTTGAGCGCAAGCTCCAGCTGGTTGGTGTCGGTTACAAGGCGCAAGCCAAAGGTCAAGTGCTGTCCCTGGCTCTCGGCTTCTCGCACCCGGTGGACTATGAACTGCCGCAAGGCGTTACCGCTGAGACCCCCAGCCAGACCGATATCCTGATTAAGGGTGTCGACAAGCAACTGGTCGGTCAGGTGGCTGCTGAAATCCGTGACTTCCGTCGCCCTGAGCCTTACAAGGGCAAAGGCGTGCGTTACTCGGACGAAGTGGTCCGTCGTAAAGAAGCTAAGAAGAAGTAGGGCATAGCAAATGAGCGTAAAGAAAGTTACTCGTCTGCGTCGCGCTCGCAAGGCACGCCTGAAGATGCGCGAGCTGGAAGCCGTACGCCTTTGTGTGTACCGGTCTTCCCAGCACATCTACGCCCAGGTCCTTTCGGCCGACGGCGGAAAGGTCCTGGCCAGCGCCTCGACACTCGACAAAGAACTGCGCGGCGGTGCCACTGGCAACGTCGACGCTGCCAAAAAAGTTGGTCAGCTGGTCGCTGAGCGTGCTAAAGCCGCAGGTGTCACCCAGGTGGCGTTCGACCGTTCTGGCTTCAAGTACCACGGTCGTGTTAAGGCACTGGCTGATGCTGCTCGTGAAGGCGGGCTGGAGTTCTAAGTTATGGCATATAACGAGCAAAAGCGCGACGAAGGCTACATTGAGAAGCTGGTTCAAGTTAACCGCGTCGCCAAGACAGTAAAGGGTGGTCGTATCTTCACCTTCACCGCTTTGACGGTAGTGGGTGATGGTAAGGGTCGTGTAGGTTTCGGTCGCGGTAAGTCCCGCGAAGTCCCTGCGGCCATTCAGAAGGCTATGGAAGCGGCACGCCGCAATATGATCCAGGTTGACCTGAATGGTACAACGCTGCAGTACGCCACCAAGGCTGCTCACGGCGCCTCCAAGGTCTACATGCAGCCTGCTTCTGAAGGTACCGGCGTTATCGCTGGAGGCGCGATGCGCGCCATTCTGGAAGTGGCTGGCGTGCAGAACGTCCTGGCGAAGTGCTATGGCTCTACCAATCCTGTGAACGTGGTGCATGCCACCTTCAAGGGTTTGAAAGCCATGCAGTCGCCTGAGTCGATCGCTGCAAAGCGTGGCAAGAGCGTTGAGGAGATTTCCTGATCATGGCTAACACCGTCAAGGTCACGCTGATCAAAAGCGTCAGCGGTCGTATCCCCAATCACAAGCTTTGCGTCAAGGGCCTCGGTCTGCGTCGCATTGGTCACACTGTCGAAGTTCAGGATACTCCTGAAAATCGCGGCATGATCAACAAGGCTTATTACATGCTCCGTGTGGAGGGCTAAGCCATGCAACTGAACGATCTGCGTTCTGCGCCAGGTGCCCGTCGCGAAAAGCTGCGTCCGGGCCGTGGTATCGGCAGCGGTCTCGGCAAGACCGGTGGCCGTGGTCACAAGGGTCAGACTTCCCGCTCCGGCGGCAAGATCGCTCCCGGTTTTGAAGGCGGCCAACAGCCTTTGCATCGCCGTCTGCCTAAGTTCGGCTTCGTCTCCTTGAAGGCTATGGATCGTGCAGAAGTGCGCACCTCCGAGCTGGCAAAGGTGCAAGGCGATGTCGTAACTGTGCAGAGCCTCAAGGATGCCGACATCATTAACCAAAACGTTCAGCGCGTAAAAGTCATGCTGTCGGGTGAGGTTGGTCGTGCGGTAACTCTGAAGGGCATCGCCGCCACCAAAGGTGCGCGTGCGGCTATCGAAGCAGCTGGCGGCAAGTTCGAGGAATAAATGGCTAAGCAAGGTGCTCTCTCCGCGCTGAGTAATGGCGGGCTTTCTGAACTCTGGGCTCGTCTGCGTTTTCTGCTGATGGCGATCATCGTCTATCGGGTTGGCGCACACATCCCGGTGCCGGGAATAAATCCCGACAGGTTGGCCGAGCTGTTCCGTCAGAACGAAGGGACCATCCTTAGCTTGTTCAACATGTTCTCCGGTGGTGCCCTGGAGCGTATGAGTATCTTTGCGTTGGGGATCATGCCGTATATCTCGGCATCGATCATCATGCAGCTCATGACGGCTGTCAGTCCGCAATTGGAGCAGTTGAAGAAAGAAGGCGAGGCTGGTCGTCGCAAGATCAGTCAATACACGCGTTACGGTACGCTTGTGCTGGCTATCGTGCAGGCCATTGGGATGTCGGTCGGTCTCGCCGGTCAGGGTGTCGCATTCAGCACAGACTTCGGCTTCTACTTCGTGGCTATCACCACGTTTGTGGCTGGGGCGATGTTCATGATGTGGCTAGGTGAGCAAATTACCGAGCGAGGTGTCGGCAACGGTATCTCAATGCTGATCTTTGCCGGTATCGTTGCGGGTCTCCCTGGTGCGCTGGGGCAGTCGTTCGAGTCGGCGCGGCAGGGTGATGTCAATATCATCGCATTGTTGGCTGTCGGTCTGCTGGCCGTTGCCATCATCGGCTTCGTGGTGTTCATCGAGCGTGGTCAGCGGCGGATCGCTGTGCATTACGCCAAGCGTCAGCAGGGTCGCAAGGTCTTCGCTGCGCAAACGAGCCACCTGCCGTTGAAGGTGAACATGGCTGGTGTTATTCCGGCGATTTTTGCCAGCAGTATTCTGCTGTTTCCGGCTTCTCTGGGGCAGTGGTTTGGTCAGTCGGAGAACATGGGTTGGCTGGCTGATATTTCTCAGTCGATCGCTCCTGGTCAGCCGTTGAACATTCTGTTGTTCAGCGCCGGGATTATCTTCTTCTGCTTCTTCTACACGGCATTGATGTTTAATCCGAAAGACGTTGCGGAAAATCTGAAAAAGTCCGGTGCGTTTATTCCGGGGATTCGGCCTGGTGAGCAGTCGGCACGCTATATCGACGGCGTATTGACTCGTTTGACCATGTTCGGTGCCCTGTACATGACGGCCGTATGCCTGCTGCCTCAGTTCCTTGTGGTGGCTGCTAATGTGCCGTTCTACCTTGGCGGGACGTCGTTGCTGATCGTGGTCGTGGTCGTGATGGACTTTATGTCACAAGTTCAATCACACCTGATGTCTCACCAGTACGATTCCCTGATGAAAAAAGCCAACCTGAAGGGCTATGGCAGCGGAATGCTTCGCTGATCTAGGCTCGTAAGGTTTTAGGAGTTGCTCATGAAAGTTCGTGCATCGGTTAAAAAGCTGTGCCGCAACTGCAAGATCGTTCGTCGCGAAGGCGTCGTCCGAGTGATCTGCAGCGCAGAACCGCGACACAAACAGCGCCAAGGCTGATTGTGAGCTAAGGCTCGAGCCCGGCAGCTAGTGCGCTGCCGGGTTGATTATTTGTTATTACAGCGTTAGTATCTCGCGCCCTTTTCTTGGCTTCCGGGGCGTTGGGTAGCTGTCAATTGGAGTTTCACTGAATGGCCCGTATTGCAGGCGTAAACATTCCGGATAACAAGCACACTGTTATCTCGCTGACCTACATCTATGGTGTCGGTCGCACTCGTGCGCAGACGATCTGTGCTGCTACCGGTGTGAATCCGGCAGCGAAAATCAAGGATCTCACCGACGAGCAGGTAGAACTGCTTCGTGGCGAAGTGGGCAAGTTCATCGTTGAAGGTGACCTTCGTCGCGAAGTCAACATGAAGATCAAGCGCTTGATGGACCTGGGTTGCTACCGCGGCCTGCGTCATCGTCGTGGTCTGCCGGTCCGCGGTCAGCGTACCAAGACCAACGCTCGCACCCGCAAGGGTCCGCGTAAGCCGATCCGCAAGTAATCGCGTTAGCGCATCGACAGGAATCTAATCATGGCAAAACCTGCTGCTCGTCCTCGTAAGAAAGTCAAAAAGACGGTGGTTGATGGCATCGCCCATATCCACGCGTCTTTCAATAACACCATCATCACTATCACTGACCGCCAAGGCAACGCGTTGTCCTGGGCTACTTCCGGTGGGTCCGGTTTCCGCGGCTCGCGTAAAAGCACACCGTTTGCTGCCCAGGTAGCTGCAGAGCGTGCTGGTCAGGCGGCTCTGGAATATGGCCTCAAGAACCTCGACGTCAATGTCAAGGGTCCTGGTCCGGGTCGTGAATCTGCTGTTCGTGCATTGAACGGCTGTGGTTATAAAATCGCCAGCATCACCGACGTGACGCCGATCCCCCACAACGGGTGCCGTCCGCCGAAGAAGCGTCGCGTGTAATCAGGAGACAGTGAGAAATGGCTCGTTATATTGGTCCCAAGTGCAAACTGTCTCGTCGTGAAGGCACCGATCTCTTTCTGAAGAGTGGTGTGCGCGCGCTCGAATCAAAGTGCAACATCGAAACCCCACCGGGTGTTCATGGTCAGCGTCGTGGTCGTCTGTCTGACTACGGCACACAGCTGCGTGAAAAGCAGAAAGTGCGCCGTATTTATGGCGTGCTCGAACGTCAGTTCAGCGGCTATTACAAGGAAGCGGCCAGCCGTAAGGGCGCTACCGGCGAAAACCTGCTGCAACTGTTGGAATGCCGTCTGGATAATGTGGTTTACCGCATGGGCTTCGGCTCCACTCGTGCCGAGTCGCGTCAGCTGGTATCCCACAAGGCTATCAGCGTCAACGGCAAGACTGTAAACGTTCCGTCCTTCCAGGTGAAGGCGGGTGACGTGGTCGCCGTTCGTGAAAAGTGCCGTAACCAGCTGCGTATCGCCCAAGCCCTGGAACTGTGCGCACAGCGCGGTCGCGTTGAATGGGTCGAAGTAGATACCGACAAGAAATCCGGTGTTTTCAAGAATGTTCCGGCTCGCAGTGATCTGTCCGCCGACATCAACGAAAACCTGATTGTCGAGCTCTACTCCAAGTAAGGGCTAGAAAATAGGTGTATCCATGCAGATTTCGGTAAATGAGTTCCTGACCCCCCGCCATATCGATGTGCAGGTGGTCAGTCCGACCCGTGCCAAGATCACGCTCGAGCCGCTCGAGCGTGGTTTTGGCCATACCCTGGGCAACGCGCTGCGTCGTATTCTGTTGTCCTCCATGCCCGGCTGCGCTGTGGTCGAGGCTGAGATCGACGGTGTGCTCCACGAGTACAGCGCCATCGAGGGCGTGCAGGAAGATGTCATCGAAATCCTGCTGAACCTCAAAGGTATCGCCATCAAGCTGCACGGCCGTGATGAAGTGACCTTGAGCCTGGTGAAGAAGGGCGCGGGCGCTGTTACCGCTGCCGATATCCAGCTGGATCACGATGTCGAAATCGTCAATGGCGATCACCTGATCGCCAACCTGGCGGCTAACGGCTCGATTAACATGAAGCTCAAGGTCGCTCGCGGCCGTGGCTACGAGCCGGCGGATGCGCGTCAGAGCGATGAAGATGAGAGCCGCAGCATTGGCCGTCTTCAGCTCGACTCCACTTTCAGCCCGGTTCGTCGCGTTGCTTATGTTGTCGAAAACGCTCGTGTTGAGCAGCGTACCAACTTGGACAAGCTGGTCATCGATCTGGAAACCAACGGAACCCTGGATCCCGAAGAGGCGATCCGTCGTGCCGCGACCATTCTGCAGCAACAGCTGGCCGCGTTTGTCGACCTTAAGGGTGACAGCGAGCCGGTCGTGGTCGAGCAGGAAGACGAGATTGATCCGATCCTGTTGCGTCCAGTTGATGACTTGGAACTGACCGTTCGTTCGGCCAACTGCCTCAAGGCAGAAAACATCTACTACATCGGTGATCTGATTCAGCGCACCGAAGTCGAGCTGTTGAAAACGCCAAACTTGGGCAAGAAGTCTCTGACCGAAATCAAAGACGTTCTGGCTTCACGTGGTCTGTCCCTCGGCATGCGCCTCGACAATTGGCCGCCGGCTAGTCTCAAGAAGGACGATAAGGCTACGGCCTGATCGCCCATAGTCACCGAACTGATCGTTTGGTAAGGAATTTCAATCATGCGTCATCGTAAAAGTGGCCGTCATCTCAGCCGCACAAGCGCTCACCGTAAGGCCATGTTTCAGAACATGGCGGTGTCGCTGTTCGAGCACGAACTGATCAAAACAACCCTGCCCAAGGCCAAGGAACTGCGTCGCGTTGCCGAGCCGCTGATCACCCTGGCCAAGGAAGACAGCGTCGCCAATCGTCGCCTGGCTTTCGACCGCACACGCTCGAAGGCTATCGTTGGCAAGCTGTTCAATGATCTGGGCCCGCGTTACGCCACCCGTCAGGGCGGTTATCTTCGCATTCTCAAGTGCGGTTTCCGCGCTGGAGACAATGCACCTATGGCTTACGTTGAGCTGGTTGACCGTCCGGTTACCGGTGAAGTGGAAGCAGCCGAATAAGCTCCGGCTTTTTGGCAAAAGGAACCGAGCCCTAGGGCTCGGTTTTTTTATATCCAAAATTTTCTATGGCCTGCGTTGATTCAACGCATTGGTCCCGGTTCGCTTCAGTTCCTATGATGGCCCTCGTACCGCCGGCTAGCCGGCAAGAAGTAAGTGCGGTCAGCCCGCTCAAGGAGCTTCATATGACTGATAAACCCAAGTTGACTTCCGTTGCAGGTGCGCCGGTAGCCGAAAATCAGAATTCCATGACCGCCGGTCCTCGCGGTCCCATGTTGCTGCAGGACGTCTGGTTCCTTGAAAAGCTTGCGCATTTCGATCGAGAGGTGATTCCGGAGCGGCGTATGCATGCGAAGGGCTCTGGCGCCTTCGGCGAGTTCGTGGTCACTCATGACATCACGTGCTATACCAAGGCAGCGGTCTTTTCCGAGGTTGGCAAAAAGACGCCAATGTTTGCGCGATTCTCCACTGTGGCCGGTGAACGCGGCGCGGCAGACGCCGAGCGTGACATTCGGGGTTACGCACTGAAGTTCTATACCGAGCAGGGCAACTGGGACATGGTGGGCAACAACACGCCGGTCTTCTTCTTCCGGGATCCGCTTAAGTTCCCGGACCTGAACCATGCGGTCAAGCGCGACCCGCGTACGAACATGCGAAACGCAAACAACAACTGGGACTTTTGGACCGGTCTGCCCGAGGCGCTGCATCAAATCACTTACGTGATGGGTGATCGCGGGATCCCAGCGTCTTACCGGCACATGCACGGCTTCGGCTCGCACACGTACAGCTTTATCAGTTCCGACAATCAGCGCTACTGGGTCAAATTCCATTTCCGCACCCAGCAAGGCATCAAGAACCTCACGGACGCGGAAGCTGCCGCGATAGTCGCTGGTGACCGGGAGAGCTCGCAGCGCGACCTCTTCGAGGCCATTGAGCGTGGCGACTATCCGCGCTGGACCATGTACATCCAGGTGATGCCGGAAGCTGAGGCTGCGACCTATCGCTTCCATCCGTTTGACCTGACCAAGGTTTGGTCGAAGAAGGATTACCCGTTGATCGAAGTCGGTTACTACGAACTCAACCGTAATGCCGACAATTACTTCCAGGATGTTGAGCAGGCTGCGTTTACTCCAGCTAACGTGGTTCCCGGGATAAGCTTTTCGCCGGATCGCATGTTGCAAGGGAGACTGTTCTCCTATGGCGATGCGCAGCGCTATCGGTTGGGTGTGAACCACCACCAGATTCCGGTTAACGCGCCTCGCTGCCCAGTGCACAGTTTCCATCGCGACGGTGCGATGCGGGTCGATGGCAATCACGGCGGTCGCCTCCACTACGAGCCGAATACCTACGGCGAATGGCAGCAGCAGCCAGACTTCAGTGAGCCGCCTTTGGCGCTCGAAGGTCCTGGAGCCCGCTATGACTTCCGCCTAGACGATGCTGACTACTTCACACAACCGGGTGATCTTTTTCGGCTGATGAAAGCGGATGAGCAGCAACGGCTGTTCGGCAACACTGCGCGCGCGATGGGTGATGCAGCACGGCACATCAAGCTGCGCCATATCAGGCACTGCTACCTGGCCGATCCGGCTTACGGTGCGGGTGTCGCAGGAGCATTGGATCTTCCGGTCGAAGAAGCCTTAGCCTGACTACATCGCTGTAAAAAAGTCCGCGGTTTACTGCGGGCTTTTTGTTGCGGATAAGTGATGGCGTTGCTCGTCGGTTAGGACTGAGCAGCCACGGGGAAGGTTTTTCTCGATACGGCGATCTTGTGGACAATTGTAGCTCGCCGCGCCGTGGCTATCTAAAGCAGGTAAAAACGAGGAAATCCGTTTCCTCGCTCTCGGCGTCAGCTTCTGTCGCGCGTAAGCAACGGTTTCAGAAAATGCCCGGTATGCGACTGCGGCATTGCAGCAACGTCCTCCGGCGTACCCGTCGCGATAATTTGCCCACCTTTCGAGCCGCCTTCAGGCCCAAGGTCTACCAGCCAATCAGCCGTCTTAATAACGTCAAGGTTGTGCTCGATGACAACTACCGTGTTGCCGTGATCGCGCAGCCTGTGCAACACATCAAGCAGCTGCTGGATGTCCGCGAAGTGCAGGCCGGTAGTAGGTTCGTCCAGAATGTACAGCGTCTTGCCGGTATCCCGCTTTGAAAGCTCACGCGAGAGCTTTACCCGTTGTGCCTCGCCGCCGGACAAGGTCGTGGCGCTCTGCCCCAGCTTGATATAGGAAAGGCCCACGTCCATCAGCGTCTGCAGCTTACGCGCCACAGCGGGTACTGGATCGAAGAAGTCCCGCGCCTCCTCGATAGTCATGTCGAGCACTTCGGTGATGCTCTTGCCTTTGTATTTCACCTCCAGTGTCTCGCGGTTGTAGCGCTTGCCTTTGCAGACGTCGCAAGGCACGTATATGTCAGGTAGGAAATGCATTTCTACCTTGATGACGCCGTCGCCTTGGCACGCTTCGCAGCGGCCGCCCTTCACGTTGAAGGAGAAGCGCCCTGGGCCGTAACCGCGGGATCGCGCTTCCGGCACGCCGGCGAACAGTTCGCGAATTGGCGTAAATAAGCCGGTGTATGTGGCGGGGTTTGAGCGCGGCGTTCGGCCGATCGGGCTCTGGTCAATGTCTACAACCTTGTCCAGATGCTGCAGGCCGTCAAACGAGTCATGGGCCGCGACCTCGAGAGTGGTTGCGCCGTTAAGTGCAGTTGCCGTGATCGGGAAGAGCGTGTTGTTGATCAAGGTCGACTTACCTGAGCCGGACACCCCGGTTATGCAGGTGAGCAGCCCGACCGGGATCTCGAGATCAACGTTACGCAGGTTGTTCCCGCGCGCGCCTTTGAGCCTCAGTAACTTATCAGCGTCGCGCGGCGTGCGCCGTTCCGGATAGACGATTTTCACCCGCCCTGAAAGGTAACCGCCCGTCAGAGAGGCTGGATTGCTCATCACTTCGTCGGGCGTGCCTTCGGCAACGATTTGGCCGCCGTGTACCCCGGCGCCCGGACCGATGTCGACTACGTAGTCGGCCAGACGAATAGCGTCTTCGTCGTGTTCGACGACGATTACCGTATTGCCGATGTCGCGCAGGTGCCGAAGGGTGCCGAGCAGGCGTTCATTGTCACGCTGATGCAATCCGATTGAGGGTTCATCGAGGATGTACATGACGCCGACCAACCCCGCGCCAATCTGACTGGCCAGGCGAATGCGCTGAGCTTCGCCGCCTGAGAGGGTGTCCGCGCTGCGGTCCAGCGTCAGGTAATCGAGGCCGACATTGACCAGAAACTGCAGGCGTTCGCAAATTTCCTTGAGGATCTTGTCGGCAATCTCGCCGCGGCGACCGGGCAGCGAGAGCGCTGCGAAATACTCGGTAGCATCGCCAATGGGCAAGCCGGTGACGGCCGGCAGGGTCTTGTCGCCGACCCACACGTGACGGGCCTCGCGGCGCAACCGGGTGCCACGGCACTCCGGGCAGGGCTGAGTGCTGAGGTATTTGGCCAGTTCCTCCCGTACCGAATTGGACTCGGTCTCCCGGTAGCGGCGTTCGAGGTTAGGAATGATGCCTTCGAAAGGGTGAGAGCGTTTGACGATATCGCCGCGGTCGTTGAGATAGCGGAAGTCGACATTCGCCTTGCCACTGCCGCGCAGCACCACCTTCTGCTGCTCAGCCGGCAGGGCGTCGAACGGCTCGTCGAGACTGAAACCATAATGCGACGCGAGCGAGCCGAGCATCTGAAAGTAATACACGTTGCGCCGATCCCAGCCGCGAATAGCGCCTTCGGCCAAGGTCAGCTCGCCATTGACCAGACGCTTGGCATCGAAGAACTGTTTGACACCCAGGCCGTCGCACGTCGGGCACGCTCCGGCCGGATTGTTGAACGAGAACAGCTTGGGCTCGAGCTCACTGATCGAGTGCCCGCAGATCGGGCAGGCGAAGCGGGCAGAAAAAATCATCTCCTCGCTCTGCTGTTCCTCTTCCATCGACGCGACCAGGGCGATGCCATCAGCGAGCTTCAGCGCGGTTTCGAAAGATTCAGCAAGACGCTGTTGAAGGTCGCTGCGAACTTTGAAGCGATCCACCACAACATCAATGGAATGCTTCTTCTGCTTGTCCAGTTTTGGCAGCTCGTCTAGCTCGTACAGCCGTCCGTTGACCCTTGCCCGTACGAAACCTTGCGCACGCAGCTCATCAAATACCGCCAGGTGCTCGCCCTTGCGTTCCCGGATGACCGGGGCGAGCAGCATCAGCTTGCGGCCTTCCGGCAATGCGAGGACCTGATCGACCATCTGGCTCACCGTCTGCGCCTCCAGCGGCGCATCGTGGTCGGGGCAGCGCGGCGTGCCCACGCGGGCATAGAGCAAGCGCAGGTAATCGTAAATCTCGGTGATGGTGCCGACGGTAGAACGAGGGTTGTGTGACGTCGACTTCTGCTCGATTGAAATGGCTGGAGAGAGCCCTTCAATCGTGTCGACGTCCGGCTTTTCCATCATCGAGAGAAACTGGCGCGCGTACGCCGAGAGTGATTCGACGTATCGGCGTTGCCCTTCGGCATAAAGCGTATCGAAGGCCAGTGAGGACTTGCCGGAGCCCGATAGGCCCGTGATGACGATCAGCTTGTCGCGTGGCAGCGTCAGATCGATGTTTTTCAGGTTGTGGGTCCGAGCCCCACGAATCAGAATCTTGTCCAAAGCAGCCTCGCATGGCGGGCGAAAACCCGAAAGTATACGGCCAGCGGCGACATCTCGCCAAAGCGGCGAGCCTGTGCCGAGCAGGTGATGACTGCTAGAATCGCCGCCGGTTAATTCAAGCGAGACCCCACATGCAGGATCCTTACAGCGAGCGCATGAGCGCCAGAGAAACCCGCGCAGCGTCCGGGCTGGCCCTGGTTTTCGCGTTTCGCATGCTTGGCATGTTCATGGTTCTGCCTGTATTGGCGACCTATGGCATGGAACTGCAGGGCGCGACACCCGCGCTGATCGGTCTCGCTATCGGTGCTTATGGTTTGACCCAGGCGTTGCTACAAATTCCGTTCGGCATGCTTTCAGATCGAATCGGTCGGTTGCCGGTGATCTATTTCGGCCTGTTGATCTTCGCAGCCGGTGCCGTACTGGCCGCGACAGCCGATTCAATCTGGGGCGTCGTAGCCGGTCGTGTTCTGCAGGGCGCCGGGGCTATTTCTGCTGCGGTAATGGCGTTGCTGTCGGACCTTACCCGCGAGCAGCATCGCACCAAGGCGATGGCCATGATTGGCATGAGCATCGGCGTTTCCTTTGCGGTGGCGATGATCGTCGGCCCACTGCTGACTCGTGCGTTCGGTCTGTCCGGCCTGTTCTGGACCACGGCCGGTATGGCGCTGCTGGGCGGCGTCGTGGTCGCTACGCTACCGCGTGCGCACCAGCATCTGCGCCATCGCGAGTCCGGTGTGGCCAAGCAGGCGCTCGGCGCCACCCTTCGGCATCCTGACCTGTTGCGTCTGGATTTCAGCATTCTGGCGCTGCATGCCATCCTCATGGCCAGTTTCGTTGCCCTGCCGCTGGCGTTGGTGAATGAGGCGGCCTTGCCTCGGGATGAGCATTGGTGGGTATACCTGACGGCGCTGGTGGTTGGATTCTTCGGCATGGTGCCTTTCATCATTTATGGCGAGAAGAAGCGTCAGATGAGGCGGGTCGTGCTGGGTGCGGTGGTCGTATTGCTGTGCACCGAATTGTTCTTCTGGTGGTTCGGCAGCGGGCTGTGGACGCTGGTCGGCGGCATGGTCGTGTTCTTTATCGCCTTCAACCTGCTGGAGGCATCGTTGCCGTCCTTGATCAGCAAAGTGGCGCCGGCTGGCGGCAAGGGCACGGCCATGGGCGTTTATTCCACTAGCCAGTTTCTGGGTGCCGGCATCGGTGGCGTTCTTGGCGGCTGGTTCTATCAGCAGGGTGGGCTGGCGCTGGTTTTCGGAGGATGTGCGGCGCTGTGCGTGCTGTGGCTGCTGGCAACCTTCGGTATGCGCGAGCCGCCTTACGTGACGGGCCTGCGGCTGCCATTGTCGGTCGACGCGGTGCGCAATCCTGCCCTGGCCGAGCACATGCTCGCGGTTCAGGGTGTGTCGGACGCCGTGGTGATTCCTGAGGAGTTGGCCGCCTATGTCAAGGTCGACATGCAGGCCCTGGATCGGGCCGCTCTCGATCGGCTGGTCGCCTGATGCGGGCTTTTCGCTGAGCGTGAATGCCGCTTTGTAGCGTCTACTGTTCCACCGCCGGAGGTCGCGCCGGTTGGCCGAGGGGGGGCGGTAAGGTAAGATTCACGGTCATTGGCATTTTCCCGGTTTGCGGGGATTCTCTCCAATGAGCCAACCCAAACTATGTTCAATCGAAGGAGTTACCCATGGCCAGAGGGGTGAATAAAGTCATCTTGATCGGCAATGTCGGCGGCGACCCGGAAACCCGCTACATGCCCAATGGCAATGCGGTGACCAACATCACGCTGGCCACGACCGACAGCTGGAAAGACAAGCAGACCGGCCAGCAGCAGGAGCGCACCGAGTGGCATCGTGTCGTGCTGTTCGGAAAGGTTGCCGAGATTGCCGGCGAGTACCTACGAAAGGGCTCGCAGTGTTATATCGAAGGTCGTCTGCAGACGCGCGAGTGGGAAAAAGATGGCGTGAAACGTTACACCACCGAGATCGTGGTCGACATGGGCGGAACCATGCAGCTGCTCGGGGGTCGTGGTGGTAGTTCCGATGACGCTCCACGGCAGTCGCAGCCGCGCCCGCAGCGTGAGTCGCAGCCGCAACAGCAGTCACGCCCGCAGTCTCAGCCGCAGCCTGCCCAGCAGCCGGCTCCGGACTACGACAGCTTCGACGACGATATCCCGTTCTAGAGTTTTCTCCATGCGAATGCGCCTGATGCTGTTGGGCGGCGGTAATGCCCTGGGTCAGGCGCTTATCCGCCTGGGCGCCGAGGAAGACATCGGCTTCCTCGCCCCGCGTCCGCCCGATCAGGGCTGGGATGCGCCAAGTCTTACGAATCTACTCGACGACAACCGTCCGGATGTCGTGATCAACCTTGCGTACTATTTCGACTGGTTCCAGAGCGGGCACGTCGATGACGCGGTGCTGGCCAAGCAAGAGCGGGCGGTAGAACGGCTGGCGGAGCTATGCCAGCACCATCAGTTCATGCTGATGCAGCCGTCCAGCTACCGGGTATTCGACGGTGCTCGGACAACCGCTTACAGCGAGAAGGATGAGGTCGCACCGCTGGATGCGCGCAGTCGTGCGCTCTGCCGTATGGAACAGAGCGTTCGCGCGCTTTGCCCTCGGCATGTCCTGCTTCGTTTCGGATGGCTGCTCGACGACAGTTCCGATGGGTTGCTGGGGCGTTTCCTTCAACGCCTCGAAGGCAGCGACGAGTTGTGTCTCGCTGATGATCGTCGCGGCAACCCAACACCAGTCGAGGATGCCGCGCGGGTCATCCTGGCCGTGCTGAAGCAGCTGGATTGCCACGCGCCCCTTTGGGGAACCTATCATTACGGCGGGCACGAGGCGTCCACGCCGTTGGTGGTGGGGCAGGCATTGCTCGCCGAGGCGGGGCGCCATCGCCAGCTGACGATTGATCGTCTCACCCCGGTCGCTCACGCCGCCTGCCCGGATGCGGCAGACGAGCCACAGCATGGCGTGCTGGCCTGCAGAAAAATCTTCAATACATTCGGCATCAAGCCGCGTGCCTGGCGCACGGGGCTGCCGAGCCTGCTGGAGCGATACTACCGTCATGGGTGATTCACCGATTCTGGTCACCGGAGGGGCTGGCTTCATCGGCTCCAATCTGGTCGATGCCCTTGTGGCTCGCGGCTATTCGGTGCGGGTGCTCGATAATCTGTCCACCGGCAAGCGAAGTAACTTGCCCACCAGTGCCAATGTGGAGTTTGTCGAGGGTGATGTGGCAGATGCGCAGCTAGTGCGTCGTGCTGTTCTGGGGTGCGGCGCCGTGGTGCATCTGGCGGCGGTGGCTTCGGTGCAAGCCTCAGTTGACGATCCTGTAGGTACTCACCAGAGTAATTTCGTGGGTACGCTGAACCTGTGCGAAGCGATGCGTGAAGCCGGCGTGCGGAGGGTGGTCTTTGCTTCTAGCGCGGCCGTCTATGGAAACAATGGCGAAGGTCAGGCCATCGACGAAGACGTTCCGAAAGCCCCACTGACGCCGTACGCGGCGGATAAGCTGGCCAGCGAACACTACCTCGACTTCTATCGGCGCCAGCATGGACTTGATCCGGTGGTGTTTCGCTTCTTCAATATCTACGGGCCGCGACAGGATCCGTCTTCGCCCTACTCGGGCGTGATCAGCATCTTCACGCAGCGCGCGCAACAGGGGCTACCGATCGCCGTGTTTGGCGATGGCGAGCAAACCCGCGACTTTTTATATGTCGGCGATCTGGTGGAGATTCTGCTTCAAGCGCTTGAGAGCGCTGTCGCCGAGGCGGGTGCGGTTAACGTGGGACTGAACCGCGCGACCAGCTTGAATGAATTGCTGGCGGCAATCGGCGACGTCTTGGGTGCGCTGCCACCCGTGACCTACGGGCAAGCCCGCGGCGGCGATATCCGCCATTCGCGCGCGGATAATACGCGGTTGTTGCAGCGTTTCCGTCTGCCTGAGCCCGCTACGGATATGCGTACGGGGCTGGCAACGCTGTTGGGGCATTAAAAAAGTAGAAAAGCAAAGGCGCCCTAGGGCGCCTTTGTCATACCTGCGATCCGGCGAAATGCTGGGTTCGTCAGAATTTGTAGCCGAGGCCGACCATGTAGACCATTGGGTCTACGTCGATATCGACCTTCACTTTACTGTCACCTAGGTAGGTGGTGCCGGTGGTGTCAATATCAATGTATCGAACCTGCGCGTTGAGCATGATGCTGTCTGTCAGCATGTAATCCATGCCGACCTGAGCAGCCACTCCCCACGAATCCTGAACGTCAAAGCCGTCAAAGACTTGGTCGGCGGAACTGCTTAGCTTGGTATCGAAGAACCACGTGTAGTTGATGCCCGCGCCGACATACGGCTGGAAGGATGAACTCTTGTCGAGCGGGTAATAGACGATGCTCAGTGTCGGTGGCAAATGTTTCAGGCTGCCTAGCTTCCCATCGATGCCCTGCGCCACGCCTTTCACTCCGACGTCATGGCTAAATGGCGTGGCTGCTAGCAACTCAATACCTACGTTGTCAGTAACCATATACGCGAAGTTCAACCCGAGTTGCGTATCGCTATCCAGGGTGGCTTGGCTGCCATCAAACGTAGTGGCTCCGGCACTGACTTCACCGCTGTCCTCGCGCGGATCAACAGTAATGGCACCGGCACGCAGAATCACATCACCAGCCTGATGGGCCTGAGCGAAAGGGGCGGCGAGGGCTACGGCCAGCACGGACGCGGTAAAGAGGGTCTTGCGCATAATGGAACTCCATCCAGACATGATGTGTTGCGACTGGTGACCATGGTAGGGCGCGGCGCTTCCTCGATTTTGATCCAGCTCAACGAAACGCTCCGGTTTGAAGGGGCTGCGACGTATTGCCCGGGTTGCCTTCCTTTGTGCATCTAGATGATAATGTTTCTCTTTCGAGTTTGACCCTTCGTCTGCAAGGACCCATCAATGCAAGCCCTTATTCCCCGCCTCCTGGCGGTCGCCGTGCTGCCATGCTGCGTGCAGCTTCATGCAGCCCCGTTGGATGCCGCGCTCGAAGAAAGTCAGCGTCTGGCCGCTGAGGCGAAGGCGTCGCAAGCGCGCATCGAACAGCTCGATGACGCCACCCGGCAGATGCTCAATGACTACCGCAGTGCAGTGCAGCAGGCCGAGGCATTGAAAGCCTATAACGAGCAGCTGACTCAGCTCACCGCGGGGCAGCGCAAGGAACTTGATGGTTTTCAGCGTCAGCTGGATAGCATCGAGCGCACCCAGGAAGCCGTTGCGCCACAGATGGGGCGGATGGTTGAAGTGCTCGAGGAGTTCATCGCCGCTGATCTGCCATTTCTGCCAGACGAGCGCGCAGACCGTCTGGCCAGTCTGCAGGACATGCAGGCTCGCGCCGATGTCAGTTTGGCCGAGAAATACCGGCGAATTCTTGAGGCCTATCAGATCGAGAGTGATTACGGCCGAACGCTGGAAGCCTGGCGGGGCGAGCTGCCCACCGAAGGCGGCAGCCGTAGCGTCGAGTTTCTCCGCCTGGGTCGAACCATGCTGTATTACCAGACCCTAGATGCTCATGTGAGCGGCTGGTGGAACCCTCAGTCCCAAGCCTGGGAAGTGCTCGACGGTGGCGCTCGCCGACCAATCACCAAAGCCATCGCCATTGCTCGGCAACAGCAGGCGCCCACCTGGCTGGAACTACCCGTGAATACGCTGGCCAAGGAGGCTGCACAATGAGCCGCTTGCTGACTTTGCTATTAATCGGGCTATTGCCAGCTCTGGCTCAGGCGGCAGAGCCATTGACCCCTGACCAGTTGTTACAGCGCATTCGCAGTGAACGCGCGGCGGAGGTCGACGCGATGCAGGCGCGCGAACAGGCTTTTGTTCAGAATCGCAGCGAGCAGGCACAGCTGCTGGCGCGTGCCAACGCCGCGCTGGAACAGCAGAAAGCCGAAGCCGAGCGGTTGAAAGCCGAGTTCGACCGTCAAGAAGCCGAGCTGGCCGAGCAGGAAAAGCTTTTGGCACAGCGTGTTGGCCATCTCGGCGAGCTGTTCGGCGTGGTGCGTCAGAGCGCCGGCGATATTGCCGGGCAGTGGGAGGATAGCCTGCTCAATGCGCAGTTCCCCGACCGGCTCGAGCGACTCAAAGCATTAGCCGAAAGCCGTGAGCTGCCTTCAGCGGAAGATCTGGACAGCTTCTGGATGATGCTGCTTGAAGACCTTGCCGCCAGCGGCCGGGTCGAGCGGGTTGACTTGCCTGTCGTGGGCGTTGATGGCCAGCGCAGCGTGCAGTCGGTCCTCCGTGTCGGCAGTTTCTCGGCGTTTACCGATGATGCCTTCCTGCGCTACGAAAGCGGTGCCGGTGAGCTGCTGACTCCGAGTCGCCAGCCATCCGGTATGGATCAGGTAAACGATTACCTGGGTAGCACCGATGCGCTGGCGACGCTGCCGATCGATCCAAGCCGCGGCTCATTGCTGGCTCAGTTACAACGTCAGCCACAGCTGTGGGACCGCGTGCAACAGGGCGGCCTGGTCGGTTGGGTCATTCTGGTGCTCGGCGCCATCGGCCTGCTGCTCGCCATCTGGCGGATGGTCTATCTGTCCGGTGTCAGTCGCGCCGTGGGCCGTCAGATGCGCGAACTCAATCAACCACGCGGTGACAATCCGCTGGGCCGCATCATCGGCGTGCTCGGGCCCAAGCCGCAGCTGTCCGATCTGGAGACCCTCGAGCTCAAGCTGGACGAGGCGATCCTCCAGGAAACCCCGCCGCTGGAGCGCGGACAGCCGCTGCTCAAGCTGCTGGCTGCCGTTGCACCGCTGCTTGGCTTGCTGGGCACCGTAACCGGAATGATCGTGACGTTTCAGGCCATCACCCAGAGCGGTGGCGGCGACTCGCGGCTGATGGCCGATGGGATTTCCCAAGCGCTAGTGACCACGGTGTTGGGCCTGGTGGTCGCGATTCCGCTGCTGTTCCTGCACAGCCTGCTGGCCAGCCGCAGCAAGTCGCTGATTCAGCTGCTTGAACAGCAGAGCGCGGGCCTTATCGCGCTGCATCTGTCGGGGACGCCACGTCGTGAGTGATCTGCACGGGCAGTGGCTGCGCCTCGTCGACAGTGGCTACTCGCTGCTCGATTTCATGGCTGCGGGCGGCGCGGTCATGTGGGCGTTGGCCGCCTTGTGCGTGCTCTATTGGACGCTGGTCTTCGAGCGCTTGTGGTTCATGCGACGGGTATTCCCGCGCTGGGTCGAGGCGCGCCGCGAAGCCTGGACACGGCTGGGCGATGAGCCCGGCAACTGGCAACGCGCAGTGCGCAGCGCCTGGCTGGCTCAGGCGCAGCAGCAGCTCACGGGCCCGCTGCGAATGAGCAAGACGCTGGTGGCGATGTATCCGTTGCTGGGCTTGCTCGGCACCGTCAGCGGCATGATTGCCGTATTCGATGTGCTGGCGCTCAACGGCACCGGCAACCCCCGCGGCATGGCCGCCGGGGTCTGGCAGGCAACCCTGCCGACCATGGCGGGCATGGTACTGGCCATCACTGGACTATTTAGCCTGGCGCGTCTCGAACGTATTTCACGCCAGGCTCTCGACCGGCTGGCCGACCAGCTGCGTCACGATTGAGGATTACCGGATGCGTATGCGTCGCCATCATTATCAGCAGGAAGAAGACACGGGCATCGATCTGACGCCGATGCTCGACGTGGTCTTCATCATGTTGATCTTCTTCATCGTCACCAGCTCCTTCATCAAGGAATCCGGGGTCGAGGTCCAGCGTCCACAGGCGGACACGGCCAGCGCGCAGGACAAAGGCAACATTCTCATCGCGGTGACCGCTGACGGCCAGGTCTGGATCGACAAGCAGCCGGTGGATGTGCGCAGCGTGCGCGCCCATGTGGAGCGTATGCGCGTTGACCAACCGGAAGGTGCTGTGGTGGTTCAGGCCGATCAGGACGCGCGGACCGGACTGGTGGTTCAGGTTATGGACCAGGCACGGCAGGCCGGCGTCCAGGATGTTGCGCTTGCCGCCAGCTCGGGAGCTCAATAATGGTACGGGGACTGACCCGCGTTGGGTTGTCCTTTATCGCCGCCTGCGTGGTAGCGCTGCTGCTGTTTGCTTTGATGCTGAGCATGGTCAATCCGCCGCGCAGCAACGTGTCGGACGATCCGGTCGCGATCGCCAACTTCGTGCGCATGGACAGCCGTAACGAAAGCACCGCGACACGCTCACGGCAGCAGGCGCCACAGCCGCCCCAGCCAAAGACGCCGCAGCCGCCGACCCCGCCCACTCCGAGCATGGCTACGCCCAGCGCCAACCTGCCGAAGCTCGATCTTCAATTGCCGAACATCGACAGCGGGATGGCCGTTGCCAGTGCGCCTGCGCCTAGCCTGACCGGCCTGACCGCGGCGGCGCCCGCCGCGACGCCAACCCCGCCGCCCGCAGCCCCCGCGGCAGCCGACGAGGGTTCGCGGTCCGGCGGTCCCGAGCAGGAAGTCATGCCGCTCAATGATGTGCGTCCCGAGTATCCGTATCGGGCGCGTCAGCGCGGCATCGAAGGGCACATCAAACTCGCGTTTACCATCACGCCCGCGGGTCGGGTCGAGAACATTCGGGTTCTTGAGGCATCGCCACGCAACGTATTCGATCGAGAAGCGCGTCGTGCAGCTGCCCGCTGGCGCTTCGCGCCGCGCACCGAAAACGGTTCTGCGGTATCGCGCGAGGCCGTCAAAACCCTGCATTTCCGCCTGCAAGGAGAACGCTGACATGCCACGTTTGCTGTTATTGATCTCGTTGTTGTTCGCTGTCTCGACTCATGCTGCACAAAGCATCGATCCGGCCGTGTTCCAGGCCTTGGAACGTGCGCAGAGCGCGCAGGAAAAGAATGACTACGGCGCGGCACATCGAGCCCTCAAGCAGGCTGAAGCAAAGCCAGGCAGCCTTGAAGAAGCGCTTCTATGGCGCAGTCGGGCCTATCTGGCCTGGGCGGAGGGCGATAACCGTCAAGCGCTGGAGCTGCTCGACAAGGCAATCGCCAGCGGGAAACTCGACGAGACGATGCTGCCAAACGAGCGTGTCAATCTGGCTAAGCTGAATCTGATCGAGCGCCGCTATGCCAAGGTGGTCAGCCTGTTGGGCTCACCTGAGCAGGCGAGCGAGGACGTACTGCAGATGCTGGTGCAGGCCTACCAGGGCCTCGGCCAGCACAGTAAGGCGTTACCGTTGGCCGAGCGTTATGTCCAGGCCAACCCTCAGGCAGCCGACACCTGGTTGCAGTTCCTGGTCGCCGGCAACGCCGAATTGAAACGCTACGAGGCCGCCGAACGGTGGCAGCGCCGTTTGTTGGTACGCCACCCGGACCAGCCCAAGGCCTGGCGTCAGTTGGCCGGGTTGCAGCAGATGGCTGGCGCAGAAGACAAAGCGCTGGCGACATTGCGTGCGGCGCACGCCAAGGGCGTGCGTTTCAACGCCTCGGAGCTGGACAACCTGGTCGTGCTGGCGAGCGCTGCCGGGCAACCATGGCAGGGTGCGAAGTTGCTGCAGGGGATGATCGAATCAAACCTGCTGCCCGCCGACGCTACCCGTCGCGAGCGGCTCGGGATGCTGTGGTGGCAGGCACGCGAGCGCCCGGCTGCCGCGCGAATCTACCGCGATCTGGCTGCCCAGTCAGGCAGCGCCAAATTCTGGCTGAACGTGGCTCAGTTGGAGCTGGAACAAACGCACTGGCAGGCGGGACTCGAGGCGCTGAAGCAGGCTGAGCGTGCAGGCGCGGAGCGGCGCAAAGTACGCGCCTGGCGAGAGTGGGCTGAAGGCGAGCTGAGCTTTGAACGCGAGCGTCAAGTTGCCAGCGCGCGCTGAGCGGTAAAGCGTGTTGGCAAGGCCGCGACCTGAGCAATATCTGTTAGATGCCAGGCGGCGCCAGCCTCGGCGTTAGCGGGTCATTTTGCAGCCTGCCGCTAATGTCTAGCCGGTCACTCCATCTCGTAGAAATAGATCTTTTGAGCATCCATACGGTAGCCCGCCTCGGCCAGTTCGCTACTGGCGTGTTCGACCTTCAAGCGGCCCTCTATCCAGAAAGGCTGGTAGAGCTCATCCACCTTGACACCCAGCTCGCTGGTCCCATGCACGATCTGGTTGGATGGGGGGGGAGGAACGTGGATGCAGGCCCCGAAATAGGGGACGAGCAGGAACTCCATTACCCGCCCATCCTCGCTCATGTCCAGCGGCACGATGTAGCCTGGCAGCTTCACCTCAATACCATCGAGCGCTTCCACCACCGGTTCTGCAGGCGATTGCTGCGCCGCGGCAGGGCCGCTCTCGGCCGCGAGCACGTCGGCGAGCTGTGACATGTCATGAATCGCCACCGGCGATGGTGGGGGCGGCGCGTCCGCTGGAATCAGGTCTGACCATTGAAGTTCACGCACCTCGCCGTGGGCGAGGGTCGTCGCAACGGTGAGCAGCGTGGCAAGCAAAAGGCGTGGCATGGGTATCCTCAGAGTCGTATCGACAGGCCGTCAGCGAGTGATTGCCGGTAGGCGCGCCACGCAGGCACGCTGCCCATCAACAGGCCGACTAGCAGTATCGCCGCCAGTAGCGACCACTCATAGCTGCTCGGCCAGGCAAGAGGTAGATAAAGGCCATAGTGGGTTTGTAGCGGTGTCTGGGCAACGGCAATGGCGAGGTACAGCAGCAGTAACCCGAGCAGCACCCCCGCGAGCGCCAGACTGAACGCCTCAGCCACCAGCAGCCCGCCAATGTGCCAGGGCCTGGCACCGACCGAGCGAAGGATGGCCATTTCCCGGCGCCGTTCGTTCAAGCTGGTAAGGATCGCTGTCAACATGCCGATCAGCCCGGTGAGCACTACGAACAGCGATACCACGAACAACGCCTTTTCGGCGGTCCCCATCAAGCTCCAGAGCTCCTGCAGCGCCACCCCGGGCAGGATCGCCAGCAGCGGTTCGCCGCGGTGCTGGTTGATTTCACGTTGCACGGCAAAGGTTGCAATCTTGCTGTCCAGGCCGAGCAGAAAGGCGGTGATCTGTTTGGGCTGCAAGTCCAGCTGACGTGCTTGGTCGGCATCGATCCGCGCCGCGCCCCGTGCAGGCATACCGTTCTGCCAGTCGATGTGCAGTGCTTCCATGCCTTGCAGATTGATGTGCAGCGTGCGGTCGACGGGCGTGCCGGTTCGCTGCAGGATGCCAACCACCCGGAATGGCTTGTCGTCGTGTTTGACCAGGCTGACCGTTGCGACGCCGTGCGCCAGGACCAGCTCATCATTCAGTTTATAGCGCAGCGTCTGCGCGACGTCGGCACCGAGTACCACCTCGAACGGGTCATCGGCGAAGGGGCGTCCTTCCGCCATTTGCAAAGGTTGCTTGCGGCCGAAGCGGTAGTGCTCGAAGTAGCTGCTACTGGTGCCCATGACGCGATAGCCGCGATGTGAGTCGCCGAGCGAAATGGGGATTGCCCAGCTCACCCGCGGGTGCTGGGCGAAATGTTCGAAGCTGTCCCAGCGGATGTTGTTTGTGGCGTTGCCGATGCGGAAGACCGAATACAGCAGCAGGTTCACCGAGCCCGAGCGGGCTCCAACGATCAGATCCGTACCACTGATGGTACTGGCGAAGCTGGCGCGGGCTTCGGTGCGCACCCGCTCGACGGCCAGCAACAGGCACACCGACAGGGCAATGGCGAAGACGGTGAGCACGGCAGTGAAGCGGCGGTTGTTCAGGCTCGCCAAGGCCAGTCGCAAGAGATACATGCCTAGAGCTCCGGCGCGCGGGCGGCGCGATTTAAATCCGCCAGCGACAGGCTTCGGTCAAACAGCGACGCATGGCTCTGGTCGTGACTGACGAACAGCAAGCTCGAGCCGGCCTCGCGGCATTCGGCGAAAAGCAACTGCAGAAAAGCCTCACGAGCGTCGGTGTCCAATGCCGAGGTGGGTTCGTCAGCAATCACCAGTTCAGGTTGACCAATCAATGCGCGCGCCGCCGCGACGCGTTGCTGCTGGCCAATGGACAAAGCGTCGGCGCGTCGACCGAGAAGGTTCTGAGACAGGCCCAGATGCGACAACAAGCTCGCCGTTGCCTGCGCAACGCTGCCGTGCCGCTGTCGGGCGCGTTCGGCGCGGCTTTCTGAGAAATGACAAGGCAAGCCGACGTTTTCGGCGACTGAAAGAAAGGGCAGGAGGTTGAACTGCTGGAAAATATAGCCCGTGTGATCGACGCGATACCGATCCCGTGCACCGGCGGAAAGCGCTGCGAGATCTGTTCCGAGTAAGCGAACCGTTCCGCGCTTGGCCTTTTGCACGCCGCCGATCAAACCGAGCAATGTGGTTTTGCCGCTGCCCGACGGCCCTTTGAGAAACAGGCTCTGGTTATGCTCGAGCCTAAAGGTTGGAATATCGAGCAGCTCAGCCTGGGCAGGCCAGGCGAAACCCAATTGGTGGAGTTCAAGCAGCGGTGCGGTCATTGGTGGGTCCGTTCGAGGCGAGCCGGGAGTTTACTGCGTCTGCGGCAGGCGGAGGTCGGATCAGAACTCAGCGCGGGGTTGACCCTGACTAAGTTGCGCACCGCGCTGCCCATTCGGTCCGATCAGCTGTGCCTGGATTTTCTCGGTGCCTGGGAATGCTTTGAACCAGCCCTGTAGGTTGATCTCTGTTAGTGCTTGGGGTGTAGCGCAATCAAACTGGTAATGCGCATGGATTTCGCTGTGACCGCTTTCGTGGTCGTCCGGGTGCGCGTCAGCATGGTCTTCAAACAAAGCGCTCTCCAGCTCTGTTGTAGTTAGCGTGCAACCGGCTGCCGCCGGTAGACCCAAGAGAGGGTCGGGTATCTCCAGTTGATCGTGGGCATTGGTGATCTTGCGTCGCTCCGCTTCGTTGCCGGGCGTGTGTTCGAAGCCCACCAGGTTCATGGCCGGGCTGCGCAGCTCGATCTCCAATGTGGAGCCATCGAGGGCAGCGTCCAGTTCGGCGGCGCCATGCTCATGAGTGGCGAGGCTATTGTGTTGGGCATGGTCATGATCGTGATGCTCGGCGCCCAGCGCAAAACCAGGGAGGAGGGCGAAGGGCAGGGCCAGCAACAAAAAGCGCATAACGAACTCCATAGGGCAGGGTGGGTTACGTTATAACAAAAGTTAGTTGTTGCTGGCCAGCGGGTAAGGGCCATGGGAGGATGTTGCGGTCTTCAGGAGAGCAAACGATGATTCGAATTCGTGGCCATGTCGGCGATTGGCCGGTAGACCTCAGTGTCGAAATGGATGATCAGGATTGGGTGCAGTTGGCGCGTCAGCTGCCGTTGAGCGCCAATGTGCAGGCGGCGAAAGCACCCGTGGAGGCCGGGTCCGATGACCTCTGGCTTGGCGCGCAACAGCTATTGCGCGAAGCGGGGCGCATGGAGGGACCGCAGCTGTTAGCTGAGCTCGAAGCACTGAGTGGTAGCGCAATGGCCGGCAAGCGGCTGCTGGTACGTTTGCGTCACAGCGCTCAGGTGAAGGTGCAGAGCGGCACTGACGCGCCGGTCTACAGTTGGGTGACCGCCGCGGGCTGAGCGCCTAGAGGCGCCTTGCCTGAAACGTGTCGCAGCGCGCCGGCTCACCCCTTTCGAAGCCTGCGCGGAACCATCGGACCCGCTGCGCCGATGTGCCGTGCGTAAACGCATCCGGCACTACACGGCCCTGGCTCTGCTGCTGCAGATGATCGTCACCGATGGCATTGGCGGCATTCAGCGCCTCTTCCAGATCCCCCTCTTCCAGCCAGTCGTGACGCTGCTGGGCATGGTAGGCCCAGACGCCGGCGAAGCAATCGGCTTGAAGCTCCTGACGAACCAGTAAGCCGTTGTCTCCCTCCATCTGGGCGCCGCGCTGGCGAGCGGCCTGCATCTGCTGCGACACGCCCAGCAGCGTCTGAACGTGATGACCGACCTCGTGCGCGATGACGTAAGCCTGCGCGAAATCACCGGCGACCGAGAAGCGTGAAGCCATCTCGTCGAAGAACTGAAGATCGAGATACACCTGCTGGTCGCCCGGACAATAGAAGGGGCCGACCGCAGAGCTGGCGAAACCGCAGGCGGAGTTTACGCCACCGCGGAAGAGCACCAGTGTCGGGTCCCGGTACTGCTCGGCGGATTGCTGAAACAATGCGCGCCAGGTGTCTTCGGTATCGCCCAGGATCGCTTGGACAAAAGCCACCTGCGGATCATCGCTACGCGCTGGGGTGTCGCTCTGCTGGGTGGGCGCCGAACCGGTCTGATTTGCCAGTTGCCCGAGAATCTGCATCGGGTCCTGACCGGAAATCAGCCCAATCACCACCACGATGGCGACCCCGGCCAGACTTAGGCGTCCCCGACCAATACCGCCGCTGCGGCCCCGCGCATCCACCACGTTGTCACTGCGACGTGCCTTCTTCCAACGCATGTCCGAGTCCTCACCAGAAATTACTGGAGGGTAGACCCGTGCCTGCGTCTGCTAATTCAGCCGCAACCTAGCGCGTCGTCTATTTCGGTCATTTCGCCGGGTAGGTGGCCAGCACGGACTCTTCGCCCTGCTTGTTCAGGCCGACTACCTTGTAAGCATCCTGCCGATCGCCCATCTCCATGCCGGGTGAACCCACGGGCATGCCAGGCACCGCCGCGCCGATCAGATCAGGTTGCTCGCGAAGCTTGAAAATGTCGGCGGCAGGAACATGGCCCTCCACGAACTTCCCATCGATCACACCGGTATGGCACGAGCCGAGTCGATGCGGCACACCGAGACGTGCTTTCACCGCAGCCATATCGGTTTCGACATGGTCGTTAACCTGGAAGCCGTTCTCTTCGAGGTGCTTGATCCACGACGTGCAGCAGCCACAGTTGGCGTCGCGATGAACATCGATGGCAATGGGTTCGGCGGCCTGAGCCAGGCTGGCGAAAAGGGTAGTGGCGAGTAACAGACGGCGCATGAGCGTTCCTCCAACAGATGGGTCGCAGGATAGCGCTGAGCGACTGCTGGCCCAAGCATCAGCCGGTGGACGATTGTCACAGGTTGCTACGCCTTCCAGGGCGAACCAATGTAAGCCGTTTCGGTCGGATGACCATTGTGGTGCGGAGCCGCTGTCAGGAGAGTTTTCGATGCGTTTTGCCCGTTTCGTTCTGGTCATCCAGGCTGTGATCATGATTGGTTTCAGCCTTGCCTATTGGCTGCGTCCTTATGAGATGGCCAATCTGAACGGGATGCTCCTGATGGAAACCGCCTCTGTCAGCCATATGCGCGTCTATTACGGCGGTATGCAGTTGGGCCTGGCGCTGTTTCTGCTCTGGGCCATGCGTGCACCGGAGCATGCCAGGGCGGGGTTGGTCATGGTGTTGATCACCATGCTGGCGCTGGTCGCCGGGCGGCTGGGATCCTTGTGGCTCGATGGTGGATCTCTGGTTGGATTTGATTTGGCTTCATTGTTGTATCGTGTGCTGGCGGCGGTACTGGCAGGTGCGGCCTTGATCCTGATCCGGGCTAGAACGGAACCCGAGCCTGAGCGTATCGAACCCGCTACGCGGCGGTTCGCCAGCGAACCGCCCAAACCATTTCAAGTTGGCGATACGCCGCCAAGCGCGGAGCCGCCGGCGGGTGTCGCGCCGCAGCCGTTCCGTCGCGGTGATCCTTCCGTTTAAACCCATGCGCTCGCGGTGTCAGCGAGCGTCGTCTGCTCCGAAAGCCCCCGGTCAGCCGATCCGTCTTGCGCAGCAGCGAGTCGCGGGTCGTGACGATGGCCGTCGGTACGAAGCGTGAAGCGTCTGCCAGGTTGACGCCCGCGCGGGCGAAACGCCACTGAGCGGTGGCGTGTTCAAGCTGGCGGACCACATGCTCGGTGTTCTGGGGCGCGGCTCGGAGCTCTGCCAAACCACACGCGAGATACAAAACTGCCGCTTCTAATGCCATGCCACTGGTCATCGGGTCGCTTTCCACGTCAACGGCAGATAACTGCCAGCGCGCCGAAGCGGCGCAACACAGACAGCAGCGACCCGTGGTCGCATGCCGGTGCATGGCTCGCGTGAAGCGGCTAGGGTGAGCGGATCATTCAGCGGGCCACATCGACTCGGCCCGATTACCGCTCTGTGGAGTCAATGCGCTATGCCCCATCCTTTCCCGCGCTGGTTCCGGCGATCCCGCTTTACCCCGAGTGCCAGCGATGTTCCGGCGTCGGTGTGCCAAACGCTTATGCGGGTTCCAGCGTTGACGCTCCGCTGGTGCCAGCCATGAGTGTCTGTGGCTGCGACAGTACAGGCCTGCGACCCGTCGACGAGGCGATAAGCGAGCTGTTGGCCCGCGTACCTGCGCCACCCCCGATCGAACACATGGCATTGGGGGATGCGTTAGGACGCGTGCTGGCTGAACCGCTGGTCGCGCCATTCGCCGTACCAGCCTGGGACAACAGTGCGATGGATGGCTACGCCTTGCGTGCCGCCGACCTGTCCGCTGACGGTGGCTCGTTGCCGTTGGCCGGGCGGATCGCTGCCGGCGATGATGCCGGTGTGACCCTGCCAGCCGGGCACGCGGTGCGGATTTTCACCGGTGCGCCGTTACCACCGGGTGCCGACACGGTCGTCCCGCAAGAGCGCTGCCGGGTGGAGGGCGACCAGGTTTGGTTGCCATCCGTAAGGCGAGGGGATCATGTACGTCGCCAGGGTGAGGAACTGCAGGCGGGAAGCCTGGTGCTTGAGCCGGGCAAGCGCATACGGCCACAGGAGCTGGGCGTACTGGCAAGCTTTGGTGTCGATCGGGTGGCCGTGTACCGGCGCTTGCGCGTCGGGTTGCTGTCGAGCGGCAACGAACTGCGCGAACCGGGCGAGCCGCTGGCGCCTGGTCAGATCTACAACTCCAACCGCTACAGCCTGCTTGGTGTCCTGCGCAGCTTGGGACTGGAGGTGCACGATTATCCAGTCCTTGTCGATGAGCTGGCGGCCAGCCGCGATGCGCTGTCTCTGGGTGCGGCCGAGATGGATGTGCTGATCACCTCCGGTGGCGTTTCGGTGGGTGAGGAAGATCACCTCAAACACGCGATTCGGGAGCTGGGGGAGTTGCACCTCTGGCGGCTGGCGATTCAGCCAGGTAAACCGCTGGCCTTTGGCGAAGTGGGCGGCAAACCCTGGATCGGTTTGCCGGGCAACCCGGCTGCTGCCTTGATCACATCGCTGGTGGTTGCGCGGCCGTTCCTCCTCCGCGCTCAGGGGCAGCGTGACGTGTTGCCCACAACAGTCCAGCTGCCAGCAGGCTTTACCTGGTCCAAGGCCAACGGCCGTCGGCAGTATCTGAGGGCCCGGTTGGAAACCATTGCTGGCGAAACGCGGGTTTGTCTGCACCCGGGTCAAGGCTCGGCGATGTTGAGCTCGGCCAGCTGGGCCGATGGGCTGGCGATCGTTGAGTGCAATCGCACAGTGGCCGAAGGCGAGCCCGTTGGTTATCTCGCGTTCAGCGATTTACTGAGCTGATCGTTACGCCGTTGGCGCGGCACGAGGCCGCCAAGCCGTGCTCAGCCTAGCGGCGGACCAACAACACGCCCGACTCCATATGGTGCGTGTAGGGGAACTGGTCGAACAGCGCGCAGCGCTCTATGCGGTGGGTGTCGTGCAGTTGGGCGATGTTGGCCGCGAGCGTTTCGGGGTTACAGGAGATGTAAAGGATACGTTCGAAGCGGCGCGTCAGCTCGCAGGTGTCCGGGTCCATGCCGGCGCGTGGCGGGTCGACGAACACGCTGCCGAAGGTGTAACGCTTCAGGTCGATCCCGGCCAGGCGACGGAACGGCCGCACCTCGTTGAGTGCCTGGGTCAGCTCTTCGGCGGACAGGCGTACCAGGGTAACGTTGTCGATGCCATTGTCGTCGAGATTGGACAGCGCGGCATTCACCGAAGATTTGCTGATCTCGGTGGCCAGCACCTTAGGGACACGGGTCGCTAAAGGCAGGGTGAAGTTGCCGTTGCCGCAATACAGCTCGAGCAAATCGTCGGTGCGCTCGCCAAGGACGTCATACGCCCAGTTCAGCATCTTCTGGCACACCTCGCCGTTGGGCTGGGTAAAGGCGCCTTCCGGTTGGCGATAGCTGAAGACGCGGCCGGCAACGGTCAACTGCTCGGTCACATAGTCCCGGCCGATGACGATGCGCTTGCCCTTGGACCGTCCGACGATGCTTACGCCAAGCTTCGCCGCGAGCCCTTCGGCTTCGGCCTGCCAGGTGTCGTCCAGCGGACGATGATAGGCGAGGGTAATCAGCGCATCACCGGAAAGCGTCGTCAGAAATTCGACCTGGAACAGCTTGAAACTCAGCGTTTCGCTGGCTTGCCAGGCGGCCTTGAGCTGCGGCATCAACTCATTGATGCGGCGACTGGCGATCGGGAACTCATCGATCAGAATGGGCGTGTGCTTGTCGCCTTGCTCGAACATCGCGTAGTGGCGTTGGCCGTCCTCGCGCCACAGGCGGAACTCGGTGCGCAGGCGATAGTGCTCACGTGGCGAGTCGAAGACCTCCGGCGCGGGCGCGTTGAAGGGTGCCAATAGCTCAACCAGCCGCGCGGTTTTCTCGGCGAGTTGGGCGTCGTAAGTGGCGGGGTCGAATTGCGGAGCGCTCATGAAGACTCTTGGGGAATTTGATGAATCGTAAGGTGGATCGGGGCGCGCAGCTGGCGCTTCATCCATCCACCGTCTCCGTATGAAGGGTGGATGAAAAAAGCGTCATCCACCCTACGCAACCGGAGAGCGCGGATTGTACGGTCGTCAGCTGTGGTTGTCAGGAGCGGTCTGGTCCCGCTCCGGGCTGTTTTGGTGGGCTGAAGCCCACCCTACGACACTCATCAAGACTCTTGGAAGGCAGATAAAACGTAGGGTGGATCGGGGCGCGCAGCGGGCGCTTCAGCCATCCACCGTTACCGCACGGCAGGTGGATGGTGAACGCGTTATCGTGCCCTTGGCGGCATCAGCCGGCAAACCAGCCCAGCTTGATCACGAATAGAATCGACAGGACCCACATCGCCGGGCTCAGGTCGCGCCAGCGGCCGGCGAGCAGCTTGATCGCGGTCCAGGCAATGAAGCCGAAGGCGATGCCGTTGGCGATGGAAAAGGTCAGTGGCATGGCCAGGGCAGCGATCACGACCGGTGCGGCAACGGTCAGGTCGTCCCAGTCGATGTTGGCCAAGCTGCTCATCATCAATACGGCGACGAACAGCAGAGCGGGTGCAGTGGCGTAGGCCGGCACGGCGCCGGCCAGCGGCGCGAAGAATAGGCTGAGCAGGAACAGCAGGGCGACTACGCAGGCGGTCAGGCCCGTGCGGCCACCGGCGCTGATGCCGGCTGCCGATTCGATGTAGCTGGTGGTGGTTGAGGTACCGAGCGCGGCGCCGGCCATGGTGGCGGTGCTGTCGGCCAGCAGTGCGCGGCCCAGGCGTGGCATGCGGCCGTCCTTATCCAGCAGGTTGGCTTTCTGCGCGACGCCGATGAGGGTGCCGGACGTATCGAAGAGGTCGACGAAGAGGAAGGCGAAGATCACGCTGAGCAGGCCAATGTCCAGCGCGCCCATGATGTCCAATTGCATGAAGGTTGGAACCAGCGAAGGTGGCATCGACACCACGCCGTTGAGCTCGGACAGGCCAAGGATGATCGAGAGCCCGGTAACCACCAGAATGCCGATCATCACCGCGCCGGTAATCTTGCGATAGGCCAGCGCCGCGATCAGAAAGAAACCCAGGCAGGCCAGCAGCGGGCCGCCGGCGGTGAGGTCGCCCAGGCCGACGAGCGTGGCCGGGTTGTCGACGACGATGCCGGCATTCTTCAGCGCGATGATCGCGAGGAACAGGCCAATGCCCGCGGCAATACCGGAACGCAGTGCCAGCGGAATGCTGTGAATAATCCACTCGCGGATCTTGAAGATCGACAGCAGAAAGAAGATCGCACCCGATAGGAACACCGCACCCAGCGCTGTCTGCCAGGTGTAGCCCATCGTCAGGACCACGGTGTAGGTGAAGAAGGCGTTCAGCCCCATGCCCGGTGCCAGGGCGATCGGGTAGTTGGCAACCAGGCCCATGATCGCCGAGCCGATGGCGGCGGCGAGGCACGTCGCGACGAATACCGCGCCGTGATCCATGCCGGTCTCGGCGAGGATGCTCGGGTTGACGAACAGGATGTAGGCCATTGTCAAAAAGGTGGTGAGACCGGCGAGGATCTCGGTGCGCAGCGTGGTGTTGTGCGCCTTGAGTTGAAACAGCTTCTCCAGCATTGTCAATCCTCGAGTGTGCCGGTCAGGGCTGGCGGTTGGGCATCGTCTGCCTCTAAGGGCAGTTTCGCTCGCTACAGCAAAGCTCATAAGGGCCTTGCTCGCAAAAGCCGCGCATCTTACACCGGCCCCGCATCCGGTTGAATTTTCCGTTGCGTGACCGGTGGGTTCCGCCGATACGGGGCGTCGCATGGTCAGCGCCTGCATGCATGACGCTGCGAACTATCCACCATCATGGCCAGTCATTGAAGGCATGCCGGTTCTGAACGGCACATCGACCGAATCGAAGAGGACGCGGATGGACAGTGTGGATCTGGCGGTGCTGCGGCGCGCACGCGATTGGCTGCGCGAAGGCCACGCCGTGGTGCTGTATACCGTCCTGGAAACCTGGGGCAGTGCACCGAGACCGGTGGGCGCGCTTCTGGCGCTGCGTGATGATGGCCGCGTAGAAGGGTCGGTCTCCGGCGGTTGTGTTGAAGACGATCTGCTGGCCCGCCGTCAGGCTGTTGCCGACCGTGGCATGGCCTGTGAGCTGATCACCTATGGCGTCAGCAAGGAAGAGTCTGCGCGGTTTGGCTTGCCATGTGGCGGAACCCTGCGGCTGCTTGAGGAGCCCTTGCGCGACGTCAGCTGGCTCGATGAGTTACTGCAGCGCTGCGCCGATCATGAGCGGCTGGTGCGCTGCCTTGATATGGTCAGCGGTGCCGTCAGCCTGGCGCCGGCCAGCCGGAACGAAGTGCTGCAGTTCGATGGCGCATCCCTGCGCGCCCCCTTCGGTCCGACCTGGCGCCTGTTGCTGATTGGGGCCGGTCAGCTGTCGCGCTATACCGCCGACCTGGCGCTTGGGCTCGGGTTCGAGGTGTTGATTTGCGATCCGCGCGAGGGCTACGACCACGACTGGAGCGACACGGGCGTGCGCTTCGTGTCGGGCATGCCGGATGATGCCGTGTTGGCGATCGAGCCGGATGCCCACACCGCCATCGTTGCCCTGACGCATGACCCGCGGCTGGATGACATGGCGCTGCTCACCGCATTGCAGTCCGAGGCGTTCTATGTCGGCGCGCTGGGCTCGCGGGTTAACAGCGAGAAGCGCAAGTCTCGGCTGCTCACCCTTGGGCTCGGTGAGCATGAGGTTAATCGACTGCACGGGCCCATCGGCTTGTCCATCGGCAGCCGCACGCCGGCCGAGATCGCGCTGTCGCTGATGGCACAGGTGGTGGCGATCAAGAACGGTGCGCTGCGCGAGCAGGCCGAAGCGAAACGTCGCTGTGCCTGAACCGGCCGAGGGGGTCTGCGCGATCGTGCTGGCGGCGGGGCACGGCAGCCGCTACCGAGAGCACGCCGACGAGGACAAGCTGCTCGCGCCCAGCCTCGCCACCGCCGAGTCGTTGCCGGTACTGGCGCAAACCTTGACCGCGTTGAGCGGCGTCACCGAGCGGCTGCTGGTGGTCACCCGCGACGATAACCTGCCGCTGCTGGCCTGGCTCGATGAAGTGGCCACGGGGTTCGGTGCGGAGGTCCTGTCGGTACGCAGCAATGGCCTCGGGCACAGCCTGGCGCAGGCGGTTGGCTATCACCCGGCTCGCCGCGGCTGGCTGGTGGCCTTGGGCGATATGCCCTACGTGCGCCGAGGAAGCATCGCTCGTGTCGCTGCAGCGATCGAGCCGCAGCGACTGGTGCTGCCGACCTGCCACGGCCGGCGCGGGCACCCGCGAGGAATTGGTGCCGCTTACCTTGATCAGTTGCTCGCGCTGGACGGAGAACGTGGCGCGCAGGCGTTGTTCGTCGGCTCCTCGATCACCGAGATCGAAGTGGGCGACCCAGGTGTGCTGCAGGATATCGATCGGCCCGCAGACCGCCGTCCCGCCTGAAACGGCCTGGCGGATCGCAGCGCTCGAATGACCTCAACCCGTGCCCGGTGAGGCCGCCTGTATCGGCGGCAGCATGCGGGTTCGCCGTCTGGTTGCAACTGGCTGGCCGCTGTCGGTCCGCTCGCCACCCGGCTGAACATTCTCGTCGCTCGGGCAGTCGTAAACCTAGACGCACGGACAGCGCACCCAATGCCTGAGGTCGTCGGCGAACCTGCCCAGAACAGGAGCCGGACGGCCCCCAACCGTGAGACTGCCATGAGCGATATGTCTTCCCCTGCAAGCGGGATTGCCGCCTGCACGATCTCCCTTGAGCTGAACGGCCAGCAGCGCCAGGTCGATGTCTATCCGTGGACCACCCTGCTTGATCTGTTGCGTGAGCAATTACACCTGACCGGCACGAAGAAGGGCTGCGACCACGGCCAGTGCGGCGCGTGCACGGTGCTGCTCAACGGCAAGCGGATCAACAGCTGCCTGACACTGGCGGTGATGCACGACGGCGCCACGCTGACCACCATCGAAGGATTGGCGAACGGCGAGGAGCTGCACCCGATGCAGGCTGCCTTCGTCAGCCACGATGCCTTTCAGTGCGGCTACTGCACGCCGGGACAGATCTGCTCGGCGGTGGGCCTGGTTGGCGAAGGCCACGCACAGACCCGCGACGAACTGCGCGAGCAGATGAGCGGCAACGTATGCCGCTGCGGCGCCTACCCGAACATTCTCGCGGCGATAGAAGAAGCCATGCCGCAAACCCGCGATCGCCTCACTGCCGTGCGGGAGGTCAAGCCATGAATCCGTTCAGTTATGCACGCCCAAGCGGTATCGACGAAGCGATTGGTCTGTTCCGACCGAACAGCCGTTATATCGCCGGTGGCACCAACCTGCTCGATCTGATGAAGGAAAACGTCACTCGTCCCGAGCAGCTGATCGATATTACCCGTCTGCCGATGTCCGATATCGAACAAACGCCTGACGGCGGGTTGCGCATCGGTGCGCTGGTGAGTAATTCCGATCTCGCCTGGCATCCGCTGGTCCAACAGCGTTACCCCTTGCTGTCTCAGGCGATTCTTGCGGGCGCCTCGCCGCAGTTGCGCAACATGGCGAGCACTGGCGGTAACCTGCTCCAGCGCACGCGCTGCTATTACTTTTACGACAGCACCACACCTTGCAATAAGCGAGAGCCAGGCAGCGGCTGCCCCGCACGTGACGGCCTGAACCGCATCCACGCCATCCTCGGCCACAGCGATGCCTGCATTGCTGTGCATCCGTCGGACATGTGCGTAGCGCTGGCGGCGCTGGAAGCCGTGGTACACGTGCAGGGGCCTCAGGGTGAGCGTCGCATTGATTTCGCTGACTTCCACCGGTTGCCTGGCGATACGCCCGAGCGTGACAACACGCTGAGCGACGGCGAGCTGATTACCGCGGTCGAGCTGCCCGCGCAGAATTTCTCCGCCCACAGCAGCTACCTCAAGCTGCGTGATCGCGCCTCGTATGCCTTCGCCCTGGTGTCTGTGGCGGCGGCGTTGGAAATGGATGGCGACCGCATCGCTAACGCCCGGATTGCAATGGGCGGCGTGGCGCACAAACCCTGGCGCACCCTCGAGGCAGAGGCGGTGCTGGTTGGCAAGACGGCTGACGAGGCCGCGTTCACCGCCGCGGCAGACAGCCTGCTCCATGGTGCCAGTGGCTTCGAACACAACACCTTCAAGATCGAACTGGGCCGGCGCGCCATCGTTCGTGCGCTGACCGACGCCGCCAAAGGAGCCGCCCAATGAAGCCCGTCTCTTCCCCGTTTGGCCAACCCCTCGACCGCGTCGACGGCCCCCTGAAAGTCACAGGCCAGGCGCATTACGCGGCTGAGTTCGACCTCCCCGGCCTGCTCTATGGCAGCGTGGTGAACAGCAGCATCGCGCGTGGTCGGATCGTGAACATCGATGCCAGCGCCGCCGAGGCGGTGCCGGGCGTAGCGCTGGTGCTGACTCACCAGAATCGCCCGCCCGTCGCCAGCTACGACGAGCCCTACGAGGACGACGATGCTGCCGATGGTTCGCCGTTCCGCCCGCTGTTCAACGACCGCATCCTCTACAGCGGCCAGCCCGTCGCATTGGTCGTCGCAGATAACCTCGAGCTGGCCCGGTACGCCGGGAGTCTGGTGAAGGTGGAGTATGTGGCTGAGCCCCATCGGACCGACTTGCTCAGCGAGCTGGAAACCATGCACAAGGCGCCGGCCGAGCTGCCGCCACCCCGTGGTGATGCAGATAGCGCGTTACACAATGCTCCGGTCAAGCTCCATCTCGAGTACACCACACCCGTCGAACATCACAACCCGATGGAGCCTCACGCGTCGACGGTTCATTACCTGCCAGAAGGCAACCTGGAAATCTACGACAAGACCCAGGGTGTGCAGAACTGCATGCGCTACCTCGAAGAGGTGTTTGGCATGAAGGGCAAGATCCGCATCCTGTCGCCCTTCGTCGGCGGTGCTTTTGGCTCCGGCCTACGTCCGCAATACCAGCTGCCGCTGGCCGTGATGGCAGCGCTCAAGCTCAAGCGCTCGGTTCGCGTTGCGCTCAAACGCCAGCAGATGTTCACCTTTGGCTACCGCCCACGCACCGTGCAGCGCCTCTCGATCGGCGCCGCATCCAATGGTCAGTTGCAGGCGCTGACCCACCAGGCGATCGGTCAAACGTCGTCGTTCGAGGACTTTACCGAACATGAAGTGGAATGGTCGGGGATGCTCTACCAGTGCCCGAACGTAACGCTGGATTACCAACTGGTGCCCCTGGACGTCTACACCCCACTCGACATGCGTGCGCCAGGCGCGACCATCGGCGTGTATGCGCTGGAATGCGCGATGGACGAATTAGCCTACGCGGCGAATGTCGATCCGCTGGCGCTGCGCCTGCTCAACTACTCCGAGCGCAACGAAAACGAGGACAAACCGTACTCAAGCAAAGCGCTGCGCGAATGCTACGAGCAGGGCGCCGAGCGCTTCGGTTGGTCTCGCCGTTCGATGGCGCCACGCTCCATGCGCGACGGTGATCAACTGATTGGCTGGGGCATGGCCACGGGTGTGTGGGAAGCCATGCAGATGCCGGCCAGCGCCAAGGCGTGCATGGAGCCTGATGGCCGGTTGGTGGTGAGCAGTGCCACGTCGGATATCGGCACCGGCACCTACACGGTGATGACGCAGATTGCCGCCGCCGCCCTGGGCCTGCCGATGGATCGCGTGGAGTTTCGCCTGGGTGATTCGAGCCTGTCCCAGGCGCCGTTAGAGGGCGGATCGGCGACCGTCTCTTCGGTGGGCAGCGCGGTACAGCAAGCGTGCGACGGGTTGCGCCAGAAAATCCTCGATGCGGCCCAGCAGTCGCCCGTGTCCCCGTTCACGGGGGCAAAGCTCGACGATGTGAAGTTTGTGGACGGTCAGATGCGGCTGAAGGCCTCGCCCGCGCGCAGCGTGGAAATCGAGGAGGTGGTGGCCGTCAGCGGTGTGCTGGAGGCCGAGGTGAGCGTCAAACCTGGTGAAAAGCGCAACGATTATTCGACCGCCACGCATTCGGCCGTGTTCATCGAAGTACGCGTTGACGAAACCCTGGGCACGGTCAAGGTGAGCCGGGCAGTGAGCGCCGTGGCGGCTGGGCGGGTGGTCAATCCCAAAACGGCCGGTAATCAGATTGTCGGCGGCGTGGTGTGGGGCATCGGCCAGGCGCTGCATGAGGAGACCATGATCGACCATAACCTGGGTCGTTACATGAACCACAACCTGTCGGAATACCACGTCCCGGTGAACGCCGACATCGGCGAGATAGACGTCATCTTCGTGGAGGAGAAAGATGAGATCGTCAACGCGCTGGGCTCCAAGGGCGTAGGGGAGATCGGTATCGTCGGGGTGGGCGCGGCGGTGGCCAACGCCATCTTTCACGCGACCGGTAAGCGCGTACGCGACCTGCCGATCACCCTGGATAAGCTGTTGTAGGCGTTGGCGTTCCGTAGGGCGGGCTTCAGCCTACCTCTCTGGAGCGACAAGATGCTCTCGGGTTGGGCTGAAGCGGCCCACGCAACGGTCTGCGGTTCAGGTTTGTGGCGTGGACCGGTCGGGTGAGTATGTAGGGTGGGCTTCAGCCCACCATCGAACCCCACCCTGAAGCGGAGCGCGTGGCGTTTACGTTATGCCGCCTCGTTTCAACGTTAATCTAGATCCCGATGCAACTGGTCCCGATTGGCCAGCGTCGGAAACAACTTCATCCAGACGCCGGTAACGATCAGCGTACCGACGCCGCCGATCACCACAGCCGGTACCGTGCCGAACCAGTGAGCCGTCAGGCCGGACTCGAACTCACCGAGCTGGTTGGACGCGCCAATGAACAAACCGTTGACTGCACTGACCCGGCCGCGCATCGCGTCCGGCGTCTCCAACTGCACGAATGCACCGCGGATCACCATGCTGATCATGTCCGCCGCGCCGAGCACTACCAGCACGGCCATGGACAGCCAGAACGATGTCGACAGGCCGAAGGCGATGGTCGCAACGCCAAACACCCCGACGGCCGCGAACATGACCCGCCCGACTCGCTTGTTGATGGGGTAACGCGCCAGCCACAACGACATCAGCAGCGCACCCACCGCCGGCGCCGAGCGCAACAGCCCAAGGCCCCAGGGGCCGGTGAGCAGGATGTCCTTGGCGAACACCGGCAACAGCGCCGTGGCGCCGCCGAGAAGAACGGCAAACATGTCCAGGGAAATAGCGCCGAATATGTCCGGTCGGCTGCGAATGAAGCGCATGCCCGCGAGCAGGTTGTCCATCGCCGGGCCGGTCTGCTTCGGCGGCGCCGGGCGTTTCGGCAGGCTCAGCATCAAACTGCAGGCCAGAGCGAAGAGCAGCGCGACCGGTCCATAAACCCATAAGGGGCCGATGGCGAACAACAGCCCACCGAGCGCGGGCGCGACGATGGTGGCTGTCTGCATCGCCGACGATGAAGCTGCGACCGCCGCGGGAAACAATTGGGCAGGCACCAGGCTCGGCAACAGCGCCTGGGTCGCCGGGCCCTCAAAGGCACGTGCTGTGCCGAGCAGAAACGCCAGCACGAAGATCATCTCCCGTGTCACGCCGAGCCCACCGACGCCGATCACCAGCGCCAGGGCGATCAGCCCTTGCAAGCCCTGACACAGCGCGGCGACCCGTCTTCTGTCGAAGCGATCGGCGACATGTCCGGTCCAGAGGATAAACAGCAGCCGGGGAAAGAATTCGGCCAGGCCCACCAGCCCGAGGTCGAGCACGCTGCCGGTCAGTTCGTACATGTGCCAGCCGATGGCAACCGCCAGCATCTGAAAGCCGCTGGCGGTGAACACGCGGGCGAACCAGAACTTGATGAAAGGGCGCTGATGGCGGAGCAGGAGTTTGGCGTGTGTGGACATCAGGTCGAGGCGCAAGGTGGGCAGTGGGCCAGATTAGCATTCAGCCCCGGTGGCGCTGTGAGGCAATCTGCCCGCAGAAAGCCGAACGGAATGGACGAGCGGCGTTTTGCTTTGGCTCGCCAGCAGTCGAGACAGGGTGTCTCTGGTGGGCTGAAGCCCACCCTACGTATCAGACCCTTGCGGTGGCTTGCCCTGTAGGGTGGGCTTTAGCCCACCGTGGCGTGATCTCTCGCAGGCTGAGTTCGCTGCGCGTATGCAATCACGCACCGGATTCAATTCCCTGCAATAGCCCGCGCTCGGCGAACACCGTCTTGGTCGTGCTCATGCCGTTGAGCGCGGCAGGGAAACCGGCATAGACGGCCATTTGAATGATCACTTCGACGATCTGCTCACGCGTGCAGCCGACGTTCAGCGCGCCGTGGATATGCACCGCCAGTTGCGGTTGGCAATGCCCGAGCGCGGTCAGTGCTGCAACGGTCGCCAGCTCACGCTGCGGCAGATCCAGCCCGGGGCGCTGGTAGATATCGCCAAACGGAAACTCGATGACGTAACGGGCCAGATCCGGCGCAATGGCTTGCAGGCTGTCGATGACCTTTCGCCCAGCCTCACCGTCGATTTGCTCGAGTTTGGCCAGTCCTTCGGTATAGCGGGTGGATGCAGGCATGAAGCGTTCCTCTTGGTTGGATAGAGGAAGAGGCTGAGGGTTGGAGTCGACTCCAGGTCAAGCAATTGTTTGCTGCCGGTACAGCTCTATCTTCGCCTGCAGCGCGGTCAGATGCTCGCGGTCGCGCTCGAGGCGAGCTTGCAACTTGGCGGCATGGGCTTCAAGCAGGGACTGGCGCGCCGCGAGAGTAGATTCGCCGCGCTCACGCAGATCGGCGTAGCGAATGATGTCGTCCAGCGCCATGCCGGTGTCCTTCAGACGCAGGATAAAGCCGACCCACTCCAGATCACGCGGGCCGTAGACCCGAAAGCCGCTCGCGTCCCGCGCGACGTGGCGCAGCAGGCCGATCTTTTCGTAGTAGCGCAGGGTGTCGGCCGAGAGCCCGGTTCGCTGGGCGAACTGTTGGATGCTCAGCCGAACCGGCGCTTCGCTCACGGCTTGATCGCCCTCAGGATGACAAACTTGGGCGTCGCCGCGACCTGCTCGACCTTGCCGAACAGGCGCTTGAGCTTGAGGTGATAGCGCAGGTGGCGGTTACCGACGATCCACAGCTCGCCGCCTTTGGTGAGCGCCGTCTTGGCCTGGGTGAACATTCGCCAGGCAAGGAAATCGCCGACCACTTGCTGCTGGTGGAAAGGCGGATTGCACAGCACCAGATCCAGCGAATCCATCGGCTGCTCGGCCAGCCCGTCCCCGGCACGGATATCGACCGGGCGTTCGCCAAGGATCGCCTGCCAGTTCTCCCGTGCCGACTGCACTGCCATGTAGCTCTCGTCTACCAATGTCATCTGCGCCTGGGGGTTGCTTAGCGCATAAACGATACCGAGCACGCCGTTGCCGCAACCCAGGTCTGCCACACGCAGGTTGCCGAGCGCCTTGGGCAGATGCGGAAGAAAGGCGCGGGTGCCGATATCCAGGTCTTCCCGGCAGAACAGGTTGGCGTGGTTGATCAGCTCCAGGCCCGGCTGATCAAGGCGGTAGCGCGTCGGGTAGGGCGAGGTGGGTGCTGGCTTTTGCGCTGGCGTGGCGAACAGCAACCGTGCCTTCTTCACCGCCAGCGAAGCCTGCACCGGGCCGATGTACTTCTCCAGCAGATCGCCTGCAGCCCGCGGCAGGTGTTTGATCATCGCGCCGGCGACCACCTGCGCACCGGGCGCCAGTTGGCCATGCAAGCCAATCAGCTGTTCTTCCAGCAGGGCGAGGGTTTTGGGGACGCGAATCAGTACCCGGTCGAACGGGCCTTGCGCTGCCTCACTGGCGGGCACGAAGGCCACCGCGTCACTCGGCAGGGCGTTGCGTTGCAGGTTCTTTTCCAGCGCCACATGCGCCAGATGGGAGTCGCCGCTGCTGGTCACTTGCGCCTGCGCCGCCAGCGCACAGGCCAAGGCGCCAAAACTGTCGTTGAGGATCAGCACCCGCGATGATGCAGGCAAACCCTGCTCATGCAGCTGCGCCAACAGGTATTCGTCCGCCGCATCGAACGCCTGCAAGGGTTCGTTGGGCTGCTCCGGCTGGCGGATCAGATCGAGGCGTACATAGGGGGATTCGAGAATAGGCATAAGAACTGGCGGTGTTTGTGGACGTCGGAATGGAGTATCAAGGAAACAGTCAGTGAAGAAACTATCCCCGAATCCGCAGTTGTCCGCGAAGGGAGCGAAGTATGACCGTCAGCGAAGAGAAGTTCACCCGTCAGCGTCTGCTCGAGGTGCAGACGTTGACGCCCAGTCTGTTCACCCTGCGTACCACGCGTGATCCCGGCTTTCGCTTCACTGCCGGGCAGTTCGCCCGCCTCGGCGTCCGTAAACCCAGCGGCAGCATTGTCTGGCGCGCTTACTCCATGGTTTCGGCGCCCCACGATGAGTTTCTTGATTTCTTCTCGATCGTCGTGCCGGACGGCGAATTCACCAGCGAGCTGAGCCGGCTGAAACCTGGCGACGAGCTGCTGGTGGATAAGCAGGCGTTTGGCTTTTTGACGCTCGATCGTTTCCCTGATGGCCGGGACCTCTGGTTGCTGGGCACCGGGACCGGCATCGCACCGTTCCTCTCGATCCTGCAGGACTTCGACGCCTGGCAGCGTTTCGAGCGGATCATCCTCGTCTATAGCGCACGTACCGCAGCCGAACTGGCATATCAGGAGCTGATCCGCGAGCTACCGCAGCGCGATTACCTGGAAGGCTTGGGCAGCAAGCTCACGTATCTGCCCGTGATCACACGCGAAACGGTGCCTGGCGCGCTACAGGGGCGCATCACTGCGCTGATTGACAGTGGCGAGCTGGAACGTGCCGCAGACCTTCAACTTGTCCCCGAGCACTCGCGCATCATGCTTTGTGGCAACCCGCAGATGATCGAAGACACCCGAAGCATCCTCAAGACACGGGACTTGAACCTCGCCCTGACCCGCCGCCCTGGACAGGTCGCCGTGGAAAATTACTGGTAGCTGATGCGGCTGCAACCCGCCGCGTGTCGTCGCGTGCGTGGGCATGAAAAAGCCCCCGCCGGTTAGCCCATGCGGGGGCTTTCTCACTAGCGCCCAATGCCGCTGCGTTAAACCACGCCTTGCGCCAGCATCGCGTCGGCGACTTTGACGAAGCCGGCAATGTTGGCGCCCTTCACGTAGTTGGTGCGGCCATCTTCTTCGCCATAAGCGACGCAGGCATGGTGGATGGATTGCATGATGCTGTGCAATTTGGTGTCCACTTCGCCGGCTGTCCAGTGCATGCGCATCGCATTCTGGCTCATTTCCAGGCCGCTACAGGCGACACCGCCAGCGTTCGAAGCCTTGCCCGGCGCGAAGAGGATACCCGCCTCGAGAAACAGGTCCACCGCTTCCAGCGTGGACGGCATGTTGGCTCCTTCGGCGACGCAAATGCAGCCGTTGTTCAACAACAGGCGAGCGTCATCGCCATCGAGTTCGTTCTGCGTGGCACAAGGCAGCGCGATTTCGCAGGGCAGGCTCCACGGGCGCTGATCTTGAAGGTGAGTTACACCGAAATGGTCGGCCATTTCCACCAACCGACCGCGGCGAACGTTTTTCAGGTCCATCAGGTAGGCCCACTGTTCCTCGGTCAACCCCTCAGGGAAGTGCAGCGAGCCGCCGGAATCGGACAGCGAAACCACCTTGCCGCCCAGCTCCATGACCTTCTGCGCCGCGTACTGAGCGACGTTGCCCGAGCCGGAAATAGCCACCCGCTTACCGTCGAAACTGGTGTGGGTGCTCTTGAGCATTTCTTCAGCGAAATACACGCAACCGTAACCCGTGGCTTCCGGGCGAATCAGGCTACCGCCATAGGACAGGCCCTTGCCGGTCAATACGGAGGTGAATTGGTTGGACAGACGCTTGTATTGGCCAAACAGGAAGCCGATCTCGCGCCCGCCAACACCAATGTCGCCGGCCGGCACATCAAGGTCGGCGCCAATGTGACGGTACAGCTCGGTCATGAACGACTGACAGAAGCGCATGACTTCATTGTCGCTCTTGCCCTTGGGGTTGAAGTCCGAACCACCTTTACCGCCGCCCATGGGAAGCGACGTCAGCGAATTCTTGAAGACCTGCTCGAACGCGAGGAACTTCAGTACGCCGATATTGACCGAAGGATGGAAGCGCAGGCCGCCTTTGTAGGGGCCGATGGCGCTATTCATCTGTATCCGGAATCCGCGGTTAACGTGTACGACGCCCTGATCGTCTACCCAGGGTACCCGGAACATGATCGCGCGCTCCGGCTCGACGATGCGCTCGAGGATGCCGGCCTGAAGGTAGCGGGGATTGGCCTCCAGAAATGGCCAGAGGCTGCGAACCACCTCTTCTACAGCCTGATGGAATTCCGGCTGATGGGGGTCGCGTTGTTTGATTCGGGCGAGAAAAGCGTCAACTGTTTCTGACATGTGCGTCCTCGGTTCGCCTGGCGGCGGCTGGAAAATTTGGCTAGCGACTCTAGCAAGTTTTTGCCCGTTCGAGGTGCACGGAATTTTAGGATGCCCTGAATGGGCGCATGGATATGTTGACTGACCGTTAGGCTGTTGCCCCTGTCAAACGCTCTCAGTAGGTTCAGCAGAGGTAGTTATGATCGCCATCGTGATGGGCGTATCCGGAAGTGGCAAGACGACCATTGGCGAGCAACTGGCTGCCCGCCTGGGGTGCGGGTTCTCAGACGCTGATGAGTTCCACGGCCCAGCCAACAAAGCGAAGATGAGCGCAGGAATCGCGTTGACCGATGCTGATCGCGAGCCCTGGCTACAGGCCATGCATGAGGCTATCGCCGACCAGGCCCGGCAAGGCAACGATCACGTTTTTACCTGTTCAGCGCTCAAGCGACGTTATCGCGACGTACTGCGGGGCGATGTCGCGGATGTGAAATTGATCTTTCTGGACGGACCGCGTGAGGTGCTGGCCGAGCGGGTTGGCAAGCGCAGGGGGCATTTTTTCGCGGCGACCCTGCTGGACGATCAGCTGGCTAATCTTGAACCGCCGCAGGCGGACGAGGCGCTGATTCTGGATATTCGAAAAACTCCTGACGAGATCGTCGAGGAGATTGTTCAGGTGCTGTCCGCGGGTGATCGAGAGGGTGGCGGGGCATGTGAAGCCAGTCGTCGTGAGTGATGCACTAAAAAAAACGGAGCCTTTCGGCTCCGTTTCTGTGTCTGCCCGTACTACTGGGCCAGCTTCTTGTACTTGACCCGGTGCGGCTGGGCCGCAGCATCGCCCAGGCGCTTCTTGCGATCGGCTTCGTACTCGGTGTAGTTGCCTTCGAAGAAGATGATGTCGCCGTTGTCCTCGTAGGAAAGGATGTGAGTCGCGACACGGTCCAGGAACCACCGATCGTGCGAGATCACGATGGCGGCGCCAGGGAAGTCCAGCAATGCTTCTTCCAGCGAACGCAGGGTTTCCACGTCGAGGTCGTTGGATGGTTCGTCGAGCAGCAGCACGTTGGCGCCTTCCTTGAGCGTCAGCGCCAGATGCAGACGGCCGCGTTCACCACCGGAGAGGTCTTTGACGAACTTCTGCTGATCGCCGCCCTTGAAGTTGAAGCGGCCCACGTAAGTGCGTGAGGGGACTTCGTAGTTGCCGATGCGGATCAAGTCGGCGCCGTCGGATACCGCTTCCCACACGGTCTTGCCGCCGTCCAGGTCATCGCGGCTCTGATCGACACAGGCGACTTGCACGGTATCGCCGATTTCGATGCTGCCCGAATCCGGCTGCTCTTTGCCCATGATCATGCGGAACAGAGTGGACTTGCCCGCGCCGTTGCCGCCAATCACACCGACGATGGCACCCTTGGGCATGCTGAACGACAGGTTTTCGATCAGTACGCGATCACCGTAGCCCTTGGTGACGTTGTTGAAGTCGATGACCTTGTCGCCCAGACGCGGACCGGCGGGGATATAGATTTCATTGGTTTCGCTGCGCTTCTGGAATTCCTGCGACTGCATTTCCTCGAAACGCTGCAAGCGTGCCTTGGACTTGGACTGGCGGGCCTTGGCGCCTTTGCGCACCCACTCCAGCTCTTCCTTCATGGCCTTTTCATGCGCCGACTGCTGCTTGGATTCCTGCGCCAGGCGGTTGGATTTCGCCTCCAGCCAGCCGGAGTAGTTGCCCTCGTAAGGAATGCCCTGGCCGCGGTCGAGTTCCAGAATCCAGCCAGCCACGTTGTCGAGGAAGTAACGGTCGTGGGTGATCGCGACCACGGTACCGTTGAAGTCGTGGAGGAAGTGCTCCAGCCAGGCCACTGAGTCAGCATCCAGGTGGTTGGTCGGTTCGTCTAGCAGCAGCATGTCAGGAGCAGACAGCAGCAGACGGCAGAGCGCGACACGGCGCTTTTCACCGCCGGACAGGTGCTCGACCTTGGCATCCCACGGCGGCAGTCGCAGGGCGTCGGCGGCGACTTCCAGCTGGCGCTCGAGGTTGTGACCGTCGCTCGCCTGCAGGATGGCTTCGAGCTTGGCTTGTTCGGCGGCCAGCTTGTCGAAGTCAGCATCGGGTTCGGCGTAGGCGGCATAGACCTCGTCGAGGCGCGCCTGGGCGTCCTTGATGCTGCTGACGGCCTCTTCGACGACTTCACGGACGGTCTTGTTGGGGTCGAGCTCGGGCTCCTGCGGCAGGTAGCCGACATTCAGCTCGGGCATCGCCCGCGCTTCACCGTCAAACTCGTTGTCGACACCCGCCATGATTTTCAGCAGTGTGGACTTGCCCGAGCCGTTGAGGCCGAGCACGCCGATCTTGGCGCCTGGGAAGAAGGACAGGGAAATGTTCTTGAGGATTTCACGCTTTGGCGGAACGACCTTGCTCAGCCGGTGCATGGTGTATACGTAAGAGCCTGTTTTGCCTGATTTGTCACTTTTGGACATGGTTTGATTCGCCTTTAATCCTGTGTCTTCAGTGCTTTGAATGGTAGCGGCAAGCGCTTAAATTAGGAAAATAAAACGTTAGGTTTGCGCTGGCCAGCCGATGCGCCTGACTATACTTAGAAAAAGTTAATTTTTATGAGGGAGCAACATGGGTTTGCAAGTCATAGAGCAGGTGGTGAATGCTGCTCGAAGAAAGATGCTGGTGCAAGACTGCATCCCGGTCTACTACCCCAACCTATACATCACCATGGAGCACTCGGGCAGAGCCCTCGAAACAACCAAGAAGTACCTTGAGCATCTGGCTGTGTTTGAGGAGTTTCTGGCGTTTTCCTCCATTGATCTGATTTCTCACCTCGAACAGCGCCCTCACAGCCGGTACCTGACAGACAGTGAGCTTTCAAGGTTTGTGTCGGACGCGGGGTTCAGCAAGGAAACCTTGGCCATGAAGTATGCGGGGATGCGCTTGCATCCGACCGCCTACAAATCCGTTGGCAAAGTCCATGCGCAGCAGCGAATCGAGGCGGTACGCGACTATCTGGCCTTCCTCTATGACAAGTTGGGTGATCACTCAACACGATATGAGGCGGTTGACGATCTGAAGAAGCGCATCAACCGCAAGATCAAAGCGGCCAGCCCTGCGTGGAAAAAAACGCGAACGGACGAAATGAAGGGGCTTACTGCCCAGGAGCGAACTCGGTTGCTGGAAATCATGCATCCGAATAGCGCCGAGAATCCCTTTTCAGATGACGCCATCAGGCTGCGTAACTACATCATTTTGCTGTTGGGTCTCGACATGGGGCTGCGACGCTCCGAGATGCTGCTGATCAAGACCAGAGATATTCACTGGCACAGTCGTCAACTGGCGGTGGTCAACCTCGAGGATGAGAGCATCGATCCACGAACCATGGCCCCGCAATTCAAAACCCACGAGCGCATGCTGGTGATGACCGATGACCTGTATGACGCGATCACTGAGTACGAATCGAAATATCGCCACAGAAAGCCCCGTAGCGGCACATCGCAAGCAAGGAAGCATCCGTTTTTGCTGGTGGCGCACAAGCGAAATGAGGGCGGGCCTCTGACCATCAAGGCAGTGGATGGCGTTCTGTCGAGGGTTCGAGAAATAGCGCCGGAACTGGCTCATGTGCACCCGCATATTCTCAGGCATGACGCGGTCTACACCATGCTGGAAAGCATGCGTGAGGAGCTGGCAGCGCTCACGCCGGAGGATCGCACCACGCAAGTTCAAAAGACCCTGACATGGATGTTCGGCTGGAGTCCCGAGTCGAACATGCCCGGCCTCTACGGCGCAAAGTTCTGGAAGGAGGAGGCAGACAAAGCGATACAGAAACGGGCCGAGCGGTTTACGTCCAGCCGTCATAAGGCCGGCATGACACCAGGAGGTTCAGCGTGAACATCGCCGTCGAAGCACTTCAGGCCCCCACAAAGGACAGCCTCGATGCATGGCTGAGCACGCCTCGCCTGGCGAAATGTGGGGAGGTGTTCACACCGACTCACCCCATGTGGAAACCCGATAAATCGGCCACACGCCCAGTCAACTGGAAAGCGGCCCTCGCCTGCGTCTCGCCGGATTGGCAGCCCTGGTTGCACGCCGCCATGGCCTATCGAATGGCTGATCATGCAACGGGCTCGGTTGCTAAAGTCGCCAGTGTGTTGTCGCGGGCTGCTCAGGCCGGTCTTGACCCGCTCAACGAGGATCACCTGATCGCTCTGCGGGAGCGCTTTAACGTCAGCGAGTTCAGTCAGTTAGCCGCTTTCATGGCGTTTTGGCGCGACTGCGAATCCCTCGAACAACGTCCGCCGCAATCCCTGATCGAGGCCTACCAGGCACTGCCCAGAAAAAAGAAATCCAGCCACGATGTGATCCTCAGCCTGGACCCCGAACAGGGCCCGTTCACCCAGGTGGAGCAGGACGCGCTGCACCAATGGATACATGAGCAGTTCTGTCACGGTCAGCTAGATCCCGACCAATACCTGTATCTGCGCCTGTTGATGATTTACGGGCAGCGTGGCGCTCAGGTGCGCATGATGGTGTTTGGTGATTTAACGAAGACCGATCAGGGCTGCAAGGTCAGGTTTCATTGGGCAAAGCAAAAACACGGCGAGGCGGGTTGGCGAGCCAAGTCCGAAACCTTCAGTCTGGATCAGGACCTGTACAACACCGTGCAGGCCTACAAGGCCATGGTTCTGGCGCAACTCTGGCAAACCTATCCAGACCGCGCCTACTGGGATGCAGCCATTGAGAATGTGCCGCTCTTTCGTCGGAAGATAGATGATGAAGCAGAATTTTTGGAACGGGTGAATCCCCCTGTTTTACTCGATAGCCCTCTGCAAAAAGCCCTCGAAGAGGCGCCGCAGCCAATCTTTCATGTTGGAGCAGGCACGGTTCAGGCATGGCTTGATCGCATCGAGCGGATGGAGGGCTTTCCAATTTCGCCTCGCACCCATCAGCCGCTGAAAGTGACGCGGGGGCACCGGTTCAGGCACACCCTCGGCACGGACTTGTCCAATGCCGGGCTGGATGAGTGGACGATGGCCAGCGCATTGATGCACAACAATACTCGGACAGTACGAAAGTACCGCCAGGTGTCGCCGGAGCTGCTGGCCTTGATCGACGCGAAGATGAGCGACCATCTGGCCTTGGTTGTGAATGCGTTCACCGGGATCATCGTCACGGATCGCACCTCAGCAAAAAACGGGGATCGAGCGGATCGACAAATCGAGGATCTGGCAGTGTGCGGTGCCACTGCCGCCTGCCATCTCGATGCGCCCTTTACCTGTTACGCATGCGGAAAATTCCAACCCCTTCTGTACGCCAATCACCGCGCGGTTCTTGAGCGATTGGAACGTCGGCGGGCGCAAACCATTGCCACGGATAAAACGACCGGTGTGCTCTGGGATCGGGCCATTCTGGCGTGCCGCAAGGTGATTCTGGATTGTGAGGCCACGCGCCAATCAGGGAGGAAAGGCGAATGACCGATGCGTTTGATTCTGAACTGACGAACAACATTGTTGATTTCAAGCCCAGGAGCCAACTGGCTACGGAGGCTCAGCTCACGGCGTTTATCGAATGGGCAAAACAGACCCTGCCCAAAGGCATTCCCAGTCGCGTGCACTCGAGTATTTGCTGGGAAGACGGCAGTTGGCACAAGCATGGCGTCCATAGCTGTAGCTTCACGGCGCTGGGATCGACCAACGCAGCCCCAAAGGCGATACAGGCACCCTTCACGGAGTTTGCCAAGGCCATCATGGTGTACCGACGGGTGTATTTGCAGAAAAAGGCAATTAAAGACTGGCTGACTGCCCTGAAGGTGCTGGAAGCCGCCTTGGTCGAGCTGACCGGCACGCGGGATGTGACGCAGGTGTCCGCCGCTGTCTGCAATAAAGCGTGCGAGCACCTGAGTCGTCACTGGGCAAAATGCAACAACGCATACGTTGGCAGCAAGGCACTTGAGGCGCTCATCACCCTGATGCGGGCCAAAAAACTGCTCAAGGCCGATTTTCGGTGGACCTCTCCGCTGACGATGAAGTCGCGTGGCACGCTCAAGCAGCAAAAAGCGGATCGGGAACAGAAACTGCCCAACCCCGAAGCGATCAAAGCGCTCGGGGAAGTGTTCACTAACGAATTGACCCGCCCTCTGGATATCGTTGTGACATCCGCCTGTGCGCTGTTGCTGAGCGCCCCGAGTCGCGTGGGTGAGTTGGCGGATGTTGAATTGGATTGTCGGGTGTTCAAAGAGGATACCCACGGCAACCGGCGCATGTTCCTGCGCTGGTACGCGGAAAAGGTAAACCAGGTCACGCTGAAGCCAGTCGTTAAGCCCGAGATGGAGCCGGTCGTCGAGCGGGTCATCACCTTACTGAAACCGATCACCGATGAGGCGCGGGCTTACGCCGCCTGGCTGGAAGAGCATCCCGATGACTTTCCGCCCCATGAAGGGCTGCCACCCAAGGGGCCTGATGAACCGCTCACCTATGCCGAAGCCTGTGCCGCGCTGAAACTCAGTGTTCATGAGAACCACAACCCGCGAACTACATTCCAAACAGGTTTCCTAAAACCCATGGAGCAGAAAAAGGCGCTCAGCCCCGCCGCCCGAGCCCTCTTGGCCGAGATTCGTGATGGTTTGGATGCCAGTAGAGGGACGCGGATATACGTGAAGGACAAGCCAGGAGTCCAGGGTGTTGAGTTTGACGACCGGTGTGTGATCACGCTGCGCACGCTCAATGTGCTGCTGCGTGAGAAGTATCTCCCAAAGGATTTTCCCTACACCACGCCGTACACGGAGGGCAAGGCGCGGGTGAAGTTTCGTGATGCCTTGTTCACCGTGCGCACGGGAGCGCTGGCTGAAGACGCAGGTGGCACTGCTGTGACGCACGGGTTTGGCGTAGAGATCGCGGCGAACCCTAACCGAATGAAGGCGCAATTATCCAGTACGAACAACCCGGCAAGGAAAAGTCTGTTCGAGCGCCATGGCTACCCCGGTGTCAAGGTCAACACGCATGCGTTTCGACACGAATTGAACACGGCAATGCACCAGGCCGGTCTGTCGCAGCTCCTTATTGACGCCTTCTCCGGGCGCACGACGATGGGATCGGTCTACAACCATGAAACCAGCGAGGACCGCACCCAGAGGGTTGCGGATTACCACCCAAAAACGAAGCACAGCAACGCTGCTCAGCTTATGGACAAGATCAAAACCAATCAGCCGCTGAACCTGGTTGATGTGAGGGAACTGCACGAGGGTGAGCAGGACCGCATTGTCCATCAAACCCACCTCGGCGTTTGTGTGCACAACTTCGCATCCGAGCCCTGCCCGAAAATGGGTGCCTGTTTGGGCTGCGGGCGGCTCGGCTGCGTCAAAGGGGATGACGTGAAGCTGCGCAACCTCAGGGAAGAATGCGACGACCTTAAACGCCGCCTAGATAAAGCCATGGATGCACAGTCTCGTGGCGTGTTTGGGGCATCGGAGTCGGCCAAAAAACTGGGTGAGATGCTCTTTAAGTGCGAGGCGCTCATCCAAACGCTGGAAAACCCCGAACTCGAAAACGGTGACATTGTGTGGAACGCCGATAACGGTTGGACGCTGACCAAGAACGCCGCCGCAATGTCGGGGTTGATCGAAGTCAAAGTCATTGAAGAGAACCAGGCGCAAGAGGCGTTGCCATCTTTGGATGACGTCCTGGCTTTGCTGGATGAGATCGAGGGTTAACGATGGGGCATTTAACGCCAAAGGATCAGAAACGCATCATTAAGCTGATTGAGGAATGGTCAGAGCCGAAGCTGACCTGGCCTTTGCTCGTTGAGGCCTGCAAAGAGAAATTGGGTATCAGCCGTGCTCGCCAGTCCCTGATGAATCTACCTGCCGTGGATTTGGCGATGAAGAATCGCAAGGCGGCATTGAAGGCCAAGAAGCTGAAGCCGGGCTGGATTGGCGATATTCAGACAGCCAACGAGCGCATCGAGGAACTGACAGCGACCAAGCAGAAGCTGTTAGCGGCTGTTCGAGATATGCGTAGCCGGTTTTTGATCTGGCAAGCCAATGCGGATATGCACGGGCTGACGCAATCGATGTTGGAGCGGCCGGTTTCACAGCTTCAAAAAAAGATCTGATCCGGTGTTCGGAAACTTATACTTGGGAAATACTCATGGCAGCTACGTCCTGAAATTCGAGCACTTGGACCATGCTCCGCGCTAAGTTCTGGAGGGGTGCGAGTTGATGACCCGGCCATATTACAAGCCATAACCGGGGATGAGGGTACCAGAGGAGCAACAGTAGCAAATCACATACTCAATCATGGCTACCGTCGCCAGCGATTTGATTTCCATGCTCACACCTGAATAATTTTCTTGTGAATGAAGCGGTCTGTTGCCGCTGGCCAACAATGACCGCTTTTGACCGCTTTGAGCCTTTCGGATTAGGCAGGAATCGGCCAAAACCTGCCCGTGGTGACAGTCGCAGTCGAACCTGGATTTCCTGCGTCTTTAGTGATGTAAGTCAATCATAATCGTGCCGGCGGGAATATCGCGGAACAGCCATCGCCCATCGGATAGCTTTTGCATGGCGCTGCCAGAGACCGGCCGCAGGCCAGTTGGCAACTCAAATACCAGATCTTTAATAGGCTCTTGCGCTTGGACGTTGAGCACAATTTGACCGCGTTGCGCCAGCACATCGACCTCGACTTTATCGCGTGCAGCCCACCAGCTGCCGTACTGGCTCATGGTTCCAAACCAGGCGAATGGTTTGAGTCGAGGAAGGATCTGTTCCAAGAAGCGGTACTTATGGTCAACTTCATTCGGGTGAAGCAGCATCACGTAACTTGCGCCATATCGGGCAAGCTTCTCGGCCAGCTCAACCGCCTCCTCGACTCGCTGATCCATAATCGGCGGTATCTCATCTTCAATCGCAATTGGAAACTCAAACACTGTCGTTTCATCGCTATACATCCGTTGCGTGTTTGTGCGAAACGGTAAGTGTGTGGTGAGGTTCCCTGCAGTTGCTGAACTCGAAAAGCGATAGCCCGATGCGGCCAGAGCCTCAGGGAGGCGAGGCGGTGTTGCTAGATAGCCGGGACGGAACGAGACCACCGAGCGACCGGTCAGTTGCTCCAACAAAAAGCGGCTCACCCTAAGCTCGCCCATCACCGTCGCACCTTGCGTATCGCCGAGAGCCTTAACCCTCGGCTGATAGGTCGGATATTGCTCGCTCCCATCACCAAGCTGAAGCGAGGCGTAAATGTCGGAATGGCTAACAGAGTGGCTGGCTATCTCCATACCAGCCGCCACCAAGGCATCCATCGCAGCAAGCGTACGGTCGTTGAAAAAACCTTCGTCCTGAAAGTCGCGGTAGTATTTTGTTTGTAGGAAAAAGGTTGCCGGTATTCCTTCCCGCACGAGCAAGTCCCGATAGGCAAGTAGATTGCCCATCGACTTGACGTAATCCACATCAAACGTCACGACCGCAGCCAGGCGTTGGCCTTGTGGCACAGAGCCAATCGTGACGGCTAGCGGTTCGTGCTGGCGATAGACAGCCCTGAGCCAGCGCAGCCATACGTCGACGGAGGGCTCATAACCATTGGCATAGGCCCGGTAGCCTTGGTCATTACGATCGTTGTGCGCTCGCATGATGAAAAAGCCGAGGTCAAAACCCAACGCATATGCGCTGCCGCCTGCCTTGTTGTCTCCTCTGACCAAAGCGGCGGATCCGTCTTCGAACCTGGCCAAAACCTGCTGCGCATTCACATACGTTTGCGTGCCGATCCAACTTGTCGGCAGATCAGGCTGGCCAAGCAGTACTGTCTTTTCATGGGGATCGCTGATCCAGCCAAGGGCTGGCGCTTGTTCGAAGGTGATACTGTGGTGAGCTCGCGATTCCAAAGTCGATTCGAAGCCAAACAGATCGTGTAGTCCGCCACCCAGCACTTGTGTGGCTATTAGAGTCCGTCCTGCTTCCACGTGGCGGCGCAGCGCTGTGCGCCCAGCATCGTCAAGGGTGCGTCCCGAAAGCAACGGATACACGAGGACGACGTTATGACGAGTAGCCTCGGCGACGTCATCGGTAATAGTGAACGGCACGCCGATACTTTTGAGGCCATGAGACAGGCCGAGCCAAGCGGAATCCTTATCAGTCAACAAGATTGCAAGACGAGAAGGCTCTCCGCTGGCGAAGCGATTCCAGTCGGAACGCCCCTGGTCAGAGATATGGCTCACTTCAGTGGGCCCGTTTAGATCATCTAAGCGATCAAATGTGTTTCGCTCGATAAAAGCGGTAACGGCAACTATCAGCAAACTGACAAGAACTATAATGGCGATGGCACGTGCCAAGATGGCAGGCTTGTTTACGAACGGCACGAAGACCTCGTCGGTGCAAGTTGAAAATTAGCATCTTGGAGCAATGCGAGGCAGGAAACGTTAGAGCGGCAACCGGCTCCTGCTGCTTCCGGATCGTAGCTGTTTCGTTTATTAGCAATAGATTTTCATAGTTGTTGGCCGGTTGGATAATATTCCCACTCTTGCCAGTCGATACCCCCTACAGCCAAAGGCTGCAGCCTAGCCCGCCAAAAGCTGTCCTGCTCTTGAAGTAGAGCCTGTGCTGCGCCGCCCCAGGTTTCTTCAGGCGCAAGCTGAGGCTCTATGCTCTGCGCGAGTCGAAAGCGCACGGCCGGCCAGCGCTGAGCGATTTTCTCCGTGAGCTGGGCGCTGCGTTCAGCACTGCGGGTGTAGATCATCAAACTCACCTTACTAACACCGATGGAAGGTAGCTCACACGGAGCGCAAGGAAAGCCACCCATCTCCTCAGTAAACCAGCGGTAATGGCTCGATATTTCGACAGGCCAAGGACTAGCGGCTGCCACATGCTTTAGCGTGTCCAGCCATTCACGCACATGTTTCGCCGGAACCGGCCAGCCACGCTGCTCAACTTCCAGATCCAGATGAAGTGCTGAGAACGACACAGACTTCAATTTCGAAATGATGGCGATCAGCGAAGCGCGGTGCTCAGGCGCCATCCAGTCTGGATCACCCAAAAGCAGCACAGGCTCGAAGCCACGTTTTCTGAGCGTTATGGCAACCGCATCGAGCGTCCGCACAACTTCCGGTTGCGCTAATTGCTCGGCGCTCAGCCCGATATATAGACGTTGGATGCCCGTGCGGTCCAGGCGAGACAGCTCGTCGGTTCGAGTAGCAGGATTGAGCAACGCACGGCTATCCCAAATGTACACGCCCCGCCTCCAGGCCTGGGTAGCCTCGGGTTCAGCAGCGTTTACTTCCAGAAAGTGCAATTGCGCCGGTGACATAACCTCTGCCGGCGCAGCGAAAGCCAGGCAACTTAGCAAGCAGCACACTAGAAGCTGGCGCATTTGAAACTTCTTCGCTTTAAGGAGAACCCACCACGGTGCCATGGCTGATGATTCACGATCACGTCGCAGCATTTCATTGAGCATCGCAACCGCGCTCCAGCATCGAATGACAATATGAGCCACGGAAGATCTGGACGCCCCGCCACAGGCGTAGGTATCCGCGTAGCGATAGTTTTGCACCATGCGAATCTAACCGAGTGGCGGTTTCACGTTATCAACCAAAACCGTCACTAGTGACTAGGAAGTCTCAGGGGTACGAGTCGTCAAGAAGCCAGCGGACATTGAGGGGCAAGTCCAATGTGCCGAGAAGAGGTTTACAATCCCCGCCCCGCTAAACGGTATGTTGCATACAGCCAGCGCTGCAAGCGAACTGCATAGGTCAGCCCGTCCAGCTACACGGGTGGACACCATCTGCTTCGGGTCGATCGCTCTCAAGGACTGCTTTTGGCCGGTTAGCGACCACTGCTCTGGCTAGCCATGCTTGCCCTCCCACATGTGGAGGACTTGCCATGAAACATCATTGCTACCTGTAGCCGTCAGCCCTGGAACAAAGGTAAGTTGGTCGGGCAGAAAACCCCACTCCGACTGAGAGATATCTGGGCCATCCGAGTAAGGCTTCAAATTGCAGAAAGATCCCGGGATCTGGCTCTCTTCGATCTGGCCATCGACAGCAAGCTTCGAGCCTGCGACTTAACCAAACTCCGTGTGTGCGACGTTGCTCAGTAAGCGCGTGCGCTTCTACTCCACGGTCGATCTGGTCAATCTGCTGGAGCGCGAAAAACACGACGGCAAAGCCGGGCGGATCGCCCAGGCACTGCTGCGCATGGATCTGGTCATCCTCGACGAACTGGGTTATCTGCCGTTCAGCCAGGCTGGCGGTGCGTTGCTGTTTCACCTGCTGTCCAAGCTGTACGAACACACCAGCGTGGTGATCACCACCAACCTGAGCTTCGCCGAATGGTCGAGCGTGTTCGGCGACGCCAAGATGACCACCGCCCTGCTGGATCGGCTGACCCACCACTGCCACATCGTCGAAACCGGTAACGAGTCCTATCGCCTGCAACACAGTAGCTTGGCGGCCCAGGCCAAGATCAAATCACGGGAGCGAAAGCGTAAGGGCGGCCAAGAACCGGAGGACGATGAGCCGTTCTGATTTCATGGCGACGACGGCCTGCTACATGGCTGCGTGTGGCAGGTCTTAAACAACTGAACTGGGCTAGCGAAGGAGTGGGGGCAACAGCAGCTGCGCTGGTAGACTTATCCACAGTTGCTGGTAACAAAATCAGCAATCCGTCCTGGGTCAAATTTCAATCGGCAGGGTGGGTCAATTTTCCATCAGCGCCAACACCAGTACCTGCAGGAAGACCCGGCGACGGTGCTGAGCATGCTCTGGCACGGCTTCCCGGTGCTGCGGCTGCTGGCCGCCTGGCTCGCGGCGAGCGCCGCGCTGTTCGCGCTGTTCGGCTGGCTGGAGCGCCGCACCCGCGCCGCTCCGGTGAGCCTGGCGAGCGCGCCGGCCCGCCGCGGCGCGAGCTGGCCGGCGCGGTTCGCGGTGTTCGGCGTGTTGCTGGTGGTCAGCGTGGTGGCCGCGCGCGGCACGCTGCGTCAGGGCCCGCCGCTGCGCTGGGGCGATGCCTTCACCACCGCCTCGACCTTCGCCAACCACCTCGGGCAGAACGCCACGCTGTCGCTCTACGATGCGGCGCGCAACCGCTTCTCGAGCCATCGCGACAACAGCTGGAAGGCGACACTGCCGGTTGCGGATGCGCAGGCGATCGCCCGCGAGCTGCTGCTGACCGCCAACGACCGGCTGGTGGACGCCGAGCTGGCGCCGGTGCGCCGTGACTTCCAGCCGCCGGCGGACGGCCAGCTGGCGGTGCGCAACGTGGTGGTGATCCTCATGGAGAGCTTCGCCGGCCGCTATGTCGGCGCGCTCGGCAGTGCCGACGGCATCACGCCGAACTTCGACCGCCTGGCCGGCGAGGGGCTGTTGTTCGAGCGCTTCTTCGCCAACGGCACCCACACCCACCAGGGCATGTTCGCCAGCATGGCCTGCTTTCCCAACCTGCCGGGCTTCGAGTACCTGATGCAGACGCCCGAAGGCGGCCATCGCTTCTCCGGCCTGCCGCAGCTGCTCGGTGCGCGGGCGTTCGACGACGTTTACGTCTACAACGGCGATTTCGCCTGGGACAACCAGGCGGGGTTCTTCGGCAACCAGGGCATGAAGCGCTTCGTCGGCCGCAACGACTACGTGAATCCGGTGGTTTCCGACCCGACCTGGGGCGTTTCCGACCAGGACATGTTCACCCGCGCCGCCGAGGAGCTGGGCAAGCTGGATAACGGCGCGCCGTTCTATGCGCTGCTGCAGACGCTGTCCAACCACACGCCGTATGCGCTGCCCGAGCAGTTGCCGGTCGCTGCTGTCGAGGGGCATGGCGCGCTGGATCAGCATCTGACGGCGATGCGTTATTCGGACTGGGCGCTGGGGCAGTTCTTCGACAAGGTGCGTAACCAGCCTTGGTTCAAGCAGACCTTGTTCGTGGTGGTCGGCGACCACGGTTTCGGCGCGCCGGAGGAAGTCACCGAGATGGACCTGCTGCGCTTCCACGTGCCGCTGCTGCTGATCGCCCCGGGCGTCACCGAGCGTTTCGGCAGCCGTCGCGAGGTGGTCGGTACGCAGGTGGACGTGGTGCCGACCATCATGGGCCGCCTCGGTGGCGAGGTGCGTCATCAATGCTGGGGCCGCGATTTGCTCAGCCTGCCGGCGGACGATCCGGGTTTCGGCATCGTCAAGCCGTCGGGCAGCGACCAGACCGTGGCGCTGATCCGCGGTGATCGGGTGCTGGTACAGCCCAAGGAGCAGCCGGCGCGGCTGTATCGCTATCGCCTGGGCGGTGAACCGGCTGGCGAGCGGATCGCCGCTGCCGAGGATCAGCCGCAGCTGCTGCGCCAGCTGCACGCCTACCTGCAGACCGCCACCGCCAGCCTGCTGGCCAACACCAGCGGAGATCGCAGCGGCGAGGGCGAGTCGGAAGCGGTGGCCGCCGAGGTGCCGCTCGCGGTGAAAGCGGCCCCGCCGGCACGGCCGGACAAGGGTTGAGCGCGGCGGTCGATCAGTGTTCCAGCGGCTTGAAGCTGTCGTCGGCGAAGTAAGTGGCGTAGTCGCCCAGCGCGCCGACCACCGTCACCGCGCCGTCGCGCTGACCGGCCGGGGCGCCGCTCATGGCGTCGGCACCGGCGAGCAGCTGGGCGATGATCAGGTGCAGCTGCGCGTCGGCCTCGGCGCTCAGCTTGCAGTTCTCCACCATGTAGGCGACCTGGCCGCGCACCGTCTCGGCCAGTTCGCCGTAGCGGGCGGCGGGCAGACGGTCTTCGTGGATCGCCGGCAGCGCCTGGCGCATATCGTTGTTGATGGTGCCCATTGCCTGGCGCAGCGGCGCGTCGGTGGCCCAGCGCTTGCCGGCATCGAGTTGCAGCGCCGGCGCGCCTTCGCCGTGGCCGTGGTCATGGCTGGTGGCGGCGAGGCTGGTGCCGGCGTGGCCGAGGGTGCCGGCGAGGATGATGGCGAGGGCGAGAGCGTAAGGTTTGCGGATCATCGATAGAACTCCATTGAGCGAGCCGGCGAAGTGCGGCTCCTGATGTTCTAACGCAGGCGCGACGGTTTTGTTCCATCGCGCCGTGCAATCCGTCATTTGCGGTGCAATTGCTCGATGCTGTCGGCGCCGAACGACTGCTGCGTGAGCACCTGGGCGAGCCGCGCGCGCTGCTGCGGTTCGAGGATCTCGCGCTCCTGCAGCAGCTGGTCGATGAGCAGGCGCTGCTGTTCGTTCTGCAGTTCGGCGATCTTCGCCTGCTCGGCGTCGATCACCGTGCGGTCCACCTGTTCGGCGAAGATCGCCTCGATCAGCCGGTTGCGGTGTTCGCCGAGGCTGGCGTTGGAGGCGCGCAGGTAGGCCAGGAACGGCGCCTCGGCATCGTGCCAGCGCTGCAGCTGGCTGGCGCTCAGTTGCAGCTCGCGCGACAGCTCGGTCGGTGCGCCGGAGGGCATCGGCAGGCCATCGCGACTGAGTTTCTGCCAGCCAAGGCCGGCGAGCACGCCGACGTTGACCAGCACGGACAGGACCAGGGCATTGCGCAGGGTGGTGTTGCTCATTTCAGGTTTACCTTCAGGTAGCAGAATTCGGGGCGCGCGCAGAGCGCGCCGGGTGGGGTGCTGCCGAGGACGGCGAGCAGGTCGTGGCTGGGTGAGCTGCCCGGCGGCTGGCCGGGCAGGGCATAGCCGAGCAGCAGGCCGAGCAGGACCGACGCCGCGGCGCCGATACCCTGCGCCCAGTGCCGGGCCCACCAGCTGCGCACGGGCGGCGGCGCGAAGGGCCGCTGCAGACGCGCCTGCAACTCGGCCGGCAACTCCGGGCAGGCCAGCGCACGCAAGCCCTGGCCGAGCCCGTCGAGTTCGGCCAGGGTGGCGCGACACTGCGGACAACCCGCCAGGTGGGCGGCGGCGTGGCGCTGTGCGGCGGCGTCGAGTTCGTTGTCGAGGTAGGCGGACAGGATCGCCATGTCCAGATGCTCAGTCATCGAGGGTGCCTCCGTTGGCCTGGCGATAGCCGTGCAGCAGCGCCTCGCGGGCGCGTGCCAGGCGCGACTTGACGGTGCCGGCGGCGAGCTGCAGCGTGGCGGCCAGTTCGTCGTAGGCCAGCCCCTCCACCTCGCGCAGCAGCAGGATCTCGCGCTGTTCGTGGGGCAGGCGGGCTAGCAAGCGTTCCAGCAATGCCAGATCGCGACCGGCCTGCAGTCGGCTCAGCGGCGATGGCGCTGGATCGACCGGCTCGGCCAGTTCCTCCGGCGCCACGTCGACGTAGCGTTGCCGCTGGCGCAGCGTATCCAGCGCGGCATTGCGTGCGATCTGCAGCAACCAGGTCTGCAAGCGTGCTTCCGGGCGCCATCTGGGCAGCGCCTGGAAGGCGCGGATGAACGTTTCCTGAGTCAGGTCAGCGGCCTCGTCGGCGCTGCCGAGCAGGCGACGGAGGAAGTGGAAGACCCGCGCCTGATGGACGCGCACTAGCGTGCCGAACGCCTGGCGATCACCACGCGCGGCCTGCTGGATGAGGTCCTGTTCGCTGTCGTTCATTAAGCGCTCGTCTGGGTTGACCGCGCAGGGCGCCGCTAAAACCTGCTGCGTTGCCAACGCCTCGGTTTTTACCGGTGCCCGTGCGCTGCCGGCCGGGTTGCCGCAGGGATATAACGCAACGGTTGGCGAAATGTTCCGGCTATTTTTGTCTCAGCGCGGAATCTTCACCCGGTCCTCGTCGAAGTCGCCTTTTTCCGCGTCGCGATGGCAGGCCACGCAGTTGAAGCGGCCGCCGACCGACTCGCGGGCGAACTTGGCTTCGCTGAGCTCGTCGTGTTTGTGCTCGAACCAGCGCGTCTGGCTGATGCGTGGCGGCTCGCCGGCGGTGGGTGACGGCTCCACCGGTAGGCGGTTGGCGGCCGAGGCGCGGACCAGGAAGTCGAGGATTTCCTTTTCCTGCACCGGGTCCAGCGACGCGTTGCTGCCGTAGTGATCGCCCAGGGTGCGCATCTGCTCGCGCCAGGCATCGGCAGGCAGCAGGCCGGGAGAATAGAGCATGTGGCAGGCCGCGCATTCTTCCTTCCACACCAGCGGTGCGTCGCTGGGTACCGTCAGGCGCTTGGGCCGCTTGTAGCCCTTGCGCTCTCGATGGTCGTCGTCATCGGCGAAGCTGAGGCCGGCCAGTACCAGGGTCAGGCCCAGCCCGGCGACGGCAGCGAGGGGTGCGATCTTCATGGCAGGCTCCTTATCTGATGCTGTCGATCCAGCTGATGAAGTCACCTTTTTCCTGCGCGGTGCATTCACGGGCGTAGACGTCGTCGCAGTTGCGGCGGAACCATTTCTCGACCTTCTTCAGGTCGGTGAAGCGCTCGGGGTTGGCTGCCGGCGCCAGCGGATCGACCTTGCGATGCGCCGGCGTCTTGCCGGGCTGACGCGGGTCGGCGGTGTGGCAGGTGGTGCAGCTCATGGTCTTGCCATTGCGCTGCTCCTCGGCGAAGTACAGCGCCTTGCCGCGCTCGGCGGAGAAACCGGCGAAGTTCGGATTCTCCTGACGCGCCTGGGCGGCGTAGCCGGGCAGCAGTGGGTGTTCGGTTTCGGCCAGGGCGGGCAGGCTCAGGCAGCAGGACAGGAGGATGATCCAGCGGGCTTTCATGGTGCGCTCTCCGGTTGGGAATGAGTGCAGCCTAGGCGCGCCGCCTTACGCCAAGCTGAACCGCAGCGGCTGGCGGCGTTCAGTTTCGTTTCAGCTCGCAGGAATACAAAGGCGGCATCCATTCAATGAGGATCGCCGTCGTGGCTGCTTTCAATCGTTTCCGTCTGTTCCACTGGCTGCTGGCCGGTTTCTTTCTTGGCGCCTACCTCAGCGGTGACGACGCCGAGACGCTGCATATCTGGCTGGGCTACGGCCTGGTGGCGCTGTTGGTGTGGCGCCTGCTGATCGTGCCGCTGCGCCTGCGCGGCTTCCCACAGCTGCTGCCGCCGAAGGGCCAGCGGAGCAAGCCGGGCCTGTCGAGCGTCGGCAAGTGGCTGACGGTCGGCGCGCTGGGCAGTTTCGCCATTGCCAGCGTGGTCGGCCTGGGTATGGTCGACAACGGCGATGTGCTGGCCGCCCTGCCGGGCGTGGGGCCGGATGTCTTCGGCGCTGCCAGCGACATCGATTTCATCGGCTGGATGGGCGATGCCGAGGAGGTGCACGAGTTCTTCGCCAACCTGGGGCTGTGGCTGATCGGCCTGCATGTCGGCTATGTGCTGCTGTTCCGCCGCAAGTCGGTATGGCCGATGCTGCGCGGCGTGCCCAAGGCGGGGCCGGCTTCGACTGCACCTTCGGCTTCGACGTCGACACCGGCAACGACGTCGGTCGCGACCGCGTTCGCATCGGCGCCAGCGCCTGCCGCCGGGGAGTTCACCCGTCTGCGCATCGTCTCACGCCAGGCCGAAACCGCCGACAGCTGCTCGTTCACCCTGCAGGTGCCGGCCGCCCAGCGCGCACGCTTTGCCGCGCAGCCGGGGCAGTTCCTCACGCTGAAGGTGCCCGCTGCCGAGCCGGCGCTGCTGCGCTGCTACTCGCTGTCGCAGCGACCGCAGGCGGATGGCGCGCTGCGCATCACCATCAAGCGGGTGCCCGGCGGCCGCGCGTCGAACTGGCTGCTGGACAACCTGCAGGCCGGCGATTGCATCGAGGCGCTGCCGCCGGCCGGCGTGTTCGTGCCGCGCAACCTGGATGACGATCTGCTGCTGCTCGGCGCCGGCAGCGGTATCACGCCGCTGATGGCGATCCTGCAGGCGGCGCTGGTCGAGGGCAGCGGGCAGGTACGGCTGTTCTATGCCAGCCGCGATGCCGCCTCGCTGATCTTTGCCGAGGAGCTGGCCGAGTGGTCTGCGCGTTACCCCGATCGCCTGCAGCTGCGCATCTGGCTCGATGCCGAGCAGGGTGTGCCGAGCGGCCCGGCGATTGCCACGAAGATCGCTGACTGGTCAGCCGCCGACGCCTTCATCTGCGGGCCGCAACCGTTCATGGATGCCGCGGGTGCCGCGCTGGGCGAGCGGGGTGTGGATGCGGCGCGTATCCATCTGGAACGCTTTGCCGCCGCAGCGCCGACGGCCGCACCGGGCGGGCGCCGCAGCCGCCTGCGGGTCGCGCTCGACGGTCGCCGTCACGAGCTGGACGTGCCGCGCGGCGAGGTGCTGCTGGAGGCCATGGAACAGGCTGGCCTGCAACCGCCGAGCGCGTGCCGCTCGGGTGTCTGCGCCGCCTGCAAGTGCCGGGTGGTGGAGGGCAGCGTGAGCATGCGCAGCAACCAGGTGCTGAGCGAAAGCGAGGTGCGTCAGGGCTGGGCGCTGGCCTGCCAAGCCGAACCGCGCAGCGCCGAACTGCAAGTCGAATACTGACGTGTGGGAAAGGCCGCTGGCCGTTTTCCACCCTGCGCATCGGGTGATCGACGGGGCGTAGGGTGGATAACGGCGCAGCCTTATCCGGCAGTACCTGTGCCTCTGGCCGGTGGAAAAAGCGATTGGCCATTTGCCGAGGGTGGAGTGGCGACGGTCACCGATGGATTTGCCGCAGGCCGAGCCGGCGCCGTGGCAGGGGTAGATCTCGATGCGTTCGCCGAGCGGCAGGTAGCGGGTGAACAGCGTGGCGTAGAGCTGCGCTGCCAGCTGCTTGGTGCTGTCCTCGCCGAGCAGGTCGGGGCGGCCGACGTCGAGGTTGAACAGCGTATCGCCGGTGAACAGCGCGAAGGGCGCTTCGCCCTGCTGGCTGTCACGTAGCAGCAGCGAGATGTGCTCGGGGGTGTGGCCTGGCGAGTGCAGCACTTCCAGGCTGACCTGACCCAGTTCCAGCACCTCGCCGTCGTCCACCTGACGCAGCCCGAAGGCGTAGTCCGCCGATGATCTCGGCGCCGCAGCGTTCGGCCAGCGCCTGGGCGCCGGAAACGAAGTCGGCGTGGATGTGCGTCTCGATGGCATAGGCGATGCGCAGGCCCTTGTCGCGCGCCAGGTCGAGGTAGACCTCGACGTCGCGCCGCGGATCGATCACCGCGGCGACGGCGGCCTTGCTGTCGCCCACCAGATAGGAAATCTGCGCCAGACCTTCGGTGTAGATCGACTCGAATACCAGCATGCGTGTGCCTCCGTAATCCGTGAGGGTTACGGATGTGAGCGCCGGTTGGCCGCCGGCGTTCAATCGCAGCGGGTCACTTGCGGACCAGCAGCACCCCGTGGTTTCGTCGGGGATGCGCTCCAGGTTCAGCCCGGCAAACTGGCGCAGGATCGTGGTTTCGTACAGCGCTTCCTCCATCGCTGGATCGCTGTAGCCGAACCAGTTCTGCAGCAGATGCACACGCAGCATCGCCATCAACGGGTAGGCCGGACGGCCACCTTCACCCTTCGGATAATGTGGCTCGATCAAAGCAATCAAGCCCTTCCACGGCACCACCCGATCCATCTCGATCAGGAACAACTCCTTGCGGGTTTGCTTGCGCTTGCCAGCGTACTCGGCGTCGGCGAAGGTCATCTGCTTCATCGGGAAACTCGGTGGGTGGGGTCGCGGTATTTTGCCAAATCAGAAAGTCTTTTTCAGAGTTTCCCTAGGCTGACAAGCCAAGCGCTGGATCGCAACCATCCATCACCTTATCCAGCTAGATCTGCCTCCTCCAATAAGTGCCGCACAAATCCCGGCGGGTGCAGATTTCCGGGAGGTTTGCGCCAGATCAGTTGGAGACGCTTTTCAAGCCCCGGGATGGGAAGAGCTACCAGCGCGCCACTGCGAACTTCGTCTTGTACTGCGGAAGCCATCACCAACGACACGCCGAGTCCCGCCCTCACTGCTTGTTTGACTGCCTCGGTGCTGCCTAGCTGCATACCGCTGCGAGGCACGCCCAGTTCGCCAAAGTATTCGGTCAGAAGCCGTCCGGTACCGCTACCCGGTTCACCTCCCAGCATCGGCAGGTCCACCAGACGATCACGTTCTATGCACCCTGCTTCAGCCAGCGCATGGTCGGGGCTGACGATAAGCACCAGCGGCTCGACCCGCCAGAGGCGGTATTCGAAGTCGGGGTGAGGTAGCCACCATTCCATGATCGCGGCGTCGAGCTGGCCCGCCAGTAGCTGGTCGGCCACATCCGGGTTGGCGGCGATGCGCAGATCCACCTCGCCCCTCTCATTTGCGGTCGTCAGATAGTTGCGCACGAATGGCTGGAGAAGGTAGGTGCCGATGTTGGAGCTGGCCCCGACGCGCTCACGATTGCCATGCAGGGCTTCTAGCGCCCGGGCGTGCATGTCGAGCAAGGCGGTCGCATGCGGCATGAAGGCCAGCGCCCGTGTGGTAGGCTGGCAGCCGCTACGACTGCGCTGCACCAGCGTTACGCCGACCTGCTCTTCAAGCTTCTGCAAGTGCTGCGACACCGTCGGCTGGGCCAGCCCCAACGCCCTCGCCGCGCTCTGAAAACTGCCTGTTTGAACGATCGCTACCAGGCTCTTCAGCCAGACCGGATTCAACATGCGGCAGGCTCGGCCTTGGGCAGACGGTTCGCAGCGTTGATTGGGCGCGCACCTGCCAATACCTGGATGATGTTCTGCGCTGCACAACGTTCAATCTCCAGGCGCACCGCGCGCACTGCCGACCCTATGTGCGGAGTGAACAGCGTATTCGGATGCGCGAGCAGCGCAGGATCGATCAGCCGCGGCCGGTCCGCGCGAGCCCAGTCTTCCATTTCGAATACATCCGCCGCATACCCGCCGAGCTGGCCTCGCTCAAGCGCCGCGAGCACGGCGGCTTCATCCACTACCGAACCACGACAGGGGTTTACAAGCAGAGCGCCCGGCCGTACGAGGGCAAGCAGCTCGGCGTTGACCAGATGCTGGGTATCGGCATTCAAGGGAAGCGCCAGCAGGATGAAGTCCGAGCTGGCGAAGAGTTCGCTGCACGCCACCTGGCGCAGGCCGAGCCGTTGCTCGGTTTGTGTATCCAGAGCCTTCGCCTCGTGGTACTGCAGGGTCGCGCCCCATCCCTGCAAGCGATCAGCCATGGCCAGTCCGATGGCGCCCATGCCAAGGATGCCGACCGTAGCGTTATCCAGCCCCGTGCCGTAGAACTGTGGTTGCCAGCCCTGGAACTCGCCAGAGCGGACGAACGCATCTGCTGCCCGCAGATGCCGCCCCAGCCCCACCGCCAGTCCGATCGCCAGCTCGGCAGTCGGGACCGTCAACAGATCAGGCACGAAGGTCAGCCAGACCCCGCGGGCAGTACAGGCGTCCACATCGAAATTGTCGAAGCCCTTGAGCGCGCAGCCGACTACACGCAGCTCAGGGCAGGCTTGAAGAAAGTCTGCATCGACCCGATCGGGCATGAACGCCATCATCGCCTGAGCATCGCGACAGCGGCGCAGAATTTCCTCGCGCGTCAGCGTGCTGTCGGTCTGGTTGGTCATCAGCTCGCAATGTGGCGCCAGCAGTTGCAGGATCTCATCGTGTACTCGGTGAGTTATAACGAGTTTCGGCAGCATGGTTTGTCCTATTTGAAACGTTTGCGCAGCACGCCACTGAAGGCGTCTACTAGCGTGACCATGGCCAGGATGACCAGCAGGATTGCTGCAACCTCCTGGTACTGCATGATGCGCAGCGAGCCCATGAGTTCGAAGCCGATACCGCCGGCGCCAACCATGCCCATCACGGTGGAGGCGCGAAAGTTGTATTCCCAGCGGTAGATCGCCACGTCGGCGAACTGCGGCGTCACCTGTGGCAAAACCGCGTGCAGCAGCACTTGCATCGGCGTAGCCCCCGCCGCCCGAGCGGCTTCCACCGGCGCTTCGTCGACGTGCTCGATGGCCTCGGCGAAGAACTTGCCGACCATGCCGACCGAATGCAGACCCAGGGCAAGCACGCCCGGCAAGGCGCCGAACCCTACGGCTGCAACGAAGATGATGCCCATGATCAGCTCCGGCACCGACCGCAGGGCATTGAGCAGCACCCGGGCAACACCGAACACAAGGGGGTGCGGCGCCGTATTGCGCGCTGCAACGAAGGCCACCACCAGCGAGAACACCACTGCGATGGCCGTACCGGCGATGCTCATCGCCAAGGTGTCGATCAAGGGGCGAATCCAGCTTCGATAGCCCGAAAAGTCTGGCGGCATGGCCTCGCCTGCCAGGGTCGCGATGGAGGGCAGCCCGTTCAGCAGCGTGGTGGCATCGAGCAGCCCCACGTACCAGCAGGCCAACAGCACCACTCCGAATACAATCGCCACCTGCCCCAGCTGGCGCCACCAACCGAGGCCGAAGCCTCGAAGGATGTGCTCGCGTTGCTCTGCAGGCAGCGCCTGCACGTCGTAATGAGTAGACATATCGGTGCTCACATCGTGGCGAAGTCGAGGCCGAGCAGCGATCCCATGTTGCGGATCACATCGTAGTCGGCGTCGGTGATTGGCGCGAAGGCCTCGGCCTTGAAGTTGCGCAGCACTTCGGGATCGTCGATACCGACGAATACATCCCGCACCTTGGTTTTCAGCTCGGGGCTCAGGTTCGAGCGCATCGCCCAGGGGTACTGGGGGTATTCGCCGCTGTAACCAAGTACTTTCACCTTGCTCGGATCGATTAGGCCACGTTCGGCTACGTGATTGAAAATTACCTCCGACAGCCCACCCGCATCGGCGTTGCCGTTCGCCACGTTGACGGCAACGGCGTCATGCGTGCCCACAAAATGTTGTTCGTAGTCCTGCCCACCCGTCAAATCGGCCGTCTCAAGAAGCACGGTTTTGGGAATCAAATGGCTGGACGTCGATGCCCGGTCACCATAGGCCATCTTCTTGCCCTTAAGGTCGGCATACTCATTCACGCCTGACGCCACATTGGCGATAATCACCGAGCGATAGGTCGGCTTGCCGTCGATGACCATGGCAGCGAAGGGCTCGATGTCGCTTTTGCTTTTGGCCATGACGTAGGACAGCGGACCGAAATACGCCAGGTCGATACGGCCAAAGCGCATCGCCTCAATCATCGAGGAATAGTCGGTGGTTACGATCAGCTGCACCTTCTTGTCCAGATGCTCTTCCAGATAATCCTTCAGCGGCTGGTTACGCTTGATCAGCTCGGAGGCGTTTTCGTCCGGCAGCAGGGCAACCTTTAGCACATCCGGATCGGCATCGGCCGCTAGGGCGGACAAACTTGAAACAGCGGACAGCAAGCAAGTCAATAAGAGCGCGGATAAGCGTTTCATCGGGACATCTCCAGTGAAGGTTCGAGCATGACAGGTGGTTCAGCCGGAGCATTCGCTGGCTGAGTCGTAGAGCGGCCTGCATAGATGCGCTCAAGCTGCGCATCGGTGAGTTCCGAGGGCGCGGCATCGAAAACGATCTGAGAATCGGCCAGCCCGACGACGCGATCGGCGAAGCGGCGGGCATATTCGAGTTGATGCAGCGAAACGATGGCGGTGATGCCGTCTTCCTTGCAGATGTCGCGCAGCAATCCGAGAACACGGACCGAAGTGGCCGGGTCGAGACTGGCTACCGGCTCATCGGCCAGAATGATCGCCGGCTGTTGCGCTAGCGCACGCGCGATGCCTACCCGCTGCTGCTGGCCACCGGACAGTTTGTCCACCCGGCTTAGCGCCTTGTCTGCCAGACCGACCCGAGCGAGGCAACTGAGCGCAATCTCCTGATCGGCACGCGGCAGAGGAAACAGCGAGCGGAGCGTGTTGTGAAAGGCCAGCCGACCGGTAAGCACATTAGCCAGTGCGCTTTGACGTTCGATTAGCTGGTGGTGCTGAAAGATCATGGCGGTACGCCGACGATGCTGACGCAAGGCCGAGCCGCTGCCGAGCTCACCGAGTTCGCTGGTGACACTGCCGCCAGTGGGCGTGACGAGTCGATTGAGACTACGGAGCAAGGTCGACTTGCCTGCGCCCGAGAGACCAAGCAGCACGGTGAACTCACCACGCCGAAATGCAATCGAGGTATCGCGTAGGGCTGTCACGCCGCCTGGATAGACGACGCTCAACCGGTCGACCCGCAGCACGGCGTCCTGTATCGGATGGGGCGTCATTTGATCACCTTTCGCAATATTGCTGGCCGCACAATTGCGGTTCGCGATGCAAAGGGTAGAAATTCCTTGTTAACGCACTGCTTCTAAAGGATGACATTTCGATGAATACTTCGAATCTGCCGTAGCGGGGCGGCAAGCGAAGCCGTGGAAGAACGGGCGCAACGTAGCGTCTTTCTTCACGCGGGATACAGGAGGCTTTGATTGATACTGCTGCGGATTCGCTACAGTAACGTTGGGCCAGAACGTAATGCCATCCAAGCAAGAGAGCGCACACTAGGGAAACACGGTCTGCTCTCGCCGCCTGGATACATCAAGCACAGCTCCGGAGCCAGGACTGCCTTTTCCCGAGCAGGCTGCATACATCAGACCATCTATCCACTCGTCAATACGCTCGTATCGTCAAAGGCTGGGTAAAAGCCATTGGCCTAGATCCTGCCATATATGGCACACACACGATGAGACGTACGAAGGCATCGCTGATCTATCGCAGGACGAAGAACCTACGGGCGATTCAAATTCTGCTCGGCCATACGAAGCTTGAGAGCACCGTCCGATATCTTGGGATTGAGGTCGATGACGCTCTGGAAATGGCGGAGCAGACCGAGGTCTGACCATATATTGCGACGGTCGAAGTCAGACCGTCGCTAACCGGCCAAAAGCTGCCTGTCGTTGAGTGCAATTTTTGACTCATGGCTGCCAGCAACGGCAGCAGTTAAAATGCTCAGAGACGATCACTCAACGAGCAATAGACCTAGTTTGTTCGACCGAGCTAGATTAGTAAAAGCTCTTTCACTTTTTGCTTGATTTCAGCAGGACTTTCTTCAAATCCGTATTTACCGGCATTATCTTTAGAAGAGTTATATCCCAAGAAATAACCATTGTATTGAAAGTAGTTAGTGTCAATTTTTCGCCTGCTTGGCTTGCCTTTTTCCAGCATATCCAGAAGCGTTTTTAAGTGTGAGCGTGTTAGCCAGAATTTTAGAAGTAATCCGCTCCCTAGCACTTCAGTGCCGATCATTGGAGCTGCTTGAAAGCCCAAGGCCTAGCTCAGGGCTAGTCGTCTACACCAGTTCCGCTATGTATGCTGAAGGGGGCCCAACCACTCTACCTGACCAGCAACCTCAAGCGCTTCGGCGAATTCAACCTCAAGCTAAACCGGCCACCGGAGCCCTGGATCAAGGACTCGGTGTTCCAACAAGCTGCCGGCTCGCTGCGGGTGATCAGACCTAGCCAGCTAGATACCGAGAAAACGCCATGATCAACATTCCTCCCGCATCCTTCCGCCTTACACCGTACGGCGAAGTGGACGCCGTGGCGTTGGAAAACCTGCGCGACAGCTTCGACACCTCTCAACTGCTCCGGCTGGTTGATCGCTTGGACGTCTGCTTGGTGGAACTGGGTGGAATCACCTCCATTCGCGACGAGCTACTGAGATTGCATGCGATGGCTCTGACGATAGTTGAGGGCATCGCTCTTACGGTGCCTGCCGAGAGTGCTTGTATCTGGACAGAAGCCCAATCTCTACAGATGGATCTTGAGGCACTGGTTTCTTGGGCGCGCTCCGCTCAGCTCATCATTGCGCCGCTGATCAATCTTGCTCCACAGCACGAGGCATGAGCGCTCTCGCCGATTTCGACGAGGCTCAACTGTTTCTGACCATGGCTGGAATCGCCCGTAAGTAGATCAATTCACCAATCAGTTCTACGAGTGTCTGAGTAATCACAGCCGCCGCGGCCAGCGCGCGAATGGACTCCGGGAGCGCTAGGGCCAGGGGAAGCACTACAAGCGAGTTGCGAGTGCCTGAGCTAAAGGCCACTGCCCGTGCGGCAGAAGCCTCCAAGCCAAATAGCCGGGAGCTGAGTACGCCGAGGGCCGGAGCGAGTAGTAGAAACGCTCCGTATACCGGAAGCAACGGCGCCAGGATGTCGAGTTGGTACACGACAGCCGCGATCTGCGAACCCACCACCACGATTAGAACCAGGGCCATTGCAGGCACTGGCAGCCAGGCCCAACCTGCGCTCCATGCGCGAAGCAGCAGAGATCGGCGTCCGCCAAATTCGGTGAGCACAGCCGCTACCAAGGGTAGGACGATCAGTAACAGGAAGGCTTCTGCGAAGGGCCACAGCTCGATCACTGTGCCGGCTTCGGGGCCAAGGATTAGCCGCAAGTAGAGGGGCAGCAGCAGAAGCTGGAGCAACAGCAGCAATGGCGTCGCCGCGAGCACCAGACGAGAGTCCCCTTTGCCCAGGTGGGTGAAGACCACCACGTAATCGATACAAGGCGTCAGCAGGACAAGCAGCGCGCCGACCAACAAGGCCTTGTTCGATGAGAGCGGCCACGTCACCAGCCACACCATCAATGGCACCAATAGGAAGTTGGCCAGCAACAAGGCACCGACGAAGCGGCGGTTGGCAAAAGCTTCTCGCAGCTCCAAAAAAGGAATCTGCAGAAACATGGCATACATCAGCACGGCAATCGCCGGTGTGATGGCCATGGCCGTCAGTCCGGTGAATTGCGCAGAGCTCAGGCCTGCAATGGCAGCGGCCACCACCGCCGCGAAATAAAATGCTATCTGGTGTTCTTCCAGCCAGTCCCGCGACATCTGATATCTTCCCTTGTTGCGCAAGGGCGACATTCTCCCACTGGCATCGGATTTAACCCAGCGTTGAGGCTGGTTGCTTTTCGCTTTGCCGTTGGGCGAAGTCCGCAACGGTCCTAACAAGTCCTGCCGATAAGAGGATGCATGATGTTTCGAAATAACTGGATGGCGGGTCTGAGGCAAGTGCTCGCCATCGCCAGGAGTTAACCGCAATGAATCCTCAACCTTCAGGCATGCCCTGGAACCTGCTGCTGCTAACCTGGCTGGTCGCACTGGTATCGACCCTGTCCGCGCTGTTCATTGGTGAGGTGATGGGCCAGGCACCCTGCGTGTTGTGCTGGTTCCAGCGTGCCTTCATGTTTCCGCTGGCGGTGATCCTGGCCATCGCCTGCTACCGCTCGGATTTCACCGTCTGGCACTATGCCCTGCCGCTGACCGCTATCGGTGCGGCACTGGCATTTGTTCACACGCTGCTCTATGCAGGGCTGATTCCACAGCCGATCCAGCCCTGCACGGCCACTGGTCCATCCTGCTCAGGCGCCGGAATGACCCTCTTCGGCGTGGTGCCCCTGCCGGCACTCGCCTTGTTCGCTTTTATCCTTATCGCCATCCTGCTCATAATCATCCGTCGGAGAACCACCCCATGAATCGCCGTTCCGTGGTCCTGATCGTCAGTGTCGTGATCCTGGCCGTCTTTGCTGCCGCCGCATTCTTCTATTCCCCCTCGCAATCGCCTCAACAGGCCCAGGCTCCCGGTTCGACAGCCCAAGAGACCGCGACACAACCCAAACAGAACGGCGGCCAGTTGGTTCGCTTCCACTCTCCAGTGTTCGGCCCGGCGCAAGCGCCAGTGACCATCGTCGAATTCTTTGACCCCTCCTGCGAGGCATGCCGCGCCTTCCACCCCTATGTGAAGCAGATCCTCGCCGAGAACCCGGAAGACGTGCGTTTGGTGCTGCGCTATGTACTGTTCCATCAAGGCTCCGAAGAGGTGGCGCGAATGCTGGAGGCGGCGCGTAAGCAAAATCTCCATGAACAAGTGTTGGGGGCTGTGCTGGAAGCCCAACCCGGTTGGCACGACGACCCCAAGGTAACGCAGGCATGGGCTGCTGCAGAGCGCGTCGGTTTGAACTTGGAACAGGCCCGCCAGGACATGCATACGCCTGGCGTCAACGCCGTGCTGGAAACGGACATGCAGGACGTTAAAGCCGTTGGGGTTCGTGGCACGCCGACTTTTTTTGTCAATGGTCGTGCGCTCAGCGAGTTTGGCCCGGAGCCGCTGCGCCAGTTGGTGAACAGCGAAGTGGCCAAGGCACGAGAATGACACTATGAGCGCGCTGGAAAACCGCGTGCCACCGCTGCTCGTGGCCGGCCTGATCGCTGTGCTGATGGGTTTGTCGGGAACCAAATTGCCGGGTTTCGAACTGGCATGGACCGCGCGCCTGACCTTCGCTTTGCCAATACTGCTCCTGGGGCTCGGCGTGTGCCTCGCCGGCGTCCTGTCGTTTCGCCGCGCGCGTACTACGGTTAATCCATTGCAGCCGCAGCAGGCTTCTGCATTAGTGGAGGCTGGCATCTACCGGTACAGCCGCAACCCCATGTACTTAGGCTTTGCCATTATCCTGGCGGCTTGGGCGCTGGTCTTGGCCTCGCCTCTAACCCTGCTTGGCGTAGTTGCTTTCGTGCTGTACATGAACCGTTTCCAGATCCCAGCCGAAGAGTGGGCGCTGGAAACATTGTTCGGCGAATCATTTGCCCGCTACCGTGCACGAGTCCGCCGCTGGCTCTGAGCGTCCGCGGCGGTAGCGACTGGCGGGGCTTGCTCGTCGCGGCAGCCTGCCGAAGGTGCCACGACCTAGCCTGATCTCCTCGTGACGAGCTGCTTTGGCCACATGCCGCTAGCATGTCTCTGGTCGAAGACATAGCGCCAACGAGTGATGTCGCAAGTTCACTCCGTTGATATCGAGATAACTGTCTAGCAACAGCGGTGAGCGCAAAGCAGGCTTATGCTTCGCTGCGATGACTGTCGGCCTGCCTGGTGTCGATACAAACACTGCCGTCTAGCTCCATTTCAAGTGTCGAGTGGCTGACTTTGAATCGCTCATGAAGTACACGTTTTAAATCAGTCTTCACTCGTTCAATTTCGGGCAGGCTAGCCTTCTTGATGACAACGTGAGCTTCCAATGCAGTTGAATGTTCGGCAATTTCCCAGACATGTACGTGGTGAACACTCACAACGTCGTCCACTTGCTCCATGACATTGATTATATCAGTGATGGAAACTCCTTCTGGTGCGCCCTCCATTAACAAGTGAATGGTTTTAGGTAGCATGCTAAAGCCCTGCCATAGCACGTAACCAGCAATCATCAGCGTCAGTACAGTATCTGTCCAATACCAGTCATACAGAAGGATTAATGTTCCGGCAATAATAACACCGACGGAGGCCAGCGCATCCGACACATTGTGCAAGAATGCCGCCTTTATATTCATGCTATTCTTAGACATTGTGTAGGTGAGCAAGGCCGTGACGACATCTACAATCAAGGCTATTCCCGCCACCACGACCACTGTCCATCCTTCAATGGGCTGTGGGGCAAAAAACCGACCTATAGCTTCGTAGATGAGGTAGAGACCAACGATAATCAGCGTGACCAAGTTAATCAAAGCCGCTATGGTTTCACTGCGTCGGTAGCCGAAGGTTTTAAAAGCATCTGGCGGTTTGCGACCGATTTTACGTGCGATGAGCGCAATAACCAGTGATGCGGCATCGCTCAAGTTATGTAGCGCGTCAGCTATGAGCGATAAACTGCCAGAAAGTATTCCTCCAACAACTTGTGCCAGAGTTAGCACAGTATTAACGCCAATGGCAGCGATTAAACGCTTATCGCCTATGGCTTCGGTGTTATGGTTATGTTCGTGAGCCATTGGTTTTTAACCGTCCTTAAATAACATAAGACAAGGATAGGGAGCCCAAAAAAGTAATAGATAATACTAGCACCAATACCATCTGGCCTTCCAAACCACACTGACAGAAATGCGACCACTCTCAAGCGAGTTCGTGCATTATCGTCTGAAACTTGCCGATAACTGGCCGATCCCTCTCAAACGTTAAACGACGTTGCTCGCTAATGATAGATGATGCGGCGTCAATCCGAAGATGACAAAATTGTAATCTTCCAATCATTCTTTTCGTAGGATAGGCCCTTGCAGATTGGTGCGCCTCGGTGCTGACATGACGAAGCAAGGCGCTCATGTCACCGCGCAATGGAAGCATTACATTTCAATAATGTAATGCTTGGCTCATGCTGCTGTTAACTTCAATCACGCAAAATTCATTCGAACCTGCAGGGCTCAGCGAGAAAGCTCAGCAAGCCACCTTTGAATTTAGCGAGGACTGCCCTATGAATCTGTTGAAAGCTATTGTTGTTGGTTTGGTAATCTGCGGCTCCGCATTGTCTTATGCAGAAGATGGTTACGACCGCTCAATTAAATTTAATGAAAAATTCCGAGCAGATCAAAAACGAATTCACGGAACCGAATCCGCCAAACGAAAAATAGACGAATTACAGATTAAGGATACCCGCCAAGATCAGAACAATACGGAAAGCAAGAAAGAAACCAAAGCTGACTAACCGCTTCATATCTGAACGATATTCGCCTCCGGCAGCTTCCAATCTCCTTTGGAAGCAGTTGCACTCTAAGCGCCCTTCGGGGCGCTTTTTTGTTTCCATAACTTGCCCGCAACATCGCTACCAGCGAATCGCCCGGAATTTATATAAGCCGTTTCGTTTAAGTCAGGCCGCCATTGCCTGATCTGTTGTTATTAGCCTTCGCAAGGATCATGTCCGAGTGAGCTGAACAGACGCTGTGGCGTACAGCGCACCCATGTCTGGGTCGCTATCTCAAAGGCCTCACGGTTCGCCCATGATTGACGGTGTCAGCTCGGCCTTGCACAGCCCGCTGATCGTTCCAGCCAGGGCTTTGTCGTAGCTATCGCCCTTTGCTGCCGACCGGGGCAGGTCAGTCGCTGTTTGCATAATCCTTCGTCAGCTCACCGTGGGTGAAAGCCATCAGGTCAAGGACGCGTATGTAGCGAAAGTCATACGCACTAAGCGCTGAGCAATTTTTTATTTACCGCTTAGATGCATCAGACTGCGCCACAAAGGCTGTGCTGTCCGCTGCGCCGCTAATGAAACTGCGCTCCGATAATTAACGCGCCCCGTTCTCGCTAGCTAGCAAGAACGGGGCGTTGTGTGCCGCCATCCAATCTCTAGCTTGTTCTGTCAGCGGCCAACGCGATTTCTTGCTCCTCCAATTCGTCTTCGCGTCGATGAGCCATCTGGTAGAGCAACGGCAAAACTAATAGCGTTAGCACCGTTGAGGAGAGAATCCCCCCGATCACCACCGTCGCAAGGGGACGTTGTACCTCTGCACCGGTACCCACATTCAAGGCCATTGGAACGAACCCGAGTGAAGCCACTAAGGCTGTCATCAATACCGGTCGTAGCCGGGTAAGGGCACCTTCGCGGATCGCAGTGTCCAGAGGTAAACCTTGCTCCCGTAGGCTACGGATGAAGGAGATCATTACCAGGCCATTTAGAACGGCGACGCCTGACAGAGCAATAAAGCCAACACCTGCTGAAATGGACAATGGGATATCTCTGAGCCACAGCGCAACAATGCCTCCGGTGAGCGCAAATGGAATCCCTGTAAAGACCAACAAACCGTCTTTGACATTGTTGAACATCATGAAAAGCAGAATGAAGACCAGGAGCAGCGCCACGGGGACGACAATCTGCAGCCGCTTCGTTGCCGATTCAAGCTGCTCAAAGGTACCGCCCCAGTCGATCCAATAACCTGCCGGGATATCTACCTGGGCCTGGATTTTCTGTTCTGCCTCAGATACGAATGATCCAATGTCACGACCACGGACGTTTGCACTGACGACAATTCGCCGTTTCCCTTCTTCTCTACTGATCTGATTCGGACCGGGGGCCAAATCCAGGGTGGCCACCTCGCCGAGGGGGATATAACTTATGGTGCTGTTTAATTCCCTTGGAAGGGCAATTGGAAGCCGCTCAATTGCGGCGAGATCGCTGCGTATCTCGTCCGGTAAACGAACCACGATATCGAAACGCCGATCTCCTTGAAACAAGGTGCCTGCCTCTCGGCCACCGATAGCTACTGCAACCGCTTGCTGGACGGTATCTAGACTCAGGCCGTATCGTGCGATCTGATCGCGATCGATATCAATCGTGAGCATGGGAAGGCCAGTCGTCTGCTCGACCGTAACCTCTGAAGCGCCTGGTACTTGTCCTAGCACCTCGGATACTTCCGCCGCCGTGCTGTTAAGAACGTCCATGTCATCACCATAGATTTTCACGGCTACCGCGGCACGAACTCCGGAAATCAGCTCGTTGAAACGCAGCTGAATCGGCTGGGAAAACTCGTAGTTATTGCCCGGCAACTCAGCGGCGGATGCTTGCACCTCGCTTAAGAGCTGATTACGCGACTTGCCTGGATCCGGCCACTGTTCTTGTGGCTTCAGCATGACGTACCCGTCAGAGATATTTGGAGGCATAGCATCCGATGCCACTTCCGCAGTGCCAGTTCGCGCAAATATGCGTTCAATCTCCGGAAACTCATCCATAAGCTTTCGCTCCAGCTGCTGCTGCATCTCTACAGACTGACTAAGACTGGTAGCTGGTACACGAAGGGCTTGGATAGCGAAGTCTCCCTCGTTGAGGCTAGGCACGAATTCACTGCCCATACGTGACCCTACGAGGCCAGAAAGTATGACTACAACTACCGCAAAGGTGAGCACTGCTGGCTTGTTGGCCATTACCGCATCGAGCGCAGGTGCGTAGGCCCGTTTAGCATTGCGGATTAGAAAGTTTTCCTTTTCCGTAACCCGCTTACCGATAAAGAGCGCAACGGCCGCCGGGACGAACGTCACCGAAAGGATTATCGCCCCGAATAGCGCTGTCACTACGGTAAACGCCATGGGCGTGAACATCTTACCTTCTACCCCTGTAAGGGCGAATATCGGCAGATACACGATCATAATGATCAGCTGCCCATACAATAGAGGCCGACGCACTTCCTTTGCCGCAGCGAATACTTCATGAAGCCGTTCGGACAGTGTTAATGCCCGTCCGTGATGGGACTGAGCGTGTGCAAGTCGACGCACGCAGTTCTCAACAATCACCACGGCTCCATCGATAATGATGCCGAAATCCAATGCGCCTAGGCTCATCAGGTTGGCGCTGACCTGATTGGCTACCATGCCGGTGAACGTGAAGAGCATAGAAAGCGGTATCACAAGCGCGGTTAGGATCGCCGCCCGGATATTGCCTAAGAAGAGAAAAAGTATAACCACAACAAGAATGGCACCCTCAGTGAGGTTCTTCTTAACGGTGGATATAGCTTTGTCTACGAGTACAGTTCGATCGTAGACAGTAATTGCCTTTACGCCTTCCGGAAGCGAAAGGTTTATCTCTTTCATCTTGTCGTCGACAGCCCTTGAAACTACTCGGCTATTTTCACCGATAAGCATGAAGGCCGTACCTAGTACCACTTCGCGGCCATTCTCGGTGGCTGCGCCAGTGCGGAGCTCCTTTCCAACCTCGACCGTCGCAACGTCGCGGATACGCACTGGGGTACCGTCAACGTTGCTAATAAGGGTATCGCGGATGTCCTCCACAGACTGCATTTGTCCTGGAGCGCGAACAAGATACTGCTCGCCGCGCTTTTCAATATATCCGGCACCTAGATTGTTATTGTTTTGCTCAACTGCCTCGATCAAATCTTGTAGTGTTAGTCCAAACGACCGCAAAGTGTCTGGGTTGGGGGCGATCTGATATTCCTTTGCATATCCTCCGATCGTATTGATCTCAGTAACACCAGGTACATTTCGGACTTGCGGTTTGATGATCCAATCTTGAATCTCACGCAAGTCAGCAGGGGTATACGGCGTACCGTCCGATTTGGTGGCACCTTCCTCAGCTTCAACCGTCCAAAAATAGATTTCGCCAAGCCCAGTGGAAATAGGGCCAAGTGTTGGAGTGACGCCATCTGGGAGCTGATCTTTGGCCCCTCCCAGGCGCTCGTTCACAAGTTGGCGGGCAAAATAGATGTCAGTGCCTTCCTCAAAAATAACTGTGATCTGAGAAAGTCCATATCGAGACAAGGATCGTGTCTGCTCGAGCTTGGGCAGCCCAGCCATTACCGTCTCGAGCGGGTAGGTAATACGCTGCTCCACTTCCAGCGGGGAATAACCTGGCGCCGCAGTGTTGATTTGCACCTGTACGTTGGTGATATCCGGGACAGCATCGATAGGCAGCTTTTGGTAGCTGTAAGCTCCTAACGCTGCCATGCCAAGCACGGCTAGCATAACCAACCAGCGATGCTCGATAGAAAAACGAATGATACGTTCGAACACGATTCTATAACTCCGTATCAGTGAGCATGCGAGGCGCTGGCTTTGCCAAGCTCGGACTTGATGATGAAGCTGTTATCCAAGGCATAGCGCGCTCCGGGCTGGAGGCCTTCCTTGATTTCGACCGCGTCACTATCGCTGCGGCCACTCACGATTGGCTGAGCAGCAAAGCCATGGTCGGTCCGTACAAACACCACCGGCTTTTCTTCCAATGTGTGGATCGCATCAGGACTTACTGCGACTGGCACGGATGCTTCGCCAGCGCCTACCTGCACTTTGACGAACAGGCCGGGGCGCCAAACCCCTTCAGGGTTGGGAAGTGTGACCCGGGCGGTAGCGGCGCGGCTTTGCTGACCAACAAGTGAGCCGACATAAGAAACGGTTCCATTGGCACTGGACTCGAATGCTGTGGCCTCGATAACGGCATTGCTGCCTACTCGTACCGCGCTGAGTGCATTGGCAGGAACGCTGATATCTGCCCACACGGTGGAGAGATCGGAAATGATGAATATCTGGTCATCGGTATTGACTGACTCACCGAGCGTGATGTCCTTCTCAACGATCATCCCATCGAACGGCGCCCTGAGTTCGTAGCGGCTCAATGCGTCTGGCTTGCCAGCATCACTGCCAAGCGCTTGTAGCTGTGCGTTTGCATTCGCAACAGTCAGCTCTGCTTCCCGTAAAGCCTGTTGTGCCTGTAAATAATCCTGTTCCGCAGAAATACGCTCTTCCCATAGCTCCTTTTCGCGTCGATAGGTTTTTTGAGCCAATGCAAGACGTTTTTGCGCCGCGTAGAACTCGCTTCTACGTTCCGACAGGTCTGTACTCGCGATCACAGCAAGTACTTGCCCCTGTTTCACCTGTTCGCCCAAATCGACTTTGACCGCTTCAACGACACCTGAGAGACGAGGCACAACTTGCGCTGTGCGGTCTTGGTTGAATGTAATTTCGCCAGGCAGCTCAATTGCGCTTTTTATCTTTGCGGGCTGAGCAGTTGCCAGTGAGATGCCGGCGGCTAGGATTTGTGTCTCTGAGAGTTCTACCTCTGCTGTTTCAGTATGCTCCGCTCCCTCGGGCTCATCTTCATGCTCATCTTTCTCTGCCGCACCGACCTCGTGATCGCTATCGGCGCCTCCTTCATCATGGCCATGATCTCCTTCGGCTTCTGCATCCTCATCCGAATGCCCTTCATCCTCATGCTCCGATTCGTCACCATGCTCGCTATGTGCGTCGCCCGCATCGGGCACAGCTGGACTACTGCGAAGAAGCAATCCGCCAAGCATAAGTGCCACGCTTAATATGACGACGATCCAAAAAATCTGCTTCTTGTGACCAGCCAAGGAAGATGTATTCGATTTACTTTTCATATGGATTCCTATGGCTGAGTGGCCGAGGTGATAACGGCCGACCCATCTCCGACAATTCGCGAGATTTCTGCCGCCGCCTGGTTAGCTTGTGATAGCGCAGACAGGTACTGAGATCGGGCTTGGAAAAGCGTGCGTTGAGCATCCAGTACGTCAAGGAACGTGAATTTTCCAAGTTCGAACCCCTTGCTGGCAGCTTCATAAGCGCTTTGGGCACTGGGGAGCATATCGTTGCGCAACAGTTCAAACTGCTGGCGAGCAGTGCGCAGCCGCATGTGCGCTTGGGAAAGTTCGCTTTTCAGGCGTATATGGACGGCGTTGAGCTCGTCCTGCGCCTGGTAGGCCCGTTCCTGCGCTGCTCCGATGTTGCCTTGGTTTCGATCAAACAACGGCAGGGGCATCGAGATACTCACCAATCCCAGCGTGCCGTTATATTCATCTGAGCGTTGGGCACCTACGCTAACCGTCACGTTAGAAAAGCGATTCGTCCTTTCCAGCTTTAACGCAGCCCGACGTCTTTCAGCCTCCCGACGCGCGCGGGTTAGTTGGGCGGAATCGTTCAAACGGCTATAAAGCTCAGCTAGCTCGGGAAGAGGAGGCACTGCCTCTGCCGGCTCTTTTACTCGCTCAAAGCGTGGCTGTGGATTTCCCCAGTTGGCCGCCAGCCGAGTGCGCGCAGCTTCGAGTTCAGCTGTGGCCTGGGCAAGCTCTACTTGCACTCCAGTAGCCGCAACCCGCGCCCGGGTTTCCTCTACGGGAGAAACCATGCCGGCCCTCACACGTCGATTGGCCACGTTCACTGCTTGCTTCGCAAGCTTTGAAGCAGCCTGAGCGAGGTCCAGCCGTTCTTGAGCAGTAAGCACATCGTAGTACGCGCCCATCACTGCCCCCCTCAGTCGAGCTTGGGCGTCCTGTAGGTCAGCAGCTGCTACGTCCAAGGCTCGTTGCGCCGCCTCAATACGAGCCGAACGTTTACCACCCAGCTCTATTTCTTGGCTCAGTTCAAGCGTGGTCTCCGGGGCATCGCCCCGGATTCCCTCCTGGCTAGCGGACAATATTGGATTCGGACGTGCTCCGGCTTGGCTAATTAATGCGCGAGAAGCAGCCAGCTCACGTCTTGCAACAGCCAGTTCAGGGCTTGCAGAGCTAGCGAGTTCCAAGGCGCGTAGAAAGCTTATGGATTCGACAGACTCAACGGGGAATGTATTTGACACACCGACAGGTAAGGTCTGTGTGAAGGTCGGCAACTCTAAGGGTTGCGCAAAGGCGAGATTGCACGACAACGTCGTCAACCCCAGCGAGAAAAGAGCTTTTCGCACCGAAATCTCCTAAAAAAAGGGAAGGTTCGGTGAGACGTCAGATACAGATAAATGGCGCTTACTGGTTACTTTGGCGTCCCACCGGTTTTGCACCGATGCGCCAATTAGGTTTCTCAGGACGCCCCGCTTCAGCCGATGCGTAGCTAGCAGAAGGAAACGGTTTCAAGCTCATTGATAATACCGAACCAGGACAGATCCCTTTCGTTATAAGCGGCTTGATATGGTCGCCATGAAAGACACAGTCTCCATCCAGACTGATTTTTTTTGCGGCTTTTGACGATCCTTCCTCGTCAGTACCCAGAGACTCGTGCGGATGTTCGTGATGTCCAAGATGATTTGCTGCCGAACCATCCTCATGACTGCAGCTCGTGCTAACAACTGCCCATGATGATTGCAATGGGAACAAGGCTAGCAACATCAGCAAAACTATTTTTCTCATCCAAGGCAAAACGATGACTTCCTGGTTTAGATGTCGAATCCAATCATAAGAACTACCCCCGCCAAGACGCGAAACACATGCGCCTCTACTGCGATAGTGATTCGCCCTGAATTTAGTAGACAAATACACGAAAGCGTTTTTATCAGCCTTGCCAAGCCGGCGAGATAGCTGATGGCTATGGGGTGGTGACTTTAAATAAGTGTGGATAACGACCTGGTGACCGCAACATTACAAATCTGTAATCGAAGGAGTGCGCGATTGGGCTTCCTCAGATTACAAAATAGTCATTTGCCGCTAATCCTGCCGTCATCTCTAGGGGAAGAACATGGCCAAGCGCTAAAAACAAAAAGGCGAAAGGCGTCATTCGAGCACTGACCTGCCGTACATAAGGAGCATCATCATGAGCAAAAAGGCCGTTTTTTCGCTGACAGCCCTTTCACTGGCATTGGGCAGCGCCCCGGTCTTTGCCCAATCGGAAACAGCCGAGGGCTTCATCGAAGGCAGCACGCTATCGCTGATAAATCGCAACTTCTATTTCAATCGGGATTTTCGCGACGGTGAGAGTGCCGCCGGCAATGGCTACTCCGAGGAATGGGCCCACGGATTGATGGCCTTCTTCGAGTCCGGATATACCCAAGGCTCGGTAGGGATTGGCTTCGACGCTTTCGCCATGCTCGGCCTCAAGCTCGACTCCGGTTCGGGGCGCTCCGGTGTGGGCGGCAGCATCGACCTGCTTCCCCACGACAGCGCTGGCGATCCTGAGGATGACTTCACACGGGTGGGGGGCGCGGTGAAAGCACGCTTGCTGGACACCGAGATCAAGGCCGGCGATGTATTTCCCACTACACCTGTCGTGCACTTCGGCGACTCTCGGCTGCTGCCGGAGTCTTTCAAGGGTGTCACCGTTGTGAACAACTCGCTGGACGACCTCACCCTTCAGGGAGGCCGCTTGCACGCGATGAGCCAGCCCAACACCAGTAACATGAACGAAGACTTCGTCACCTTCTACGGCGGGGGCGTAGACGCGCCTTGGCTCGGCTACGCAGGCGGTGACTACAGCGTGAATGAAAATATCAGTCTTAGCCTGTACACCAGCCGCCTCAAAGATGCCTGGAACCAGCATTACTTCGGTGCGTCGGCCACCTATCCGCTCTCCGATATCGTCGCGCTGCTGGCCAGCTTCAACTATTACAAGGCAACCGACGAAGGCCGTGAGTTGCTGGGCGAGTTCAACAACAACATCTGGAGCTCCAGCCTGGGTGTCGCCTTCGGCGCGCACACCGTCACGGCGTCGTATCAGCGAAACAACGGTAACAACGACTTTGACTACTTGCGCCAGGCGGACTCGATCTACCTGAACAACTCCATTCAGTACAGTGATTTCAACTCACCTAAAGAGCAGTCCTGGATGCTGCGCTACGACCTGAACATGGCGGAGTACGGCATACCCGGGCTTACTTTCATGACCCGCTACGCCCGCGGTTGGGGCGCCGATTACAGCAACGCGAACGAGGTGTACATGCGCCAAGACGATAACGGTGCGCCGCTGACGGGACAGAACCGCTGGGAACGCGACGTCGAAGCCCGCTACGTTGTACAGACTGGCTCTCTCAAGGATTTGTCTCTGCGGGTGCGCCAGGCTACCACGCGGGCGACTGCTTTCGAGTCCGACCTCGATGAGGTCCGATTCATCGCCGAGTACCCTCTCTCGATCTTGTGAAACACCATGAGCAACACCACATCTTCTTTAGTTTTGCTCCCTTGGTTTGAAGATGTGTTTCAGGCGCCCATCAGGGCGCCTTTTTTCGTTTGGTGCACCCGCTCGCGCTGCGGGTCAACCAAATGACCGGTAGATTACAAATTCGCAAGATAGCCCTCACAGGGCTTTTACCGCGTTAAAGTGCTTCCCGCTTCCCTGGGCAGATCTTTTCGCCTCTGCCTTTCACGCTAGAGCCAAGCCGCTTTCGTCTTGACCTAGTTACTACATGGATTTTTTTGGTTCCGCTTACCGCGCACCTCCTTGCCGAGTTACCTCAAAACATGCGCATCCTGGTTGTCGAAGACGAGATCAAAGCTGCGGAATACTTGCAGCAGGGTCTTATCGAATGTGGTTACTTGGTCGATTGCGTAAGTGATGGCCTCGATGGGTTTCACCTGGCACTGCAGAACGACTATGACATCGTGCTGCTAGATGTGAATCTGCCAACCATGGATGGGTGGGAGGTTCTCGAACTCATCAGGCGGCGTAAGCAGACACGCGTCATCATGCTGACTGCCAATGGCCGCTTAGAGCAAAAAGTCCGCGGCTTGGAATCGGGCGCCGACGACTATCTGGTCAAGCCGTTCCAGTTCCCCGAGCTGCTTGCCCGTATCCGGACACTGTTGCGGCGAGGCGAGGCAGTCACACTTCCGAGCAACCTGCGTGTAGCCGACCTCGAACTGGACCCGGCCCGGCATAGGGCTTACCGGAGCGGTCAGCGTATCGACCTCACCAGCAAAGAATTTGCGTTATTGCATCTGCTCATGCGCCGGACTGGCGAAGTCCTCACGCGTACGGAAATAACTGCCATGGTGTGGGACATCAATTTCGACTGCGATACCAATGTGGTGGATGTTGCGATTCGTCGCCTGCGGATGAAAGTGGACGAACCCTTCGGCGATCGCCTGATACACACCATCCGGGGTGTGGGCTACGTGCTGGAGGCGCGGCCTTGAAGCCACTCAGCCTCGCATCGCGTCTCGCGCTTCAAATCACACTGACCGGCGCCGCTTTGGTCGCGCTGCTGATTGCACTGAGCTACTGGGTACTGGTGCGCCAACTGGAACTGCGCGCCCAGGAGGAAGTGACGGCCAAGCTCTCTCAGATCGATCATGGACTCCTCGAAGACACCAAAGCCCGTATGGGCCGCTCCTGGCAACACGCATTGAGCGATACCGTACTCGGCCATGACAACCTTTCGATTACGGTCATCGGCGATACAGCGAAATCACCCATTTTCAGTATCGGCCGATTCGCCAATGCGCCGCAGCAGCTGGATCTCGTGAGCAGGGACGGCGACTATCTTGGCTGGACAACGAAAGATGGCGTGCAGATGCTAACCGGGCGCAAGCAAATCCAAGTCCCGGGACTGGCTCCAATGACGCTTTTACTTTCGCAAGATCGCAGTGCCGATCAACGGCTGGTGGCTGCATTCCTGCGCTCGGCCTTAGTGACCGTGCCGATGCTACTGATATTGATCGGATTGGCTGGATGGCTAATCGCCCAAAATGGCTTGCGGCCGCTTCGCAAGTTCCGGGCCTTGGCGACTAAGGTATCTACACAGGATCTATCACCTCGAATCCGCACCGATCGGCTTCCGCAAGAGCTCCAGGCATTGGCGCACAGCCTCAACGTAATGCTTCATCGACTCGATGACGGCGTTCAGCAACTGTCACAATTCTCGGACGATGTGGCTCATGAGTTAAAAACTCCGCTGAACAACCTGATAGGCAAGGCGCAGGTGACTTTGGTGCGTGAGCGAAGCAAGGAGCATTATCGGGAGGTGATCGAGTCGTCGGTTGAAGAACTCGAACGCATGGATCGAATCGTGTCAGACATGCTGTTTCTCGCCCAGGCCAGCCACGCCAGCCCAGCACTGAAGCTCGAACAATTATCTTTAGGAAGCGAGGCGAGGCGCGTATGTGAATACTTCGAAGTCCTTGCCGAAGAAGCGGGAGTCGCTACGACAGTAACGGGCGATGCCATGATTTTGGGAAATCGACTTATGGTCCAGCGGGCCATTTCCAACCTGCTATCCAACGCGCTGCGGCATTCAAATACTGGCAGTACGGTCGAACTTAAGATCCTTGAGGAGGACGTAGACATCGTCTCGCTGGCTGTCACCAATCATGGCGCGACTATCGAATCGGATCATCTCCCACATCTGTTCGACCGCTTTTACCGCGTTAACGGCATACAACCTCGCGGGGCAGGATTGGGGCTAGCGATTGTCCGCTCAGTGATGAACCTCCACAAAGGCCACGTGGCCGTCGCCAGCAAAGACGGTCGGACCACGTTTGAACTCACGTTTCCTCGGCAGGCCTGACTCAAAGTGATACCGCACGGAGACAGCCATCACTACGAAGGGGCAAAAACCACAGGGACAAACAACCATTTCGAGGGCATGCGCGTTGGCCGGGTAACCAGGCCCGCAAGCCCCAACGCCGTTCATTTAATGCATGCGTCCTCGCTAATTCCGGCGAGAATGCCGCAAGCCTCAACTTCCCGCCCATCGTTGCAATTAGCCCGCAGTGAAACGAGTTGTCGTTCGAGTGATTGCAGAGCGGTTATCTGGGATCTGACTTGAGAAATGTGATCATCGAGTAAGGCATTGACGGCCGTACAAGGCTGGCGAGGGTCATCCTGGTAGCTTTGGAGTGCGTGAATCTCTGGAAGTGACAGATTCAAGATTCGGCAGCGCCGGATGAAAGCTAGCCGCTCGCCATGCTTCTCGGTGTAGACACGATAGCCGTTCGCCTGGCGATCAGGCGGTGGCAACAAGCCCTGCTGCTCATAGAAGCGGATCGTCTGTGTATCAATCCCTATTAGCCTTGCTAACTGACCAATGCGCATCGTGTGAATCCTCATCGGCTCTGCGTTATTGACCTTATAGTAGCTATAAGGCTTTTAATGATCCCATCTTCGATTTCAAGTGGAGCCGTATCATGAGCAAGTCCGATGGTCCCTGCGGCTGCGATGCGACACCAGCCGCTGATGCCGATATGCAAAACCCTTCCGATACGACGGGGCAATGGGTCAGTGTTTACGCCGTGCCCAAGATGGATTGTCCATCAGAAGAGCGAATGATCCGCTTGGCGCTGAATGGTTTGGACGGAGTTCGGAAGCTGACTTTTGATCTGTCGGACCGTCGGTTAGATGTCATGCATGACAGTGCCGTTGAGCCCATAACCAAAAAGCTGGCGACGTTAGGGCTAGGCGCCACTCTTCAGAAAACTGTCGCGGCAGACCCTGAGATGATCAAAGCCGCCGAGAATCCGGCGAACTCTACACAGGAATCCCGCTCCCTACGTTTACTGTTAGGCATCAACGCCTTCATGTTCGTGGTAGAGATGACTGCTGGCCTGATTGCCAGGTCCGCGGGTCTGATTGCCGATTCGCTCGACATGTTCGCTGACGCGGCAGTGTACGGCCTGGCCCTTTATGCGGTTGGGCGCAGCGTCAATCTGCAGGTGCGTGCTGCACACCTTGCTGGTGTGCTCCAGCTGATTTTGGCCCTCGGCGTGCTCGTAGAGGTGATCAGACGCTTTATATTCGGCAGCGAGCCCGAGTCGCTGATAATGATGGCCGTCGCGTTCCTGGCATTGCTCGCCAACACGGGTTGTTTGCTGCTGATTTCCAAACACCGGGAAGGTGGTGCTCACATGAAAGCGAGCTGGATATTCTCCGCCAATGATGTGGTCATCAACATGGGCGTCATAGTCGCCGGAGCGCTCGTCGCTTGGACTGGGTCCAACTACCCAGACCTGATTATCGGTACCGTCGTGGGATTCATCGTTCTCAACGGCGCTCGGCGTATTCTGGCGCTCAAGGGTTGAAGGAGCTCCCGTTACAGAAAAAGGGTGTCTTCATGCCTGTAAGCCATCCGGGTCTAGCGGCGTCAGCTAAAACTGGCGACGCCGCTTTAGCCGTTGGCGGATGGTGGGTATTGCAGAACGTGGGCTGCAAAGTCCATCAGCGAGACGAAGCCGCACTGATCGGCTTTTCCTTCACGCTGTAGGTGGTAGCCCCGCATGCCTTGCCCAATTGGACCAAGCATATCGGCTTGCAACGTGTCACCGATCATTGCGATAGCGGAGGCTTCGCAGCCAAGCTGTTCGATCATCTGACGATAGATTGCGGGCTCAGGCTTTATTGTCCCAACCTCAAAGCTCCATCCGTAAACATCGAACGACGGCAGTAACAGTTTGGCCGGAATCGCATATGGGGCTGCGAGATTGGAGCACAACGCGAGATTCAGGCCGGCGTCCTTTAGCTGATTTAGCGACTCCAACGCATCATCGAAAAGGCGAACGCTGGCCAGCTCGGTGAAAAGGTCGCTTTCAAGGCTAGCTAACTCAGAGTTGCTCAACTGCGCACCGAAATAATCGGCAGCTCCAGCCAAGCCCAGATTTCGAGTCATCAGAGTCCGTGCGTCATCCGGCCTTGGTGTTTTGCCCTGAAGCCGCAGGTTCTGCATCAGTTGGCGGAAAGGATGGCGGCGCTCACCTATCTGGAGAAGCGTGCCAAACACATCGAAAACTACTGCTTGTATCATGCCGGTACCTCTACCGTTGGAGGCGAACCGCCCACCCGAAGAGCGATGCCGCCCCTCTCAGTTTTCTGAACTGGATTTCTTCAGAGGTGGCACGAAGAAGATGGGTCTTTGCGGGGGCGCTATCAGGATATCTGTCGACTTGATGCTTGTGCCTTTTCGACGCCTTGTTTTGCCGTTCTTGTCGACCGCCAGCAGATCACCGGTCGCGACAGCAATGTCGAGTGCCTGCTTTACGCGAAGCTCGTCAGCCATGGTGTAGTTGGTCAATCCGCTCATCAGGCCCAAAAAAGGTTGCCGTTCTACCTCGTAGACCTGTTTGGGCAAGAGCTCCGAAAGTTCTCCTCGGATGCGGTCATTGGTAGCATCGTCGAAATAATGCTCATCCAACAGCAAATCGTGCTGACCTGTCACGGCGATATCCCGATTGGCGTCGTAGCTGAAAAAGCTGGAAGGCGACAGCATATGGGAAAAGTTGTTGCCGTATTTCCAGTGGATCTTCTTCATCACATCGTTAGCGCGGTAGTTGTTCGCCAGATGGATAAACCAATAGGCCATCGGGTTGCTGCCGGCCGGACGAATGAAGAAGACGGTCATGTACTGGGCACCGCTTTCCTGCTTGATCCCCTCGGACAGATAGCGCTGGATCAGGTATTGCCAGCTCCGTGGCTGATGCGCCTTCAGCTGTTTAAGCATGTCCCATGGCACATGCTGATCCAAGCCGATATTTGCAATGGCTTTCCGGTTCGCTTGGCGGTCGGCTAGATACGTAACCAAAAAATCGACATTGAAGGTCAGCAGGACCTCGGCTTTGTTGAGATTCTGGAAAATCCATTTGATCTTAGGGAACGGCACATCGCCATACATCATGCCCAGCCCCGCAGCGAGGATTGCCTTTTTCCGAGCCGGCTGCATATCTCAGACCATCTATCCACTCGTCAATACGCTCGTATCGTCAAAGGTTGGGTGAAAGCCATTGGCCCTGATCCAGCCCTGTATGGCATTCACACAATAAGACGTACGAAGGCATCGCTGATCTATCGCAGGACGAAGAACCTGCGGGCAGTTCAACTGTTGCTCGGCCATACGAAGCTGGAGAGCACCGTTCGATATCTGGGGATTGAGGTCGATGATGCCCTAGAGATGGCGGAACAGACCGAGGTTTGACCATGCATAGCGACGGTCGAAGCCAGGCCGTCGCTAACCGGCCAAATGCTGCCCCACCGTACCAAGCGGATCTGTGCCTACTGCGTTCAGGGCGAATCTATGACTACTACATCTGAAAGCTGGCGAGTTGTATGCCAAGACCCAGGGGATGGCAGCGGAGACGTCATCGTTGAGCTTCCATCAGAGCTACTTAAGCACTCAGACGGAGTTTGGGTGATGAGCTGTCAGTTGAGGCGGGAGAGGAAAACATTTGCTTGAAACTCCAGCAACGAGCTGATGGCGCCTCGTCATAGCAATCCAAACAATGTCTGATTGTGGTTGACTGCTTTCGCTCCAAAACGGCGGCTAGCGGCCAGAAGCTGCCGATCCGCGCCATTACAGAGAGGTGGCTTTTCCCTCGATTGCTTTGCCTGCTCAGCTATTGTCATGGGCCTAAAGGGAAAAGGATGGGGATAGATGACGATTATGGCTTCCGACCACTCTGCGGGGCGGATTCGTTCAATTGAGTGTTGCAGGCCGAGGCGTTCATCAATGAAACATGCGGTTGGGTAAAGGCCGCACATTGTCGGACCAAGACACCTAGAGCGTATCGCCCGTTATGAACAGCAACGACGCAGGACCCGCGTCTGATGGACTGCTCGGCCGAGAAAATCCGCAATAAGCACCACGCAATGACGGCGCGAACCTTGCAATGGCATCTAACAAGCGCAACCGCACGCATGGCAAGGCGAGACGGTAGAGTATCTGCCGTTCAGCGAACTGCTCGGCTGACCCATGAAAACGCCCGGTCGATGGTGAGTCGACCGGGCGTTGTCGTGTTTGCGCGTCAGGCCTGGTGGCGCTGCGGCAGCATGCGCAACAGGGTGCCGTCGCGGCGCACGTATTGGTGGAACAAGGCCGCCGCCGCGTGCAGGCCGATCAGCCAGTAGCCGGCCACCGCCAGCGTTTCATGCAGCTCCTTGAACTCGCCGGCCAGCTCCTTGTTGGCGCCGATCAGCGCCGGCAGCTCAAGGCCGAAGAAGGGAATCGGCTTGTCCGCCGCGCTCAGGGTCAGCCAGCCGAGCAGCGGCAGGCCAATCATCAGTCCGTACAGCGCCAGATGCATCAGCTTGGCCAGCGCGCGTTCCCAGCCGGCCCCGGCGACCGCCTCGGGCGCGGGATGCAGCCAGCGGGCAATCAGACGCAGCCAGACCAGCGCGAACACCGTCAGCCCGAGCATGAAATGCCAGTGCTTGAGCAGTTCGCGCGGTTCACTGCCCTTGGCGAAATTGCCCTTGAGTTCGATGGTCGCGTAGACCGCTGCGATCAACAGCAGCATCAGCCAGTGCAGGGCAATGCTCAGGCGACCGTAGCGTGCCAGAGGGTTCGATGCAGTCATTTCACACACTCCGAGTAGGGGAATGTCGGCAGTCTAGGGCGCCAGCCTTAAGCGAACCTTAGCGAATGCCCGTTGCGCCTGCGGCGGGCGGTCGCGGCAGCTCGCCGCTGGTCGGTCTGGGCTAGTGGTGTGGCTGGCGGGGCAGGTGCACGGCGACCTGCAGCCCGCCGAGCGGTGAGTCCGCCAGTTCGATGGTCGCGCCGTGCAGTTCGGCGATGCGCGCGACGATGGCCAGGCCGAGCCCCGCGCCCTGGCCGTCGCCCTGACGATAGAAGCGCTCGAACAGTTTGTCGCGCTGCGCTGCCGGCACGCCCGGACCGCTGTCATCTACGCGCAGGCTGACGCCGTTTTCCATGGTCTGGAGGCTGACCTGAATCTGCCCTCCGTCGGGCGTGTACTGCAGGGCATTGCCGACCAGATTCTGCAGCAACGTGGCGAGCGCGGCGGCATCGCCGGGGAGGCTGTGATCGGCCACGTCGTCAGCCTCCAGCGTCAATTCCTGATCGCGCGCCAGCGCCAGCGGCGTCAGCTCGGCGAGGCATTCGCGGCACAGCGGCAGCAGGTCCAGCTGCTGTGGATGCAGCGGCTGCGCATTGGGTTCCAGGCGGGCAAGGGTGAGCAGTTGGGTGACCACACGCGTGGTGCGATCGACGCCGGTCAGCAGCTGTTGCAAGGCAGCCTCACGGTCTTCCGGCTGCTCGGCCTGTAATGCGTTCTGCGCATGGATGCGCAGTACGGCCAGCGGGGTGCGCAGCTCGTGGGCGCCGTCGGCGATGAAGCGTTTTTCCCGGTCGACCAGTTGGTTGACCTGTTGCAGCAAACGATTGAGCGAGGCGGCCACCGGCTCCAACTCCTGCGGCAGCGGTGCCAGCAGCAGCGGCGCTAGATTGTCCGGATCGCGACTCTTCAGCAGTTGCGCCATGTGTGCCAGCGGGCGCAGACCCCAGCCCACCGCCAGCCAGATCAGCAGCGCCAGTAGCGGCAGGCCGATAAGGTCGGGCAGCAGGCTGCGCCGGGCGATCTTGCCGACCAGTTCGCCGCGTACGTCGTCGCGCTCGCTGAGCAGAATCCACAGATCGTCCTCGCGGTCATGTAGCAGGAACAGGCGCCAGGCATGGCCGTCGAGTTGCACGTCGTGATAGCCGACGCTCACGCGGCTGAAGTGTGAGGTGGAGTCTGCGCCGGCCAATTGCTTCAGCGCGCCGTTCGGCGCGCCTGCGGACTGCAACAGGTTGCTGCCATCCGCGGTGTAGACCTGGAAACCGAGCTTGGTTTCGTAATCGTGCCCCGGCACGCCTTGGTCGCGCCGCGCATTCACCGCAGCGTTCAGCGCCTGCTGTAGCGCATCGTGGGCCTGAGGATTCATTTCGCGCATCACCAGCCCCTGCACCAGTCGCGCACTCTGCGCCAGCTGAGCATCGAACAGCTCTTCGATCTCGTGGCGGGCATCGCGATAACTGCGCCAGGAGATCAGGCTCAGCGACAGCAGCAGAATGCCAAGCACCAGCACCAGGGTGCGGTTGCGGATAGAGCGCCTCAGCATTTGTCCACCAGATAGCCGACCCCGCGCACGGTGCGGATCAGCTCGGGAAAAAACTTCTTGCGCAGGTGATGGATATGCACTTCCAGCGCGTTGCTCTCGACTTCTTCGTCCCAGCCGTAGAGCACCTGCTGCAAGCGATCGCGAGTCAGCACGCGGCCGGGCTGGGCGATCAGCTCGTGCAACAGGACGAACTCCTTGCGCGGCAGGTTGATCGGCGTGCCCTGATAACTGACCTGCTGGTTGACCGGATCGAGCAGGATGTCGCGGTACTCCAGTACCGGCTCAGGGCGATTGAAGCTGCGCCGGAGCAGAGCGCGCAGGCGGGCCTTGAGTTCGGCGACGTCGAACGGCTTGACCAGGTAGTCGTCGGCGCCGGCATCCAGCCCGGCGATGCGATCGCTGGTGGCATCGCGCGCGGTCAGTACCAGCACCGGGATCGGGTTGGCGCAGGCGCGCAGGCGCTTGAGTACTTCCAGACCGTCCATACGCGGCAGACCGAGGTCGAGGATGGCCAGCTCGAAGCTCTCGTGGCTCAGCGCATGCAGCGCGCTGGCGCCGTCCTGCAGCCAGTCGACCGTGTAGCCCTCGGGTTTGAGTGCGGTGCGGATGCCCTCGCCGAGGGCGCGATCGTCTTCCACCAGCAGAATGCGCATGTCGTTCCTGTCGTCTTTGGTGCTCGCGGCGTTGTTGTGCATTCAACGCCGCCGCAACCGGTTATTCCAGCTTTTCCTTGACCTGCGCGAGCAGCGCCTGGGCTTCCTCGCGGCGGCCGGTGTCGGCGAGTTCGCGGCCGGGGCGTGCCGGCGCGGCGAGCGCTTTTTCCAGCGCCGTGCGCGCTTCGCCATAGCGCTTCTGGCGCAGCAGAAAGTCACCGTGGAAATAGTTCGGGTCGATGCCGTTCGGATTCAGCGCCAGTGCCTGCTGGAACAGCGCCTCGGCCTTGTCCTCGTCACCGAAGCCGATCGGCCAGCCGGGCACCTGGTAGTAGAGGCTGGCCAGACTGGTATAGGCCGAGCCGTCGAGTGCCTGCGCGTCGAGCTCGATGGCTTTTTCCAGTTCCGTTTTGGCCTGCTTGACCAGGCCCAGCGCGCCGAGCCCGCCCTTGGCACCAGCCCAGGTGCTGAGCACGATGCCGTGCCAGATGTGTAACTCGGCGGCCTGCGGTTCGCCGACGACCGCGCTTTCGGCCTCCGAGGCAAGACGGGCGAAGGCCGCCTGGCGCTGTGCCGCCGGCAGCTGGTAGTTGATCTCCGCCCAGCGCGTCTGGATCTGGCGCAGCGACGATTCGCCGGCCGGGCTGAGAGCGAAGGAGGGTTGGCTGGCCAGCGCCAGCAGGACGCTGCAAAGAGTAAGCAGACGCTTCATGGGTGTTCTCCGGTTGAGTTGGGCTGGGGTGCGGGCGGCCGCGGCTGGTCGGCACGGGCGAAGCGCTTGATCACCGGCAACTGCTTGCGCAGCGCCTGGTCGACCAGGCGCGGCAAGAGGCCGTTAAGGCGCACGAAGAGCTTTTCCGGCCAGCCGAGGTAGAGCTCCTCTCGCTCGGTGGCGATGGCATGGACGATCTGCCGTGCGACTTCTTGCGGATCGTCCATCTCTACCTTCAGCTCGTTGTTCATCGCCACCACGTCGGCGCTGTTCATCGCCGTGCGGGTGGCGCGCGGCGCGATGTAGAGCACCTTAATCTGGCTGTCGGCCAATTCGCGCCGCAGCGCTTCGGAGAAGCCGCGCAGGGCGAACTTGCTCGCGCAGTAGGCGGTGAAGCCCGGGTAACCGATGGAGCCGAAGGTCGATCCGAGGTTGACCAGCAGCGCCCGCGGTTGCTGGCGCAGCAGCGGTAGCAGCAGATGGGTCAGCTGCAGCGTGGCGGTGACGTTGACGCTGATCAGTCGGGCGATGGCGTCCTCGTCCTGCTGTTCGAGCAGGCTGAACTGGTTGATCCCGGCGGCATTGATCACGCAGTTGAGGCCGCCGAAACGCCGCGCGGCATCGAGCACCGTATGCCGGCTACTGCGCTGGGTGAGGTCGGCGCAGACCAGGCTGACCTGCCCCGGATAGCGGCGCGTCAGCGCTTCCAGAGCAAGACTGTCGCGTCCCACCAGTAACAGCCGTGCGCCGTTCGCGCAGAGCCGCTCGACCAGCACCTGGCCGATGCCGCCGCTGGCACCGGTCAGCAGGATTCGCGCGTCACGCAGTTGCATGGTCGTGCTCCGGTGCGCTCAGGCTGCGGAAGATGTCGCCGTAGAGGCGGTAGACGACGCGCGCGGTGTGCACCACGGCGGCCTTGTCGTCCTCGTCGTTGAGGCGGTTCATCAGCTTCTTGAAGAACTCGATGTGCTCCAGGTCCAGGCTGCCATGGGATGTCAGGTAGCTGAACGCCTTGGCCGGCAGCTGAAGTTTGTCCTGCAGCACGCCGGCGGCCTGGGTCGCCAGCGCGATGCTGGTGCCTTCCAGCACGTTGACCATGCCGAAGAAACTCGCCGGGTTGTGCCGCGCGATGCGGTCGTAGACGTAGGCGACCATCAGCTCAGTGGGCAGTGCCGGCAGGCCATGGCGCACCGCCTCGGCATCGCCGCCACAGGCGCGGATGTCGTTGAGGATCCATTCCTGATGGCCGATTTCTTCCTCGATGTATTCGGCGATCGCCTCGCGCAGCCATTCCAGGCGCTCCGGCAGGCGTGCGCCGCAGGCCATCAACAGCGGCACGGTGTGCTTGACGTGGTGGTAGGCCTGACTCAGGAAGGCGATGTACTGCGCGCGGGTCGAAGTGCCGGCGAGCGCGGCGTGGATGATCGGTGTGCGGAGCAGGTATTCGCGTGCATCGCTGGTCTGGTGTTGCAGTTGGTCGAAAAAGTCCATGCCGCGTACCTCGAAGTCAGGGAAAAGAAGGGCGTGAATGGTCGGTTGGTAGTGACTGAACAGGGCGTTGCGGCGCAGGCGGCCGTTGGCAGTGGCCAGGCCGTTGTCGGGGCAAAAGGCTTCGGCGGCGCGCAGCCAGTGGTGTACACGGGCGTAGTCCGGCAGGCCGGCATTGACCCGCTCGACCGCCGCCTGCAGCTCGGCATCGCTCAGCTCGGGGCGGCGAGGTACGAGCACGGCGACGTTCTGCGCCAGCGCCTCCCCATGCAGCCAGGCCTGGGCGATGGACGCCTGCTGTACCAGCTCGGCCTCCACCCACTCGGGATTGACGTTGCGTCCGTACGCGGTAACGAACTGATGCTTCTTGCGCCCGTGCAGGATCAGGAAGCCATCCTCGAAATGGCCTAGGTCGCCGGTGGCCAGCCACTCGCCGGTCAGTGGCGGTTCGCCGAGGTAACCGAGCATGTGCGGGCCGCGCACCAGTACCTCGCCATCGTCGGCCAAGCGCAGCTCGACGTGTGGCAGCGGCCGGCCGACCGTGCCGATGCGCCGCGCCTCGGGTGTGTTCAGGCAGACCACCGAGGCGCATTCGGACAAGCCGTAGCCCTCGAACAGCGGCAGCCCGAGGCGCTCGGCGCGCTCCAGCAGCTGCGGTGCCACGCGACCGCCACCCACAGCGATAAAGCGCAGCGATGCGGGTAATGGCACGCCTTGCTCAGCGGCGCTGACCAGCGCCAGCAATAGCTGCGGCAGAAGGATCAGGCTGTGCGGCTGGCTGGCCTGCAGCGTGGCCCGCAAACGTTGCAGCTCGAAGCCCGCCGCACCGCTGAAGCCGATCTCGGCCAGCGGCCGCAGTTCGACCCGCGCACCCGCCAGCAGCGGCGCATAGAGCCCGGCGATGTTCTCCAGCAGCGTCGCCAGCGGCAGCACGCACAGGTGCTGTCGCACGTCGCACGGCAGGCTGGCCTGCCGCAGGCTCTCGGCCACCGCCAGCTGCGCTTCGGCATCCATGCAGACGCCCTTGGGCTGGCCAGTGGTGCCGGAGGTATAGGTGATCTTCAGGGTGCCGTCGGGCACCGGCGTGACGGTATCCGGTTGGCGCTGTAACAGGTCGCCGGCGGTCGGACGAAAGCCGCAGCGCTCGCTGAAAGAGCTGACTGCGCCGATCAGGCAGTCGATGCCGGCATGGTTCAGCACATGCTCCTGCTGCGCCGGGGAAAAGAATCCCGGCAGCGGCACGCAGACCAGACCGGCGCGCAGCAGGGCCAGATCCCACAGCGCCCACTCCAGACCATTGTCCAGCGCCAAGGCGACGCGCTGCACGCCGAGCCGTTGCAGCTGGGCGGCGCGCGCCGCGACCTCGTGGCGCAATTCGGCATAGCTCAGCTGACGTGGCCCTTCGCTCAGCGCGATGCCGGCGTGCTGGTCGAGCGTCGCCCAGAAGCGTTCAGCTGCAGGCTGCATGGGGCACCTCCGTGGCATCGAACAGCGGCTGGTAGCCGAGTCGGGCGTAGATGCCGAGTTGCAGCAGGCGCTGGTGGCCGGGCAGGATCTCGCCGGCCATCAGCTGCGGGCGGCTGGCGTAGTAGCTGCCCCAGTCGGCCAGCTCATCGCCCATGCGCGCCGGATCGGCCAGACCCAGTGGCAGCGGATCGAGCGCGAGGCGCTGAAAGCTGTTGAGCAAGGCCGGCGTGCCGGTGAACACCACCCATCGAAAACCCTGGGCGACCAGCAGGTCGGTCAGCGCGACGATCAGCAGGCGCGCCGAGGCGTTGCCGAACGCAGCCAGGTTGCCGACCTCGACGATCTCCTCGCGCGGCACCGTATGCCCATGGCGCTGGCTCACGGCCTGCTCGATGGGTTCGTCAAGATAACGCTCGAGAAACAGCGGCCGACGCTGGGCGCTGCGCAGACCGACCGCCCCCTGCACCTCGCCGTTCTGGTCATGCAGGCCCAGCAGGCAGGGCATGAAGTGCCGAACCCGTGCCTGATAGTGCTCGGCGAACCGTTGGTGGATGAAGCGTTCCAGTGCTGCGCGCCGCTCGCCTGCATCGGCCTGCGCCAGTTGCAGGGTAAGCGCCGGCTCACGGCCGATACACGCCAGTACGTCAGTTTGATCAACCCAGGGCAGTTCCATCGGGGAACCTCGGTTAGAAGCCTGGGGCGATTGTTGGGCGGCAAACTTAAGGCAGCCTTAAGCCGCACGGCGCTAAATGCGGGGCTGGCGAGGCGACGTTTTTTTCACATCGTCTCGGCTATGTTCTGCGCCGCGCGCAGGCGTAATAAGCAGCGTCTGCCGTTCCGAAACTTCTAGCGAGTACCCCAGCGATGCGCATCCTGGTCATCGAAGACAACCGTGACATTCTCGCCAACGTGCTGGATTACCTCGAGCTCAAGGGTTACGTGGTCGACTGCGCGCAGGATGGCCTCAGCGGCCTGCACCTTGCCGCCACGCAGGACTACGACCTGATCGTGCTGGACCTGATGCTGCCGGGCATCGACGGCCTGCAGGTGTGCAAGCGTTTGCGCGACGATGCCGGGCGCGACACGCCGATCATCATGCTCACCGCCCGCGATGCCCTGCCTGACCGCATCAAGGGGCTGCAGACCGGTGCCGACGACTATCTGATCAAGCCCTTCGCGCTGTCCGAGCTAGTTGCCCGCATCGAGGCGATCCTGCGTCGCTGCCAGGGATCGCGTCGCCGTCAGCTGCAGGTGGCCGATCTCTGCTACGACCTGGATACCCTGGAAGCCACCCGTGGCGGCCAGCCGATTCGGCTCAACCCTATCGGCCACAAGCTGCTGGCGATCCTTATGCAGCGCAGCCCGGCGGTGGTGCGGCGCGAAGCGCTGGAGGAAGCCGTCTGGGGTGACCACCTGCCGGACAGTGACGCTCTGCGCAGCCATATCCACCAGCTGCGCCAGGTGCTCGACAAGCCCTTTGCCAAGCCGCTGCTGCATACCGTGCACGGCCTCGGCTTTCGCCTGGCGGAGGACTGCAATGCTCGCTAAGCAGCCGCTGGCGCGGCGGATCGTCATCGCCTTCACGCTGATGACGCTGATGGTGAGTGGTACGTTCGCCCTCGGCATCGTCGGCGTGGTGCACTTCATCGAAGAGCAGCTGGTCACCGAGGAGCTGAGTCGCGACCTGGACATCGTGCTCAACGAGGACCTGCCAAACGGCCGGACTCCGCAGCTGGATACCAGCACCCGTTTCTTCGCCTCGCATCTGCCCGAGCACCCGATGCCAAAGGCATTTGCCGGGCTCGGCGAGGGGTTCACCGAGCTGGTTCGCGGTGATGACGCCTACTACGTCTATGTGCGCAACGTCGGCGCTGACCGCTACGTGCTGGTGCAGGAACAGCACGAGTTCGAGGCCCGCGAGGATGCGCTGTTCAACGTCGTGCTGGCCGGCTTTCTGCTCAGCGTGCTCGGTGCCTGGGCACTGGGGCGGCTGATGGCCAACCGGGTGTTGGCGCCGGTCAGTCGCTTGGCCAATCAGGTGCGCCACCGCGACCAGCTGCACCCGCTGGCGCCGCCGCTGGCCTTGCAATATCCCGACGACGAGGTCGGCCACCTGGCCGCGGCGTTCGACAGCACGCTCGGCCAGCTGCGCCAGACCCTGGAGCGCGAGCGGCTGTTCACCGCCGATGTCAGCCACGAACTGCGCACCCCTCTGATGGTGGTACTCGGCGCCTGCGAGCTGCTCGAACAGCAGGCCGCACTGGCGCCAGCCGCGCAGCGACCGCTGGCGCGCATCCAGCGCGCCGCGCGGGAAATGCACGAGCTGGTAGAAACCTTCCTGATGCTGGCGCGGGCACGTCCGCAACAGACGTCCTTGGCCGGCAACGCCAGCTTGCGGAGCGTCGCGACCGAACAGAGCGAGCGCTGGGCACCACTGCTGGCGGAAAAAGGCCTGGCCTTCGAGCTGCGGGAGCAGGGCGAGGACCCGGGCGTCTACAACCACACCCTGCTCGGCACGGTGATTTCCAACCTGCTTCGCAACGCACTGCATTACACCGACCGGGGCACGGTGCGGCTGGTCCTCGACGAAGGTGGCTTTCGCGTCGAGGACAGCGGCGTGGGCATCCCCTTGGCGGAGCAGGAGCGCATGTTCCAGCCATTCGTGCGCGGCGCCGAGGGGCGCGGCGAAGGGCTGGGGCTGGGACTGTCGCTGGTCAAGCGGATCTGCGCCCATCAGGGCTGGCAGGTAGGCGTGGTGCCGCGGCAACCGCAGGGCAGCTGCTTTCAGGTGCGCTTTCATGACGGCGTGGTTTGACGTTTTTTTCACATCCCGTTGACGGGCCCTTGATGTCTGTCTGGTTAGTTTGGCGTTCCGTTTCCAACCGGAATGCCCGCCATGACCACATCGAGCCCCATCGAACTGGAGTTCTCGCGCAAGTACGACCGCCAGCACGCCTACGAATACCTGCACAAGCATCAGGATGGCCTGGCCCGACGGCTGTCGCACTGGCGTGACGAGCAGATGGCGCGCCGCGCACTGAAGCTCGCCGGCGAGCCCGATCTGGTGCTCGATCTGCCGTGCGGCGCCGGGCGTTTCTGGCCGTTGCTGGCCGAGCATCCGAGCCGGATGATCTTCGCCGCCGACAACTCCGCCGACATGCTGGCGATCGCCGAATCGGCGCATTCGTTGGAAGTGCTCAAGCGGGTGGAGACCTTTCAGACCTCAGCCTTCGCCATCGACATGGGCGACAACGCAGTGGACAGCATCTTCTGCATGCGCCTGCTGCACCACATCGCCGACCCGGCGCATCGGCTGGCGATGCTGCGTGAGTTCCACCGCGTCACCCGCGATACGCTGATCGTCTCGCTGTGGGTCGATGGCAACTACAAGGCCTGGAAGCGCAAGCGCCTGGAGCGTCGCCGGCCGGCGAAGGAAAACCAGAACCGCTTCGTTGTCGCGCGCTCGGTGATCGAGGCGGAATTCGCCGAGGCCGGTTTCGACATCCTCGACCGCAATGACTTCCTCCCGGGCTACGCCATGTGGCGGGTCTACGTGCTGCGCAAGCGGGGTTGAACATGAGCCGACCACTCGTATTGCCTGCCCGTGAAGCGCGTACCAGCACCTTCCAGCGTTGGTGGAGCACGCAGGGCGAATGGGTTGAGGAACCCAACCAGCGCCGCGCCGGCGAAAGCGGTGTGCAACGGATACGCCTGCGCGATCCGCAGCAGCCGCTGCTGTACTGCAAACGGCAGATTGGCCACCTGTATCGGTCGCCGCTGCATCCTTTCGGCCGGCCCACGGTGCTGCGCGAACTGCAGGCGCTGCAAGCATTCGGCCGGCTCGGCGTGCAGGTGCCGGAACTGGTCTACTGCGGGACCCGGCAGCAAGCCGGTCAGTGGCAGGCGCTGCTGGTGACGGCGGAACTGGAGGGTTTCATCAGCCTGGAGGACTGGTATCAACAGGACTTGGGGGAGCGCTTCGGTCCGGCGGTACAGGAGCGCATGCTCGCGGCGGTCGGGATCACCCTGGCGCGCATTCATCAGGCACGCTGGCAGCATGGCTGCTGCTATCCCAAGCACATCTTCATCAGGGCTCAGGGTGAAGATGACGCGACCCGTGTCGAGGTCGCGCTGCTTGATCTGGAAAAGAGCCGTCGCCGGCTACGTCGCAGTGCCGCTGCACGGCATGACCTGCGCCAGCTCAAACGTCATCGCCAGGCCATGCCGGAACAGGACTGGCGACGATTGCTGACTGCCCACGGCACGTTCAGCCAGATGCGCTGCGATGTCATCTAAGCCGGCCCGCGTGATGAGCGATGGCGCGGCAAGCGTTGACGTGCCGGTTGGTGGTGCGGTTATGAAAGGGCGCAGCGGGGGGCTGGCGCGCATCTGGTATGCCGCCGGCTACTCCGCCGCCGGCCTCAAGGCCGCCTATCGGGGCGAGGCGGCGTTCCGCCAGCGGGTGCTGCTGAACCTGCGTTGATTCCAGCCGCCTTGCTGTTCGACGTCAGCGGCCTCGAGCGTGCCGTGCTGATCGCCGTGGCGATTCTCGGCCTGATCGTCGAATTGCTCAATTCGGAGGTAAGCCGCAGAAAAAGTGTAGGAGCAGTAACGGTCCGCTTTTGGCCGAAAGCTGCCGTAAGCGGCGGGCTGCTTTCGGCCAGAAGCTGCCTTTCAAGCAACTTCTCTTCTGTGCCATCAGCTCAGAAGTGACCGTCTCTCTACTAGAAAGTCGATCAGCGCCCGCACCTTGGGCGACATCTGCGTCCGTGTCGGATCGCCCAGCGGCAAAAACTAACGGGCTACTTAGCAGGCCAAAACCCTATGAACGCTTGGTCATCTTCGTGAACGCCCAAGCAGCAGGCCGGCCGGCGGAGCAGCAAATGCATGAATGAATGAACCGTGGTGTGCGCAGCCGTGTCGTAGCAACAAGCGCCTGATTCGCTAAGGCTGTTGCAACCACTGTGAGACAGCGAAAGCGCGGTTTGATGTCTCGGTCTCTAATTTGCTGCGGAGTTCCGATGCGCCTTTCTGCTTTCATCATTGATAACCTTGAGTCAATTCTTCAATCCTGGGAAGACTTTGCTAGGACGATCCCGGGGGAAGCCAGCTCCATGGGAGTCGAGGCGCTGCGTGACCATGCCGAGGAGGTGCTCCGCGTCGTTGCGGCTGATCTGCGAACCAAGCAGTCCGCTGCCCAACAAATCGACAAATCAATGGGAAAGGCGGAGAAGGACGACGGCGAGACACCAGCCGAAACGCACGCAATATTGAGGCACGATGCTGGCTTCACTATCGATGCAATGGTTTCGGAATATCGCGCTTTGCGTGCAAGCGTATTGAGGAAGTGGCTGCAGGAAATCAAACATGGTACGGACTTCGAAGTCGAAGATATGACTCGGTTTAACGAGGCAATCGACCAGGCGCTCGCAGAGTCCGTCGCTAGTTACTCTCGGACGGTAAAAGCTACGCAGAACGTCTTCCTAGGTATTCTCGGTCATGACTTACGCACCCCGTTGGGTGCAATACAGCTCGGCTCGGAAGTGCTGCTGCTCGACAATGATCTGGGTGCGAAGCCGACTATCATTGCTTCGCGGATCTTCACCAGCGTCAAGCGCGCAAGCAAGATCGTTAACGACCTGCTTGATTTCACTCGCTCGCAGGGCGGCGGAGGCATTCCGTTGCAACGGGTTGAAACTAACTTGGCCATGGTATGCGAAAACATGGTTGAGGAAGTGCGGGCATATAACCCAGAGCGCGACATTGTCTGCGAAATCAAGGAGAAAGTAGCCGGTTGGTTCGATCCAGCACGGATCGAACAGGTGTTTTCCAATCTGATCAGTAACGCCGTGCAGCACGGTGCCCGCAGTTCGCCAGTCACGGTAAGCCTGCATGTCGAGCAAGAGCTTGCAGTTTTCAATGTGCATAACCAGGGCCAACCGATTCCGGAAGAGGCAATCAGTGACATATTCAAACCTATGAGCCGACATTCCCAGTATGCGGCCGGCGATTACGGATCCCATTCAGGACTGGGACTGGGTCTGTATATCGCCAGCGAGATTGTCGCTGCTCACCAAGGACGAATCACCGTTGCCTCCGATCTCGCCGATGGCACAACGTTTACCGTGAGTTTGCCGTTAGCAATGTGTGATCGAAGAGTTCAGCGCTAGCCAGCCGCGAGCAGACAATACGCAAAAAGCCCCGCCGAAGCGGGGCTGTATTGTGCGTTCTATTCCGTGTATTCCAAGCGCCGCGCTCCACGCGGTTGTCCCTCAGCTGTCCAAGCTCTGTGCGCGTCCCTGCGTCATTGCGTGTGCAATATGTGCCTAAGCCTGCGGATTAGATACGGCCTAATTACGTCGGCGCACGTAGGTTAATGCTTACAGCCGAAACACCTACAAAAAGCCCCGCACTAGGCCGGCGTCGCTCGCCATGCCGATCGACCTCCCGCTCTGCCGCGGACGCGATGAAGGCTTGGCCAGAGACAGCAACAAAAGAATGATGGCGACCGGCCGCTTCTGGCCGGATTGCGGCCAGAAGCGGCAGGCAGAAATCGGCCTGTGATCTGACAGAAATCGACACCAAAATCGTCCCAAACTACAACCATCGTTCCGCTCGGTTCTCTGCGCATCGCTACGCTGAGAACGCGACGACTATTTTGGATGCGTAGCTTGGTTTGCTTGTGGATAGGGCAGGTATCCGGTAAGAACGAGGCCGCCCATGAGAAACGGACCCACACGATGTCACCTATTACAGAATTTATGGAACAGCTAGCTTTCATATTCAGCACCGGCCAAGCGACGGAACACTCATATAGATCAGCGTTCGAAAAGCTATTTTCAGGGCTAGGGTCAGGTATTCACGCTTTAAACGAGCCCAAAAGAGTGGAATGTGGAGCTCCCGACTTCATAATCAGTAGAAATGGACTGACCATCGGCCACGTCGAAGCAAAGGATATAGACATCAGTCTGAGAAATTTGAAAGGCACCAACAAAGAGCAGCTAAGTCGCTATCGTAAAGCACTTCCTAATCTCATCTATACGAATGGCTTGGACTGGGACTTTTATCGGGACGGGCTTCTGGTAGAGTCAGTCAGTATCGGGGAGCTTGATGAGAAAATTCTAAAACGCACGAATGAGTATGAAAGACTGCTAGGAGTTCTCGATTCTTTCCTAACACATAAGGGCCAGAAAATCAGCTCTCCTAAAATTTTAGCAGAGATAATGGCAGGTAAAGCTACGCTGATAAAGGATGTTCTTACCAAAGCGATTTTGAATGAGAAATTAGAAGATGGCGGGGATCTGTCAGGGCAATATTCAGCATTCAAACAACATCTTATACATGATGTAACGCCTAGCGATTTTTCTGATATTTATGCAGAGACTATAGCCTACGGAATGTTCGCCGCCCGCTTGCACGATCATACTCCGGAGACCTTCAGTCGGGCCGAAGCCCTTGAGTTATTACCTAAATCAAATCCTTTTCTTAGGAGCTTATTCGGTTATATAGCCGGGCCGGAGCTGGATGACAGACTTAAATGGATCATTGATGATTTAGCCGACGTATTTGCGTCAGCTGATATGAATAAGTTGATGAGAGGGTTTGGGAGTCTGACAGGACGGCAAGATCCATTCTTACATTTCTACGAAACATTTCTAGCTGCTTATAACCCAGGCAAACGTAAAGCGCGTGGAGTATGGTATACACCTGAGCCAGTAGTAAACTTTATTGTAAGAGCAGTCGATTCTGTACTCCAGACGGAATTTGATTTGGAGGACGGCCTAGCTGATCTGTCGAAAATTATTGTCGAATGGGACTCTGGGCAAAACGATAAAAAAGGAAAACCACTAAAGTTTAAGAAAGAAGTTCATAGAGTACAGGTGCTGGACCCAGCCACGGGGACTGGAACCTTTTTGGCAGAAACTATTAAGCAAATAGCACCAAAGGTTAAAGCAGCCGGAGCCGGCGTCTGGTCAAAATATATTGAACAAGATCTTATTCCACGGCTACATGGCTTTGAATTGTTAATGGCCTCATATGCCATGTGTCACACTAAGCTTGACATGGTGCTGACCGAGCTTGGTTATAAGCCATCCACTAATCCGCCGCGGTTGAGCGTATTCCTTACAAACAGTCTTGAGGAAGGAGAACGGGATGTACGTGACCTATTTATGGCTCAATGGCTAACCAGAGAGGCGCGTGAAGCTAATAATATAAAGCGTCAGGCACCGATAATGTGTGTAATAGGAAATCCACCTTATTCTGGTGAGAGCGCAAATAAAGGAGAGTGGATTTCGGAGCTATTGAGCGCCTATAAAGTGGAGCCCGGAGGAAAGCAAAAACTTCAAGAGCGGAACTCAAAATGGCTGAATGATGACTATGTCAAATTCATTAGGCTTGCTGAGCAAGCAATAGCCAAAAATGGCGATGGCGTACTGGGCTATATTACTAATAACGGTTATTTGGATAATCCCACATTTCGGGGTATGAGATGGCATCTATTAACAACGTTCGACAAGATATTTGTTCTGGATCTACACGGCAGCTCCAAGAAAAAAGAGATATCGCCGGATGGCTCACCAGATAAAAACGTATTTGATATTCAGCAAGGCGTTTCAGTAATTGTAGCGGTGCGGCAAAAAATTACAAAAGGAAAGAAAGAACTGGCAAGTTTGTTTCACAGAGATTTATGGGGTAGCAGAAGCTCTAAATATGAAGCGCTATGGGAGATTGGGCTAGAAGACGAAGCGTGGACTGAAATTGTACCGACGCTCCCTAATTTTTTGTTCGTGCCACAAAATCAGGACCTCAAACAGAGGTACGACGAAGGCTTTTCCATCGTAGATTTCATGCCCCTACGTTCAGTCGGCATAGTGACTGCTCGAGATGCACTAACTATAGATATGGACAAAGATAAGCTGTGGGCGCGAGTAAAGAATTTTCGCGAGATAGGACCTGAAGAGGCACGGGCCAAGTACAAGCTGGGTCCCGATGCACAAGACTGGAAAGTTGAATCAGCACAGAAAGATATCAACGAGAATTTTTCTGAAGACTTTATAGTAAAGATAGCATATCGTCCATATGATTCCAGGTGGACTTACTATACCGGCACCTCTCGTGGCTTCCATTGCCGCCCGCGAGCGGAAGTCATGAAGCATATGGCGGGCAAAGACAATTTGGCGCTTTGTATTCCTGGCCAAAGCAAAGATGGTGTAGGAGGCTTTGTCGTCGCAAGTGTCGCAGGGCACAAGGCATTCAGTGCATATGACATCAATAGTTTGTTTCCACTGTATGTATACTCAGAAGATGGTCTAGATCGAGTATTTAATTTCGAGCCTAAGCTTTTGCAAAAGATGCAGAAGATTGCAGGCGAAAAAGGGTGTCCGTTGCCCTCTGAGGTAGATGTCTTTGACTACATATATTCTGTACTAAATTGGCCGTCATATAAAGCCATTTACACTGAGTTTCTTAAGTCGGACTTTCCACGGATTCCATGGCCGAAATCACCTGAATTCTTTAACTCTATGGTTAATCATGGCAAACAGTTGCGCGAGATGCATTTGTTAGTCCCGAGTGCCCTGGGCTCAGCACTTTATCCGTTTATTGGGGAAGGCGAAGCAACTGTGGAGATCGTAAAATTCGATGATGGAAAAATTTGGATAAATTCTGGACAATATTTTGATAATGTTGATTTTGATATCTGGTCTTGCGCGGTAGGTGGATATAGGCCTCTAGAAAAATGGCTGAAGGATCGAAAGGGCTGCTCTTTGAATTACACTGAAATAAAGTACTATCAGTCAATTATCAAATCTATAGTAGGCACTATGAAAGTACGAAATGAGATGCCGGAGTACGATATCCTTCTTCAATAGAGGGTGGATACTTGAAGACCGCTTTCGGACGATTTCAGCCTTTCATGAAGACTGCCTTGGGTCGAAAGCAGCCGATTGCGATTGACCGCTTCTGGCCGGTTAGCGACCACTTCTCTGGCTAGCCATGCTTGTCCTCCCACATGTGGAGGACTTGCCATGAACATCACTGCTACCTGCACCCGCCGGCCCTGGAACAAAGGAAAGTTGGTCGGACAGAAAACCCCGCTCCGGCTGAGAGATATCTGGGCCATCCGAGTAAGGCTTCAGCTTGCAGAACGAACCCGGGATCTGGCTTTGTTCGATCTGGCCATCGACAGCAAGCTTCGAGCCTGCGACTTAACCAAGCTCCGTGTATGCGACGTTGCTCATGGCGAGCATGTGTCATCACGAGCAATGGTTATGCAGCAGAAAACGAAGCGACCAGTGCAGTTCGAAATTACCGAGCAAACACGGTCTGCTCTCGCGGCCTGGATACACCAAGCCCAGCTCCGTAGCCAGGACTGCCTTTTCCCGAGCAGGCTGCACACCTCAGACCATCTATCCACTCGTCAATACGCTCGTATCGTCAAAGGCTGGGTGCAAGCCATTGGCCTTGATCCGGCCATGTATGGCACTCACACAATGAGACGTACAAAGGCATCACTGATCTATCGCAGGACAAAGAACTTGCGGGCCGTTCAACTTCTGCTTGGCCATACGAAGCTGGAGAGCACCGTTCGATATCTTGGGATTGAGGTCGACGACGCCTTGGAAATGGCAGAGCAGACCGAGGTTTGACCATCTATAGCGACGGTCGAAGTCAGGCCGTCGCTAACGGCTGTGGACTCAACCGGTCGACGCAACAGCGTGGTTAAAGCACTCGGCAGGAGTCGAGTATCCCAGAGTCTTTCTGGGGCGCTCGTTCAACCGACCATGCCGAAATACAACTTGGTCGATACCTATCACATGTCTAATTGCTGTCGGTAGCGACACGCGCCCCGGCAAGGTCCAGGGCATCCACATCCCGCATGACTTCTGCCGGTTTCCTCCTCCATTTCTTTCGCGGCCTTGGGATCGTCAGCGAACGGAAGCATCGCTGCTTGCTCTAGATCAGCTGGGTCTCTCCTATGGAGGTTGTAGTGCACTCCGATGAAAAAATATCGCCATCAGAGCCAGCACCCAGTAGTCACCACTCATAGCCAGCCTCTCAAGCCAGACGCGGTTCAGCACTATCGCTCAGGGCGACGGTCGCTCTGCTGCGTACGGTTCTAAACGTGTTGTAAGCCATCAACAGCATTCCGCTAAGGAAAAACACGCCGCCGATCCATCGGACAATAAAGCCCGGATGACTTGCTTCCAGTGCCTCAACGAAGGAAAACCGGGCCGAACGAGGTTGAGAAATGGTCAGAATTTTCTTCAATTGACCCAGCTATTCTCCTGTCAGCCTCGCTTGGATAGTGCCGTAGAAGTGCTTTGCGCCTTTCCATACCTGTTCAGGCAGGGCCTTGTTCTAGGACAGCTCGACTAAAAAATCTCTGGTCTGCAGCACGGCGCGGGTGCGTTCGTGGGGCATCGTCATTGCCGCCCTCCATATTAAGATGTACGTGATGGAGCGCACACAAGCCACCCGATACTACGGGCTGTCTGCGATCGGCCTAAGACGCCGAAAAAATTGTTCTCACCGTGATGTCCAATGGCTGGGCAGTGAACGTGGGGTCAAAGTAAACCCCGCCATTATCAAATGTGTATTGATAGGCCATTTCACCGTGCTTGGCGGTAACCTCACAGACCTTCGCTAAGCGCTGCATCGCCCACTGCGCTGAGTTATTCATGTAACCAGGGCTTACGAGATGCGAGTTCCGGACAATGAATTCATCGCCTAGCTCAGACAGGAACTGTTCGAAATCTGGCACAGATGGCAGGAAGAACGTTCGGCTACCCCAGTCTCCCTTAGCAATTTCAACGAAAATCCAGGGACTTTGGGACGGATACTCGACAGCGCGCCAGTACTGGGAGTTCTCTCGCCCGAAAAGATTGCCAAACGGCACTTCAGCTGACTGGTGTGTAATAAACATGTTCGCCCCCCTCAAAATGAACACTATAGATTGTAGCCCTATAGGATTCAAAAAGGCCTCATCTTTCATTTTGCCAGGCACGCAAAATGGAACTGAAGGAAGCATTTGGAAAAGCCCTGAGGCGACTGAGAATTTCTTGCAAGCTATCGCAAGAAAGCTTCTCGACGGTTAGTAGCAGAACCTACTTGAGCACGTTGGAGCGAGGCTTGAAAAGTCCGACCCTCGAAAAGGTTGAGGACCTCGCAGTGGTTATGGACATCCATCCGCTAACACTCATAACCAGTGCGTATCTCGAAAAAAATGAGCTTACTGCCCGCGAGATTTTATTCAGGGTGAGGAAGGAGCTAAGACAGCACCGACCAGATAAGGAAAGGACAGGTGGATGAGATTGCCCACAAAATAGCATTCGTTGCGCACCAGAATTTGAGACTGATGCCGGGATGAATTGGAGTGATCTGTCGGTCAACCCTACACAACTACCTGTTCATCAACGACATCTGCGTCGGCCTGGAGGTGTAGCGGGTAACCGAGATGAAATGGGGCTCTTAAATAAGAAGAACTATTTTACTGCCTCACGATAGAAAATCTGCGGGCGATACTAGGCAAAAAGCGATCACAGGAACACTCCAAAAAAGTTAGGTTTTGGAGGTTGAGTGTGACCCAAAATCAACAAAAGCTAACTAAAAGCTCTGCCCTTACGCAGGATTGAGAGGAAAAACATGCTGGAGCAGCTGGGAAGCCAGTGAACATTAGGGTTCGACTGCATATCGTAAAACGTGACTAAAAGTTAATAGGGTAGATACGCATATTGAGCCATGGAGACGAATGCCCGTGACAAAGAAAAGGAGAGGGACGCGAAACCCGTCGTGGTAGACGGGTCAAATCAATTGGGCAAAGCTACCGGAATGAAACAGGCAGGGCAAACCAGGGGAATGGCTTCGCCGTAATGGCATTTTGCCAAACAGCGAGGCATTCTTGCTTTACATGCGTCGGCTACACGCTGCCGCTCAGCATTAAAAGGTCCGATCCGTTTTGGCCGATATTGATCCTCACCCATTGCGCACGCCTCGTCCCGAGGGGCTCGCCAGGCTTGGACATTACCTCGCCGGAGCGGTGGGCCGGTTTCTGCTGCCTCGACGCTTCGAACCGCACTGGCAGGCGTGGCGTTATTCGGTTACGGCGCTGGACGCCGTCGAAGAGCGGATCCTCATTACGGACTTTTCCGGTCGGCTCCAGTACATCAACAGTTCAGCGGCCGCAATGTTCGGTTTGGGCCACCGCGATCTGTCTCGTTATTCCTTGCAGGGATTGTTGCCAGCGCTGACGCCGGAAGCGTTCGACGTCCGCAATGCCGAGGCCGAGATTACTCTTGATCCAGTGAGTCTGCTGCAACATGGCGAGCGGCACCTCTATGCGGTAACCCGTCGAGCGTTGCGTCTGAGAAACGAAATGCGCCCCTCGGGCTTTGTCTGGGTCATGCGTGACATCACGCGCGAGCATCTGGCGCAGACTGCACTCGAGGAGCGCGAACGCTTCTGGTCTGAAGTGCTGAGAGCGGTGCCCGATACCCTGTACGTTCAGGACATCCAAAGCGGCAACCTGGTGTTCAGCAATAGCAATCTCGCCTTCCGGCTGGGTTACAGCGAAGAGGAGCGCGGTGAGGACGGTAACGCGTTCTGGGCGCGCATCAGCCACCCCGACGATCAGGAATATATCTGGCGTCTGTTGTCGCTGCGCAAGTCGATGCGTGAAGGGGTGGGCCAAGAGTCGCTACTGCGCTGGCGCCACCGGGATGGCAGCTGGCGCTGGTTCAGCATTCGCGAGCAGGTGCTGTCACGTGATGACCGCGGCCAGGTCTGGCGTCTGATCGGCGTGGCCCGTGACGTGACCGCGAACATCGAACACAGCCACTCGCTGCGTGACAGCGAGCGCCGCTACCGGATGCTGGCCGGCAGTCTGCAAGATGTCATCTTCACCACGGACAGCTCGGTTCATATCGACTATGTCAGCCCGTCTGTACAGACGGTGTTCGGCTACAGTCCGGAATGGACGATGCGTCACGGGCTCGATCGGGTCGTGACGAAACCGCGGCAGGCCGCGCGCTTCTACGATCTGATGCGCAGGGTACGCAAAGCCTCGTTCAATCTGGCAGCGCTCACGGAGCTCGGACAAAGTCTGCAAGGCGAGACGCTGTACTTCGACTGCGTCGCTGCGGACGGTCGGCCAGTGGCAATCGAGTTGCGCATCACGCTGATCTGGAACGAGAACAACCGTTTCGGAGGGGCCTTGTGCATCGGTCGCGATATCAGCAATCAGCGCCAGGCGGAGAAAGAACTGCGTCGTGCCGCGACGGTATTCGAGCATTCCACGGCCGCCATTGTGGTCACCGATCCGGAAGGCAACATCGTCCAGGTCAACGAGGCGTTTGAACGTATCACTGGGTACGCGAGCGACGAGATCGTGGGCAAGCTGCCGATCACGCTCAGTGCAGATCGCCAGCAGGCCAACCAGATGACCTTCGTCCGAGACCAGATCCTCGAAGTTGGGAAGTGGGAGGGCGAACTCTGGCTCAAGCGCAAAAGTGGCGACACCTTCCCGTGCTGGATCGGCATCACCGCGGTGCGCGACGCTGACGACGACTTGGTCAGCTACGTCTGCTTCTTCAGCGACATGAGTGAGCGCAAGGCGAGCGAAAAGCGCATTCATCGCCTGGCCTATTACGACAGCCTGACCCAGCTGCCGAACCGTACGTTGTTCCAGGACCGTCTTCACAGCAGCCTGCAGCTGGCCGCACGACGGGGCAGCTGGGTGGCGCTGATGTTTCTCGATCTGGATCGCTTCAAACCGATCAACGACTCGCTCGGACACGCCGCCGGTGACCACATGCTCAAGGACGTCGCCATGCGCCTGGCCTCTTGCGTCGACGAGGACGATACGGTGGCGCGCATGGGCGGTGACGAGTTCACCTTTCTCTTGCATCCAAGCGCCGACCGCGACGAGGCGCTCACTCGAGCGATTCATGTGGCGGACCGAATTTTGGCCAGCCTGACGGAGCCTTTCGTCCTGTCCGAGCGGGAATTCTTCGTCACCGCCAGTATTGGCATTGCGCTCAGCCCGCAGGACGGCGACGACATCAGCCAGCTGATGAAAAACGCCGACACGGCGATGTATCACGCCAAGGAGCGGGGCAAGAATAATTTCCAGTTCTATCAGGCTGAGATGAACGCGCGTGCGCTGGAGCGTCTCGAGCTGGAGAGCGACCTGCGGCATGCGCTGGAGCAGCAACAATTCGTGCTGCACTACCAGCCACAGTTTCTTTCCGACGGCAAAACGCTGACGGGCGTCGAGGCTTTGCTGCGCTGGCAGCATCCGGATCGGGGGCTGGTTCCTCCGGGCGATTTCATCCCGGCATTGGAAGAGCTGGGGCTGGTGGTCGAAGTCGGTGACTGGGTGCTGGGCGAGGCCTGTCGGCAAATGGCCCGCTGGCAGGCGCAAGGGCTGGCCGTGCAGAAGGTGTCGGTGAATCTCTCCGCGCGGCAATTTGCATCGGGGCGGCTCGGCCAGCGCATCGCGGCCATCCTGCAGGCCAGCGGAATCGCACCCGGCTGTCTTGAGTTGGAGCTGACCGAGAGCATCCTGATGCAGGATGTCGGCGAGGCGATGCGCATTCTTGAGTCACTGAAGCGGCTGGGGCCTTCAATCGCCATCGACGATTTCGGCACCGGCTATTCCTCACTCAACTACCTCAAGCAGTTTCCGATCGATGTGTTGAAGATCGACCGCAGCTTTGTCGATGGCTTGCCTGCTGGCGAACAGGACGCTCAAATTGCCCGGGCAATCATCGCCATGGCGCATAGCCTGAAGTTGTCGGTGATTGCCGAGGGCGTGGAAACCCAGGCTCAGCTGGATTTCCTGCGCGAGCATGGCTGCGATGAGGTGCAGGGCTTCTATTTGGCCAGACCAATGCCGGCCGAGCGGTTGCTGGAGATGCTTGGCTCGGCTTGAACAGCCCGCTTGCGGCGGTCCGATTCATGTTGCAGATGACCATGCTTCATACCCGCGTTCCGGCGGATGAGGTAGAATCCGCGCCTCTCTTTATTACCGCCAGCTGATTCTCAGGGGACTGCCAACCATGTTCAGCCGTGATTTGACCCTCGCCCGTTTCGACGCCGATCTTTTCGCTGCCATGGAGCAGGAAGCCAAGCGTCAGGAAGACCACATCGAGCTGATCGCCTCGGAGAACTACACCAGCCCGGCGGTGATGGAAGCCCAGGGGTCGGTCCTGACCAACAAGTACGCCGAAGGCTATCCGGGCAAGCGCTACTACGGCGGTTGTGAGTATGTCGACGTGGTCGAGCAGTTGGCCATCGACCGCGCCAAGGAACTGTTTGGCGCCGACTACGCCAACGTCCAGCCGCATGCTGGCTCTCAAGCCAACAGCGCCGTCTACCTCGCCCTGTTGCAGGCCGGTGACACCATCCTCGGCATGAGCCTGGCCCACGGCGGCCACCTGACCCACGGCGCCAGCGTCTCGTCCTCGGGCAAGCTGTACAACGCCGTGCAGTACGGCATCAATGACCAGGGCCTGATCGACTACGACGAAGTCGAGCGTCTGGCCGTCGAGCACAAGCCGAAGATGATTGTCGCCGGCTTCTCTGCCTATTCGCAGATTCTGGACTTCGCCCGTTTTCGCGAAATCGCCGACAAGGTCGGTGCCTATCTGTTCGTCGACATGGCCCACGTGGCCGGTCTGGTTGCCGCTGGCGTCTACCCGAACCCGGTTCCGTTCGCTGACGTCGTCACTACCACCACCCACAAGACCCTGCGCGGCCCACGCGGCGGCCTGATCCTGGCGCGTGCCAACGCCGAGATCGAGAAGAAGCTGAACTCTGCCGTCTTCCCCGGTGCTCAGGGTGGCCCGCTGGAGCACGTTATCGCGGCCAAGGCCGTGTGCTTCAAGGAAGCACTGCAGCCTGAGTTCAAGGCCTACCAGCAGCAGGTCGTGAAGAATGCCCAGGCCATGGCTGAAGTGTTCATCCAGCGGGGCTTCGACGTGGTTTCCGGCGGTACGCAGAACCACCTGTTCCTGCTCAGCCTGATCAAGCAGGACATCACCGGTAAAGATGCGGATGCGGCCCTGGGCAACGCGCACATCACCGTGAACAAGAACAGCGTACCAAACGACCCGCGCTCCCCATTCGTCACCTCTGGTCTGCGCATCGGTACGCCCGCCGTCACTACCCGTGGTTTCGGCGAAACCGAGTGCCGTGATCTGGCTGGCTGGATCTGCGACATCCTCGACAAGATGGGTGACGAGTCGGTGATCGAAGCGGTCCGCGCCAAGGTCGAAGCGGTCTGCGCCAAGTTCCCCGTCTACGGTAAGTAATACCGCCTTGCAGCAGCGAAAGCCCGGCCAATGCCGGGCTTTTTTGTTTTCGCTCCGTAGACAGCAGGGCCGCTGAGCTGCGCGTAAAAAAGGGGCTGGGCGTACCCGGGGGGCTGGGTTAATTTTCAGCACCGCTCTGCCCGTTCTTCGCTGGAGACGTTCAATGCAGCTCAAACACAAGATTGCCGCGCTCAGCATCCTGCCGTTGCTGCTGGCCGTTGCGGTCGTCTGCGTACTGGTCATCGTGCAGAACCAGCGCCTGGGCGAGCAGCAGGCCAAGCTGATCGAGGCCAGCATTCTGGCGAGCAAACAGGCTGAGCTGAAGAACTACGTGGAGATGGCGACCAGCATCATCGCGCCGCTCTATGACAGCGGGCTGGATGACGACGAGACAAAGCAGAAAGTCCTCGCGGCATTGAGCAGGTTCAGTTTTGGCAGTGATGGCTACTTCTTCGTCTACGACCGGAGTGGACGCAATCTGATGCACCCACGCCAGCCCGAGCTGGTAGGGGAGGACCTGTGGAACATGACCGATCCGAACGGCCTGCCGGTGATTCAGGCGCTGATGCACAGTGCACAGAGCGGCAAGGGCTTTCAGCGCTACGCCTGGCAGAAGCCTTCGACCGGGCAGTTCGCGGCAAAGCTTGCCTATGTGGTGATGCTCGAACGCTGGGGCTGGATGCTTGGGACCGGGCTTTACTTGGAGGATGTTGACCAGGCAATTCTGAACGTACGCGAGGAGGTCTCCGGTGGTATTCACACCACCATGCTCGCGATTGCCGGTGTCGCGCTCGTCGCAGTGCTGTTGGTGTTCGTCAGCGGCCTCACGCTCAATGTCAGCGAACGTCGCTTGGCTGATCGAAAATTGCAGGTGTTGACCCAGCGTATCGTTAGCCTGCAGGAGGAAGAGCGCTCGCGTGTCTCTCGCGAGCTGCATGACGGCATCAGCCAGCTGCTGGTATCCATCAAGTTTCAGTTCGAGCTGGCCAGCCATCAGCTCGCTAGCGGAAATCCCAAGGCGCTGGAAACCCTGGATCTCGGGACCGAGCGGCTTGCCGGCGCAATTGGCGAGGTGCGAAGGATCTCCCATGATCTGCATCCATCGCTGCTCGACACGCTCGGCTTGCCGGCGGCAATTGGCCAGCTTGTGGCCGAGTTCGAACAGCGAAGCGGCCTCAAGATGCTATACAGCAATGACCTTGGCGACGGTGACCCGGATGATTCAGTGGCCGTCGCGCTGTTCAGGGTTCTGCAAGAAGCGCTGACGAACATCGAACGCCACGCGGTGGCACGGTCTGTCCTTATCAGCTTGGATGGTGACGACCGATCGGTGCGTCTGCGAGTTCGCGATGACGGCGTCGGCTTTAATCCACGACAGCTCGACAGCATCAAAGGCGGCGGCATCGGCTTGCGCAACATTCGTGAGCGGGTGGAGCACTTCGGCGGGCGTTTCAGTCTGCTTTCGACAGCCGGCGGAACCGAGCTGGACGTGACCTTGCCGGCACGGGCCGGATGACTAGGGTCTGTTGCCGTTTCGCTGCGAGCCGCGTTGCTGCGGCAAATGACGCCAGGCAAGGCGCGGGACGCAGGTAATGGTCGTTCCCTTGCCAAGTCCCGCAACGCCGCATGGCGTCATTTGCCGCGCAACCCGGAGGGACGGGCCGGTTTTCGCGCGATACTGCGTTTCTCGTCGCTTATTTGGAGTGACCAAACTGCGCGACTCGTGCCTTGTCTCGCGCGAAAACCGGCTCCGTCGCGGCCGCGGCGAAACGGCAACAGACCCTATGGATTTCCCAATAATAAGAGGCTCGCTCAATGAACCCGCAGACTAGCATCAAGGTGGTACTGATCGACGACCATGCCTTGGTTCGGGACGGCATCCGCGCGCTGCTGATGGCCGTACCCGAACTGGATGTGGTCGGCGAGGCGGGTGGAGGCGCTGAGGCGCTGGAGCTGCTCGGGCAGGTGCAGGCGGATGTCGTGCTGATGGACATCGGCCTGAAAGATATCAATGGGCTCGAACTGACCCAGTCACTGCGCAACCAGTATCCGGACATCCGCGTGCTGATCTTGAGCATGTACGACAACCAGGAATACGTGAACACCTCGGTGAAGGTCGGGGCACGGGGCTACGTACTCAAGGATGCACCCTCCAAGGAAATCATTATCGCCATCGAGGCGATTGCCGCTGGCGGCACCTACTACAGCGAAGGGATTGCCGAGAAGCTGGCCAGCGGTGGCGCTGAAGAGCGCGAACTGACCCCACGCGAGCGGGAGGTCTTGTTGATGCTCGCGCAAGGCCACAACAACAAGACCATGGCGCGCGAGCTGCAGATCAGCGTGCGAACAGTGGAAACCCATCGGCTGAGTATCCGCCGCAAGCTCGACATCGATCGCCCGGCAGATCTGATGAAACATGCCATGGTGCATGGCTGGCTACCCGGCCAGCATTAGCGGAGCACATATCCCTACGCGATGAAACCGTTCAGCCTTTGATTTGGGTTGAGCAGGCGCATCGGTGTTCGCTTCTGTAGGATGGCCCAATCGAATTCCCTGTGGATGCCACGCCCCATGTCTGCCGGACCTTCACGCGTGATCTTGCCACCGCCGCTGATCTACCTGGCTTTTGTCGCGAGCGCATGGGCGCTCGCACAGTGGGTGCCGCTCGATCTACCGGAGCATGAATTCATGCGTTATACCGGCTGGGTTTCGATCGCGGCGGGTATCGTGCTGATGTTTTGGGCAGCGCTGGTGATGTATCGCCATCGCACCACCATCAACCCCTACGGAAAGCCCAGCAGTCTTCTGCAAACCGGTCCATTTGGTTTCTCCCGCAATCCCATCTACCTTGCCGATACGCTGATTTATTGCGGCATCGGGCTATTGCTCGGCAGCCTCTGGCCCTGGTTGCTGCTGCCCTTGCTCATCGCCTGCATGCAGCGCACCGTGATCATCCATGAAGAGCATCTGCTGACACGCTTGTTCGGCGATGACTACCGCACTTACCGACGACGCGTGCGGCGCTGGTTGTGAGCGTCCACGGTGGCGCAGCGCGCGACCTATAGTTAACGAACCTTCGGGAGTGGAACTGATGAACGATACAAGCAGCGACCGCCGACGCTTCCAGCGCTTTGCGTTCGACGCGGAAACAGAGCTGGTGCAGGACCAACGCCGCTGGCCAGTCACGCTGCACGACCTCTCGCTGAAGGGTTTGCTGGTCGACCGTCCCGAGCATTGGGACGCCGATCCTACCCAGCCGTTCGAGGCGAAGATTCGGCTGGCCGACGACGCGGAGGTGCGCATGGAAGTCGAAATGTCCCACAGCGAAGGCGAGCTGATCGGCCTGGTTTGCCGGCACATCGACGTCGATTCCATTAGTCATCTGCGGCGGCTGGTGGAGCTCAACCTCGGCGACGAATCGTTGCTCGAGCGCGAGTTGGCGGCGCTGGGACAGGGCGGGGACGCAGGCTGATAACCCTAGCGGCGAAGCATGGCGCCGAGTGGTGAAGGAGTAGCTGCTCCGATAGCTGAAGCTCGCCGGCATCGCACCCTGCCGAGGTAATAGGGCAGGGCGCTCTCGCGTCAAACAGTCCGCTTATTCGAACAATGCATCCAGCGCTTGCTCAAGTCGCGTTACCGCGATGATCTGCAGCCCGGCGGGCGCCTCTTTCGGGGCGTTACCCTTGGGCACGATGGCGCGTTTGAAGCCATGTTTGGCTGCTTCTTTCAACCGTTCCTGACCACTCGGAACCGGACGTATCTCACCGGACAGACCGACTTCGCCAAACACCAGCAAATCGGTATCCAGCGGGCGATTGCGTAAGCTGGAAATCACGGCCGCCATCAATGCCAGATCGGACGCGGTTTCCAACACTTTCACGCCGCCCACCACGTTGATAAACACATCCTGGTCATAGGTCGGAATGCCGCCGTGGCGATGCAGGACGGCCAGCAGCATGGCCAGACGATTCTGATCCAGGCCGAGGGTAACGCGCCGGGGATTGGCCATGTGGCTGGTATCGACCAGCGCTTGCACTTCCACCAGCATCGGCCGGGTGCCTTCCCACGTGGCCATGACCACGCTACCAGGCACCGCTTCCTGCGCGCGGGTAAGGAAGATCGCAGAAGGGTTGGTAACTTCCTTCAGCCCCTTATCCGTCATGCCGAACACGCCCAGCTCGTTGACCGCACCGAAGCGGTTCTTCACGGCGCGTAGCAGCCGCAAGCGACCGTCCGACTCGCCTTCGAAGTACAGCACTGTGTCGACCATATGTTCCAGCACGCGCGGACCGGCGAGTGCGCCCTCCTTGGTGACGTGACCGACGAGGAAGATCGCTGTGCCACTCTGCTTGGCATAGCGCACCAGCAGCGCCGCGCTTTCCCGTACCTGGGCGACGCCACCCGGTGCCGACTGCAGCTGCTCGGTGAAAATGGTCTGGATCGAATCGATGACCATCACCTTCGGCTTTTCCAGCCGCGCAGTAGCAATGATTGATTCGATGCAGGTTTCGGTCATGACCTTGAGTTGGTCCTGCGGCAGGTCCAGGCGACGAGCACGCATGGCCACCTGCTGCTGGGATTCTTCACCGGTGACATAGAGCGCGGGAAACTGTCGGGCAATGTTGCACAACGTCTGGAGCAGGATGGTTGACTTGCCGATTCCGGGATCACCACCGATCAGCACCACAGAGCCGTCGACCAGGCCACCACCGAGTACGCGATCCAGCTCGCCGGAAGCGGTCGAAAAACGTGGCACTTCTTCAACGCTGACCTCGGCGAGGGTCTTGATGTTGGCTTTCTCGCCGGCCCAGCCCGCGCGGCCGCTCGGCGGAGCTGCGCCGTCGATGATGGTTTCCACCAGGGTATTCCAGGCACCACAATCGCCGCATTGGCCAGCCCACTTGGGGAAGGTCGAGCCACATTCGGTGCAGCCATACATGCGCTTGGCCTTGGCCATGGGACACTCCGGGTCGGATAAGAGGAAGCGCATCATAACGACTGGCTTGATCGACATCAGCCACAAGCACCATGCAAGTCGCCAGACTGTAAACAAATCGAACAGGAGTGAGTCCCATGCGCCATTTGTTGTTCCTGCACCTGCTGGGTGCCAGCGTCTGGGTCGGCGGCCATTTAGTCCTGCTGTTCAGTGTGCTGCCAGGCGCGCTGAAACGGCGCGATGTACAGCCGGTGCGGGCGTTCGAGCAACTCTACGAACGAGTCGGCATTCCGGCCTTGCTGATCCAGATCGTCACAGGCGTCTGGTTGGCAAGTAAATGGTTGCCGCATTCGCAGTGGTTCAGCGACTCGCCTATCGCCCATCTGGTACAGGCCAAACTAGTATTACTGGCGCTCACGGCAGTGCTGGGCGTGCATGCGCGGTTGGCGATTATTCCGAAGCTGGATGCGCAGCGCCTGCCGCAACTGGGCGTGCATATCGTGCTCATCACGCTAACTGCCGTGGCGTTTGCCTGGGTGGGTTCGGGTTTCAGATTTGGCGGGTTGTTCTAAATGAATGATCGTTGAGGTGCGGCTGGCGCGGAGGGGGCGTTAACGACTGAGGGGAGAGCAGCTTAGATAAGGCGCGGAATCGAGACGGTTTGCCGCCTTCATTTCATTTCATCATTCGTCCCGCGACCCATTGCCGATATGGCGTCTAGGTGCGGGACGTGTTGAGCGTTGAGGCCGATCAGCCGCCGCAGCCACCGCAGCAGCTACCGCTCGCGTGCTTGAGTTCGCGGCTGATGTCGTTCTTCAGCGTTACCTGTTCTTGTTTGAGTGCGCTGAGAGCCTCGTCATCCAGCGTTACCGCACCCGCTTCGGCGCTCCGGATCTTCTGATCCAGCGCTTCATAGGCGTCGGTCTTGCTCGCGAACGAGGGATTCTGCTGACGCAGCTTCAACAGCTGTGCTTGCTTCTCGGGAAAGTCTTTGGCGAGCGCTTGATGTTCAACCTGCATGGTGTTGCTCCGGGCTGTTTCTGAAGGTTTGTACCTTAGCGGTGCGCCTCGCCATTTCTTATTGATCGCGATCAAGATCAGGCTATGCTAGCCTCCCGCCCGTCCTCGGGCTGTCTAGCGCGGCGGTTGACTCCGCCTTTGCCTATAATCATCGAGCCATACGGCCGGCGCTCCAGCCGCACCTTTCAAATTGAACGGGATATCTTCAGATGGGCATGATCAACGAATTCAAAGCGTTTGCTGTCAGGGGCAATGTGATCGACATGGCGGTCGGCATCATTGTTGGCGCCGCGTTCACCAAGATCGTCTCGTCATTTGTCGCTGATGTGGTAACGCCGCCATTGGGGCTGTTGATTGGCGGCGTTGATTTTTCGGATCTCTCCGTCGTGCTCAAGCAGGCGGTCGGCGATACGCCGGCAGTGACCTTGAGCTACGGCAGCTTCCTGCAAACGGTGTTTGACTTCATCATAGTGGCCTTCGCCATCTTCCTCGCCGTAAAGGGCATCAACAGCCTGAAGCGCAAAGAGGCAGAGGCGCCGTCGGCGCCACCGGCACCCAGCAAGGAAGAAGTGCTGCTCACCGAGATTCGTGACGCATTGCGGGCGCAAAACCGGCCCTGATCCTGGCGGTATCCACCCGGCGTCTACGGCTCCGCCTTGATCAGGCCGCAATCAATCGTTTGAGCCATTCCAGCAGTACGCTTGGCAGTAGCTCCGGCCGGGGCAACAAGGCGTATTGCTGGGCGCCGAAGACCGTCGGCAAGTAGTTGGCGGCCTGACGGTCAATGGTCAGGCAGAACGTCGAGATTCCCTGCAGATTGGCCTCAGTCACGGCCTGCCGCATGTCCTCCACGCCGTAGCGCCCCTCGTACTCATCTTTGTCGTTCGGCTTGCCGTCGGAGAGCAGCAGCAGCAGTCGATGCGTGGCGGCCTGCTGCAGTAGCTCGCTGCTCGCATGACGAATGGCTGCGCCGGCGCGGGTGTAATGTTCCGGCTCGAGCGCGCTGATGTGCAGGGCCACGTCCTGGCTGAAGGGTTCGTCGAAGCGTTTCAGCTGCCGCACAATCACGGCGTCCGGGCCTTCGCCCGAAAACGCCTGCACCGCATATGGTTCACCGAGACTTTCCAGTGCGATGCAGACGACGAGCAGCGCTTCACGCTCCACATCGATGATCCGGCGCCCGGCTGATACCCAGCCGTCTGTCGAGCCGCTGACGTCGATCAGCAGGGTAATCGCCAGATCCCGTTCCGCCGTGCGCCGGTTCTGATACAACGCATCGGACAGCGAGCCGCCGGCTCTGAAATCGGCGTAGCTGTCGATATAGGCCTGCAAGTCGATCTCATCACCATCCTGCAGTCGGCGACGCGTCACGCGGCGGGCCCTCAGCATCTCGAAGCGCCGGCGGATCTGGTTCAACATCGAACGGTGTTCATCCAGCGTGGCTTCCACCCATTGCGGTGAGCCCGGCAGATTAGGCAGCACCCGAACGGTGGCGCCGGGTTGGCGATAATGCCCGGCACGGTAATCCCACTCCGGATAGGGCAGGCCCTGGCCGTCGGCGATGGCACGCTTGAGCTGCAGGGCGGTGTTGCTGTCTGGCGGATCGTCCGAGATGAGCACTTCTTTCGGACGTCCGGGTGTCGACACCAGGCGCGCCTCGGGCAGTTCGGAGAGCATGTCTCCGTACTCATCTGCGCTGGTGTCTTCATCATGGTCAACGGGTCGACTGAGGCCCAGCGGGTCCTCCGCATGCTGGTGCGGCTCATCGGCTTGCACCATAAACACGCCATCGTCGTGTTTGTCCTCGTCCTCGGTGGCATTGCGGATATCCGGGCGCCTGGGCAAGTGAGCGCTGCGCGGCGGTGCTGTGTCGGTGGAGGTTTCGTCGGCGGGCAGCGCCTTCGCTGGGCCTTCTGCTGCGCTGCCGGGTTGACGCAGGTTGCCGGTCCACTCGTCCCGGAGCAGCGGTGCATGGCCCAGTGAGCGGTCCTGCGCCGACAGCCCGAGCGTGGTCAACACGGGGTCGATCAGCCGTTGTGAATGCGCAGGCGATTCGCTGAGCGGGAAATCTTTCGGCGTTTGGCCGCATGGGCTCGCGAGCAACTGACGCAGCAGTTCTTCGAGGGGTTGGCGCGCCGAAGAAAACGCGGCGAGGGCCGGGCGTTGGCGCAAGGCTTGTTGCCGTAACTGCTCAATGGCCGAACGCATGCCTGGCAGCATTTCAACCAGCGCTTCGTCGACCGCCCAGGCTTCAAGCAACAGATAAACATCGGCCTGTAGCGGTGAAAGAGTTCCGTCGATGAGACCGGTACTGCCGCGCTGAGCGCGTATCGCCTGTTGCAGTGCCATGATTCGATAGTGTTCGTGACCGCGCTCGATGTCTTCGATACCGGAATCGGCGGGCAGCCACAGGCACTGGCCGTCTGTGGCCGGAACGGCCTGGCATTGCCAAGGATGCTGAACACGGCGAAAAAAACGAGCCAGCAGGGTAGGCCGCGCGGGTGGCTGCGCAATTCTGATCGGGTAGCTGGTCCCGGTGACCGCGGTAATCAGCAGGTCGAGGCGAGGCGCCGCGTCAGCAAGCACTACGGTTGGTGGGCCTTTCGGCAGCGGACGATAACGGCGCCATAGCCTCTGCGCGAAGATCGTGGCATGGCGCGCGGCATCACTGACCAGCTCCTCGGCTTCAGCCATGGCGGCGGCAAGCGTAGAGGCGACGTTTCTCGGCGTGTTTAGCTGCCGCGCAAACGTAGCGCGGGACGGTGCAGTGCCTAGACAAAGGTGCCGTTAACCAGATCGCGCAAGGTGCTGACCATCGAGGGCTCGTCGGACAGCGGTGAAACTACAGCGGCATAGCAAGCCTCCCGTACCGGAATGCCGCAAAGGGTCAGCGTGCCGGCGGCGATCAGCAGTCGGGTGCTGGGGACTTCCGCCAAGCCGCGATCACGCAACTGGCGAATACGCAGGGCAAGACTGACAAGACCCTTGGCGAGAGCCGGCTCGACCCCGCTTTCGTGCTGTACGATCAGCGCCTCGTGCTCGGGCGTCGGGAAGTCCAGATCCATCGCAACGAAGCGCTGGCGGGTGCTGGGCTTGAGGTCTTTGAGCATGCGCTGGTAGCCGGGGTTATACGACACGACCAGCTGGAAGCCGGGTGCTGCCTGAACGTTCTCACCGGTCTTGTCGATTGGCAGCGTTCGCCGGTAGTCGGTCAATGCATGCAGTACCACCACGGTGTCCTGCCGCGCCTCGACGACCTCATCGAGATAGCAGATCGCACCTTCGCGAACGGCTCGGGTTAACGGTCCATCCTGCCAGACAGTACCGTCATGGCGGATCAGGTAACGGCCGATCAGGTCACTGGCGGCGAGGTCGTCGTGGCAGGGAATGGTGATCAGCGGCCGACCCAGGCGCCAGGCCATGTGCTCAACGAAGCGCGTTTTACCGCAGCCGGTCGGGCCCTTGAGCATGACCGCCAAACCCCGCTTGTGGCATTGCTCGAACAGCGTGACCTCGTTGCCCGCTGGCCGGTACCAGGGCTCGTCCCGCGGTTGGCGAATGGCGAAGTCATGAACAGACTGATCCACACCCATCTCAGACGGCCCGGTCTGCATGCATGCCGGTTTCTGTCAGCTCCTGCTCATCCACCTCGAAACGCGGTCGGTAGCTGAAGAAGTCATAGATAAACAGGCCAACACCAAGGGCGAAGATGCTGGCCGTGGAGATCAGCATCACGAAGTGGATCTGGATCTTCAACTGAGCGTCCAGATAGCCCATGCCCATGATCCGCTCCAGATAGACCTGGCCAATCCCTGCGGTGGCGAAGGAGAGCGTCATACCGAACATGCCGGCCAGCTGTAGCCAGAAGGCCCAGTAGCCGATCGTGGTGCCTTGCTCCGGCCGCTTGTTGGTGAGCGAGGGCAGTGCGTAGGTGATCATCGCCAGCACGATCATGGCGTAGGCGCCATAGAAGGCGGCATGACCATGCATGGCGGTGATCAGCGTGCCGTGGGTCCATTTGTTGATGCTCGGCCAGGTGTGCGCCAGCCCCAGCAAGCCTGCGCCGAACAGCGTGAAGATGGTGCTGCCGAGGGTCCAGTGCAGCGCAAGGGAGTTGGGGTGTGCCATGCCGGAACGACGCATCGCACTGTAGGCGTACATGGCCATACCGACGATGGCCAGCGGCTCAAGCGCACTGAAGAAACCGCCAATCGGCAGCCAGTAATGCGGCACGCCGACCCAGTAGTAGTGGTGCGCGGTGCCGATAATGCCAGCGATGAATACCAGGCCGACGATCACGTACAGCCACTTCTCCAGTACTTCACGGTCCGCCCCGGAGAGGCGAATCAGCAGATACGCGAGAAAGGCGCCCATGATCATCATCCACACACCTTCCACCCACAGGTGAATGGTCCACCAGCGGTAGAAGATGGAAACCGTGTAGTTCTCGTAGTGCAGCAGGGCGGGGAAGAACAGCACGGCTGAGCTGACCAATCCGAGCAGCAGCACACCCTCGGTGGTCGTGAATCGGCCGGATTTCTTGATCGTCATGCCGATGTTGTAGAGGAAGATCAGCATGCAGATGACGATGACGATCTTATGCGGCAGCGGCTGCTCCAACAGCTTGTTGCCTGTGCCGTAACCGAACAGGTAGCCGATGATCGCGGTAACCCCCATGGCGGTCCACAACCCCAGTTGGATGTAGGCGAGTTTGGTGCTGTGTAGTTCGGTGCGTGACTCATCGGGCACCATCCAGTAGGTCGCGCCCATGAAGCCGGTCAGCACCCAGACGATCAGAAGGTTCGTGTGGATGACCTTGGTGACATCGAATGGGAGGATATTCAGCAGCGGATCCGGACCCAGGTATTTGGTGGCGGACAGCAGGCCGAACACCAATTGCAATCCGAACAGCACCATTGCGACGGCGAAGTACCAGTAGGCGACAGATTGTGATTTATAGCGCATGGCTGAACCCCTGCATGTTCGTCCGGCGGGCTGTGCGCACCGCACTCATTTGAATGACGCCAGGTACTGAACCAGCTGATCGATCTGCTCGTCGGTCAGCGATTCGCCGTAACTGGTGGGCATGAAGGACACCCCCTCCGCCGAGTACATCTCCCCAGGATGCAAATAGGCGCTTGGCGAGACGATGGATTCGCGGATGAACGCCTCGACGCTGTCGGCTTCGCCCTGGTAATCCGGCGAGTCGAGAGTCTGTTGTGCCCGTGTGGCCAGGCCGGCCAGCGTCGGTCCGGCGAGATTCACGCCAGGCGCGACAGAGTGGCAGGCGTTGCATGCCGGTGCAGCGGTTCGGAACAGCGCTTCGCCCAGTGCGATGGGGTCCTCATCGCCGGCAACAGGCCGAGCGCCAGGCGGCATCTGTTCTTCAGTCTTGCCAGGGCCGGACGCATCCTGCTGGGCGATGGTCAGGCTGGTGCCGGGGATCGAGGAGCCGGTTACGAGGATTGGGCGCGGTGGCCACCCCTGGTTGTCGACATTGGCGACCCAGTCGAGAAACGCGATGAGGTCGTCGATCTCCGTGTCTTCGAGATTGGGATTAGGCATCAATCGGCGATGCTGTTCCTCGTTATAAAACCGTTCTGGCTCCCTCAGGAAAGCCTTGAGATAGGGCGCGCCGCGTAGTTGGGTAATCTTGGTCAGATCGGGCGCGTAGTACGCCCCTTCACCGAACAGCGTGTGGCAATTGATGCAGTTGTTGGCGTGCCATACGTCGTTACCTCGGGTGACCGCCGGGGTGATGCTGTCGGCATTGGTCAGCTCTGGAAACTGCCGGTGGCTGTCAATCGTCATTCCGAGGAATGCCAATGCGGCAACCAGAGTCGAGCCGATGGCGAACAGGCGGGTTTGTCGTTTGTTCATTGTAGGCTCCCGCTAAACGCCGATTCCGGCCCAGTGGACGATACCCATGACGCCGGCATAAATGGCTGCCGCGGCCATTAGCGCCAGCACCACAAAACTGAGGACTCTGAAGAACTTAACCAAAGCTGTGCTCCTTTCGTTCGCTGCGGGGCTGCGGTTAGTCAGGGCTGGTTTGGCTGGCTTCCGCCGTTTTCTCGCCAGTCCGGCGCTGGATATTCACCAGCACCACGGCGTCGGTCAGCGCGCGCAGCGCGTGCTCAACGTTTCCGGCCAGGTAGAGATGGTCGTTTACCTGCATGGGGTGCCAACCATCGTGCGCCTGCACTTCGATACTGCCCTGCAGACATTGCAGGGTGATGGCACCCGCGACCGCGTGGGGTGGAACCTGCTTGCCAGCGGGCAGGCACAGGCGCATCACCTCAAGCTCTGGCGTGCTGACAATTGCTTGGGACTGCAGGGTAGTTGTTTGAGGGTGGGCGAGGAGGTTGACCACTTCACCCGATTGAGCATGGTGCAAGGCCATTGAGTCATCACCAAACGAAACGTGTACCCGGAGTCTAGTTCAGGGATCGTGATACGTCGAATGGGATTCGGGGTTGAAACCTGCAAGCCAGAGCGACCTGCAGGTATTGATGCCGCGTTACTCGGGTTTAGGCGTGTTCGCAGTGCTGGCCGGCAGCGTTGGATAAGCCACTTGTGGCTGGTCGCCGGTAAGGCTGTGCAGGAAGGCTGTGATCGCCTTGACCTCGTCACCTTTGAGCTGGCGGCCCAGCTGACTATCGCCCATGATGGCCACCGCCTGCTCTAGGTCCCAGACCTCGCCACTGTGGAAGTAAGGGGGTGTCAGAGCCACGTTGCGCAGCGGTGCGGCACGGAACACGTACTCGTCGTCGGCCGTTTGGGTCACTGCGAAACGGCCCTTGTCGCCCTCCGGCAGGATCTCCGCGCCTGGCTTTTTGATCACGCCAAACGGGAAGTAACCTTGGCCACCGACGTTGACACCGTTGTGACAGGCAATGCACCCGGCGTCCATGAACAGCGCCAGGCCTTCTTTCTGTTGGGCATCGAGCGCCTTGTCGTCACCCTTCAGAAAGCGGTCGAACGGCGAGTTCGGCGTGGTCAGGCTGACTTCGAAGGCTTCCAGGGCATACGCCATGTTGTCGAAACTGACCGGCTCCTTGTCTCCAGGAAAGGCCTTCTTGAACTCGGACACGTACGCCGGAATGCTCTTGAGGGTCGCTTCGACCCGTTCGGGCGTACTGTTCATCTCGACACTGGCCTGGACAGGCCCCTTGGCTTGCTCCTGTAGATCCTTGGCGCGGCCATCCCAGAACTGAGCGGCATTGAACACGGCGTTGAGGACGGTCGGCGAATTGCGTGGGCCTTTTTGCCAGCCGTGGCCGATGGAGGTGGGCACGTTGTCGCTGCCGCCGATGCTCAGGTTGTGGCAGCTGTTACAGCTGATCACATGGCTGCTGGACAGACGCGGATCGAACCACAGCTTGTGGCCCAGAATGACCTGATCCTTGTTGACCGCCTGACCACGGACTTCGGTGACCTGATCGGGCACCGGCTGAAATATGGCATTGGCACGATCGCGCAGCTCATCGGCATGGGCAATGTGCGTGATCAGCATTAGCCCACTGACCAGGGCGGGAAAATAACGAGGCATCACGGAATCCCTTTTCTCATGTTGGCGATTTCATGAGGCGCTATCTCCGTTCTGGTCGAGTTGATATGCGTCAAGGCACCGGCCGTTCGTGGTGGGCCTGGTTGTCGCACGCTGTGGATGAGCCGGGCGAGGGCGGCCGTATCGTCTGACTCCGCGCGCTACAGCCCGTCGAGTGTGCCCGGTCCCGATAGGCGTTCTGCTCACCGCCACACGATGAAGGTAGGCGCTGATCGGCAATCCGCCGTACGAGGCCTTGCCGAGCCTTGCAGGCGCGCGGAGGCATCGCCAGAATGGCGGCATCAATCGTGGTCACCAGGCCACCCCAGCAAGGATTTCCAATGCCCGAAACTGTCGCTGCCGGCTTGCGCTTGGCGCCCGAAGCGTTGACCCGTCCCTTCGAACCCAGTCAGTTCGACTTCAAAACCACGGATGAGCTGGAGCCCTTCCTTGGCGTGCTCGGCCAGGAACGAGCCGTTGAGGCACTGCAGTTCGGCGTGGCAATGCCGCGTCCCGGTTATAACGTCTACGTAATGGGTGAGCCGGGTACCGGGCGGTTTTCGTTCGTGCGGCGGTATCTGAAAGCCGAAGGCAAACGGCTGGATACGCCGTCCGACTGGCTTTACGTGAATAATTTCGACGAGCCGCGCGAGCCGCGTGTGGTGGAGTTGCCACAGGGCGGCGCCGCTGAATTCATCGCCGACATTGGTCAGTTGATTGACAACCTGATGGCAACCTTTCCGGCGGTGTTCGAGCACCCGAGCTTTCAGCAGAAGAAGAGCGCTATCGACCGCGCCTTCAATCAGCGTTACGACAAAGCCCTGGATGTGATCGAAAAGCTCGCCTTGGAAAAGGAGATTGCGCTCTACCGCGACAGTACGAACATCGCCTTTACGCCCATGAAGGATGGCAAGTCGATGGACGAGGCGGAATTCGCCCAGTTGCCGGAGGCGGACCGTGAGCGCTACCACGAAGACATCTCGGCGCTGGAAGTCCATCTGAACGAAGGGCTTGCCAGCCTGCCCCAGTGGAAGCGCGAATCAAGCAACCAGCTGCGCCAGCTTAATGACGAGACCATCAGCCAGGCGTTACAGCCCCTGTTGGCGCCGTTGTCGGAGAAATATGGTGAAAACGCCGGCATCGAGTCCTACTTGCAGGCCGTGCAGGTCAACCTGCTGAAGACAGTGGTCGAGCAGCTGGTCGACGAAAACCGTCCCGACGCGCAGACCCGCCAGCTGCTCGAAGAGCAGTACAGCCCGAGCCTGGTGGTCGGGCATCCGCTCGACGGCGGTGCGCCGGTGGTGTTCGAGCCGCATCCGACCTACGACAACTTGTTCGGCCGAATCGAGTACAGCACCGATCAGGGCGCGCTTTACACCAGCTATCGTCAGTTGCGGCCGGGCGCGCTGCACCGTGCCAATGGCGGCTTCCTGATGCTCGAAGCGGAAAAAATGCTCAGCGAGCCCTTCGTCTGGGAAGCGCTCAAACGCGCGTTGCAGTCGCGTAAGTTGAAGATGGAATCACCTTTGGCCGAGCTTGGGCGACTGGCGACGGTGACCTTGAATCCGGCGGTCATACCGTTGAACGTCAAGGTGGTGATCATCGGCTCGCGGCAGCTGTATTACACGCTGCAGGATCTCGATCCCGACTTCCAGGAGATGTTCCGGGTGCTGGTGGATTTCGACGAGGAAATCCCGCTGGCCGAAGACAGCCTCGAACAGTTCGCCCAGTTGATGAAAACGCGGACTTCGGAAGAGGGCATGGCGCCTTTGACGGCGGCTGCGGTGGCACGACTGGCAACCTACAGCGCTCGCCTCGCCGAGCATCAAGGGCGGCTGTCGGCGCGTATCGGCGATTTGTTCCAGTTGGTCAGCGAGGCTGATTTCATCCGCCAGCTGGCCAAAGATGAGGTGACCGATGTCGGTCACATCGAGCGCGCTCTGAAAGCCAAGGCAACCCGCACGGGCCGCGTTTCGGCGCGCATTCTTGAAGACATTCTCGCGGGAGTGATCCTGATCGACAGCGAAGGCGCGGCGATCGGCAAGTGCAACGGTTTGACGGTGCTGGAAGTGGGTGATTCGGCATTCGGCATGCCGGCGCGCATTTCCGCGACTGTCTATCCGGGCGGGTCGGGCATCGTTGACATCGAACGTGAGGTCAATCTCGGTCAGCCGATTCACTCCAAAGGCGTGATGATCCTGACCGGTTTCCTCGGCAGCCGCTACGCCCAGGAGTTCCCGCTGGAAATTTCGGCCAGCATCGCGCTGGAACAGTCTTATGGCTATGTCGATGGGGACAGCGCTTCCCTTGGCGAATGCTGCGCATTGATCTCCGCCATCTCGCGCACGCCGTTGAAACAGTGCTTCGCCATTACCGGTTCGATCAACCAGTTCGGTGAGGTCCAGGCGGTCGGCGGTGTGAATGAAAAGATCGAAGGGTTCTTCCGCCTCTGTGAAGCTCGCGGGCTGACCGGCGAGCAGGGCGCGATTATTCCGTTCGCTAACGTCACGACCCTGATGTTGGACGAGCGCGTGCTAGAGGCGGTGCGTCAGGAGCGGTTCCACATCTATGCGGTACGTCATGTAGACGAAGCGCTGTCGCTGCTGGTCGGCGAAACAGTTGGGGCGGCGGACGAGGACGGTCGTTTTCCGAAGGGCAGCGTTAATGCGCGGGTGGTGGAGCGTTTGCGCGACATTGCCGAGATTGAGCTCGAAGAGGATCACCGCAGCGATGCGGCCTCGCCTGAAGAAGTGTTGGCGGCGGCGCAGGCAAAAACAGCCGGTCAAAGCTAGGTCAGCGTTGACCAATAACTGGACGGAACGATACGGGCGGCGGCGGGTCTGCAATGGAGGAGAGCTTCCACTCTCTATCCACATGGTTATCCACAACTTCTGGGGATAAACAGGTTGGCCCGCTGATGCCGTCAGGGCGATCGGGCGCGACCTAGCGCGAGGATCGCCGTCATGTCTCATACACTCTGTCTGAACCGCCAGTGCCTGGGCCTGGTAACCCGTATCGAATGCATCATCCGGCCCTTGGCGGGCGGCAACGGCCTGTGGACGCTGCTCTGCGCAGCCGGTATCGATGCAGGCCAACCGACGGCGATTAAAGTGCAAGGCCCATTTCACGGCCCCCGCGAGGCTGAGTCGGTGCTCAAGGCGATTGCCGATAACCTCTACGGGCAGGGCTATAGCGAATCCGACAGTCCTTCGATCTGGCAGCTGCACATGCAGGCGGAGCTGCGCAAGGTCAATGCCAATCAGGCGCGCTATCTCGGCGGCTGGGAATCCAGGACCTAGCGCTAGCGCGACTCGCGCTTGAGTCGCGCTCGTGTCCTCGGGTGCTCGGCGGACGCTCGTGAGCTTTTCTTATCCACAGGAAAAACATGCTGTCACAGCCCCTTCTTGAACGCGGCTTTACGCTGCGTATACTCGCCTGCCGGTATTCCCGCCTTTAGTGAGAACAGATGGAACGCTTGATCGAAAACACCATGTACGCCGCGCGCTGGCTGCTGGCGCCTATCTATTTCGGCCTGGCGTTCGCCCTGCTGGCGCTGGCCATCAAATTCTTTCAAGAGATCTGGCACATCCTTCCGGTCGTGCTTTCGTTGAGCGAGGGCGATCTGATCCTGAAGCTGCTGTCGCTGATTGACATGGCGCTGGTGGGCGGCCTGTTGGTCATGGTGATGCTCTCCGGTTATGAGAATTTCGTGTCGCAGCTGAATGTTGATGAAGGCAAGGAAAAGCTCGATTGGCTGGGCAAGATGGACTCCGGCTCGCTGAAGATGAAGGTTGCAGCTTCGATCGTGGCGATCTCGTCGATCCATTTGCTGCGCATGTTCATGGATGCCCAGCAGCTCGAAAGCGAACAACTGATGTGGTACGTGATCATTCACCTGACCTTTGTTTTTTCCGCGTTCGCCATGGGATATCTGGACAAGCTCACCAAGCATTGACGCTGCTCCAAGCGGCGGTGCGGAGCGCAGTCGCTCCGTGCGGCCGATCAGGTGCTTCGCCGCGTGTCGCATTCGGTGAATAAACCCGAGGCTGTGCTAGGCTGTCGGCCCTTTTTTCAGCGGAGCCCAGGCATGTCTGACCTCAATCTATCGACCGACGAAACGCGTGTGAGCTATGGCATCGGCCGTCAGCTGGGCGATCAGCTGCGCGAGAACCCGCCGCCGGGCATCAGCCTGGATGCAGTGATTGCCGGTATTCGTGATGCATTCAGCGGTGCGGCCAGCCAGGTGGGCCCGGAAGACCTGAACGCCAGCTTTGCCGTGGTTCGCGAGCGTATGCAGGCCGAAGCACAGCGTAAGGCGGAAGCCGCTGCGGGCGAGGGTCAGGCTTTTCTCACCGAAAACGCGAAGCGCGAGGGCGTTATCACCCTGTCGTCAGGTCTGCAGTACGAAGTGCTGACGGCGGGCGAGGGCGCGAGGCCCAGTGCGGAAGATCAGGTGCGTACCCACTATCACGGCACGTTGATCGATGGGACCGTGTTCGACAGCTCCTACCAGCGCGGTCAGCCGGCCGAATTCCCCGTAGGTGGCGTCATTGCCGGCTGGACTGAAGCATTGCAACTGATGGGTGTCGGCAGCAAATGGCGCCTTTACGTGCCGAGTGAACTGGCCTACGGCGCCCAAGGTGTTGGCAGCATTCCCCCGCACAGCGTGCTGGTGTTCGATGTCGAGTTGCTGGCGGTACTGTAAGCACACCGCTACGGGCGCAACGCCCGGGCATACGAGAACAGGAACAGGTTGCGTACCTGCTCCTTGAGCACGCAGGGTTCGCTGGTGCTCAGCTCCTGCAAGTCCAGATCGCCCTGGTCGCGAAGCTCGTCCAGGGCATCTCCCTCCAATGAAACGCAGACCGCGCCGGTATTGCGGTCAAGTATCCGCAAATAAGGTTGCGGGCGATCCAGCCAGGCGTCGATCAGATAAGTCATGCGAACCTCCAGTTGATTTCCTTAATGATAATAATTATTATTTGCAAAGATGCAAGCGCAAAGATTCTCGCAAGCGATCAACGGAGATCGAGCTGCGTTAGTGTCTGAGTAAGTACAGGAAAGAGGGCGCGTGGCGCGCCCGTCGGTGACGTGTGTTAGTGCGTGCGGGCTACAGCGAAACGGCTGAGTTCCACCAGCGCGTCACGGTAGGGATTTGCCGGGATGAGTTCGAGGCAGGCAATCGCGCGATCGGCATAGTCGCGAGCCATGCGCGCGGTGTAATCCAATGCGCCGGACGCCTCGACTGCCATGCGGATTTTCTCGAGATCCTCAATGCCACCTTTCTGGATCGCCTGGCGTACCAGTGAGGCTTGCTCGGCCGTGCCCTCACGCATGGTGTAGATCAATGGCAGCGTTGGCTTGCCTTCAGCCAGGTCGTCTCCCACATTCTTGCCCAAGGTTTCGGCATCGCCCTGGTAATCGAGCAGATCATCAACGAGCTGGAACGCGATGCCGAGGTAGTCACCGAAGTTACGCAGTGCTTCGCGTTGCTCGTCATTGGCGCCTGCCAAAGTAGCAGCGCTATGCGTCGACGCCTCGAACAGCATGGCCGTCTTCCCACGAATGACTTCCATGTAAATTTCTTCTGTGGTGCTGGCATCGCGAACCTTGGACAGCTGCAGCACTTCACCCTCAGCGATGACTCGGGTCGCCTGAGAAATGATGCGCATGACCGGCATAGAGCCAAGGTCGACCATCATTTCGAAAGAGCGTGCATATAGAAAGTCACCGACCAACACGCTAGGAGCATTGCCCCAGAGAGCATTAGCCGTGGAGCGGCCGCGTCGCATGCCGGACATGTCGACGACGTCATCGTGTAGCAGCGTCGACGTGTGAAGAAATTCGATAATGGCAGCCAGCAGGCGCAGCTGTTCACCTTTCAGTCCCAGCGCATTCCCGCTGAGCAGAACCAGAAGGGGACGAAGGCGTTTGCCGCCGGCCGAGGTAATGTAATCCCCGATCTTTTCCACCAGCGGTACGCGAGACGTCAGCTGGTTGCGGATAATGCCGTCAACGGCGGCAAAATCTTCAGCCACTACTTGGTAAAAGGCCTGGGGTTGCATCGGGGACCAGTACTCCTCGGAGATTGCGCGGCATGCTATGGGGCGGGTCATGCAGTGTCAAGGCAAGGCCCGGCGGCTATTGCGTAGGGTCAGGTGGATGCGTACAATCGCGGACCCTGAACTTTCCCCCTGGGCATTTCCCTGCCTTACGCAATTGCAAGGGCGTCCTTTCCGGCCCCGAGCAGCCATGCCAGCCTCCAACTATTTCACTTAAGCGCTGGGTGAGCAGGATCAACGGAGATACACAGATGTACGCAGTTATCGTTACCGGCGGCAAGCAATACAAGGTCGCCGAAGGCGAATACCTCAAGATTGAAAAACTCGAAGTTGCCACTGGCGAAGCCGTCACTTTTGACCGCGTTCTGCTGATCGGCAACGGCGACGACGTAAAGATCGGCGCTCCGGTGGTCGATGGTGCCAAGGTCACTGCTGAAGTGATCGCTCAGGGCCGTCACGACAAGGTCACCATCATCAAATTCCGCCGTCGTAAGCACCACATGAAGCGTCAGGGCCACCGTCAGTGGTTCACTGAGGTCAAAATCACCGGCATTCAGGGCTAATCGGGCCTGAATCCCCTTATAGGAGTATTGAACTCATGGCACACAAAAAAGCTGGCGGTTCTACCCGCAACGGTCGCGACTCAGAAGCCAAACGTCTTGGCGTGAAGATGTACGGCGGCCAGGTCATCAAGGCTGGCAACATTATCGTGCGTCAGCGCGGTACCCAGTTCCATGCCGGTTACGGCGTTGGTATGGGCAAGGATCACACCCTGTTCGCGAAAGTGGAAGGCGTGATCAAGTTTGAAGTGAAAGGCGCTTTTGGCCGTCGCTACGTGAGCGTCGTCGCAGCCTAATCGCGACGTTGCTGGAAAAGCCCTGTCATGCGACGGGGCTTTTTTGTTTCTGTATCCTCTGTAGGGCTCTTGCAAAACACTGCTGTGCTCTCACTATCGCTGGGTTTTGCAAGACCCTTATGTTCCTGTTTTCTAGCCCGTCCTTGCGGCGGGAGGCGTTCCCATGAAATTCGTCGATGAAGTATCGATTTTTGTAAAGGCCGGCGACGGCGGTAACGGCATGATGAGCTTCCGCCGTGAGAAGTTCATCGAGAAAGGCGGTCCCAACGGGGGCGATGGCGGCGATGGCGGGTCCGTGTATCTGGAGGCTGACGAGAATCTCAACACGCTCGTCGACTACCGTTACACCCGCCGCTTCAATGCGCCCAATGGTCAGAAGGGCGGCAGTACTGAATGTACGGGTGCCAAGGGCGACGATCTGATCCTGCCGGTGCCGGTCGGCACCACGGTGATCGATGCCGCTACTCAGGATGTGATAGGTGACCTGACCAAGGCGGGTCAGCGTCTGCTGGTGGCGCAGGGCGGCTGGCATGGTCTGGGCAATACCCGCTTCAAGTCCAGTACAAACCGCGCGCCGCGCCAGACCACGCCGGGCAAGCCTGGCGATGCTCGCGATCTGAAGCTGGAGCTGAAGGTTCTGGCTGACGTCGGTCTTCTCGGTTTGCCTAATGCCGGTAAAAGCACCTTTATCCGCTCCGTATCGGCTGCCAAGCCGAAAGTCGCTGACTACCCATTCACCACGTTAGTGCCGAACCTTGGCGTGGTCAGTGTTGGTCGCTACAAGAGCTTTGTGGTTGCTGACATTCCTGGCCTTATCGAAGGTGCGTCCGAGGGCGCAGGGCTTGGCATCCGTTTCCTGAAGCACCTGGCTCGTACGCGCCTGCTGCTGCACCTCGTAGACATGGCGCCGCTGGATGAAAGCGATCCCGCCGATGCGGCTGAAGTGATCGTGAGCGAACTGGAAAAATTCAGCCCGGCATTGGCGCAGCGCGATCGCTGGCTGGTGTTGAACAAGGCTGATCAGCTGCTTGAGGAGGACCGCGAAGAGCGGGTTCGCCAGGTGGTCGATCGTCTCGAGTGGACGGGTCCGGTTTTCGTGATCTCCGCGCTGGAGCGCGAAGGTACCGAGGAGTTGACTCAAGCCATCATGCGTTACCTGGATGAGCGCACGTTGCGTATCAGCGAGGAGCCCGCCTTTGCCGAAGCGCTTGCCGAGCTCGATCAACAGATCGAAGACGAGGCGCGTGCACGCTTGCAGGAGCTCGATGATCAGCGCGCGCTGCGCCGTGCTGGCGTCAAGGCGGCCGCTGAGGCTGATGACGATGACTTCGATGATGATGACGATGACGATGATGAAGGCGGCGCAGAGATCTTCTACGTCCGCTGAGGTTCGTTCGTGTTGCTGCACATCTGTACATGATTGATTGTCGAGCCACGCTGCGTGGCTCGTCGCGAGTGGTTTGGCCGGATATCGAATAGAAGGCGGGATCGATGCGGGACAAGGTGAGCGGCGCTCGGCGCTGGGTGGTAAAGATCGGCAGCGCGCTGCTGACCGCCGATGGGCGTGGGTTGGATCAGGCGGCCATGGCGGTCTGGGTCGATCAGATGGTCTCTCTGCGCGATGCAGGTGTAGAACTGGTGCTGGTGTCGTCCGGTGCGGTTGCGGCCGGCATGAGTCGTCTCGGTTGGACCGCTCGACCCAAGGCTGTCCATGAGCTTCAGGCCGCGGCCGCAGTCGGGCAAATGGGGCTGATTCGCGCCTGGGAAACCAGCTTCGCGCGTTGCGATCAGCAAACCGCGCAGATCCTGGTCACCCACGATGACCTCTCGGATCGCAAGCGTTATCTCAACGCCCGCAGCACTCTGCGCACATTGATCGATCTGGGTGTGGTGCCGGTCATCAATGAAAACGATACGGTGGTAACTGACGAAATTCGCTTTGGTGACAACGATACCCTTGCCGCGCTGGTAGCAAATCTGGTCGAGGCTGACCTTTTGGTCATTCTCACTGACCGAGATGGCATGTTCGATGCGGATCCGCGCCACAACCCCGACGCCAAGTTGATCAGCGAGGCGCGGGCCGATGACCCTTCGCTTGATCTGGTGGCAGGTGCTACGGGTGGGGTGTTGGGACGAGGTGGTATGCAGACCAAGCTGCGCGCGGCTCGATTGGCGGCTCGATCAGGTGCGCACACGGTTATCGTGGGCGGGCGCATCGAGCAGGTGTTGGCGCGCCTCAAGGCTGGCGACAGGCTGGGAACGTTATTGGCGCCTGAGTGCAGTCGTCACGCTGCTCGCAAGCAATGGCTTGCCGGGCACCTGCAGACCCGTGGTGTCGTTACTCTCGATGCTGGAGCGGTTCATGCACTGAGGCAGGGTAATCGCAGCCTGCTACCAGTTGGTGTCAAGGCGGCGCAGGGTGGCTTCCGCCGTGGCGAAATGGTGGTATGCGCCGGCCCGGATGGGGAGGAAGTGGCTCGGGGCCTGGTCAACTACAGTGTCGCTGAAACCCAGCGGATTCTCGGGCACTCCTCGGACGAAATCGAGAAGCTGCTCGGGTATGTTGATGAGCCTGAGCTCATTCATCGCGACAACATGATCCTGGTATGAGGTGCTCAATGCGATTGGCAAAGGCTTTGATGGTATTGCTCGCTTTGCCGACGGTGAGCATGGCGCGTGAAGTGGGTGAGGTCGATACGGTCTTCAAGTGGCTCGGCCCCAATCACAAGATCGCCGTCGAGGCATTCGATGATCCCAAGGTGGATGGGGTCACCTGCTACCTATCGAGGGCGAAAACCGGCGGTATCAAGGGTGGGCTTGGCTTGGCGGAGGACCGTGCCGAGGCATCCATTGCCTGCCGTCAGGTTGGCCCGATCCGCATGGAGAAGAATCTCAAAGACGGCGAGGTCGTTTTCAAGGAGCGGACTTCGCTGGTGTTCAAGACGATGCAGGTAGTGCGTTTCTTTGATGAGGCTCGAAACACGCTCGTTTATCTGGTTTACAGCGATCGAGTGATCGAGGGTAGCCCGCAGAATGCGGTAACCGCGATTCCAATATTGCCGTGGGTCCAGCCGTAACGTCTTCGAGATTGTGGGTCGCGAGCTGCTTCGCTGAAGTAGCCAGCTGCATCTAAATGCAGACACAAAAAAACCGGCCGAGGCCGGTTTTTTTCAAGAGCGTGCAGTTTTAGGCTGCAGCAGCTTCGCCGAGGGCCTTGATGTGGCCGTTCAGGCGGCTTTTATGCCGGGCTGCTTTGTTCTTGTGGATGATGCCTTTGTCGGCCATACGGTCGATTACTGGCACGGCTGCGGTGTAAGCAGTACGAGCTTTATCCAGATCTTTTGCATCAATGGCTTTGACCACATTCTTGATGTAGGTACGAACCATGGAGCGCAAGCTGGCGTTGTGGCTGCGACGCTTCTCAGCCTGAATTGCGCGTTTTTTGGCGGAAGGGCTGTTGGCCACCGTCGAACTCCTCGAAAACGTGGGATTACAAAGCAAACAAGGCCGCGAATCATGCCGATGCGGCGATGGCTTGTCAAGCCTGCTTAGAGATTGATCATGCTGGCCGGACAGAAGGGCTGCCGCTAAACTCGCGGCCTCTTTATCTGTCGTAATTGCCCGTCGATTCCAATGGCCTGCGCCATTGCGGAACCTCTGCAGCAACTTCTGGGAAAACAAATGTCCGAGACATCCGGTAAAGGCGGATTATTGCGTTCCAGCGCGGTAGTCAGCGTCATGACGCTGCTGTCCCGAGTGCTGGGCATGGTACGCGATATGGTGGTGGCGAGCTACTTCGGCTCTGGCGCGGCGGCGGACGCATTCTTCATCGCGTTCAAGATTCCAAACTTTCTGCGCCGCCTGTTTGCCGAAGGGGCATTTGCCCAAGCTTTTGTCCCTGTTTTGTCCGAGTATCGCACCAAGCGCACGCTGCTCGAGGTCAAGCTGCTAGTCGACCGCACGGCGGGCATGCTCGGCCTGATACTGACGGGCATCACGGCGATAGGGGTGCTAGCTTCACCGTACGTGGTAATGCTTTTCGCGCCAGGTTTTCATGACGACCCGGCCAAGATGCAGCTTGCCGGCGAGCTGTTGCGTATCACCTTCCCTTACCTGCTGTTGATTTCGCTTACCGCCTTTACCTCGGGCGTGCTCAATACCTATGGGCACTTCGCGGTTCCCGGCTTCACGCCGGTATTGCTCAACGTGTGCATGATCACGTCCGCGGTGTTCCTGACGCCTTATTTTGATCAGCCAATCATGGCGCTGGCCTGGGGCGTGTTCATAGCCGGCTTCGCCCAGTTGGCCTTCCAGCTGCCGTACGTTGCCAAGCTGGGCCTGCTGCCAAGGCCGCGCGTCAAGTTCGGTGACGAGGGGGTGCGGCGGATCATGATGCTAATGGTCCCAGCGCTTTTCGGGGTGTCGGTCAGCCAGATCAATCTTCTGCTCGATACCGTTCTCGCTTCGTTTCTTCAAACCGGCAGTGTGTCCTGGCTGTATTACGCTGACCGACTGTCGGAGCTGCCGCTGGGTGCGTTTGGTATCGCCATAGGCACCGTCATTCTGCCGAGTCTTTCCCGCCAGCATGCCGGGGAAGACCCCAAGGCCTTTTCCAATACGCTTAACTGGGCACTACGAATGGTGCTGCTGGTGGGCATTCCTGCGGCGCTCGCCCTGGGTATTCTGGCCGAGCCGCTGATTGCCAGCCTGTTTTTTTATGGTGCTATGAGTGAAGAAGCGGTCGTGCAGTCGGCCAATGCTCTTGAGGCTTACTCGCTCGGTGTTCTGGCCTTCATGCTGATCAAGGTATTGGCGCCGGGCTTCTTCGCTCGTCAGGATTTGAAGACGCCGGTACGGGTGGCGATCATTTGCATGATCGCCAATATGGTGATGAACCTGATCCTGATCTGGCCACTCAAGCACGTCGGTTTAGCGCTGGCGACCTCCCTCTCGTCCATGCTCAATGCCGGGCTGCTGTTCTGGGGGCTGTACCGTGTCGGTGTCTTTCAGTTCGCGCCGGGCTGGGCTGTCTTCCTGTTGCGTCTGGCTGGCGGCTGTACGGCGATGGTGGCTGTGGTTTGGTGGCTGAATGCGCCGTCGGTCGAATGGTTCGCGTGGAACTGGCAGCAGCGAGCGCTGCAGTTGGCACTGCTGGTTTTTGCGGGGCTGGGCGCATTCGCGGTTGCGCTGGTTTTGCTTGGTTTGCGGCCGCGCCATCTGCGCCACTGATCGAAGGCTTAAGCGGATGGCAAACCTGTCCGCGACTGCTGGCTCATGCGTATAATCGGCGACTTTTCAAGCAAGAAGTGCGGTATGCAGCTGGTTCGAGGTCTTCACAACCTGCGGCCCCGACATCGGGGCTGTGTCGCCACTATCGGCAATTTCGACGGCGTTCACCGGGGGCACCAGGCCATCCTGGCGCGGCTGCGTGAGCGTGCGGCTGAGCTGGGTCTGCCGAGTTGCGTGGTGATATTCGAGCCACAGCCTCGTGAGTATTTCGCGCCAGACAAGGCGCCCGCACGTCTGACCCGGCTGCGCGAGAAGCTGCAACTGCTGCATGATCAGGGTGTCGATCTTGTGCTGTGCCTGGCCTTCAATCGTCGCTTGCGCGAACTCAGCGCCGCCGAGTTTGTTCATGCGACGCTTGTCGAGGGGCTTGGGGTCAAACACCTTGAGGTCGGCGATGATTTCCGCTTTGGTTGTGATCGAGCCGGCGACTTCAATTTTCTGATGAGGGCGGGCGTCACCGAAGGCTTTACTGTCGAAGCGGCGACCACTATCGAAGTCGATGGCGAGCGGGTGAGCAGTACGCGGCTGCGACAGGTGCTTGCCGAGGGCAACTTGGCGCTGGCCGAAAAGCTACTCGGTCGGCCATTCAGCATCACCGGGCGGGTCATGCACGGTCAGGCGCTTGGGCGCCGGCTAGGCGCGCCGACTGCCAATATCCAGCTCAAGCGCAAGAATACGCCGTTGAGCGGTGTGTTCATGGTAAGTACCAGCGTGGATGGGCAGACGCAGCCTGCGGTTGCCAATATCGGCATGCGGCCCTCGGTCGAAAGCGATGGCAATCCGCACCTGGAAGTGCATCTTTTGAATTATCAGGGCGACCTCTATGGTCGCCTGTTGTGTGTGACCTTTCACCATAAGCTGCGTGATGAGCAGCGCTTTGCCTCGCTGGAGGCACTCAAGTCGGCGATCGAAGCGGATATCGCCGCGGCTCGCGAATACTGGCGGGCTTCACCCTTTACCACGAGTCAGGACTGAAATGACCGATTACAAAGCGACCCTCAATCTGCCATCCACGGCATTTCCGATGAAGGCCGGTCTGCCACAGCGCGAGCCGGAGATCCTGCAGCGCTGGAACAGCATTGACCTCTACGGGAAGCTGCGGCAGATCGGTGAAGGTCGCCCGAAGTTCGTCCTGCATGACGGCCCGCCGTATGCCAACGGCAGCATTCATATCGGTCACGCGGTAAACAAGGTCATCAAAGACTTCATTGTCCGCTCTAAGACCCTGGCCGGATTCGATGCGCCATACGTACCTGGCTGGGATTGCCATGGTCTGCCGATCGAACACAAAGTCGAGATCACCTTTGGCAAGAACCAGCCGGCAGACCTGACCCGCGAACGTTGCCGCGCCTACGCCGCGGAGCAGATCGAAGGGCAGAAGGCTGATTTCATCCGTCTCGGCGTGCTCGGCGAATGGGACAACCCCTACCGCACCATGGATTTCGCAAACGAAGCCGGTGAAATCCGTGCGCTGTCCAAGATGGTCGAAGGTGGGTTTGTCTTCAAAGGTTTGAAGCCAGTGAACTGGTGTTTCGATTGCGGCTCGGCGCTGGCCGAGGCTGAGGTCGAATACCAGGACAAGAAGTCCGATGCCATCGACGTTGCCTTCCACGTAGAAGATGCGGATAAGCTGGCGGCGGCCTTTGGCGTCGATGCTTTGGCCAAGCCGGCAAGCATCGTCATCTGGACAACCACGCCCTGGACCATTCCGGCCAACCAGGCGCTCAACGTTCACCCGGATTTCGTATACGCACTGGTCGACACTGGCGACAAGTTGCTGGTGCTAGCCGAGGAGCTTGTCGAATCCAGTCTGGCCCGGTACGAGCTGCAGGGCGAGATCATCGCCCGCTGCGAAGGGAAGGCGCTGGAGCTGATCCGCTTCCGCCATCCTTTCTACGAGCGCTTCGCGCCGGTGTATCTGGCTGATTACGTTGAAACGGGTGCTGGTACTGGCATCGTTCATTCGGCACCGGCTTATGGTGAAGACGACTTCCGCTCCTGCAAGCATTACGGCATGGAGAATGATGACATCCTCAGCCCAGTGCAAAGCCATGGTGTCTACGTATCAGACTTGCCGTTCTTTGGCGGGCAGTTCATCTGGAAGGCCAATCCGGCGATTGTCGAGAAGCTGCGTGAGGTGGGCGCGCTGCTCAAGCACGAGTCGATCCAACACAGCTACATGCATTGCTGGCGCCACAAAACGCCCCTGATCTACCGCGCCACGGCGCAGTGGTTCGTCGGCATGGACAAGGTGGCGCATGACGGCAGTTCGCTGCGGCGTCGGGCGCTGGATGCTATCGAGCAGACCCAGTTCGTTCCCGCCTGGGGTCAGGCGCGGCTGCATGGCATGATTGCCGGGCGACCCGACTGGTGCATCTCACGTCAGCGCACCTGGGGCGTACCCATCCCGTTCTTCCTGCATAAGGAGAGTGGCGAGCTGCACCCGCGTACAGTCGAACTCATGGAGTCGGTTGCGCAGCGGGTGGAGCAGGGCGGCATCGAGGCCTGGTCGAAGCTGGACGCAGCCGATCTGCTGGGAGACGAAGCGGCGCAGTACGAAAAGATCAGCGATACGTTGGACGTCTGGTTCGACTCCGGCACCACACATTGGCACGTGATGCGCGGCTCGCACCCGATGGGCCATGAAAGCGGCCCGCGTGCGGACCTCTATCTCGAAGGATCAGATCAGCATCGCGGCTGGTTCCACTCATCGCTGCTGACCGGTTCGGCGATCGACGGCCACGCGCCCTATAAAGGGCTACTGACCCATGGCTTCGTGGTCGACGAGAACGGTCGCAAGATGTCCAAGTCGCTGGGCAACGTGGTTGCACCACAGGAAGTCACTGATAGCTTGGGCGCCGATATCCTGCGCTTGTGGGTCGCCTCGACCGACTATTCCGGTGAGATGGCGGTTTCCAAAGTCATTCTGCAGCGCAGCGCTGACTCCTATCGACGCATTCGCAACACCGCCCGCTTCCTGCTCTCAAACCTTGACGGTTTCGATCCGGCGCAGCATCTGGTGCCGGCCGATCAGCTGATCGCACTGGACCGCTGGGCCATCGACCGAGCCCTGCTGTTGCAACGGGAGATTGAAGAAGCCTACGGCACTTATAAGTTCTGGAATGTCTACCAGAAAGTGCACAATTTCTGCGTACAGGAACTGGGCGGCTTCTACCTAGACATCATTAAAGATCGTCAGTACACCACCGGCGCCGACAGTCTGCCTCGCCGCTCTTGCCAGACCGCTCTGTATCACATCGCCGAAGCGCTCGTGCGCTGGATTGCGCCAATCCTGTCGTTCACTGCCGACGAAATCTGGCAATACCTGCCGGGCTTGCGTAACGAGTCGGTGATGCTCAACACCTGGTACGACCGCCTCAGCGAACTGCCGTCCGACGTTGAGCTGGGTCGCGAGTTCTGGGACCGTGTCATGGCGGTGAAAGCCGCAGTCAACAAGGAACTGGAAACCCAGCGCGCAGCCAAGACCATTGGCGGAAACCTGCAAGCTGAAGTCGTGCTGTATGCCGAAGACTCACTGGTGAGCGATCTCACCAAGCTGGGTAACGAATTGCGCTTCGTGCTGATCACTTCTGCCGTGACGGTGGCGCCACTTGCCACTGCACCGGCTGAAGCGGTACAGAGCGAACTGGCCGGCCTCAAGCTCAAGATCAGCAAGACGGATCACGCCAAGTGCGGTCGGTGCTGGCACCACCTGCCTGACGTCGGTACCCATGCCGCGCATCCGGAGATCTGTGGCCGCTGTGTTGAAAACATCGAAGGCGCTGGTGAGGTCCGCCACTATGCGTGACGAGCTTATGCCCATCCGCGGCGAACGCTCGGTGCCCATTGTAGGGTGGGCTTCAGCCCACCACTGGCAGCGCCAACGATTTGTCTCTGAGCAAACGCGGACCGTTTCTCGCACCACTTGCTACATTGGCACTTCTACGGGGCGCGTGGCCCGCCACGCTCTTCCGGGGGCGGCAGAATGACCTCGCGTTTCGGCAAGCTCACCTGGCTCTGGCTGAGTGTGCTGGTGATCGCGCTGGATCAAGCAACTAAGCATTACTTCGAGGCTAACTTCAGCCTGTACCAGAAGGTTGACGTCATTCCGGACTATTTCGCCTGGACATTGGCTTACAACACGGGCGCGGCGTTCAGCTTCCTCGCGGATCATTCGGGCTGGCAGCGCTGGCTGTTCGCTGCCATCGCGCTGGGCGTCAGTGCGGTTCTGGTCGTCTGGATGAAGCGTCTGAAGCCAGCGGAAACCTGGCTCGCGGTTGCGCTGGCGTTGGTATTGGGCGGGGCGCTGGGCAATCTTTATGACCGTGTCGTGCTTGGTCATGTCGTCGATTTCATCTTGGTGCATTGGCAGAACCGCTGGTATTTCCCGGCGTTCAATATTGCCGACAGCGCCATCACCATCGGCGCCTTGATGCTGGCGCTGGACATGTTCCGTAGCAGTAGAACGGGAGAAACGGTTAATGACTGAACAACGCATCGGGCCGGACATGCAGGTCACCCTGCACTTCGCGCTCAGCCTGGATAACGGCGAGCAGGTCGACACCACCTTCGACAAGCAGCCGGCGACATTCAAGGTCGGCGATGGAAATTTATTGCCAGGATTCGAACAGCAGTTGTTTGGACTGAAGGCGGGTGACAAGCGCACCTTTCAGATTGCACCTGAGCAGGGCTTCGGTCAGCACAACCCGCAGAACGTGCAGACCATGCCGCGCAGCCAGTTCGAGGGCATGGAGCTGTCCGAAGGCCTGCTGGTGATCTTCAACGACGCGGCCAAGACGGAGCTGCCGGGTGTGGTTAAAAGTTTCGATGATCGACAGGTTACCGTTGACTTCAATCATCCGCTGGCCGGAAAGTCGCTGACGTTCGACGTGGAAATATTTGAGGTCAAGCCGGTCTGAGTATCGGCTCACGTAAGTAAGCTGCTTGTTGTAGGAGCCATCGTAGGGTGGATCACGCCCACCGACCCACCGTAGGCCGCAATGGTGGATGTAAAAGCGCCAACCACCCTACGGGTCTTAAATCTCCATCCATCCCGCGTGCCGCGCGCATCGAGATACCCGCCATGCAAATTAAACTCGCCAATCCTCGTGGCTTTTGTGCCGGTGTCGACCGTGCCATCGAAATCGTCAACCGTGCGCTCGAAGTGTTCGGCCCCCCGATCTACGTACGGCACGAAGTTGTGCACAACAAGTTCGTCGTAGAAGATCTGCGCGAGCGCGGGGCTATTTTCGTCGATGAACTCGATCAGGTTCCGGACGGCTTCATCGTCATATTCAGTGCCCATGGCGTATCCCAGACCGTGCGGATGGAAGGGGAAAGGCGCGGCCTTAAGGTATTTGACGCCACCTGCCCGCTGGTGACCAAGGTGCATCTGGAAGTGACCAAGTACAGCAGAGAAGGGCGCGAGTGCATTCTCATCGGCCACGAAGGCCATCCCGAAGTTGAAGGCACCATGGGCCAGTACGATTCCAGCAACGGCGGCGCCATCTACCTGGTGGAAGACGAAGAAGATGTTGCAAAGCTGCAGGTACGCAACCCCGATGCGCTGGCCTTCGTTACCCAGACCACGCTGTCCATGGATGACACCAGTCGAGTAATCGACGCACTGCGCACACGCTTCCCGAGCATCGGCGGCCCTCGCAAGGATGACATCTGCTACGCCACCCAGAATCGCCAGGATGCGGTTAAACAGCTGGCTGCCGAGTGCGACGTCGTGCTGGTCGTCGGTAGTCCCAACAGCTCTAACTCCAATCGCCTCCGCGAGCTGGCCGAACGCATGGGGACACCCGCCTACCTGATCGATGGGGCCGAAGACCTCAAGCGTGAATGGTTCGAGAACATCGACCGAATTGGCATCACCGCCGGCGCCTCAGCCCCCGAAGTGCTGGTGCGCGGCGTGATTGATCAGCTCCGAGAGTGGGGCGCGACCGGGACGGATGAGCTGGATGGTCGGCCGGAGAATGTTACGTTTTCCATGCCGAAGGAGTTGCGGTTGAGGCAGGTGTAAGCAGTGGTTGGCGGTTACGGCCTCGGTTTAAGGTGGCCGTATCGCAACTGGTAAGAGCTGAAAGTACGCTCCGTATGCAGATCAACGCCAGCACTCTGCTACCTTCTTCTTGGCGGCTGCGTTTTTTGTCTCTAGTTCATTGACAGCACCACGAATGCCTATCGCGTTGAGTACTAGATCGCCACATTTGCCATCGCCGAACTGCTGCGTCGCCGTGAGAGTATAGCCACCACCACCTCCAGCCACGGTAAGGGTGTATTTCCCCGTATCAGAGGTCACGGTGGTACCAATAGTATTGCGGAGCCCGAGCTTGGCTATATCTGCTGCAGCGGTCACGTAACCATTGGTTTGCGCATAGAAACGCTCCTGCCGAGCAGCGGCCTCCTGCAGCAACGCCATGCCCTCTGCTCGCTTGCTGCGATTCAGATATTCCGTGTAGTTCGGGTAGGCGATGGAGGCGAGGATGCCCAGGATTACCACCACGATCATCAGCTCTATCAGGGTAAAGCCTTGCTGTTGAGCCCTGCTCATTGAAACTCCTCCGGGACAATATGCCAGCTTTGGCGGCCGCTGCTATTGGGGTCATCACCGACAGTCGCTGGATCGGCCGCCCCGTCGCTGCCGAATACTAGGTTGCCAGGTGCCAGAGTGAAGCCGCCAAGTGCGGGGAAGCGCATACCAGATACGACGGTCTTGTCGAACTCATCGAGTTTATCCACGATACGGTCTGCGTTGAGGTCGAGCACGTTAAAGCGCGTGCGCCCGCCACTGTAGGCATCAACAGCGTATAGCCAGGTGTCAGCGCCAGCCTGGCAGGGGTCCTGATTGGGTGTCAGGCTGCTTAGGAACAAGATAGAGCCGCTGGCGGTCATGTTGTTGATGATCATCTCTCCTTCAAGCTTGTCATCAACTGCCATATCCAGAGCCCAGCCCCAATGGACAACATTTTTGTCGTTGTGTAGAGGGTTCGGAATATTCGGATCGTCGTCCTGGTCTTCAAGATCCTTGTACCACGTCGGTGTTTTGTTACTGAGCAAGCGGATATCTCGCGTAACGTTTGTTCCGTTTTCATCGATCGTTGCGTTGTTCTGCTGTGCAGTAAAGCTTTGGTCTTCCAGATTTGCGCGGGAACCGGCGGTCTTTGTGCCACTACTGGTCGTCTGTCTTTTTGTGTGGCGATCCCAGATCCCATAGAGCGTCATAGCGCGGCTGGTATCGACGTTTGCATCACTATGCTCGAAGTACTTACCCGTACCCACCAGCACTAGGTAGCCGTGGCTGGAGGGGTGGCGTACAAGGGATGGCTGAACGGTGATCGGCTGACGCCTGCCGTCTTGGCTATCAGTTGCAATGAATAGCGGTTTTTCGCCGTAGGCCAGCTTGAAATCAGCGACTGTAGTCGTCTTTACGTCGGAGAGATAGCGATTGAAAGGATCGCTGATCGTCGTTTGTTGGCCATTCGTAGTTATTACAAATTCGGTCGAGTCGGTTGACTTGACCAGGTCGAAGCGCCACAGGTTACCCTGCAGGTCACCCGCATAGGCATAGTCCGCGAGGCCGTCGCCATTGTTGTCTGCGCCGCGTACGCTGGAAAGTCCGTTGGGAAAAGTGACATTATCAACAACTACTTCAGGTACGGTGATCTTCTTGATCAACTCGCCCGTCTTGATGTCAATGATCAGAAGCGCCGCTCTGTCGTTGCTGCTGTCATAGCCGTTGCCTTGCAGGACTGCCCACTGGCCGGTGTGCAGGCGCACGATTTCTGGCTGGGCAAAGGTGTAGCCAAGGTCTTCATCGGTGGTCGAGTCGAACTCCCACAGCAGCGTTATGTTTTCCGGATCGGTAACGTCTAATGCGAACAGAGCCTTGCCACCAGCGCGCAGGCTGCCGACGAGTACGGTGCGCCAGCCTTCTTCATCGCTCAGATAGACGTCGCGCACGATAGGCGTACCGTCGACGAAGTACTGGTGCTCACCGCCGCTGTAGTTCTTGCCTGTCAGGCGGTAGAGGTTCTTGATCACCTCGGTGGGAATAAAGGCAAACTCTTCGACGCCGGTAGCGGCATTGAAGCCATGTAGCATGCCGTCGTTTCCGCCGACATAGATCATCTCCTTTCTGCCTGATACGGCACCTGTATCAGGGTCGGTGATCGCCTTCCGATTCGCCTCACGAAATGCGGCGTAGCTTCTGTAATCGCTTCTGTCTGGTTCCTCGATGGAATCCGCCAAATAAGCCAAGTAGGCAGGCGTGCCAACCACCACGGGACTGGAATTGATGATGTCGCCAATTACGGTGCTGCTGTTGCGTCGACGGAAACTCGTCTCGCTATCACCTTCGAGACTACGGCTGCCACGGATATAATCCACCCGGGCCGCGCCGCGGTTATCCTTCGCGCCCACCAGACTCTCGGGATTGATATTGAGGGATTCTTGTAAATCGCCAAGATTTTCCCAGTTAAAAGCTTGTAACTTGCCGCTTGTTGTCGCTGAGCCAGCGATCATCATCTTACGGTTATTGGGGCTGTTGGTTGTGCTGGTCCACAGGGTATCTGTCTGGCCGGCAGACAATCTGGTCTTGCTCAGTACGCCGCTCCAGTCCTCGCTGGAAAATTGGGTTGCGTAGACATTGCTTTGCAGCGAGCCGCCCCCATTTTCGGTCACGAAAGAAGCCGATACGGCCGGGCGGGCTGCGGTCGTGGTGCGGTCGGCGATGCGGTTGAGGATGTCCTTGAAGGCCTTAACCATATCGTCTGGGCTATCAACGCTGAAAAACTCGCCTCGGGAGTTGATTGCGGCGTGCCATAGGTCGTAAACGTTCTTGGCGTCGCTTTCCGATGCAGCAGGCCATTTGGCGTCGCCTTCTGCCAGGCGGTTATATCCCGGGCCGCTAAAGGTATCGCTCGTCCAGGGAATACCAGCCGCATTCAAAGAGTTGCTCAAGCCCAGGCCCATGGTGTAGTTGACCATGTGCTGCCAGGTGGCAGGGTTGTTGCGCGGGTCCCAGAACTGTTTCTCCGCGTCAGTATTTTTGGTGTGGACATAAGGTTTCAGCTCATTGGCCAGCGAGCTACGCAGATCGGTAGCCCAGTAGTGCATCGCTATGTCGGCCAGCGTTCCGGTCGTGGTTCTCGCATCGTTGCCGAACGGTGGCCTCTTTCCGTCGTAACCGTATGCCATATCCCCGGTGGCGCCTGGGGTGAAAGAGGCGCCGTCATGTCTGCCTATGCCGCTGGGGAATGTCTTGTCGTTCCACATGCCATCAGTCATTAGTACATGGAAGCTTGGGCGGCAGGCATGTACCGGGTTAGTAACAGTAGACCCTCGGCCTCCGTTACTGGTGATGGGGTTGGGTGTATGAGCCCAAGAAGTAGCCGTTGTGTAAAACTCCCCGGCCCGCTTGGTTGCAGCCAGTAACGGCGTGCTGCTGTTGAACTTTACGCCTGCAAGCCAGTTGAGAAAGTTGGCTTTGTGACGCGGGCTGAACTCCCGGAAGTAGTTTGTACCGCAGCCGCTGGAGTTCAAGTCGTCGCATACATCCAATGTTTGCCAGGTGAGCCGTGCTGAGGAGGCTAGGTCATTAAAAGCCAAGTTAGCAGCGCTGACGGTCGCTAAGGCGCGAGTTCGATAGAATGAATACCAAATGGCAAAGTTTTCTCGTTCGTCGGCGCCGTCGGTGCCGGAGTTCTCGGAAACAAAAACCAAGCTATGGCATGCCTCATTGCTTTTGTCTTTATCACATCCGGGAGCTAATTGGTCATAAATGTAATAGTAAGCGGGAACAGATGTACGGCTTCTGTTCAGAGTTATTCTGAATTCGTTACCCCAGTTTCCGATGCGTAAGCAGGTGATTCCGGATGTGTTGGGAGATACAGTGCAACTGTTTCCGCGTCGGGTGAAAGTGTGTGTTGTGCCTAGCATCTCTCGCGTGACTAGCGATCCGGCTGTTAGCGTTATATCTGCAGAGCTACCAAAGTCTAATTCTGGGTTCTCTGAGAGGTTGTAAATGTACCCTGTTGGGTTTCCATAGTTCGCGTAGTCACTATAACTGTAGCTTATGGATTGGTCCGTATTGAAGTTCCAAGAGACGCGGTAGTTGTTGCTTAGGTTTGTTGTTCCATAAGAAGGTTGAAAGCCATTGTGGTAGGCGCTGGTAAAGCTGGTGCTGTAGCCGGGCGCGGCTGTAGAGCCGTCGCTGTTAAGTTTTACCGGGAGGCGATATATGACGTCAGGGTTGTAATACATTGGGTTGGTGCTGGCGGACATCCCTCGGCGTTTATTACGCAGGTTGCCACCGCTGCCTTCTCGGCCTGCATCATCAGGCGCGAAAGCCCAGCGCATACTGCCGGAATCATCCAATGTGAAAACCAGGTTGGGCGCCACTGTCTCGCTCAATATCAGTGGCTTCTGACTGACACTCAGTGCTGCTGCGCTTGCACTCAGGGTTCCGGATAAATAGAGCATAAAGCCCAGCGTGCTCAACAGGCTTTTTGTCAGGAAAAAGGGGTGTGTGTTCATGGTTTTCCCTATGAATGATTGACGGGGCAAGTTATTCCCGCTCAATTCTTCCTTTGGAGTTAAGAGCAACGGTTGAGCGCACTGCGCTATTCAAATCGTTGTTATTGGCGATGCCGTTAATCTCGTAGCGGAATACGCCTATACCAAGCAGCATATTTCCGTATTCCGGGTTCTCCGTTTGGCCTAGCAATTCGCCGCCAGGAGCTGTTTGCGCATACCAGGTAGCGTTGCCGGGAAATTCGGTGTCATCGTCGGGCGAATAGACTTGAGTGTTATCCGAACTTATTGTGTACATGGCTTCCCCTTGAAGCAGGCAGAGCTTTCCGGAGTCAATCCCCTGGCAGTCGCTTGTCGGTTCATGGGGGCCGTGTAGGAGGGTGCGACGTTCTCCGTCCCTGACACTGGCATCAGCCACGTTAAGCAGTTGTTTCTGCTCGATCATGTTGCCGGTGATGCGTGATTCCAGGCTGACTTCGCGCATGTTGGCAATCGCCAGAACCGTGATGATCAACAGAAAAACCAATGCGATCATTAGGCTGACGCCACGTTGCTGGTGTCGGTTGAATTGGTAGTGTTGGCGGCTCATGGCATCAGGTTCCTCATGCTGGTGCTGCTGGAAAGCATGGTGTAGAGGCGTTTGTCTTCAGGGTCGTCGCCGAACCAGAATGTATAGGCTGAACTGCCAGGGGTTTTTGCAACTTCGGTTGCGCTTGCTGTAAGGATGGAGAAACGTACGGCGCGAATATTGTCATCAGTGTCCGGTTCGGCGTCGTACTTGCTGATGCGCTTTTCTTCGGTTGCGTTCACGCCATACATGAAACTCACTTCTGCGATGTCGCTCGCAATGGCCTGGCCGTTGCATGTAAGGCTTCCGTCATTGAGGTTGAAGATCTCCGTTACAGGCGCCGTTGCTATGTATGGCGACGCTGGAATGTTGGGAATGTTGTCGCCAGCACAATCACGAGCATCTGGGAATGCTGGTTGATAGCGGATGCAGAACGACGTGGCGCTCAACCGCTTTACTACCTGACCAGCGCCCATCTGTCCGCATGCGCCGATACTGTCACTGGGAAATGCTGTCGCCATGATTTCATCAGGCGCGCGCCGATATCCCGCCTTCGCCAGCGTCTGCTCCAACAGCAGAATGGAGAAGCGGGCATTATCGATATTTTGTCCCTGGCTTTGCTGAAACAGTGTGTTCTCACGGTTGTCGAGGTAGACCTGCGTAATGCCGATAATCAGAAAGCTGCTTATCAGCAGAGCGACCATCATTTCAATGATCGAAAGGCCACGTTGCTTGTGCATGGTCAGAGCTCTCCGCGCAGGCGCAAGGTGCAAATAAATGGGTCGGCGTCGCCCTCGCCTTCTTCCTCTCGGCAGCGTTCGCCATTGGAGCGCCAGGCAATCTGAACCTCGATGGCCGAGCCGTCGTTGGTTATGCATTCTTGGAGTTCCACCGAGCGGCATATGTAGAAATTGTTGCGTACGGCAATTGCCTCAGCTCCATCGCCATTGGCGCCAGGCATAAGTGCGCGCGCCTTCTCGCTCCAACATGCCATCTGTTCGGTAACGTCGGACACTTCCACGGCTTCTCCTGAGCACTCTCCGTCGGCTTGGAGTTTTTCTATCAGGTACTCATCACGTGCGCCGGGATTGGCGCGCATCGTTTCTAGGACTTCAGTTGCAAGCATGATTCCATTGTTGCGTGCTACCGAATCCGAGGTGAATTGAATGCCCCGACCCTGCATGGCCACCAGTGCAAGCATGCCTATGGTCAGAAGCACCAGAGTAACCAGCACTTCGATGAGGCTGAAGCCTCGGTTATGGAAGCGTTTTTTCATGGCTTGCAGTCCTGCAGATCAGTGCCGTCTGCATCCTTGCCCCGAGGCATCAGGCGTGTATTGCCGCTGGGTTGAACGGTAATCAGGTAGGCGAAAGCCGGGTTGTCGTCGCGGCATACGATGAAGCGTGCGGATTGGGCTGAGCCGTTCGCAGTAAAGGCAACTTCGATGGGGGGAGTCAGATCCGTGGAAATACTCGCGTGGTCCGGGTTGAAAGCCTCCTGGCGTAGCACGGTGTCGTCCTCGGCAGTGGCCACGAACCAGTCATTGGCAGTATTGCTCAGGCTGATGGAGGTGCGTCGCACCACGGCTTGTGAGCGGGCGAACTGCAGCAGGCTGTTGAGCGTCTGCGCTTGAGCTTCAATCTGATTGTTTGCGACCAGGCGGGCGAAGTTGGGCATTGCGATACCGGCTGCGATGGCCAGTAGGGCAAGTACGATCATCAGCTCGATCAGGGTGAATCCATGCATGTCGCTGCGGCGTGACATGGTGCGCTCCGTTTGAATTCTTGAGCGGATAATGATTCGGCTTGGGTGTTTTGTCCGTTATGCCGGGATAGCCGGTGCGTTTGTCGCGATGACCGGCTGTCGGCGCGATTATCAGGCTTGTGCGCGAGCTTCGGCGTGATCGGGGCCATGCTTTGATGTCTTGCCACTGTTTTATCAGGGTGTGCACAGCGAGGCTTTGCTTGCGTTGTCTGCCGCAGTGCCTTGCCGCAGCCGGCCCTGGCGGCTGAGGATGAGTTGCCAGGCGACTCGCTGTTTGTAGCACTGGTAGAAACGGCCATTGCTCCAAGGGCTGGTACCGTTTTCGTAGAACCGTATCCGCTGATCGCCGAAGCCACTCCAGCGTAACTCGTCGGCAGTGGATAACTGAGTTACATCGAGTACCTGTCCGGTCGTTTCCGTTTGGGTCAGCCAGCCGTTGCGCCAGTCGCTGATGCAGTTGGTTGTATCGCTGGTACCACAGATGAGAATTGTCTGGCGATGAAGTACCGCTTTCGCGCGGGCCTTTTGAATGGTGTTCTGGATATGGGTGAGCAGGGCCTGCTGGCGGCTACGAGCGATGAGGTCGGCCATCGCCGGGACAGCCATGGAGATGACGACGGTGAGGATCGATAGGGTAATCAGCAGCTCAATTAGCGTGAAGCCTTGATCTCGATTCGGCATGGTGCAAGTCCTTTTGCAAGTATGATTTTGCGCCGTCCTGGCGCAGCTATGGTTTTGTTCGTTTTCCGGCTCGTGTGATGCCCGCAGGCATTCCGGCAGGACCAGTTGTAAGTGCGGTTGCCTGCAAGTCAAGTAGCAGTGGTCGAAATTGTGAGTCAGGCTCGGGAGATAGCTGTGAACCAAGAAACTATCGTTATCGGCGGCGGAATCATAGGGCTGCTATCGGCTTTTTTCCTCGCAAGGTCGGAGCAGGAAGTCGTCCTGCTAGAGTCAGGCGAAACGGGCACCGAAGCCTCCTGGGCCGGGGGCGGAATCGTTTCTCCTCTCTATCCTTGGCGTTACAGCCCGGCGATTACAGCACTGGCACATTGGTCGCAGGATTTTTATCCGCAGTTGGGCGAGCGCTTGCGAGAGCAAACCAGTGTCGATCCGGAGGTTTACGAAACGGGATTGTACTGGCTGGATCTTGAGGACGAAGAGCAGGCCCTAGCGTGGGCGGAACGAGAAGAGCGGCCGATTCGTCGGGTCAACATCGAGGCGGTGCATACCGCAGTGCCGTCACTGGGCGACAGTTTCTCTCGTGCGATCTATCTACCGGGCGTGGCTAACGTACGAAACCCGCGCTTGTTGCAGGCGCTTCGTGCCGCGCTGGCCAAGATGCCGAACGTTAGGATCTTGGAGCATTGCGCTGTGACAGGCTTCGTTCGTGATGGGCAGCGGGTTGTCGGCGTGCAAACGTCGCAGGGCGAGATGCGCGCGGATCAAGTCGTACTGGCCGCGGGCGCCTGGAGTGGCAAGTTGCTAGCGACCCTCGGACTCGAGCTGCCCGTAAAGCCCATGAAGGGCCAGATGATTCTGTTTAAATGTGCAGAGGATTTCCTGCCGAGTATGGTGCTGGCCAAGCGGCGCTATGCGATCCCACGGCGCGATGGCCATATTCTTGTGGGTAGTACCCTTGAGGACGTTGGTTTCGACAAGACCCCAACCAACGATGCGCTGGAAAGCCTGAGATCGACCGCCGCCGAGTTGCTGCCCGCCCTAGCCAATGCCGAGGTGGTCAAGCACTGGGCGGGGCTGCGGCCCGCCTCGCCGGAAGGCATCCCCTACATTGGCCCGGTGCCTGGTCATGACGGGCTCTGGTTGAATTGTGGCCATTTCCGTAACGGCCTGGTGCTGGCCCCCGCGTCGTGTCAGTTGTTGACCGATCTGATGACAGGCCAAGCGCCGATCATTGAACCCGCCCCATACGCGCCGGCCAGACGACTCTGACGTTGGCTATGAGGGTTGGGGTGACGCGGCCTTGGCTTCAACAACAGCTTTCGCGACGTCAGAGCTACGTTTAGGATTCGCCGAGACGGCGGGTTGGCTGCGATCGCTTTGCGCCGCCGTTAGCGTTTTTGTCGGAATGGTCTCGCAGCGTTCCGCTTCTCGGAGCTAGACGTGCGCGTGCCCGGCGTGCGGCCCTCCGGCAACAAATCAGTGTTCCGCGCGCCAGGGTTCGGAGCGGAGGCATCAGCCGGGTGTTAGTCAGAAGGGCGGCTATCGGGGTCTACGTATGATCCGTTTTTGCTGTTAAATTGCCCGGCTTTGTGGCGCTCGGCCTAGCCGCGCCGATTTCTTCGCTCTAGAGGTTCGTGTGGCCAAGAAAACCACTTCCTTTTCAGGCCTTGGTGGGCTGGTGTTTTCCACCGAAAGTGGACGGCACTGCCCCGACTGTAGCCAGCCGTTGGACGCCTGCATCTGTAAGCAGTCCGCCATTCCGGAAGGCGACGGCATTGCACGCGTGCGGCGTGAGAGTAAGGGCCGCGGCGGCAAGACGGTGACGACCGTTACTGGCGTCCCTTTGGCTGAAGCCGAGCTTAAAGAGCTTGCCAGTGCGCTTAAGCGTCGCTGCGGTACCGGCGGCGCGCTCAAGGAGGGCGTGATCGAGATCCAGGGTGAGCATGTTCAGCTGCTGATCGATGAGCTGACCAAGCGTGGTTTCAAAGCCAAGAAATCCGGCGGTTGAGTCCCTACTTTTTATTAGCCGTTCGCGCTTATTTCCTAGCACACGGGCTGTCCAAGACGGATAGCTCTGCTGTCGCGCTACGCTTGACAGCAGTCACCCCATTTTCAGGAGGCTTAGATGCCCGTACGACGCACACGCAAAGATGACGGCAGCCAGTGGACCGCAGCAGACAGCCGTAGCGTCTATGGTATCCGGCACTGGGGCGCAGGCTACTTTTCGATCAGCGATGAAGGACATGTCGAAGTGCGCCCGCAAGGTCCCAGCGGCGAGGCTATCGAATTTACGGGGCTGATCGAGCAGTTGCGCGATGCCGGTTTGACCCTCCCGTTGTTGGTGCGCTTTCCCGATATTCTGCAGGACCGCGTGCGTCGTTTGACCGGCGCGTTCGATGCCAATATCGAGCGCCTCGAATACCAGAGCAAGTACACCGCGCTGTACCCGATCAAGGTCAATCAGCAAGAGGCGGTGATCGAGAACATCATCGCTACGCAGAACGTCTCCATCGGTCTGGAGGCGGGCTCCAAGCCCGAACTGATGGCCGTGCTGGCGCTGGCGCCAAAGGGCGGCACCATCGTCTGCAATGGCTACAAGGATCGGGAGTTCATCCGCCTGGCGCTGATGGGGCAGAAGCTCGGCCATAACGTGTTCATCGTCATCGAAAAGATGTCGGAAGTCGGCCTAGTGATCGAGGAGGCTGCCGAGCTGAAGATCCTCCCGCAGGTTGGTTTGCGTGTGCGGCTGTCTTCGCTGGCGTCGAGCAAATGGGCGGATACCGGTGGTGAGAAGTCCAAGTTCGGCCTGTCCGCCGCTCAGCTGTTAACGGTTATCGACCGCTTCCGCGCGGCGGGCGTCGATCAGGGTGTTCGCTTGCTGCACTTCCACATGGGCTCGCAGATCGCCAACCTGGCTGACTACCGCGATGGCTTCCGCGAAGCCATCCGTTATTACGCCGAGCTACGTGCGCTGGGGCTGCCGGTCGACCATATCGACGTTGGCGGCGGCTTGGGGGTCGACTACGACGGCACCCATTCGCGCAATGCCAGTTCGATCAACTATGACATCGACGAGTACGCTGGCACGGTGGTGGGCATGCTCAAGGAGTTCTGCGACCGGCAGGAGTTGCCGCACCCACACATCTTCTCCGAGAGTGGCCGCGCCATGACTGCGCATCATGCGGTGCTGGTTATGCAGGTGACCGATTTCGAGCGCCACAACGACGAAGCGCCGACCATCGAGAATTACGATGAGCTGCCCGATATCGTCCAAGCGCTCGCCGATCTGCTCGGCCCGACCGATCCAGAAATGGTCACCGAGACTTATTGGCGCGCGACGCACTACATGAGCGAGGCTGCGGCACAGTATGCGTCGGGCAAGCTGAGCCTGGCGCAGAAAGCGCTGGCGGAGCAGAGCTACTTTGCCATCTGCCGCCGTCTCTACAATCAGCTCAAGGCCCGCCAGCGTTCGCATCGTGCTGTGCTCGACGAGTTGAACGACAAGCTCGCCGATAAGTACATCTGCAATTTCTCTGTATTCCAGAGCCTGCCGGACACCTGGGCGATCGACCAGATTCTGCCGATCGTGCCGTTGCATCGTTTGACTGAAGAGCCGGTGCGCCGCGCCGTGCTGCAGGATCTGACCTGCGATTCCGATGGCAAGATCAAGCATTACGTCGACGAGCAAAGCATCGAGAACAGCATGCCGGTACACGATATTCAGGCGGGTGAGGAGTACTTCCTCGGCGTGTTCCTGGTTGGCGCCTATCAGGAAATCCTCGGCGATATGCACAACCTGTTCGGCGACACCGATTCGGTAAACGTCTATCAGCGCGAGGACGGCAGTTTCTACCACGCCGGCATCGAGACCCACGACACCATCGAGGACATGTTGCGCTACGTGCACTTGTCGCCCGAGGAGCTGATGACCTACTACCGCGACAAGGTGTCGAGCGCGCGGCTCAGCGCGAAGGAGCGCACGCAGTACATCGATGCGTTGCGGTTGGGGTTGACTCGATCATCCTACCTGACGCCTTGATCTGGGTATTTTCGCAAACGATCGGGGTAATCGAGAGCTGATTGCCAGCAGATCAGCCTCTGTCGGACCGTAGGGACTTTTGATCTCGCAGGACCGTAGGGTGGATGTCGCTTTTTACATCCACCGTGAGTTCGCAGGGTGGATCGATGATGCGCGATCCACCCTGCGGCTGTATGGCGAGCGTTACGCAGATCGTTCTGGTGAAATCCGATTTCTGCTTTAAGTTGCCGACCCATCGGTCTCGCAGAGTCGTAGGGTGGATGTCGCTTTTTACATCCACCGTGACTCCGCTTGGCGGATCGATGAAGCACGATCCACCCTACGGCTGTATGGCGGGCGTTGGTTCAGACGTTCTGGCGAATCGATTTCCGCTTTTTATCGCTGACCATTGATCGCGCAGAGTCGTAGGGCGAATGTTGCTTTTTACATCCACGTGAGTTCGCTCGGTGGATCGGTGAAGCGCGATCCACCCTACGGGCACCGCCGAATCAGACCTTCCTGACAAACTCCGACTTCAGCTTCATCGCACCGATGCCGTCGATTTTGCAGTCGATGTCATGGTCGCCGTCGCACAGGCGGATGTTCTTGACCTTGGTGCCGACCTTAACGACCAGCGATGAACCCTTGACCTTCAGGTCCTTGATTACGGTGACGGTATCGCCGTCCTGCAGCTGGTTGCCGACCGAATCCTTGATCACCTTGGCGTCATCGCCGGATTGCTCGGCGGCGTTGGCCTGCCACTCGTGGCCACACTCCGGGCAGACCAGCATCTGGCCATCTTCGTAGGTGTATTCGGAGTTGCATTTAGGGCAGGGTGGCAGAGCGCTCACGGCAAAATCCTCGGTTGGGGAATGCGAAAAGCCGCGAATTGTATAGGGTTTTTACGGGAGAGGCGCGAGGCCATGCCGAATAGTCACGGCTCTGCGCGCAGAGGGTGGATCGTGGCCCGCCTCGGCAACCGTGAGCGTCAGGTGCGGCTATCAGTAGTCGTCTTTCAGCGCGCGGTAACGTTCTTCCAGTTCACGACGAATTTGCCGGCGCTGCTGCGCCTGGACGAAGCGGCGTTTCTGGTCGGGCGTGGACGGTTTGAGCGGGGGCACCGCGGCGGGCCGGCCGTCTTCACCAACGGCGACCATGGTAAAAAAGCAGCTGTTGGTGTGGCGCACGGTTTTCTGCCGGATGTCTTCGGTGATGACCTTGATGCCGATTTCCATGGACGTGGTGCCGACATAGTTGACGGCGGCGAGAAAGGTCACCAGCTCCCCAACGTGCACCGGCTGGCGGAAGTTGACCTGATCGACGGACAGCGTGACAACGTACTGTCCGGCATATCGGCTGGCGCAGGCGTAAGCCACTTCGTCGAGGTATTTCAGCAGGGTGCCGCCATGTACGTTGCCCGAAAAGTTGGCCTTGTCCGGTGTCATCAGGACGGTCATGGTCAGTTCGGCATGTGCATCTAACATGTTGCGCGGCTCGTGCTGGCGAAAAGGGCCGCTACTTTAGTCGAATACGAAGCGGCTGTGTGCGCTAGTCATGTATTGCCTGCATTTTTGTTTTCGGCGAGTCAATGCGGCAATAACGCGCAGCGTTAATCGGCAGCATAGACGCTGCGCATTGCCGATAGCGGAGCCGTTCCATTCGCAGCGAATCTTGTGGCGCGGCGTTCGCTGGAGAAATTGCTGACAAATTCGCGCCTTGCGCTCGCCTTCCGTGCAGTCTGACGGTTTATTGATTTGCGCCAGTATCACCGTTGTCGTTGTCCTTATAGTCCGGCCTGCCACGTGCCAATCAACCTGTGCCGGACCCCACCATGCGCCTACTCATTCCCCTGATCTTCACTTGCCTTGTTCCATTTGCGAATGCGAAGGAGGAGGCGATCGAGCGCTTCAGCTATCTGATGGGTGATGCTGCCCGGCAAGCACAGGCTTACGCAGCGGGTCAGGAGCGTGCAGTGTTTTGCGGGTACTGCCATGGCGAGAACGGCAACAGCAAACGCCCTCATATTCCCAATCTGGCGTCGCAAAACCCCGTCTACCTCTTCCAGTCGTTTGAGAAGTTTGCCAGTGGCGAGCGCATAGACTTCGTCATGTCGAAACTGGCGAAGAGCCTGACGCTAGAAGATCGCGTCAATATCGCCGTCTACTTCAGCCAACAGAAGGTTGCGACCGCAGGGCGCCCCGCAGACCCGGCGCTGGTGCAGCGTGGCGCGTCGGTATTCCAGGGCACTTGCATAGCCTGTCACGGCGACCGCGCACAAGGGATGGAGACGATGCCGCGCCTGGCCGGCCAGCCCGACGAGTACATCCGCAAAGCCCTTACGCGCTTTCGCAGCAATGATCCGAGCCGTGCCGGCTCGGTGATGATCGGCATTGCGGGCAAGCTGACCGATGCAGACATCGAGTCGCTGGCAGCCTATCTCACGCAGCTGTCATCGGCTGACATGCTGGCGAATCAGCCCGGTACCCCGTAATTCAGGTCCGATGTTCGCCATGCGCGGCACCGCGCCTGGCCCATCGCAGCTCGGGCAGGTGCCGGTACGGGTGGACTGTCGCAGAACCCGAAACAACCAGTATTTGCCTATCGCGCCGCTTCGCTTATTCAATTTCGGCTGACCGCCGCCTGCCCATAGTCTTCTTTCGCGCTTGATGCGCAATCAAAACGAGAAGAGGACGACTAAATGAATCGTTACCTGCCAGGCGCCTTGCCTGCCCGCATGCTGTTTGGCGTGCTGTCCGCCAGTTTGTTGACCCTGTCGGCCCAAGCTGAACCCCTTACCCGCGACAACGGTGCGCCGGTTGGCAACAACCAGAACTCGCAAACCGCCGGCCCCAACGGCGCGACCCTCTTGCAAGATGTCCAGCTGCTGCAAAAACTTCAGCGCTTCGGTCGCGAGCGTGTGCCCGAGCGCGTCGTGCATGCGCGCGGCACCGGTGCCCACGGCGAGTTCACCGCGACCGCCGACATCTCTGACTTGTCGCTGGCCAAGGTGTTCGAAAAGGGTGAGACCACCCCGGTGTTCGTCCGCTTCTCGACCGTCGTTCACGGCCTGCATTCACCGGAAACCCTGCGTGACCCCCGCGGGTTCGCCACCAAGTTCTACACCGCCGACGGTAACTGGGATCTGGTCGGCAACAACTTCCCGACCTTCTTTATCCGCGACGCGATCAAGTTTCCGGACATGGTCCACGCGTTCAAGCCGGATCCGCGTACCAATCTGGACGACGACACTCGCCGCTTCGACTTCCTCTCGCATCACCCGGAAGCTACGCGCACCCTGACCCTGCTGTATTCCAACCAGGGCACGCCGGCGAGCTACCGCATGATGGACGGCAACGGCGTTCACGCTTACAAGCTGGTGAATGACGAGGGGCAGGTGCACTACGTCAAGTTCCACTGGAAAAGCCAGCAAGGCCTGAAGAACCTCGACCCAAAAGAGAACGAGGCGATGCAGGGCAAGGACTACAGCCATCTGTCGCGCGACCTGATCACCGCCATCGACAAGGGCGACTACCCGAAGTGGGACCTCTACATCCAGGTGCTCAAGCCGCAGGATCTGGCGAAGTTCGATTTCGATCCGCTGGACGCCACCAAGATCTGGCCTGACGTGCCGGAGCGCAAGATCGGCCAGATGGTGCTGAACAAGAACCCGGACAACATTTTCCAGGAAACCGAGCAGGTCGCCATGGCGCCAGCCAACCTGGTGCCGGGTATCGAGCCGTCCGAGGATCGCTTGCTGCAAGGGCGCCTGTTCTCCTACGCCGACACCCAGATGTACCGCGTCGGCGCCAACGGCATGAGCCTGCCGATCAACCGTCCCAAAGTCGACGTCAACAACGGCAACCAGGACGGCCAGTTGAACGGCGGCCACACCACCACCAGCGTCAATTACCAACCTAGCCGTCGCGAGAACCGCGAAGAAACGCCCCGCGGGCTGTACAGCAAGACGGCGCTGACCGGCACTACCCAGCAGGCGCCGATCTACCGTGAGCAGAACTTCAAGCAGACCGGTGAGCTGTATCGCTCGTTCAGCAAGAAAGAGCAGACGGATCTGATCAACACCCTGGGCGGCGAGCTGGCCAAGGCTGACCAGGACGCGCGCTACCACCTGCTCTCGTACTTCTACAAAGCCGATGCCGAATACGGTGAAGGGCTGACCCGGGTTGCCAGCGCCGACCTTGAACGTGTCAAGACGCTGGCCGCCAAGCTGAAGGATTGACGCTGTAAACCGCCGCCGTCAGCTCGGCGGCCACTGACCCGGGCGCCGCTCGGGTCCTCCCTTCAGGAGCGACACATGAAACGCTTCATCCTAGTCGCGGCCTTGCTGCTCGGTAGCGGGCATGCCTTCGCAGCGTCAGCGCAGGGCGCAACGCCGGCGGAGTTCGAGCAGGTCCATGGCCAGCTACGCGACTATCTGTTCAACGCCGCCCGCTTCGGCGATAACGAAGTCCTCGATGAATTCATTCAGGCCGGCTACGACCTGAACACCGCGGACGACAAGGGCTACACCGCTCTGATTCTGGCGGCCTACAACGGCCATCCGGAAACCGTTGAGCGATTGATTGCGGCCGGTGCGAATGCCTGCGCCAAGGACAAACGCGGCAATACCGCGCTGATGGGGGCGATTTTCAAAGGCGAGCTGCGCATCGCCAAGCGCCTGCTTGCGACGGAGTGCGATCCCGACCAGCGCAATAACGCCGGTCAGACGCCGGCCATGTATGCCGCCCTGTTCCAGCGCGACGCCTTACTCGAGGCGTTGCGCGAGCGCGGGGCCGATCTCGAGGCAACCGACGCGCTGGGCAACCGGGTCGAGAGCTTGGCGAGAGGGGAAATTCGCACCCGCTGATCAATAACTCTTGTAGGGCAGGAACTTGCCAGACAGGACAACGTTGACGCGATCGCCCTTGGGATCTGGCTGGCGCTCAATGCCCATGGAAAAGTCGATGGCACTCATGATGCCGTCACCGAACTCCTCGTGGATCAGCTCCTTGATGGTAGTCCCGTAGACATTGACCAACTCATACCACCGGTAAATCAGTGGATCGCTGGGCACGGACGTAGCGAGTGAACCTTTATAGGGCACGATCTGCAACCAAGCGATGGCCTCGTCCGACAGCTCAAACAGCGTGCCGAGGGTTTCTGCCTGGGCTTTGTCGAACGCCATCTGGCCGAGGCAGCCGGCGGTAGTCCATTCCTTCGACATGCCGATGGATTCGGCCACCTGGCGCCATTTCAGGCCTTTGCGCACCTTGGTGGATATGATCATCTGGGTCACTTGGCTGCGGCAGGAAATCATCGTGGTTCCTCTCGACATCGGCTGGGCCAGCCGCAGGCTGCGGCCGGATACCGATGTGAATGCAGAGGGTGTGCCAGGTGCTGGCTGAGCGTGGTCACCAAGCAAAAGCGTGTCAGGGGTTCGGCCGGCCTGGTTCGACGCGTGACCTCAATCCCATACTCAGTCGTACTCCGACGCCTCATGCTCGCCAAGCAGGCGGCGCTGCCTCGGCGTGGCGGCGGCTATCACCGCGGGATTGAAGCGCCACTGCAGGTAGGGTGAGAACTTCTGCGCCACCATGCGCCGACCATAGTGCACCTGCAGCAGGTAGCGGCTGCGGTCCGCTGTGCGGTTGCGACTGCCCGCGTGCCAGAGATCGCTGCGAAACATCAGCACATCACCGGCTTCACAGAGGATCGGTTCGGCCTCGCGCCCCTGCCAGCGGGTTTCGCCGGCTCGCGGCTTGCGCCCGGCCCGGTGGCTGCCGGGTATCACCCGCGTGGGGCACAGGTCCGCATCGATCCGGTCAAGGTAGATGTGCGCGGTACAGACCTGCATCGGCAGTTCGAAACCCGGCTCGGCCAGCCAGCGTTCCGGTAATTCCATGGCCAGGTAATCGGCATGCAGGTCACCGCCGACGAAGCCGGGATGACTGCGCCAGGCGGTCTGCCCAATCACATGGCAATCGCCACCGAGGCAGGCTTCGGCCAGCTCAATGACGCCCGGCAGGTCGAGATACGGCAGCCAGAACGGATCGCGATTGAACACACACTTGTAGTGGTCGTCGACCAAGCCTTGGTAATCCCAATGAATGGGCTGCAGGCGGTCAATCGCTGCACGAACGGCGTCGATCTGTTGCGATTGCACTACCTTCGGCAAGAGAACGAAGCCCTGCTCATGCATGGCGCGCCGTTGATCAGTAGCGTTGCGGTTTAGAGGCATGGTGTCAGGTGCAGTGAGGTTCTGAGCTTCGACAGTTTGCTGAAAGCTTGGGTCCGTATGCTGCGGCCCGCTTGCGACGATCTGTCGTCGCAGCAGGCTCACGGCCACAAGCGGCGAGCCCGTTTCACCTTCCTTCTTTGCAGAACCTGGCGCGCCGTCACAAGCGGCGTTAGCCGGTTCTGCGTTCCACCGTCGAGCGCCGTTTACATCGAGAAACCGCTCTGCCTTGGGTATCGACGCCATATGAGCGAGAATCGCCGGCGATTTTCCGCGCTGCGAGGCGCTTGATACCACGAGGTCTGGATGACAACCGCACGTTTCACCCCGCTACAGATTGCATTTCACTGGCTCAGCGCCCTGTTGGTGCTGACGATCGTTACGTTGCCATATGGGGCCGAGCTCTTCGCGCCATTGCTTGGCGGCAAAGGTGGCGTGTTCACACTGCACAAGTCGCTGGGTGTTTTGGTGCTGGCGCTCACCTTGTTGCGCCTGTGTTATCGGGGGCGAAAGGTTTCGCCGCCAATAGCTGCTCATCAGCAGTCTCGTTCGCAGCAGCTCGCTGCGACGGCCGGGCATGGTCTGCTCTATTTAATGTTGTTGATGATGCCCATCTCCGGGCTGCTGTTCGGCAGCAAGCCGATCAATCTGTTCTGGCTCGTGGAGATCGGGCCGCTGCCGTTCTCCTCCAACGTGCGTGGTGTGGCGAAGGACGTTCATATGGTTGGCCAGTACGTGCTGTTCGCGCTGGTACTGGGCCATGCAGCCGCCGCGCTCTGGCACCACTACGTGCGTCGCGACGGCGTGCTCAAGGGCATGCTGCCGTTGGTGCGTTGAGCTCCCACGTCACGCCCTTAAATTGTCGTTGGAGCGGCCTGCGGACGAAGCGGGCCGCTCAACCGCCTCCGCTTGTGATTCTCAACACACTCTGACCGTTGCCCTGCCGTTGCACCTGGATCTGCACCGGGATGCGCTCGTGCATTTCCGCCACGTGTGAAATCACCGCGACCTTGCGGCCCTGGGCCTGGAGCGAATCCAGCGCGTCCATGGCGATCTGCAGGGATTCCGGATCGAGGCTGCCAAAGCCTTCATCAATGAACAGCGACTCGATCTTCAGCTTGCTCGACGCCATCGAGGCCAGCCCCAGTGCCAGCGCGAGCGAGACGAGAAAGGTCTCGCCCCCCGACAGCGAATGCACCGAGCGCAGCTCGTCGCCCATCTCCGTATCCATCACCAACAGCCCCAGCGGGCTGCCGCCGCGCTTGAGCCGATAACGCCGGGCCAGCTGGCGCAGTTGCACGTTGGCGTGCTGCACCAATAGGTCGAGGTTGTAGGCCTGGGCGATCTTGCGGAAGGCACCGCCGTCACTTGAGCCGATGAGCGCGGCAATGCGGCCCCAGCGCTGGCTTTCCGCAGTGGCGTCGGCGATCTGCGTGAGCAAAGCCTGGCTTTGATTACGGCGCCTGTCGTCGTCGAGCAGCGCCGCGCGGGTTTCGGCGCTGCGCTGCTCGGCTGCGTTGCAGCTGATTTCCTGTTCCGCGTACTGGCGCTTCAGCGTTTCGCCATCCGGCGCGTCGGGCTGCCCGGCCTGATGCGCGGCCAGCCGTTGCGTGCAGCCGTCTAGCCGTTCACGGCTACGGGCGAGCAGTTCGGTGTTGGCACGCAGGCGTTCGCGGGCTTCGGTGAGCAAGGCGTCGTCCAGTTGCAGCAACTGCGTCAGGGTCGCATCGTCCAGATCGGGGTGCGCGGAACGCCAGGCGGCAAGTTCTTCGCCAAGGGACTTGCGTTCGGCCAAGAGCTCGTCGCGGCGCCCGACGCAGTTCTGCTGCTCGCTGGCAAGCCGGGCGAGCTCGACGCGCGCTTCGTTGAGTTGCCGATCGATATCAGCTTGTTGCTTGCGAGCGGTCTGGATGGCGTTCTCCAGTTGCAGCTGCCAGGCCGCAGCGCTGGCTTGCTCACCCAGGCTTTCACGCAGGCTTTGGCGGCAGGCCAGTTCGCGGGCTTCGAGCTCGGCGAGGCGGGCGGCGCACGCCTTGTGCTGGTCGAGCCGATGCTGTTGCTGCAGCTGCTCACGTTCCAGTGCGCTCTGGCGCTGTTGCTGCTCCTCCGCGACCGCTGTTTGTTGGTCGATCTTCTGGCGCCGGGCCTCGACCTGGCTATCGAGCTGCATAAAGGTTTCGGCTGGCGCCTCGCGCCAGCGTGTGAGCAGGGCGGCGGGCAGCAGACTGCCGAACTCGGCCAGCTCTTCGTTCAGTCGTTCGTCATCGCGGGCAATGGCGTCGCGCTGGCCAGTGAGGGCCTGGCTCGCCTGAACGCAGGCGTCGCGTGCACTTTGCCAAGCGTGCTGCAGGGTTTCGCTACGCTGCTGCAACGCCAGCAGTTCGCGCTGGCGGGCGTTGGCCGTGGTGATGTCGGTTTGGAGCGTGGCGAGTTTCGTGTCCAGCCAGGAGTGGCGCTCTGTTTCCGGCTCGTTCAGCAGCTCGGCATAGAGGGGCAGGGCGGTTAGTTGCGGCTCCAGCTTCGCCAGCTCATCGGCGATTTCCGCGTGTCGCTGCGCGTTCTGTTTGATGCCCGTGGTCAGCGCGATGTGCTGGTCGCGGAGCGTCTGGAGTTTTTCGTCGTGGCGCTTGAGTTGCAGCTGGGCCTGCTCGGCTTCGCGCTCGTCGCCCTGGTCGAGGGCGGCGAGCAGCGCCTTGCCGTTATGCCAGGGATGCTCGAGGCTGCCGCAGACGCTGCAAGGCTCGCCGGGGGCAAGCGCCGCGCGCAATGCCTCGACATTGGCACTGCGGGCCAGACGCTGGCGATCCAGCAGGGCTTGCACCACCTTGAGCGCCTTTTCCGCGTCGTCCCGCTCGCTGCGAGCGAGTTTGCCGGCTTGGGTCAGCGCGTTGAGTTCCTGCTGCTGGCGGTTCTGCTCGTGGCGTAACGTCTGTTGCTGATCTGTTAGCTGCTGATGGCGGGACCAGATCCTGAGTAGGGTTTCTCCTTCGCGCTGGGCGTTGCGCCAGGCGTCGAGCTGCGTGTTGAGCTGCGCGAGCTGCTCGGCCAGGCCCGTTGCGCCGCCAATCCCAGTTTGCAGTTCGTCGAGCGCCTGGCGTGCCTGCGCCTGTGCAGCCTCGGCGGCCTTGGCCGCGGTTTCCAGGGCGGGGAGTTCCTGACGGCCCTGTTGCAGGCGCGCCTCGATTTGCACGGCCTGCTGCAGGCGCGGCCGGTAGCCATTCCAGGCGGCGCACAATGGCTGCAATTCGGTGCTGCGGGCAAGCCCTTCGGTCAGCGCTGCCAGTTGGGTGGCGGCCTGTTCTTGTTGCTGTCGCAGTCGAGCGAGGGTCTGTTCGCCGGCTTTGCTCGCGGCTTCGGCGTGTTCGGTTTGCTGGCGCGCGTCACTCAGGTCATTGCCCAGGTGGCTCAAGCGTTCCTCTTCGCGGCGCGCCTGCGCCAGTCGGGGTTCGGCAGCCTTGACTGCCTGTTCGGCGGTTTTCAACGCCTCGGTCGAGGTCTTGCAGAGCTGCTCCAGCTCGTCGAGCCGCTGCTGCACCGCGCTGTGCTCGCGGGCGTGTCGAGCCAGGTTTTCCTCGACCTTCGCCAGCAGCGGCGCCAGTTCTAGTTCGCGGAGGAAGCGATGCCGCTGCGGTGCCAAGAGTTCGAACAGCCCGAGGATGCGGCGGGCGTCGGCCAGTTTCTGCTGTTCGGTCTCGGCATCGCTCAGCTGCTGTCTGGCATTGTCGCGTTCGCTTTGTAAGCGGGCCAGGTCCTGCAGCCACTGGCTTTGCTGTTTCAGGATATCGAGTCGCTGCTGCAGCGCCTTGAGTTCGGCCAGCTGCGTTTGGTGTTGGGCTTCCAGCGCCTGGCGCCCTTCCGGCTCCAGCGGCTGCACGCCTCCGGCTTGCTGTTGCAGGGCGGCGAGGGTCTCGCGGGCACGCTTGGCAGCCTCGAAGGCGGCCTGGCCGAGCCGGCTGTAGAGGCCGGTGTCGGTGAGCTTTTCCAGCAGGGTACCGCGGTCATTGTCGTCGGCCTTGAGAAACGCGGAAAACTCGCTTTGCGCCAGCAGCACGGCGCGGGTGAATTGCGGCAGGGTCAAGCCGAGCTTGGCTTCGAGCAGCTCCTTGAACTCGCGCTTCTTGCCGCTGGCGAGCAGCTGGCCGTTGTCCAGATCCTGAAGGCTTTGGCTGCTTGCCTGCAGGCGCCCATCGATCTTCTCGCGGGCGCGCTTGACCTCCCAGCGGGCGCGGTAGCGGTGGCTGTCGACGCCGACGAAATCCACTTCGGCATAGCCGCTGGCGCAGCCGCGGCGCAGCAGGTTGCGTTCGTCACCGCTGCCGATCTCGTCGCTACCGTCGGGCACTTTGCTCAGCAGCGAGGCGCCATCGAGCCGTGGCGTGCTGCCGAACAAGGCCAGACACAGGGCGTCGAGAATGGTGCTTTTGCCGGCACCGGTTGGCCCGGTGATGGCGAACAAGCCCGCGCTGGCCAGCGGCTCGGCGGTGAAATCGATGACCTGCTCGCCGGCCAGCGAGGCGAGGTTCTTCAGGCGGATGGCGAGGATCTTCATCGGGCGTCTCCTTCACCGGCGAATTCGACGCCTTGCAGCAGGCTGGCGAAATCGTCCAGTGCCTGGTCATCCGGTGGATTGCCGAACTGGGTTTCCCATGCGCGGGCGAAGAGTTCCTGCGGGGTGATCTGGTCAAGGCCAAGCAGCACTTCGGATTCGGCCTCGCCCCGCACGCCACGGTATTCGCTGGCGATTCGCACCAGGCGGCAGGCCTTGCCTGTGATCGCCGTTTCGATGCGCTGGCGCAGGTCGGGCATGGGCTCATCGAGCTGCACGCGCACTTCCAGCCAGGGTAGGTTCTCGGCGAACAGGCCGACCGGGGGAAGCGCTTCGAGCTGGCTGATGACCTCGGCCAGCGGCGCGCGGCCGATGCGGATCATCTCCACTGCGCGGGGTACGGGCAGAGTCTCGATAGTGTCCAGCCTGTCGCCGTCGAAGCTGACCAGCAGGAGCTGGTGCGGGTAATTGATCTCGCCAAACGACAGCGGCAAAGGCGAGCCGCTGTAGCGGATGCGCTCCTGTCCTGCGACCTTCTGCGGCTTGTGCAGATGGCCGAGCGCGACGTAGGCGATGGGCTCGGGAAACAGGCTGGCCGGCAACGCCTCGGCATTGCCGATGACGATGTTGCGCTCCGAGTCCTCTGATACTGCGCCACCGGCCATGTGTGCGTGGCTCATGGCGATCAGTGCCTGGCCGGGCTGGCGCTGCGCTTCGGCGGCGGCGATCAGGTGCTGGTGCACGTGGTGGATGCCGAGCATGTAGTCATCTCCCGCTTCGCCGCCGGTGACTTCGGCCGGGCGCAGGAAAGGCAGGGCGAGACACCATCCGGCCACCTGACCCTTCGCGTTGTGCAGCGGCACCAGCAGACGGTTGTGGTCGAGCTGGTTCTCGGCGATCCAGCTGATGCGGCCGATCGCGTGGGCATTGAGGCGCCTCATCAACGGCCCGGGCAGCTCGATGCGCCCGCCGGAATCGTGGTTGCCGGCGATCATCACGATATCTAGCTGCGGCTGCTGTTCGTGGGCGCGGACGATGAAGTCGTAGAGGCGTTCTTGAGCTTTTAGTGGCGGGTTGACGGTGTCGAAAATGTCGCCGGCGATCAGCAGGGCGTCCGGCTGGTGGACGGTTAGCTGGTCGAGTAGCCAGGCGAGGAATTGCGCATGTTCGTAGTCGCGGTCCTGGCCGTGCAGGGTCTGGCCGAGGTGCCAGTCGGAGGTGTGGATCAGGCGCATAAGAGGGGGCTTTTTTCGTTGGAGTCGCAGCGGGGCGCGACTGGATGCGAACGTCTGGGCATGGAACTCAGGGTAGGATTATTGGGGCGAGTGGCGCCCCGAGTCATTGCTCGCGAAGCTATTTGGCTTTCGCTTCGTTGGGGGCGCCCGATTGCCGATGTTGGCTGAGGCATTGGTTTCGCCCTGCTGGGCGACTCACTTTTTCCAGACGCGGAAAAAGTAAGCAAAAACGCTTGCCCCTGCATCCGGCCCCGGCTGCGCCGGGGTTCCCTCGCTCCAGTGACGTTCCAGGGGCCCGCGGCGACGGGCCATCCATGGCCCAACGCCGCTCTCGCGGCATCCATGCCGCTCAACCCCTTCCACGCCACCTGCGCTCGGCCTCCTGAAAGGGGCGATCCGGTGGTATCTGATGGGGCGTGCAACGAAACGGTTGTAAGGGCTATATGTAGGGTGGGTAACGCGAAGCTTACCCACCGCTTTTGATGGGCAAGGTCCGGTATCAATCGTGGTATCGAGCGCAGTGGAAAATGCTTGGCAGTTTTCCACCCTACGAAGCTGCTCCGGGGGTCGTCGCGACGGGACATCCATGTCCCATCACTCCTCGCTCGGCATCCATGCCTCGCGTCCCCCTGCGCAGCGCCTACGCTCGGCCTCCTGAAGGGGGGTTGGGTCCGAGTTGCCTGTAAGTATTTGAATAGCCGAACAAGCCCGCTTTGCTTCTTTCCTGGCGAACGAACCACCAGACGACGCCAAACGCCCTTTTCAGGAGGCCGAATGGAATCCGCGCGGAGGGACGCGAGCGGCATGGATGCCGCGAGAGGCGTAAAGGGCCAGGGATGGCCCTTGTACGCCGGCCCCCGGAGTGTGGATGGAATGAGGGGAGTTGAGCGAAGCGAGACCCGGATGCAGGGGCAAGACCTTTTGGTTCCTTTTGGGGCAACTGCCAAAAGGGACTCGCCCAGCAGGGCGAAACCAATGCTTCCGCCAACCCGCACAATCGAGCGCCCCCGCGAAACGAAAGCCAGCCAGCCGCCGTGCAAGGCGCAACCTGTAGTCCCGGCCGAGGAGAGCGCGGCGTCGTATGCAAATGCACCCGCCAGTACAGCTTCGCGAGCAAGAACCCGGCGTCCCCCTCCGATCCTACGAAAAGCGACGGGCCAGTGCGTTGCCCGGCTTGTAGGCGCTCCGCCCGCCACGGGCCTGGCGGATGATGACGGGCGAATAAATTCGCCCCTACGGAGACTACGTGGCGGCCTCATCAATACAACCACCCCTTCAACCCCTGCAGATTTCTCACCTGAATCTGCTGCGCCGCCGCATTCGCCTGCACCGTATTCGGATCAATCTGATAGCGCTGCAACACGTACTGCACCAGCGCGCCACGGGTGGCGATACGCAGCTCGCCATCCTGCATGCCGTAGTCGGCTTCGATGATCGCCTTCTGCTCCTGTGTCAGCCGCACATCAGGCTCGATGATCACCTCGACCGGCGTGTTCCAGGCCTCGTCCTGCTCGACGCGGTTCGCGCTCTCATCCATCAGATCCGGCTCGCCGCGGAAGCGGCTCAGGACGAAGTCGCGGAAGCCGCGGTTCTTCTCGCAGTAAGCGCGCACGTGCCAACGGGTGCCGGTGAATATCAGCGTGTGCGGCGCCATGACGCGAATTTCCACGTCCGGATTGGCGAGCGATACGTACTCGGTTTCCAGCCTGAGCCCCTCGCGACAGGCGCGCAGTATCGGACGTAGCACTTCCGGCCGGATGCTGCGGTCGGGCATATGCAGCACTTCGGTGTGCGCGTAGGCCAGCGCCAGGCCTTCGATATGCGGCGCGCGGTCGCGGTTCTGGTCCAGCAGGTGCAGATACGCGCTGGCGCTGCCGTCGATGAACAGTGGCGCGAAGTGATTGCTCGGCTTGTAGCCCTTTAGGTGCCGGTCATATGTAAGGTTTTTGGGCGCATGGTCGTTCAGGTACGTGTTGATGTCCTTTGAGGCTTGCTGGCGACTGATGCCGAAACTCTGCATCAGATGGCCCGTAGTGAGGCGGCCTTCCCACCAGGCAATCGTCTCGATCAGGCGATACCGCAAGGCCAGATCCCAGCGGATCTGACTGATCGATTGCTTCCTTTTCATACCCGCCTCATGTGCTGGAAAACATTACACGCCACTATCGGCTAGCTCGACGTGTCGCGTGAAGCTACATATATTCAAGGCATACATCAAGCGATCAGAAACGAGGAATGACGATGATGAGCCTGGTACTGAATGCAATGATTTTCTCGGCGACGGCCATGGCTGGAATGGGTTTTCTGGCCTGGCTGGCCTACGGTGGCCACGAGCGAAAGTGAGGCGGGGCGGGGCCTGCAAGGTTACAGTTTGTTGTCGATGGACGGTCATCTGACGAGTGGTCTGGAATCTCCTAGTGCCTCGCAGGGTCTTTGGTTCAGACATAACCCACGAGGCCCCCATGAAAACCCTGTCCCGACACCTGGCCGACAATTTTCCCGCTGACTATCAGACCCGCGTGGAGCCGCAAGACGATGGTTACCTGGTCGTACGCGTCGGCTATCCCATCAACGGTACCGAGGCCATTCGGATGGTCTCTGGCCGTCAGGTACAGAACGGCTTGTTGGTCGAAACCATGCTCGAGGACATGCGCAACGAACTGGCCCGCACCCAGTAACCCACTCGCGTCATTCGCTGTTTCCCGACTCTTGATATCCCTGCCGGTGTTTCTGCTTCGGTAGGTAAACGCGTGCGCACAGGCCGCCGAGCGCGCTTTGTTCGAGCATCAGCTGGCCGTTCCACGCGGCCAGAATATCCCGCACGATGCCAAGCCCCAGTCCATGCCCTTCGGCACGCTCGTCGAGCCGTGTGCCGCGCTCCAGCACCGCGTTGCGACGTTCGGCCGGGATACCCGGTCCGTCATCTTCCACTCGAATGTGATAGCCCGCCGGCGATTGTTCGATGCTCAGCAGCACCTCTGAACGCGCGAACTTGCAGGCATTGTCGAGCAGATTGCCGAGCAGCTCGAGCATGTCTTCCCGGTCCCAGGGCAGACGGCAATGCTCATGCGTATGCCAACGCAACTGAAGGTCCCGGCGGTGAATCATCTGCAGTGTTTCGAAGAGCGGCGCGAGCTCTTGTGCGCAGTCGAAATAGGCACCAGGCAATACGTCACCCGCCAGGCGGGCTCGGCCCAGTTCGCGGGACACCCGTTGTTGGATCTGTTCTAACTGTTCGCGAAGGTTTGTCTGCAGATGCGGGTGGGCAGTCAACGCCTCGTGCTGAACGAGACTGCCGAGTACCGCCAGCGGGGTTTTCAATGCATGGCCAAGATTGCCGAGGGCATGCCGCGACCGCTTCAGCGTGTCGTCGGTGTGCGCCAGCAGATGATTGATCTGCTCCACCAGCGGTTGCAGCTCGATCGGCGCCTGGATGTCCAGCTGCTGGCGTTCGCCCTGCTGCAGCTGTGCAATCTGCTGGCGCGCGCGCTCCAGCGGGCGCATGGCGCGTTTGACCGCGTAGCGCTGCAGCAGCAGAAACACCAGCAGCGCCAAGCCGACCAACCCAAGGCCGCCGAGGCGAACCTGAGCGAAGCTCTTCAGGATCGGCGTGTAATCGCGCGCCACGTTGATCACGATGGCCTGGCCGTCACGACGGTATTCGGCGCGGTAGCTCAACAGCCGCTGATCCTGCGGACCGTCCAGCAGTTCATCGGCCAGCCCATTGTCGGTGGGCCAAGCCGGTTCGGCGTCCCACAGCGAGCGCGACCGCCAGCTGCGCGCAGGCAGGTCGATATGGAAGTAGTGACCGGAAAATGCTCGTTGATAACGTGGGCTGAGCCGGCTGGTATCCAGCTTGAACCCCTCTGGACCCTGCACCACCGCAATGAGCAGGCCTTCGGTCTCGTCCCGCAGGTCGATGGCGAGGTTGCGGCGCAGGCCGGCCTCGAATAGCCACAGGCTGCTCTGCACGAGCAACAGGCCGATCAGCAGCAGGCCGGAAATCAGGCCGAGGCTGAGGCTGCGCTGAATGGATTTCAAGAACGGCCGCCGAAGCGATAACCTTGGCCGCGACGGGTTTCGATCAGCTCGCGGCCGAGCTTGCCGCGTAAGCGATTGACGTGCACTTCGATGACGTTGGAGTCGCGCTCGGTTTCGCCGTCATACAGGTGCTCCGCAAGTTGGGTTTTCGATAACAGCTGGCCGGGGTGCAGCATGAAATAGCGCAACAGCCGAAACTCGCCGGCGGTCAGTTCGATGGCCTGGCCATCCTTGTGGCAGCGCTGGCGTGCTTCGTCCAGCGCCACGCCGCCAACCTCGAGCAACGGCTGGTTGGCGACGCCATGGGCGCGTCGCAGCAGCGCCTGAATACGCAGCAGGAGTTCTTCGGGGTGGAAGGGTTTGGTCAGGTAGTCGTCGGCACCGGCTTTCAGTCCTTCGATGCGCTCGGCCCAGGAATCGCGGGCGGTCAGAATGAGCACTGGCGTGGCCAGGCCGCGCCCTCGCCAGGCGCGCAACACCTCAAGCCCCGGCTTGCCGGGCAGGCCGAGGTCCAGAACGATCAGGTCATAGGGTTCGCTGCTGCCCTGGTAGTCGGCGTCGCGGCCATCGGTCAGCCAATCGGTGGCGTAGCCCTGGCGGCCGAGGCTGGCGGTCAGCTCATCGGCCAGCGGTACGTTGTCTTCGACCAATAACAGGCGCATCAGTCTTCTTCGTCCTTGAGCAGGCGGCCGTCGCGCGCGTCCAGTTCCAGCTCGCGGGCGACGCCGTCGGCGGTCAGCAATTCGATTTCGTAAACGTAAACGCCATCCTCTTCTTCCAGTTCTGCCTCAAGCAATCGGGCGCCTGGGTGGCGAGCCATGGCCTGCTGCAACACACTTTCCAAGGGCTGAATCAGCCCGTCACGCCGCAGCCGCAAGGCTTCGTCCTGATCGAGGTCGCGGCTCGCCACCGGTGTGGCGGCGAGCAGCAAAACCAGTGGAAGGGTGAGAAGGGTGGCGGGTCGCATTAGTCGTCCTGATGGTCCTTGAGTACTTCGCCGGTCTTGGCGTCGAGCTCTAGGTCCCATTGCACACCTTTGTCGTCGCGCAATTCAACCTGATAGATGTGGCGACCGTATTCTTCTTCCAGTTCGGTTTCCTCGACGGTGGCCCCGGGGTGTTTGGCGATGGCCGCCTCGTTGAGCTTCTCGAACGATTGGATGGTGCCTGCATCGCGCAATTTCAGTGCCTCATCCGGGCCGAGGTCACGAGCCATGGCCAGGTTGGCGCCAAGGGTAAGGGTGGCGGCAGTGATCAGCGTAGTCAGTGTTTTCATGGTTTCGTTTTCCTGTGTGGGTTTCGACGCTTCACAGGTTATGGGGCATGGCTTACGCGAAGCTGAACGCGACGATGCGCGGAAAAGCCGGCTGGCAGAGCAATAGGGGCGACCGCATTGTCCAATACGGCGTACGTCCACCTGATCCAGGAGGTCCGTCATGAAAGCGTTCTATTGCGTCACGCTCAGTCTTGTACTGCTTGCCCCGGCTGCGCTCGCTCAGGATCTACTCAAGCCTGCGGCCCCTTCAGATTCTCCGGATATCGATGCCGGCCCGGCCACCGAAATGGTCTCCGAACCCGTTATGCGCGCGACCGGCACGATTGAGGCAATCGATCGTGAGCGAGGCGTGGTGACCATCGCCCACGGCCCGGTGCCAGCGTTGAAATGGCCGGCTTCGACCATGGAATTTCAGGCCCGTCGCGAACAGCTGGAAGGGTTGGCCAAGGGCGATGCGGTGCAGATCGGTTTCCAAAGCGAAGGGGATGAGGCTGCGTTGGTCTCCATCGACAAGCGTTGATACAGACAGGCCGCCGGCACGGACGGTTGCAGTGAACCAATCACCCACCGTTGAGCTCGTATTTTCAAGGGCCACGGTGTGGCTCGTCCCGATAACACGAGGAATTCAATCATGTACCACAAGAAATTGACCGCTGCCCTTGCCGTTGCTGTGTTGGGAACTACCAGTGGCGTAGCACTGGCTGATCAGCCGGGCGCCGACTGGATCACTCTTGAGCAAGCCGTGGAAAAAGCCAAGGCTGCCGGCTACACCACGCTGCACTCCATCGATGCCGATGGTGACTCCTGGGAAGGCGAAGGCATGAAGGCTGACGGCAAGGTCTGGGAGTTCAAGATTGACGGTAAATCCGGTGAAGTGACCCGCGATAAAGAAGACTGATCGTGTGCTGATCCCGCGCGGCAAAGCCCTCTTTGCCGCCTGGGCGGGCCGGCTCATTCCTGATCCGGCCTAGCCCTCCAAGGCTTGCAGGTTCTGACTATTGCGAGTCCTTGTCTTTGTTACGATTCGGCATCACCTTGGCGAAGATCTGCTTGGCTGACTGCACCAGAATACCGGCCTGATCGGGGTCGCCTTGCAGCAGTGTCGTGGCGTACTTCTTGATCTGATCGATCTTCAGATGCGGCGGTAAAGGCGGCACGTTGGGGTCGGTCTTGAATTCGATCAAGACCGGCCGGTCCGCGGCGAAGGCCTGCTCCCAGGCGGCAACAACCTGATCCTCACGATCGACATAGATGCCAACCAGCCCGATGGATTCGGCAAAACGGTGGTAGGGCACGTTGGGAATGTTCTGCGACGCTTCGAACTTCGGATCGCCCTCCATGACCCGTTGCTCCCAGGTCACCTGATTCAGATCCTCATTGTTGAATACGCAGCAGATCCATTGCGGGTTCTCCCATTCCTGCCAGTACTTGGCCACCGTGATCAGCTCGGCCATGTTGTTCATCTGCATTGCACCGTCGCCCACCATCGCCACCACCGTGCGCTCCGGATGGCAGAACTTGGCTGCTATGGCGTAGGGCACTGCCGCCCCCATGGAGGCCAGCCCACCGGACAGCGAGCCCATCATGCCGCGACGCAGGTGAATGTCGCGCGCGTACCAGTTAGCGCAAGAGCCTGAATCGCTGGTGACGATGCTCATGTCCGGCAACCGCGGCGAGAGCTCAAGCGCCACGCGCTGCGGATTGATCGGCTCGGCCGAGACCATGGCGCGCTCGACCAGCGTGTCGTCCCAGTCGTCTCGCCAGTTCTCGATGCGATCCCGCCACTCGCGATCTGCCTTGTGCAGCAACAGTGGCAGCAGGGCGCGCAAGGTCTCCGCCGAGTCCCCTTGCAGGTTCACTTCCATCGGATAGCGGATGCTGAGCATGTCCGCCTTGAGGTCGACCTGTACGCCGCGGGCCTGGCCTTCCTCGGGGAGGAATTCGGAGTAGGGGAAGCCCGACCCCACCATCAGCAGCGTGTCGCATTCATTCATCATCTTGTAGCTCGGTTCGGTGCCGAGCAGGCCGATCGAACCGGTTACCCATGGCAGGTCATCCGGCACCGCGGCCTTGCCCAGCAGCGCCTTGGCCACGCCCGCCCCGAGTTTCTGCGCCACCGCGATGATTTCATCGGTGGCGTCCAGCGCGCCTGCGCCTACCAGAATCGCGACCTTCTTGCCGGCGTTGAGCACCTCGGCCGCACGGATCAGGTCTGTGTTGTAGGGCACCATCTTTGGACGGCTGTACCCGATGCCGGAAAATACCGCGCCGTGGCTCCGCGGAGGGTCGCTGTATTCCATTTCCTGTAAATCGTTGGGCAGGATGATCGCCGTGACCGTGCGCTGGCCCAGCGCCGTGCGTATCGCTCGGTCGACCAGATGGCGAACCTGCGCCGGGGTGCTGGCCTGTTGTACGAAAGCGCCGGCGACATCCTTGAACATAGAGGCCAGATCGACCTCCTGCTGGTAGTGCGCGCCCATGGCGGTACGGGCCTGCTGGCCAGCGATCGCCAGTACCGGCATGTGGTCCATGCGGGCGTCGTACAACCCTGTTAGCAGATGCGTTGCGCCTGGGCCGGAGGTGGCGATGCACACGCCCAGCCCGCCGTTGAACTTGGCATCGGCCGAGGCCATGAACGCAGCCATTTCCTCATGCCGCGCCTGGATGAAGCGGATCTTCTCATTGGCGCGATTGAGCGCGCCGAACACGCCGTTGATGCCATCGCCCGGATAGCCGTAAATGCGCCGAACGCCCCATTGATAGAGGCGTTCGATCAGGAAGTCACCAACTGTTATCGCCATGAGATTTCGCCTGGTCTGGACTGGAAGCAGCCCAGGCGACGATTGCCGTACGCCTGGTGTATTAGTCTGGACCGGGCGCTGCCGTCAGGGTTCGCGGGTTTCAGCCGGATGACAGCGTCTCTGCCTGATGACAGCAGCCTTGGCTGGTAGCCGAATCATTGCGATTGGCGCGGCCGGTTGCATCTACGGTGTCCGCACTGCCGTAGCGATCATGGTGACGCACCCAGTCGGTCAAGTTGTACCGCGGCCCGTTTTCGTTGCGCCCGTTAGGGGTCATGTCCAGCAGTACATAGCTGCCCGGCAACTCCTCGGCGCCACGCCCATAGGCGGAAAAGGTGTGATAGATACGCCCGTCCTCGTCGCGATAGAACACGCTAAAGCCCGATAGCTCTTCGCAGACGAAGGGCTCCCAGGCGAAGTTGTGGAAGACCTTGCCGTCGACGATGTCCTCGGGATCGAAAGACACGTGAAAGTCACGGTTGAAATCACTACCCGCCGAAGACACCCAGCGAATGCTCCAGCCATGCGCCTGCGAAAGGCATCGAGGGCTGCGAAGGGCCCGCGCGAGACCGCGACGACACTGACATCGTGATTAGCCAGATGCACCAGCGTTCCCTGCAGATGGTCCATCTCGAACGAGCAGCCGACACAGCCTTCCTGCCAGTCTGGGCCGAACATGAAGTGCTTGATGATCAGCTGGCTACGGCCCTCGAAGAGGTCGTCCAGGCTCACCGTGCCCAGTGCGTCCTGAAAACGGTAGTCCTTCTCCACCAGCGTCCAGGGCAATTCGCGACGGGCGGCGGCCAGGGCCTCGCGTTGATGGGTGACCTGTTTTTCCTTGATCAGATGTTCGGCGTGAGCGGCCAGCCATTGCTGGCGGGAAACGATCGAGTGGTTCGTCACTGCGGGCCTCCGGTAGCGCGGCGCGCATCGGGATTCCGATGCATTCAAGCAATGGTCGATTGGCTTTTGCGCAAATCGACAGCGAGGTGCGGGCCGTTCAGTCGGGTATCATCAACGGCCGTTTCCTCCAGCATCGCCGCCATGCCCGTTCCCGCCGCCCGCAGCACCCTGCATCTGCCCCAAGGTCACTGGGCCACTGTGCTTGACTGCCTATGTGCGCATTTTCAGGCAATTGACCGGGCGACCTGGCTCGATCGTTTCGCCCGCGGCCGCGTGCTGGGTGCGGACGGGCAGCCACTGGCGCTCGACCACCCTTATCAGGTGGGTTTAAAGGTTTATTACTTCCGTGAGGTGCCGGACGAGAAGCCGATCCCGTTCGAGGAAGCCGTGCTGCATCTGGACGACCACCTGCTGGTGGCGGACAAGCCCCACTTTCTGCCGGTGATGCCGGCTGGCGAATACGTCAACGAGACGCTGCTGGCGCGCCTGAGCAAGCGTGTGGGCAATCCCGATCTGGTGCCGATCCATCGCATCGACCGACTGACGGCTGGGCTGGTGCTGTTCTCGACCAATCCCGAGAGTCGCGGTCGCTACCAGGCGCTGTTCCGCGAGCGCCGTATCGACAAGCGTTATGAGGCGATCTGCCCGGCGCTGCCTGACCTTGAATTTCCTCGTGTAGAGCGGTTGCACATGATCGACGGCGAGCCGTTCTTCCTGATGAAACGCGGCGACGGCGAACCCAACAGCGAGACGCGCATCGAGGTGCTCGAACGTCGTGGCGAGCTTTGGCGTTACGCGCTCTATCCGGTTACCGGACGCAAACATCAACTGCGCTTGCAGATGGCCACGCTGGGTGCCGGTATCTGCAATGACCCCTTCTATCCCGAGCTGATCGAGCGCGGCCGGCGTGATCAGGATGACTATTCGAAGCCGCTGAAGCTGCTGGCACGTGGGCTGGAATTTACCGATCCGCTGACCGGCGAGCGGCGCCGGTTCGAGAGTCGCCTGCAGTTGAATTGGTAGACCGCTCCGTTAGCCCCCGGTAGGCGGCATGGTCCTGTTTGAAGGAGCGAGCTTGCTCGCGAATCCTATGGGATACCGTTGCAAAAGCTTCGCCAGCGAGCTGGCTCTTGCAAAATTGAGTGGTATTCCGGACAGCTGGAAGCGTCTTACCGACACCTGAGCGCAGCAGGTCTCGACGGTCCCTTGGCTTGCTCGAGCGGGTGGCTGACACCATCTCAGTCGCCCCTAGTCGATATTGTTAACGCCCCAGCCGAAGCGATATCGCCATGCCTGAAGGTCCATCTATCGTCATCCTTCGCGAAGAAGCTGCCATATTCACCGGCAAAACCATCGAGCGCGCGGAGGGCAATAGCAAGCTCGACACATCACGGTTGGTCGGCCAGACGGTGCGTTCGTTTCGCAGTTGGGGCAAACACTTCCTGATCGAGCTGGACGATGTGTCCCTGCGTATCCATCTGCTGCTGTTCGGCAGTTACCGGATCAACGAGCGCAAGGAATCCGCGCCGCGCCTGAGCCTGGGCTTTGCCAACGGCGAGCTGAATTTCTACGGCTGCTCGGTGCAGTTCATCGAAGGCCCGCTGGATGAGGCCTATGACTGGAGCGCCGATGTGATGAGCGACGCTTGGGACAGCCGTGCCGCACTGAAGAAGCTGCGCGCACGGCCCCGGCTGCTGGCCTGCGATGCACTGCTGGACCAAACGCTGTTTTCCGGCTCCGGCAACATCATCAAGAACGAAGTGCTGTTTCGCACGCGCATCCATCCACTGTCACTGGTCGGCGAGCTGCCGGCGACCAAGTTGCGGGCGCTGGTTAACGAAGCACGGACCTACAGCTTCGATTTCCTTCAGTGGAAGCGCGAGGGCACCCTCAAGGCGCACTGGTTGGCGCATACCAAAAGGACCTGCCCGCGCTGCAAGATTCCCTTCGTCAAAGCCAAGTCACTGGGCCGTAGCCAGCGCCGCAGTTTTTATTGCGAGCGTTGTCAGAAGCGCTACGGCGATAGCGATCAGGTGGCAGCTGAACAACCCGCCCCCGATGCCTAGCAAGGCAGTCGATGTATGCTTCGTCGGCTTGCAGCCGCCTGCGTTCTCCACTCCGAGGTCGACCGTTCCATGCGTACCGCTTTGCTGTCATCGCTCGTTGCCCTGGCCGGGCTCGCCACTGCTCACGCCAGTGAGCCGCTGCTCGACCTGCAGGTTGGCGCAACGCCACTCAAGGCTGAATACGCCCGCTCTCCCGACGAGCGCGCGCGCGGCCTGATGGAGCGCACCGAGCTCGCGGCGGATCGCGGCATGCTGTTTCGCTTCGGCGATTTCCGCCGTCACTGCCTGTGGATGAAAGACACGCCGCTGCCGCTCTCGGCGGCCTTCATGGACGAGCAGGGGCGCATCGTCGATATCCTCGATCTGCAGCCGCTGGACACCACGATCCGCTGTTCGCGCGAGTCCGCGCGTTACGCGTTGGAAGTGAACCAGGGCTGGTTTCGTCAACACCGACTCGAGGTTGGCGATCAGGTGACCGGCATCCCGGACTAGTCCCGATACGACGGGCCGACACCGGTCGGCGAGCGAGACGGCACGCGCCTGCTTGTCCGTTGCGCCTGTTTAGACAAGTCATCGAACGGTCACAGTCCTTTCACCGAAACGACATGGGTCGTGCCTAAGGTCATGCCTCATCAGACGGCCGCCAACGGTTGCCGTCGTTCTCGATGAGGGAGTCGGTCCATGAGTGCGGTGATCCGTGTCGACAGTCTGAACAAGACCTTCGCAGGCAAACGTGCCCTGCATGACCTGGCGCTGTCCGTTCAGCCAGGTGAGATGGTGGCGCTGATCGGCGCATCCGGTTCCGGCAAGTCCACGCTGCTGCGGCACATCGCGGGGCTGGCCTGCGGTGATCGCGCGGGTGGCCATATTCAGGTGCTGGGGCGCGAGGTGCAGTCGGCGGGACGTCTGAACGCGGACGTGCGGCGGTTGCGTGCCGACATCGGCTACATCTTCCAGCAGTTCAATCTGGTCAATCGCCTCAGCGTGCTGGACAACGTGCTGCTGGGCTTTCTCGGGCGTATGCCGCGCTGGCGCGGCTCGCTGGGCATGTTCAGCGCCGAGCAGAAGCAACAGGCAATGGCGGCCCTGGACCGCGTGGGGCTGGCGCATCGTGCCGAACAGCGTGCTTCGACGCTCTCCGGTGGCCAGCAGCAGCGCGTGGCCATCGCCCGTGCGCTGACGCAGCAGGCCGAAGTGATACTCGCCGATGAGCCGATCGCCTCGCTCGACCCCGAGTCCGCGCGCAAGGTCATGGACATCCTCGCGGACATCAATCGCCTCGACGGGAAGACCGTTGTCGTCACGCTGCATCAGGTCGACTACGCCCTGCGTTATTGCCAGCGGGCGGTGGCCTTGAAGGACGGCCGTATTCATTACGACGGTGCCTGTGCCGACCTCGATTCGCGGCTTCTCAACGATCTCTATGGCGCCGATCTCGACGCCAGCCTGCTGTTCTCCGATCAGACCCGCACACCTGCCGTTCCAGTGCCTGAACAGGTGCGGACGCTGAGCCTGGCGCGGGCCTGATTTCTCGATTTTCTGATGCCACGCATGCCAACCCCACCGTCATCCAATGACAGGAGCTTTTCCATGTTCAATCGTATTGGCCGCGTACTGGCCGCCTCTGCCTTGTTGACCGGCTCGCTGCTGGGCAGCGCGTACGCGGAAGACAAGGAACTGAATTTCGGCATCATCTCCACCGAATCCTCGCAGAACCTGCGGGCCGTCTGGGATCCCTTCCTCGCGGCCATGAGCGAGCGCACCGGGATGAAGGTCAATGCCTTCTTCGCGCCGGATTACGCCGGCATCATCCAGGGCATGCGCTTCGACAAGGTCGACCTGGCCTGGTATGGCAACAAGTCGGCGATGGAAGCCGTGGACCGCGCCGGCGGCGAAATCTTCGCCCAGACCGTCGCGTCCAACGGTGCGCAGGGTTACTACAGCCTGCTGGTGGCGCACAAGGACAGCCCCATCAACTCCGTCGAAGACATGCTCAAGGACGCCAGCAAGCTGACCTTCGCCAACGGCGATCCGAATTCGACCTCGGGCTATCTGGTGCCGGGCTACTACGTGTTCGCCAAGAACAAGGTAGACGCCAACAAGATCTTCAAGCGCTCGCTCAATGGCAGCCACGAAGTGAATGCGTTGTCGGTCGCCAACAAGCAGGTAGACGTCGGCACCTTCAACAACGAGGGCATGGAGCGTCTGGAGTTGACCGCGCCGGAGAAGGCCGCGCAACTCAAGGTGATCTGGACCTCGCCGCTGATTCCAGCTGACCCAATGGTCTGGCGCAAGAACCTGCCGGACGCGACCAAAGCCGACATTCGCGAGTTCTTCATGACCTACGGCGACAAGCCCGACGAAATGGAGGTGCTGGCTGACCTGCAGTGGGGCAAGTTCCGCGCCTCGGATGATGACCAGCTGCTGCCGATCCGTCAGTTGGAGCTGTTCAAGAAGCGTAGCGAAGTCGCCAACAACGCCAAGCTGGACGACAGCGACAAGCAGGCTCAATTGAAGGAACTGGACGCCCAGCTCGCCGCGCTCGAGCAGCGCATGGCCGAGATCGAGCAGAAAACCGCCGCCGCTACGGCTGGCTGATCCGCTGGCCGCCGCGCAAGCGGCGGCCGACTTCTGTTTGCCGGAGCATCCGATGACTTCACTAACCGCGCATACCCCAGTTGCCGCGCCGCAGAAACACTCGTGGTTCAAGCTGGTTGGCTGGGGACTGTTTCTCGCACTGCTGGGTTGGTCCTGGCAGGGCGCCGAGATGAACCCGCTTATGTTGATCCGTGACGCCGGCAACATGGCGACCTTCGCCGCCGACTTCTTTCCCCCGGATTTCAGCAACTGGGAGCTGTACCTGACGGAGATGATCGTCACCGTGCAGATCGCCCTTTGGGGCACGGTACTGGCCATCCTCTGCGCGATTCCGCTGGGCATTCTCTGTGCCGATAACATCGTGCCCTGGTGGGTCTACCAACCGGTCCGGCGCTTGATGGACGCGTGCCGCTCGATCAATGAAATGGTCTTCGCGATGCTCTTCGTCGTTGCGGTCGGCCTCGGGCCTTTCGCCGGCGTACTGGCGCTGTTCGTCGGCACCACCGGCGTGCTTGCCAAGCTCTTCGCCGAAGCGGTCGAAGCGATTGAGCCAGGCCCGGTTGAAGGCGTGCGCGCCACCGGTGCCAGCGCGCTGCAAGAGGTCATCTTCGGTGTCATTCCACAGGTGCTGCCGTTGTGGATTTCCTACGCGCTGTATCGCTTCGAATCCAACGTGCGCTCGGCGACGGTGGTGGGCATGGTCGGCGCCGGCGGCATCGGCGTAATTCTCTGGGAGGCCATTCGCGGCTTCCAGTTCGGCCAGACCTGCGCGCTGCTGATCGTCATCGTGGCGGTGGTCAGCGTGATCGACATCATCTCCCAGCGCCTGCGCAAACTCTTCATCTGACCGGAGACCGGCGCCGTGTGCGTCCTTTTTTAGCCATGCACCTGTCTAGACAACCTCAACCGCGATACCTGCAACTGGCCGCTCAGTTGCGTGAGGAGTTACGCCACTTGCAGCCCGGCGATCAGTTGCCCGGCGAGGTCCAGCTCGCGACCCGGTTTGCGGTCAATCGGCATACGCTGCGCCGCGCCATCGATGAGCTGGTCAGCGAGGGCCGCGTGCTGCGCCAACAGGGCCGCAGTACACGAGTGCTGGCGCGTCCGCTGATCTATCCGCTGGCGGCCGGCAGTGCCTACAGCGAGTCACTCTCGGCGCAGGGGCACGGTGTCCAGGCGCGGCTGCTGCAACGCCAGCTGCGTTCGGCCACATCGGAAGAGGCCGACTACCTGAAGCTGGGCGAGGGTGCGACCTTGCTGGAGCTGCATACCTTGCGGCTGCTCGACCAGCAACCGGTCAGCCTGATCCGACACCGCTTCTGTGCCAGTCACCAGACGTTGCTGGAGGACTACAACGGCGGGTCGCTGCGCCAGTACCTGGCCGAACGTCAACTGCCGCTGCACCGCGCCTTCAGCCTGATCGGCGCCCGGCTGCCCACGTCGGACGAGGCTGACCAGTTGCTGATGCCGCGCCACGCGCCACTGCTGACCGTACTCACCCTTTCACATGACCTGGCCGGGCGGCCGGTGGAGCTGTCGCTGTCGACCAGCCGCGCCGATTGCTTCCAGTACCAGGTCGCCACCTGATGGAGACGCGCATGACCCCAGAAATTGCCACTCGCCAACGCTGGATGGGCGTGCTTGCCCGTGCTGGCGATGAGCTGGCGCGCTACGAGGCCGAGCTCAAGGACATCAACTACCAGCTGGTCCGCGCCCCGGAAATCGGCATGACGTTGGTTCGCGGCCGCATGGGCGGTACGGGTGCCGCGTTCAACCTCGGAGAAATGACCGTTACCCGTTGCGTGGTACGGCTTGGCGATGGCCGGACCGGCTACAGCTACGTCGCCGGGCGCGACAAGCGCCACGCTGAACTGGCCGCGCTGGCCGATGCGCACTTGCAAGGTCGCGATCAGGCGCATTGGCAGGCGCAAGTCATCACGCCGCTCGCCTCCATCCAGGCGGCACGCCGCGCGGCGCAGGACGCCGAAACCGCCAGCAGCAAAGTGGAATTTTTCACACTGGTCAGAGGAGAAGACTGATGAGCGCAGATCTTTTGCATCCGGCGTTCGACGATCAGGTGCTCGACAGCCAGCGCGTGTTTCGCACCGCGCTCAAGGCGCTCGCCGAGCCTGGCCTGACGCAGCCGCTGATCTCCGTACAGGCGCTTGAACCTCTGGCCCCGGCGAGCTACGCGCTGTGCCTCAGCCTGCTCGATGGCGATACGCGGTTGTGGCTGGCTCCTGCGTTCGATACGCCGACGGTGCGTGCCAACCTGGCGTTTCATTGCGGCTGCCCGATCGTGGCCGATCGCGAATCGGCTGATTTCGCGCTGCTCGGTGTTCAAGAGCTGGTCGATCTGTCCGGTTTCTGCACCGGCAGTGAACGCTTTCCCGACCAGTCCTGCACGTTGCTGGTCCAGGTCAATGCCCTCGAGGGTGGCGCAGCGTTGAGTTGGAGCGGCCCAGGGATTTTCGGCCAGCGCGAGGTGGGCCTGCCGGTACCGGCTGCGTTCTGGCAGCAGCGCGCCGCTCGCAATGATTTCCCGCGCGGGCTGGACCTGTTTTTTGCCGCCGACCAGTCCCTGATCGGCTTGCCCCGCAGCACCCGCATAGCCGCATCGATAGAGGAGGTCGCCTGATGTACGTAGCCGTCAAAGGTGGCGAGCAGGCCATCGATAATGCTCACCGGCTGCTGGCGAAGAAGCGCCGCGGCGATACCGCCTTGCCCGAGTTGAGCGTCAAGCAGATCCGTCAGCAACTGCCGTTGGCGGTGGCTCGGGTGATGGCCGAAGGGTCGCTGTTCGATGAGGAGCTGGCGGCGCTGGCGATCAAGCAGGCGGCTGGCGATCTGCTCGAAGCGATCTTCCTGCTGCGCGCTTATCGCACGACGTTGCCGCGCTTCGGCGCCAGCGTCCCTCTTGAAACCGCGCAGATGCGTCCGAACCGGCGCATCTCGGCCACCTTCAAGGATTTGCCCGGCGGCCAGCTGCTCGGCCCGACCTTCGATTACAGCCATCGCCTGCTGGATTTCAGCCTGCTGGCCGAGGGCGAGCATCCCGGTCCGGAACTCGATCCTCAAGCCGAGCTTGCAGCCTGTCCACGTGTGCTCGATCTGCTCGCAAAGGAAGGCTTGATGAAGCCCGAGCGGGGCGACGATCAGGCGGTGCCGGACATCACCCGCGAACCCCTGGAGTTCCCCAGCGGTCGCGCCCAACGGCTACAAGCGCTGGCCCGTGGCGATGAAGGTTTTCTGCTGGCGCTGGGCTATTCGACCCAGCGCGGTTATGGCCGCAATCACCCCTTTGCCGGGGAAATCCGCATTGGCGATGTCGAGGTCTGGATGGAACCGCCAGAGTTGGGCTTCGCCGTACCGCTGGGCGATATCGAAGTGACCGAGTGCGAGATGGTCAACCAGTTCGTCGGCGGGCAGGGCATCGACCCGCAGTTCACCCGCGGCTACGGGCTGGCCTTCGGTTACGCCGAGCGCAAGGCCATGGGCATGGCATTGGTCGATCGTGCGCTGCGCGGCGCCGAGTATGGCGAGACGGTGCAAGGCCCGGCGCAGCAGGAAGAGTTCGTGCTGATGCACTGCGACAACGTCGAAGCCGGTGGCTTCGTCTCACACCTCAAGCTGCCGCACTACGTCGATTTCCAGTCGGAACTGGAGTTGATTCGCAAGCTGCGCCGCGCACCGGTCGAGGAGACCGCCACGACCGAGTCCGAGCCCGATGCCAAGGAGCGCCGCGCATGAATATGGCCGTTATTGACCGTCAGCCCGGCGCGACAGAGCAGGGTTACAACTTCGCCTACCTCGACGAGCAAACCAAACGCATGATCCGCCGCGGGCTGCTCAAGGCCGTGGCGATTCCCGGTTATCAGGTGCCTTTTGGCGGGCGCGAAATGCCGTTGCCCTACGGCTGGGGCACCGGCGGCATGCAGCTGACCGCCGCCATTCTGGGCGCCGAAGACGTACTCAAAGTGATTGATCAGGGCGCCGATGACACCACCAACGCGGTGTCGATCCGCCGCTTCTTCGCCCGCACCGCGGGGGTTGCCACTACCACTCGCACGCCCGAGGCGACAGTGATCCAGACCCGCCATCGGATTCCGGAAACGCCGCTGCGCAACGACCAGATCATGGTCTATCAGGTGCCGATCCCCGAGCCGCTGCGCTTCATCGAACCGTCGGAAAGCGAGACCCGGACCATGCACGCGCTGGCCGATTATGGGGTCATGCACGTCAAGCTCTACGAAGACATCGCCACCTTCGGCCATATCGCCACCAGCTACGCCTACCCGGTAACGGTGGACGGCCGCTACGTGATGGATCCGTCACCGATCCCGAAATTCGACAATCCGAAACTGAACATGAGCCCGGCGCTGATGCTGTTCGGCGCCGGCCGCGAAAAGCGCCTCTATGCGTTGCCGCCCTACACGGACGTGCGCAGCCTGGATTTTGAGGATCACCCCTTCGCCATCCAAGCGTGGGGCCAATGCTGCGCCTTCTGCGGCAGTGACAGTTCCTACCTCGACGAACTCATTGTCGACGACGCCGGAACCAAGCGCTTCGTCTGCTCGGATACCGATTACTGCACGCAACGCCGCGACGCCCAGGAGGCCGCCGAATGAACGCCGCGCTCGAACTGCAACAACCCGCCAGCCGCCTTGATCAGCCCTTGCTGTCCGTCCGCGGGCTGACGCGCCTGTACGGGCCGGACACCGGCTGCCAGGGCGTCGACTTTGATCTTTATCCTGGTGAAGTGCTGGGCATCGTCGGTGAGTCCGGCTCCGGCAAATCCACGCTGCTCAGCCTGCTCTCCGGACGCTGCCCGCCCGACCGGGGATCGGTCAGCTATCGCGGCCGCGACGGTGCCTGGCTCGATCTCTACGCCGCCAGCGAGGCGGAGCGCCGTAGCCTGCTGCGCACCGAGTGGGGCTTTGTCGAACAGAACCCGCGCGACGGGCTGCGCATGGGCGTTTCGGCCGGCGCCAACATCGGCGAGCGGCTGATGGCCCAGGGGCAACGGCATTACGGCCAGCTGCGTCAGGCTGGGCTGGACTGGCTGAGCCAGGTAGAGATCGACCCGGCGCGCATTGACGATCTGCCGCGTACCTTCTCCGGCGGCATGCAGCAACGTTTGCAGATCGCTCGCAACCTGGTGTCCGGTCCGCGCCTGGTGTTCATGGACGAGCCCACCGGCGGCCTTGATGTATCCGTTCAGGCGCGCCTGCTCGACCTGTTGCGTGGGTTGGTGCACGAGCTGGATCTGGCCGTGGTGATCGTCACCCACGACCTGGCAGTGGCAAGGCTGCTGGCGGATCGGCTGATGGTCATGCGCCGCTCCCGCGTCGTGGAAACCGGCCTCACCGATCAGATTCTCGATGACCCGCAGCACCCTTACTCGCAGCTGTTGGTCTCGTCGGTGCTGCAGCCATGAGGGGGCTTACAACCAAGCCGCGTATGGCGGTCGGTTCGTCGCGAAAAGCTTCGCCAGCAAGCTGGCTCCTACAGGAGGGCGATGTCGGCCGCGAGTGCTGGGAGGTTTCCGCTTTCGTAGGAGCGAGCTTGCTCGCGAACCAGGTACGCAGGCCCGACTTCAGGCCGTTTTCTATGTTGCGAGGTTACCCATGAGCAGCCCAATCGAGGTCCGCGACCTCCGCAAATCCTTCACCCTTCATCAGCAGCACGGCGTGACCCTCGATGTGCTGCGAGCGGTCAGCTTTGCTGTCGCGCCAGGCGAATGCCTGGTACTGCACGGTCGCTCCGGCGCGGGCAAGTCGACGCTGCTGCGTTGCCTGTACGGCAACTACCTGGCCACGGGCAGCATCCGCCTGCAGCATCGCGGCGAGCCGTTGGAGCTGGTCGGCGCCGAGCCGCGACAGCTGCTGGCAGTGCGCCGCGAAAGCCTCGGCTATGTCAGCCAGTTTCTGCGGGTGATTCCACGCGTGCCGTGTCTGGAGGTGGTCATGGCGCCGGCGCTGGCGCGTGGCTGGGATCGTGAGCAGGCGCGTTTGCGTGCCGAAAGCCTGTTGACCCGGCTGAACATTCCCGAGCGCCTCTGGCAGTTGGCACCCGGGACCTTTTCCGGCGGCGAGCAGCAGCGTGTGAACCTGGCGCGCGGCTTCATGGTGCAGTGGCCCGTGCTGCTATTGGACGAGCCAACCGCCTCGCTGGATGAGGCCAACTGTCGGGTGGTGCTGGAGCTGATCAGTGAGGCCAAGGCCGCAGGGGCCGCGCTGATCGGCATCTTCCATGACCGCGCGATCCGCGAAGCAGTCGCCGACCGCTACCTGGACATGACTGCCGAGGAGCATCGCCATGCCTGCTGAACTGATTCTGACCAACGCCCGCGTCGTTACCGCTGGGCGGGTGATCGACGGCACGCTGGTGATCCGTGACGGGCTGATTGCCGAACTCAACGAAGGCAACAGCCAGCTGCCCCAGGCACAGGATCTGGGTGGCGACTACCTGATGCCCGGTCTGGTCGAGTTGCACACCGACAATCTGGAAAAACACATGACGCCGCGCCCCGGCGTCGACTGGCCCTCGGCCTCGGCGGTGCTGACCCACGATGCGCAGATTGTCGCTGCGGGCATCACCACGGTGTTCGACGCCTTGTCCATCGGCGACATCAACCCGCGCGGCAAGCGCATGCAGCAGTTGCCGGCCATGCTTGACGCCATCGCGCATGCCGAAGCGGCGGGTGACACCCGTGCCGAGCACCGGCTGCACCTGCGCTGCGAGGTGTGCCATCCGGACGCGCTGAGCCTGTTCCGCGACCTGGTGGAGCAGCCGCTGGTGCAACTGGTATCGGTGATGGACCATTCGCCGGGCCAGCGCCAGTTTGCCCACGCGCAGAAATACCGCGAGTACTACATGGGCAAGTACCACCTCAGCGAGGCGGAGATGGATGCGTTCAGTGACCAGCAGATCGCCAATTCCCAGCAGCATAGCGACCGCCAGCGCCGCGCCGTCGTCGACATCTGCCAGGCTCGTGGCTTGGCGCTGGCCAGTCACGATGACGCGACACTTGCGCATGTCGAGGAATCGGCCGGCTTCGGCATGGCCATCGCTGAATTTCCGACTACCTTCGAGGCGGCCGAGGCCAGCCATGCGCGCGGGCTCAAGGTGCTGATGGGCGCCCCGAACATCGTTCGCGGTGGCTCGCATTCGGGCAACATTGCTGCGGCGGATCTGGCCCGTCGCGGAGCGCTGGATATCCTTTCCAGCGATTACTACCCGGCGAGCTTGCTACAGGCTGCTTTCATGCTCTCGGCGCTGGGCAACGGCTATGACTTGCCCAAAGCCATCGCCACGGTCAGTCTGGCACCGGCTCGGGCCGCGGGGCTCGATGATCGTGGCGAGATCAGCCCCGGTCTGCGCGCCGATCTGCTGCACGCGAGCGACAGGCACGGCCTGCCAGTGGTCAGACAGGTATGGAGACAAGGCAGAAGGGTGTTTTGATGAAGGGACGATTGATCTATCTGATGGGCCCCTCCGGCGCCGGCAAGGACAGCCTGCTGCTGGCTGCCCGCGAGCCGCTGCAGGCGCGCGGGTGTCGGATCGCGCGGCGCGTCATCACCCGCTCCGCGGAAGCCGCGGGGGAGGATGCCCTGGCGGTGACCGAAGCCGAATTCGAGCAGCTGCGCCGCAACGGTGCGTTCGCGCTGAACTGGCACGCCAACGGCTTGCACTACGGCATACCCCAGCAGATCGACGAGTGGCTGGCGGCGGGTGAGGATGTGCTGGTCAACGGGTCGCGCGGCTATCTGAGCGAGGCGCGTGCGCGGTACCCGCAGCTGCAGGCGGTACTGCTTACCGTGGCGCTGCCTGTGCTGCGTCAGCGCCTGCTGGCGCGCGGGCGTGAGTCGATTGAAGAGATCGAGGCACGGCTTACCCGCAACGAACAATTTCGCTCGGCGGCGGAGCAGAGCGAGGCGCTGATACTGGATAATTCCGGGCCGCTGGATCAGACCGTGCAGCGTTTGCTTCAGTTGATCGACCAGGCCCGCGCATGCGCCTGACCATCCTCGGCAGCGGCAATGCCCGCCTGGTGCCGGTGTACAACTGCGAATGCGCGGCTTGCGAGCGCGCGCGGCTCGATCCGGTCTGGCGCCGCGGGCCATGCTGCGCCTTGATCGAATGCGGCTCGCAGCGCTGGTTGATCGACAGCGGCCTGACCGATCTCACCGAGCGTTTCACGCCCGGCAGCCTCAGCGGGATCCTGCAGACTCATTACCACGCCGACCATGCGCAAGGGCTGTTGCACCTGCGCTGGGGGCTGGGCTTGCGCATTCCGGTACATGGTCCGAGCGATCCTGAGGGCCTGGCCGATCTCTATAAGCACCCGGGCATTCTGGATTTCTCAGAGCCCTTCGAAGTGCTCGAGCATCGTGCGCTGGGCGAGCTGGGTGTCACGGCATTACCGCTCAACCACTCCAAGCCGACCCTGGGCTATCTGTTCGAAGGAGAGGGACGCCGCATCGCCTATCTCACGGACACGCTGGGGGTGCCGGATGCCAGCCTGAGCGTACTGCATCAGCGGCCGCTGGACCTGCTGGTGCTGGACTGCTCGAGCCCGCCCCAAGCCGCACCGCAGAATCACAACGACCTGACCCTGGCGCTGGCGGTGATTGCCGAGCTGCAACCGAAACAGGCGCTGCTGACCCATATCGGCCACAATTTGGATACTTGGTTGCTGGACAACCCTGACGCGTTGCCGGCTGGCGTCAGCATGGCCTGCGACGGCCAGTCCCTGAGTTTCGCCGCGATGGTGGATGCCAAATGAGCCCTAACGAGGCTTCACCGCCTGATTCCAACGCAAGCCCCGCTGCTCGCCGCCTCACCTTGGTCATGTGCCTCGCCGAAACGCTGGGTATGGCCGGCTTTGCACTCTTTGCTGCTTTGCTGCCTGAGTTTCAGGTGCTCTGGCAGCTGGATAACACCGAAGCAGGCTGGATCGGTGGCGGATTCTTTCTGGGTTACATGCTCGCGGTGCCGGTGCTGACCGGGCTGACCGATCGCCACGATGCGCGGCTGATCTACCTCTGGGCAATGCTGTTGACCGCCTTCGCCAGCGCTGGCTTCGTGTTGGCTGATGACTTCTGGTCGGCGCTGCTCTGGCGCGTGCTGGCCGGCGTTGGCCTGGCCGGTACCTACATGCCCGGGCTCAAGGCCCTGTCCGAACGGATCGAGGGCCCGGCGCAGTCGCGTGCGATCGCGTTCTACACCGCGAGCTTCGGGCTGGGCACGGCGCTGTCCTTTCTGCTTGCCGGCGAACTGGCGAAGCTTGGCGGCTGGGAACTCCCCGCGCTGCTCAGCGGGGGCTGTGCGCTTCTTGCGTGGGTGATGGTGTGGCGCGGGTTGCCGCCCAAGCCGGTCGCCCTGCATGAGCCGCGGCACTGGCTGGATTTGGCCCCGCTGATGGAACGGCCCGTCATCGCCTATTGCCTGGCCTATGCCATGCACAACCTTGAGCTGTTCGCCTTTCGCGCCTGGCTGGTCGCCTTCATCGTGTTCGCCGGTGACTGGCAGGGCCAGCCGACCTGGCTGAGCGGAGCCTGGGTGGCGATGCTGGCAACACTCATCGGGATGCCGGCCAGCATTCTTGGCAACGAGATGGCGATTCGCTTCGGCCGGCAGCGCTGGCTGATGACCGTAATGCTGCTGTCCGCCGTGCTGGCTGGCCTTGTCGGCCTCGGCGCGGCGTTGCCATTCTGGGCGCTGTTGATTTTGATCCTCTGCTATAGCGTCACGGTGACCGCGGACTCGGCGGCGCTGACCTCCGGGCTGGTGGCGGTGGCGCCGGCCAGCCACCGGGGCGCGGCCATGGCGCTGTATTCCTGTACCGGCTTTACCGGTGCGTTCCTCGGGCCATTGTTATTCGGCATGGTGCTCGACGCGCTGGGCGACGATCAGCTGTCGGGTTGGTGGGCCGCCTTCGCCCTGATGGGGCTGCTGCTGTTGCTCGGGCCGCTGGCCCTGCGTTGGGCCAGCCGACCCCATGGCGATGTTTGTCCGCAGCCGCGCCAGATCTGAGCGGGGCGGCTAGTCCAACGGCAAGTCGGGAATCCGCTTGTTGAATCCGTGTGCGCTGGCTGCATGAGAACAGCTAGCCCTGAAGCTGGAAGCCACGATCCACGCAGCTTCCAGCTCGAGCCATCAGTGCTTGAACTGCCCCACCAACGTTTGCAGGTCCGCCGCGAGATGGGCGAGCTGGTTGCTGGCCTGCGCGGTCTGACCGGCTGATTCGGTCACCCGGTCGGCCACTTGGTTAATGTTCACCACGTTCTGGCTGATTTCATCGGACACCGCGCTCTGCTGCTCGGCAGCGCTAGCGATCTGGATGTTCATGTCGCTGATGCGGGTCACCGCGCCGGTGATGCTGACCAGCGACGCACCAGCCTGCTGGGCCTGGAGCACGCTGGAATCCACCTGGGCCCTGCCTTGATGCATTACCTCGGCAGCGTTCTGCGCGCCGGTTTGCAGCTGTTCGATCACCTTTTGAATCTCGAGGGTCGATTGCTGGGTACGCGATGCGAGCGTGCGAACCTCGTCTGCCACCACGGCAAAACCGCGGCCTTGCTCGCCGGCCCTCGCAGCTTCGATGGCCGCGTTCAAGGCCAGCAGGTTGGTCTGCTCGGCGACCCCGCGGATGACCTCCAGCACGGCGCTGATGCTCTGACTGTCGGCCTCCAGCCGCTGGATGGCAGAGGCGGTGCGTTCTACCTCGGCCGAGACGCTCTCGATCGAGCTGACCGTCTGGTGCACCAGCTGCTGCCCTTGCTGGGCTTCACGGTCGGCCAGTTGTGCCGATTCGGCGGCTTGGGCGGCATTGCGTGCGACGTCCTGTACGGTGGCGGTCATCTCGTTCATGGCTGTGGCCACTTGCTCGATTTCGTGGCGCTGTTGCGCGACGTCACGGTTGAATTCGTCAGTGATCGCGGACATTTCCTCGGCGGCGGCGGCCACTTGAGTGGTGGAACCGGCCACCTCACTGACCAGTCGACGCACTTTTTCGGCGAACTGGTTGAAGGCCCCGGCCAGCTCGGCTACCTCGTTGCGCCCGTGCTCCTCCAGGCGGCGGGTGAGATCCCCTTCACCGGCCGCGATGTCGCGCATGGCATCGACCGCGACGCGGATCGGTCTCACGATGCTGCGTGCCACAAGGGAAGCGATCAGTAGGCCGAGGGCAATGGCAATGCCAGCCACTATCAACGCGGTATCACGCATATCCGTGAGGGCATCGGCGTAGTGGGTGCGATCCATGGCAACTTCCAATACACCCAGGGGTTTGCCGGAAAAGTCATGCACCGCTGAGACAAGTACTGCTACTGGCCGATCACTGGCTTGTGTCCGGAAGAGAACATCCTGCCCAGCAAAGGCTTGTGCACGTTGGCTGTCGCTGACCAGCGCACTACTCTGGAATGTGGTGGCGAAAGGCATGAAGCTGCCTTTCTCGTCGCGCAGTGTCAGGCCCACATCGACGTTGTACCGTGCCTTGAACGCGTCGAAGAATGCCTGGCCGAAGGACAATCCGAACTCTACCGAGCCCACATGGCGGCCCTGATGGCTGATCGGCACCAGCCCGCGAATACCCAGCCCGGCCACCCCGGACTCCACCCCGCGTACGGGCGCCTGCTTGGCGTTGGTTTCGATAATGGTCTGACGGATCGCGGAGAGGTCATCACCAAACTGAGCTGGCTTGTGCACCCGCAAGAATGACGTCGCAGGCGCTTTGTGGAATTGAAACTGGCTCAGACCATAGTCACCTGCCAACTTCTTGTAGCCGGGCACGAACAGGTCAGAGAGGCGTTCACGGTCGTTATCGGCCATGGCCTGCTGGACCTCGGGAATGCTAGCCACTAACGCTGAGAGACGCTCGGCGGTGAGGCTTTCCGAAGCAATCGCAGTGCTGATGTTATCGAAGATGCTGCGAAGTTCGCGGCGCTCGGTATCGGCCAGAACACTCTCGAAGCGGATGAAAAACAAGGAAGCGAGGGTGGCAACGGTCACTATCAGCAACAGCACAAAGCTGATCGCGATACGTTGACCGATCCTGATATTGGCAAACATGCATGAGCTCCCGGCAGTGACGGGTCTGCCGATAGGATTGGGGTGGGAGATGTGTTGGATGAGGGTGCCTGGGTACAGGCGATGCTGAGTTATCGACAGTCGGAGAGTGTGCTTTAGTTTTTTTGGCGCTCTGCCGCCGGGTTCTCAGGCATGAACCTGGGGGCTGTTGACGTTTCAGCGCGTCCGCGCCCGGCTCTTCGGGTTGCGCGGCAAATGTCACCATGCGGCGTTGCGGGACTTGGCAAGGGAGCGACCATTCCCTGCGTCCCGCGCCTTGCCTGGCGACATTTTGCGCAGCAACGCGGAGTGCGCTGAAACGTCAACAGACCCTAGCGCCGACGTTGGAAAAGCCTTCGAAGCGGGGCGAGTCGTCATGAGCGAATCCAGCCTTGAAACGGCGCGCGCTGCACGGAGGCGCCCAGGGGGCGAAGCGGTTGCTCGCTTGCCGTCACGTCACTAATCCAGCGGCAGCTCCGTAGTCCGCTTCACTTCACTCATAGCGATATGGCTGTGCGCTTCCTGCACGTGCGGCCGCTGCAACAGCTGATCGCGCAAAAAACGCTCGTAGCTGTCGATGTCCTTGGCCACCACCTTGAGCAGGTAGTCCGACTCACCGGCCATGGTGTGGCATTCCAGCACCTCGGGATAACCCACGACGGCGCGCTCGAACTCGTCGAGGTTGCTGCGCCCGTGGGCGGACAGCTTGATGTTGACGAACACCGTCATGTTCAACCCGAGCTTCTTCGGGTTGAGCAGGGCGACCTTGCGTTCGATCAGCCCTTCTTCCTGCATGCGGTTGATGCGGCGCCAGCACGGCGATTGCGACAGCTCGACCTTTTCGGCGATCTCGGCAGCGGACAGGTCGGCGTTGTGTTGCAGCAGCAGCAAAATCTTGCGGTCGATGCTGCTCAGCGGGGTCTGCATGTTCGTTCTCTTTTTGTTGTTGTTAGTGGATGGATCATGCACGCGAGTGCGCTTACACAGCAAAAGTAGAAAGAAAATCGCTCGGCGTCACGGCCAAACTCTTATCCAACGCGCAACGGTGAGGTGATCCCTTGCTGTGTGCTGGCGTGGGAAAGCTTTCCGTGCAGCTCCCACAGCCTTGTTAGGCGGATGGCTTAAGAAGCCGTCCAGACTCCGATAAAAACAAACAGGAGCGCCACATGTCATTGGCCGAGATCCGCCTGGATGACAAGTACCGGCTCGCTACCGGGCATCTGTACCTCACCGGCACCCAGGCGCTGACCCGCCTGCCCATGCTGCAGCATCAACGCGACCAGGCCCAAAACCTGAACACCGGTTGCTTCATCTCCGGCTACCGCGGCTCGCCGCTGGGCATGCTGGACAAAAGCCTCTGGGAAGCGCGCGATTACCTGAAGCAGCACGCCATCCATTTCCAGCCGGGCCTCAACGAGGAACTGGCGGCGACGGCGGTCTGGGGCAGTCAGCAGACCAACCTGTTTCCCGGTGCCAAGTACGACGGCGTGTTCGCCATGTGGTACGGCAAGGGGCCGGGTGTCGACCGCTCCGGTGACGTCTTCAAGCACGGCAACGCGGCTGGCGTCTCGCCCCATGGTGGCGTACTGCTGCTGGCCGGTGACGACCACGGCTGCAAATCCTCGACATTGCCGCACCAGAGCGAGCACGCGTTCATTGCCGCCTCGATCCCGGTGCTCAACCCGTCCAACGTCCAAGAAATCCTCGACTACGGCATCATCGGCTGGGAGCTCTCGCGCTATTCCGGTTGCTGGGTGGCGCTTAAGACCATCGCCGAAAATGTCGATTCGTCCGCGGTGGTCGAAGTCGATCCGCTCCGCGTGAAAACCCGCATTCCCGATGACTTCGAGCTGCCCGAAGACGGCGTGCATATCCGCTGGCCGGACCCGCCGCTGGCGCAGGAAAAGCGCCTCAATCTGTACAAGATTTACGCCGCGCGCGCCTTTGCCCGGGCCAACAACCTCAACCAGGTGATGCTCGATTCGCCGAACCCGCGACTGGGCATCATCACCACCGGAAAGTCCTATCTCGATGTTCGCCAGGCACTGGACGACCTCGGGCTGGACGAAGCGCTGTGCGCCTCCGTCGGCCTGCGCGTATTGAAGGTCGGCATGAGCTGGCCGCTGGAGCCGGTCTCGGTGCATGAATTTGCCCAGGGTCTCGACGAGATTCTGGTGGTCGAGGAAAAGCGCAGCATCCTCGAAGACCAGCTCACCGGGCAGCTCTACAACTGGCCGCTGGACAAGCGCCCACGGGTGGTCGGCGAGTTCGATGAGCACGGCACTTCGTTGCTGCCGAACCTCTCCGAACTGACCCCGGCGATGATCGCCCGGGTGATCGCCAAGCGTCTCGCGCCGATCTACACCAGCGACAGCATCCAGGCGCGGCTCGCGTTTCTGTCAGCGAAGGAAAAGGCGCTGGCCGCTCGTAGCTATGACACTGTGCGCACGCCGCATTACTGCTCCGGCTGCCCGCACAACACCTCGACCAAGGTGCCGGAGGGCAGCCGCGCCTCGGCCGGCATTGGCTGTCACTACATGGTGCAGTGGATGGACCGCCGCACCGAGACCTTCACCCAGATGGGCGGGGAGGGCGTCAACTGGATCGGCCAGGCGCCGTTCACTGACACGCCGCACATGTTCCAGAACCTCGGCGACGGCACCTACTTCCACTCCGGCAGTCTGGCGGTACGCGCCGCAGTGGCCGCCGGGGTGAACATCACCTTTAAGATTCTCTATAACGATGCGGTGGCGATGACCGGTGGCCAACCCATCGACGGTGAACTGCGGGTCGATCAGCTCAGTCGGCAGATCGCTGATGAAGGCGTGAAACGCATCGCGCTGGTCAGTGACGAGCCGGACAAATACCCGACCCGCGAGACCTTTGCGCAGATCACCAGCTTCCATCACCGTCGCGATCTAGACGCCGTGCAGCGCGAGCTGCGTGAGTTCAAAGGCGTTTCGGTGATCATCTATGACCAGACCTGCGCCACCGAGAAGCGTCGTCGGCGCAAGCGCGGCAAGCTGGAAGACCCGGCCAAGCGCGCCTTCATCAACCCGGCCGTGTGCGAGGGCTGTGGCGACTGCGGCGAGAAGTCCAACTGCCTGGCGGTGATGCCGCTGGAAACCGAACTGGGCCGCAAGCGCGAGATCGATCAGAACGCCTGCAACAAGGACTTTTCCTGCGTTGAAGGCTTCTGCCCGAGCTTTGTCACCGTGCACGGTGGCGGGCTGCGCAAGCCCGAGGCCATGGCGGGCGGTATCGAGGCAGCGACATTGCCCGAGCCGCAGCACCCGACGCTGGATCGCCCCTGGAACGTGCTGATACCAGGCGTTGGCGGCAGCGGTGTGACCACCCTCGGGGCGCTGCTGGGCATGGCCGCGCATCTGGAAGGCAAGGGCTGCACGGTGCTCGATCAGGCCGGTTTGGCGCAGAAGTTCGGCCCGGTGGTCACTCACGTGCGTATCGCCGCCAAGCAGGACGATATCTACGCCGTGCGCATCGCCGCAGGCGAAACCGATCTGCTGCTGGGCTGCGATCTGGTGGTGGCTGCCGGCGAGGATTCCCTGACCCGCCTCAACGATCAGATCAGTAACGCGGTGATCAATAGTCACGAGTCGGCAACCGCCGAGTTCACCCGCAACCCTGACGCACAAGTGCCGGGCAAGGCCATGCGCGAAGCGCTGGTCGATGCGGTGGGCGCAGAGAAAACCCACTTCATCGATGCGACCTTCCTGGCCACTCGGCTGCTGGGCGATAGCATCGCCACCAACCTGTTCCTGCTGGGCTTTGCCTATCAGCAGGGGTTGTTGCCGCTGTCTGCCGAGGCCATCGAAAAGGCTATCAGCATCAACGGCGTCGCCGCACAGCTGAACCAGCAAGCGTTCCGCTGGGGCCGTCGTGCGGCACTGGAGCGCGAGGCGGTCGAAAAGCTGGCGCGTCCGGTGGAAATGGCCGAACCGCTCTGCCAGACCCTGGAAGAGATCGTCGACTGGCGCATGAACTTCCTTACCAAGTACCAGAACTCGGCCTATGCCAAGCGCTATCGCTCGATGGTCGAGCGCGTGCGTGCGGTGGATACCGCGGATGACCTGGCGCTCTCGAAAGCCGTGGCGCGTTACTACTTCAAGCTGCTCGCCTACAAGGACGAGTACGAAGTGGCGCGGCTGTACAGCGAGCCGGAGTTTCGCCAGCAGCTCGAGGCGCAGTTCGAAGGCGACTACAAGCTGCAGTTCCACCTGGCACCGGCCTGGCTGGCCAAACGCGACAGCACCACTGGCGAGCCGCGCAAGCGTGAACTCGGGCCTTGGGTGCTGAATGCGTTCAACGTGCTGGCCAAGCTGAAGTTCCTGCGTGGCACGCCGTTGGACGTGTTCGGCTACGGCCATGACCGCCGTGTGGAGCGCGAGTTGATCAGCGAGTACGAGCGCAACCTCGACAGACTGCTGGCGCAACTCAAGCCGAGCAACTACCGCACCGCCGTAGCCATCGCTGCGCTGCCCGAACTGATCCGTGGCTACGGCCCGGTGAAGGAGCGCTCCATCGCCAAGGCCCGCCAGCAGGAGAAGCTACTCAAGGAGCAGCTGAACCGCGGCGACGAGGTGCAGACCGTACGGTTGTTCGAGCCCGCGGCGTGACGCGTAGCGCTACGGAGTCGGGCGGGCAGGGCGGCGTCCGCTTTAGCCCGCCGGGGTTTCGTGTATTGGTGGGCTAAAGCCCACCCTACAGCAGCAGTCCGAGTGGCGCGGCCGTAGGGTGGGCTTCAGCCCACCGGTTTCTGGACGTACGGCCGTCGCCCGGCCTGCAAACGCAAGCGCGTATGCAGACAGAACATATGAAGGAGCCTGGTAACAGAGCTCCCGAACAGAATAACAACAGAGGAATTCGCAAATGTCCGTTTTCACCCATCCCGATTTCGATGGCCACGAACAAGTGGTGTTCTGCCATGACAAGGCATCGGGTCTGCGCGCCATCATCGCCATCCATGACACCACGCTCGGTCCGGCGTTGGGTGGCTGCCGCATGTTTCCCTACGCCAGCGACGACGATGCCGTGCGCGACGTGCTGCGTCTGTCTCGCGGCATGACACTGAAATCGTCCTTGGCCGGTCTCAAACTCGGTGGCGGCAAGGCGGTGATCATCGGTGACCCGCATACCGGCAAGAGCCAGGCCCTGCTGCATGCCATGGGCGATTTCGTCGACAGCCTCGGTGGTCGCTACATCACGGCGGCCGATTCGGGCACTGGCGAGCCGGAGATGCAGGCCTTCGCCCAGCGCACCCGCCATGTCATCGGCGCTACACCACGCACCACACTAGACGGCAGCATCGCCAGCGGCGACCCGTCGCCGTCCACCGCGCTCGGTGTATTCGTCGGCCTGCGTGAAGCCGTGCGCCAGCGCTTCGGTCGGGGTGATCTGCAGGGGTTGAAAGTTGCGATCCAGGGTGTCGGCCATGTCGGGCTCGGTCTGGCCCGCCACCTCAAACAAGCCGGCGCCGAGCTGTGGGTCTGCGACATCTTCGATGCCAACGTGCGGCAGGCCGTCGAAGAGCTGGGTGCCAACGCCGTGCGCCCGCACGACATCTACGGCCTGGATGTGGACGTGTTCGCGCCCTGCGCCATGGGCGGCATTCTCAACGCCGAGACCCTTCAGCACCTGCGTGCGCCGGTCATCGCCGGTGCCGCGAACAACCAGCTGGCGAGCCCGGAGATCGGCGTCGAGCTGCAGCGTCGCAATCATTTGTACGCGCCGGATTATGCGATCAACGCCGGCGGCATCATCGATGTGTATTACCAGCGGGTGGGTGGCAACGCGGCGCAGATCGATGCGCACGTCAAAGGCATCGCCGACACGCTGCGTGAGATCTTCAACCGTGCCGCGGCCAGTGGCGAGCCGACCTCGATCATTGCGGACCGGCTAGCCCTGGAGCGGCTTCAGGACGGTGAGCGTGTCGGGCAGCCTAGCGAGCAACGGCTGCACGCATAAGCGTCGGGCGGCCTGTGCCGCCCGTTCTATTTGGCGCGAAGCCGTACTGCCAAGCCCTTAGCGGAAACAGCGAACGGACCGCACAGCCAATCCAGGCTCAGACGGCCCTTTAGCTCGTTTTCGCGGTACACCCCACCAACATCAGCCTGACAAAAACAACAAGCAGGAATCCGCAATGACTGACAAAAGCAGCCTCGCCGCCGGTACGCTCGGTGGCGCCTCCGTCCGAACTCAGCAAAGCGCGGCGCGCGGCCTCTGGTCCTCGCGCTGGGTGTTCTTCCTGGCCGCCACCGGGTCGGCGGTCGGCCTGGGCAATATCTGGAAATTCCCCTACATCACCGGCGAAAACGGCGGTGGCGCCTTTGTGCTGGTCTATCTCGGCTGCATTCTGTTGATCGGTATTCCGTTGCTGATGGCTGAAGTGATGATTGGCCGCCGCGGTCGGCAGAATCCCGACGGCGCCGTCGCGCGCCTGGCTCGGGAAGCAGGCGCCAGTACGAAATGGCGCGTGGCAGGTTGGCTTGGCGGGCTGACCGGCTTTCTTATTCTCAGCTTTTATCTGGTGGTGGCCGGCTGGGCCCTGGCTTACGTGCCGACCACCCTCAGCGGCGGCTTCAACGGTGTAACCGGAGAGGCGAGCGGCGAGCTGTTCGGCGCCTTGCTCGCCAACCCGTTACGGCTGATCCTCTGCGGCAGCCTGGTGCTGGCGGCGACCATGTTGATCGTCGGGCTTGGGGTGCGCGGCGGGCTGGAGCGTTCGCTGCGTTTCCTGATGCCGGGCCTGTTCGTCCTCTTGCTGGCCCTGGTCGGCTATGCGGCGCTCAACGGTGAGTTCGCCCGCGGTGTGGAATTCCTGTTCGTGCCGGACTTCTCCAAGCTGACCTCCACCAGCGTTCTGATTGCACTGGGGCATGCCTTCTTCACCCTCAGCCTCGGCTGCGGCGCGATGATGGTGTATGGCTCCTATCTGCCGGAAGGCACTTCGATCGCCAAGACCTCGATACTGGTTGCCCTCGCTGATACGGCCGTCGCCCTGCTGGCCGGTCTGGCGATCTTTCCGCTGGTATTCGGCAATGGTCTGGAACCGGGTGCTGGGCCTGGGCTGATCTTCGTCACGCTGCCGATCGCCTTTGGGCAGATGCCGCTGGGCCAGCTCGTGGGTGGGTTGTTCTTCATCATGCTGGTGATCGCCGCGCTGACGTCGGCCATATCGCTGAGCGAGCCGAGCATCGCCTGGATGACCGAGCGCTTCGGCATGAGCCGCATGAAGGCGGTGCTGACCAGCGGCGCGTTGTTGTGGCTGCTGAGCTTGGGCAGCGTGTTCTCGTTCAACTATTGGTCCGAGTACATGCTGTTCGGGAAAACCTTCTTTGACAGTCTCGATTACCTGACCACCAATTGGCTGATGCCGCTGGGCGGGCTGTGTACGGTGCTGTTCACCGGCTGGGTGCTGAAGGAGCAAACGGTGCGCGAGGCCATCGGCATTGGTCAGGGCGGGTTGTTCCGCGCGTGGTGGTTGCTGCTGCGCTTCGGCACACCACTGGCGATCGTGCTGGTGTTTCTCAATCTGAGTGGTTTGATTTAACCGGCAGGCGATCTCTGTCGTATGACAGGGCAGCGGCTCGCACAGGCCTCGGTGGGCTAAAGCCCACCCTACACAGCTGGGAAGCTGGCGGCCCATCGGTCGAGGAAAAGTAGGGTGGGCTTCAGCCCACCAGCCCACTGGTGTTTCTCAATCTGAGCGGTTTGATTTAACCGGCAGGCGATCTCTGTCGTATGACAGAGGCGCGGCTTGCACAGGCCTCGGTGGGCTAAAGCCCACCCTACACAGCTGGGGACCTGGCGGCCCATCGTTCGAGGAAAAGTAAGGTGGGCTTCAGCCCACCAGCCCACTGGTGTTTCTCAATCTGAGCGGTTTGATTTAACCGGCATTGGCGATCTCAGCCGTATGACAGGGCGGCGGCTTGCACAGGCCTCGGTGGGCTAAAGCCCACCCTACACAGCCGGGATCCGGCGGCCCATCGGTCGAGGAAAGTAGGGTGGGCTTCAGCCCACCAGCCCACCAGCCCACCAGCCCACTGATGTTTCTCAATCTGAGCGGGTTGATTTAACCGGCAGGCGATCTCTGTCGTATGACAGAGGCAGCGGCTTGCACAGGCCTCGGTGGGCTAAAGCCCACCCTACACAGCTGGGGAGCTGGCGGCCCATCGGTCGAGAAAAAGTAGGGTGGGCTTCAGCCCACCAGCCCACGGGAGCGAACCAGAGAATGCGGTGGCTGGCAGCGCGGTTGTCAGCTTTTCGTTACGTAGGACGGCTTACAAGCTCCTCCACTGGGCCTTCCGTCGGGTTGTAAAGAAAAGCTTCCAGCGCATCCCTCTCAACGCTGCGCATGGCGCTGAATGTGGGCTTGTGGAGCTCCTCCGACTGGTTTGTGATGGGCGCGGCCAAGTCGACTCCGCATGCTTAGCGGGCTTATCCACAAACATGGCCACGGGGTGGTCATAGGGTTTGCCTTATTGAGAAACCTGCACTGGGAGCGTTATGAGCACTGACACAACCACAACGGCCGGTTCGGCAGCCATGCTGAAGCTCTACGGCTACTGGCGTTCCAGCGCGGCCTACCGGGTACGCATTGCGTTGAACCTGAAAGGCCTCGCCTACGAGAACCTGCCCGTGCATCTGGTCAAGGACGGCGGCCAGCAGCGTTCGGCGGAGTACAAGGCACTCAATCCGCAGGAGCTGGTGCCGCTGCTGGTCGACGGTGACGAGCGCATCAGTCAGTCGCTGGCGATTCTTGAATACCTGGAGGAGATCTTTCCGCTGCCGGCGTTGCTGCCGGATGACCCCGCCGATCGTGCTCGGGTGCGCTCGCTGGCGCTGCACATTGCCTGCGACCTGCACCCGCTGAACAATCTGCGCGTGCTGCAGTACCTCAGTGGCCCGCTGGGCCTCCAGGATGAGGCGAAGCAGCAGTGGATCCAGCACTGGATCACCACAGGGCTTGCTGGGGTCGAGGAGGGGTTGGCTGCCTTCGACGGCAAACTGTCACTCGGCAGACGGCCGGGTTATCTGGAGGCATGCCTGATTCCTCAGGTATACAATGCGCGCCGTTTTGCCTGTGACCTCAGTGCGTACCCGCGCATTTTGCAGATGACCGAGCAGTGCGTAGCCCTCGAAGCCTTTGCCAACGCAGCTCCGGAGGTGCAGCCCGACGCTCAATAATTTGCCTTGCCACTCCGTCGCGCCACGCGCGCGGCGGGTTCGATTTTCGTCACAGATAAAAATAAACAGGTGACGCATGACCCGTGAAAAACCCAAGAACCTCTGGCTCTCCCGCTGGGGCTTCATTCTCGCCGCGACCGGCTCGGCCGTCGGCCTCGGCAATATCTGGAAATTTCCTTACATCACCGGCGAATACGGCGGTGGCGCCTTCGTGCTGATGTACCTGGCGTGCATCCTGGCCATCGGCATCCCGGTGATGATGACCGAAATCGCCATCGGCCGCCGCGGCCGAGGCAGCCCAATCGATGCCATCGGCCGGGCCGTCCGTGAGAACGGTAGCAGCCCGGTGTGGAAGGGTGTCGGCGGCATGGCCATGGCGGCCGGCTTTCTGATTCTCTGCTTCTACGTGGTGGTGGCTGGCTGGGCGTTTGCTTACACCGTCAAAATGCTCGACGGCTCGCTTGCGGCCAGTTCCGTCGATAGCCTGGCACAGGTGTTCGAGGCGCATAACGCCAACGCGTGGCAGCTGGGTGGCTGGAGTGTGCTGGTAGCCCTCCTGACGTTGTGGATCGTCGCCAAAGGCGTTCAGCAGGGCATCGAAAGCGCGGTGCGCTGGATGATGCCGGGCCTGGCGATCATGCTGCTGATCCTGGTCGGCTATGCCTTTACCAGTGGTGGCTTCGATCAGGGCTTCGCCTTCCTGTTCAGTTTCGACACATCCAAGCTCACCGGTGAGGCGCTGTTGGCGGCCCTCGGGCACGCCTTCTTCACGCTGAGCCTGGCGTCCGGCGCCATTCTTACGTATGGCTCCTATATCCCCGACGGTCAGTCCATTGCGCGGACCACCTTCATGGTGGCCATCGCCGACACCTGCGTGGCGCTGCTGGCCGGTTTGGCCATCTTCCCGATCATTTTCGCCAACGGCATGGACCCTACCGCCGGCCCTGGTCTGATCTTCATGAGCCTGCCACTGGCCTTCCAGCAGATGCCGTTCGGCACGCTGTTCGGCACCCTGTTCTTCGCTATGGTCTCCATTGCCGCGCTGACGTCTGCCATCTCGATGATCGAGGCGACCGTCGCCTACCTCAACGAGAAGCACGGCATCAGCCGACTGAAGGCCGCCATGGGTGCCGGCGCGGTGCTGCTGGTCATCAGCCTGCTCGCAATGCTCTCTTTCAACCTCATGGCTGGCTGGACGCCGTTCGGCAAGAACTTCTTTGACTGGCTGGATTACCTGACATCGCGCTGGATGATGCCGCTGGGCGGCATCTTCATCGTGGTCTTTGCCGGCTACGCACTACGCAGCGAGATCATGCGCGACGAACTGGATTTACCGCCGCTGGGGTATGCGCTGTGGCTGTTCATGGTCCGCTACGTCTGCCCGGTGCTGATCATGATGGTGTTCCTGCACGCGCTGGGTTGGCTGGGCTTCGACCCGCTGGCCCGCTGGTACTGGATCGTCGGCGCGATCGGCGCGCTGACCATCCTGGGTGAAGGGCTGCGCCCGCGGGTTCTGCCGGCATTGGTTGGGCGCAACGTCTGATCTTCAGCGAAAACCAATCCCGCTGATCGAACGGCACTTCCGGAAACGGGAGTGCCGTTTTTTTTATGGGCGCTTGCCTGTGTAGGGATCTGCTAAACGCGATAGCTGAGCAGCTTTCCAGCTGACCGGCGGTGTGCTCAAGGTATTCCGGCGCGCGCCGATAAGCCGACTAGCACAAGGATGCTCAGCCTGGAAAGGGACCTCCGATTTTATACAGATCAACTCCGGATATGCGCTATGCCCAGCCGTCTCAAGTTCAGCCACAAGATTCTCCTTGCCGCGTCACTCGTCGTGATCACGACGTTTGCCCTGTTCACGCTCTACAACGACTACCTGCAGCGCAACGCGATCCGCGACAACCTCGAAAGCTACCTGGATGAGATGGGTGAAATCACCGCGCATAACATCCAGAACTGGTTGTCGGGTCGAATCCTGCTGATCGAAAGCGCCGCACAGTCGATCGGGGCCGACAGCTCCGCTGAGCGCGTTGGGGGTATGTTGGAGCAGAAAGCACTGGCCTCGACATTCATGTACACCTACCTCGGTGGAACGGATGGCAGCTATATCCTGCGGCCATTCGAGGAGATGCCAGCCGATTACGACGCTCGAACGCGCCCTTGGTACAAGGATGCGATGGCTGCCAACGGCACGACGCTCACTGAGCCCTATCTGGATGCTTCGCTGGACGAGCTGGTCGTTACTGTCGCAACTCCGGCAAAGCGCGGTGCGCAATCGCTCGGTGTGGTGGGTGGCGACCTCAGCCTGAAAGCCCTGGTAAGCATCATCAACGCGCTGGACTTCGATGGCATGGGCTATGCCTTCCTGGTCAGCGATGACGGCAAGGTCCTCGTCCATCCCGACAAAGCCAAGGTGATGAAGACGCTAGGCGAACTCTATCCGCAGGACACCCCGCTCCTGACCAGCCACTACAGCGAGGCGGTGATGGACGGGCAGGCGCGCATTCTCAGTTTCAGCCCCGTGCCGGGCCTGCCGTCGGTTCGTTGGTACGTGGGTGTTTCCATTGAAAAGGACAAAGCCTTCGCCGCCCTGGCCAGCTTCCGCACCACGGCCATGCTGGCGACCGTTATCGCCGTGGCCTTCATCCTGGTGCTGCTAGGCATGCTGATCCGTGTGCTGATGCGTCCGTTGACCGACATGGGGCATGCCATGGAAAACATTGCGGCGGGCGAGGGCGACCTTACTCGCCGGCTGAAGGTCGAGTCGAACGATGAATTCGGCATTCTGGCCACGGCGTTCAATCGGTTCGTCGAGCGTATCCACGGCTCTATCCGGGATGTTTCGTCGGCGACCGAGCAGGTTAACGAGGTCGCGAAACGCGTGTTGGCCGCTTCCAATTCATCAATGGTCAACTCCGATGAACAGGCCAGCCGCACCAACAGTGTCGCGGCGGCGATCAACCAGCTTGGCGCCGCGGCTCAGGAAATTGCACGGAACGCCGCCGATGCCTCGCAGCAGGCCAGCGGTGCCAGCCATCAGGCTGAAGATGGACGCAAGGTCGTCGAGCAGAACATCGAAGCGATGAAGCAGTTGTCGAACAACATCAGCGCGTCTTGTGCGCAGATCGAGGCGCTGAATACGCAGACCGTTGGCATCGGACAGATCCTCGACGTGATCAAGGGCATCTCCGAGCAGACCAACCTGCTGGCGCTCAACGCAGCCATCGAAGCGGCGCGCGCCGGTGAAGCCGGACGGGGCTTCGCCGTGGTGGCCGACGAGGTTCGTAGCCTGGCCCATCGCACCCAGACCTCCGCGCAGGAAATTCACGGGATGATCGAGAAGCTGCAGGTCGGCGCGCGCGACTCGGTGAGCACCATGACCGAAAGCCAGCGCCAGAGCGAATCGAGCGTCGGCATCGCCAACCAGGCCGGCGAACGGCTCGGCAGCGTGACCCGCAGCATCGGTGAGATCGATGCGATGAACCAGTCGGTGGCCACCGCCACGGAAGAGCAGACCTCGGTGATCGAGTCGCTGAACATGGATATCACCGAGATCAACACCTTGAACCAGGAGGGTGTGGAGAATTTGCACTCGACCTTGCGGGCGTGTGGGGATCTGGAGCAGCAGGCTGCGAGGTTGAAGCAGTTGGTGGGGAGTTTCAGGATCTGATCTGGTGTTGGGTGAAAGGGCGCTTCGGCGCCCTTTTTTGTGGGCAATAGGGTAGGAGCGTTGTTTATGAAGCTCTTGAGGTTGGGCTTCTCGCGGTGTTGGCCGAGGCATTGGTTTCGCCCTGCAGGGCGAGTCACTTTTTCCAAACGCCGAAAAAGTAACCAAAAAGTCTTGCCCCTGCATCCGGGTCTCGCTGCGCTCGACTTCTCTCATTACATCCACGCTCCGGGGCCGGCGTAAAGGGCCATCCATGGCCCTTTACGCCTCTCGCGGCATCCATGCCGCTCGCTCCCCTCCGCGCGGATTCCATTCGACCTCCTGAAAGGGGCGTTCGGTGTTGTCTGATGCTCTGTTCGTCAGCAAATGATGAAGGCGCTTTTGTTGCTCTCTGTTCCAAAACTTCCAGACGACTCAGGCTTCGTAGGGTGGAAAACTGCGAAGCATTTTCCACCGCATCAACGCTGCAGGCGTATCGAACGTTGCCGACAAAAATCGGTGGGTAAGCTTCGCGTTACCCACCCTACAGAGGGCCTCTACAAACGCGTCGTTGCAAGGCCCAACAGGCGTCACCGAATCGCCCCTTGCGCAGCGACCCTCGGAGCAGCGAGAAGCGAGAAGCGAGAAGCGAGAAGCGAAAAGCGAAAAGCGAAAAGCGAAAAGCGAAAAGCGAAAAGCGAAAAGCGAAAAGCGGCAAGGCATCGGCGTCACGGCTATGGATGCGGTCAATGCAATTGACCCATTCCCCACCCCCATGGTCGAGATGAACCATGGCCCGCATTCGGGCCCCGTCCAAAGGAGACCCCATGAAAGTTCTCATCGTGCTCACGTCCCACGACAAGCTTGGCGACACCGGCAAACCCACCGGCTTCTGGCTCGAAGAGTTCGCCGCGCCTTATTACGTTTTCAAGGACGCCGGCGCCGAGATCGTCTTGGCCTCGCCGAAAGGCGGACAGCCCCCGCTGGACCCGAAAAGTGATGCGCCGGACGCCCAGACGGAGCTGACCCAGCGATTCAAGAATGATGCTGAGGCGAAGGCCCTCCTCGCCAACACGCACAAGCTGGACGATATCTCGGCGGAAGACTTCGACACGGTGTTCTATCCCGGTGGCCATGGCCCGCTGTGGGACCTGACCGGCAACGCGACCTCCATCGCGCTGATCGAGTCCTTCATCAAGGCAAGAAAGCCGGTGGGCGCGGTCTGCCACGCACCGGCGGCGTTGGTTCAGGTGCGCGGGGTGGATGGCGAGTATCTGGTCAAGGGCAAGCGCGTGACCGGCTTTACCAACACCGAAGAGGAAGGCGTCGAACTCACCGAGGTCGTCCCCTTCCTGCTCGAAGACAAGCTCAAGGAAATCGGCGGCGACTACAGCAAGGGGCCGGACTGGTCCTCCTACGTGCTGGTCGATGGCCTGCTGGTGACAGGCCAGAACCCCGCATCATCGGAAGAAGCCGCGCGTGAATTGCTCAAGCTGCTGAAGACCCGCTGAAGTCCCTCAGCCCGGCCAGATCAGGGACTCGGTCTGGCTGCATGTTTCGAACAGCGGTTTGCTGAACAGATAGCCCTGCAGCAGGCTGATGCCCAAATCCTGCAGGGCGCTGCACTCGTCGGCGGTTTCCACGCCTTCGGCGATCACCTTGATCCCCAGTTCAGCGCAGATGCCTACGGTGCCCCGGACGATGGCCTGGCGGGCGCGACTCTGGTCGATCCCGCGGATCAGGCCCATGTCCAGCTTGATGATGTCTGGCTGGAAATCAGCCAGCAGGTTAAGCCCGGCATAGCCCGCACCGAAATCGTCTATCGCGGTGAGGAAGCCGATGCGCTGGTACTCGCGGAAGACTTCGGTCAGCCACTTGGCATCGCTGATGCGCTCGCCTTCGACGGTTTCGAAGATGATCCGCTCGACGGGGAAATTGTGGGCGCGAGCTGCTTCGAGCGTCGAGCGGATGCACAGCTCGGGACGGTAAATGGCATTGGGCAGGAAATTGATCGACAGCTTGGTCCGCATGTCCAGCTTGGCGGCTGTCTTGATCGCCTTGACCCGGCAGGCCTGATCGAAACGGAAGCGATTGTCCTCCGTTACCTGCGACAGCACGCTGGGTGCCGGTTCGCCATTGACGCCGCGGATCAGGGCTTCGTGGGCGAAGATCTCGCGCTTGGCAATGTCGACGATCGGTTGGTAGGCATAACTGAAGCGAAAGCCCAGGCGCTCGCCGCTGGCGCAGCTTGGGCAGGCGCCATGTTCGCTGGCGGCGTGGCAGGCGTATTCACTTGGGGCAGGGTTACCGGCTGTATTGCTTTGGATCATGGCGGCGCTCGTATCAAAACCTGTGCTGGAAGGTAGCGGCCGCTCTGGCCGACCCTATAGCTCCGCTCGTCACCGGACCGGTTGGTCATGTTTAGCTGAGCGCGCTATCCCAATAGTAGGTCAGAAGCACCACGATGATGGCAAATAGCTATGGTTCATTGCGCTGATGCGGGTTTCGGAAGCTTTGAGACTGTTCAATCGTAAAACGATTACGCTGGGAAACGCTCAGGACGTTCGTCTAGCGCGCGCTTCTGCGGGGCACGCCATTCAGCTCAGGGACTCGGCGCTGCTTGGCTTTCTGACCGGGGCAGCCCCAGCGGCTGCCCAGTCGTTCAGACCCGTCGGATCATCCCCGCGTCTGTTTTGCCTGCTATTCAATCCACGACGCGAGCAATAGCCGCCGCCAGTTGATCGAGCCGCTCGGCATCCAGCCCGGCAATGTTGGCGCGTCCGCTTTCTACTACATAGACCGCATCCTCGCGGCGCAGGCGCAGCACCTGTTCAGCGGTCAGGCCGGTGTAGGAGAACATGCCGCGCTGCCTGGCGATGTGGGCGAAACGCTCGGCTAACCCGTGCGGTGCGAGCGCGTCTACCAAGCCTTTGCGCAAGCCGGCGATGCGTTCGCGCTTGGCGGCGACTTCCTGCTGCCAGAGCTGGCGCAGTTCATCGTTGGCGAGAATCGTCGCCACCACGGCGGCGCCGTGGGACGGCGGTGTCGACCAGAGGTTGCGTGCCACAGAGGCAAACTGGCTGCGCACGTTGATCAGCGATTCGCCGTCTGCCGTGACGGCGATCAACGCACCGGTGCGCTCGCGGTAGAGGCCGAAGTTCTTCGAGCAGGAGCTGGTGATCAGCACCTCCGGCAGCGCTTCGACGAACAGCCGCACCGCCCAGGCGTCTTCATCCAGCCCATCGCCAAAGCCTTGATAGGCAAAGTCGAACAGCGGCAGCAGCTCGCGGCGACGCACGATTTCCAGCACCTGACGCCAGTCGTCCCGGGACAGGTCATAGCCCGTGGGGTTGTGACAGCAGGCGTGCAGCAGCACCACGTCACCGCTGGGGATCTGCTCCAGCGCGGCGAGCATGGCCGGTACGTCCAGTCGGTTGTGTGCATTCACGTAGGGGTAGTGCTCGACCTTCAACCGCGCCGCGGCGAACAGCGTCTCGTGGATCGGCCAGGTCGGGTCGCTGAGCCAAAGGCTGCGGCCCGGCAGGCACTTGGCAATGAAGTCACCCACTAGACGCAGCGCGCCGGTGCCACCGGGTGTCTGGGTACAGCCGGCGCGGTTCTCGACCAGTGCCGGCGAGCCTTCACCCAGGACAAGCTTGAGCAACTGCTCGCCGAACAGCGGATCACCGTGGCCCCCGATGTAGCTTTTGGTTTTCTCGCTTTCGATCAGCCGCTGTTCGGCCAGCTTCACGGCCTTGGGGATTGGCGTCAGGCCCAGCGCATCCTTGTAGACGCCGACGCCCAGATCGAGCTTGGCCGGATTCGGGTCGGCGCGATAGGCATCGAGCAGACCGAGAATCGGGTCACCGGGGACCCGTGCCACGTCGCTGAAATGCTTCACTTGCGGCCCTCAGCGGTTTTCGCGACCTCGTCGGTGCGGGCGGCCATGATGAAGTCGTTGCGGTGCAGGCCCTTGATCGAGTGGCTCCACCAGGTGACGGTGACTTTGCCCCATTCGGTCAGCAGGCCCGGGTGATGGCCTTCGGCTTCGGCGATCTCGCCTACGGCGTTGGTGAAGGCCAGGGCGTGCTTGAAGTTCTTGAACAGGAAAACCTTCTCGAGCTCCATGTGGCCGTCACGGGTCTCGATGTTCCAATCCGGAATCTGCTTGATCAGCTCGGCCAGTTCGTCATCGGAAACCTTCGGTGCATCGGCGCGGCAGGCTTCACAGTGGGCTTGGGTCAGGGCAGTCATGGTGGGGTCCTTGTGATGAGGTTGATAAGAGTTAAGCAACGTAGGGTGGACAACGCCGGAGGCTTGTCCACGCATCGGGTTCGGTCCGGCACATTGCCTGGGCAACGTAGGGTGGGCTTCAGCCCACCGTCCAGCCCGCTAAGGAATGCCTAGGCAACATCGGTGGGCTGAAGCCCACCCTACGGGATTGGTGGCGGCCGCACCGACGCGTGGGAAATGCTTCGCAGTTTTCCACCCTACGCCGCTTTTGGCGGAAATTTCGGCTGGTGCAGGCCCAGCTGCATGGCGGTGCGTACGTGGGCCATGATGTCTTCATGCGCCACCTCGAACAGCCGCTTGAGCTCGGGGAGCACGAAATACACCGGCTGCAGGATGTCGATGCGATAGGGCGTGCGCATGGCTTCGACCACGTCGAAGATCTGATGCTCGGGCTCGTCGGACAGGCTGTAGAGCGTTTCCTTTGGCGAGGAGAGGATGCCGCCGCCATAGATGCGCCGACCGGCTGAAGTTTCCACCAGACCGAACTCGATGGTCATCCAGTACAGCCGCGCCAGGTAGACGCGCTCTTCCTTGCTGGCCTTGAGGCCGAGCTGGCCATAGGTGTGGGTGAATTCGGCGAACCAGGGATTGGTCAGCAGCGGGCAGTGGCCGAAGATCTCGTGGAAGATGTCCGGCTCTTGCAGATAGTCCAGTTCTTCCGGCGTGCGGATGAAGGTGGCAACGGGGAAGCGCTTGCTGGCCAGCAGTTCGAAAAAGGTCTGGAAGGGAATCAGCGCTGGGACCCGCGCCACCTGCCAGCCCGTGGTTGCGTCCAGCACGCGGTTGATTTCGCCCAGCTGGGGAATACGGTCGTGCGGGAGCGCGAGCTGTTCGATTCCGTCCAGGTATTCCTGGCACGCGCGGCCGTCGAGCAGCTTCAGCTGGCGTTCAATCAGCGTTTGCCAGACGGCATGCTCGGCGTCCGGGTAGTGAATGTGGCCGTTCGCGTCGGGTTCGCGGGCGACGTATTTCGTAGCTTTCATCTGACCTCCTGAGCGGGATGGCCGCGTAAGTCTTGTTGTTATGGATGCCTCATCTGATCGCGTTCAGCCCATTCTGGCGACCCGGGCGCGGCGGCCCCGCGGCAATCCGTCTCGGCTATCCGTAACGAAATGATTACGTTGCGACCTGATTGCATGAAAATCGCCTTGCCCGGCGCCATGACTGTCAAATAATCTTGACGAAAATCAACGGCGATCCGCAAAAAGTTCGGCGCCGGTCATAACAACAAGCCCAAGGCACCCGGCATGCGTATCAAGATTCTGTGCCAGAACCGTATTGGCATCCTCCGTGACATGCTCGAACTGCTGGTCGACTACGGCATCAATGTCGCGCGCGGCGAAGTGGGAGGCGAGCATGGCAACGCGGTGTACCTGCATTGCCCGAACCTGATGAACCTGCAGCTGCAGGCCCTGCGGCCGAAGATCGAGGCGTTGCAAGGCGTGTTCGAGGTGCGCAAGGTCGGGCTGATGCCCAGCGAGCGTCACTCGCTGGAACTCAATGCACTGCTCGGCGCGCTGGAATTTCCCGTGCTGTCGATTGATATGGCGGGTGCAATCGTCGCGGCCAACCGGGCGGCGGCGCAGTTGCTCGGCGTGCGGGTGGATGAAGTACCGGGCATGAGCCTGTCCCGCTACGCCGAAGATTTCGACCTGCCGGAGCTGGTGCGGGCGAACAAGGCGCGCATCAACGGCCTGCGCGTGACCATCAAGGGCGACATCTTTCTCGCCGACATCGCGCCGTTGCAGTCGGAGCACGATGACAGCGAAGCCCTGGCCGGTGCGGTGCTGACGCTGCATCGCGCCGACCGGGTGGGTGAGCGCATCTACAACGTGCGCAAGCAGGAGCTGCGCGGTTTCGACAGCATCTTCCAGAGTTCGAAAGTGATGGCCGCCGTGGTCCGCGAGGCACGGCGGATGGCCCCGCTGGACGCGCCGCTGTTGATCGAGGGCGAGACCGGCACGGGCAAGGAGTTGCTGGCGCGTGCCTGTCACCTGTCTAGTCCGCGCGGGCAATCGCCGTTCATGGCGCTCAATTGCGCCGGCCTGCCGGAGTCCATGGCCGAGACCGAGCTGTTCGGCTACGGCCCCGGCGCTTTCGAAGGCGCTCGACCGGAGGGCAAGCTCGGCCTGCTCGAGCTGACCGCGGGCGGCACGCTATTTCTCGATGGTGTGGGCGAGATGAGCACACGGCTGCAGGCCAAGCTCGTGCGCTTCCTGCAGGACGGCTGCTTTCGTCGGGTCGGCAGTGACGACGAGGTTTACCTGGATGTGCGGGTGATCTGCGCGACGCAGCTGGACCTGTCCGAACTCTGCGCCAAGGGCGAGTTTCGCCAGGATCTCTATCACCGGCTCAATGTGCTGTCGCTGCACATACCGCCGCTGCGCGAGTGCCTGGATGGGCTGGAGCCGCTAGCGCTGCACTTTCTTGACCAGGCCAGCCGGCAGATCGGCTGCTCGCTGCCGGCCCTGTCACCGCAAGCGTTGCAACGCCTGGCGGACTATCACTGGCCGGGCAACGTACGGCAGCTGGAAAACACGTTGTTTCAGGCGGTTTCGTTGTGCGAGAGCGGGGTTATCAAGCCCAAGGACATTCGCCTGCCGGATTACGGTACGCCCAAACCGCTGGGCGACTTCTCATTGGACGGCGACCTGGGCGGCATCGTCGGGCGTTTCGAGAAGGCAGTGCTGGAGGAGTTGTATCAACGGCATCCCAGCAGCCGCTTGCTGGGTAAGCGTTTGGGCGTCTCGCACACGACGATCGCCAACAAGCTGCGGGAATACGGGATCGGCAAAGAAGGTGACGCGACGCAGGCCGAGCGGAATCGCCAGGCCTGATTCTCGCTGTCCCGTTTTACTCCGCTGGTTGCGGAGCCGCCCGGCGGGCTATCACGCCGAGGCGTGAGGAACCCGCACCAGGGCCACAGCGCGTCAGCGCGTGGCCTGCATCACCGCGTCGATCAGTGCCTGCAAGTCGATTGGCTTGCGCAAGTGCAGCGTGAAGCCCGCCGCCTTGGCTTTTTCCACGTCACGCAGCGTCCCGTAGCCCGTCAGAGCAATGCTCGGGGTCTCGGCATTGGTGGTGCCGCGGCGTATTTCACCCATCATTCTGTGACCATCGATCACCGGCATGCCGATGTCGGACACGATCACGTCGAAACGGGTCGTCTCGGCCTGCTCAATGCCTTGGGCGCCACCGTCGGCGGTGGTTACCGTCGCGCCTTCGCTTTCCAGCAACTCGCACATGGTGTCGAGAATGTCCGGCGAATCATCCACCAGCAGGATGCTGATACCGGCCAATCCACCCGCATCGTTGGCATGGGCGTTATCGCTGAGTTCCAACTCGGTCTGCAGGTGCATAGGCAACCAGACGCTGAATCGCGCGCCACGGCCGAGCCCTTCGGAAAAGGCTTCGATACGCCCACCGTGGGCTTCGACCAGTTGCTTGACCAGCGCCAGCCCGATACCCAGTCCGTGTTTCGAGCGCTGGGCATGCTGCATCTCAGCCTGCCCGAACATGTCGAAGACCTTCGGCAGGAAATCTGCCGAGATGCCTTCGCCCGTGTCGATAACATCCAATCGCGCCTGGTCGCCGTCGCGCTCCAGTTGCATGCAGATGCGCTCGCCGCCCTTGGTGAACTTCCAGGCGTTGTTCAACAGATTCCAGATGATCTGTTCCAGCCGCGTCGGGTCGGCGTGAACAAAGACCGCCTGATCCGGCTTGAAGGTTTCGAAACTGACCCCTTCGCCCTGAGCCAGCGGGCCGAATACCGCCTCGATGCCCTTGAGCAACTCCTGGTAGTGCAGCGTGACGAAGTTGAGCTTGAGCTTGCCGGTGCGGATGCGTGACACATCCATCAGGTCATCGATGATGCGCGATTGGCTGCGCACCGCGTTCTGGATCGCCAAGGTGGCCTTGCGCAGGTTCGGCGCGTTCTTCGCCGCCTGGGAGCGCCCTATCAGGTCGGTGTTGAGCTGGATGAGGTTGAGTGGGTGCTTGAGCTCGTGCGAGAGCACCGCGAAGAATTGATCCTTCTGCTCGTTCGCGGCTTGAATGGAGGCCAGCTCATTCTGCTGATCACTGCTGCGCAGCCGGTCTTCGGTCATGTCGCGGGCAATCTTGGCAAACCCTGTGACCTGGCCGTTGCCATCCACCAACGGGTTGACCAGCCCGCTGAAAAAGCACCGCGTGCCGTCCTTGCGAACGTGCCAGCGTTCGTCAGCGGCCTGGCCTTGCTCAAGGGCGCGCTGGCGTTCGGCATCGGGCACGCCAGCTTTTTGGTCTTCGGGGGTGTAGAGCATGTCGACCGATTGGCCGATCGCTTCCTGTTCCGTGTACCCGAAGATGAGCTGCGCGCCGTAATTCCAGGTGGTGATCATCCCGTCACAGCCGAGCGTGATGATGGCGTAACCCTTGGTGCTCTGCGCGAGCAGCCTCAGGTGCGCTTCGCCGGCACGCAAGCGTTCTTCAGCCCGGCGCCGGTCCGTGATGTCAATGAACGTCAGCACGGCGCCCTGGATGCGGTCATCGATCGTGCGGTAGGGCAGAAAGCGCGCCAGGTACCAGTGGTTGCTCGCTTGGTCTTTGACCTCACGCTCGACCAGGCGCAGCGCTTCGAACGCCTCGGCCGCGTCCTGGTGGAGTCGTGGGTAATCGAGGCGATGAGTAATGTCGAGCAGAGAACGCCCGGCATCGTTGCCGATCACGTTGAAGATGTCCTTTGCGCGAGGGGTGAACCATTTGATGCGCATCTTGCGGTCGACAAAGACCGTAGCGATGTCGGTCGATGAAATCAGGTTTTGCAGGTCGTCGTTGATCTTGCTGGTTTCGTCGACCTTGGCTTTCAGTTCGAAGTTGACCGTCGTCAGCTCTTCATTGATCGACTGCAGCTCTTCCTTGCTGGTCTCCAGCTCCTCGGTGGCCGAGCGCAGTTCTTCGTTGATCGCCTGCAGTTCCTCGTTCGACGCACGCAGCTCCTCGGTGGAGGTTTCCGAGTGCTCCATGGTGATCTGCAGCTGCTCTTTGGTCTGGTGTAGCTCCGCTTCAAGCTGGGTCAGTACGCTGTCTTTCGTGTCGTCGTCTTCGAGCGTCCGGTTGTCCATGCAGGCTTCGACTTCATCGAAGATCACCAGCATGTAGTCGCTGCCGGCCTCGTTATCGCGGAACGGCCGCACCACCATGTTCACGAAGAAGCTGCGCCCATCACGCTCCAGTTGCACGCGTCGAGCCTCGACGCTCTTAACGGTATGCGCGGCCTGGTACAGCGCGGTGCGTAACTCCAGCCGCAACTGGGGATGAACCAGTGCGGTGAGGTTCAGTGAAGGCTCGCCACCCACGTAACGCAGGAAATTTCCCGCACGGTCAGACATGTGCACGATGTCGGCGTCGTGATTGACGATGACGCTGGGCGGTGCGTACTGCTCCAGGGCGCGTTGATGCACGTCGGCGTAGGAGAATTTTTTGTTGCGTCTGGACGGCTCGTGAAAGGGCGGGCGGCTGGCGGGAGCGAGCGTAAACCCCTGATAAGGCCCGGCAGGCGCGCGACGCAGGGAAGACGACACCTCCTTGGCGCGGTAAATGCGGTTTTTCTTGTCCACCGGGGTGAACAGCTGGCTGCAGGCGTCGGCCGTTTCAGAACTGCCAAGGAACAGATAGCCGCCGGGATTGAGCGCGAAGTGAAACATGCGCAGCACTTCAATCTGAATGTCCCGGTCCAGGTAGATCATCAGGTTGCGGCAGGAAATCAGGTCGAGCCGGGAGAATGGCGGATCACGCAGGATGTTATGCCGCGCAAACAGGATTCGCTCGCGCAGCTCCTTCTGCATGCGGTAGTGGTTTTGTTCCTTGACGAAGTGCTGCCGAAGCCGGGACGGCGGAACGTCCGTCACGATGGCTTGCGGATAGACGCCAGCGCGAGCGGTTTCGAGCGCGCGGTCATCGATATCAGTGGCGAACAATTGCAGCTGTATTTCGCCTTTCGCATTGCTGACGTCGGCCTGGTCGGAGAGCAGCATGCCCAGCGAATAGGCTTCTTCACCGGTTGAGCAGGCCGCCGCCCAGACGCGCAAGGTTTTGTCGTCTGTGTTGAGCTTCTGCTCGAACAGCGAGGGGATGATGTCCCGCTCCAGTGCTTCGAACGCTTCGCGATCTCGGAAGAAGTTGGTCACACCGATCAGCATGTCGGCCAGCAGCGCCGGGGTTTCCTCGGGCTGGCTTTGCAAGAATTTCGCATAGCTGGGCATATCACGCAGCGCATTGACCTGCATGCGCCGCTCGATGCGGCGTAGCACTGTGGCTTGCTTGTAATGACGGAAGTCATGACCGGTGCGCGTACGCAGCGCGGCGAGAATTTCGCGTAAGGCAAGCTCGTTGGGTTTGGACTGGGTGTGAGCCTGGGCTTGTTCGATCGCGCCCTGGGCATCGCCGGCTTGTTCGGTATCACCGGCCGGCGCGATCGGGTCCTTGCGCTTCAGCAGCACTTGCAGGTTGTTAGACAGCTCCATCAGCTTCTGTGGCATCTCGACCGCGGGGAGCACAATGTCGACCATGCCGGTCTCGATGGCGCTGCGCGGCATCGAATCGTATTCGGCATCTTCCGGCGTCTGCGCCAGGGTGACACCACCCTGTTCCTTGATGCGGGACAGCCCGACCGAGCCGTCCGAGCCGCTGCCCGAGAGCACGATGCCGACCGCGTGACTGTGATGCACATCGGCCAAGGCGCGGAAGAACAGGTCAATGGCCACTTGCGCGCCGCGCTGCCGCTCGGGCTTCAGTAGGCGGAGGTAGCCGTCGTTCATTGACAGGTCCAGCGCCGGTGGGATCACGTAAATGTGATTCGCCTCGATGAGGACCGGCTCGGTTACCTGGCGAACCGGCATCCGAGTGACGTTCTGCAGAATCTTGTCGGCGGCGCTTTCATGCTTGGGCGAGAGGTGCATGATCACCACGAACGCCATGCCGCAATCGTTGGGCATGTGTTCAAACAATGTCAGTAGCGCTTTCAGCCCGCCCGCCGAGGCGCCAATCCCGACCACAGGAAACTGCAGCGTGCTGCGCGCGACAGGGAGGTTCTTGGGCATGGACGGCTCAGGGCTGGTACTCATAGATCCTCGGCGTAGATTGGGCGCTTTCCGGTAGCAAGGAGGAAGACAGCAAGACGGAGGCGGGAATTCACTGGTTCGCTGACGTGCTGCCGAATGGATGATAAGGGTTTGCAACGGTGATTGCTGCCTGCCCGACAGCGCGAGCCCGGTGTGGAGCGCTTAGCATTCGATGATGTTGACCGCCAGCCCGCCCCGGGCGGTTTCCTTGTATTTGCTTTTCATGTCGGCACCCGTCTGGCGCATGGTGCGGATGACCTTGTCCAGCGAGATGAAGTGACTGCCGTCTCCGCGGAGCGCCATTCGCGCGGCATTGATGGCCTTTACCGAGCCCATGGCGTTGCGCTCGATACACGGGACCTGCACCAGCCCGCCGACCGGGTCGCAGGTTAGCCCGAGGTTATGTTCCATGCCGATCTCCGCGGCGTTTTCAACCTGGCGCGGGGTGCCGCCTAACACCTCGCAGAGCGCGCCAGCCCCCATCGAGCAGGCGACACCGACCTCACCCTGACAGCCCACTTCGGCACCGGAGATAGAGGCGTTTTCCTTGTACAGAATTCCGATGGCGGCGGCGGTGAGCAGGAAGCGCACGATACCGTCCTCGTTCGCGCCTCGGATGAAGCGCACGTAGTAATGCAGGAGCGCGGGGATGATGCCCGCGGCGCCATTGGTTGGCGCCGTCACCACCCGCCCGCCGGCAGCGTTTTCCTCGTTGACGGCCAAGGCGTAGAGGTTGACCCAGTCCAGTACATTCAGCGCGTCGCTCAGGTTGGCTTCGGGGTGCTCGCTGAGTTGCCGGTACAGGCCGGCGGCGCGGCGCTGGACCTTCAGGCCGCCGGGCATCGTGCCTTCGGTTCGGCAGCCGGCTTTGACGCAGTCCTGCATCACTTGCCAGATTCGCAGCAAGCCGGCGCGGGTCTCGGCCTCCGGCCGCCAGGCCGCTTCGTTGGCCAGCATCAGCTGGCTGATGGACAAGCTGTGCTCACTGCACAGCGCCAGCAACTCAGCCGCGCTATGGAAGGGATAGGGCAGCGGCGTGCGGTCCTCGACGATGCGATCGCTGCCCGCCGTCTGCTCATCGACCACGAACCCGCCACCGACCGAGTAATACTCGCGACTGCGCAGCTGCAGTCCCGCGGCGTCGAAGGCACGAAAGACCATACCATTGGGGTGGAAGGCGAGCGGCTTGCGGATGAATTGCAGGTCATTGCTGAGATCGAACCGAATGGTCTTCTCGCCCAGCAGACGCAACTCGTGGGATTCGCGCATCGCTGCGAGCCGCTGAGAAATGCCCGCCGTATCCACGGTTTCGGGCAGATCACCTTCAAGCCCGAGCAGCACGGCCTTGTCGCTACCGTGGCCTTTTCCTGTGGCGCCGAGCGAGCCATACAGCTCGACCCTGACCCGCTCGCAGGCGGTCAGCTGGCCGTCACGTCTGAGGCCTTCGGCAAAGCGCAACGCCGCGCGCATCGGCCCGACGGTGTGCGAACTGGACGGTCCGATACCGATCTTGAACAGGTCGAAGACGCTGAGGGACATGCGGTGCTCCAGACTGACTTAGGGCCCTGTTAATCCTAGACCGCCTCGCGCATGCCGCGGTGTAAATGTCCGTGCGGCAGCGGTTAGCGGGTCGCCGCCGAACCACCCCAGGGATTGGACTCCAGGCTGTTGTGCACGGCGGTGGCGGCCTGTGCGGCCTGGCCGATCGCAACGCTAATCTGCTTCAGGCCCAGGGTGACATCGCCAATTGCATAGATTCCACGCACTGAAGTCTGCAGGCGATCATCGACTTCTATGCCGCCGCACTCATCGCAGCCCGCCCCGAGTTGAAGCGCCAATTCGGAGCGAAAGCGGGCACCAAGGCTGGGATAGATGATGTCGAACAGATGCGTGTCACCGCTACAGGTCACCAGTTCGATGCCGGACGCGCAGGGTTGCAGCGCTTCGACACGGTCGCTGATCAGTCGAATATCGTAGTGCTCGGCCAGCGCAATGGCCTGATCGCAGGCATCCTGCTCGCCATGGACCACCACGGTGACGCGGTCGCTGAAGGTGCGCAGAAACACGGCATGGCTGATGGCGTTTTCCGCTTCGCCATAGACGGCGACGTTGTCGCCGTCGACCTCGTAACCGTCGCAGATGGCGCACAGCCGCACCTTGCCCTCGGCGATGGCCTGCTCTACCTCGGGCATGTCGGGCAAGGTGTCTTCGATGCCGGTCGCGAGGATGATCCGTCGGGTGACACAGAGCTGATCGCCATAGCGCACGCTGAAGCCGTCGGCATGCGGTTCGATGTGCTCAACCCGGCCCTGTTCGAGCCTGGCGCCATAACCGCTGGCCTGGTCGCGCAGGCGGGCGAGAAGCTCGTTGCCGTTGATCCCCGGCGGGAAGCCCGGGTAGTTATGCGAGCGGGGTATCCATGAGGCGCGGCTGGAGCCGGCGTCTACCACCAGGCAGCTGCGGCGGAAGCGGGCGAGATAAAGTGCTGCCGTCAGCCCGCCGGGACCGCCGCCGACAATCAGGCAGTCAATCAGGGTGGGTGGCGGCGGGCTTGGACTCATGGCGTGCCATCGTGTGTGGGTGTTGTGTGTGGGTGTTGTGTGTGGGTACTGCCAGTAGAAACGGCTCGCGTTGATAAAGTTCTATCGGCCTGACCAATGCAATGTGCAGTTTTGAGAGGTGGTTGGACCTTCTCGCGCTTGTGTCAGGTGCCACTATGACGAAGACTTCTCACCCTCATGCAGGGCCGCTCTAGCATCGGTGTTGCACGACTTCTCATACCTATAAAAGCCAGCCGTCGGCGCTCAGTCGCCGTGAGAGTGGGCTATCCAACTTCGACAAGGGATCCGTCGTGCAGCCGCGCGAGCCGAGCCCTATCGCAATCAATAAACCACTCGAACGGTGCTCACGAGGCGCCGGAGTCGAGCTTTTCCCGTTGGGGGTCAGATGTTCAAGTCTTGTGTTGCTGCGCTGGTCGCAGCCCTGTGTTGGTTGAGTGCCCCGGCCATGGCGGCAGAAGGGGAACCCTTCGTCATCAAGTTCGCCCACGTGGTAGCGGATGACACGCCCAAGGGCAAAGGCGCACTGCTGTTCCAGAAGCTGGTGCACGAGCGCCTCGCGGGGAAGGTCAAGGTCGAGGTCTACCCGAACTCGACACTGGTCGGCGATGCCGACGAGATGCAGGCGCTGCTGAACAATGAGGTGCAGATCCTGGCCCCGTCGCTGTCCAAGTTCGGCAAGTACACCAAGAAGTTGCAGGTGTTCGACCTGCCATTCCTGTTTGATGACCAGGCGGCGGTCCAGCGCTTTCAGAAGCGTGAGACGAGCCGTGACTTGCTGCGATCCATGGCCGATTCCGGCATCTATGGCCTGGCTTACTGGAATAACGGTCTGAAGCAGCTTTCCGCCACACAGGCGTTGCGCTTGCCAGAAGATGCCGGCGGGCTGGCGTTCCGTATTCAGCCCTCCGCCGTGCTCGAGGCGCAGTTCAATGCGGTGGGTGCGAAGCCGGTCGTGCTGCCTTTCGCCGATGTGTACAAGTCGCTGAAGGCGGGCGTCGTCCAAGGTGCAGAAAACCCCTGGTCAAACATCATCAGCCAACAGATGCACACCGTTCAGCCGTTCATCACGGAGAGCAACCACGGTGTCCTTAACTACATGCTGGTGACCAACTCGAAGTTTTGGATGAGCATGCCATTCGCAGTGCGCTCTGAGCTCGAAGGTATCGTTCTTGAGGTGACCAATGCGGTCAACCGTGAGGCGGCTGCGCTGAACCAGCGTGATCGCGACCGGATCCTCGCGAGCGGTAGCAGCAAGCTGATCGCGCTCACGCCTGAGCAGCGTCAAGCCTGGCGCGAAAAGATGATGCCGGTGTGGCAGTCCTACGAGGCTGAGATCGGTGCCGATGTGATTCGCGCAGCGTTGACGGTCAACCGCAAGCATTAAACCCTTCACGACATCCGCTCGCCGGCGTAGCACGTCGGCGAGCTTGGCGCGCCACGCCGCTCCAGTTCTTCTTCCAGCCATTCGGCCAAGACCCGCGCATTGTTCTGTTGCTCGTCGCGAGCGCTGTAAACCAGCGTAAGTGGGCCGTTGGCGGCGATGTCCAGCAGCCGCCACCAGTGCTCAGGATGGCCGGCCAGCTCCTTGCGATACGCCTCGCGAAACCTGTCGAACGACAACTCGCCACCTTTGAAAGCCCGGCGCAAAGGGCTCGATGGCGCCAAATCCTGCATCCAGCTATCCAGGCGCAAAACATCCTTGGACAGATTTCGTGGCCAGAGGCGGTCCACCAGGACGCGATAGCCATCTCCGGCTGTGCTGGGTTCGTAGGCACGTTTGCAAACGATCATTCAACAGCTCCTGAAACCTACAGCGGAAGGGTATAAATAACTTGCGTGAAGGTAATATTTACCTATTCGGGCAGGGTTGAATATACCTTTAATGGATTAACCTACTGAAATATATGAGCTTTAAAAGCGGCACGCTTCATGACTGTATTCAGGGCATACACAACATGCCTGAAGGAGCATCACATGAAGAATCTAGTCGCTTTGGTAACTGGCGCAATCCTACTCACCAGCACCCTGGCGAACGCCGACGAGGTCGTTAAGGCGCGCGAGGATCGCGTCGTGGGTGGTGGGTTCGGCGGGCTCAGCGGCTTTATGTTGGGCGCCGCTGCAGGCGGCCCTATCGGCGCGTTGGTCGGTGGCGGGCTCGGTTATTTCGCCGGGCAAGGCGTTCAGAAGGCGGCAGGCCTCGAGCAGACGCTGTACGTGATCGAGGCCGAGGACGGCAGCCAATCCCGGGTGCGGACGTCGGATAACGGTTTCGTGGCCGGGCAAGAGATCGAGCGTGACGGCAGCAACCTGACCGCACTCAACCGGTGAAGAGCTGGCCGCGGCGTTGGCTATTCAGCGCTAACCAGCGGCTCTGCTAGGCTGGCCGCCGTCCACAACCGAAGGAGCCGTGATGAGTTATTCCCTGTTGCATGTCACCCACTTGCTGGCGGCGATCTTCTTTATCGGTACGCTGTTCGTCGAGGTACTGGTGCTCAGTCGCGTGCGTGAGCAGATCGAGCCGGCGCAGATGCAGAAGGTCGACAAGGCGGTCGGCGCTCGCCTGCGAGTGGTGCTCCATTGGGTGGTGGTGTTTGTCTACGGGGCTGGTATCGGCCTGGCCTGGTATCACCGCCAGGCATTGGCGGACCCTTTCTCCAGTAGCTTCGCGACCCTGCTATCGCTGAAGATCCTGCTGGCGGTCGGGGTGTTCTTTACCTTCGGTATGGTCGCGATGCTGTTACGCAGTGGCCGCATGACACCGACTCGTTATCGGCGCATCCATTGGGCGATCTTCATCCAGATGATCGGCATCGTGGTGCTGGCGAAGGGCATGTTCTACCTGCACTGGTAACACGGATCAGCGACGCGCTAGTGCATTGGCGGGTGGCGGACGATGATATCGGTCAAGTTCGGTGCGCTATAAACGGGGGTGATTGGCAGCAGATCAGCTGCGTTAGGCTCGTTTGTTTTCTGCCAATCGAGGCCTATGGTGAGGGCATCCAGACCTGCCAGATCACCGAGGTGTCCGATGCATTTCGCCTATAGCCCACGTGTCGAGGCGTTGCGCCAGCAACTGCTTGCCTTTATGGATCAGTACATCGTGCCGCGCATCGGCGCGTGGCATGCCGAAGTGGCCGCGGGCGCGTATCCGGTTTCGTTCATGGACGATCTGAAAGCGCTGGCGCGCTCCGAAGGGCTGTGGAATCTGTTCCTGCCGTCCCTTGGTGACGACGAGCCGGGCATGGGCCTGAGCAATCTGGAATACGCGCCGCTGGCCGAAATCATGGGGCGTGTGCATTGGGCCTCCGAGGTGTTCAACTGCAATGCGCCGGACACGGGCAACATGGAGCTGCTGCACCTGTTCGCGACCCCGGAGCAGCGCCAGCGCTGGCTGATGCCACTGCTTGAGGGTGAAATCCGTTCGGCCTTTGCGATGACCGAGCCGGACGTGCCTTCCTCGGACGCGACCAATATCCAGACCTTGATTCGTCGCGACGGCGACGATTACGTGATTAACGGTCGGAAATGGTTCATCACCAATGCCTCGCACCCCAATTGCAAGCTGCTGATCGTCATGGGCAAGACCGACCCGGATGCCGAAACGCACCATCAGCAGAGCATGATTTTGGTTCCGTTCGACACGCCGGGCGTGGAGCAGGTGCGCAATATCCCGGTGATGAATCACCTGGCCCCGGAAGGCCATAGCGAGCTGTTGCTGCGCAACGTCCGAGTGCCGGCGAGCAGTTTGCTGGGTAAGGAGGGCGACGGTTTCATGATGGCCCAGGCGCGGCTCGGGCCGGGCCGTATCCACCACTGCATGCGGTCCATTGGCATGGCCGAGCTGGCGCTGGAACTGATGGTCGAGCGCTGCCAGGAGCGCAAGGCGTTCGGCAAGTATCTTCAGCAGTACTCGAATATCGGCGACTGGATAGCCGAGTCGCGTATCGAAATCGAGCAGGCGAGGCTGCTGGTGCTGAAAACCGCCTGGATGATCGACGAAGTGGGTGCCAAGGCAGCACGCAAGGAGATCTCGATGATCAAGGCGCTCGTGCCGCGCATGCAGACAACCGTGGTGGATCGGGCTATGCAGGTCTACGGTGCCATGGGCCTGACGCCCGATACGCCACTGGCTGATATGTGGACCGGTGGCCGGGCGTTGCGCTTCGCCGACGGTCCCGACCAGGTGCATTTGCGCAGCATCGCCCGTATGGAAATCAAGGCCAGCGAAGCGAATCGCGGCGCGACAGCGGCCTATCTCACCCCACCGGGTCGGCGTCTGTAAGCTAGCCTGGCGCGCCGCGCGGGTGGGGTGCGTGGCGCCTGCCGGCAAACGAGCATGACGCGCGCTAGCCTGCCAGCTACGCTCCGGTTGTTCGACGGACGGCTTGGCCTGTCCAGGCTCCTCGGCCTATCCTTACCGGCAAAACCCGCATTAATCCGTCAGGAGTTCGTTTCTTATCAGCACCCCACGCACCGCAGCATTGACATGGCTCAATGCGATCATCGTTACCCGGTCAAGCTTGATGTACGTCAAGGAGAGCACCGGGCCCGCTCCCTACCATCACCTCACGTTTCATACACCCGAAGTAGGTAGGCCATGACTTCCCTTTTCTCTTTCGCAGCTCGCGCCAAAGGCGCATGGAGGTTGGGCTTCGCCCTGCTGCTGTTGATGTTCAGCACCTTCACGTTGCAAGCAAAGGAATACGAGGCCGAGCAACAGCGCATCGACCAGTTCTTCCCGAAAGTCACGCAGATCTCCGAGCCGGAAGGCGAGTACAAGGTCCGTACGCTCATGGATGGCGTGGGCACGGTCTACGGTTATGCCTATCAGAGCATGGACGTCGTGGACGTCCCGGCGTATTCAGGCAAGCCGATCAACATGCAGGTACTCCTGGGGCCTGACGGCACCATCATCGATGCCTATGTGCTGGAGCATCACGAGCCCATCCTGCTGATCGGTATACCGGAGCAGAAGCTGCACGACTTCACCGCCAAATACGCCGGCATCAAGGCTGATCAGCGGGTCGTTGTCGGTCGTTCCAAAGACCCGAAGGCCGTGACCGTGGATGCGGTGACAGGCGCTACCGTGACCGTCATGGTGGTCAATGAGATTGTCATGCGTTCTGCTCATGAGGTGGCGTCCTCTCTCGGGCTGGTCAAGAGCAACCTCGACGCCCGGCAGAAGCCCGCCGTCGTGCTGGAAGACGCTTATCAGCCTGCCAGCTGGTCCGAGCTGACGGGTAATGGCGCAATCCGCCGGCTGCATCTGACCAACGGCGACATCAACGAAGGCTTCAAGGGCACCGAGGCCGAGGGGATTGACGAAGCGCCTGCGGACGAAGTCGACGAGACCTTCATTGACTTGTATGCGGCCCATCTGAACCCGCCCACCATCGGTCGCAATCTGCTGGGCGACAACCAGTTCCGTTTCTTGATGGACGAACTCAAGCCGGGCGAGCACGCCATCGCCGTCATGGGCAGTGGCGAGTATTCGTTCAAGGGCTCGGGCTATGTGCGGGGCGGCATCTTCGATCGGGTGCAGTTGCGACAGTTCGGCAATGTCATCAGCTTTCGCGACATGGATTTCCAGCGGCTGGACGATGTGTACGCCGAGGGTATGCCTGACTTCAACGAGATGGCGGTGTTCATCGTCCGCGAGCACGTGGAGTTCGACCCCGGTTCACCCTGGACGCTGGAACTGCTGGTGCGCCGCCAGACCGGTCCGGTCAGCGGCATGTTCATCAGCTTCGAATTACCCTATCAGGTGCCCGAGGAGTACATCGAGCGGCCTCAGCCTACCGAGGAAGAGCTGGCAGCCATCGAGGAAGCCAACCGGCCGATGTGGGTCAACATCTGGTACCAGCAGAGCTTCCAGATCGGCGTGATCATTGCCGCCCTGGTCTTGCTGACGGTAATTCTCTTCCTGCAGGACAAGTTCACTCAGCATCCGACCTTCCTGAAGAGACTGCGGCACGGCTACCTGATCTTCACCGTTGTGTTCATCGGCTGGTACGCCCTGGGGCAGCTGTCGGTGGTCAACGTGCTGACCTTTGTCCATGCCCTGGTTCAGGACTTCCGCTGGGAACTGTTCCTGACCGATCCGGTGATCTTCATCCTCTGGACCTTTACCGCCGCCAGCATCCTGCTCTGGGGTCGCGGTGTGTTCTGCGGCTGGCTGTGTCCCTTCGGCGCGCTGCAGGAACTGATCAACGAGGCTGCACGCAAGCTGAAGATTCCTCAATACGACGTGCCCTTCGCCGTCCACGAGCGGCTCTGGGCCATCAAGTACATCGTCCTGCTGGTGCTGTTCGGCATCTCGCTGGAATCTATGTCAGTCGCTGAGCAGGCTGCCGAAATCGAGCCGTTCAAGACAGCAATTACCCTCAAGTTCGATCGTCAGTGGTGGTTCGTGGTGTACGCGGTGGCGTTGCTCGTGATCAACATCTTTACCCGCAAGGTCTACTGCCGCTACGTCTGCCCCCTGGGCGCGGGACTGGCGATCACAGGCCGCTTCCGTCTGTTCGACTGGCTCAAGCGGCGCAAGGAGTGCGGCAATCCCTGCCAGGTCTGCGCCAACGAATGTGAAGTGCAGGCCATCCACCCGGATGGGCATATCAACCACAACGAATGCCATTACTGCCTCGATTGCCAGATGACGTACCACAACGACAACAAGTGCCCGCCACTGATCGTGAAGAACAAGCGCGCCAAACGCGGCAAAAAAGCCCCGGCCGGCCCAGCGCTGATCCCTGTAGTTCAAGTAGTAGAACCCTGAGCGTCTCGTCGGTACGAGCCGCTTGATATTGATCGTCTGACCTGTCTGTATGCGATAAGGAGCTAAGCCCCATGAGTGACAAGACCAAGAACACCCCCGAGACCCTGGAAAAGACCGGCCTTAGTCGCCGCGGCTTCCTGGGAGCCAGTGCCCTGACCGGCGCCGCTGTGGCCGCTACTGCGTTAGGCGGTGCGGTGATGAGTCGCGAAACCTGGGCCGCCGCGGTCAAAGATGCGCAGCAGAAGATCCACGTAGCGCCGGGCGAACTGGACGACTACTACGGTTTCTGGAGCGGCGGCCACCAAGGCGAAGTCCGCGTGGTCGGCGTACCTTCGATGCGCGAGCTGATGCGCATCCCGGTATTCAACATTGATTCCGCGACAGGCTGGGGCCTGACCAACGAAAGCAAGCACATCATGGGGGAGAGCGCCAAGTTCCTGAACGGCGACTGTCACCACCCGCACATCTCGATGACTGACGGCAAATACGACGGCAAGTACCTGTTCATCAACGACAAGGCCAACAGCCGCGTTGCGCGTATCCGCCTCGACATCATGAAGTGCGACAAGATGATCACCGTGCCGAACGTTCAGGCGATTCACGGCCTGCGTCTGCAGAAGGTGCCGCACACCAAGTACGTGTTCGCCAACGCCGAGTTCGTGATCCCGCACCCGAACGACGGCAGCTCGTTCGATCTGCAGGCCGAGAACAGCTACACCATGTTCAACGTCATCGATGCCGAGAAGATGGAAATGGCCTTCCAGGTCATCGTCGACGGCAACCTCGACAACACCGATGCCGACTACACCGGAAAATACGCCGCCTCCACCTGCTACAACTCGGAGAAGGCCTACGACCTGGGCGGCATGATGCGCAACGAGCGCGACTGGGTGGTGGTCTACAACATCCCGCGTATCGAAGCCGCGATCAAGGCAGGCAAGTTCACCACGCTGGGCGACTCCAAGGTGCCCGTGGTCGATGGCCGTGCCGGCTCAGAACTGACTCGCTACATCCCCGTGCCGAAGAACCCGCACGGCTGCAACACCTCGTCTGACGGCAAGTACTTCATCGCCGCCGGCAAGCTGTCACCCACCGTCACCATGATCGAAATCGCCAAGCTCGATGATCTGTTCGACGACAAGCTGAGCGATCCACGCGACGTGGTTGCCGCTGAACCTGAGCTGGGTCTTGGCCCGCTGCACACCACCTTCGACGGTCGTGGCAACGCCTACACCACGCTGTTCATCGACAGCCAGGTGGTGAAGTGGAACATGGCCGATGCGGTGCGCGCCTACAACGGTGAGAAGGTCAACTACATCAAGCAGAAGCTCGATGTGCAGTACCAGCCAGGCCACATCCATGCCTCGCTGACCGAAACCAGCGAAGCTGACGGGCAGTGGCTGGTGGCGCTGTGCAAATTCTCCAAGGACCGCTTCCTGCCGACCGGCCCGCTGCACCCGGAGAATGACCAGCTGATCGATATTTCCGGCGAAGAAATGAAGCTGGTGCATGACGGCCCGACGTACGCCGAACCGCACGACTGCATCCTGGCCCGTCGCGACCAGATCAAGACGAAGAAGATCTGGGACCGTAACGATCCATTCTTCGCGCCGACCGTTGAGATGGCGAAGAAGGACGGCGTCAACCTCGACACCGATAACAAGGTTATCCGCGACGGCAAGAAGGTGCGGGTGTACATGACGTCCATGGCGCCGACCTATGGCATGACCGAGTTCACGGTCAAGCAGGGCGACGAAGTCACCGTGGTGATCACCAACATCGACCAGATCGAGGACGTTTCGCACGGTTTCGTCATGACCAACCACGGCGCGAGCATGGAAATCAGCCCGCAGCAGACCTCTTCCATCACGTTTACAGCCGATAAGCCCGGTCTGCATTGGTACTACTGCAGCTGGTTCTGCCACGCGCTGCACATGGAAATGGTCGGCCGTATGCTGGTCGAGCCGGCATAACGCGAGCCCGGTGGGCGGGGCGCCTGGCGTCCCGTCCACTGCTCACGATGCCGAGCGTATAGCGGCACGTTCAGCCTATAACAGGACGCGCGGCGTCCTGTTTGCTGAAAGCGACCTGTACGGGATGAAGGAGCGACACGATCAACGCGAACCAAGGGGGGGCCGCAAGGGCTCGCCGTCAGCAACTTGCCTGGACGCTGAAGAGGAACAACGCTGTGCTCAGATCTCAGGCGATACCAACGCTTCAACCGCTGGCAGCGCTGCTGCTGGCATTATTCTGCGGCGTGGCACAGGCGGCACCGCAACCCATCAGCTCGTTGCCGCTCGAGGCGCAAGGGCAAAACCGCTGGCGCCTGCCAGCGGGTGAGTACACCGGCCGGTTCATCATCGATCAGCCCATGGAACTGCATTGCGAGCCCGGGGCTGTACTGCAGGCAGGAGGCGAGGGCAACGGCCTGCTGATCGAGGCATCCGATGTCACAGTGGACGGCTGCACGCTGCTTGATTGGGGTCGCGACCTCACCGATATGAATGCCGCGATCTTTATCCAGCCGAAGGCGCAGCGTGTCGTCATTCGCAACAATCAGCTGCGCGGGCCGGGCTTCGGTATCTGGGTCGATGGCTCTAAAGATGTCAGCCTGCTGGGCAACGTCATCGAAGGCGACGCGAACCTACGCTCACAGGATCGCGGCAACGGCATCCATCTGTATGCCGTGAGCGGTGCGAGGATCGTCGACAACCAGGTGCGCAACACCCGCGACGGGATCTATATCGATACGTCCAACGGCAATCACCTCGAAGGCAACGTGCTGGAGGATCTGCGCTACGGCGTGCACTACATGTTCGCCAACGACAACAGCGTGATCGGTAATGTCACGCGGCGCACCCGTACCGGTTATGCGCTGATGCAAAGCCGCAAGCTGGAGGTCATCGGGAACCGCTCCGAGCAGGATGAAAACTACGGCATCCTGATGAACTACATCACCTACTCGACCATTCGGGACAACGTCGTCAGCGACGTGCGCAGCGGGTCGACCGGGGACAGCATGATCTCAGGCGCAGAGGGCAAGGCGCTATTTATCTACAACTCCCTGTTCAACACCATCGAGAACAACCGTTTCGAGAAAAGCGCGCTGGGCATCCACCTCACCGCCGGCTCGGAAAACAACCGCATCGCGGGTAACGCCTTCATTGGCAATCAGCAGCAGGTCAAGTACGTTGCCAGCCGCACCCAGGAGTGGTCGCAAGAAGGGCGCGGCAACTACTGGAGCGACTACCTGGGGTGGGACCGCAATGACGATGGCCTGGGCGATGTGGCCTACGAGCCGAACGATAACGTCGACCGCCTGCTGTGGCTGTATCCCCAGGTGCGGCTGCTGATGAATAGCCCCAGCATCGAAGTGCTTCGCTGGGTGCAGCGTGCCTTTCCAGTGGTCAAGTTCCCCGGCGTACAGGACAGCTACCCACTGATGAAGCCGCCATCCGAACTATTGATGAGCAAGACGCAGGAGCCAACGCCATGAGCGCAGTAGACATCCAGGGCGTGAACCAGCGTTACGGCAGCATGACGGTGCTGCACGATTTGAACCTCACCCTTGGTGAAGGTGAAGTGCTGGGCCTGTTCGGCCATAACGGTGCCGGCAAGACCACCAGCATGAAGTTGATTCTCGGCCTGCTCGCACCCAGCGATGGTTCGGTACGAGTGCTCGGCCGGGCGCCAAACGATCCCGAGGTACGCCGGCAGCTGGGTTACCTGCCGGAGAACGTGACCTTCTACCCGCAGCTGACCGGCCGCGAAACGCTTCGGCATTTTGCCCGCCTGAAAAGCGCGCCGATGGCCCAAGTCGATGAGCTGTTGGGCCAGGTTGGTCTGGAGCACGCGGCCGATCGGCGGGTCAAAACCTACTCCAAAGGCATGCGCCAGCGTCTTGGGCTGGCCCAGGCGCTGCTCGGTGAGCCGCGGTTGTTGCTGCTCGACGAGCCCACCGTGGGCCTCGATCCGATTGCCACCGGTGACCTCTATCAGCTGATCGATCGGCTGCGCCAGCGCGGCACCAGTGTGATCCTCTGCTCGCACGTGCTGCCGGGCGTCGAGGCGCATATCAACCGCGCGGCGATTCTTGCAAAAGGGCGGCTGCAGGCAATTGGCAGCCTGGCGCAACTGCGCGTCGAAGCAGAGCTGCCGGTGCGCATCCGTGCCAGCGGCATCGGCGACAGCGCCGGCTGGCTTCAACGTTGGGGGGCGGCCGGTCACTCGGCCCGCGCATTGGGCGAACACAGCGTCGAGGTGTCGGCCATCAATGGCCACAAGCTGCCGCTGCTGCGCGAACTGCTCGGGGAGAGCGAACCCGAGGACATCGAGATCCATCAGCCTTCGCTGGAAGACCTGTATCGCTACTACATGGAACGCGCGGGTGACGTCCGTGCAGCGGAGGGCACGCTATGAACCAAATCTGGAACATTGCCCGCAAGGAACTCAGCGACGGCTTGCGTAACCGCTGGTTGCTCGCCATCAGCCTGCTGTTTGCGGTCCTCGCAGTGGGCATCGCCTGGTTGGGCGCGGCAGCGTCCGGCCAACTCGGGTTCACCTCCATCCCGGCGACCATCGCCAGCCTGGCGAGTCTCGCGACCTTCCTCATGCCGCTGATTGCCTTGCTGCTCGCCTACGACGCGATCGTCGGTGAGGACGAGAGCGGCACGCTGATGCTCTTGCTGACCTATCCGTTGGGACGCGGGCAAATCCTGTTAGGCAAGTTCGTCGGCCACGGGCTGATCCTGGCGCTGGCAGTGCTGATCGGCTTCGGCTGCGCCATGCTGGCTATCGCTGTGCTGGTCGAGGATATCGAACTGGGGCTGCTGATCTGGGCGTTTGGCCGCTTCATGATTTCGTCGACCTTGCTGGGTTGGGTGTTCCTGGCGCTGGCCTACGTGCTGAGCAGCAAGGTCAATGAGAAGTCCAGCGCCGCCGGACTGGCGCTGGGTGTCTGGTTTCTCTTCGTGCTGGTGTTCGACCTGGTCCTGCTGGCGTTGCTGGTGCTCAGTGAAGGCAAGTTCAGCCCCGAGTTGTTGCCTTGGCTGTTGCTGCTCAACCCTGCCGACATCTATCGCCTGATCAATCTGTCCGGCTTCGAAGGCGGCAACGCCATGGGCGTTCTGTCGTTGGGTAGCGAGTTGCCCGTCCATGCCGCGGTGCTCTGGCTGTGCCTGGTGCTCTGGGTCGGCGCGTCGCTGTTGTTGGCCTATGGCGTGTTCCGCCGGCGCCTGGCATGACCTCCACAACAAGGAAACTGTAACGATGAATGCGCTATACACCAGAGCCTCACACGTCCTGATCGGTGCCGTGCTGCTGCTTGGTCTGGCCGGCTGCAACGAGGCCGAACAGAGTGAACAACGACTCGATCCCGTTGCGTTCCATGCCGAGGATGAATGCCACGTCTGCGGCATGGTGATCAGCGATTTCCCAGGGCCAAAAGGCCAGGCGGTGGAAAAGGGCGGGGTCAGGAAATTCTGTTCTACCGCCGAAATGCTGGGCTGGTGGCTGCAGCCGGAGAATCGCATGATGGATGCCAAGCTCTACGTTCACGACATGGGCCGCAGCACCTGGGAGCAACCCAATGATGAATACCTGATCGATGCCACAAGCGCCTACTACGTCGCGGGCACCTCGCTCAAAGGTGCGATGGGCGCGGTGCTGGCGACCTTCGCTGACGAAGCCGCCGCCAACGCGCTGGCCGAGGAGCACGGCGGACGCGTGCTGCGCTTCGATGACATCGATCAGTCAGTGCTTCAACAATCGTCCGGCGTGCATCACGGTACGTCTGACCCTCAACACGCCCACGCCGGTCACTAGACCGCAAACCACTCCATGAGGTAACTGAAATGATGGGTATCAGTATCTGGCAACTCCTGATCGTTCTGCTGATCGTGGTCATGCTCTTCGGCACCAAGCGCCTACGTGGCCTGGGTTCCGACCTGGGTGGCGCAATCAGCGGTTTCCGCAAGTCGATGAGCGACGGTGAAACGGCGACGTCCGGCGACGCGGTCAAGCAAGACCTTAAATAGCGCCGCGCCGTTAACCGCAAATCTGACACTGGATGCTTGTCATCCTGCAGCGCCTTGGGCCGGGGCAATCACAGTGTTGCGACGGCCGCTCTCCCACGTGCGGGGGGTTCTGAGTAATCGCTCCGGCGCGCAACGCGCGGAGCGCCCTCAGCCGGCAGGAGCATCCATAACGGCTGTGGGTCCGACGCGCTGCCACCCCTGATCCGCTGTGTCTGAGACACGGCGGCATCACCCAGCCAATCGTCGACACCGCAGCCTCTCGAAAAAAAGATGATTGCAATCAAGTCTGTTCAAGCCTCCTAACCTGTAGAAAGTAACCCTGGCTCCGTGATTCGGAGCGAACACTGTTCTGGCCGGCCAGGCCTTCATCCGGTCGTCAGACACGAAGACATTCAGGAGGCACCTGTGCAAGTCATCGATCGGCGAAAAGCCCTGAGTATCCCACCCGTTTGGAGGCTCGCCTTTCGCCCGTTTTTTCTCGCTGGCAGCCTCTTCGCGATGCTTGCGATTCCGCTGTGGATTGCCGCGTGGACGGGCTTGTGGCCGGGCTTCCAACCCACCGGTGGGTGGTTGGCCTGGCACCGGCACGAAATGTTGTTCGGCTTCGCCATGGCCATCGTCGCCGGCTTTCTGCTGACCGCCGGGCAGACCTGGACGGGCCAACCTGGTGTGTCCGGCAACCGCCTGATGGTGCTCGCAGGCGTCTGGCTGCTGGCGCGGCTGGGCTGGCTGTTCGGTATGCCGGTGGCCGTGCTGATCCCGCTGGACCTGCTGTTCCTGCTCGGCGTGACCGGGCTGATGGCGCGCATGCTCTGGGTCGTCAAGCAGAAGCGCAACTACCCGATCATCGCCGTCCTCAGTTTGATGATCGGTGCCGATGTGCTGGTGCTGTGCGGTGTCGCACTAGGCGACGATGGCTTGCAGCGTCAAGGCGTGCTCGCCGGGCTGTGGCTGGTGGCGGCGTTGATGGCGATCATCGGCGGCCGGGTGATCCCGTTCTTCACGCAGCGCGGCCTCGGTCGCACCGAGGCGGTGAAGCCCTGGGTCTGGCTGGACGTCGGTTTGCTGGTCGGCACCGGCTTGATTGCTGTGCTCTACGCCGCAGGCGTTGCGCTGCAGCAGAACCTGATGATCGGCGTGTTGTTTCTCGCAATCGCGGCGGGTCATCTGCTCCGGCTGGTGCGCTGGTATGACAAGGGCATCTGGCAGGTACCGCTGCTCTGGTCGCTGCATCTCGCAATGCTCTGGCTGGTCGTGGCGGCAGCGGGTCTGGCGCTGTGGAATTTCGGTCTGCTGAACAGCTCGAGCCCGGCATTGCATGCGCTTTCGGTGGGCTCCATGAGCGGTTTGATACTGGCGATGATTGCCCGCGTCACCCTGGGTCACACTGGTCGGCCTCTTGAACTGCCCTCAGGCATCGTCGGCGCCTTCGTGCTGTTCAACCTCGGGGCGGCGTCGCGGGTGTTCATGTCGGATCAGTGGCCGGTGATGGGCCTATGGTTGGCCGCGATCTGCTGGGCATTGGCCTTCGCACTGTACGCCTGGCGCTACGCCCCGATGCTGGTGGCCGCGCGGGTCGACGGTCACCCTGGTTAGCGGTCGCACCGCTACGTTTCAAGCATTCCTGTTTCACCCTACTGAAAAAAAGCTGCCTGCCCATTCCGGGACGGGCAGCGTGCGGCTCGGCGGACGCCGGCATCGGAGATGATGATGAAGAGTGAATTCAAGGACCGCCTCGCAGCTGTCACTGGAGCCAGTTCCGGAATTGGGCTCGCGCTGTGCGCGGCGTTGTTGCAGCGTGGCGCGCGGGTCCTGGCCATGTCTCGCAGCGTCGGCGGGCTGGGGCAGCTGATGGAAACCTATCCTGAGCAATTGCACTGGCTCGCGGGCGACGTGACCTCATCGGATGATTTGCAGGCACTGGCGCGTCGTGCGGCGCAACTGGGTCCGGTGGACTATCTGGTGCCAAACGCAGGTATTGCCGAACTGGGTGACAGCCTCGATATGACCTGTTTCGATCGCCAGTGGGCCGTCAACGGGGCCGGGGCGTTGAATACGCTGGCAGCGCTACGCGGTGAGCTCGCGAAGCAGGCGTCAGTGGTCTTTGTCGGCACATTCCTGGCACGCGGCACCTTTCCAGGCCTGGCCGCCTACATCGCCACCAAGGCTGCGCTGATTGCCCAGGCGCGAACCCTGGCGGTGGAGTTCGCGCCGCTGGACGTGCGCATCAACGTCGTCTCGCCAGGCCCGACCGCTACTGCAATCTGGGGCACCCTGGGGCTGCCGGACGAACAGTTCGAGCACGTCGCCGAAGGGGTCACAAAGCGTCTGCTCCCGGGCCATTTCCTCGAAGCGGCGGCGGTTGCCAATGTCATTCTGTTCCAGTTGTCCCAGGGCGCACGCGGCGTCTATGGCCAGGACTGGGTTGTCGACAATGGCTACACCATCAATTGATACCGAGGCCGACGATGCTGTTCAAATGGAAGCGAACCGCCCTTGACCTTCAGCAGCAGCGCGATTGCTTGCAGCAGCGCTGCGATGAGCAAGCGGCGCAGATCACGGCGCTGGAAGAGCAGCTGGCAACGGCCAGGGCCGTGAGCGCCAATAGCCACCGCCAACTGGACTACTATCGCGGCGTTGCAGGCAATCTGGTTCGCTTCAGTGCCTCGGTCGCGCATCTTGGCGATTCGTTCGAATACCTCACCGGCCAGCTAGGCGAAAACCGTGTGCGTGCAGAGCAGGTTGCCGATGCGGCGCTGGGTAATCAGCAGCACTTCGGCGAGTTGCAAAGCAAGGCGATCGAGATGGAAAGCGGGCTGAATCAGGCGTCGCACAAGGTCGACACCCTGGCAGCGCATTCGCAGGAAATTAACGGCATCGTCGATCTGATCAGCGGGATTGCCAGCCAGACCAATCTACTCGCGCTGAACGCTGCCATCGAGGCGGCGCGCGCCGGTGAGGCCGGCCGCGGGTTCGCCGTGGTGGCGGGAGAAATCCGCACGCTCGCGGAAAAGACTGCCCTGGCGACCGCTGACATCGTGCGCAAAATCGGAGAAGTCCAGGCCGAGATCACCAATGTGCACGATTACATCCAGCTGCAGGGTGGCCTGGCGCAGGGGTTCAGCAACACTACCGAGCTGGCGGTCGCCGCCATGCAGCACCTCCATCAGTTGGCCGGCACAATGCGCCAAGGCATCGAGCGTTCGTCATTCCGCGCCGGCATCGAACTGGCCAACCTGGATGAGCTGTCGTTGAAGTTCGTCGTGTATAACCAGGTACTCAGCGACAACGACCAGGGCGCGTCGGCGTTGCCCAGCGAGCGCGACTGCCGTTTTGGTCGTTGGTACTACGCGGAGAGTACGCGTGGCATGCGGCACCTGGATCAATTCCAGCGGATCGAGCGCCCGCACACCGCTGTGCATCAGCAAGGGCAACAGGCCCTCGATGCGTTCCGCCGGCGTGCGTTGGAAGAGACGTTGGCGCACTTAGGCAAAATGGAAGAAGCCAACCTCGATGTGATGCGCATCGTGGCAGCGTTGATTCGAGAGCACGAAGACGCCGGCCACGCCAGGAAGGCCCAAGCCTCCTGATACCCCTCAAGAGCAGGCGCTGCTCAGATCGGTGTTAACGCTACAGCCAAACCGATTACCGCCTAATGGCCATCCGGCTCCCACGGCGCAACTCGGTGCCAACAAAAATACTGCCGTTAAGATTCATTACTATTCATTGGCGACGCGGGTGTGACGCACCGACAATGTGCGGCGCAACCTAGCCGGTGCGCTAATCAGCGCCCTGGCGCCTCTCACATAGGCTGACGTGACGCCCCTGGCTGGACGGGCGCGCGGCACGCTATCGAACCCGCTCCGACACAAGCAAGGAACCATGCAAGAACGCCTTTTCGACTGGTGCCGATCCTTTGTGCCTGCGCCGTTGACGGCGCGCCCCGCGGAATGGCTGCGCGCCGCGATAGGTATTGGGCTGGCGCTTATCCTGGTCATCCCCTTGAGCGCCTGGGTCTTCGGCGTCTCGATTACCTTGCCCCTGGCCGCGCCTGCGGCCGCGTCGGCTGTGCTGTTATTCGTCGCATCGTCGAGCCCCTTCGCCCAGCCCTGGTCGGTGATCGCGGGTAATTTGCTGGCGACTGCAATCGGTGTCGCACTGGGTGCCAGTGGTCTACCCGTTGCTACCGCGGCTGGCCTGGCTGGCGCGCTGGCAATCGTTTGCCTGTTTGCTTCGCGTTGCCTGCATCCGCCGGGGGCGGCGTTGGCGCTGGTGGCGGTGGTTGGCAGCCCGGAGCTGCATGCGTACGGCTTTCAGCTGCTGTACCCGGTGGCATTCAACTCGCTGCTCCTGGTGGCCATTGCACTGATCTACAACAACCTTAGCGGCCATGCCTACCCAAAGCCTCGCCCGCAGAAGGGCAACCTCCACCACACGCAGGACCCATTGCCCAGCGAGCGAATGAGTTTTAGCGAGGACGATGTCGAGCGTGCCCTGGCGGACTTCGGCGAGTATGTGGACGTGACGCGCGATGATCTTGCGCAGTTGATCAAACAGACTGAGAAGCACGCGCTGCGCCGAAGCATGGGCGAGGTGACAGCGGGAGACATCATGTCCCGCGACCTCTACTGGGGCACGCCAGATTGCACGATTCAACGCGCCTGGCAGAGCCTGCGCGAGCATCGCCTGCATTCCCTGCCGGTGTTGCAGCCCGAGAGCCATCAACTGGTGGGGATCGTGACCCTGGTCGACCTGCTCAAGCATTTCCGCCCGGCTTCGGCACGTATCAACTTCGGGCAGCTCAAGTTTCTGCGTGGGGTCCATTTGCGCGCCATCATGAGTACCCCAGTGGTGTCCGTGACCGAAGACACCCACATGGTTGACCTGGTGTTCATGCTCTCCGACCGTGGGTTGCACTGCTTGCCGGTCGTCGACGAGGAGCAGCGCCTGGTGGGCATGATCACGCAGACCGATTTGATCGCCGCGCTCTATCGGAACTGGCTTAAGCACTTGCCGGATTGAGCACGACGCGGGGAAACGGTGAATGTGTGAGCGGGACGGCACCCGCCTCGTGAAGCGCGAGAGGAACCTGCATACGGGAGTCAGTGCCTGACGCTTAGACCCCTCGACACAAGCAGAGCCCATGCGCGAGCGCCTGACCGGCTGGTTGCGGTCCTTTTATCCGACAGCCATGACTGTTTCCCACAAGCAGTGGCTGCGCGCGGTAGTGGGGGCAGGCCTGGTGGTGCTGCCGATGGTGTCTGCCGGTCTTTGGCTGTTCGGCGGCCCGGTTACGCTGCACATCGTCGCCCCGGCCGGTGCGTCGGCGGTGATCCTGTTCAGCGCATCATCCAGCCCATTCGCCCAACCCTGGGCAGTGGTCGGCGGCAACGTCATCGCGGTGTTGATCGGGGTGACGCTCGGCCTGAGCGAGCTGCCAACGGTCGCCGCCGCAGTGTCTGCTGTGTGCTTGGCGATTGCCTGCCTGTTCCTGTTGCGCTGCATGCATCCACCCAGCTGCGCGCTGGCAATGGTCGCGGCCATTGGCGGGCCGGGCATTACGGAGCTGGGATATGGGCTTGTGCTTCCCGTGGCCTTTAATTCCGGGCTGCTCGTGGCGTTCGCGCTGCTGTTCAACAACCTCACCGGGCACCCTTACCCGAAACCCCGTGGGGCGGTCCCGCAGGCCGAAAGCGTGCCCTTGGGCGAGGAGCACCTGCGCTTCACCAACGAGGACGTCGACAGCGCGCTGGAAGACTTCGGCGAATATGTGGATGTGACGCGTGAAGATCTGGTCGAGCTGATTCAGCGCACCGAGCGGCATGCCATCCGGCGCAGCATGGGCGCTGTCACGGCTGGCGACATCATGTGTCGTGAACTGCACAGCTGTGACCCTCGCGCGCCCATCCGCCAAGCGTGGGAGACCGTACGCAAGCATCGCCTGCATTCGTTGGCAATCGTCGAGACGGCCACCGGCAAGCTGACCGGGATTGTCAGCCAGACCGACCTATTGCAGCACTTCGAACCTCGGCCCTCACGCATGAATCTGCGCCGATTGTCCTTTCACCGAGCGCTTCGCGTCCGCGACATCATGAGCACGCCGGTCGTTTCGGTGCGAGCGGATGCGCATCTGGCGGACCTGGTTCATTTGCTGGCGGATCGTGGAATGTCCTGTCTGCCTGTCGTCGACGAGGATCAGCGGTTGGTGGGAATGGTGACCCAGAGCGATCTGGTGGCCGGGTTGTATCAGAACTGGATGAAGCGGCTGAGCGGCTGAGCGCCGCGACGAATCAGATCTCGTAGTTCCAGCGCGACCAATCGTAGTCGTCCTCGGCGACCTCGCGTAGCAGCTCGATCGCTTTGAACAGAGCGGGCGATTGCGCTGCGCGTGAATGGACCAGGTAAACCGGATAGCTGAACTCGGGGGCGTGCTCGACGCGCTTGAGGATGCCTTCGTCCAGATAGCGCTGCACCACTCGCGTGCGGAAATAGCCGCGGCCGCCGCACTGCACCAGATACTGCAACGCCAGCGGGCCCAGGCTGAATGACAACGCCGCACGGATATGGCCAGGCAGGGCGAGGTCGTGCTGCTGACGAAAAGCCGGGCCCCAATCCACGTAGATGTAAGGCTCCGGGTTGGCAGCGTGCACCACCTGGATCAGCTTCTCTTCCAGCAGTTGTTCGACTTGCAGGCCCGGCCAGTATTCAGGCTGGTGCACCAGCGCCACATCCAGTGCTCCGAGGTCGAGCTGCTTCAGCAACTGATCGCCGCTGGCCACTTCGTTTCGAAAGGCGTGCTCCGGCATCTGCTGCGTCAAACGCTGCGCCCAGGCGAGCATCAGCGGATTACAGAGGCTCACTTCGGCACCCAGCGACAACAGCTTGTCGTGACCGCGCGGCAACGGCAGGTCGCGCCGCGCGGTTTCCCAGGTATGCACCAGCTGCGTGGCATAGGTAACGAAGCGCTCGCCGTCGTCTGTCAGGCGCGCGCCGGCGCGATTGCGCACGAACAGCCGGCAGCCGAGCTGAGTTTCAAGGCTGCGAACCCGTGCGGTAACCGCCGTCTGGGTGATATGCAGGCGTTCGGCCGTGGCGACGAAGCTGCCAGTCCGGATGATCTCGAGAAAGGTGCGGGCGAGATCGATGTCCATGTGCGGGCCTTGGTTCGACGGAGGGGTAGCGATTGTAGCGAACAGGTCAGAGGTGTGCTGATCGCAACGTCGAAAACGGGCGCTGTCGGCAGTCGAGCAAAAGTCAGGGGAGTGAGCGCGTTGGCGAGCGGGCGACGAATGGGTTGTGCGTCGGGCGCGCCCCGGTTAGAGGACGCGCGTGAGGCGGTCAGTGCGAGGTGCCTTCGGCGAATTCGATCTTGTTGCCGACGTTGTACTTGCCGGACGGCTTGTTCATCGGGATGCGCTTGATCTCCTCCAGCGTCTTGGCGTCGTAAACGATCAGCGCACCGTCGGTGTCCCAGACGCTGAGCAAGGCATAGCGACCATCGTTGGTGAACTCGACATGCGCCGCATTCTTACCCGGCATGGGCCGTAGCGTATGCGCGACCTCCAGGGTCTGCTTGTCGATGAGGTGAACGGCATCGTTATTCGGACCAAAGAACACGTCGGTCCAGGCATAAGGCGAATTTTGCTGGCTGCGCATGAAGAAGCCAGGCCCTTCGGTAGGGATCTCCTTGATCAGCTTCCAGCTCTGCAGGTCCAGCACCGAGATCAGCCCTTTACTCACGTTCGGCGTGGCGAAGACCCATTTGCCGTTGCGTTTCCAGTAGATGCCCGAACCCAGGTGCGGCATGCCCGGCAGTGGGATGTCGGTAACCGCCTTGCCGGTATCAAGGTCAATCACCTGGCCGCCATGGGCTGCGCGTGATGTGGCCAGCAGGTGCCGATAGTCAGGCGTAAAGGAAAAATCGTCGAGAAAGTCCGCCGCCTCGATGCGCCGTGGCTCGAAGTCCGGTTCGCCGGCATAGGACAGCTCCCAGGCTTCCTTCACATCCTTGAGCGCCACCACGAAACTGTCGCGTGGCGGTGCGGTGTAGACGGCGCTGACCCGCGAGGGCGTGCCGTCTGCGCCAACGGCCGGAATGTGTTTGACCAGGGACAGGTCCCGTGCGTCCAGCAGGACCAGATTGCCCGGCAGGTAATTGCCCACCAGCACCCAGCGACCATCGTTGCTGACGGCTAGGTTGCGGGTGTTCAGCCCGGCACGGACCTCGGCGATCATGCGCAGGTTGTGCAGGTCGTAAACGCTGATCCAGCCGTCACGTGAGGCGAAGTAGACGAAACGGCCGTCTGGCGAAAACTTCGGCCCGCCGTGCAAGGCGAAGTGCGACTGGAAGTTGGCCAGCTCCGCGAAGTTGTCACCGTCCAGTATTCGAACATGGTGATTACCGGCTTCGACCACGACGAACAGGTTGAGCGGGTCGGCGCCATGCTGCGGCGTGCTCGGCAATGTGTTCACCGCTTCGATGATGCGATGGCTGGCGCGGATGTCGGCGTCGCTCCAGGTCGGCGGTACGGCCGAGGGCTGGTAGAGGTAGTCGACCAGCCCTGCGATCTGTGACTCGTCCAATACGCTTGAGTACGCGGCCATCTGGCTGGCCGGACGGCCGTTGCGGATCACCGCGTGCGCCTCGGCCGGCTTGATGCGGCTGAGGCTTTCCGGTAACAGGGCTGGGCCAGCACCGCCGAGCCGATTGACGCCATGGCAGGCCTGGCAGTGTTGTTCGTACAGCGCCTGGCTGTTGGCGGGCGGGGTGGCCGCGGCCGCTTGGGGGATAGCCAGATCAAGGGCAACGAAGGTGGCAGCTGGCAGCGCGGCGGCCAGCAGCAAAGCAGGCATCAATTGCATAGGGCCTCCACTGCGGGAATCGGGTCCCCCTGCAGGCGCGCTGGGTGCTCGACCTGGCGATCCGCGAAAAGCCCGACCACTCGGCCGATGACCGTCAGTGTCGGCGGGGTGAGCTGTTGTTCATCGGCCATGCTCGGCAGTTGCCGAAGCGTGCATCGGACCACCTGCTGGTTCGGGCGGGTGCCGTTGCCGATCAGCGCGGCGGGTGTATCGACCGGCAGGCCGGCGGCAATCAGGTTGCGTGAAATCTCACCAAGGCTCGCCAGGCCCATGTAGAACACCAGCGTCTGGCCGCCCTTGGCCAAGGCATCCCACGGCAGGTGCAGATCACCATCGGCCTGCAGGTGACCGGTAATGAACTGGCAGGAGTGTGCCAGATCCCGATGGGTCAGGGGTATGCCGGCGTAGGCGCTGCAGCCTGCCGCGGCGGTGATCCCCGGCACGACCTGACAGTCGACGCCCCGCTGCAGGAGAAACTCCAGCTCCTCGGCGCCACGGCCAAAAATGAAGGGATCACCGCCTTTGAGACGAACCACGCGCAGGTTCTGCGCCGCGAGATCCGCCAGCAGCTGGTTGATCTGCGGTTGCGGCAGACTGTGATAGCCGCTGGTCTTGCCCACGTAGTGACGTGCGCAGCTGGCTGGGACCAGCTCCATCAGGCTGTCACTGACAAGGCGGTCATAGACCACCGCGTCGGCCTGTTGCAGCAGGCTCCAGGCACGGAGGGTGAGCAGTCCGGGGTCGCCGGGCCCGGCGCCGACCAGGGCAACCTCGCCAGCGGCCAGTGTTGCGCCGAGCGAAGCGGGAAGGGTATGTGGCTGATCCATGCGAACTCCTGAACTCTCATCGTGCTGCGGTATGTCGTGACGGCCTCTGGGCCGCTCTCGATGTCAAATGGCGACGCTGGGGATGCACTGCGGTTGGGGCAGGCCGATCTCCTGATCGCTGAGGTAACAGCCCGGGTCTTCTCCCCAGAGGTTGCCCTCGGCCCAGGCGCGGGTGCGGGTGTTGCCGTTGCAGATCGACAGCCAGCGGCATTCGGCGCATCGCCCGGTCACGGCGCGTGGGTGCTGGCGCAGCTCGGTGAGCAACGGCTCGGGCTTGTCCAGCCAGAGCTCGCGAAACGACTGCCGGCGCACATTGCCGACGGTGTGCTGCCACCAATAGGTATCCGGGTGCACGTCGCCGATGTTGTCGATGTTGGCGATGCCGCCACCTGACGCATTGCCGCCCCAGGCGCGCAGCATCCGCTCCAGACGATCGCGGTGCTCGGGCATCCTGTTCTCGGCCCACTGCAGCAGCAGGACCGCGTCGGCATCATTGTTACCGCTGACGAAGTCGGTCTCGCGCCCATTCTGTACGTCGTCCCAGGCCTGTTCGAACAGCTGGTGCATGGCGTCGCGGGTCATCTGGTGATGCGCGTCGGCCTTACGGCTGCGCTTGCCGCGGCCGCTGTAATTGAGGTGCGAGAGGTAAAACTTCTGGACGTCGTGTTCGCGCATCAGCGCCAGCAGCGCGGGGAGTTGCGGGTAGTTGTTCTGGGTCAACGTAGTGCGAAGGCCGACCCGGATATCACGTTGGCGGCACAGGTCGATGGCATGCATCGAGGCCGCGAAGCTGCCCTTGAGCTGGCGCCAGTCGTCATGCACGGCTTCGAGACCGTCGATGCTGATGCCGACGTAATCGTATTTGGCGGCAGCGATCTGGTCGATATTGTGCTCGTCGATCAGCGTTCCATTGGTCGACAGCGCGACGAAGAAGCCTCTTTCGCGTGCGTAGTCGGAGAGCTCGAAAATGTCGTCGCGCAACAGCGGCTCGCCGCCCGACAGGATCAGTACACGGACGCCGGCTTCGTGTAGGTCATCGATGACTTTCAGGGCTTCAGGGGTGTCCAGTTCGTCGCGAAAGACGCTGTCCGCCGATGTGGCATAGCAGTGCTTACAGGTCAGGTTACAGCGGCGCAGCAGGTTCCAGATCACGACAGGGGGTCGACTGCCTCCGGCGCTTCGTGCACCCAGCACCGGCATCGCCGGACGGGCGAGGGCGCGCAGGTAATGGCTGATTCTCAACATGAGCGTGTCTCCTCGGGAGGTAGCTCGCCTTACGCTGGGTAGCGTGGTTCGTTGAGCGCAGCATCCCCGAGCGGACCGGGTCGATCCTTGACCGGAAACAATAAAAGCCGTGGTACGAGTAAGGGCATCCGGGTGTGGTGGCTGTGCTCCGACTGGCGGTGTCTCGCTGAGACCCGAGCCGCACACCTGACCTGACCCTTGTCACAAACAAACGGGCCGGACGTGCAAGGCGATAGACGCGGATAGAGCTGTCTCGATAGTGTCGCGAGCGGGCGATATACGACGGTAGTTCGCGAGTCGGCATGCACGCCTTCCATATCCCATAACGTTCAAAAGGACTTGAGCATGGACGGTTCCGAAGCGGTAAAAGTCGACCTCGACTATTCGCAGATTCCCTTCTATCGGCGACGCTGGTTCGTCGGCTTGTCGGTGCTGTGTTTCATGCCAGCGGCACTGGTCATCGCCCTGACCGGTGACGTCTATTTGAAGAGCAAAGGCCGTGTCTACAGACTGCCAAACTCGCCCTTTAACCATCTGGTCCTGTTTGCGTGCGTGATGATCATCATCGGCACGGTCCATGCGGCAATTGGCTGACGCTGGCCAGCAACGGTCAATAAATGTCGAAGCGATAGGGAACGTGATCCGCATGACTCAGGGAGCCGAGGCGAATGGGCACAGGTGAATTCATCGGCGTCTATCTACTTAGCAGCCTGTTCTGGAAATGGATCATCAGTTGGGGCGGCGCCCAGTGGATCGAAGGCTGGAAAAGCATGGTCTTTCTTGACTGGTTTGCCTGGCCTTGGAATGCCGAGCAGATCCGGCTTTACGCCGTGGTGATGTGGTGTTTCACGACGCTGTTTTTTCTGGTCGGCTTGTTCAAGCCTGAATGGCGTTTCTGATGGATCACCTCACCGGCACAGCTTGATGGACTTCATCATTGGCCTCGTTGCGGAGTTCGTCGGGTATGTCTTGACCGAGCTGATCCTCAGCCGCTTCTTCTTTTGCTGTGGTTGGCCCGTGGTCAAGCTCGTCACCCTGGGACGCTATCCCACACGTTATCGGCCTGAGGGTTCCCGGCAAGCCGTCTATGTCTGCTGCGTTGGGCTGGCAACGTTCTGTCTGGTGCTTCTGGCGTTACTGGGGCAGTTGTAGAGTGGGCTTCGGCCCACGTGACGGTGCAGTGTCCTGATGGGATGCAACGGAGCGCCGCGGGTCCTCCCTGGACGGTGACGCCTGAGGCTAGCGTCGCCCCACTCGCAACCCCGTCTTTTTCAGAATGCGGCTGCTGACCAGCATGTCGTCGCTGCGACAGGCACTGCCGAGCAGGCGCCGGATGTCAGCGCGGTAGGCGTCGATTTCTTCCGCGCTGCGGCCGTGGACCATGGCAAACAGGTTGTAGTCCCAGCCTGGCTGACGTGGCCGGCGGTAGCAGTGGCTGACGAACGCTTGCGAGCCGATTAGCGGGCCCAGGCGAGCGAGTTCGGCGTCATCCACATCCCAGACAGTCATGCCGTTGTGGCGGTAGCCCAGGCGGTAATGATTCGGTACCGCGGCGATACGTCGAATTGCGCCATCGGCCTGCATGCACTGCAGCAATCCGAGCGTGGCATCGACGCTTATATCCAGGCGCTCGGCCAACCACGCCCATGGATCGTCTACCAGAGGCAGGCCGGCCTCGGTAAGCTCGACGAGACGTTTCGCCTGTTCATCGGTCGACGATGCGCGGGCGTGCTGAGGCGGGACCGCCGCGTCAGACGGAGAAGTGTAGGCCGACATGGTAGGTCTCCTCCTTGGGCAGGTTGAGGACCGGCAAGCCGGTTTGTGCCTCGATTTGGGCGATGGTATCGGCGATGCCTTGCGGCGTTGCGCAGCCGAGCACGAACCACATATTCCAGGCGTGCTCGCGGCGGTAGTTATGCGCGACTTCGGGCATCACCTCCAGCTGTGCGGCGACCGCGTCGAAACGCTCTTCCGGGACGGACAGGGCGGCAAGCGTGAACGCGCCGCCAAGGCGTTCGATGTCGAACATGGGGCCGAAACGGGTGAGGGTGCCGTCGTCGAGCAGCGCCTGAACGCGGGTGCGCAGCTCGTCTGGTTCGGTGACTAGCTCCTCGGCCAGTGCCTGCCAGGGGTGACGGACCAGCGGCAGGCCGTGTTGCAGCCGGTTGATCAGGCGGCGATCCAACTCATCCATGAGCGCGCTCCGGCGCGGCGGGCGGAGCAAAACGCCCGCCGCACTGTTTGAAGGCACGCGTGCTGAACAGCAACTGATGCGGTATATCGCTCAGCCCGTGCTCGGCCAGCAACGCCTCGATCAGCTCGCAAACCTGCTGCCGTTCACGCCCGTGGACCATGCAGAACAGGTTATAGGGCCAATCCGGCAGCCGGCGCGGGCGCTGATAGCACAGGTTTACGCCGACGGCCTGGCCAAGCGCTCGGCCGACCTCGTCGACCCGGTCGTCAGGAATGTCCATCACCAACATGGCGTTGGCCCGAAAGCCCAACGCTCGATGCTTGAGCACCAGCCCCACCCGGCGAAACAAGCCGTCTTCGCTCCAGTGGCGAACCTGCTCCAGCACCGCGTCCTCACTTGCGCCTATCCGTTCTGCCAACACTCGATAAGGGCGCGCGGCGAGAGGCAGACCGGCTTCGAGCAGGCGCCGTAACTGCATGGCCTGCAAGTCGTTGAGGGTGGTCATGGGGCGTCTCCGATGGGAAAGCCGAGATCGATGCGGTAGGCCGCCTGCATTGGCAGATCAAGCGGAGTCAGCCCGGTATCGGCTTCGATCTGCGCCAGGACGGCATTGATGCGCGCACGGTTTGGCCCGGTGAGCACGAACCACAGGTTGTAGTGATGCTCGCGCAGGTAGTTGTGATTGACCTCGGGGAGGCTGTTGATCTGTTCGGCGACCTGCTCCAGTCGCGCGTCGGGCACGGCGAGGGCAACCAGGGTGCTGGCGCCGGCGCGGCTGTGCTCGAATACCGGACCGATGCGCGACAAGCCGCCGCTCTGCTCCAGGCGCTCGAGGCAATCGAGGATCTCACCTTCGCTGCACTCAAGGGCGTCGGCCATTTCGCGGTAGGGTTCGGCGCAGAGCGGCATGCCATGCTGGTAACGGTCGATCAGGCGACGGCTGAGGATGTCGATTTGCATGTCACAACCCCGTCTCGTGGGCGCGGCTGCTGAAGAAAATCCCGCTTGGACTGTCCGCCGGCAGGCGCTTGAGCAGCTTCAGCTGGTACGGATCCCAGACCTGAATTTCATTGCCGTCTCGCACCGAAAGCCACAGCTGGTCGCCGCGCGCGGTGAATTCCATATGCAGCACCGCCGGGCCGGGTTCGAGGGTGGCGATGATTTCGTGGGTCTCGCTGTCGATCACCTGCACCTGATGGTTGTCGGGGTGGGCGAAGTTGACCCAGATCTGACGAGCATCCGGCCGCGCCATGACGAAGATCGGCTGGCCGGCCACGTCGATGGCCGCCGTCTGCTTCCAGCTCTGCGAGTCCATTACCAACACGCGGTGCTGGCCCACGGCCGGAACGAAGGTCTGATCACCCGCCACCGTCCAGCCTTCCAGATGCGGCATCTTGTACACCGGCAGCTTCTGCTCGCCGCGTCCGTAGTCGTCGAGAATGCGCTCCACACCGCGGCGGGTATGCCAGAGGTCAATCTTGGCCATGCCGTCTTCGCCGAACAGACCGGCCACGTAGTACCGGCCATCAGGGGTCAGCAGGGCGTCGTAGGGTTGCTTGCCGATGTTTTCGAAGCGGGTGATCGTGGGCGTGTTGCCCTGGCTGAAATCCAGCAGCCAGGTCTCGTTGGTATCGAACAGGCTGTAGATGAAGCGCCGACCCGGCGCATCGAGAACGCCAACCACGCGGGAGTTGCGGCTGCCATCGGCTAACGGCGTGGCGGGAATATCGGCCACCAGCTCCAGCGTCTGGGCGTCGAATACCTTGACGCCACCGGGCTCGTAGTTACCGACGGCAATCAAGGTGCCGTCCTGGCTGATGGCGCCACCGATACTGTTGCCGCCCTGAATCACCCGGCGGTCGATGCGCTGTTCCAGCAGGTCGACCTTGGTCAGGCCGCCATCGCGGCCGAAGACGTAGGCGTAACGCTGATCACGGGAAAACACCACGGACGCGTGCGACAGGTCGCCCAGGCCTTCGACTCTCGCCAGCCGGGACTGGCCGCTGGTCTCGACGATCTGCACGCTGCCTGTCGCGCGCTCCACCACGACTCCAAGATCACCGGTACCTCGCAAGGGTTGTTGTGCGCAGCCAACCAGCAGACTGGCCGCAGCCAGCAGCAATACGGGACGAATCATGGCTTTGGGTATCCTTCGAGGAGTAGATCAACCAGCCAGGCGATGTCCTGTTCGTTGAGCAGGGCATTCCAGCCGGGCATGGCGGTACCGGGCCGCCCGTGGGTCACGGTGGCGATCAGGCTTTCACGGGGTTTGCCGGCAATGGCGTCCAGCGTCAGCGCTGGACCGAGGCCGCCGGTCATGCGCAGACCGTGGCAGGAGCCGCAATCCTGAACCAGGAGGTGTTCGAGCTGGGCCTGGCGTTCAGCCGTAGGGGACTCGGCCAGGGCAGCGGAAAGAGGGAGGAGGGACACCAGGGTGAGCCCCAAGCTGAAAACTGCGTGTCGGGACCGGATCATGGTGTCCTCCAGGGTGTTACTTGAGGCTAAGAACCCACTCGGCGAGGGTCTTGGCTTCTTCTTCAGTGACAGGGTTTGGCGGCATCGGGATCGGACCCCAGTTGCCCTGTGCGCCGTTCTTGATGCTTGCAGCGAGCTTGTCAGCTGCGCCTTCCTGGCCGGCGTACTTGGCAGCAACTTCTTTCAGAGCCGGGCCAACCATCTTGGCGTCGACGCTATGACAGGCCGCGCAAGGCTTGCTCTTGAACAGCGCCTCGCCGTCCTGAGCCACGGCAGGCTGCAGAACCATCGCGCCGCCTAGCGCCAGCAGTGGGATTAGAATTTTCTTCATGAGTTACTTCCTCAAGGCTAAATGGGGGGATCTAGCGCCCCCCCGGTTTTTACTCAGTACACATCGTGCTGAGTGTTATGTACGTTAAATTTACCGGTTGGGGTAATCAACCTTTTGTCCTTGATCACCTTTTTCAGCTTTAGCGTCTTGTCATCGACCACAACGATGGCGGATTGCTCCTCCTGGCCGCTCCACACGGAGAACCAGACTTCGTCGCCCGCCTCGTTGTACTCCGGCTGAACCACGCGCTTGGCGCCGTCGGTCACACCGGCCCATTCGGCGATTGGCAACACAGTGAAGCCTGCGCCGAGATCATCAATCTTGAAGACTGCAGCTGACTGGCTGATCTTGGCGTCCGGGTTGAAGGTGGTGTCCAGGTAGATGTGGTTGGATTTCGGGTGCGTCTTGATGAACAGCGAACCACCGCCCTGGCCCTTGAGTGTCTCGACCACTTTCCAGGCCTGATCAGGATGCTTCTCCGGATCGGTGCCAATCAGCGAAATGGTCTCGTCGCCCAGGTGGCTGGTCGCCCAGACCGGACCAAGCTTGGGATGCACGAAGTTGGCGCCACGGCCCGGGTGCGGAATCTTGCCGACATCGACCAGCGCAGCCATCTTGCGCTCTTTCGAGTCGATCACCGCAACTTTGTTCGAGTTGTTCGCCGCCGTCATGAAATAACGATGGCTGACGTCCCAACCGCCGTCATGCAGGAACGGCGCGGTACCGATCATGGTGGTGGTGAGGTTATCGATGTCCTCGTAGTTGACCAGCAAGACCTTGCCGGTTTCCTTGACGTTGACGATGAACTCGGGGTGCTCGTGGGAGGCGATGATCGCCGCTACGCGTGGTTCCGGGTGATATTCCTGGGTGCCGACCGTCATGCCACGGGTGGACACGATCTGCAGCGGTTCCAGGGTTTCGCCATCCATGATGGTGAACTGTGGCGGCCAGTAGTCGCCGGCGATGACGTACTTGTCTTCGTAGCCCTTGAACTTGGACGTTTCCACCGAGCGAGCTTCGATACCGACCTTGATTTCAGCGACCTTGAGTGGCTCTTTGGCCCACAAGTCGATCATGTCGATCTTGGCGTCACGACCGATCACCAGCAGGTAACGGCCGGAAGCTGACATGCGCGAGATGTGCACGGCGTAGCCCGTGTCGATGGTCTTGATGATTTCTTTGGTCTTGCCATCGATCAGGGCGATCTTGCCGTCGTCACGCAGCGTGACGGAGAACAGGTTGGGCAAGTCCAGCTTGTTCATCTGCTTCTTCGGCCGGTCTTCCGGCTTGACCAGGACTTTCCAGGAGTCCTTCATCTCGGCCATGCCCCACTCGGGCGGGGTCGGCGGGGTGTGCTGGATGTACTTCGCCATCAGCGTGATTTCGTCAGCGGTCAGGCCACCGGAGGTGCCCCAGTTCGGCATGCCGGCAGGCGAACCGTAAGTGATCAATGCTTCGAGGAACTGCTGGCCGCGCGCCTGGGTGACGTCAGGGGTCAGGGGTTTACCGGTGGCGCCTTTGCGCAGCACACCGTGGCAACCTGCGCAGCGCTGGAAGTAGATTTCCTTGGCGTGCTCGAATTCAGCTGCAGACAGGTCAGGAGCGCCGGGTGAATGCACCACCTGCGCGCTGCTTGGATCGACTGCAGAGGCGCGGCCCTTGTAGGCGGCGTCCGCGCTTTCCGGATTTACTGCAGCCTGGGCGACTGCCAGACCTAGCAGTGAAAAGCCGGCGATGATTCCCGCCAGTAATGGTTTGCTCATATGTGTCTCCTCTGACCGCGTTGTGCGGTTCCTGCTAATAACGGCGATGTGGCAGTTCCCGGGTCTTGCTGTGTGCGGTTTGCATCCTAGAGAGGGCGTGCATGAAAGCGCTTGATGGCAATCAAGAGTCCCTCCGTGATGCCCGGGGCGTGACGCCTTGTCGCGGGGCAGGGAGGCGTATGCGGAAGGGCCTGGTGAAACGCCCGGTTTAGAGCGGTTCAGCTGGATCGGCCTGCGGCCATTTGCACCTGAGCTTGACCGTAATCAAGCTTCGCCAGCAGATGGCTTGAGGAGGAGGGGGGCGGCAGTTAGTTTGGCGGCAGATGAAATTATCCAACTGCTGCAGTGAGGTATTGCCAATGAACGCGCCCGAGAACCTTGCCGGCATGAGCGGTGTTCCGTTCTATCAGTCGCTGGGCAATGAAGAGGTGCTTTTCGAGCAGGCCTGGAAGCACGGCATGCCGGTGTTGATCAAAGGCCCGACCGGCTGTGGCAAGACCCGTTTCGTGCAGCACATGGCGCACCGGTTGAGCCTGCCGCTTTACACCGTGGCCTGCCACGACGACCTGAGTGCCGCCGACCTTGTCGGCCGCCACCTGATTGGCGCCCAAGGCACCTGGTGGCAGGACGGCCCGCTGACCCGTGCCGTGCGTGAAGGCGGCATCTGTTACCTGGACGAGGTAGTGGAGGCGCGGCAGGACACCGCTGTGGTGTTGCACCCGCTGGCGGATGATCGCCGCGAGCTGTTCATCGAGCGCACTGGCGAAGCCCTGAAGGCGCCGCCTGGCTTCATGCTGGTGGTCAGCTACAACCCGGGCTATCAGAACCTCTTGAAGGGCATGAAGCCCAGCACCCGTCAACGCTTTGTCGCGATGCGTTTCGACTATCCGCCAGCCGCCGAGGAGCAACGCATTGTGGCCAATGAGGCGCAGGTCGATGCCGCACTCGCCGCTCAGGTGGTCAAGCTCGGACAGGCCCTGCGCCGCCTCGAGCAGCATGATCTGGAAGAAGTGGCCTCGACCCGCCTGCTGATCTTCACCGCGCGGATGATCCGTTCTGGCATGAGCCCGCGTGAAGCCTGCATGGCTTGTCTCGCCGAGCCGCTGTCAGACGATCCACAAACTGTTGCCGCCTTGATGGATGTAGTCGATGTCCACTTCGCCTGACTCTGTTGCCATGACGAGCCGTCGGCTGCCCGGCGATCTGGCGATGTGGTTTTTCATCCTCGCCGAGCTGACGGTCTTCGCCATCCTGATCCTGGCGTTCGCCGTGACGCAGGTGCTGAACCCCGAACTGTTTCGGGAAAGCCGCGCGGCGCTCGACAGCTCCATCGGCCTGGCGCTCACGTTGAGCCTGCTCACATCCGGCCTGTTTGCCGCGCTGGCGGTGGAGCAGGTGCGCTTGGCCAGGCCGCAGCGCGGCGCCGCGTTACTGTTGGCGGCGCTGGTGACCTCATGCGTTTACGTGGTGCTCAAACTCAACGAGTACAGTCATCTGTCCGGGTTGGGTCTGGGGCTCGAGCACAACACCTTCTTCACCCTCTACTGGATCCTCACGGGCTTCCATTTTCTCCATGTTCTGCTGGGCATGGTCATTCTTGGTTGGATGGCCGAGCGTTGTCGTCGCCGCGCCTATACGGCGGGGGACTGCGCCGGGCTGGAATCCGGCGTGCTGTATTGGCACATGGTGGATATGGTTTGGGTGCTGCTGTTCCCGCTGGTTTACGTCATCAACTGACGAGGTGCAGATGTCTGCTTCGAACGTGCTGATTCTTTGCTGGCTCGGTTTGGCCGCGCTGACCACCCTCACCGTGGTGCTGGGTAGCGCCGGCTCGACCCTGCTGCTGGCTGCCGGGGTGCTGGCCGTGGCGCTGGTCAAGGCCTGGATGATCTCCGATGGGTTCATGGAATTGCGCCACGCGCCGCCCCTGTGGCGTCTGCTGCTGCTCGGCTGGCCGCTCGCGATGGCCGGCGGCATTCTGCTGGCGATGAGCCTGTAAGGGTGCGTAGGCGAGCGGTTACAGGCGCGGTGAAACGCTATTAACGGGTGATGCGGCTGGTGTGCGCCGGCTCGGCGTGGTGGGCTGAAGCCCACCCTACAACGCTGGAGTCCTGCCTCCCATGTCTACCAACGCGTGATCCCGCGCCGCTGCCCGAGACCCTGCAGTAGGGTGGGCTTTGACCCACCACAAAAGGCAACGGCAATCGCCGCTCCCGCCACGCTTCTATCTGGCTCTAGCTCCACACTCACCAGCCGCTTTGCCTCGCTGTCGACAAGGGCCCGCCTGGCCGTCCGTAATGCGGTATCCAATGGCTAAAGCCCCGTTGGGTGGGCTTCAGCCCACCGCCGCGGCGGCGACCCGCACTCCGCCCTTCGACCAGGCGCTGCCAACCACGGCCCGCCGTTTCGCCCGAATATCGGCGAGGCCCGCGATAGACCGCCCGGCGAGCACGCCCCTCTCCAATGCCGACGACCGTGGCTCGCAAAAGACCAAGCGCAGCGTTCAGGTTTTTCTTGATTGGCATCAAGCAGGTTTCGATAGCTCCCTTCTTAAACTGGCCCCGCCAACGCCATGAGGAGGCGACCATGTCCGAGACCTTTACCAAGGGAATGGCCAGAAATATCTACTTCGGGGGAAGCGTTTTCTTCTTCCTGGTGTTTCTGGGCCTGACCTATCACACAGAGCAGACCTTTCCAGAACGAACCAATGAATCGGAACTGACCGAAGCGGTGGTGCGAGGCAAAGAGGTTTGGGAAAACAACAACTGCATCGGCTGCCACAGTCTGCTTGGTGAAGGCGCTTACTTTGCGCCGGAGCTGGGGAACGTTTTCGTTCGTCGCGGTGAGGATGCGGCCTTCAAGCCCTTCCTGCAGGCGTGGATGAAGGCCCAGCCCCTGGGTGTGCCAGGTCGCAGAGCGATGCCGCAGTTCAATCTGACCGAGCAGGAAGTCGACGATATGGCCGAGTTCCTCAAGTGGACCTCGAAGATTGATACCAATAACTGGCCGCCAAACAAGGAGGGCTGAGAGATGAGCATTATGAATCCGCATCTCAAATTCCAATCGCAGGCCGTCGCCAAACCCTACTTCGTGTTTGCGCTGATGCTGTTTGTCGGCCAGATCCTGTTCGGTCTGATCATGGGTTTGCAGTATGTAGTCGGTGACTTCCTGTTCCCGCTACTGCCATTCAACGTAGCCCGGATGGTTCACACCAACCTGCTGATCGTCTGGCTGCTGTTCGGCTTCATGGGCGCGGCCTACTACCTCATACCCGAGGAAGCAGACCGTGAACTGCACAGCCCGAAACTGGCCATCATCCTGTTCTGGGTGTTCGCTGCCGCGGGCGTGCTGACCATTCTTGGCTATCTGTTCGTGCCCTATGCGGGCCTGGCGGAAATGACAGGTAACCATCTGCTGCCAACCATGGGGCGGGAGTTCCTGGAACAGCCAACGATTACCAAGATCGGCATCGTTCTGGTCGCACTGGGCTTCCTTTATAACGTCGGCATGACCCTGCTCAAGGGCCGCAAGACCGCCATCAGCATGGTCATGATGACCGGCCTTATCGGGCTCGCCGTGTTCTTCCTGTTCTCCTTCTACAACCCGGAAAACCTGGCGCGCGACAAGTACTACTGGTGGTTTGTGGTGCACCTGTGGGTGGAAGGCGTGTGGGAACTGATCATGGGTTCGATGCTGGCCTTCGTCCTGATCAAGATCACCGGCGTCGACCGTGAAGTCATCGAGAAGTGGCTGTACGTGATCATTGCCATGGCGCTGATCACCGGCATCATCGGTACCGGTCACCACTTCTTCTGGATTGGTGCACCTGAGGTCTGGTTGTGGCTCGGCTCGATCTTCTCTGCGCTGGAACCGCTGCCGTTCTTCGCCATGGTGCTGTTCTCGCTGAACATGGTGAACCGTCGTCGTCGCCAGCATCCGAACAAGGCCGCGTCGCTCTGGGCCATCGGCACTACCGTGACAGCCTTCCTCGGCGCCGGCGTATGGGGCTTCCTCCATACCCTGGCTCCGGTGAACTACTACACCCACGGTTCGCAGCTGACTGCCGCGCACGGCCACCTGGCCTTCTACGGTGCCTACGCCATGATCGTGATGACCATGATCAGCTACGCCATGCCGCGTCTGCGTGGCCTGGGTGAAGCACCGGATGCACGGGCTCAGCGCATCGAGATCTGGGGCTTCTGGCTGATGACCCTGTCGATGGTCGCAATCACCCTGTTCCTCACCGCGGCTGGCGTAGTGCAGGTCTGGTTGCAGCGGATTCCGGCTGATGGGGCAGCGATGTCCTTCATGAACACCACTGATCAACTGGCTGTGTTCTTCTGGTTGCGACTGATCGCTGGGGTGTTCTTCCTCATCGGCCTGGTCTTCTACCTCTACAGCTTCAGACAGCGTGGCCGGGTAACCGCTGACGCGCCTGTAGCCGTCGCAGCAGCCTGAGTCTTATCGCAACAGGAGCAACGGCCCGGCTGACTAGAGCGGGCCGTTGCTGTTTTCAAACCGCGCTAGGGACTGTTGATTTCTCTCGCGGCCGCGCCGGAGTCTGTTTTTGCGCGAGGCAAGGCACGAGGAGTGAAGTTTGGTTGTTCCAAATGAGCGACGAGAAACGCCGCATCGCGCACAAAACAGGCCCGGCCCGAAGGGTGCGCAGCAACGCGGCTAGTGACGAAACATCAACAGACCCTATGGAGTGATTGCAATGGCCTTTACCATCGAAGTCGAAGAGTGGGTCGGCAGCGTCTGGCACCGTTTCATCACCCGTCGCGCCAGCCCGGACTTCCCGGAAGCCAGCGTTGCGCTGGAAAGCATGCACCGACCGCTGTCGGTCCTGTTCCGCGCCATGGGCGGCGCCAGTGGAATAGGCGTCGAGGCAGCCAACGCACGCGATCTGATGCTGCGCCGCAACCTGTTGCAACAAGTCGCCGGCACCTGCAAGCAACTGCCGGTCGCCTGGTGCGATGCAAGCAACCTGCGCCTGCCGCAGAGCCTTGCGGTCTACCCTGAAGTTTCCCTCAACCAGGATCTCTATCGCTGGCTGGCGCTGCTCGCGGCGCAAGCGGGCGAGATGCGCCATTGGGCGCGTGATAACCAACGCTGGACACAACTCATTCTCGAGCGGTTCCCGGCCATGCGGCCGCGCTACGAGCGGTTGGTCGAAGCGCATCTGCAACTACGGCCGGACCCGGAGACGCTGCCCCGAGCTGAGGGTGCGCTCGAGCGTGCCATTTGCCAGGCCCTGCGTGAACCGGGCAGCGTGGCGCAGTTTCCCCGTAGCGAGGTGGCCCCCTGGCCGCTGCCTATGTGGCTGTACCCCGCGGAAAATCTCGGCGTGCCACAGGCCACCGAACTCGCCGAAGAAGATGAAGACAACAACCTGCAGGCTCCGCCGACTGAGCAGAAGGGCATGCGCAAGCGCGCCAAGCGCGTCGAGGACAGCACCAGCAAAGGCGGCCTGATGTTGTTCCGCCTGGAGAATTTGTTCAGCTGGTCCGAGCACGTCGAGTTGGATCGCCAGGGCGACGACAGCGAAAACGAGGACGCCTCGCGCGTGGCTGAAGACCTCGACGAAATCGCCATGTCGCGTCAGCGGATGCGTAAGGGGGGCGGCCTCAAGCTTCACCTCGACCTGCCGCCCACCGACGTGGATGACATTCCCCTGGGCGAAGGCATCAAATTGCCGGAATGGGATTACCGCAAGCAGCGCATGCAGGCCGATTTCGTCAGCCTGCAAATGATGTTGCCGCGCGGCTCCGAACCCATGGGGCTGCCGCTGCGGTTGAGCCCGTTGGCGCGCAAGCTGCGCCGGCAATTTGAGCACCTGCGCAACGACAGACAATGGCTGCGCGGGCAACCGCAGGGTTCCGAGCTGGACATGCAGGCTTGGCTGGACTTTCATGTCGAGCGCCAGCAGGGCCAGTGCGCCGAGCGCGGGCTGTTCATGGAGCAGCGGCAGAATCGCCGCGACCTGGCGTGCCTGCTGCTGGCCGACCTGTCGATGTCCACCGACGCGCACCTGGACGATGAGCACAAGGTGATCGACGTGATCACTGACAGCCTGCTGCTTTTTGGCGAGGCACTGTCGGCGGTCGGCGATGACTTCGCACTGTACGGTTTCTCCTCGCTGCGTCGGCAGCAGGTGCGGATGCAGGAGCTCAAAAGCTTCAAGCAGCGCTACGGCGACGACACCCGTGGTCGGATCCAGGCATTGAAGCCGGGTTACTACACCCGCATGGGCGCGGCGATTCGCCAAGCCACCGAACTGCTGGGCAACTGCAAGCAGCGGCGCAAATTGCTGTTGCTGGTAACCGATGGCAAGCCCAATGATCTGGATCTGTATGAGGGCCGTTACGGCGTCGAGGATACCCGCCAGGCGGTGATGGAAGCGCGGCGTCAGGGGTTGTTACCGTTCTGCATCACCATCGACCAAGAGGCCGGCGACTACCTGCCCTACATGTTCGGCGCGAATGGCTACACGCTGATCAAGGAGCCGCAGCAACTGCCCTTCCGCCTGCCGCAGTTGTACAAGCAACTGACCCAGCCGTAGGGTGGATGTCGCTTTTTACATCCACCGTTACCCGTTTCGGTGGATCGCTACCCGGTGGATGGCCACCCCGTGGATCGGTGAAGCGCGATCCACCCTACGGACGGCATCCCATGGTGGGCTGAAGCCCACCCTAAGAACCCAGGTCGCCGCCGCTTCACCCGCTGCCGTAGGGTGGATGTCGCTTTTTACATCCACCGTTATCAGGTTCGGTGGATCGCCACCCGGTGGATGGCCACCCCGTGGATCGGTGAAGCGTGATTCACCTTACGGACTGCATTCCCTTTGGTGGGCTGAAGCCCACCCTACAAAACCCAGCTCGCGGGAGCTTCACCCGTAGGGTGGGCTTTAGCCCACCGTGTTCTGGCGATTCCGTGTCACCTCTGGGCAAACGCTATCCATGATGGCGCCCAGCCCTGTCAGCTCGATGGCGTAGATGCGGCGTTTTTGATTTCGCTCGGTGAATCGCCACCCGGTGGATCGGTGAAGCGTGATCCACCCTACGGATTGCATTCCCTTTGGTGGGCTGAAGCCCACCCTACAATCTGAAGCCCACCCCAAGGTTCGCTTCGATGCCTTCAGCTAGAAAAGATGGCGTGGGAGCCAGACGATCATCGCGGCGCAGAAGATGGTCAGGCCGATACAGAACCACATAAAGCGGCGCTGGCGACGTTCGCCGGCGGTGTCGGCGTGGGCGGGGAGCGGCATGCCGCAGTTGGTGCATTCGGCTTCTTGCGGAGGGTTGGGTTGTTGGCAGTACAAGCACTGGGGCATGGCGGCGTCCTCTCTACGTCAGTTGCAGATTGCCATGCCCGGCTGTTGATTGAAGTTGACCGCAATCAACAGCGGGAAAAAGCCGCCCGAGTCACATAGCGCGCCGATCTGGCGGCTCGAAAACCGCCCGCACGTGCCGCCGTTACTCGAACTGTTCCAGACGCTGGCGATCGAGAATGGTGATCTGCCGGCCATCCTGGGTGATGATTTCTTCATCGATCAAACGGCGCATGATCCTGGAAAAGGTTTCCGGCTGAATCGACAGGTGCCCAGCGATAAGCTGCTTGGCCATCGGCAATTCGAAGCTGTTGCCCTCGTCTTTCAGGCGGGCGAGCTGCGTCATCAGGTAGCGAACCACACGGTGGGTGGCGTTCTTCAGTGAGAGCGTTTCGATCTCGTTGATTCGCTGGTGTAGGCGTACGCTCAGCTTGCCGAGCAGGGCGAACGACAGTTTCTGATTCGCCTCCAGCAGGCGCATGTAGGCTGTGTTGGAAAACCGGTAGACCTGCGACGGACAGACCGACTGGGCCGAGGCGACATAGTTGGGCGTGTCCATGAGCATCATGGCTTCAGCAAAGGTCTGCCGATTGCCGATCACTTCGAAGACTTTTTCCTGCCCGTCCGGCGTGAGCCGGTAAATCTTGATAGCGCCAGAAATCACAAAGTAGAACGCGTGAGCCGGTTCGCCCTGATGAAAGAGGTTGTCGCCCTTGTCCAGATTGAGCAGCTGACTGGCGCTCATCAGCTCGTCCATCTGTTCATCGTTTAGCGGTTCGAACAAGTGGTGGCTACGAAGGATCTGGTTGTGTACGCGATGAAGCACCATGCAAGGCATCCTGTTTCTAATAATTGGCCGTCCACAACGGAATCAGCGGAGCGGAAAGAACGTCGCGCGCGGACTGGCTGCCGTACCTGACGAGGCAGCCAGAGCACAGCATAAAGGCAGTGTTGAGACTAGCCCACCTGTATGGCGCGAGTATTGACGCAGGCCATTGCTGTGACGCAACGGCCAGGCGCCGCCATCACCGGGGTTTAATGATGGTCGCTCGCCGCATCGTTCCACAGGGGTGCGGCGAATATCTCAGGATAACGCTGCAGCGCCGCAAGAATGTGCCGCGCACCTTGTTGTCGCTCGGCGGGTTCGGCTAACGCCTTGGCCCCGTTCAGTAGCTCGGCGAGCAGCCCGTGCAAGGCCGCATCGGCTTGCTCCGGCAAGTCGCAGTTGGCGATCAGGAATGAAACATGCGCTTCGACCGCTGCCTGTAGCTGCATTGCCTGACGTTCGCTGATCGGTTGCGCGGGGTCGCTTGGCAGCGCCGATGCGGCCGCGTCGCGTAGACGCGTCATGCCGTCGCGCAATGCAGCGTCGGTTGCCCACTGCTGACCCTCGACAACAGGTGCCGATGTGGCATGCCCGTGATGTTCATGTTGGATGACAGCCGCCTGCGTGGTGCCGACGACCAAATCGAGTGCGACGCCGCTGGCCAGTGCCAGCATCGACGCCATGGCTATGCCCCAGGCCAAAGGTTGAATGACTGCTTTCATATTCGCCTCCGCTACTACAGGGTGCGGGCCTTACGGCCCGCGTGGGGTCGTGGTCGCTTCAGTGCGCCGAGGCGTTAGCGAACAGGATGTTGTTCTCAAGGTGGATGTGCTGCATCAGGTCGCCTCGTAGCTCCTCCAGGCCGCGGTACAGCGCGCGCCAGGTGTTGCAGGCGTTTTCCGGCGGTGTGATGTCGTTGGTCAGTTCGGCCAGGCGCTCCAGGGCGTTGCCGTGTTGGTCATGCTCGTAGCGCATGACGGCGATAGGTCCCTGGGTCTGGGGCAACTGCATGTCGCGACGCAGCATCGGGAAGAGGATCTGCTCCTCCTTCAGCATGTGGCTCTCCAACTCCTGCTGCATGCACCACAGATGCTCGGCGAGCCCGACCGGGCAATCCGCCTTGTTGCCATGTACCTGCTCGACACGGTTGGCCAAGCGGATCAGCTCGGGGAACTGCTCACGGTGACGTTCATGGAAGCGCTCGAGCAGGTAGTCGATCAGGGAAGCGGCCGGCGCGGTGCGCCAGTCGGGCTCGGTGGAGGTGCCGCTACCCATTGCGGCCAGCTCGTCCGCAATGGCCTGGGCGTCAAGGTTGCGCTGCAGGGCCGCTTCGCGCAGCGGCGTGTTGCCGCCACAGCAGAAATCCAGCTTGTGTTGGCGAAATACGCGGGTGGCGCCAGGGATGCGGCAGGCCAGGCTGCCCAGGGTTTGCTCGGTAAGCGCGGTCGACATGGGGCGTTTTCCGTAGGGTTGAGTTGCACCGACTTACGCAAGCGCTGTGCCATCAGTAAACCATTGAAAAACTGAGGAATATTTATCGAGCTGGTGAAAATTACCTGAGCGGGTTAGGGTTAAAAAAACCTTTAGGGTAACTACCACCATGATGGAAGAAGCACTGCTGGCGGATCTGGTCACCGAACTCCCGAATGCGGTTCGCCTGCAACGACTGGTGCATACGCTGCACCAGCGTTTTCGTTGCGGCGCGGTGGTGTTGCTGCGTCTCGATGACGACACGCTGCGCCCGCTTGCGGCGGTGGGATTGGTGCAGGAGGCGCTGGGTCGGCGCTTTCTCGTCGCTCAGCACCCGCGGCTTGCGGCCATCCTGTCGCAACGCGAGCCCACCTGGTTCGAGCCCGACAGCCGTTTGCCGGATCCCTATGATGGGTTGCTTGATGCACATGTCGGCGAGCCCTTGCCAGTGCACGATTGTATGGGCATCAGCCTGTTCGTGGAGGGCAAATTGTGGGGCGCGCTGACCCTCGATGCGCTGCATGCCGGCACCTTTGATGACGAGGCTCGGCGCGATCTGCAGCGCTACACGCTCGTCATCGAAGCGGCGATCCGGATCACTCGGCTTGAGCACGAAAATCGTGGCCTGCGCCTGGCCCGCAGCGATGTGCTGGAGACCACGCCGGTGACAGGTGATGGCGAGATTCTCGGTCAGAGCCAGGTGATCCGAGAGCTGTTGCGCGAGCTTGAGGTGGTTGCCGACTCCGAGCTGCCTGTGCTGCTGCTCGGCGAAACCGGCGTCGGCAAGGAGCTGTTCGCGCGCTGGCTGCACCGACACTCGCGTCGCCGCAACAAGCCGCTGGTGCTGGTTAATTGCGCCGCGTTGCCGGAGTCGCTCGCGGAAAGCGAGCTGTTCGGTCATGTCAAAGGTGCGTTTTCCGGTGCGACCACCGACCGGCCTGGCCGTTTTGATGCGGCCAACGGCGGCACGCTGCTGCTGGACGAGGTGGGTGAGTTGCCGCTGGTGGTCCAGGCCAAGTTGTTGCGTACCTTGCAGAACGGCGAGATTCAGCGCCTCGGTGCCGACAAGCCGCGGCAGGTGGACGTGCGCATCATCGCGGCCACCAATCGCAACCTTCGCGAAAGCGTGCGCGACGGCCATTTCCGTGCCGATCTCTACCACCGACTGTCCGTCTATCCGGCGCCGATCCCGCCGCTGCGTGAGCGCGGCAACGATGTGCTGATTCTGGCCGGCTACTTTCTTGAGCTGAACCGCGCGCGTCTCGGGTTGCGCAGCATGCGGCTTTCACCGGCCGCTGAGCGCGCATTGCTCGGCTATGCATGGCCGGGCAATGTCCGCGAGCTGGAGCACGTGATCAGCCGGGCGGCGCTGCGATTGCTCAGCCGGGGAGCCTCGCGCAGCGAGATTCTCACCCTGGAGCCCGATCTGCTCGATCTGGACAGTACACAGTCCGCCTCGCTCGCACCGGTTGCAGAGGTTCAGCCGGTGCCGACGGAAGCGGAGATCATCTCGCTGCGCCAAGCGGTCGACGACGCACAACGCCATGCGATCGTTCGCGCGTTAGAGGCCAGCGGCGAAAACTGGGCACAGGCGGCGCGATTGCTGGATGTCGACTCCAGCAACCTGCATAAGCTGGCCAGGCGGCTGAAACTAAAATGAGCCCGCCGTTACAGCAACAGCCGAGCAGTCCGCCGGCCGGTGCGAGTCTTCCCAAGTGCGCGGTGGTCTAAGTGCTAACCATTACGAGCGAGGAGAGTCCCATGGCGTTGGATCGTGACCAGTTTCAGACACTGCTGACCGAAGCTCAGGCCCATGCAGACCGGGCCGCCAGCGAGAATAACCCCCAACACTATCAGCAGGCATTCGAGGCCAGCCTTAAGGCCATGCGTATGCTGGCCGAAGAGTCCGGTGACTGGCGACAGGCGGTCGCCCGTGCGACGGAGGAGTTCGAGGGCAACGAGGGTGTCTGAAGAGCGTTAAGGGGACATCCGCTTGCTCGTACCGTGAGCAAATGGCTCCTACGACTCGCGGACGCGGACGCCGCTCAGGCACAGCTGTCCTCGCGGATTAGCTGGCCGACGCGTGACGTGCACCGGCGTGGTCTAGTTGGCAGGGGTTAAAACGCTCACACGGGTCGGGGTTCACCACCTCGTCCGCCGATAAGGAACGGCCGCATCGACGATGCAGCGGGTTTGCTCGCGAACGAGGGTGCCCCGATGCGCGGGGCAGGGATGGCCGCCTGCGCGCGCTCAACGATCAGTGTTCTGTTTTGTCAGGTGTCGGCCCCCGCCTGCGGTTTTCCCCTTGACCGTTATCAATGCCTCCTGCCGGAGGCCTACCTAGACTGCCGGCTTTCCGTCCGGCCCGGACGGGCGCCCTTGTTGCTACAAGGTGCGCATGAGTCCGCATGTCTAGGAGTCGCCATGCACTTGGTATGTCCGGCAGGTAGCCTGCCCGCGCTTAAGGCCGCCGTCCAACAGGGCGCCGACGCGGTCTATGTCGGTTTTCGAGACGACACCAACGCACGTCATTTCGCCGGCCTCAACATGGATGCGAAGCAGCTCGACAAGGGGCTGCAGCTGATTCGCGAAAAACGCCGCCAGTTGTACATCGCCGTGAATACCTATGCCCAGCCGCAAGGCTGGGCGCGCTGGCAACGCGCCGTGGATCAGGCAGCCGACATGGGCGTTGACGCGTTGATCGCCGCAGACCCCGGCGTGCTGAGCTATGCCGCCGAGCGCCATCCCCAGCTCAATCTCCATTTGTCCGTGCAAGGATCGGCGACCAATGCCGCCGCGCTTGCCTTCTACCAGCAGCGCTACAACATCAAGCGTGCCGTGCTGCCGCGTGTGCTCTCGCTCAAACAAGTCAAACAGGTCGCGGCAGGCAGTCCCGTCCCCATCGAAGTCTTCGCCTTCGGCAGCCTGTGCATCATGGCCGAGGGCCGCTGCCACCTGTCTTCCTACCTCACCGGTGAGTCGCCGAATCTTTGTGGCGTGTGCTCTCCCGCCAAGGCGGTGCGCTGGAGCGAAGAGCCGGAAGGCCTTACCTCGCGGTTGAATAACGTGCTCATCGACCGCTATGCCGAAGGCGAGTCCGCCGGTTACCCAACCCTGTGCAAGGGGCGCTTTATGGTCAATGGCCAGCGCTTTCATGCACTGGAAGAGCCCACCAGCCTCAATACCCTGGATCTGATTCCGGAATTGGCCAGCATTGGCGTCACCGCGATGAAGATTGAAGGTCGCCAACGCAGCCCGGCTTATGTCGAGCAGGTCACCCGGGTCTGGCGCGCGGCGCTGGATTCGTATCTGCAGGCACCCCAGCGGTATGCCGTGCAACCGGCGTGGCGCGACGTGCTTGACGGCCTGTCCGAGGGCTCACAAACGACACTCGGCGCCTACCACCGCGCGTGGCAGTGAACCTCTTCTGCAAGGAACCAACCATGAAACTCAGCCTCGGCCCCGTGCTGTTCTACTGGGATCGCCAGCAAACGCTGGATTTCTATGCCGACATGGCCAGCATGCCGCTGGACGTGATCTATCTGGGGGAGACCGTCTGCTCCAAGCGCCGCGACATGGGCCTGGACGATTGGATGGGACTGGCGCGAGACCTCGCGGAGCAATCGTCGGCACAACTGGTACTGTCAGGCCTGACCCTGGTCGAGGCCGCGTCGGAGCTGTCCAGCCTGCGGCGGCTCTGCGATAACGGCGAGCTGCTGGTGGAAGCGAACGACATGGGCGCCGTCCAGTATCTGTCCGAAAAGGGCGTGCCCTTTGTGGGCGGGCCGGCGCTGAATTTATACAACGGTTACGCCCTGGCTGAGCTGGTCAAAAGCGGCATGCAGCGCTGGGTACCGCCGGTGGAAATATCCGGTGCGATGATTCGCGACGCGCGCGCCCAGCTGTCGCGTCTGGACGTGGCCATGCCGGAGATCGAAGTCTTCGCCTACGGCCATCTGCCGCTGGCGTATTCGGCACGTTGCTTTACCGCGCGCGCGGAGAACCGTCCGAAGGATGATTGTCAGTTCTGCTGTCAGAACTACCCGGAAGGGATTCCCTTGCTCAGTCAGGAAGGCGAGGCGCTGTTTACCATCAATGGCATCCAGACCATGTCTGCCTCGGTCAGCAACCTGCTGGCTGATTACCCGGCGCTGGTCGAAAGCGGCGCCGATCTGCTGCGCCTGAGTCCACGAGCGTCGGGAATGATTCAAGTCGTCGAAGCATTCGATGCGGTGCGCAAGGGCGGGCTGCCACCGCTGGCCGTCGAAGGTTGCAATGGCTACTGGCACGGTCAGCCCGGCATGCTGCGCGCTGAGGAGGCCGGTCTATGCTGATGCCTCGCGCCCACCTGTTGAAATGGGGCGAACGGTTGCTGCCGCTGGCCGCTCGCACGCCATTCTTGCTGCAACGCATTGCCCTTGAACGCAGCTTGAACCAGATATTCGCCGAGCCGTTAGCCGACGGCGCCTTCGAAGCCCTGGAAGGCCGCTGGATGCGGCTGGAAGTCGTTGACCTCAAGCTGGCCTGGTGCCTGACCTGCGACCGACAGCTGCTGCGGATCGCCGAGCAGGCAGAGGTGCAAGTGACCATTCGGGGCAATTGGCGGGAGTTTCTGTTGCTGGCCAGCCGTCAGGAGGATCCCGACACGCTGTTCTTTCGGCGCCGGCTGGTAATCGAGGGGGATACCGAGCTTGGCCTGGCGATCAAAAACCTGATCGACAGCCTCGACCCGGACATGCTGCCGCCCTGGTTGTGGACCCTGCTGCAAGGGGCGGGCGAGGAAGTTGCTCGCACAGGTCGTGCACAACCTGCGAGTGCCTGATCTCCCTCATCGTGATCACGCCGCGGTCGGCAACAGCGGCTGCGATCCGAGCGGTTGCCAGACCTGCGCTACACCGACCTCAGCTGTGGCCGCGGCTTCATGCGGTCACTGGCGATGATGTTGCGCATGTCCTCGAACAGCGCATCCGCCTCGGCTTCGGAACAATCCTCGCGGTAGCGTTTGCGCAACCCGTAGCTGCTGAGCGTGATGTGAACATCGGCGATTACATCGTGTTGCGCCAGGCAGGCGCGTGCGCAGTGCAGCGGACAGCCATCTATCGCGAGAATCGGGCGGCCGGAGTTGGCCTTGTTGACCAGAGAACTGACCCGACCGCCCACGCCGGCGATGCAGGACATTTCTGCGAGCCCGGCACGGTCGAGCCGCAGGGCGAGGGTGTTGGCCAGCTGCGCCACGTTGGAACAGCCGGAGCAGGAATACACCAACGGCAGGCGGGGCGATGTCATGTAGTTCTCCTGATTCTTAGATGACCGGGGCAGTATCCCGAGCAATCGGATGCAGTCCCATGATGATCATCAAGAACCTGGGGCAATCTGCCGCAGCTCAGTCCTGGTAGGCCGCCAGGCCACGGCTGTCGAGTATCTCGATACGCCGCCGCTGGACGCTGATCATCCCGGATTCGATCAGCCGGTGCAGAATCCGCGAGAAGGTTTCTGGCTGGATGCCGAGTTTGGACGCGATAAGACGCTTGGGCACATCAAGCGTGACCACGCCGCTGTCGTCTTCCTGCGATTGGTAAAGGAAGCGCACCACGCGGTGGCTGGCGTTCGCCAGCGTCAGGGTGTCGATCTCGTTCAAGCGCTGATGCAGGCGGATGCTCAGGGTGCCGAGGATGTCCAGACAGATGCTTGGGTGCTGTTCGAGCATGCGCCGGTAATGCGCGCCATGCAGGCTGGCAACGAGACTGGCCTTCAGCGCGGTGGCGCTGACGGGATAGTTCGGCGCGCCGGTAAACAGCAAGGCTTCGGCAAAGGATTCGCCGCCTCGAATGACCTCCACCAGTTTTTCCTGTCCGTCGCAGACCACGCGATGCAGCTTCACCTGGCCGCTGAACAAGAAATAGAAACGTTCGGCCTTGTCGCCTTGGTGAAACAGCGACGCGCCGGAGGGCAAGCGCTTGAGATTGGCCGATGCGCAAACCTCCTGCAGGGCTGCTTCAGGCAGGCGGCTGAACAGGTGGTGGCGGCGAAGCTCCGCAACAAGCGATGTTTCGGTGAGCATGGTTCCTCCACCGGCACGCGTCCGGGATTGTTCGAGGTTGCATCCTAGAAGCCGGGGCGATCGACCTTCCTTGATCACGGACAAGATCGTCTCCCATAGGCGAGCCGGCCCCTCCTGTAAAAATCACCCGGAGCGAATTGACGATGGTCAATTCGTTTAGGCCGGCGATTCTCTACATTCCACATCATGTTGTGTATTTGTGATTTTCTTTAACTACATATGGTGAATGGAACGTGAAGCAAGTGCCTGGAGAGACCGTCCGACCCGTCTCGTTGCGTAAACGCGACGGGCGTCTGGTGGCGTTTGAGCTGAACAAGATCGACGCTGCAATCGAGGCCGCCGGGTTGGCGACCGGTGAGTTCGATCAGGTGACGGCCAAGGCGCTTGCGGCTCAAGTGCTGGTGCGGTTGCCACAGCGAGTAGTCGAGGTCGAACAGGCGCAAGATGCCGTTGAGCGCGTGCTCATGGAGGCCGGGCACTACGGGACCGCGCGTGCCTACATCGTCTATCGCGAGCAACACGGCCGGCTGCGCCGCGACCGCAAGGCGATTGTCGATGTTGCCGCGTCGATGAATGAATACCTGTCCCGCGAAGACTGGCGCGTGCGCGCCAACGCCAATCAGGGCTACTCGCTGGGCGGGCTGATTCTCAACGTCTCCGGCAAGGTCACGGCCAACTACTGGCTGGATGAGGTCTACAGCCCCGAAATCGGCACGGCGCACCGCGAAGGCGACCTGCACATCCATGACCTGGACATGCTCGCCGGCTACTGTGCTGGCTGGTCGTTGCGCACCTTGCTCAACGAAGGCTTCAACGGCATTGCTGGGCGGGTGGAAGCGGGGCCGCCCAAGCATCTGTCGAGTGCGCTCGGGCAGATGGTCAACTTCCTCGGCACCCTGCAGAACGAGTGGGCCGGCGCGCAGGCCTTCAGCTCCTTCGATACCTACCTCGCGCCGTTTGTGCGCAAGGACAACCTGGGGTTTGCCGACATCCGGCAGGCCATTCAGGAGTTCATCTACAACCTCAATGTGCCGTCGCGCTGGGGCACGCAGACACCTTTTACGAACCTGACGTTCGATTGGGTCTGCCCAGAAGATCTGCGCGACCAGATCCCTTATATCGGTGGCGTGGAGATGCCCTTCGCCTATGGCGAGCTGCAGCACGAGATGGAGCTGATCAACCGCGCCTATATAGAAGTGATGCAGGCCGGAGATGGGCTGGGCCGAGTGTTCACCTTTCCGATCCCGACCTACAACATCACCCACGATTTCCCCTGGGACAGCGAAAACGCCGATCGGCTGTTCGAGATGACGGCCCGTTACGGGCTGCCGTACTTCCAGAACTTCCTCAATTCCGACATGCAGCCCAACCAGGTGCGCTCGATGTGCTGCCGACTGCAGCTGGACGTTCGCGAGTTGCTCAAACGTGGCGGCGGGCTGTTCGGTTCCGCTGAGCAGACGGGCTCGCTCGGTGTGGTGACCATCAACTGCGCGCGCCTCGGCTACCTGCACCAAGGTGATCGCACGGGCCTGTACGAACACCTGGACGCCTTGCTGGAAATGGGTATGCAGAGCCTGGAGGTCAAGCGCAAGGTGATTCAGCATCACATGGATGCCGGCCTCTACCCTTATACCAAGCGCTACCTCGGCACCCTGCGCAATCACTTCTCCACCATCGGCGTGAACGGCCTGCACGAGATGGTGCGCAACTTCACCGAAGACGCCGAAGGCGTTCATACGCCGGCAGGTCGCGCCATGGCCATTGATTTGCTGGATCACGTACGGGCGGTGCTGGTGCGTTTCCAGGAAGAGACCGGTCACCTGTACAACCTTGAAGCGACGCCGGCCGAGGGCACCACGTACCGATTCGCCAAGGAAGACCGTAAGCGCTTCCCTGACATTCTCCAGGCCGGTTCGGCGGAGGCGCCGTACTACACCAACTCCTCGCAACTACCGGTGGGGTTTACCGACGATCCATTTGAGGCACTGGCTCTGCAGGACGAGCTGCAGACCAAGTACACCGGCGGCACCGTCCTGCACCTCTATATGGCCGAGCAGATTTCATCGGCGCAGGCCTGCAAGAACCTGGTGCGCAAGGCGCTGGGCCGTTTCCGCCTGCCTTACCTGACCATTACCCCGACGTTCTCCATCTGCCCCGTGCACGGTTACCTGAGCGGCGAACGCGAGTTCTGTCCGAAGTGCGACGAGGTGTTATTGGCCAAGCAGCAAGATGAAAAAAAGCACCCGGCCTGATCTTGTAGGAGCGGGCTTGCTCGCGAACCGGCAATGCACTGATTTCAAGCTGGTTCCTACGCTCATGCGTGGGAACCTGCAGCGTCGTGATCAGCGTTCCCACGCAGAGCGTGAGGATCGCTCAACAACAGGTTTCACCATCCGTCAGAAAAGGAGCGACACATGAACCAAGCCACTCAACTGCCAGAAGCCCAACGTCAGCGCTGCGAAGTCTGGACCCGTGTCATGGGTTATCACCGGCCTGTCGCCGCGTTCAATCCTGGCAAGCAATCCGAGCACCGTGAGCGCACGCACTTCACTGAACAGGCGGCTCAGGTAGCCGTTGCGTGAACGCGAGGCTACGGGTCGGGGGGCTGGTCCCCCTGACCACCCTGGATTTTCCTGATCACCTGGCGTGCGTGCTGTTCTGTCAGGGGTGCGGCTGGCGCTGCCGTTACTGCCATAACCCGCAGCTGATTCCAACATGCGGTGTGGAGGAGCGTGCGTGGCAGGACATCCTGGATTTCCTGGATCAGCGAGTTGGGCTGCTTGAGGCGGTCGTCTTCAGCGGCGGTGAGCCGACGCTACAACTGGCATTGCCAGACGCGATCGCTCAGGTTCGAGCGAAGGGCTTCAAGATCGGTTTGCACAGTGCCGGCATCAAGCCAAAGCTGTTCCGTCAGGTGCTGCCGCTGGTGGATTGGGTGGGCTTCGACGTCAAGGCACTGCCCGAGCACAGCAGGCTGATCACCGGAGTCGAGGGAAGCGGTGAAGCCAACTGGAAAAGTCTGGAAGCGCTGCTCGAGAGTGGTGTCGACCATGAATGCCGAACAACCGTGCATTGGGATCTGTTCGATGCCGACCGCCTTTGGGACATGGCACAGCGGTTGCGCAGGCTGGGCGTAGGCCGGTTCGCCGTGCAATGCGTGCGCACCGCTCGGATGCTGGACGAAACCCTCGCCGACAGCCGTCCGCCGTATGACCATCAAAAGCTGTGGGACCGATTGGGGAAGCTGTTTCCGTCCTTCGTGCTGCGCGGCTAAGGCGATCGTTGCGGCATTACGACATTCGGCATTCGGGGTTGCGGTGGGCTGAAGCCCACCCTACAGGACACGCTTAGCAGTAGGGTGGGCTTCAGCCCACCATTGCGTAGCGAAGGATCAGCTCCGACCCCAAAACTGCAGATACCAACCATTGGGCACGCTCGCAGTGCCCAGGACTGCGCGGCTAAGGCGATCGTTGCGGCATTACGACATTCGGCGTTGCGGCGTTGCGGTGGGCTGAAGCCCACCCTACAGGGCGCGGGCAGGAGTAGGGTGGGCTTCAGCCCACCATTGCGGAGCGAAGGTTCAGCTCCAACCCCAAAACTGCAAATACCAACCATAGGCCACGCTCGCAGTGCCCAGGACAACACAGCTGAACGCGGTGAGCCGGCGCAGCCCGTTGGCGCCGTAGCGGCTGATCACCTTCCACGCAAGATAAAGGCTCCAGCCGATGGCACCGGCCAGCAGCAGTGCGCGGGCCGGTTGCGCCCAGGCCAGGATGAAACCTTCATAGCGCAGCAGCTTGATGGTCGTTGCGGACAAACCGAGGAATAGGCCTGCGCCGCCCAAGGGTGTCAACGTCAGCGCGAGGTGCTGAAATACGCTGTCGCCGCGGTTCATCAGCCGCACGGCGCCGCGTAGCAACAGCCAGAGCGCGCCGCCGATGACCAGCGAGCAGCCGCCGATGTAGGTGAGAATCGCCGCGCCGTCGAGCCAGGTAAACGCATCATTGGCTTGCGGGTAATGCGTCAGCAGCCACCAGGGTGCGTTCGCCTCGAGCGGCCACAAGATGTCGCGGTCGACCAGCCACTCGGCCGCGGCTTGTTTGAGCGTGATGAACCAAGGACTGACCGTCCACTGGAACGCCCCCATGGCGAGGCCGATCATGCCGAACAGCAGCAAGGTGCTGTCCCAATGTCCCTGTTGCGGCTGATTGCCAACGATGAGGATTTCCTGGTTCGGTGAGCGTGCCGCCAGGGCGACGGCGCCGCGCTGCCCGCTGCAGCGGCCGCACGCGTGGCAGTCGCTGTTGCCCTGCATGCGGCGAATGTCGATCAGAGGGGCGCAATTGGGGGTCGGCAGTTTCGGGCCCTGATTGGCCAGCCAGCGTTCTTCGTCGACCTTGTAGTGCATCGGTGCCAAACGCGCGAGCAGGCCAAACACTCCGCTGACCGGGCACAGGTGCCGACACCAGATCCGCTTCCCACGACCATAGAGAAACCCGACGAGCATCGCGGCAACCGTCGAGCCGCCGAGAATCAGCGCGGCGGCACGGCCATAGTCATAGACGCTGATCAGCTGGCCATAGACGGTGGTCAGGATGAACGCGATGGTGGGCCAACCGCTCCAGCGGATCCATTGCGGCGTGCGCTTGTTCAATCCGCGCCAACTGATCCATTCGCTCAGCGAGCCTTCCGGGCACAGCACGCCGCACCAGAGCCGGCCGAACAGCACCATCGACAGCAGCACGAATGGCCACCAAAGCCCCCAGAACACGAACTGCGCGAACACCGTGACACTGTCGAGCATGCGCGCCTGGGACGGCGGCAGCGAGAGGATGGCAGGAACCAGCAGCAGTGCGAGGTAGAACCCCACCACCAGCCACTGAACCAGGCGGATTGTCTTGGCATGCTGGCGCAGCAGATCACCGATGCGCGCGAGCCAGGGGGCCGTGGTGATCATGCGGTTTGGGCCTCCAGACGAGCCTCCGGCCGCGGGCGGAGCCAGAGCCAGACCGTCAGCCAGTAGAGACCAAGCAGCACGACGGCAGCCAATGAAGGCATGGCGCGGTAGCCGGTCAACCCGGCGATGGTGCTGCCCAAGGTGGTGCCGTCATCCAGCAACGCCGAGGTGTCCCACAGCGGATCGCCGAACAGGGTGTAAAGCACGTCGGGTAGATCCATGCCCATTAGCTGGCCGCTGAAACGGTCGAGCCCGGCCATCAGCAAAGCGGCTCCAAGCAACAGGAGCAGGGCTTCGCTGACAGCGAAAAAGCGCTTCCACGAGAACAGGTGACTGCCGGCCTGAAGGGCCGCATAGCTGAGCAACGCCAGGGCGAAACCGAGCACCCCTCCGATGATGAAGCCGGTCAGGTCGGCACCTTGCTGCTGATGACCGATACCGTAGAGAAACACCACCGTTTCGCTGCCTTCGCGGGCTACTGCAAGCATCGCCAGCACCAGCAGGCCGACGCCGCTGCCTTGGCTGAGGCTGGTCGCAGCGCTGTCGACCAGATTACGTTTGAGGTCGCGACCGTGATGATGCATCCAGCCGACCATCTGCAGAATCAACAGGGCGGCAACCACCAGCATGGCGCACTGGAACCATTCGCCGGCCGGGCCTGCCAGCCAGTCGCCGGCGCTGAGAATGCCCCAGCCGAGCAGCGAGGCCAGGCCCAGCCCGGCCACCACGCCACCCCAGAGCATATGCAGTGCATGGCGGTTGTTCGGCTGCTGGCTCAGCCACGCATGCAGGATGCCGATAACCAACAGCGCCTCGACGCTTTCGCGCCAGACGATGAACATTGATTGGCCCATGTCGCTTCTCCTCGGAAGGAACTACTTGGCGATGATTTCCCCTTCCGGGAGGTCCATGTGGAACTCGTCGAAAAAGGGGTAGCGGCCCGGTTTGAGGGGGTGGATCACGACGAACGAGGTGACACCGGGCGAGAGCACCTTTTCGACCCGCAGGGGCGTGCTCTCGAATTCGGTGGGGCCGTTGCCCGCATTGATCACGACGATCTTGAAGCGCTGGCGAGCCGGCACCTCGATGGTCGCCGGCTCGAAATGGCCGTCCCGGATGGTCAACTCAAAGGTTGGCAGTGCGGCCTGCGCGGTACCGGCAAAGCCGGCAACGAGCAGGGCGAAGGCGGGAAACAGGACGCGACGCATGCTGACCTCCGGCTCAGTAACCGCCTTTCTTGCCGATACCGGCATAGGTGAACTCGTAGTTCAGGGTGCATTGTTCGAACCAGGGCGCGACGCCGGTTTCCTTGTCAACGTGGCGCCCGAACATTGTGTGCTGACCACCGGGTGGTGACACGGTGAAGGTCAGCGAGTATTTGCCCGGCCCCATCAGCTTGACGTTATCGCCGTAGTGCGGGCCATCGTTGGCCACCATCGCGTGGAAGTCGCCCTCGATCTTTTCGTCCGAACCTTTCTTGCTCAGCGAGTAACGAATGTTCAGGTAGGAGACAAAGCTGCCTTCTTGCCAGCCGTTGCGGTTGTCCTCGGTGGCGGCGATGTCCGCTTCCAGATGCACGTCGGACTGAGCGGCGTCGAGCATCATGCCGGCAGGCTCCATTTCGACCGGCTGCAGGTAGACCGCGCCGACCTCCATGCCACCGCACTGTTGCGGTTCACCGATGGGGTATTCCTTGGCTTGGGACAGGGGAGTGAGCAACAACGAAGCAATGGCGAGGGTAGCGGGAATGCGCATGAAGCCTCCGGAAGGGATCAGATAAGTACGGAGCAAGGTTCGCACCTGCGATGCTTAACGATAATGATTCGCGTCAAGTTTGAACGAAATACTTTGTAACGCGCAGCGCTCAGACGGTGACTTTGACGCCGCACTTCGCCCCAGAAGTCCCGCCTGCCGTGGCTTCGGTGATACGTATGCGTTGTGGTGTCGCATCTGCTGTAAAGAGCTTGCGGGCTCTGCCCGGTCGCCGCATCGGGACGATCACCCGGCGCCGTCAAGCGCGATAAAAGCTGTGAGCGATATCGTTAGCGGCCTACCATATGGTTTTCGAGTCGGGGGACACTCATGCAAACCGCTGTGCTGGACGCTCGAACCGCCCGTGTATTGCCCTGGCTGGTCGCCATCGCGTTCTTCATGCAGACGCTTGACGGGACCATTCTCAATACCGCCTTGCCGGCGATGGCGCGGGATCTGGCAGAAGACCCGCTGCGCATGCAAGGTGTCGTGATCGCCTACATGCTCACGGTCGCGTTGCTGATCCCCGCGTCGGGTTGGATAGCGGATCGCTTCGGCACCCGGCGAATCTTTTTCTCGGCCATTCTGCTGTTCACGCTTGGCTCGCTCCTGTGCGCGATAAGTGCAAGCTTCAACCAGCTGGTGATGTCCCGTGTGGTGCAGGCCGTGGGCGGTGCCTTGATGTTGCCGGTTGGGCGCCTGGTGGTACTGCGGGCATACCCGCGCAGCGAGTTCGTGCGGGTAATGACGTTCATCGCACTGCCTGGGATGGTGGGGCCGTTGCTCGGCCCGACCCTTGGCGGCTGGCTCGTTGAGTACGCCTCCTGGCACTGGATCTTTCTGATCAATCTGCCGGTCGGCCTGATCGGCTGTATTGCTGCGTTTCGGTTCATGCCGGATCTGAAAAGCGCGGAGCGGATACGCTTCGATACCGTCGGCTTTCTGCTGTTCGGCGGCGCCATGGTGCTGATCACCGTGGCGCTCGAAGGGCTCGGCGAAATGCACATGCCGCACGCCCGCGTACTGCTGTTGATGGTGATCGGCGCCGCCTGCCTGGCGGGGTACTGGCTGCGCGCAGGGCACGTGGATAAGCCGCTGTTCAGCCCGGCACTGTTCCACACCCGCAGCTTTGCCGTCGGTATCTTCGGTAATCTTTTTGCCCGCCTGGGAAGCGGGGCGCTGCCGTTCCTGCTGCCCTTGTTGCTGCAGGTGGCACTGGGTTATTCGCCGGCTCAGGCAGGCATGACGATGATTCCGCTGGCGCTCGGCGCGATGTTGATCAAGCCGCTGGCCAAGCCACTGATTGACCGCCTTGGCTATCGACGCATCCTGATTGGCAATACGTTGCTACTCGGCAGTCTGATCGCCAGTCTGGCGACCATCGACGGACAGACGCCGACGGTCCTGTTGCTGGCGCACCTGAGCCTGATCGGGATGGTGAATTCGATGCAGTTCACCGCGATGAACACCGTGACGCTGGTCGGGCTCAGCAACCAGGACACCAGCAGCGGTAACAGCCTGCTGTCGGTGGTGGTGCAGTTGTCGATGAGCTTGGGTGTGGCCTCGGCGGGTGCGCTGCTGGGCGGCTTCACCGTACCGGGTGCGGACGGCGAGGCCGTCCTGAACGCCTTTCACCTGACGTTCCTGTGCATCGGAGCCATGTCGATGCTGGCCGCGTCATTGTTCTTTCAGCTGGACAGCAAACAGAAAATGGCGGCACGGCTGATCGACGAGGAGTGACGGTGTGGAGATCAGCCGATGCAAAGATCGACTTCTTCTTCCTCGGGAACGTCGTCCGTCACGATGATGCGCGCGTGGTGGCTGGTTTCCTCCTCCATGCGCAGGCCGTAGTAGCGGGTGTCATACGCATCCCAGAATGCCTCGACCTGCTCCATCGTGGCGGCCTCGAGGAGTACCTCCAGGCTGTGCTCCAGGACAATGGTGTAGAGTTTTTCGGAAGACATGGTTAGCAGGCTCGTGCTCGATTCAGAAGAGTGGCTGCGCCTCTGCAGCCGTGATGTCATTCTGACAGCTGACGCCCTGTTTTCAGCGGCCGCTCATCGCCTTGTCGCCATGTTCCGCTGAACGGTTCATTGCCAATGCGGTCGCGCATGGCCTCGCAGTCACCCGCTCGGCCCGCTGCTGTCCATCCGGCCCCAAGCGCGCAAACCTCGTCTGCTTGGGGTTGCCTGGCGCGCGATGTAACACCAGGCAGCCAACGTAACCTGCATCCTTGCACCGCTGGCCAGCCATGGGCCACCCCTCGGGTCAGGGTTGGCCGTTGCCGCCGGAGGCGCCGTAAACCTGTCCGGTGACATAGCTGGATTCGGTCGAGGCCAGTAGGACATAAAGCGGCGAGATCTCCACCGGTTGTCCCGGTCGGCTGAGCGGTGTCTCGCTGCCAAACGTTTTGAGGTTTTCCATGGTCTGGCCACCGCTGACCTGAAGTGGCGTCCAGAACGGTCCGGGCGCGACGGCGTTGACGCGGATGCCTTTCGAGATCAATTGCTTCGCCAGCCCTTTGCTGAAGTTGACGATGCCGGCCTTGGTCATCGAATAGTCGAGCAGATTGATCGGCGGGTCATAGGTGGTGACCGATGAGGTGTTGATGATCGATGACCCGGCCGGCATGTGCGGCACGGCGGCCTTGGTGATCCAGAACATCGCGTAGAGATTGGTCTTGAGCGTCCAGTCGAACTGCTCGGTGGTGATGTCGAGAATCGATGGTTCACTGTTCTGCCGCGCCGCGTTATTGACCAGAATATCGAGCCCGCCCAACTCCTCGACGGCCCGTCGCACCAGCTCGTGGCAAAAGGCTTCTTCGCGAATGTCGCCAGGCAGCGCAACCGCTTTGCGCCCGGCGTCGCGGATCAGCTTTATTACTGCTTGAGCGTCCGGTTCTTCATCCGGGAGATAGCCGATGGCGACGTCGGCGCCTTCTCGCGCGAAGGCAATGGCCGCGGCACGTCCGATGCCCGAATCGCCGCCCGTGATCAAGGCCTTTCGCCCAGCAAGGCGGTTTGAGCCCTGATAGCTGGTCTCGCCATGATCAGGTTGCGGCGTCATATCACGCGCGAGCCCTGGCCATGGCTGCGACTGTTTATCGAACGGTGGCTGAGGGTAAAGGGTCTTGGGATCGCTCAGTGGCTCCGGCGCCTGTCGTGATGTGGCACTCGAGCCGTTGGACTGAGCAAAGGCCGGTAACACCATGCCGGCCGCCAGCGTGGCGGCGGCGCCCTGAATCAGCTTGCGACGCGAATGGTCATGATCGTCTGACTGCATGATGGCTCCTGTCAACGTGGCGCTGCGGCATCGGCTGCTCCCTTACCGGATGGCAGCTAAGAACGAATGTCGAGCCATGCCGTTGGCTCTCGGATGCTTCAAAGACACGCGTGCATGTCGTCGCCTCTTACCCGGCTGGCTACGCGGCCGTGGCTTACCAGCCTCCGGCAGCGCCCAATCCCAGCCGCGCGAGACGGATGGCCCGCCTGTTCGCCAACTCAGATATCTCTGCGCGCAAGCGGTTGGTAAGCCGGGCCGTGAATTACCCCGCCGTTGGCCTCGAAAATCGAGCCGTGGCAAGGGCAATCCCAGGTGCGATCGGCGTTGTTCCACGTCACCGTGCAGCCCATGTGCGTACAGGCAGCGGAAACACCGTGCAAGGCGCCGTCGTCATCGCGCCACACGGCGATTTTTTCATCGCCCCGCGTAATCACGCCGCCTTCGCCGCGGCCAATCGCGTCCAGATCGTCGACCAGGGAGTGGCTGTCGCTGCTCTGGTTGAAGTCGTCTGGCGAAGGGCGGTTCGGGTCGTAGAGGCTTTTCCATGGCCGGCGACCGGTGACGATCTGGCGGGCGATGCCCAGTCCGGCAGCGGTGCCGTTGCTGATGCCCCAGCCATTGAAACCGGTCGCGACAAACAACCCGGGTGATTGCTCGCTGTCCGGCTCGCCGACATAGGCCACGCGGTCGGCGGTGTCGTAGTCTTCGTTGCACCAGCGCCAGACAGGTTCGTTTACCGGCAGGTTGCTCTGGGCCCAGTTTTCAAGATCGACGAAACGTTGCGCGACATCGCCGTCCTGCCCGGTTTTGAAGCGCGGACCAAGCACGATGAGCAGCGGGCCCTTGTCATCGCGAGCCATGCGGATCGAGTGGGTGGGCTCGTCGACACCAATGAACATTCCTTCTATATGCGCACCTTCCTGGGGCCGGAAGGCCATCGCCACATGGCAGCGAGGCTGGGTTGGGCTAACTAGATCGACGGGCGTCTGGACAGGCATGTGGGTGGCCAAGATCACCTGATCGGCCTCGACGCTTCCGCCATCGAAGCCGACCTGCCACCGATCCTTGCGTTCGAAACTCTGCGCCCGGGTTTGCTGGTGGATACGTCCGCCGCGTGTTTGCACGGCGCCGGCCAGGCCCACCAGATAGTTGGCAGGATTGAATTGGGCCTGGTCCGTAAATTCCAGCGCACAAGCCGTCTCGAAGGGCAGGGGCGCATGATCCATGACCCGCGCGGCGAAGCCGAGGCAACGTGCGGCCTCGGCTTCTTGCTCAATGGCTGAACGCCATTCGGGTGAGCAGGCATAAGCGAAGGCGGACTGGCGCTGGTAATCGCATTCAATCTGGTGGGTTTCGACCCAATCGCGGATCCGCTCGACGGCTTCACGATTGGCATCGGCGTAACACTGGGCCAATTCCTGGCCGAAGGTGTCGATCAGGTGCCGGTAGATCAGTGCATGCTGGGTGGTGACCTTGGCTGTTGAGCGTCCCGTCACTTGTTGACCGACCTCGCGCGCCTCCAGCACGACGACGGATTTTCCCGCTTCGCATAGCACCATGGCGGCGCTCAGCCCAACGATGCCGGCGCCTACAACCACTGCATCGCATTCGGTGTGCCCGGTCAGCTTGGGAAAGTCGCCGCGTTGGGCGCTGGCTGTCCAGCAGCAATCGGGAGTGGCGGAGAGTGCAGGCATGAGCAGGTCCTCGGCGGCGAAATCGGTATGTCGGTAGAGCGCCCCCGTCCTATCGGGTTCCGACCATCCGGCAGACGGGCCAGCGCGCGCGTCATGGTGTCCCACGTGGAGGCGGCCAAAGGGGCGTCTGATCGTCAGTGCCGATTGCCTGGGGCCGTGTCTTGCCGACGAATGGGCCGGTGCGCCAGGGAGCGGTTCTGTTCCCCTGGAGTGTTCCCTCCGTCGGTTCGTGGTCGGAAGGCAAAACCGCGGACGCTTGTTCCGGTCATCTTCGTAAGACCCTAGGCGGAGACGACCGATGAAGCTCTATTACTACGACCATTGCCCCTTTAGTGCCCGCGTGCGAATGGTGATGAACCTGAAAGGGATCGAAGCCGAGCGGGTCGTGTTGCCTGCGGATGATGAGCAGACCATCACTGACCTGATCGGCAAGCACCAGATCCCGGTGCTGGTGCGCGATGACGGCACGCCGCTCGCCGACAGCGTGGCTATCGTCAAATACCTCGATGGGCTTGATGGTCACCCCATGATCCAAGAGCCAGATACCTCCGCTTTGAAAGACTGGCTCGAAGCCTTTGTGCCGAACTTGCAGTACCTCGGTTACCCGCGCTGGACAAAAATCGGTCTGGAGGAGTTCGCGAGCCCGTCGGCCTACGCGCACTTCCGTCGCAAAAAAACCGAAACTGTCGGCGATTTCGATGAGGCGCTAGCCAATACCGATGCCAAGGCTCGCGAGGTCGAGGATCAGCTGAGACGCTTGCCGGATGTCATCGACCTGACGCCCCGTCATGAGCAGACGCGTTGGGACGACGTCACGCTGTTTCCCATGCTGCGCAGCCTGAGTGTCGTGAAGGCGGTCGACTGGCCGGAAGATGTACGTGCCTACACGGTGACCCAGGCGCAGCGGTGCGGGCTCGACACCTTCTTCCATCGGGCGCTTTGACCGTCTCAGATCGCGGCACCGCGTAGCGGTCAACGACCATCGCGCGGCGCGACGTGGGTGAGATCGAACATAAGCGAGCGGTGCATGCCGGCTATGCGGGCTCATGCTTGCAGGGCGTTCAAAGCCCTTTGAATCTGACCTCCGCGCTGGCCCGGAGAGGCGCCCCGCGGCCGGCCCACCCGCCGCTGGCTCCATTGCCAGCCGGCCGGTCGGAACGTCGACGCGTGTCGAAGCTCCAAAAAGGGAGCCGTATACGAGTATTCCCGTGATGTTTTGTCCCCGCGTTATTACCCACCTTTCTGACACCTTGCCATGGCTCCCCTTCGAGCCGAGCGGGGTCTTGTACGGATGAAAGCCAGCCGATGGGCCATCCTGGCTGTGCTGATCACGGCTACCGCCTGTTTCTTTTATTTCGACCTCAGCCAATACCTGACGCTGGAATCGATCAAGGCACACAGTGGCGCATTGCACGGAAAAGTTCAGGCCAACCCGTGGTGGGCGGCGGCCGTGTTCTGCGCCGTCTATGCCGCGCTGACCGCCTTGTCATTTCCCGGCACGGTGGTCTTGACACTGCTGGCTGGCGCGCTGTTTGGACTGTTGGAAGGGACGCTGCTGGTCTCCGTTGCGTCCAACGTCGGTGCGCTGGTGGCGATGCTCATCAGCCGCTTCATGCTGCGCGATTGGGTGCAGAGACGATTCGGCAAGCAGATCGCCGGGATCAACAAGGGGCTGGCTCGTGAGGGCACCTTCTACCTGGTGTCGTTGCGGCTGATCCCGCTGGTGCCCTTCGTGCTGCTGAATCCCGCGCTGGGCCTTACCCGGATCAATATCTGGACGTTCTGGTGGACGACTCAGCTGGGCATGTTGCCGGGCCATGCCATCTATGTGAACGCAGGGGAAAAGCTGGTCGGGCTCCGCTCGCTGTCCGGCATTCTCTCACCGAGCATTATCGGTACGCTGGTTCTGCTGGCCGTGTTTCCGATTCTCGCGACGCGGCTGCTGACCTTTTATAAGTCGCGCAAGGTTTATCGCGGCTGGCGCAAGCCGAAACGCTTCGATTGCAACCTGGTGGTGATCGGCGGCGGCACCGGCGGCTTGGCAACGGCGCGTGTCGCGGCCTCACTGAAGGCGCGGGTAAGTCTGGTTGAGCGTGAACGTCTCGGCGGGCTGGCCATGCATGACGGCGGTGTCCCGAGCAAAGCGCTGTGTCATGTGGCAAATCGCAGCCAAGGGCAGCACTCGGATGAGGCCTTCACCGAAGCAATGGCGCAAATGCGACATCTGGCTGAGGCGGCTCGGCGGGACATTTCCGTCGACCAGTACAGGCGTCTCGGCGTTGACGTGATCCAGGGCGAGGCGCGGATCAGCTCACCGTGGACGGTAGACGTAGGCGGACGCACGCTCACCACCCGCGCCATCGTCATCGCCACCGGCAGCCGTCCGCAGATACCGTCCATATCCGGCCTCGCCGCCGTAGAGCCGATGACCAGCGATACCCTTTGGGCGCTGAGTGAGCGGCCCGAACGGTTGCTGATACTCGGCAGCGGCGCCGATGCCTGTGAGTTCGCCCAAGCCTTTCAGCGGCTGGGTTGCCGGGTGACCTTGGCCAGTGAAGACGAGCGCCTGCTCAGCCAGGAGGACGCCGAAGTCTCTGAGATGATGGCCACAGTGCTCACAGCCGGTGGCATTGAGCTCTGGCTCGGCTTGAGGGCGCAGCGGGTTGAGACGACAGAAGGCGAGCGCCGACTGATTTGCGACGACGAAGGAAATGAGCGCTCGCTACCCTTCGATCGGGTGTTGCTGATGCTTGGACAGCGCGCCGACGTCGAGGGGTTGGGCCTGAGCAAACTTCGCCTCGAATGCGGTGACGACGGCACCTTGGACGCGGACGAGTACCTCGCTACGCGCTACCCGAACATTTATGCAGTCGGCAGCGTTGCGGGCCCGTATGGCGCGCCCCACGTCGCTGAGCATCAGGGTTGGTACGCGGCGGTGAACGCCCTGTTTGGCGGACTGAAGCGATTTGTAGTGAGCGATCGGGTGACACCACGCGCTATCTTCACCACACCCGAAATAGCCACAGTCGGGTTGAATGAGGCCGAGGCCCACGCACTAAAGCTTGAATTCGAAACGACCCGGCTCGACCTGTCGACACACGCCGGTGCGGTCATTGCGGGAGCCGGGCAGGGGTACGTCAAGGTCATCACTGAGCACGATACGGATCGCATTCTCGGCGTCACCATCGTGGGCGACCACGCGAGCGAAACAATCGCCGGATTTGTCGTGGCGATGAAGCACAAGCTCGGGATGAACAAGCTGGGCAAAACGGTGCTGGTGAGCCCGACTCAGGGCGAGGCGCTGCGACAGGTCGCGGAGATCTGGCAGCGACAACATCAATCCGCGCGCATGCGTGCGTGGGCCGAGCGGTTCAATCGCTGGATGCTACGCGGTGGCAAGCACAGCGCGCCCGCTGACGGGGCGCGCGTGCGCAGCGGCGAACCGCCGCGCGAGGCGAGCAAGGCTGTGTTGAAGCAGCCACTTCCAGAAAGCGAAGGAGAGCCAAGCGGCCGCTGACGGGGCTTGGCACTGTGCTCATCACCGCACCGCCTGGCACGGCGACATTTACATCCACGCATCGATTCGTGCCAGCCCTGCTAACCAGACAGCAACGGAACGCAGGGCGCGATGCGTGATAACCACTGGTCTCGCAGTGGAAATGTCGTCACCAGTTGGTAGTCACTGCTTTAAGCCCGGCCGGCCACGAGCCTTGACCTGAGCGTGGTCATGTCCGTCGCAAGGGCTGATGCACGAAGAATCGCCCACACCTGGGTGAGCGGAGCCTGCGCTTGGAGTGCTCTTTGTGTGGCGTGATGTGCTCTGTTGGGAGTGCGAATAGAGAAGCTCAGCATGGGCGGCCTTTCAAAACCTTGCGAACCCTGTAATCGCGACGAGCCTTGCGACAGTCCACAGCAACTCGCTATCCACAGAAAGCAAACGCCTGAAATTCACTGAGGCCGGGGTCACCTTAACTCGACACTTAAGAGCTTGATAACTATGAGATTTCCATCGTTATAAATCTTGAGGGATACATGTGGGGATACATTTTCACGGCCGCTGTGGTTGTTTTTCGACTTTCCGGCCGGCTGTGGAAGCCATCGCCCAGTCACGATTCGCGAGAATCATCACCCGGTGCTGATACGTCGGATGCCTGTTTCGGCGGGTCCATGAAGAAGCCGGGGCGACAGGTTCCATCAGTCAGCATGATGCAGTAAAAATTCTCAGCATACGTCCGATCCTCCGCAGTGACTGCTTCGTCCCTACTTGGCGGCTCTTGATTTATCGCGGCGGCGCGGCGCTTTTTGGTGCGCCGCTGGAAATACAGCAGCAGACCGAGTGAAATTAAGCCGAGAGTCAGGATGATGCTTGCGAGCATGAGAGTGTCCATGATGTTCTCCGACGATTCCATGCGATGGGTAAGGAGCGCAACTGTGTGCCCCAAGCCATATTAGCTCTGTTGGCCTAGAGACCTCTTCCAAGCCGTTGGGTATGACTACTATCGAGGCATCTGAACCGGCGTCGGATGTTTACGTGGTAAAAGTGCATGCCTTCGTACCTCCAGTAGGGCAATACCGTGTTAACCCGCTTGTTAACCGGCGCTTGTTAACCAGCGTTTCATACACTCAGGCTATAGCGCCGCTGGGAGGATGAACAAGGCGTTGCGGAAGGGCCTGTTCGGCATTCCAAGCTAAGCCCTGAAAGTTTACCTGTTCATATACACAGCGTAGAAACGCGCTTTGCGCAGCCCATACAGTCGCTAGCCTAGATCGGGACCTGAAGCGCTGGCCGTGGGTTTTCTGGTCCCTGCGCAGCTTGCGTGGCAGGTAAGCTCGGCAAAGATGGATTGCACCTTTACCCATGCAAAGCCAATGGATAAGGTGGCGGCATCAAAGCACGGCAGGCCTGTAGATCCAGGGATGGCCCTCCGCTCGTACTCGTTCAGCCAGTACAGACTTACACGCCATCCCTTCGCTTACTGCGCATTGTCCGCTCAAAGCCGCGTCACAGTTTATTTACCGGCGCTTCCACTGGATGGAAGCGCACGAGGAGTTACGCATGACAGATTTGGCCACGTTGTCTCAGGCATTGCTTGCGGCCGTTCCCGCCGATGGCAGCAGTATAGGTAACCAAACGCTGCTTTCGCGTCTGCAGGGCCAGTTCGCCGGATTGAGTGAGGAACAGTTCCGCGCCGCTCGTGATGAGCTGATCGAAAAGGGTGTGTTACTCAAAGGTCGCGGGCGCGGCGGTTCCGTATCCCGCGCTTCGGTCACTGGCATCAGCCTGGCGGACCAGGCTCTAAACAACGCGCGTGAACGCCGCGAGCCGGGCGTCGCGGAGGTGTCGGCCAGCTATCTGGTGCAAGCGGCAACCAACGCCAAGCCGGCCAAACTGCAGCCCGCCACCAGCCTGGCGATGATGGAAAAGACCCTCTGGGCCACCGCCGACAAGCTGCGCGCCAACATGGACGCCGCCGAGTACAAGCACATTGTGCTCGGGCTGATCTTCCTCAAATACATCTCCGACAGCTTCGCCGGCCGCCGCGCCGAGCTGGAGCGCAAGCTGCTGGATGAAAGCGACGACTACTACCTGGGCGATGACGACCCCGAGCTGCTCAACGCCGAGCTGGAAGACCGCGACTACTACCGCGAGGTCAACGTGTTCTGGGTGCCGGAAGTGGCGCGTTGGGAATCGATCCGTGCGAGTGCCAAGCAGGTGGATATCGGCAAGCGCATCGACGACGCCCTGGCCGCCATCGAGGCGGAAAACCCCAAGCTGAAAAACATCCTCGACAAGCGCTACGCCCGCGCCCAGTTGCCGGACGGCAAGCTCGGCGAGCTGGTGGACCTGATCTCCACCATCGGTTTCGGCGATGACGTAAGCCGCGCCCGCGACCTGCTCGGTCAGGTCTACGAATACTTCCTCGGCCAGTTCGCCAGCGCCGAAGGCAAGAAGGGCGGCCAGTTCTACACCCCGGCCAGCATCGTCAAGACCCTGGTGGCGGTGCTCAACCCGCACCACGGCAAGGTCTACGACCCCTGCTGCGGCAGTGGCGGCATGTTCGTGCAGTCGGAGAAATTCATCGAAGCCCACGGCGGCAAGCTGGGCGACGTGTCCATCTACGGCCAGGAATCCAACCCCACCACCTGGCGCCTGGCGGCGATGAACCTGGCCATTCGCGGCATCGACTTCAATCTGGGCAAAGAGCCGGCGGATACCTTTATCCGCAACCAACACTCAGATCTGCGCGCCGATTTCGTCCTGGCCAACCCGCCGTTCAATATCAGCGACTGGTGGCACGGCAGCCTGGAAGGCGACCCGCGCTGGGTCTATGGCACCCCGCCACAGGGCAACGCCAACTACGCCTGGCTGCAACATATGCTCTACCACCTGAAACCCAGCGGCCGCGCCGGCATCGTCCTGGCCAACGGCTCGATGAGCTCCAGCCAGAACAGCGAAGGCGATATCCGCAAGGCCATGGTCGAGGCCGATGTGGTGGAAGTGATGGTCGCGCTGCCCGGCCAGCTGTTTTTTAACACGCAGATTCCCGCCTGCCTGTGGTTCCTCGCTAAACACAAAACCGCCCGCCCCGGGGAAGTGCTGTTTATCGATGCGCGCAAACTCGGCACCAGCGTCAGCCGCGTGCAGATCGAACTGACCGATGCCGATATCGAACGCATCGCGCAAACCGTCGCCAACTGGCGCGGCGAGCCGCTGGATGTCGGTGGTGAGATTGCCGAATACCAGGACATCGCCGGCTTCTGCCGCAGCGTAAAACTCGCGGAAATCGCCGAGCACGGCCACGTGCTCACACCGGGCCGCTATGTCGGTGCCGAAGAGGTGGAAGACGACGACGAAGCCTTTGCCGAGAAGATGCAGCGGCTGACCCGGCAGCTTGGCGAGCAGATGCAGAAGGGTGCGGAACTCGATCAGTTGATCCGGCAGAAGCTGGGGGGGCTGGGGTATGAGTTCTGAGTGGATTACAGTTCAGGAACTCCTTGACTGCGGCGATCTAGAACTTGTTCAAGATGGCAATCACGGTGGAAGCTACCCAAAGGTTGATGAGTTTATTTTAGCGGGGGTGCCGCTTATTACAGGGGCCTGCTTGCAGAATGGCTCAATTGACTATTCATATGCAGGCTATGTTAGCGAGGAAAGAGCATCGAAGTTGCGTGTTGGCTTTGCCAGGGCAGGTGATGTTTTGCTTACGCATAAGGGTACTATGGGCAAAACCGCATTGGTGCCGAGGTCCTGTTATCCAGTCACGATTCTTAATCCTCAGATAACTCTTTATAGGGTTGCTAAAGATGGGCGTCTCAACGCTAGATTTCTGAAGTTCTTTTTTGACTCGCAGATTTTTCAGAATTACTTGGTGCAAATATCAGCTACTTCAACTATCAATACTTTGCCTATAAAAGAGCAAAAAAAGCTTGAAATACCCTTGCCCTCTCGGAAGTCGCAACAGCTGATAGTAAATGTGCTCGGCGCTCTCGACGACCGCATCACCCTGCTACGCGAAACCAACGCCACCCTGGAAGCCATCGCCCAGGCGCTGTTCAAATCCTGGTTCGTCGATTTCGACCCCGTGCGCGCCAAGGCCGAAGGCCGCCAGCCGGAAGGCATGGACGCCTCCACCGCCGCCCTGTTCCCCGATAGCTTCAAAGAGTCCGAGTTGGGGTTGCTACCAAGGGGATGGCAATGGAGCGGCTTGGATAATATCGCCGATGTAACCATGGGTTTATCTCCGAAAGGAGATAGTTACAACTCGGATGGAGTTGGTACTCCGTTGATTAACGGACCAGTTGAGTTCGGTGATTATTTTCCGGTTCAGACTAAGTGGACCAACATGGCAAGCAGGGTTTCGGCTTTTGGCGATTTGATTTTCTGCGTGCGCGGATCAACCACTGGGCGTCGAGTTGTTGCTGATGGTGAGTACTGCATTGGTCGCGGCGTTTGTGCCATCCGCTCTCGCTACGAAGCTCCAGGATTCATCTATCAAACGATCAATTTCGGGTTGGATAGGCTTCTGGCCAAAACCACCGGGTCTGTTTTTCCAAGCTTGAGTGGCCCGGATATAAAGAATTTTAGGGTTCTAAATCCGTCACCAGAACTCATGGGTGCATATGAGAGAATAACAAAGTCACTATTGGGTAGAATCCAAAGCAACCAAGCCCAAGCTCAAACCCTGACTCAACTCCGCGACACCCTCTTACCCCGCCTGATCTCCGGCCAGCTGCGCCTGCCGGATGCCGAACAGCTGACCGAGGAAGCCTGCTGATGTCAGATATGAACATGGAAGCTCAACAACAATGGGCAGACTTCCTAAAAGAGTGGCCGCTAGAGCGACTTAAGACGATGTCGCTCGAGGAGTACTACGGGACAGACGATAGCTTTTACAGTTGGATCGTCAGGCGTACTGACAAAGTTGGGGAGTATCTGGAAGGGCCATTTTCGTCGGGCATCCGTCTGCGTGCCGCCAATGGCACCATTAGCAACATGACTGGGGTGTTGAGCGATGAGCGCTACGTCTGGTACCGCATTCTTGGCGTGACCCGGGATGAGGCGTTCACTACGCTCCGTCAGGAGTTGGTTGTGGCAGCAGAAGCTGCACGCAGCGGCGATCTCTCACCCATCGACAACCTGAAGAATTGCCCTGGTGCGCTGTGCTGGAAGGTTGCCTTTCTTTATCAGGATCCAACGGCTCCCTGCGTACTACCCGTTTTTCCAAGGAAGTACATACGCGCAGCCGGTGCTCACTTGCGCCTGACCAAGCCGGCCGCTATTCACAAGGAACTGCTTGCAGAGCGTGGCGAACGCGAGCTGTTCACTTATGCCGCCGAACTGCTGGCTTCCGCAAAGTTGCGGCGGAACGGGAGAGCCAAGGTGCAGGAAACCCTAGCTCGTTTCGAGCGCGATCCCAGGCTCGCCAAGGCATTACGCACTCACGAAGACCGCGAGCTGTTTGCTCGTTTCGCCGAGGCAATCCACGACCATGGCCTGGACTGGTGGACGGTTCGTCTCACGCAATCCGGTTCGATTCGCTGCGGACGCAATAACAGCCCTGAGAACGGCACCGCCTCTGTGGCGGCCGAGCTGGATCCGCAACAGAGCGGGTTGCGAGTTCGATGGAACAAGCGCATCGCAGAAGGCAATGAGTGGCAACCGCTGGAGGAAGCTCTTGTCGAGCAGGTTGAGGAGGAGGAGTTCGCTGCTGAGTTTCGTGCCGCGGAGCAAGTAGATCGCTCCGGGCGGTGGCCTACAGACTACGTGTTAGATCAGGCAGAAGAGACCGGGCGAGCCGTAGCTCCGCTGATCGAAATCGATGCGTCACCGTTAAACCAAATCCTCTTTGGCCCGCCGGGCACCGGTAAAACGCACGCCACGGTCGACCATGCATTAGCCATTCTCGATCCTCAGTTGCTGAGCGCTTGTAAGGACGATGCTGAAACTGGTCGTAAACGACTAAAGAGCCGCTTTGACGAGCTAGTGCTGCAAGAGCGCATCCGTTTCGTTACGTTCCATCAAAGCTTCAGCTATGAGGATTTCGTCGAGGGGCTGCGGGCCGAGAGCGACGGTGATAGCGGGCAGTTGCGTTACGAAGTGGTCGATGGTGTTTTCAAAAGCCTTTGCGAAGCAGCGGCCGCCAAGGTCACTAAGCAGGCGGAAGCGCCGTTAGATCTCGGTAAGCGCAGAATTTGGAAGATGTCTTTGGGTAATACCCTTGGCAGCGACGCCGGGGTATACGAAGAGTGCGTTCAGGGTGGCTATGTGCTGCTGGGCTACGGTGGCGGCATCGACTTCAGCGGCTGTAGCAGCCGTGGCGATGTGCAGCAACGCTTCGTGGATGCTGGCGTAACCCTGGATGGCCCTAGCGATTACAGCGTCACCAGCGTTACAGCCTTTGTTACCAAGATGAAGCCGGGCGATCTGGTGGTGGTAAGCGATGGCAACTTTAAGTTCCGCGCTATTGGCGAAGTCGCTGGCGACTATGCCTTCAAAGTCCATCCCGAGTACGACCCGCATTATTCGCAAATGCGGCCGGTGAAATGGCTGCGCCAATACAGTCCGTCCTTGCCCCATAGTGAGTTGCTGAACGGTCAGTTCAGCCAGATGACGCTATATGAGTTGCGCAGCCCGACGCTGAACCGCGAGAAATTACAGGGGCTGTTGAGCACGCCTGCTTTGGCTAGTGTGTTCGTTCCCGGCCAGACTTTCGGCCGTGACTATCAGGTGACCCGCGCAACTTCAGAACTTTTGGAGTTGAAAAAGCCCAATGGCAACGTTTTGGGCTTTGCCATGAGCCTGATTAACGAGCTGGCTGAGGCTGTGCGTTCGGAAAAGATTGCGCTGCAGGATATTCGCGACAAAACAGCCATCGAGAAGCTACCTGGCTCGACGTTGGAGCCATATCTGGTCAATGGATACAACAGCATCTTGGCGGTATTGGTTGGCCATCTTACAAGTACGGAAACGCACAAGCCTGCCACCGCGGCTGAAGCAAATGCACGTGTGTTGATCATCGACGAAATCAACCGCGGCAATATCTCGCGCATTTTTGGCGAGCTCATCACGCTAATCGAGCCATCCAAGCGAGCTGGTGCTGACGAGGCTTTGTCGGTAGTGCTGCCTTATTCCAAGCAATCGTTCAGCGTGCCGCAGAACGTTTACCTGATCGGCACCATGAACACCGCCGACCGTTCCCTTGCGGGATTGGACATCGCCCTACGTAGGCGCTTCGTCTTCCGAGAAATGCCGGCCAGGCCCGAATTGTTGACTGACGTGCAAGTCGACAACGTAAACATTGGCGAGCTGCTACGGGCTATGAACCAACGCATCGAGGTGCTGCTCGATCGCGACCATTGCCTTGGCCACGCTTACTTTATGCCGCTTAGAAGCGATAAATCGGTTGGGCGGCTGGCTGCTATCTTTCGCAATCAGATACTGCCATTGCTGCAGGAGTACTTTTTCGAGGATTGGGAACGCATCCGCTGGGTATTGAACGATCAACGCGCACATATCGCCAATACCGAGCCTTTTGTGCAACGGCCGCAAAGCGAGCTGAATCTACAGAAACTGTTCGGCGATGATGTGGTGGGCAAGGTCAATGACCAGCGTTGGGAATTGAACGATGCTGCGTTCGGCTCCATCGACAGCTATCGCAATATCCTGGGCTGAAACGACGTGAGCCACGAGCTGATCACAGTTCGCGAATACGCTCAGCTGACCACCAGGTCGGTCGAGCCGTCGCTGGATATAGCGCAGGTTTCTGCCAGTGCTTTTGACTGGCTCTGCGAATTAAGCGCCAGCTTCAACCGCAGCGGCGCTGCGCTGCTGCAGGTGGAAGGGCGGCAGTCGTTGAAGTGGGACAGTTACGTCGGTGTGCTGGAAACGCCTTGCGGCACGCGCCTGGAAATCTTGCCTAAGCACGTTGAACAAGACGATTGCGTCAAGCAGAGCCGTGCTTTGCTGCGCAAGATGATCCAGGCAGCGCTGTCATTGAAGCCTCGGCAGGTTTCGGTGACGGGGCTGGAGTTGTTTGACGCACCGCTCACCGAGTGGGTGATGGAGCAGTTCCTGGGCGAGCTGGATCTGCTGGCCAAACGCGGCGTGCGTTTCGACTACCAGCGCGTCGAAGAAGAGCAGCGGTTTCTGCGCGGCCAACTCAATGTGGTCGCGCAGATGCGACAACCGCCAGGCCGCCAGCATCACTTCCAGATCCGCCATGACGTGTTTCTGCCCAATCGTGCGGAGAACCGCTTGCTAAAGCTGGCGCTGGAGCATGTGGCAAAGACGACTCAGGACGCGGCCAACTGGCGTTTAGCCAATGAGCTGCGCTCGCTACTGGCCGAGGTGCCCAGCAGCCGCCATGTGGAGGCAGACCTGCGTGCATGGAGCCGCGATCGTTTGATGGCCCACTACCAGGCCGTGAAGCCATGGTGCGAGCTGATCCTCAACCAGCAGATGCCAATCGCCGTCGCAGGACAAGCCCAGGGTATGAGCATGTTGTTTCCCATGGAGCGGTTGTTCGAACGCTATGTGGAGAATTGGCTGCGACAGAAGCTTCTGCCTGGTGCCTCCCTCACGGCTCAAGCTGCTAGAGAGTATTTATGCAGTCATGGAAAAGGGCACATGTTTAGGCTGGAGCCGGACATGTTGGTTGAGCAAGGCGCTATGGCTTGGGTGCTTGATACAAAGTGGAAGCGCTTGAATACTGCAGCGCGAGAAAAGAATTACAACATCAGCCAAAGCGATTTTTATCAGCTTTTCGCCTACGGTAAGAAGTACTTGTCAGCAATGGTTCAAGCCGAGATGGTATTGGTCTACCCGCGGCACAGTACATTTGAGTTCCCCCTAGATTCGTTCGTGTTAGATGGCGACTTGCGTCTTTGGGTTTTGCCGTTTGATTTGAGTGCGGACTGCTTAGTGGGCGCGGATAACACCTCCCTGCCTTTGAACAGCGTTTCATTAGCTCGCGCTAGCTAAGCGCATTTTCAGGAATCGAAAAGACTTTATGAGCACAGGGATCAGCCAGAAGCTACAGAGCAGCCGTAAAGAGTTGCTGGACATCGGGCTTCGCAACAACATGCTCAACTTCCGAAAGACAGCCAAGACCCTCATGGTGGTAGATGAGCTGTCCGAGGAGGTATTCAACATCCTCTATCGCCAAGAAAAAGCCATGACGTTCGCGCCGATGGCGCGCAAGAAGCTGGCCGAGCTGGCAAAAGCAGGCAAGCCAGCTGAGGTTGAGGATGAAGTTGCCAGCGACGAGCAGTTGCTGCATGAGCTAGATAGCCTGGACTGGTCTAGTGTCGCTGGCGAGGCTGATGAAGACGAGACTGGCAAGGCCCGTCGCCATCTGGACACTCGTTTGCAAACTGCGGTCGAAGACGAGCGCCTATTTCTTCAGTTGTTGAGGATGCACACCGAGGCCAAAGGCTTTATTGAAGAGCAGGGTGTGAACACGCTGTTCCTAGCCCTAGGCTTTCTGCATTGGTACGAGGCGGACAGCTCCGAGAACCTTCGCAAGGCTCCCTTGCTGCTGCTGCCGGTCAGCTTAGAGCGCAGCGGCGCCAAGGATGCGTTCAAGCTGAAGTACTCAGGTGACGAGCTGATAGCGAATCTTTCGCTGGTTGCCAAGCTCAAGACAGATTTTGGTTTGGATATGACCTCCTGCGCTTTCGACGAGGAAGGTTTCTCGACCGATGAGAGCAGCCTCGGCCGCTTTTATGGCGATGTTGCTGATGTGATCAGCAAGCAGGGGCGCTGGAAGGTCGCGAGCAACGAGATTGCGCTGGGCTTCTTCTCTTTCGGCAAGTTTTTGATGTTCAAGGACCTTGATCCGAAGAGCTGGCCGGAAGACAAACAACCTGATGCCAATGGCGTAATGAAACGCCTGCTTGGCTCAGGATTCGGTGATATGCGGGCGGCGTATCCGGAAGATGTGAATATTGACTCGGTGATCAAACCGGGCGATGTACGATTTGTGAAGGACGCGGATAGCAGCCAGACGGAAGCCATCCTGGAGGTGCGTGACGGTTCCAACCTGGTGATTCAGGGGCCGCCGGGAACGGGTAAGTCGCAGACGATCACCAACATCATCGCGGAATTGATCGGCCAGAAGAAAACGGTGTTGTTCGTTGCCGAGAAAATGGCGGCGCTTGAAGTGGTCAAGCGCCGTCTGGATGAAAGTCATCTGGGCGATGCAGCTCTCGAACTGCATAGCCACAAGTCCACCAAGCAGTCGGTGCTGAAAGAGTTAGGGAGGACGCTGGACCAGGGGCGACCGCTGGCTAAAGACGGTGCGGAAGATCTGGCGAGTTTGAATGAGCTACAAGACGGCCTCAATCAGTACTGTGAAGCTGTTAGTTCTTCGGCAGGTGCGAGCGGTTTGCCTTTTGTTGAGGTGCTTGGTCGTTACCTAAAGCTGAAACGGTCATATACCGGATTGCCGATGATTCCTTTTGCGCCGATGGCAGCCTGGAGCCATACCGAGCAGCAAAAACGGGGTGAGTTGGTCAAAGAGTTGGTTCTGCATCTGGAGGAGATGGGCCGTCCTGACCAGAGTGTTTTCTGGGGAAGTGAGCGGACGTTCTTTTCGCCAATCGAACAGAGCAGTGCTAACGATGCGCTGCAGTTGGCTGGCTCGCATCTCAATGCGCTGCAGTCGGCGGCCGGTGCACTTTCTGAGCGGTTAATGCTGACTCAGCCGGCCACCTTGGCAGATGTGGATGTGGTGTGCCGTGCTGCACGGCGTGCGGCCGAAGCTCCGCGGCTCGAAGGGGTACAGATTTCTACAGGCGAGTGGCAGTCGAGGCGTGATGTCATTCGTGAGCTTTTGGATGCTGGCGAGCGTATGACTGCTTGTCGCTTCAAGCACGAAAAGCAGTTGATCGACGCTGCCTGGGAGCAGGATCTCCTAGAGGTTCGGCAGAGCCTCGTTGCCTACGGCGACAAGTGGTGGAAGGTGTTCTCGGGGCGCTTTCGCGCGGCTCGTGCCCGTCTGCAGGGGCTAGCCCGTGACACATTGCCTAAGACTAGTGCTGGCATGCTGGAGCTAGTTGATTCGGTACTGACCTATCAGCAAAACAAAAAGGTGTATGACCAGCACGAGGCGCTTGGTAGCGCACTTTTTGGTGCCCAGTGGCAACGCCAGAAAACGGATTGGGCGGTGCTTGAGCGCTTGAGCGCTTGGGTGATCAAGCTGCACGACGATCTAGGTAACGGACAAATCCCACAGGGCATCATTGCTTTTTTGGCCGGGCATACTGATGCCAGTGGCTTGGGTGATGCGGTAACCGGAATAGAGCAACATGTCATTGGGCTAGACAAAGCGTTACGCAGTGCCCTTGAGGTCACAGGTATGCAGGCGGAGAACGCCAAGGCTGATGTCAGGAAGCTTGGCTTGGCTGAACTGGGCGTGCGTTTGCAGCAGTGGCAGGAAAGTCTTACCGCGCTTTATCAAATGGCACGATTCAACTTGCTGGCGGAACAGCTCGGCAAGGTCAAATTAGACGACTTGCTGGAGATTGCCATCAGCTGTGATGAGCCTGAAAAGCTCACTGCAATTTTGGACTTCTCTTGGTATTCAGGCTTGGTGCAGCGGGTCTATGCAGAAAAGCCGGCGCTGCAGCAGTTCGATCGCATTAAACATGAGCACCAGATTGCACGCTTCAAATCGCTTGATTTGGCCTCGCTCAATCATGCGCAGACGCACCTTGCCAAGCAGGTCTGGGAGGGAATGCCCAATATCAATCAGCCAGGCGAAATGGCTGTACTGCGTGCCGAGCTGAACAAGAAGCGCCGGCACATTCCGATCCGGCAGCTGATTGAGAAGGCTGGTCGGGCGATCCAACAGATCAAGCCTGTCTTTATGATGAGCCCAATGTCGATCGCAAACTTCCTGCCTCCAGGAAAGGTCGAGTTCGATGTGGTGGTATTCGACGAAGCTTCTCAAGTGAAGGCCGTCGATGCGTTTGGCGCCATCATGCGCGGTAAGCAGGTAGTAGTGGTCGGTGATACGAGGCAGATGCCGCCTACTGACTTCTTCAGCCGCGACGTTGAATTGGATGACGAGGATGCAGCGACGGCTGACATTGAAAGCATCCTGAGTATGTTTAAGGCGGCTGGTAGCCAAGAGAGATACCTTCGTTGGCACTACAGGAGCCGGCATGAGTCGCTGATCGCGGTTTCCAATGTCGAGTTCTATGACAACAAACTGGTTGTGTTCCCCTCCGCGGGCCAGCATCCGCATGCAACTGGAGTGAGTTTTGACTATCTGCCAGATGCGCTGTACGACCGGGGACGCACGCGCACCAACAAAGGGGAGGCTAAGGCCGTTGCGCAAGCGGTCATGCAGCATGCTATTCGAACGCCTGAGCTATCGCTTGGGGTTGCCGCATTCAGTGTGGCGCAGCGCGATCTGATTCAGGTCGAGATCGAATTGCTGCGCAGGCAGACGCCGGAGGCCGAGGCGTTCTTTACAGGGCAGGGCAGTGAGCCTTTCTTCGTCAAAAACCTTGAAAACATTCAGGGTGATGAGCGCGACAAGATCTTTATCAGCATCGGCTATGGGTGTAATGAGTCCGGGCGAATAGCTAAAGAATTTGGCCCGCTGAACCGTGAAGGCGGGCACCGCCGACTAAACGTTCTGATTACTCGTGCCAAATTGGCAATGCGGGTGTTCTGCAACTTCAGAGCTGACGAACTAGAGATCGACGCAGGCGCCGCTCTTGGCGTTAGGGCACTAAAGAACTTTCTCAAATATGCCGAGACGGGTGAGCTTGAGGTAGCTAGAGAGACGGGTAAGGCTGCTGACTCGCCATTTGAGTTGGAGGTGATAGAAGCGCTTCGGGACAGGAACTATGAGGTGGAACCGCAGGTAGGTACCGCTGGGTATTTCATCGACATTGCCGTTAAGGATCCTGAGTATCCGGGGCGCTATGTGCTAGCCATCGAGTGTGATGGCGCTGCATACCATAGCTCTCGATCTGCGCGTGATCGCGATCGCCTACGTCAGGGGGTATTAGAGGGCTTGGGTTGGAACTTCCACCGGATCTGGAGCACGGATTGGTTCCGTAATCCGCAGCAGGAAATCACCCGCGCCGTAGAGGCTATTGAGGCGGCTAGAGCCAAGATTGCCAAGGGCCGACATGCGATCCCTGTGGTGGCGTCAGAACCGAAGCATGAGATTGCCCGAGGAGCTCCCGCTGCGGAGCCGCTGCCTAGTTTAAGCAAACCATATGTAAAGGCTCGCCTGACTCCAGTGGTGCCGCCGACCGAACTACATCAAGCGAAGCCGGAACACTTGATGCAGATGATTAGAACTGTCGTTGAGGTAGAGGCACCAGTTCATATCAGCGACGTCACTCGGAGGCTGATGGAGGCCTTCGGAGTGACTCGCGCCGGCTCCAGGATCACGACCGCGGTAGAAGAGGCCGTCCGTCTTGGTGTGCGGCACAATCTGTTTAACGGCCGGGGTGGCTTTATGTATCCATCCGATTTTCGCCCAGTACCTATCCGCAGCCGTGCTCATTGGGAGGCCGCCGAGCGCAAATTCGAGTGGGTTGCGCCTGAGGAATTGGATGAGGCTTTAGTTGAAACGGTAACTCTCGGTTTTTCAATGAGTCGTGAGGATGCCATTTCTGGGGCATTAGGCCTCCTGGGGTTTGGGCGTGCGACATCTAAGATTGCCGGAATGGTTGAAGAAAGAATTAGCGAGCTGTCCGCGCGTGGGCGGCTGCGAATGGCGGATGGCTTTGTCACCGTTGTAGCTGCATCCGCTTGATCAGGGTGGCGTTGCTGCGGCTGCGAATTGATCAATTCCCTGTCCGATTAGATCGTTAGTGCCTTTGTGAGGTCGCCAGGTAAGGTTTGTTAAGGAAGAAGATGACCGAAGATCAACTGGAACAGGAAACCCTCGGCTGGCTCGAGGAGCTGGGTTATCAGCATCTCTACGGCCCGACCATTGCGCACGATGGGGATAATCCAGAGCGAGAGAACTACCGCGATGTTGTACTGACGATGCGCCTACGTACGGCTATCGCCAGGCTCAATCCGCAAGTCCCGCTCGCCGCGCGTGAAGACGCACTGCGCCAGGTGCTGGAGCTGGGCGTTCCCGTACAGCTATCGGCTAATCGTCTCTTTCATCGTTTGCTCGTGAGCGGCGTGCCAGTTCAATACCAGCGGGACGGCGAAACACGTGGCGACTTCGTCCGGCTGATCGACTGGGCAAGCATCGGCGCTAACGACTGGCTGGCGGTAAACCAGTTCAGCATTCAGGGACCCAAGCGTACCTGCCGGCCGGGCATCATTCTGTTCATCAACGGCTTGCCCTTGGCGCTGCTGGAGCTGAAGAACCCGGCTGATGTAAACGCCGACCTGAGCAAGGCGTTCAATCAGATCCAAACCTACAAAGAGCTGATTCCGGATGTCTTTCATTACAACGAACTCTTGGTGATAACCGATGGCAGCGAGGCCCGCATGGGCTCGCTGTCGGCAGATATTGAGCGCTTCTCGCGCTGGCGCACCATCGACGGCGTCTCGGTCGATCCGCTGGGCGAGTTCAATGAGCTGGAAACCTTGATTCGCGGCGTATTACAGCCGGCCTTGTTGCTCGATTACCTGCGTTACTTCGTTCTGTTTGAGGATGATGGCCGGCTGGTCAAAAAGATTGCCGGTTACCATCAGTTCCACGCGGTACGCGCCGCTATACAGCAGGTGGTGACCGCTTCGCGACCTGGCGGCACGCACAAGGGCGGGGTGGTCTGGCATACGCAGGGCTCGGGCAAGAGCATCACCATGACCTGTTTTGCCGCACGGGTGATGCAGGAGGCGGCAATGGAGAACCCGACCATCGTAGTGATCACCGACCGCAACGATCTCGATGGCCAGTTGTTTGGGGTGTTCTCGCTGTCTCAGGACTTGTTGCGCGAACAGCCGGTGCAGGCCGATACCCGTGGCAACTTGCGCGAGAAGCTGAGCAATCGTCCCAGTGGCGGCATCGTCTTCGCCACAATCCAGAAGTTCATGCCGGGTGAGGATGAGGACAGTTTTCCGGTGCTATCCACTCGATCGAATATCGTTGTGGTCGCCGACGAGGCGCATCGGACACAGTATGGCTTCAGTGCCTCGCTCAAAGCGCCCAGCTTGAAGGTGGCGGAATCGACCGCGCGTTATCAGGTTGGCTATGCCCAGCACCTACGCGATGCATTGCCGAACGCCACGTTCGTAGCTTTTACCGGCACGCCGGTGTCCAGCGAAGACCGCGACACTCGCGCGGTGTTTGGTGACTACATCCACGTCTACGACATGCAGCAGGCCAAGGACGACGGCGCGACGGTCGCGATCTACTACGAGTCGCGCCTGGCCAAATTGTCGCTCAAGGACAGCGAGCTGGCCCATATCGATGAAGAGGTCGATGAACTGGCAGAAGACGAGGAAGAAGATCAGCAATCACGTCTGAAGTCGCGCTGGGCAGCCCTGGAGAAGGTGGTTGGCGCAGAACCCCGCATTAAAAGCGTGGCGGCGGATCTGGTCGAGCACTTCGAGGCTCGGAACCGAGGCATCGTTGGTATGGGGCAATTTCCCGGCAAGGGGATGATCGTCGCCATGAGCCGCGAGATCTGCGTGCATCTGTACAACGAAATCACCGCGCTGCGCCCTGACTGGCACGACGACGATCCGGAAAAGGGTGCGATCAAAGTGGTGATGACCGGCAGTGCCTCGGACAAAGCGCTGCTGCGGCCGCACATCTATCCCAATCAGGTTAAGAAACGACTGGAGAAGCGCTTTAAGGACCCGAAGGACCCTTTACAACTGGTGATCGTGAGGGACATGTGGTTGACCGGGTTCGATGCCCCCTGCGTCCACACGTTGTATGTCGATAAGCCAATGAAAGGCCACAACCTGATGCAGGCGATCGCTCGGGTTAATCGAGTGTTCAAGGACAAGCAGGGCGGATTGGTGGTGGATTACATCGGCATCGCCAACGAGTTGAAGGCGGCGTTGAAGGAATATACCGCTAGCAAGGGCCGTGGGCGGCCGACTGTCGATGCCCATGAAGCCTATGCGGTTCTTGAGGAAAAGCTCGATGTGCTCCGCAGTTTGTTGCATGGCTTCGATTACAGCGAATACCTGACCGGTGGCCACAGGCTGCTCGCCGGTGCGGCGAACCATGTGTTGGGGCTCGAGGATGGCAAGAAGCGCTTCGCGGATACTGCGCTGGCCATGAGCAAGGCTTTCACTCTCTGCTGCACCCTGGATGAAGCTAAGGCAGTACGCGAGGAGGTGGCTTTCATGCAGGCCATCAAGGTGATGCTGACCAAGCGTGAAATCAGCGCGAAGAAACAGACCGACGAAGAGCGCGAGCTGGCTATCCGTCAAATCATCGGAAATGCCGTGGTTTCTGGCGAAGTCGTAGATGTGTTTGAAGCCGTCGGTTTGGATAAGCCAAACATTGGTTTGCTGGATGATGAGTTCCTTGCCGAAGTACGTAACTTGCCCGAGAAGAATCTGGCAGTGGAGCTACTTGAGCGCCTGCTAGAAGGGGAAATTAAGAGCAAGTTCTCTAGTAACCTGGCGCAAGAAAAGAAGTTCTCCGAACTGCTCGATAACGTTATCAAGCGCTATCAGAACCGCTCCATCGAAACTGCTCAGGTAATTGAAGAGCTTATCTCCATGGCCAAGAAGTTTGCTGCCGCCAGCCAACGCGGCGAAAAGCTTGGACTTAATGACGATGAGCTGGCCTTTTACGATGCCCTTGCCAATAACGAAGCCTCAGTGCGTGAACTGGGCGACGAGATCCTCGCCAAGATTGCACATGAGCTAACCGCAGGCTTACGGCAGAACGTGACTGTGGATTGGAGTAACCGCGACAGCGTACGTGCGAAGCTGCGGCTAATGGTCAAGCGCATCCTACGTAAATACAAATATCCGCCGGACCAGCAGGAAGGGGCTGCACAGCTGGTGTTGGAACAGGCTGAGATGCTATGCGCGGGTTGGGCATAGGGCGGGGCAGCTACAAGCGTATAGCGGAAGCCTTCAAGTTTGCGTGCGGGCAAACCGAGCGCGGAGTAGGTAAGGGCAGATGATCCGCTTCGGCTGTCAATAGTGAGTTTCTTGGTTGGCTCTGTCATGGTTGGCGCAGGTATTGGTATCCAGACCGGACCGCCTGCGGCGCACTTCCGTGGATACCTGCTTGGATACCAGTTCGTGGATACCGGAAGCAAACCTGGCGTCGTTGTTCGCCTCGTGCTGGTCGATGCCACGACTGCAAGCCGGGACGGTGCATCTCTTCTGACGTAATGCATACAAAACACAGTGCGCAAAAGGCGTGTTTCCGTGCGTACCACGCTGCGTACCACCCTTTTGCGTACAGGTCGCTGTTGCGCAACGTCACGGAGTCGCTACGGCTCGTGGTGCCGCCCCCTCTCCGGATTAGACTTTGCGAGGCCTGCCAATGGTCCGAGTGGGTTAGGTTGGCTTAATGAATGAAAGCCAAGTGAGTGATGTATCAACTGTCTGTTTCCGTGCGCACCACGCTGCGCACCGCTTTGTTGCGCACCAGCCGTAGACCACGGCAATCACCAATCTGTCGGTAGGCCTTAAAAGATAATCGCTGCAGTTGGGAGGATGGTTTACCCAGAAGGGTGCGCTGTAGTGCGAGCGCATGTTCGAGGGGCGGGGAGAGTTTATTGTTGTAGTGCCGGTACCGTGCCTCATTCCCTTTCTGCTGTAGCGATAACCCGCCTCGCTAACGCCCTGCTACTCGATTGGCAAGCGACACTTCGTCCAAGGTGAGCTGACACATCGGCTACGACATGCCGATCAATACAGCGACTGGTCGGCCTGCATTAAGATGGGAATATTTGGTCGGCATGGGCTTGTCGTTTCGTAAAGGCATAGACAGAGGAGGTCGTGACGGCGCTGGCCGAGACTTAGGCCGACACGGATGAGCTGGATGAAGCGACATAGCTCGAGAGCGATTGTTTTGCGGAGGAGTGACGGTCACGTTAGTTGCCAGTTATCTCCTAGCTGCAGAAATCGACAGTCCACTCATCTACTGTTTGCTCTTGCGGCGGTTTACGTAGGAGGGGGGCTGGGCTAGGTTCCGTATCATCGCTCTTCCTGATTACCGCTTTACCGTAGTAAGGATCACCCGTAGTTGATTTTCGCTGGGAAGCCCCGTAGCTCATGGCCTGTAGCCGAATCCCTATCCGGAATTATTATCGGGCAGTTATCCGGTTCATATCCGGCTGTTGTCCGAGAGTTATCCGGCAAAAATGCTTCCTTCACCAGATCAGCAGAGACGAACAACGGCTTTATTGAACCTTTAACCATTCGGCCGCCGTCACGGTCTTCAGTGAGAATTGCTGTGTACAGCATGCCTTTAAGTTTGCCCATGTAGTCGTGAAACGATGTGAGGCTTTTGGGGATGGCGAGTGCTGTAGATTTCCAAAACTTATAGAATTCACCCCGTTCGGTAACAATGAAGTGCCCCTTCGGTAGTGGTGAACCTGCCTTTCCGCTGTTAGTGGTGCGAATGCGAGTAAGGCCAATGTTGAAAATGGTGTAAGTGCTTTCGTCCGCTATGACCGAGGTGAATTGCAGGGATATCCCTGCATGCTTTGACTTACCGTAATGACCTGTTTTGTAGCTGTGGTATTCGTATGCCTCTATCTCTAGCGCGGTTAGAATCTCGCGCCGGAGAATCAGCGAGTATTTTTTCAGAAAGTCCTGGCACACTTCTTCCCCGTTGGGCTGGCGTACAACGAGCCGGCCAAGCTCGATACTGACTTCGGCTTTGCGGCTAAGCAGCCGGCTAACACGAGAGGTCATAGTTATTCAGGCTCTGATCTGTAGACGCAACGCGGATTACTCCGCATCACGTTCCTTGATCTTGTCAGCGAGCCAGGCGTTCAGCTCGGCGATCACATAGTAGGCGGCAGCCTGACGGGTATCGCTGAATTTGATGGGTTTCGGGAAAGTCGGGTCTTTTTTGCGCAGCTTGTCCAGCCCGGAGCGGGTCTGGCCGATGACCTTGCAGACTTCAGGCTGGGGAATGAGAGCTTGGTCAATCGTGGGGTGGGTAGGGTGCATCTGAGCGCCTCCGTATGGGTTACGGGGCGTACTTTCGGATGACTGACTAGACCCGAATCTACTAGACCGCCAGACCTAATTTCTGGGTCTAGCGCGAAATCCTTTCTTTGCGAAATAGGTTCCACGCACTGATGAATACTTTGGTCTTGTCACTATTCTTCTGCAGAGCACCATGAAAGATTTGACCTGGGGTGGTCATGCCCAACTGCTTAAGCCACTGCCAGCACGCATCTCTAGCTCCAGGTAAACCCGTTTTTTGCTCTGATAACCGACCAGTTGTGTGCTCTTGCTGCTCTCTAAACCACTGACGAATAAATACCAGGCGGTCTTCGGATATAGAGCTTCTCGGCGCAGAAATTTTTTCTGTCTGAACCAGGCTTTGAGCTGCTTTTCCGCCCTGGTCAGGCTTGAGGAACGATGCCAATCTTTTTATATCGCCTGGCCTGAAAAGGAATGGTCTGCCCTCTTGGTTCGTTAGTGTCCAGGAGTGAACGTGTGATTGCTCTAATTCATCTCGTTTCGAAAGTAAGACAGCCATCCCTGTCACGTCGATCCCGCCGCTTCTATGGGGTTCAAAGGCCTCGAAGGCACAGACAGGGGAGTCGACTTGGCAATGCTCTATGCCAATGACCTGCTGCATAACGAATCTAGTTCCAATTCTCGGCGCGATGACGCCTTCGAGCGTAGCGCAGTCGATGTAAACAGGTGTCGAATAACGCTCGCACAACTCCATAAGTGCGCTGCCGGGCAGAGGAATCGGAGCCTCGGTCAGCTGGCATATCCACTGGCATGCCATACCGAGATCTATGTACTCCATGGAGTTGAAAAACCTTTCCATATCTTTGCTCTTCGGGTCTACCTGCTCTGAATACGTTGGCGGACAGGAGTGGGCTGCTTTAAGACACGGCCTAGACCAGCCGCTGAAACGTTACGCTCGCTTGAGCTCCACTACGTTGCCACTAGCTAGCTTGTCCATATGATCGGCATACCATTGCATCATCACCTTGCGCTGTTCCAGATAGGTGCTCTTGTCATAGACGCCGCGGACACCTTCCTTCACGTGGGAGAGCTGGGCCTCGATGTGCTGGGAGTCGAAGCCGTTTTCGTTGAGGATGGTGCTAGCCAGATGGCGAAAGCCATGACCGGTCTGGCGGCCTTCGTAGCCTAGGCGACGTAAAGCCATCAGGAACACGGTATTGCTGCGTGGCTTGGTTGTGTTGCCTCGGCCTGGAAACAGCAGCGAATAGTTGCCGGTGATGTTTTGCAGTTCGCGTAAGAGGGCGACCGCCTGAGTAGGCAGTGGCACTAGATGGTCGCGGCGGCGTTTCATGCGCTCGGCAGGGATCAGCCAGAGGCCCGAGTCAAGGTTGAGTTCCTCCCAGCGCGCCTCACGCAACTCGGATGGTCGGCAGGCGAGCATCGTCAACAATTGCAGGCCTATGCGCACATCGGGTGCATGGGGGTAGGAACGGATGGCCCTGAGCAGGGCGGGCAGTTCCTCAAGGGATACATGGGCAAAGTTCTCCACCGGTTTGGTCAGGAGGAATTTATGCAGCCCTTCGAGCGGGTTGTGTGTCGCTCTGCCAGTGACGCGAGCCAGGTCGTATATCTCCCGGCACATGCCGCGTACACGACTAGTCTGTTCAACGATCCCGCTTTGCTCCATGCCTCGCAGGAACTCCATCCACTCCATTGGCAGGATGCCGGTGTAGGGGCGTTTGCCGAACACGGGGAAGACATGTTTTTCCAAGGCACCGATGGTGCGAACTGCCGTGCCCTCCGTCCAAGTCTTGCACTTGACGGCATACCACTCGCGAGCCAGATGCTCGAAGGTATTGTTGGCCGCTTCGAGCTCAGCTGCCTTTTTGGCACGCTTGGTGGCCATGATGCTGCCATCCTTCGCAGTGTCATCGCGGAGTTCGCGGGCTTTTCGACGAGCCTGTTCACCAGTCAGCTGGTGATCTCCAGTACCGTAGCCACCTAGCCCCAGCCATGACCACTTGCCGTCGGCCTTCTTGTAGCGCAGCTGCCACGATTTCGAGCCGTCCGGCTTTACGCGGAAATACAGCCCGTCGCCATCCAGCTCCCGGTATTCCTTTGCGTCCGGTTCCAGGCTCGCCAGTACGGTATCAGCCAGGGGGCGGCGCTTGATCTGACTACGCTTCATTCCTTGTATCCCCTCGGTTCACTTTCTTGGTGAGGATACACAGAGGGATACACGGCAAGCAAGGTATATGGGAACGCTAGGGAGCGTGCAGAAACAAGAAAGCCCGCACAGGGCGGGCTTTTCAGGGGTGCTTCCAGTCATGTGGGAACATGTGGAAACTTGCATTTGGTGGAGCCGGGGGGATTTGAACCCCCGTCCGCCAGTTCTCCACTGTCGGTACTACATGCTTAGCCGTGTCTATTAAGTTAATCCGCAGCCGCCCGACGGGCAGGGTGCTTTGGACGAGTTGTGTAGGTTTTAGCCGCTTCGTCCACAACGTACTACGCGGCGATCCTGTTCTACGTGACAATCACTTTGGGTTTACAGGCATCCCCTAGTGACCGCTGGAGCCGAAGCTACCAGAAGGACTAGTCGCGCCGCTTACGCAGCGAGAGCGTAGCCCTCGTAGTTTTCGTCATTGGCAACTATAGAAAGTTGCAACAGTGGATTTACGAGTTCTGTTACCAACTCGGCATGCACCTAGAGCTTTGTTACCGGCGTCGAATCCTAATCGGCCCCATGAAGCGTGAAGCAGCCTCATGTGTTGCGCAGTGTACGCCACGGCATCGGCTGCGTCGAATGCTTGATCTGCTAGATAGGGGCAATCCGTCGGGTTTCAAGGGCGAATTGCAAGGCCGACTACTGAACGGCCTTGCCCTGGGGCTGTTAGTTACCGGTGCCCGAGCCTGAACCTGCCGTCCCGCCTGCACCCGAGCTGCCTGGACCTTTCAGTTCCTGCAGGGCTTTGGTGGAGTGGGCGATGCACTCTTCGGTGTTGCCGGCTTGCTGGGCCTGACGAGCCTGGTTGACCAGCTCTTCGATTTCGCTGCGAGCGGGCTCGCCGAGCGTGGCCTGGTTGGTGGTCATGTTGTCATCGATCTCTTGCATGTTGAGCTGGCAAAGATCTTTGTCTGCGGCAAATGCAGCGGGACTGGCAATCAGTGCGGCTGCAGCAAGTAGGGCAAATTTTTTCATGAGATCCTCCAGGGAGTTAACTTCCCGGCGGGCCTGCCTGTTCTGCTATTGCGCGGCGGCGCCGAGGCGAGTCGAGCCCCTCTTTACATTAGTGGGCTCATTACGTCGGACTGCGGCTGCGCTCGAGCGTTTCATCTTTTCTGGGTGGCCGCTTCGCTGCGCTTGCTCAGGCGGGAGCGGCGAGTGCTCTAGCTCGGCTGTTCCGGTTCACCAGATAGATCAGGCCGTGATAGTCGATACCGCCATGCTGTGAGAGGCCAATTTCGCAGGTGCGGCTGGTGGAGATCCCTTCCTCGCATGTCTGGACGGCGTCTTTCAGGCTGCGCAGCGAATGAGCGTTGAGCTCTGGCGTGGTAAAGCCCTTGTCGCCAGCGAACCCGCAGCAATGGATGCCCTCGGGGACCACCACGTTCGTCGCGCTGCGGCGGGCGATGTCGATCAACGCCTGGGCTTCACCGAGGTGCTGGGTGCTGCAGGTCACGTGGACGGCAATCGGCGCGAGCTGCGGCACGAAGTCCAGCTTGTCCAGCAAATGGGTGCGGATGAAGCGCACCGGATCGAATACCTGCAGACGATCATCGGCGAGGTCCTGTACCAGTCTCAAGGTGCAGGGGCTGGTGTCGCAGTAGATGGGGTCGAGTCCGCCGCGGCTGGCTTTTAGCAGGGCGTCGAGTGTTTCCTGACGCTTGCGCTCGGCCTGTTCAGCGTAGCCTTTGGAGGCGAACGGTTGGCCGCAACAGAGGTTGTTCAGGTTGTCCGGGAAGACCACTTGGTAGCCGGCTTTTTCCAACAGCGCACGCGTGGCATCCAGCAACGGTTCTTGTTCCTGATCGCGTGCTGCCGGGCCCATCGCGCGGGAGACACAGGCGGCCAGATAGACCACTCGAGGCTTGTCATTCTCGGCAACGGGTTTAGGTAGGTGCAGGCGCTGCAACGGTTGTGGCATGGCGGACGTCCACTGTGGCACGCGCCCCTTGCTCGCCTTGCTGAAGGCCGCTGAGGCCTTGCTCAGCAAGCGCGTGCCCATCATCAGATGCGCGCCATTGGCCACGTGCAACATGAAGCGCGTGCCCTGCACGGCGGTGCTGAAATGCTCAGTCAGCCAGTTAGCCGCACGGGTATTGTCAGCGTGACGGCCGCGCAGCTTGCGCACCAGGTCGCCGGTGTTGATCCCCACGGGACAGCGCTGGGCACAGAGACCGGTTGCGGCGCACGTCTCGACGCCGTGGTAATCGTAAAGGCGCTCCAGCTCGGCTGTGTCGACGCCTGCGCGCTTTTTTGCCTGGATATCACGCCAGACCACAATGCGCTGGCGTGGTGTCAGTGTCAGCCCATTGGACGGGCAGACCGGCTCGCAAAAACCGCATTCAATGCACTTGTCGACAATCTCATCGGCGGCCGGCATCGGCTTGAGGTGCTTCAGGTGGATCTGCGGATCTTCGCTGAGCACGACGTCCGGATTGAGGATGCCTTGCGGGTCGAGCAGTCGCTTGATCTGCCACATCAGCTGGTAGGCGTCGTGGCCCCACTCGAGCTCGACGAAAGGCGCCATGTTGCGACCGGTGCCGTGCTCGGCCTTCAACGCACCACCGAACTCCACGGCAACCAGCTGGGTGACGTCCTGCATGAAAGCTTCATAGCGGGCGATTTGCTGCGGGTCGTCAAATCCTTGGGTAAAGACAAAGTGCAGGTTGCCTTCCAGTGCATGGCCGAACAGGATCGCCTCGTTGTAGGCGTGCTTTTCGAAGAGCTGGATGAGGCGATTCACGCCGTCGGCGAGCCGTTCAATCGGGAAGGTCACGTCCTCGATGATGACGGTGGTGCCGGTCTGCCGCACTGCGCCTACGGCGGGGAAGGTGTCTTTGCGGATCTTCCACAGCTGGTTGTAGATCACCGGGTCTTCGCTGAAATCGACCTGTTTCTCCACCGGGAAGTGGGCGATGGCCGTCACGATCAGGTTGATCTGCTCATGCAGTAACGACTGGCTGGCCGCACGGGACTCGATCAGCAATGCGCAGGCGTTGGCGGACAGTGCTTTGACCCACTCCGGCATACCCGCTTTATTCTCCACCGAGCGCAGGCTGCGGCGGTCAAGCAGCTCGACGGCGGATACCGGTTGTTGCTTGAGCACCGGGACGGCGAGGCAGCAGGTTTCCACATCCGGAAACACGACGAGCGCGCTGGCCTTGTGCGGGTGGTCCGGCACGGTGTCGTAGGTGACTGCGCTGATGAACCCGAGCGCGCCCTCTGAACCGACCATGAGGTGATTGAGGATGTCGAGCGGTTCGTCGTAATCGACCAGGGCGTTGAGCGAGAACCCGGTGGTGTTCTTCAGGCGATACTTGTGGCGGATCTTGGTAGCCAGCTCGGTGTTTGCGCGAGTCGTTCGGCCGAGTTCGGCTAGCTGCTCCAGCATCGGCCCATGGCTCTGGCGGAAGGCATCGAGACTGGCTGCATCTTCACTGTCAACGACGGTGCCATCGGCCAGCACCAGACGCATCCCAGCAAGCGTCTTGTAACTGTTCTGAGCGGTGCCGCAGCACATACCGCTGGAGTTGTTGGCGACGATGCCGCCGATCTTCGCCGCGTTGATCGACGCCGGGTCCGGGCCGATCTTGCGCTGGAAGGGTGCCAGTACGGCGTTAGCGTTGGCGCCAATGACGCCGGGCTGCAGTCGGATCTGTTCGCCGCCGTTGCGAATCTCACGGCCGTTCCAGTTATCGCCGAGCACGATCAAGACCGAATCGGAGATCGCCTGGCCGGAGAGACTGGTGCCGGCTGCGCGGAAAGTCACTGGGACACGCTGTGCATGGGCCAGTTGCAGCAGTCCCACCACTTCAGTCTCCGACTCGACGCGCACGACCAGTTTGGGAATGAGCCGATAGAAGCTGGCATCGGTGCCAAACGCCAGCGTGGACAGCGGATCGTCGAAGCGACGGCCTGCCGGTATCAACCGTTCGACGGCAGTGAGAAAGTCGTTCGGTAGGGCGGCAGACGCATTCATACGGAGCTCCGAAAAGGAAGCGGGCCGCGTCGGGATGCGCGCGGCCGCGTGAGGCTTACTCGACGTGTTTGGTGGTCTGGTACTGGCCCAGCTCGCGAACCAGCGAGTCGGTGGTGATTTCGCTGATGGACTTGGCACCGGTCAGCACCATCGCCACGCGCATTTCCTTTTCGATGAGGTCGAGCAGGTTGGCGACGCCTGCTTCTCCATCTGCCGCCAGTGCGTAGGCGAAGGCGCGACCAAGCATCACGGTGTCGGCGCCCAGGGCGATCATGCGGACCACGTCCAGTCCGCTGCGAATGCCGGAGTCGGCGAGGATCTTCAGGTCGCCCTTGACCGCGTCGGCAATGGCCGGCATGGCGCGGGCGCTGGACAGCACGCCGTCGAGCTGGCGACCGCCATGGTTGGACACAATGATGCCGTCGGCACCAAAGGTGACGGCGTCACGCGCGTCTTCGGCATCGAGAATGCCCTTGATCACCATCGGGCCGTCCCAGAACTCGCGAATCCACTCCAAATCCTTCCACGAAATCGAAGGGTCGAAGTTAGCTGCGAGCCAGCCGATGTAGTCCTCGAGTCCCGTGGGATTTCCGCGGTACTTGGAGATATTGCCGAGATCGTGCGGCTTACCGTGCAGGCCAACATCCCAGGCCCAGAACGGGTGGGTCATGGCTTGCAGCATGCGGCGCATGTTGGCATTCGGGCCGCTCATGCCCGAATGGGCGTCACGGTAGCGGGCGCCGGGCGTGGGCATGTCGACGGTGAAGACCAGCGTCGTAACACCAGCGGCCTTGGCACGCTCCAAGGCGTTCTTCATGAAGCCGCGGTCTTTCAGCACATAAAGCTGGAACCACATCGGCCGCTTGATTGCAGGCGCGACTTCTTCGATCGGGCAGACCGATACGGTGGACAGCGTGAACGGGATGCCCTTCTTGTCGGCGGCGCGAGCAGCCTGGACTTCACCGCGACGGGCGAGCATGCCGGTCAGGCCGACCGGGGCTAGCGCGACCGGCATCGACAGGGTTTCGCCGAACAGCTGGGTTTCCAGGCTGAGTTCCGACATGTTGCGTAGCACGCGCTGGCGCAGGGCGATGCTGGCGAGGTCGTCAACGTTGCGCCGCAGCGTGTATTCAGCGTAGGCGCCGCCATCAACATAGTGGAACAGGAACGGCGGCAGCTTGCGTTTTGCGGCAGCGCGGTAATCCGTGGAGGCAGAGATAATCATCGTTGTTCTCACCGGTTGAACGAGGTAAGTCTCGGGATGCTTGGTTATCGGTCTGGCTTTGCCCAGCTCCGGCGTTGAAGGTAATGCCTGATGCCCGACGTATTTCCTAACGACCGTGCCCCGAGATCATCGGGGCACGGGTGGTGCAGTGTCAGACGCCGACCAGTGGGTCCGTCACGCCCAGCACGTAGATGGCGACCATGCCGATCACGCCGGTGAACAGCACGTAGTACAGAGTAGGCCAAACGGTCTTGCGCAGGGTGACGCCTTCGCGACCCAGCAGCCCAACCGTTGCGGAGGCGGCGACGACGTTGTGTATCGCGACCATGTTGCCCGCTGCGGCGCCGACAGCCTGAACCGCGACGATCATCGCGCCCGAGATGCCAAGCGACTGGGCAACGCCGAACTGGAACTGGCTGAACATCATGTTGCTGACAGTATTCGAGCCGGCGAGAAACGCGCCTAGCGCGCCGACCGAAGGGGCCAGCAGCGGATAGATGCCGCCAACGCTATCGGCGACATAGCGCGCCATGGCAATCGGCATGCTCGGCAGATCAGCGGCGTTGACGCCGGAGTTGATCAGGATGCGCACCATCGGCACGGTAAACAGCAGCACGAAGCCGGCGCTGAGCAGCACGCTGGAGGATTCCTTCACGGCCGCTTTAAGCTCGGCGGCACGCATTCCATGCAAGAAGAAGGTAAGCAGCACGACAGCGACGAGAATGCCACCAGGCAGGTACAGCGGCTCGACGCTGGCGCTGACGCCGGTCTCACCAAGGATGTTGGCGAATGCGATGGACACTGACTTCAGGGCAGCAGTAACCGGCGGAAAGACGCGGCTGATGACCAGGATTGCACCCACCAGTACATAGGGCATCCAGGCGCGAAATGCGCTCATTGGGCGTGCGGCAAGATCGTCGAGCTTCATCTCGATGGTGCCAATCCACTCGGCTGGCCAATCTTTCGCGTCGGCAAAATCCCAATGTGTTTTCGGTACCAGAAAGTTAAAGCGAGCGGCCGTTGTCACGATAGCCAGACCGACCAGACCTCCCAGCAGCGACGGGAACTCAGGGCCGAGAAACACGCCGGTGGCAACGTAGGGCAGGGTGAACGCGAGGCCGGCGAAGAGGGCGAATGGCAGCACTTCGAAACCCGCTTTCCAGCTTTTCTCCTTGCCGAAGAAACGCGTCAGCATCATCGCCATGATCAGCGGCATCACTGTGCCGACGATTGCATGGGTGATCGCAACGCTGCTGGTGATCTGTTGCAGGAACAGTTCCCAGCTCGAACCCTGCGCCGCCAGCTGTGCGCCGAGCGTTGCGGTGTCCAGACCGCTGTTCACGCCAACCACGATGGGAGTGCCGACCGCGCCGAACGACACCGGTGTGCTCTGTACCAGCATGCCCATCAGGACGGCGGCCATCGCGGGAAATCCGACCGCAACCAGCAGCGGGGCGGCGATAGCGGCGGGAGTGCCGAAGCCAGACGCACCCTCAATGAAGCAACCGAACAGCCAGGCGATGATGATCGCCTGAATGCGACGGTCGGGGCTGATGGTGGTGAAGCCGGCCCGGATGGCGGTGATGCCGCCGGAGTGTTTCAGGGTGTTCAGCAGCAGGATCGCGCCGAAGATAATCCACAGCAATCCAATCGTGATGACCAGACCTTGTAACGTCGAGGCGAGAATTCGGGTGACGCTCATGTCCCAAATGAACAGGCCGATGGCGGCTGTGAACAGAAATACGACCGGCATGGCGCGGCTGGCGGGCCAACGCAGGCCAATCAGCAGGACGGCAGCAAGCAGGATCGGGGTGAAGGCGAATAGAGCGAGCAGTCCGTTAGACATTTCGGGCTCCCAGGATCATTGGGTTCGGATGAGGGCCCGGCTGGACCTGTGACTGGCAGAACGCTGGAGACCGCATTAAGTAGTCCTCTTCTTGTTTGAGCTCAGGCTTTGTAAATTGGTAATACCAATTAAAGCTAGAGTCCGGCCAGCGTAAGAGGTCGTTCGCCGCTGCGTCAATTAGCTAGCTATAGACTTTCGTCGCAACGGCGTTAGTTGCGATGCGTCGGAGGCGTGGCTACGCTGACCGGCGTTCAGTGGTCAAACCAGTCGAGGCGGCTTATGGAAGTGGGTGTCGTGCGTCAGCGAAGGCTGGCCGATAACATCGTTGAGCAGCTCGAGACCATGATCCTTGAAGGGACGCTCAGGGCCGGCGAGCGCTTACCGGCGGAGCGGGTGTTGGCCGAGCAGTTCGGTGTGTCCCGCCCTTCGTTGCGAGAGGCGATCCAAAAGCTCGCTGCGAAGGGACTGCTGGTCAGTCGTCATGGTGGGGGCAATTTCGTGGCTGAATCCCTTGGCTCGACGTTCAGTGATCCGCTGTTGCACTTGCTGGAAAACAACGCCGATGCGCAGCGTGATCTTCTGGAGTTTCGCCATACGCTGGAAGGAAGCTGCGCCTATTACGCTGCACTGCGGGCGACTGATGTCGATCAGCAGCGGCTCGGTGAGGCCTTCGCAGATCTGCAGGACTGCTATCGGCGTGAGGGGGTTGTGACACGGGCCGAGGAGGGCGCCGCGGATGCGCGCTTCCATCTCGCCATCGCCGAAGCCAGCCACAACGCAGTGTTACTCCACACGATTCGTGGCCTGTTCGATCTGCTCAAGCGCAACGTCGTGACCAATATTGGTGGCATGTATGCGCTACGCGATGAGACCCGCAATATGCTCATGCGCCAGCATCAGGAGCTGTATGACGCGATCATTGCCCGCCGGGCCGATGACGCACGGGACGTGATCCATCGCCATATCAGCTATGTGCAGGAAGTGCTCGCCGAGGGGCAGCAAGAGGCGCAACGGCTGGCACGCGCGCAGCGGCGGCAGGGCAAGGCGGAAAAGTCAGCAGACGCGTGATTGGCGACGGGTCGGGGGTGGCGAGCGGGCCGGGTAGTGCGTCCGGCGCGCTCATGCGAAGGCAGGATCAGTCTTCCTTGCCTTTGGTGCGCATGGCGCGCTGGATTTCACGATCGGAGTCGCGCTCCTTCTCGGTGTGACGCTTGTCGAACTCTTTCTTGCCCTTGCCCAGCGCGATGTCGCACTTGATCAAATGCTTCTTCCAGTAAATCGACAGTGCGACGCAAGCGTATCCTTTCTGCTGCACGGCCCCGAACAGTTTGCCCAGCTCTCGCTTGTTCAGCAGCAGCTTGCGGGTCCGGGTCGGGTCGGCAATGACGTGGGTGCTGGCCGTAGTCAAAGGCGTGATATGACACCCCATCAACCAGGCTTCTCCGTCCTTGAGCAAAACGTAGCTGTCGACCAGTTGTGCCTTGCCGGCGCGCAGGCTTTTCACTTCCCAGCCGGCCAGAACGAGGCCGGCCTCGAATTTCTGTTCGATGAAGTAGTCGTGTAGCGCTTTCTTATTTAGCGCGATGGTCCCAGGGGACTGTTTCTTCTGTTTGGCCATAGGCTGCGCATTATAGGGAGTCGCGTTGCGGCTGGCGATAACCAGCACGCTGCGACAGTGCGAAACTTGAGAGGGCTGCGCTTATCCCCGACAATGTGCCATCTTGACGTCAGTTCAAGCCCGTGGCTCGCGTCACTGCTGAACTGGCTTTATTCCGCGTGCTCTCGGTGGCCTCCCGGCTGCGGTTGTGGTCTGCCGATTGTCGAATGACGAAGTAGAAGGACTGAATGACGACCCATATCCAACGCTCGGCACTGCTGCCCTATCCGGCGAAAGCGCTGTTTGACATGGTCAATGACGTGGCCAGCTATCCGCAGTTTCTGCCTTGGTGTTCGGCAACCGAAGTCCTGTCCAGCAGCGACACCCAGATGCAGGCGAGTATGACGGTGGCCAAAGCCGGCATGAGCCAACGCTTTCTTACGCGCAACGAGCTGCAGGACGGCAAGCGTATCGAGATGACGCTGGAGGAGGGCCCTTTCAGCCATTTGCACGGGGTCTGGGAGTTCAAGGCGCTGGGCGAAAAAGCCTGCAAGATCAGCCTCGATCTGACGTTCGACTACGCAGGGCCAATAGTCCGCGCCACCCTTGGACCTCTGTTCAACCAGGCCGCTAACACGCTGGTCGACGCGTTCTGCGACCGGGCCAAGCAGCTATATGGATAAGCCGGTTATCGCGGTGGAGGTCGTTTACGCCTTGGCCGACAAGCAGAAATTGTTGCGCCTGACGGTGCCGCAAGGCACGACCGTACGCGAGGCGGCGCTGCGTTCGGGAATGGATAATTTCTTTCCGGGGCTGAACCTCGGCACTTCGCCGCTTGGCATCTTCGGCAAGGCGATCCCCAAGCCGGACGAGCGCGTGCTGGAGGAGGGCGAACGCGTGGAGATCTACCGACCACTCATCGCAGATCCAAAGGAAGTGCGTAAGCAGCGTGCGGCCCGGGCGGCGCAAAACAAGGTAGGCGGATCGTCTGCTTAGTTAGTACAGAGTCAAAAAAAGCCCGGCATGCCGGGCTTTTGCTTGTCTGCGCGTACCTAGTTTGTTTCCAGGCGATCAGGCGTTGGGACCGGAACTGGCTCGGCGGCGTCGACGTCGCGCTGAATCTGCTCAAGCAACGAGCCGGGTTCAGGCGTCTCTGGCTCGGTACGGACAGGCGCTTCGGTCGTATGAGCCTCGGTGCCGAGAATGGCCTCGTCGCGGCTGACGCCGGGCTTGAAGTCGCCTGCCAGGCCTGCCAATTGGTCGTCGGCGTTAAAGATCAGGCTGACTCGTTCCTGCTGGCGCTGGCTCCCACCTGGCTGAATGCTGTACAGGTAATCCCAGCGATTTGCATGAAAGGTATCGGTGATCAGCGGGCTGCCCATGATAAACCTCACTTGCGAACGGGTCATTCCCGGGCGCAACTGGTCTATCATGTCCTGCGTAACGACATTGCCCTGTTGAATGTCGACCTTGTAAACCCCGGGGAATGAACAACCGGCGAGTGCGAACAGGCCCACAAGTGTGAGACTGGACAGCATGAGCTTGGTGTTTTGCATCGGTAGGTGACTTCCACTATCTTGGCTGGGCAAAGCCCGGATCATACCCGTATTGAAGGAGGCTGCGAAACAGCAGCAGCGAGAAAGCCAACCATGGTTGAAAATAGCGAACTACGCAAAGCTGGCCTCAAAGTTACCCTGCCTCGGGTCAAGATCCTGCAAATGCTGGATACAACCGACCAGCGTCACATGAGCGCTGAAGATGTCTACAAGGCGCTGATGGAAGCCGGCGAGGACGTCGGTCTGGCAACCGTGTATCGAGTGCTGACTCAGTTCGAGGCGGCCGGTCTCGTGGTCCGGCATAATTTCGATGGCGGCCATGCCGTATTCGAGCTGGCTGACGGCGGCCATCACGACCACATGGTCTGTGTCGACAGTGGTGATGTGATCGAGTTTTTCGATTCCGAGATCGAGAAGCTGCAGAAAGAGATCGTCAAGCGCCACGGTTACGAGCTGGTTGATCACAATCTAGTGCTGTATGTGCGCAAAAAGGCCGACTGATTGTCGATGCCGAAAAATGGAAGAGGCGACCTTGGGGTCGCCTTTTTTGTGCCGATCAGGCCTGCGCTGAACCGATCATCTGCCGCGCGTGGGCGAGCGCCTGCTCGGTCAGATCCACTCCGCCAAGCATTCGGGCGATTTCTTCAACGCGTTCGCTTCCTTCCAGGGCTGCCACCGCCGTGTGGGTCTCGTCACGTCCGCGAGCTTTGTGTACGAACAGATGATGGTGCCCCTGCGCTGCTACCTGAGGTAGGTGGGTCACGGTAAGCACCTGGCCACGTTCACCGAGCCGGCGTAGCAGCTGACCCACCACTTCGGCTGTCGGGCCGCCGATCCCGACATCCACTTCGTCGAATACCAGTGTCGGGGTGCGCGACGTCTGCGCCGTGATCACTTGGATCGCCAAGCTGATGCGCGACAGCTCGCCGCCAGATGCCACCTTTGCCAATGGCCGCAATGGCTGCCCCGGGTTGGCGCTGACGAGGAATTCCACTTGCTCCAGCCCGTGCGGCATCAGGTCACCTGCTGTCGTGGGTTTAAGTACAACGCTGAATCTGCCGCCAGGCATGCCCAGCCGTTGTATCTCGGTTTCAACGGCAACCGCCAGCGACTCGGCTGCCTGCTGTCGGGCACCGCTCAGTGCCTCGGCTTTTTCTTGATAATGATGAGCGTAAGCGGCGAGTTCTTCGCCTAACTGCTCCAGCGCGTCATCGTCAGCATTCAGGCCTTCCAGCTCTTCGAACAGGCTCTGTTGCAAGGCAGGAAGCTCCTGCGGCTGTACCCGATGCTTGCGTGCGAGGGTGTAGATGCTGTCGAGGCGTTCTTCCAGAGCCTGTTGGCGCTGCGGATCGGAGTCGAAGTGGTCGAGGAATCGATTCAGTTCGCCGACGGCTTCTTCCACCTGAATCTGTGCGCTGGACAGCAGGTTGACCGCCTCGCCGAGTGCGCCGGGCTGGTTCTGAAATCCCGTGAGCCGCTGCAAGCTTGAGGTCAGCGCGGACAGGACGTTACCGGCATCGCTCTCACTGCATAAGTCGATGACCTGGCGACAGGCGCCGAGCAGATGCTCAGCGTTAGCAAGGTTCTTATGCTCATGCTCCAGCTGTTCCAGCTCGTTTTCACCCAGCGCCAACGTTTCCAGTTCTTCGAGCTGGTAGCTGAGAAGCTGATGGCGGGCTCGCTGTTCATCGCTAGTGTTGCTCAGGCGCTCCAGCGTCTGTCGCGTTTGCCGCCAGCGCTGCGCTGCCAATTGCACCTGGCGGGCCAGATCCTGACTGCCGCCGTATTCATCTAGCAGGCGGCGGTGGGTGTCGAGTTTGAGCAACGATTGATGTTCATGCTGGCTGTGGATGTCGATCAATAGCTCGCCAAGCGCCTTCAGATCGCCTTGCGGACAGGGCGTGCCGTTGATGTAACCACGTGAGCGACCTTCCGCTGTGATCACGCGTCGCAGGATGCATGGCCCCTCGTTGTCCAGATCCCGCTCGGCCAGCCAGGCACGTGCATCCGGAATATCATCCAGATCGAAGCTGGCGAGAATATCCGCCTTATCCGCCCCGATGCGGACCACGCTACTGTCGGCGCGATCGCCAAGCGTTAATCCAAGAGCATCGAGCATGATTGATTTGCCGGCCCCTGTTTCGCCGCTGATTACGCTCATGCCGCGTTTCAGCTCCAAGTCGAGATGCTCAACGATGGCGTAGTTGTGAACGGACAGATGGATCAGCATGGCAGGGCTCCTACTCGGCGACTGGGTATTTATACAGTGCTTTCGCCTGGCGTCACAAGCGGCTCTATATGGCCGGTATGTAAACAAAGCGCGCTGCCCAATTAATGGCCTTCGAAAGGAATGCTGTTGTCGCGGTCACCCTTGAAGCCTGGATTGTCGCCCCCATATAGCCGCACAAGCGCGGGATGACTGCCCGCTGAAGTATTGACGAGGAGGATCGCATGGCCGACGAGCAGAACCTGGACACCCAGACCCCGGAAGAGAACGACAGCGCGCAAGCCGACGTTGCGGAAGATCTGGCCGCCCGTGTGCAATCGCTGGAAGAGCAGCTCGCGGCTGCGCAGGACCAGTCCCTGAGAGTGGCGGCGGAGTTGCAAAACATTCGTCGCCGTGCGGAGCAGGATGTTGAAAAGGCACACAAGTTTGCGTTGGAAAAGTTTGCGGGTGACCTGCTCGCAGTCGCTGACAGCCTGGAGCGCGGTCTGGAACTGTCCAGCGCTGATGACGAGGCCGTCAAGCCGATGCGTGACGGTGTTGAGCTGACGCTCAAACTGCTGCTCGACACGCTAGCGCGCCATCAGCTGACGCCGATCGACCCGCACGGCGAGCCGTTCAATCCCGAGCATCATCAGGCGATGGCCATGGAAGAAAGTACCCATGCCGAGCCCGGCAGCGTGCTCAAGGTGTTTCAGAAGGGCTATTTGCTCAACGGTCGTTTGCTGCGGCCGGCGATGGTGGTTGTCAGCAAGGCACCTGCAGAAACTCCGCCTTCGATTGATGAGAAGGCTTGAATTTCGGCTTCTGGCCCCCATCTGGTAGCCAAGCGTTTTTGTGTTACCCGCAGCCGGTAAACAGGCGCGGACCAATCAAAAGTTCGGAGAGAAATATATGGGCAAGATTATTGGTATCGACCTGGGAACGACCAACTCCTGTGTCTCCATCCTGGAAAACGGCAAGGCCAAGGTGATCGAGAACGCCGAAGGCGGCCGCACCACACCGTCGATCATCGCCTACGCGAATGATGGCGAAATCCTGGTCGGTCAGTCCGCCAAGCGTCAGGCGGTCACCAATCCGCACAACACCCTGTACGCGGTCAAACGACTCATCGGTCGTCGTTTCGATGAAGAAGTCGTGCAGAAAGACATCCAGATGGTCCCGTACAAGATCGTCAAGGCGGATAACAACGACGCTTGGGTGGAAGTCAGCGGTCAGAAGATGGCCCCGCCGCAGATCTCTGCCGAAATCTTGAAGAAGATGAAGAAGACTGCTGAAGACTATCTCGGCGAGCCAGTGACCGAGGCGGTTATTACCGTTCCTGCCTACTTCAACGACAGTCAGCGTCAGGCGACCAAGGACGCTGGCCGTATCGCCGGTCTGGACGTCAAGCGCATCATTAACGAGCCGACTGCGGCTGCGCTGGCCTATGGCATGGACAAGGCCCGGGGCGACCACACCGTCATCGTTTATGACCTGGGCGGCGGTACCTTCGACGTGTCGGTTATCGAAATTGCCGAAGTTGATGGTGAGCACCAGTTTGAAGTGTTAGCCACTAACGGTGACACTTTCCTCGGTGGTGAGGACTTCGACATCCGCTTGATCGACTACCTCGTCGACGAGTTCAAGAAAGAAACCGGCATGAATCTCAAGGGTGACCCGCTGGCGATGCAGCGCCTGAAGGAAGCTGCCGAGAAGGCGAAGATCGAGCTGTCCTCCAGCCAGCAGACCGACGTCAACCTGCCGTACATCACTGCCGACTCGACCGGTCCGAAGCACCTGAACGTGAAGATTTCACGCGCCAAGCTCGAAGCCCTGGTTGAGGATCTGGTGCAGCGCACCATCGAGCCGTGCCGCATGGCAATGAAGGATGCCGGTATCGATGTGTCGAAGATCGACGACGTCATCCTGGTGGGCGGCCAGACTCGTATGCCGCTGGTGCAGCAGAAGGTCGCCGAGTTCTTCGGCAAGGAAGCGCGCAAGGACGTGAACCCGGACGAAGCCGTTGCCATGGGCGCTGCCATCCAGGGCGCCGTTCTGGCTGGTGACGTCAAGGACGTGCTGTTGCTCGACGTCTCCCCGCTGACCCTGGGTATCGAAACCATGGGCGGTGTGATGACGGCGCTGATTGAGAAGAACACCACGATTCCGACCAAGAAGTCGCAGGTCTTCTCGACCGCTGATGACAACCAGGGCGCCGTGACCATTCACGTTCTGCAGGGTGAGCGCAAGCAGGCTGCGCAGAACAAGTCGCTGGGTCGTTTCGATCTGGCCGAGATTCCGCCGGCTCCACGCGGCGTGCCACAGATCGAAGTGACCTTCGACATCGACGCCAACGGCATCCTGCACGTATCAGCTAAGGACAAGGCCACCGGCAAGCATCAGTCCATCGTGATCAAGGCCAACTCCGGTCTGTCCGAGGAAGAAATCGAGCAAATGGTGCGTGACGCCGAGGCCAATGCGGACGAAGACCGCAAGTTCGAGGAGCTGGTTACGGCGCGTAACCAAGGCGATCAGCTGGTCCATGCGACCCGCAAGATGCTGACCGAAGCTGGCGACAAGGCTACCGAGGAAGACAAAACCAGCATCGAGAAAGCTATCGGCGAGTTGGAGGTCGCTATCAAGGGTGACGACAAGGCCGAGATCGAAGCCAAGATCGCTGCGGTATCCCAGGCCTCTACGCCGCTGGCGCAGAAGATGTACGCCGAGCAGCCTCAGGGCGGTGCGGGCGAGCAAGCTGCTGAGAACGGCCAGGCCGGCGACGACGTTGTCGATGCCGAGTTCGAAGAGGTCAAGGACAACAAGTAAGCTGCGGCTTATGCGCCCTAAGACCAGGGGGGAGGGAGCGGCCGCACGGCGGTGGCTCCCTTCGCTCCCACCCGCCGCGGCATTGCCGCAACGGGCTTGATCGCCGCGCGGGGGCTTGCTCCCGCGTTGGCGTGTCTGGAGGGTACGAATTTGAAGGTTCAGGAAAACTATGGCCAAACGTGACTATTACGAAGTGCTGGGTGTCGAACGCGGCGCCAGCGAGGCGGAGCTGAAGAAGGCTTATCGCCGCCTTGCGATGAAGCACCATCCGGACCGTAATCCCGGAGATAAAGCTGCAGAAGACGCGTTCAAGGAAGCCAACGAGGCTTACGAAGTGTTGTCCGACGCCGGTAAGCGTCAAGCCTATGACCAATACGGTCATGCTGGCGTCGACCCGCAGATGGGCGCGGGTGCAGGTGGTGCCTATGGCGGTGCCAACTTCTCCGACATCTTTGGCGACGTCTTCAGCGATTTCTTCGCCGGTGGGCGCGGCAGTTCCCGTGGTGGCGCTCAGCGCGGCAGTGATTTGCGATACACCCTTGAGCTGGATCTGGAAGAGGCCGTGCGCGGCACGACGGTGACGATCCGTGTGCCGACGCTGGCTGAGTGTAAGACCTGTGATGGCTCGGGCGCGAAAAAGGGCACCAGCCCTGTCACCTGTACCACCTGTGGCGGCATCGGCCAGGTGCGCATGCAGCAGGGGTTCTTCTCGGTACAGCAAACCTGCCCGCGCTGTCATGGCAGCGGCAAGATGATTTCGGACCCCTGTGGCAGCTGCCATGGGCAGGGTCGCGTCGAAGAGCAGAAAACGCTCTCGGTCAAGGTGCCGCCAGGTGTCGATTCCGGCGACCGCATTCGCCTGACCGGCGAGGGCGAGGCGGGTGCGCAGGGCGGTCCGGCGGGCGATCTCTATGTTGTGGTCAACGTACGCGAGCATCCGATCTTCCAGCGCGACGGCAAGCATTTGTACTGTGAAGTGCCGATCAGCTTCGCTGACGCAGCATTGGGCGGTGAGCTTGAAGTGCCCACGCTCGATGGTCGCGTAAAGCTGAAGATTCCCGAAGGAACCCAGACGGGCAAACAGTTCCGTCTACGCGGTAAGGGTGTGGCCCCTGTTCGCGGCGGTGCGGCAGGCGATCTGTTGTGTCGGGTTGCGGTCGAGACGCCGGTCAATCTCGGCAAGCGTCAGCGCGAGCTGCTCGACGAGTTCCGAAAGACGCTGCAGAGCGACAGCTCCCACTCGCCAAAGGCCAGCGGCTGGTTCGAGGGCATGAAGCGCTTTTTCGGCGATCTTTAACTCAGCAGCAGGCGCAGGCGGTTGGCTACCCGAAGCCGGCCGCTGCAGCTTGAGGCTTGCAGCGTGGAGCTGTTCGTATGCGACGTATAGCAGTGATGGGCGCCGCCGGGCGCATGGGTAAAACGTTAGTCGAAGCCGTCCAGCAGACAGGCGGTGCCGCCGGGCTTACTGCCGCGATTGATCGCCCCGACAGCACCTTGGTCGGGGCGGACGCGGGTGAGTTGGCAGGCATTGGAAGGCTTGGTGTTCCGCTGATCGGCGACGCGGCGAAAGTCGCGGAGGAGTTCGATGTACTGATCGACTTTACCCACCCCTCCGTGACGTTGAAGAATCTTGACGTCTGCCGTCGCGCGGGCAAAGCGATGGTGATCGGCACGACCGGCTTCACGGTTGAGGAGAAGGAAAAACTCGCTGCGGCGGCGAGGGATATCCCGATCGTCTTTGCCGCCAATTTCAGCGTCGGTGTGAACTTGTGTCTGAAGCTGCTCGACACCGCCGCGCGGGTTTTAGGTGACGAGGTCGATATCGAGATAGTCGAAGCGCACCACCGGCACAAAGTCGATGCGCCCTCGGGCACAGCGTTGCGCATGGGTGAAGTGGTCGCCGAAGCGCTCGGTCGGGATTTGCAGAAAGTAGCTGTCTACGGTCGCGAAGGCCAAACTGGCGCGCGTGCGCGCGATACGATCGGGTTTGCGACCATTCGTGCGGGTGACGTGGTCGGGGATCATACGGTGCTGTTTGCTGCCGAGGGCGAGCGGGTCGAGATCACGCACAAGGCTTCCAGTCGCATGACCTTCGCCAAAGGCGCCGTGCGCGCCGCGTTATGGTTGGAGCAGCAGCCGGCGGGTCTTTACGACATGCAGGACGTGCTCGGGTTGCGCTAACAGGCCACGGTGTTGCGTTCGGGCCGATTTCGGCTGGACCTCAAAAGGCGTTTTCTGTAAGCTTCCCGTTTTAGTGTGTCCACTAAAAGTTGCGCAGAATGACTCAAACAAAAAGCGGGATGACTTCACACGTCATCCCGCTTTTTTACAATCTGCGCCTGCTTCAGCCTTGATCTTTGGGAGGTCTCTTGACTAAGCCAGCCCTTACGCCAGCCATTTTGGCCCTTGCCGATGGCAGTATCTTTCACGGCGACTCCATCGGCGCCGATGGGCAAACCGTTGGTGAGGTGGTGTTCAATACCGCCATGACCGGCTATCAGGAAATCCTCACCGATCCTTCCTACGCCAAGCAAATCGTCACGCTCACGTATCCGCATGTCGGCAACACCGGCACCACGCCGGAAGATGCTGAATCGTGGAAGGTCTGGGCTGCAGGCTTGGTTATCCGCGACCTGCCGCTTACCTCGAGCAACTGGCGCGAAAAGCAATCCCTTCCTGACTACCTCAAAGCCAACGGTACCGTTGCCATCGCCGGTATCGATACCCGTCGATTGACCCGAATTCTTCGAGAAAAGGGCGCTCAGGACGGTTGTATTCTGGCGGGGGCAGACGCCACCGAAGAAAAGGCGCTGGAGCTGGCGCGGAGCTTTCCTGGGCTCAAGGGCATGGATCTGGCCAAGGAAGTCAGCGTCAAGGAGCGTTACGAGTGGCGCTCCAGCGTCTGGTGCCTGAAGGACGACACGCATGCCGAAATTCCGGCCAGCGAGCTGCCTTACCATGTCGTCGCTTTTGACTACGGCGTGAAGTACAACATCTTGCGCATGCTGGTCGCCCGCGGTTGCCGCGTCACGGTGCTCCCGGCGCAGTCAACTGCAAGCGAAGCGCTGGCGTTGAATCCGGATGGAATATTCCTGGCCAATGGTCCAGGGGACCCTGAGCCTTGCGACTACGCAATCAATGCGATCCAGGAAGTGCTTGAGACCGATATTCCGGTATTCGGTATCTGCCTTGGGCATCAACTGCTGGCACTGGCTTCAGGTGCCAAAACGGTGAAAATGCCGAACGGCCATCATGGTGCTAACCATCCGGTACAAGATCTGGATACCGGTGTGGTGATGATCACCAGCCAGAACCACGGCTTCGCTGTGGACGAAGCCACCCTCCCGAGCAATCTTCGCGCGACGCACAAGTCGCTGTTCGATGGCACGCTGCAGGGAATCGAGCGCACAGACAAAGTCGCTTTCAGCTTCCAGGGTCATCCTGAAGCGAGCCCCGGCCCGCACGATGTGGCGCCGTTGTTCGATCGCTTCATCGATGCTATGGCCAAGCGCCGCTAAGTTCGCCGAGCACAGAATTCGAGAGAGACCATGCCAAAACGTACAGACATCAAAAGCATCCTGATCCTCGGCGCTGGCCCGATCGTCATCGGCCAGGCGTGCGAGTTCGATTACTCCGGCGCTCAGGCGTGCAAGGCACTGCGCGAGGAAGGGTTCCGCGTCATTCTGGTCAACTCCAACCCGGCCACGATCATGACCGATCCGGCCATGGCTGACGCGACTTACATCGAGCCGATCAAGTGGGCCACCGTGGCCAAGATCATCGAGAAGGAGCGCCCTGACGCGCTGCTGCCGACCATGGGCGGACAGACCGCACTGAACTGTGCGTTGGATCTGGAAAAGCACGGCATTCTGGAAAAGTTTGGCGTCGAGATGATCGGTGCCAACGCCGACACGATCGACAAGGCTGAGGACCGTTCGCGCTTCGACAAGGCGATGAAAAACATTGGGCTGGCCTGCCCGGTATCCGGCATCGCCCATAATATGGACGAAGCCTACGGTGTGCTCGAGAAGGTCGGCTTCCCCTGCATCATTCGTCCCTCGTTCACCATGGGGGGCACCGGTGGCGGCATTGCTTACAACCGCGAAGAGTTCGAAGAGATCTGCGCTCGCGGCCTCGATCTGTCGCCGACCAGCGAGCTGCTGATCGACGAATCGCTGATCGGCTGGAAGGAATACGAGATGGAGGTGGTCCGTGACAAGAAGGACAACTGCATCATCGTCTGCGCCATCGAAAACTTCGACCCGATGGGCGTGCACACCGGTGACTCCATCACCGTAGCGCCGGCGCAAACCCTGACCGACAAGGAATACCAGATCCTGCGCAACGCCTCCCTGGCGGTACTGCGTGAGATCGGCGTTGAAACCGGCGGTTCCAACGTGCAATTTGGTATCTGTCCGGACACCGGCCGCATGGTCGTGATCGAGATGAACCCGCGCGTATCGCGTTCGTCGGCGCTGGCTTCCAAGGCCACCGGCTTTCCGATCGCCAAGATCGCCGCAAAACTTGCTGTGGGTTACACCCTCGACGAGCTGCAGAACGACATCACGGGTGGCCGCACTCCAGCATCCTTCGAGCCGGCAATCGACTATGTCGTCACCAAGATCCCGCGTTTTGCTTTCGAGAAATTCCCCAAGGCCGACGCGCGCCTGACAACGCAGATGAAGTCGGTCGGTGAAGTCATGGCGATCGGGCGTACCTTCCAGGAGTCGATGCAGAAAGCGCTGCGCGGGCTCGAAGTGGGTGTCTCCGGCTTCGATCCGAAGCTCGACCTGGCTGATCCGGAAAGCGAGAGCACGCTCAAGCGTGAACTCACTGTCCCCGGTGCGGACCGTATCTGGTATCTCGCTGATGCGTTCCGTGCAGGCAAGTCGGTCGAAGAAGTGTTCGAGCTGACGCGCATCGATGAGTGGTTTCTGGTTCAGATCGAAGACCTGATCAAGGAAGAAGAGCGGATCAAGACCATGGGTCTATCCAGCATTGATCGCGACGTCATGTACAAGCTCAAGCGCAAAGGCTTTTCCGATGCCCGGCTTGCCAAACTGCTCGGCGTTACTGAAAAGAACTTGCGGGCTCATCGTCACAAGCTCAAGGTCCTGCCGGTCTACAAGCGCGTCGATACCTGTGCTGCCGAATTTGCCACGGATACGGCGTACATGTACTCGACCTATGAGGAAGAGTGCGAGGCCAATCCGTCCAGCCGCGACAAGATCATGATTCTCGGCGGTGGTCCCAACCGAATCGGTCAAGGCATCGAGTTTGATTACTGCTGCGTACATGCTGCGTTGGCGATGCGTGCTGACGGTTATGAAACCATCATGGTCAACTGCAACCCTGAAACCGTCTCGACCGACTACGACACCTCGGATCGTCTGTATTTCGAGCCGGTCACGCTGGAGGACGTGCTGGAAATTGTGCGTGTCGAACAGCCCAAGGGCGTGATCGTCCAGTACGGTGGCCAGACGCCCCTGAAACTGGCGCGTGCGTTGGAAGAAGCTGGCGTGCCGATCATCGGTACCAGCCCGGACTCCATTGATCGTGCTGAGGACCGTGAACGCTTCCAGCAGATGGTCGAGCGGCTGAACCTGCGTCAGCCCCCGAACGCAACGGCGCGAAGCGAGGAAGAGGCGCTGGCTGCATCCAAGGTTATTGGATATCCGCTGGTGGTACGTCCGTCTTACGTGTTGGGCGGCCGGGCGATGGAAATCGTCTACCAGGAAGAAGAATTGCGCCGCTACATGCGTGAGGCGGTCAAAGTCTCGAATGACAGTCCTGTACTGCTTGATCACTTCCTCAACTGCGCCATCGAAGTCGATATCGACGCGGTGTGCGACGGCGAGCATGTGGTGATTGGCGCGATCATGCAGCACATTGAGCAGGCGGGCGTGCATTCCGGCGACTCCGCTTGTTCGCTGCCCCCGTACTCGCTCCCAGCGCATATCCAGGACGAGATTCGTGACCAGGTCAAGAAAATGGCCCTGGAGCTCGGCGTTGTCGGTTTGATGAACGTGCAGATGGCGGTGCAAGGCGAGGATATCTTCGTCATCGAAGTGAACCCGCGCGCTTCGCGTACCGTTCCATTCGTCTCCAAGTGCATTGGTGTGTCGCTGGCGATGATTGCTGCGCGAGTCATGGCGGGCAAGACGCTGGCCGAAGTCGGTTTGACCGAAGAAATCATCCCGAACTTCTACAGCGTGAAAGAAGCGGTCTTCCCGTTCGCCAAGTTCCCAGGCGTTGACCCAATCCTCGGTCCAGAGATGAAGTCGACCGGTGAAGTGATGGGTGTCGGTGACAGCTTCGCTGAAGCCTTTGCCAAGGCGCAGTTGGGCGCCAGTGAAATTCTGCCTAACAGCGGCTGTGCATTCATCAGCGTGCGTGACGATGACAAGCCTCACGTCGCTCAGGTCGCGCGTGATCTCATCGAACTCGGTTTCGAAGTGGTGGGCACTGCTGGCACCGCCAAGATCATCGAGGCAGCAGGCCTGCCAGTGCGCCGGGTGAACAAGGTTACCGAAGGTCGTCCGCACGTTGTTGACATGATCAAGAACGATGAAGTTACCCTGATCATCAACACCACCGAGGGGCGTCAGTCGATCGCTGATTCCTACTCGATCCGTCGTAACGCTCTGCAGCACAAGATTTGCTGCACCACCACGCTGGCGGGTGGGCAGGCCATCTGTGAGGCGCTGAAATTCGGTCCTGAGAAAACCGTGCGTCGTTTGCAGGATCTCCATGCAGGAATCAAGGCATGACTAAATACCCAATGACAGTCCAGGGTGCCCGCGCTCTGGAAGAAGAGCTCCATCACTTGACCAAGGTGCTTCGCCCAAAGCTCAGTCACGACATCGGCGTAGCGCGTGAATTGGGCGACTTGAAGGAAAATGCCGAGTATCACGCTGCGCGTGAACAGCAGGGCATGGTCGAGGCGCGGATTCGTGACATTGAAGGGCGTTTGCAGAACGCCCAGGTCATCGATGTCAGCAGCATCCCGCACACCGGCAAAGTGATATTCGGCACGACTGTTGAGATCGCCAACGTCGAGACCGATGAGCGTGTCACCTATCAGATCGTTGGTGAAGACGAAGCAGAGATCAAGCTAGGCAAGATTTCGGTAGGCTCGCCTATTGCACGCGCTCTAATTGGCAAGGAGGAGGGTGATGTCGCGGTGGTGAAGACCCCGGGTGGGCTGGTCGAATTTGAGATCGTCGAGGTTCGCCATCTCTGAACGTCAGCCGTTGCGTGCCGGAACCATAAGCTGGCAGCTGGCCCAGACGTTCTGGGTTGGCGGTCTTTGGCTGCTTCAGTTTGTCATGCTTCCGGCGCTCGCTAAAATCGGCCTTGCGCCGATGCTTATCGAGGAAATTGGGAGCAGCCTTCGTCCGCTATTGGTGGGCTTCGCTGCCTTCTGTGTCGTCCTTCAGGCCGTCGTGCTGATCCAGCTAGGCGGTTTGCGAAGCTTGTGGAAAGACTTTCGAGGTCAGCTTTTGCTCACCATATTGTTGCTCGCGACGAGTTTTTTTGCGGTGCGGGCAGGTGTCGTCCAGTCTCCGTACTGGCTGGTATTCAGCTATCTGGTTATCGGTATGTGCGGGCTGATTTTGGTGCTGCAGGCCGCTCCCGGACGGGAGCGGCTATGATTCGCGATGCTTGCGTCAGGCTTAGGCCTGAAAGCGATGTACGTTGGAGAGCTGCTTGTTGACCTTCGGATTCTTGCGATAGATCAGCGCCATCTTGCCGATGGCTTGGACCAGCTCGCAGCCTCCGATCTTGCACAACTCTTCCATTAACGCGCGTCGATCGTCACGCTCGGTGATCCGAAGCTGTACCTTGATCAGTTCATGATCAGTCAAGGCTCGCTCCAGTTCGGCCTGCACACCTTCGGTCAAGCCGTTCTCCGACACGATCAGCACCGGCTTCAAATGATGGCCGATGGATTTGTACTGTTTCTTCTGCTCGTTAGTGAGCGGCATAATTCGACCCTTGCGTCAGAACTTTTAGAACGGCGGCTAGTGTAACTGACACACCCTGAGCCGCACAGATGAGGTATCAGCTTGGCACGCTCCAAGACCAGCCCGCGTTGGCTGAAAGAACATTTCGACGATCCGTACGTGAAGATGGCGCAGCGCGACGGCTATCGATCCCGGGCTAGCTACAAGCTGCTCGAAATACAGGAAAAGGATCGAATCTTGCGCCCCGGCATGACCGTGGTTGATCTCGGGGCCGCTCCGGGCGGTTGGTCGCAGGTTACCAGTCGCGTCATTGGAGGTCGTGGGCGGCTGATTGCGTCGGATATCCTGCCCATGGACAGTATCGCGGATGTGACCTTCGTGCTCGGAGACTTCACCGAAGACCAAGTGTTCTCCGAGATCCTTCAGGCAATCGGCGACACCCAGGTGGACCTTGTGATTTCCGATATGGCCCCCAATATGAGTGGGGTAAAGGTAGCGGACCAAGCGCGCGCAATGTTTCTCTGCGAGCTGGCGCTGGATTTGGCCATGCGGGTACTGCGACCGGGCGGTGATTTTCTGATCAAGGTATTCCAGGGCGACGGATTCGACGCCTACCTCAAGGACGTGCGGCAGAACTTTGAGAAGGTACAGATGCGCAAGCCCTTGTCGTCACGGGACCGTTCACGCGAGCAATATCTTTTGGCGCGCGGCTATCGTGGCGATGGCAACGAGATAGATGGGCCGCGGTCGTAGTTGTAATGACCATTAGGATCGGCGGCACCCGCCGGGGTGATTGCGGTTAGATGTTTCATATGGGGTTACAGACCGAGCTGCCCGTTCAGCGGTGTTGTGTAGTAAGTTAGGCCGAGAGCGAACCATCGGCCGTCATGCAGGCTCCGGACAACGCGCCTGCTCTAGAGGGTAGTGAAATTGAATGACATGGCGAAAAACCTGATTCTGTGGTTGATCATTGCCGCTGTCCTGGTGACGGTGATGAACAACTTTTCCAGCCCGACCGAGCCGCAGACGCTCAACTACTCCGATTTTATCGAGCAGGTGAAAGAAGGTCGTGTCGAACGAGTAACCGTAGACGGCTTTGTCATCACGGGTAAGCGCAGTGACGGAGAAACCTTCAAGACGATACGGCCTGCGATTCAGGATAACGGTCTGATCGGCGACCTCATCAACAACGATGTCGTGATCGAGGGCAAGCAACCTGAACAGCAGAGCATCTGGACGCAGTTGCTTGTCGCGAGTTTCCCGATACTGGTGATCATCGCGGTCTTCATGTTTTTCATGCGCCAGATGCAGGGTGGCGCAGGCGGCAAAGGTGGACCGATGAGCTTTGGCAAAAGCAAGGCACGCTTGCTTTCCGAAGATCAGGTCAAAACCACGTTCGCCGATGTAGCTGGGTGTGATGAGGCAAAGGAAGAAGTAACCGAACTGGTCGAGTTCCTTCGCGACCCTGGTAAGTTTCAGCGCCTGGGTGGCCGCATCCCGCGCGGCGTGCTGATGGTCGGCTCGCCAGGTACCGGTAAGACACTGTTGGCGAAGGCCGTAGCTGGCGAGGCCAAGGTTCCCTTCTTCACTATTTCCGGTTCCGACTTCGTAGAAATGTTCGTGGGTGTCGGTGCGAGCCGCGTCCGCGACATGTTCGAACAGGCCAAGAAGCACGCGCCGTGCATTATCTTCATCGATGAAATCGACGCGGTCGGTCGTCATCGTGGCGCAGGCCTCGGCGGCGGTCATGATGAGCGTGAGCAGACCCTCAACCAGTTGCTGGTGGAGATGGATGGTTTCGAGATGAATGACGGGATTATCGTCATTGCGGCCACAAACCGGCCGGACGTGCTTGACCCCGCGCTGCTGCGTCCCGGGCGTTTCGACCGTCAGGTGGTGGTCGGATTGCCGGACATCCGCGGTCGCGAACAGATCCTAAAAGTCCACATGCGCAAGGTGCCGCTGGGAGACAGTGTCGAACCGGCACTCATCGCTCGTGGCACGCCTGGTTTCTCAGGCGCGGACTTGGCTAACCTGGTGAATGAAGCGTCCTTGTTCGCTGCGCGCGCTGGCAAGCGTGTGGTAGAGATGAAGGAGTTCGAACTGGCGAAAGACAAGATCATGATGGGCGCTGAGCGCAAATCGATGGTTATGTCGGAGAAAGAGCGCCTCAACACCGCCTATCACGAAGCGGGCCATGCCATTGTTGGTCGCGTCGTGCCGGAGCATGATCCCGTCTATAAGGTTTCGATCATCCCACGCGGTAGAGCGCTGGGCGTCACGATGTTCCTTCCCGAGGAAGATCGCTACAGCCTTTCCAAGCGTGCCCTGATTAGCCAGATTTGTTCATTGTTCGGTGGTCGAATCGCCGAGGAAATGACCTTGGGTTTCGAAGGGGTTACTACTGGCGCCTCGAACGACATCATGCGGGCCACTCAGCTGGCGCGAAACATGGTCACCAAATGGGGGCTCTCTGAAAAGCTTGGTCCACTGATGTACGCCGAAGAAGAGGGTGAGGTATTCCTCGGGCGTAGCGCGGGCAGTCAGCACACTAATGTGTCTGGTGACACGGCGAAGCTGATCGATCAAGAAGTTCGCAGCATCATTGATCAATGCTACGGCACCGCCAAACAAATTTTGGCCGACAACCGTGACAAGCTCGATCTGATGGCCGAGACGTTGATGAGGTACGAAACCATCGATGCGGATCAAATTGACGACATTATGGCCGGCCGCACGCCGCGGGAGCCTCGCGACTGGCAGGATGGGTCGGGACCGACCGGAACGCCCGTACAGCCAGAAGGCGGCCGCCCGCAGACGCCGATCGGTGGGCCTGCTGGCGAGCACTAAGCTAAGGCTTTTTTAATGATTGAAGCGTCACATCAAACCCGGCTGTCATGTGGCAGCCGGGTTCTTGATTTCTCCCGCCCACATGTCATGGGCATTCTGAATGTCACTCCTGACTCGTTCTCCGATGGTGGTCAGCATGTCGGTGTTGACGCAGCGCTGCGTCACGCGGAGGCGATGGTTACGGCGGGCGCGACGCTAGTCGATGTTGGAGGAGAGTCGACTCGCCCAGGTGCGCGCGTAGTGTCGCCGCTCGAGGAATTGGAGCGCGTTGCGCCAGTGGTCGAGGCGATTGCGCGTGAGCTCGACGTGGTTATCTCAGTCGATACATCGACACCTGCCGTGATTCGGGAAACCGCGCGCCTCGGTGCCGGCTTGATCAATGACGTACGATCGCTCACTCGGGATGGCGCACTTGACGCCGCGGCTGATACAGGCCTGCCGGTGTGTCTGATGCATATGCGGGGTGAGCCTGCTGACATGCAGAACGATCCGCGATATGACGATGTGACCGCTGAAGTGCTGATTTTCCTCAGGGGGCGCATGGATGCATGTGTTGCTGCGGGCATCCGTGCCGAGCGTATTGTGCTCGATCCGGGATTTGGCTTCGCGAAGACCCTTTCACATAACCTCAGTCTGTTCAAACATATGGAGCGCCTCCATGTGTTGGGGCGCCCTCTGCTGGTTGGGGTGTCGCGAAAAAGCATGATCGGTCAGGCGCTCGAGCGTGACGTGGGTCAGCGTTTGTATGGCGGGCTCGGGCTTGCTGCGCTAGCGGTTGTTCAGGGGGCTAAAATCCTCCGTGTACATGACGTGGCAGAGACGGTCGATGTGGTACGAATGATTGCCGCGGTACAAGCGGCGGAATAAGGATTTTTTTCATGGGTAGAAAGTATTTTGGCACCGACGGCATACGTGGGCATGTTGGGCAGTTTCCGATCACGCCGGACTTCATGCTCAAGCTTGGCTGGGCGGCCGGAATGGCTTTTCGCAAGCATGGTAAATGCCGCATTCTAATCGGCAAGGACACCCGAATATCGGGCTATATGTTTGAGTCTGCGCTACAGGCCGGTCTCTCTGCAGCGGGTGCAGATGTACTGCTGCTTGGGCCTATGCCTACCCCGGCTGTTGCTTATCTGACCCGTACCTTCCATGCGGAAGCTGGCATAGTGATCAGTGCGTCGCACAATCCGCATCACGACAATGGCATTAAGTTCTTTTCCGGGCGGGGCACAAAACTGCCAGACGAAGTCGAGTTAATGATCGAGGAATTGCTCGATACGCCAATGACTGTTGTCGAATCGGCGCAGCTCGGTAAGGCATCGCGGATCAACGACGCCGCCGGCCGTTATATCGAATTTTGTAAGAGCAGTGTGCCGACCAGTACGGACTTCTCTGGTATGAAGATTGTGCTGGACTGCGCCCATGGCGCTACGTACAAGGTTGCGCCCAGCGTCTTTCGTGAGCTCGGCGCTGACGTGACGGTCATCGCGGCTCAGCCAGACGGACTCAATATCAACGCGGGCGTCGGGTCTACTCATGTCGCACAGCTTCAAAAGGCCGTGGTGGAACAGGGTGCTGACCTGGGTATCGCGTTCGACGGGGATGGTGACCGCGTAATGATGGTCGACCATACGGGAGCTCAGGTAGACGGTGATGAGTTGCTCTACATTATCGCAACCGATCTTCAGGATCGTGATCGCCTGGCGGGTGGTGTGGTCGGCACGCTTATGAGTAACCTGGGGCTTGAGCTGGCGCTGAAGGCGCGAGACATTCCTTTCGTTCGGGCAAAAGTTGGCGACCGGTATGTGATGGCAGAGATGCTCGAGCGTGACTGGGTGCTTGGCGGGGAAAATTCAGGACACATTGTCTGCGCTCAGCACGTTTCCACCGGCGACGCCATCATTGCGGCGCTCCAAGTGGTGCTGGCCTTGAGGCGCCGCGGTCAGAATCTCGCACAAGAGCGTTTAGCCTGGAGCAAATGTCCTCAAGTTTTGATCAATGTGCGTTTCACTGGTGACAGGGATCCGATCTCCCACCCTCAGGTTCAGGCGGTCTGTGACAGTGTCACGGAGCGCATGGGGGGGCGAGGTCGGGTGCTGCTTCGCAAGTCTGGAACAGAGCCGCTAGTGCGCGTCATGGTTGAAGGTGACGACGAAAAACAGGTGAGAGGTTACGCCGAAGAGCTGGCGCACGCGGTTACGGAAGTTTGTGCATGATTGCCGCTTGCAAGAGGTGTTTTCGTTGAGTACCATCTGCGCCCACTTTGACCGACGAGGTAAAGCATGCGTCGCCCATTGGTAGCTGGTAACTGGAAGATGAACGGTACCCGCGCCAGCGTCGCAGAGCTGATCGAAGCGCTTTGCCAGCAGGAGTTGTCTCCAGGGGTCGAAGTTGTAGTTTTTCCATCCAGTCTTCATCTGACTCAGGTCGTTGAGGAATTGGAAGGTCGGAGTATCGCTGTCGGTGCTCAAGACTGCTCTTCGGAAGTTGGCTTTGGTGCCTTGACTGGAGAAGAATCAGCCTCTCAGCTGGTTGATGCTGGTTGTAAATGGGTATTGGTGGGCCACTCGGAGCGACGCTTGATTCTGGGTGAAAGCGACGATGTGGTTAGTAAGAAGTTTGTAGCGGCATTGGAGTGCGGAATGGCTCCAGTGCTCTGCCTAGGTGAGACGCTTGAACAGCGCCAGTCTGGGCAAACGCTGGAAGTGGTTGGGCGTCAGTTGGCTCGCGTCATAGCTGAGGCTGGAATAGCTGCTTTCAAAAAGGCGGTTGTGGCGTATGAGCCGGTCTGGGCCATTGGTTCCGGGCTTACGGCTACGCCGCAGCAGGCCCAGCAAGTACATGCGGCTATTCGCGAGCAACTCGCACGTGAGGATCAGCGTATCGCCGAGGGCGTACGAGTTCTTTATGGTGGCAGCGTCAAGGCGGAAAACGCCTCTGAGCTGTTCGGGATGTCGGATATCGATGGGGGGCTTATCGGTGGGGCCTCTCTGAAAGCGAATGATTTCGGTGCGATTTGTCGTGCCGCAGGGAACTGATCAGATGTTGCAGACTGTTGTGATTGTGGTGCATCTGCTGGTTGCTATTGGTGTGGTTGTGCTGGTGTTGCTGCAGCAGGGTAAGGGAGCGGATGCGGGTGCGTCTTTCGGCTCGGGTGCTTCGGCAACTGTTTTCGGAAGCCAAGGTTCTTCTACCTTTCTCAGTCGTTTTACTGCTATACTGGCGGGCGTTTTTTTCGTGACTAGTCTGGGGTTGGCGTTTTTTGCGACTCAGCAGGCTGATCAGATGTCACAGGCAGGCTTGCCGGACCCCGCAGTGTTGGAGGTTCCGGTTAGCAAGCCGGCTGTTGAAGATGTGCCTGTTTTGGAGTCCGCTCCGTCCGCGCCTACTGCAGACGATGTTCCACAGGTTCAGGATCAGCAGTAAAAAAGTTTTTGCCGAGGTGGTGGAATTGGTAGACACGCTACCTTGAGGTGGTAGTGGCCATAGGCTGTAGGGGTTCGAGTCCCCTCCTCGGTACCAAACAAGTAGGCCCGCAGATGCGGGCTTTCTTGTTTCTGCGTTTTGGTTGACCAATGTTTGATGCGGTCGTATAATTCGTGCCCAGTTTGACGCGGGGTGGAGCAGTCTGGTAGCTCGTCGGGCTCATAACCCGAAGGTCGTTGGTTCAAATCCAGCCCCCGCAACCAGTTGATGAAGAGCCCCTATCGAGGGGCTTTTTATTAGCTTCAAGCCAGGTCGCCGGCATCTACAGGCGATCATCAGGGATGGGCGTTTCGCCCATTTTTCATTTTCACGGCATGCACGAGGGACTTCGATGTCGAGCAAGCTAGAACAGTTGCAGGCCTTGTTGGCCCCTGTGGTCGAGGCGCTGGGCTATCAATGCTGGGGTGTCGAATTTATTTCGCAGGGTCGACATTCTTTGCTGAGGATCTATATCGATCATCCCAACGGGATTTTGGTTGATGACTGTGAAAAGGTCAGCCGTCAGCTCAGCGGAGTGCTAGATGTCGAGGATCCGATCAGCTCTGATTACACGCTTGAAGTGTCCTCGCCGGGTATGGATCGACCACTGTTCACTCTTGAACAGTACGCGGCGCACGTGGGCGAGCAAGTCAAAATAAAGCTGCGCTCGCCCTTCGACGGGCGGCGCAATTTCCAGGGTCTTCTCCGCGGGATCGAGGAACAGGATGTAGTGGTGCTGGTTGACGACCACGAGTATCTGTTGCCGATCGACATGATCGACAAGACCAACATAATTCCCCGTTTTGAGTGAATCGCGGATCCCGCGGACCCCAATGGATTGCGATAGGCGAGGCGTACGATGAGCAAAGAAGTACTGCTGGTTGTGGAGTCGGTATCCAATGAAAAAGGCGTACCGGCCGGTGTGATATTCGAGGCATTGGAGCTGGCGCTGGCCACCGCTACCAAAAAGCGCTTTGAGGATGAAGTGGACCTGAGGGTCGAGATCAATCGGCAGAATGGTAGCTACGAGACCTTCCGCCGCTGGACTGTTGTTGAAGAAGAGGATTTCGACGACCCGGCGCACCAGCTGACTACTGACATGAAGCAGGCTCAAGAAGCCAATGCCAAAGTCGGTGATGTCCTGGAAGAGAAGATCGAGTCGATTGAGTTTGGCCGTATTGCCGCGCAAACGGCTAAACAGGTCATTGTGCAGAAGGTCCGTGAGGCTGAGCGTGCGCAGGTGGTCGAGGCCTACCGTGACCGCCTGGGTGAAATCATCTCCGGAACGGTCAAGAAAGTAACCCGTGACAGCGTTATCGTCGACTTGGGTAACAACGCGGAGGCACTGCTTGCTCGCGAAGACATTATTGCTCGCGAGACATTTCGTGTCGGCGCGCGAGTACGCGCGCTTCTTAAGGATATCCGCACTGAAAACCGCGGGCCTCAGTTGATCCTGTCGCGCACTGCGCCGGAGATGCTGATTGAGCTGTTCCGCATCGAGGTGCCGGAAATTGCTGAAGGGCTGATTGAGGTGATGGGTGCTTCTCGTGACCCGGGCTCGCGCGCCAAGATTGCTGTTCGCTCGAAGGACAAGCGTATCGATCCACAGGGTGCATGCATCGGAATGCGTGGTTCGCGCGTCCAGGCGGTATCCGGAGAGATCGGCGGCGAGCGTGTCGATATCGTGTTATGGGATGAGAATCCAGCTCAGTTCGTCATCAACGCGATGGCACCTGCTGAAGTGGCCGCAATCATCGTTGATGAAGACGCTCATGCCATGGATATTGCGGTTGGTGAAGACAACCTGGCGCAAGCTATCGGTCGTGGCGGCCAGAACGTGCGTCTTGCCAGTCAACTGACTGGATGGACGCTGAACGTAATGACCGAGGCGGATATCCAGAGCAAGCAACAGGAAGAAACCGGCGACATCCTGCGCAATTTCATCGAAGAGCTGGACGTCGATGAGGAACTGGCACAAGTACTGGTCGAGGAAGGTTTTACCTCGCTCGAAGAGATCGCGTACGTCCCAATGGAGGAAATGCTCGGCATTGAAGGCTTCGACGAAGACATCGTCAATGAGCTGAGAACCCGCGCTAAAGATCGTTTACTGACTAAAGCGATCGCAACGGAAGAAAAACTGGCAGACGCCCAGCCAGCCGAGGATTTGCTCGCGCTGGAAGGCATGGACAAGGAACTGGCGGTCGAGTTGGCAATGCGAGGTGTCATCACCCGCGAAGACCTGGCCGAGCAGTCGATTGACGACCTGCTCGACATAGACGGCATTGATCAAGAGCGTGCCGGCAAGCTGATCATGGCCGCCCGAGCCCATTGGTTCGAGTAAGTAATTAGCGGCCTGAGGAGAGAGATGCATGACGCAAGTCACGGTGAAAGAACTGGCCCAGGTGGTCGACACACCGGTCGAGCGACTGCTGCAGCAGATGCGTGAGGCAGGACTGTCGCACACCAGCGCCGAGCAAGTAGTGACCGATAACGAAAAGCAGGCCCTGTTGGCGCACCTCAAGAGCAGCCACGGTGCCAAGGTGGATGAGCCGCGCAAGATTACCTTGCAGCGCAAGACCACCACCAAGCTGAAGGTCGGTGGCAGCAAGACCATCAGCGTGGAAGTACGCAAGAAGAAAACATTCGTTAAGCGTAGCCCTGACGAAATCGAAGCTGAGAAGCAACGCGAACTCGAAGAGCAACGCGCAGCAGAAGAAGCAGCGCGGCTGAAAGCGGCCGAAGAAGCGCGCGTGCGTGCCGAAGAAGAGGCTCGCCGTCAGGCTGAAGCGGCAGCCACTCAAACTGCAGTATCTGATGAGCCTAAAGAGCCGGTCGCAGCCGTTGCTGCGGAACCTGTTCCCGTTGCGCCTGCCGCTCCGGTCGAGGATCGCAAGAAGGACGAACCGCGTCGCCCTGATAAGGCCCGTAGTGACGACGACGAGCGACGTGATCGTAAGCAGGCGCAGCATCGTCCTTCGCTGAAGGCCAAAGCTCCGCTGTCGCGCACTGTTCGTAGTGGCGATGACGATGCTGATGGGTTCCGTCGCGGCGGACGTGGTAAGTCAAAGCTGAAGAAGCGTAATGCGCATGGCTTTCAGAGCCCGAGCGGTCCGATCGTTCGCGAAGTCGCTATTGGTGAGACGATCACCGTCGGCGATCTGGCGCAGCAGATGTCGGTCAAGGCAGCCGAAGTCATCAAGTTCATGTTCAAGATGGGCACTCCGGTGACCATCAACCAGGTACTTGATCAGGAAACCGCTCAGCTGATCGCCGAAGAGCTGGGCCACAAGGTCAAGCTGGTCAGCGACAACGCGCTTGAAGAGCAGCTGGCTGAGCTGTTGAAGTTCGAAGGCGAGGCGATTACACGTGCTCCAGTTGTGACTGTAATGGGTCACGTCGACCACGGTAAGACTTCGCTGCTCGACTACATTCGACGTGCCAAGGTGGCCGCAGGTGAAGCGGGTGGTATCACCCAGCACATCGGCGCCTACCATGTGGAAACAGATCGCGGCATGGTCACCTTCCTCGACACCCCTGGCCACGCCGCGTTTACCGCCATGCGTGCCCGTGGTGCGCAGGCGACTGATATCGTGATCCTTGTGGTAGCAGCCGATGACGGCGTGATGCCGCAGACCATCGAGGCGATTCAGCATGCTAAGGCTGCTGGCGTACCGCTGGTGGTTGCGGTGAACAAGATCGACAAGCCTGGCGCCGATCTCGATCGGATTCGTAGCGAGTTGTCTGTTCACGAAGTGACGTCGGAAGAATGGGGCGGTGATACGCCGTTCGTGTCGGTGTCCGCGAAGATGGGTACCGGTGTCGACGATTTGCTTGAGGCGGTGTTGCTTCAGGCCGAGATCCTTGAACTCACCGCAACGCCGTCGGCTCCCGGCCGTGGTGTTGTAGTCGAATCGCGTTTGGATAAAGGTCGCGGCCCGGTCGCTACCGTGCTGGTGCAGGATGGCACGTTGCGTCAGGGTGACATGGCACTGGTTGGCTCCAACTACGGCCGTATCCGCGCGATGCTCGACGAGAACGGCAAACCGATCAAGGAAGCTGGACCTTCGATTCCGGTCGAGATTCTTGGCCTCGACGGTACACCGGATGCAGGTGACGAGCTCAGCGTTCTGGCTGACGAGAAGAAGGCGCGTGAAGTGGCCTTGTTCCGTCAGGGCAAGTTCCGCGAAGTGAAGCTGGCCCGTGCACATGCCGGCAAGCTGGAAAATATCTTCGAGAACATGGGGCAGGAAGAGAAGAAGACGCTGAACATCGTCCTCAAATCCGACGTCCGCGGTTCGCTGGAAGCGCTACAGGGCTCGCTCAGTGGTTTGGGTAACGATGAGGTGCAAGTACGCGTCATCGGCGGCGGTGTCGGTGGTATCACCGAGAGCGATGCCAACCTCGCACTGGCATCCAACGCGGTGTTGTTTGGCTTCAACGTTCGTGCCGATGCTGGCGCACGTAAGATCGTCGAGCAGGAAGGTCTGGATTTGCGTTACTACAACGTGATCTACGACATCATCGAAGACGTCAAAAAGGCCCTGACCGGCATGTTGGGCAGCGATGTCCGGGAAAACATTCTCGGTATTGCGGAAGTGCGTGATGTGTTCCGCTCGCCGAAGTTCGGTGCCGTGGCCGGTTGCATGGTGCTAGAGGGCATGGTGCACCGCAATCGTCCGATTCGTGTTCTGCGCGATGACGTGGTCATCTTCGAAGGCGAGCTGGAGTCGCTCCGTCGCTTCAAGGACGACGTCGCGGAAGTGCGTGCCGGCATGGAGTGCGGTATCGCGGTGAAGAGTTACAACGACGTCAAAGCTGGCGACAAGATCGAAGTGTTCGAGAAAGTCGAAGTGGCGCGTTCGCTCTAACAGCAGCTGTTAGGCAAACCGGCGGCAAGCTTTCAGGAGAGATCCTGGAAGCTTGCCGTTTGCCTTTGCAGCACGACGTTTTTTCAGGTTTAGCAGCTTGCTGCTCAAGGCAGATTTTATGGCCAAAGAATTCAGCCGTACCCAACGTATTGGCGATCAGATGCAGCGCGAGTTGGCGCAGCTCATTCAACGTGAAGTGAAAGATCCCCGTTTGGGTCTGATCACCATCACGGCAGTCGAGGTCAGTCGCGATCTGTCCCATGCCAAGATCTTCATTACGGTCATGGGCAAGGATGATGACGAAGATGCGGTCAAGGGCAATCTTCGGATCCTCAACGATGCCAGCGGTTTCCTGCGGATGCAGCTGGGCAAAGCGATGAAGTTACGTACCGTGCCACAACTGCATTTCAACTATGACGCCAGTGTGCGTCGCGGGGTCGAGCTGACGTCGCTCATCGAGCGTGCGGTTGCTGAAGACCGCAAGCACAGCGACGATCTTGGAGAGTAAGGTTTGGCCCAGGTAAAACGCGTACGCCGTGCCGTCAGCGGCATCATTCTTCTCGACAAACCTCGCGGTTTCACTTCCAACGCCGCCTTGCAGAAAGTTCGCTGGTTGCTCAACGCCGAGAAGGCGGGCCACACCGGTAGCCTCGATCCGCTGGCAACTGGCGTGCTGCCGTTGTGTTTTGGGGAGGCGACCAAGTTTTCGCAGTATCTGCTTGATGCTGACAAGGGTTATGAAACCGTTGCCCAGCTTGGCGTCACGACAACTACGGCCGATGCCGAGGGCGAGGTGATCGAGCGAAAGGACGTCACCGTAACCCAGGCGCAGCTAGAGTCGCTATTGCCGCAGTTTCGGGGTGACCTGCAGCAGGTGCCGCCGATGTACTCGGCGCTCAAGCGTGACGGCCAGCCGTTATACAAGCTCGCGCGCGCAGGAGAGGTAGTGGAGCGTGAGCCTCGTTCTGTTACCATTGCCCGCCTGGATTTGCTGTCGTTCGAAGCGGACCGGGCGCGTCTGGCTGTCGCCTGTACCAAGGGCACCTATATCCGGACCTTGGTCGAAGACATAGGTCACGCTTTAGGCTGTGGGGCTCATGTGGCCGAGCTGAGGCGAACTCAGGCCGGGCCTTTCGACTTGACCCAGACCGTCAGTCTTGAAGAGCTGGAACGGGTACACGCCGAAGGCGGGGCAGAGGCGGTGGACGCTTTCCTCAAGCCGGTCGATAGCGGACTTGAGCACTGGCCACTTCTGCAGCTTTCTGAGCACAGCTCGTTCTATTGGCTGCATGGACAGCCGGTGCGTGCGCCGGAGGCACCGAAGTTCGGCATGCTGCGAGTGCAGGATCATAATGGTCGCTTCATTGGTATCGGTGAAGTGAGCGAAGACGGGCGCATCGCGCCGCGTCGACTGATTCGGTCGGAATGACCGATTCGTGATGCGCCCTAGGGTGTGTCGCGTTACGAGGTTGGCTGTTGGCAGGCACGGTCACACCTCTTTTAAAACACGGGACATGTCCCGGCCTGTTCATAGAAGGAGCCCATCATGGCACTTAGCGTTGAAGAAAAAGCTCAGATCGTTAGCGAGTACCAGCAAGCTGAAGGTGATACCGGTTCCCCGGAAGTGCAGGTTGCCCTGCTGACCACCAACATCAACAAGCTGCAAGGTCACTTCAAGGCCAACGGCAAAGATCACCACTCCCGTCGTGGTCTGATCCGTATGGTTAACCAGCGTCGTAAGCTGCTGGATTACCTGAAGGGCAAGGACACCACTCGCTACAGCACCCTGATCGGTCGTCTGGGTCTGCGTCGCTAAGCGATGCTGGTCCGAAGCTGAATGCTAAAGCTGGAAGTAGGGCTCGCCCTGCTTCCAGCTTTTGCCTTTCAGAGGTACACCTCTGGACAGCGTTCGGGTTCGATACCCTGGACTGCCCAAGAATTCGAATAAAGCGTTTCGCGCGTGGCATGGCCCGCGAGGCGTGAGAGACGTTTCCCCCAAGGCAACATAGAGAAGGAACCACCGTGAACCCGGTAATCAAGAAATTTCAATTCGGTCAGTCGACCGTAACCCTCGAAACGGGCCGTATCGCCCGTCAAGCCAGTGGCGCCGTGCTGGTCACCGTTGATGACGACGTGACCGTTCTGGTCGCTGTCACCGGTGCCAAAACTGCTGATCCGAGCAAGGGCTTCTTCCCGCTCTCGGTCCACTATCAGGAAAAAACCTACGCTGCCGGTAAGATTCCAGGCGGCTTTTTCAAGCGTGAAGCGCGTCCTTCCGAAAAGGAAACCCTGACCTCGCGCCTGATCGATCGTCCAATCCGTCCGCTGTTCCCGGAAGGCTTCCAGAACGAAGTCCAGGTGATCTGCACCGTCGTATCGACGAGCAAGAAGACCGATCCGGACATTGCGGCGATGATCGGTACTTCGGCTGCGCTGGCGATTTCCGGCATTCCGTTCAACGGTCCGATCGGCGCTGCTCGCGTCGCTTTCCACCCGGAAACCGGCTATCTGTTGAACCCGACCTACGAGCAGCTCAAGGCGTCGAGCCTGGACATGGTCGTCGCCGGTACCAAGGATGCCGTACTGATGGTCGAGTCGGAAGCCAAAGAGCTGACCGAAGACCAGATGTTGGGCGCGGTGCTCTTCGCTCACGACGAATTCCAGGCCGTGGTGCAGGCCGTTACCGAGTTGGCAGCCGAAGCGGGCAAGCCGACCTGGGACTGGCAGCCAAAGGCTGAAAACACCCAGCTGCTCAGCTCAATTCGTAGCGAATTCGGCGAGGCCATCTCTCAGGCGTACACCATCACCATCAAGCAGGACCGATATGCACGCCTGGGTGAGTTGAAAGACCAGGTTGTCGCCAAGTTCTCCGGTGAAGAAGGTCAGCCCTCTGCCGGTGAAGTCAAAGAAGCCTTCGGCGAAATCGAATACCGCACCGTTCGCGAGAACATCGTCAATGGCAAGCCGCGTATCGACGGTCGCGACACTCGCACTGTTCGTGGTCTGAACATCGAAGTCGGCGTACTCGACAAGACCCACGGCTCGGCGCTGTTCACCCGTGGCGAAACCCAGGCCCTGGTCGTTGCCACTCTCGGCACTGCCCGTGACGCGCAGCTGCTCGACACCCTGGAAGGCGAGAAGAAAGATCCCTTCATGCTGCACTACAACTTCCCGCCGTATTCGGTCGGCGAGTGTGGCCGCATGGGCGCTACCGGTCGCCGCGAAATCGGTCACGGCCGTCTGGCCCGTCGTTCGGTTGCTGCCATGCTGCCGAGCGCTGACGAATTTCCCTACACAATTCGAGTGGTTTCGGAAATCACCGAATCCAACGGTTCCAGCTCCATGGCCTCTGTCTGTGGTGCTTCGCTCGCGCTGATGGACGCGGGTGTGCCGATGAAGGCGCCGGTAGCCGGTATTGCCATGGGCCTGGTCAAGGAAGGCGAAAAGTTCGCTGTACTGACCGACATCCTGGGTGACGAAGATCACCTGGGTGACATGGACTTCAAGGTGGCCGGCACCTCCAAGGGCGTGACCGCGCTGCAGATGGATATCAAGATCCAGGGCATCACCGAAGAGATCATGGAGATCGCCCTGGGCCAGGCCCTGGAAGCTCGCCAGAATATCCTCGGCCAGATGAACCAGGTGATCGCACAGTCGCGTACCGAATTGTCGGCCAACGCGCCGACGATGATCGCGATGAAGATCGACCAGGACAAGATCCGTGACGTGATCGGCAAGGGCGGCGCCACCATCCGCAGCATCTGCGAAGAGACCAAGGCCTCGATTGATATCGAAGATGACGGCTCGATCAAGATCTTCGGTGAGACCAAGGAAGCTGCAGAAGCGGCGAAGCAGCGCGTTCTGGGCATTACCGCTGAGGCAGAGATCGGCAAGATCTACGTCGGCAAGGTTGAGCGTATCGTCGACTTCGGTGCCTTCGTTAACATCCTTCCGGGCAAGGACGGTCTTGTGCACATCTCCATGCTGAGCGATCAGCGCGTGGAGAAAGTGACCGACGTACTGAAGGAAGGCCAGGAAGTAAAAGTTCTGGTGTTGGACGTGGATAACCGCGGCCGCATCAAGCTTTCCATCAAAGACGTTGCAGCTGCAGAAGCGTCTGGCGCTTAAGCGTCAGAGTCAAAAGAAAAAGGACCCTTACGGGTCCTTTTTTCGTTTCTGTGCACGGGTTTGGGGTGGCACGACGACTTAGCGCTCTCGGGCATCGTTGAATTGATTGCAAGTTGCACGCCTCCCGAAGGCAAAACATGCACTGTGCACGTGGCTGTAAGCCACTATGCTATCGCAACTGATTGATCTGTAAGGATATTTATGTCGTCTGAAAGTGGCATGCCGCTTGCGATGTTATCTGTGCATCCGCGGTGGAAGAAATGCCGCGGAATCTATAGAAAACAGGAGTGCCATTATGAACACGATCCAGAATTCTTTGACCGCTGCTGCTGTCGCCGTTGCACTGAGCCTGCCGATGGCTAGCGCTGCTTTTGCCGACGCCACGCCAGCACTGGATAAGGTTGATACCGTCATGCTGGCCGCCAACGACACCATGAAAGAAGCTGGCGATGCTACCTCCGACACCTGGATCACTACCAAAGTGAAGTCTTCTCTGCTGGCTGAAGATGCTACTCCGGGTATGGATATCGAAGTTGAAACCAATGACGGCGTTGTTTCGCTGTCCGGCACCGTAGCGACTGAGGCCGAGCGTGAAGCGGCGATCAACAAGGCCAAGGCCATCGAGGGTGTTCGTGACGTATCTGCTGACGGTCTGAAAGCGGTCGATTAACTGATCGCTATTGTCGCCATCGCGGCATAGAAAAAACCCCGCCTTCGCGCGGGGTTTTTTGTAGTTCAACGACCACGCTGGCTTTCGATACGTCGCAGGCGATTCCCTTCAAAGCGCAGGAAGTGGTACATCCCATTCGTTGGGCCATAGGTCCATTCCTCCACAATGACCTCATGTCGGAAGCCATAGTCATCCAGAATCTCCTTATAACCCAACGGCAAAGCGTCAACGGGCTCTCCGCACTTGCTCCGGACTTCGCTGGTGAATGCATCGAGACTGACCAGTGCGCTGCCGCAGCGGTGGGTAGAAGAGGCATGGGCGCCGCCGCTAGCCAGCAGCAGGCTCAGCAGTACCAGTGATGATGCGAGAGTCGACATAACAGTCCTTATCAGTCAGCGATCGCGGCGGGACTCAATGCGTATCAGTCGATTGCCTTCGAATGTGAGGATGCTGAGCATCCCGTTGTTTGGCCCGTAGAGCCATTCTTCGAGTAGGAGCTCTTGTCTCGCGTGACGGCCCAGCGTGTAGCCAATCAGATCTCGTTGGATCGGGGTGCCACATTTGCGTTCAACTTCGAACGTCCTGTCACCGGTGCTGACTAACTGACTGCCACAGCGAAGCGTGTCAGCCTGCGACAGTGGGGCAGTGAACGTCAGCATCAGCAGCAAGACGCTTCGAGCGACGGTTGGCATGTCACTCGGTCCCCAAGTGCAGAGATGTCGGAATTCGGCCTTCTCCTGCGGTTTGCGTGATGCCGGTATCCAGCAGGTAAACGCGTGAGTCCTTCAGGCCCGCCTGGTCGACCAGATAGTCCTTGATGGAAGCGGCGCGGGCCCGGCTGAGCCGGCGCAGTAACGCGGTGCTGTCCGCTCGGTTGCTGATCACAGCGTCACGCATACGCTTGCTGCGTTCCTGCTCGTCGAGACTCTCCCACTCACTTGGGGGTTGTTGCCCAAGCCGACTGCGGTATATGCCTTCCAGCATGGCGGTTTTCTCCTCCTCACCGATTTCCAGCTGCGCGGCATCCGCAGGAACCTTGTCACCACGACGTTGTAGCACCTTGTACCAAGTTTCCTGATATTCGCGTTGTAGCCACTGCTCGGCTAATAGCGGGCCGTCTGCTTGCGGAGAACTCTGACCTTCAACTTCCAGGCGCAACACGGGACGCTCCTGCAGTGCGCGCGCCAGGGCATCGAGATTGCTGCGCGCCTGTTGTTCGAGTTCACTGCTGCCGGGTGCGAACAATATCTGGCTGAGGTCGGCTTGATCACCACCGGCCAAGCCCGCCAGGAATTTGAACGGCGCCTTTACTGCCCGTGTTATCAGATTTCGCAACGTTTGCCAGACGATGGGCATGACGTCGAATTGAGGGTTGTTGAGGTTGCCTTGAACCGGCAGTTCGAGCGAGATGGTTCCCTGGCTGTCTTTCAGCAGTGCGACGGCCAATCGTACCGGCAAGTCGACAGCTTCGGGGCTGTCCACCTTCTCGCCTAGCTGCAGTTGCTGCAGGACGACTTTGTTTTCTGCATTCAGCTGACCCTGCTGGATGCGGTAATGAAGATCGAGGTCGAGACGGCCTTTACGAATGCGATACCCGGCGAACTTGCCGGAATAGGGCGAGAGCGTGGTCAGCTCGACCTGCCTGAAGCGGGTGGTGATATCCAGGCTCTGCAGTGGATCGAACGGTGTGAGGCTGCCCTCTATGGTCACCGGTGCGTAGCGATCAACCTTACCTTCCACGTCGACCGTGGCGGGTCGTTGCGCGCGGTTGTCGATCGTGCCGATCTGGCCGTCTAGTTCCTGCACTGCGGTGATAAAGGGCGGTCGCAAGCTGAGGTCCGAGAAATTCGCCGAGCCGTCTTCAATGTCGATGCCTCCAATGCGGATGGCCAGCGGTTCCGCCTCCGCCGTTTCGCTAACAACGTCGTTCGAGGCCGTCTTGTCGACCAACAGATCATTGATGTTGGTGGTCAGATCCGGATTGATGATGAAACGCGCGTACGGCTGACTGAGCTCGATGCGCTCGATCTGAAGCAGCTCAGGGTGCCGGTATTCAAGCCCGCCGAGCTTCAGGCGTTGCCATTTGACGAAGTCGCGGTTGTTGATGGTGTCTAGCGTGTGCAGCTGGGTGACTTCCGCTGCCCCGCCGACAGTGAACGCCAGCGGCTCAGTGCCGGTCAGCTCAACCTCCAGCTCGCTGGCTAGCATGCCGCTGCGCAGTTCGAGGTGAACGAAGGGCGTCAGATAGGCCTGCGCGATGCGCAGGTCGATATCCTCAGTGGAAATGTCGAACTGCCCCGTCGGCGGTGCCAATTGCAGCTGCCCCGCTGCGCGCAGGTGGCCCTGATTGCCGACGCGGGTGTCCAGTTCCAGCTTGAAAGGGGTAGTGCCTCGACTGTCGAAATCGGCGATGTCCAGGTTCAGTGGGCCAAGCTCCAGTGCGACATCCTCTTCTGGCACACGGTCATACACGTGCAGGCGGTAGTCCCTAAGCTGTGCGTCCCGCAGTACGACCTGCCAGGCGCTTTCGCGCTCCGCCGCGCTGTCGGTTGTCGTCGAGTCAGGGGGCGACGCCGCGCTTGCCCGGCTAGGATCCTGCTGCTTCCCGGTCGGCGTGGAGGGGGTCAGCAATGTCTGCCAGTTCAGCGCGCCATCGCCCTCCCGGGTGACCCAGGTTTCCAGCGCATGACTGCGCAACTTGCCGATCACCACGCGCTGCTTGAGTAGATCCAGGGAGGTCTCGCTGATTTCAAGGGTCTCCAGGCGAACCAGTGGTTCGCCATCACGCGTATCGAGCTTCAGGGGTGCCAGTTGTGCGTTCAGGTTACTGAGCTGCAATTCGGTGCTGTCAGCAAGGTTGAGCTGATAGTCGGACGCGAAATTTAGGCGGCCTTCCTGCAAGCGCAGCGGTACGGCGTCTTGCGCATAGGCCCAGAAATCCTTCAATACGAGGTTGCTGACCTTAAGCTGACCGGACGAGCTCACTGGCGTCAGGTTCAATTGCCCTTTCCAGTCCACTCGTGCACCGCTTGGGCCGGTTGCGACGAGTACCGCATCGGCGGCGTCGTTCGAGCGGGTGGCGAAGTTGAGCAGTTCGAAATTGAGTGAGTCGAGGAGGAAATCGATGGGTTCCTCGGGGCGTTGATCGGCGAAACGCACGGACCCTTCAACCAGCTGTAGTCGCGCAATGCTTAGGGCAAAGGGTTCTGGCTCCGTCTCTTTCGGCTGCTCTTCGGACGGCGGGACGTCAAACAGTTGGGTCAGGTTGAGGTTGCCATCTTTGTCGACCACCACGTCGGTGTGCAGCTGAATCAGCTCGATGTCCTCAATCTGCAGAGCACGGCGCCAGAGGCTGCTCCATTGCAGGTCGAGGTACAGGCGCTCGAAGCCCAGTTGCGGCTGATCGGCTTCACCGAGGTGCAGGTTGAACAGCGTCAGTTCTAGGCTGAAGGGATTAAATTCAATTCGCTCGAGGCGTGCCGGAACCGTGGCGTACTGGACCAGCTGCTGATTGACGACCCGCTGAGCGACACCGGGCAGGATTAAAAAGCCGAGGAGGCCGTAGCAGACCAATGCGGTCATCAGGCCGATGAACGTGCGCTTCATTCCGTTGGGCATGCGGATCTACATTCCGGGCGGTGAACTGCCTTGGAGTATGGCATGACAGGCAGGTTCCTCTCAGGTCATGGTGCGGGCCCGCCTTCACAATTGCAGTGTGAGAATCTTCAGCGGCGCCCGGCCATCCGTTGTGGGAAAGTCCGATGCCGGGGACAGCACCTGGCAGTCGCGCACCGGCCGCCCGGCCTTGATCGCGCAGCGCAGAACCTGTTCGCGCCAATCATCCAGGCTGACTTTCGCGAGATTGTTGCAGCAGACGAGGACACCATTGTCCGCAGTCGCGAGCAGGGCGGGCTTGAGTAGGCTTTGGTAGTCGCGAAGCAGGTCGACCGTGCCGAATGCACTTTTCGACCACGCCGGCGGATCGAGCAGTACCAGGTCGAACTGTTTTGGTTCCAAGCGGGGGTAATCAGGGAGCGCTCGACCGCGCCGCTGCGAAACCGGTAAACCCGCCAGCTGACGGATAGCGGGAAAGTAGTCCGATTGGATGAACTGCATCGGCGGTAATTCTGGATTGAGCGCATTGTTTTCGCGCCCGACAGCAAGATTGCTCTCGGCGAAGTCCAGATTGCAGACCTCGCGTGCGCCACCGGCGGCTGCACATAGGCCTACGCCGCAGGTGTATGCGAACAGGTTGAGCACGGACTTGTTGGCACTGTGGCCCTTGACCCAGCCGCGCGCATTTCGCAGATCAAGAAACAGCAGCGGATCCTGTCCACTGTGTCGCGCGCGGACGCGGTAGTTAAGCCCCCATTCGCGGCCAATCTGATCCCCCCGAGCCGCTTCATCGGCACGGTACACCGGATCGGTGCGATCAATACGCGAGTTCGTCTGTGAGCGATCGTTGTAGACCAGCAACAGGGGCTTGCCAAGGCTCGCACAAAGCTGTGCATGCATTGTTAGCAGCGTGTCGCGCTCGAGTGGCTGATGGAAGCTTTGGACCAGTAACAGCGGACCATAACGATCGGCCGTCAGGCCTGGGGCGCCTTCCTGACTGCCATGAAACAGGCGGTAGCAGTCGGTGCCCTGGTCGTGCAGTTGGCTTAGCAGCGTTTCGCGGTGGCGGTACGCGGCGCGCAGCGCCTGTTCGAGAGATGACATGCGCGGCGACTCGGGACGTTGGCCGCGCAGTTTATCGGAAAAACCTGGCGCTGGGCCGGCGTGATACCGGCTCGCTAGCGTTCGATCGCCAGTGCCACACCTTGGCCGCCGCCAATACACAACGTGGCCAACCCTTTATGGGCGTCGCGGCGGAGCATTTCGTGCAGAAGGGTCACGAGGATGCGGCAACCCGACGCGCCGATCGGATGACCGATCGCAATGGCGCCACCGTTTACGTTGACCTTCTCCGCGTCCCAGCCGAGCTCCTTACCCACCGACAACGCCTGCGCGGCGAAAGCCTCGTTGGCTTCGATCAGGTCGACCGCCTCGAGCGTCCATCCAGCTTTCTCCAGACAACGACGGCTGGCGGATACCGGGCCGATGCCCATGATTGCCGGGTCGACCCCTGCATTGGCGTAGCTGGCGATGCGCGCCAGTACGGGCAGGCCTAACGTTTTTGCCTTGTCAGCGCTCATCAGCAGCACTGCGGCCGCCCCGTCATTGAGGCTGGAAGCGTTGCCGGCGGTGACGCTGCCATCGCTCTTGAATGCTGGTTTGAGTTTCGCCAGGCTTTCGGCCGTGGTGCCGGCGCGTGGCTGTTCATCGGTATCGAATAGCAGAGGTTCGCCCCTTCGCTGAGGGATCTCGATGGGTGTGATCTCATCGCGAAAACGTCCGGCCTCGATAGCGGCTACGGCCTTTTGCTGCGAAGCGGCGGCGAAGGCATCCTGATCCTCGCGGGAGATGCCGTACCTAGCGACGAGGTTTTCCGCTGTGATGCCCATGTGGTAATCATTGAAGGCGTCCCACAGGCCATCCTGAATCATGCTGTCGACCAGTTTGCCGTGACCCATGCGCAGGCCGGTGCGCGCGGCGGGCATGACGTAGGGCGCCTGGCTCATGTTCTCCATTCCTCCGGCGATGACTACGTCAGCATCGCCACAGCGAATTGCCTGAGCCGCGAGGTGTACGGCCTTCAGGCCGGAGCCGCAAACCTTGTTGAGCGTCATTGCCGGCACGGCATGAGGCAGCCCGGCCTTGATGGCCGCCTGGCGTGCCGGGTTCTGCCCGGCCCCGGCGGTAAGAACCTGGCCGAGGATGACTTCATCGACATCAGCGGCATCGATACCAGATTGCTGAAGCAAACGCCGAATGACCGTGGCGCCCAGCTCGACGGCCGGAATGTTAGCCAGCGCGCCTTGAAAACTGCCGACAGGGGTGCGAGTGGCGGCAACAATGACGACTTCTTGCATGGGCTTGAACCTTAATGAATTGCGGGCTCCCGCGGTGCGCTCATGGTGGCACAGGCTTCAGTACCGCTCCACTTGCGAAACCCGCCGGTCACGCTAGCGGATAGGGAGGCCCATCCGCCGGCGCGCGCGGTGCACCGAACCGCTGCGTACCGCCCAGCGCAGTATGGGTGCAGTACGCCTGACGCCGAGCTGGATCAGCTGGCGTTGACGTAGGGTCTGCCGCAAATCAAGCATGTCGCTCGCCCAATCCGGCAGCAATTCGACCCCGGCTTGCATCATCAACGCACCGAACGGACGAGCCAACGCGCTGGGTGCCGGTGCGTTAAAGAGCACGTGCATGATCTCCCGCGAGCGGTCGTCGCATCGCAATTGCGGCCGTATGCCCTGCAGATAGTCGGCTATCTGCGCTCGGGAGCGCGGTACGCCATGCGCACCGAGCGACTCGGCGATCAAGGCCACCTCCGCGTAGTAGCGATCCTGATCGCTGCTGCTGAGGGCCGGATTGAGATAGCGCAAATGCGCCTTGAGAAAGCTGCTGACCTCGGCGACGTGTACCCAGGTCAGCAGATCCGGATCGTAGGCAGCGTAAGGCCGACCGTCAGCGGCATGGCCCGTGACGTTCAAGTGAATCGCCCGGACACGCTCGATCAGGCGCTGGGCATCAGCCTGGCTGCCGAACGTTGTCCCGGAAATAAACTGTCCGGTGCGGCGGAGCCGGCCGAGCAGATCTTGACGAAAATTCGAATGATCCCATACCCCGGCGAGCGCAAGCGGATGCAGCGCCTGGAGCAGCAGCGCGGAGATGCCGCCGACCATCATTGAGGTGAAATCGCCGTGGACGCGCCAGCACACCGAGTCCGGCCCGAACAGGCCCGGATCGCCCGGCGGGTTTTCGTAGTCGACACCGCCTATTGCCAGTCCGGTAAGGCTCAGCACCTGCGATTCGATATGGTGTCGAATAATTTCCATGGGTAACGTCTTGGTGTGCCAGAAAGAGAATCTTACTCGCAGCGCGCGCTACCCCAGCTAGGCGGCCGCGAAGTGGCCGTGGGTGAGGACGAGGAGGGTGGGGATAAGCCGAACAGCGACGAGGTGCTGTCCGGCTTGAGTGGCGGATCAGCCGCGGTGACGACCCCGGAAGAAATCGATCAGTCCCTGCGTCGAGGCGTCTTCGGCGGGCGGCGCATCGAAGCTGGTCATCTGACCGTAGACTGCCTTGCCCAGGTCCTTGCCAAGCTCCACGCCCCACTGGTCAAACGAGTTGATTCCCCAGATCACACCCTGCACAAACACCTTGTGCTCGTAGAGTGCGATCAGTGCGCCCAAGCGGCCCGGGCTAATGGTTTCCATGACTACCGTGTTGCTTGGACGGTTGCCTGGAATGACCTTATGCGGCGCGAGACGCGCGATTTCCGCGTCGTTCAGGCCCTTTGAGCGCAGCTCTGCTTCTGCTTCTCCACGGGTCTTGCCGAGCATCAATGCCTGGCTCTGCGACAGGCAGTTGGCATACAACCACTCATGGTGATCCGCCACGGGGTTGTGGCTGACCACTGGCACGATAAAGTCGGCCGGAATCAGTGGCGTACCTTGGTGAAGCAGCTGGTGATACGCATGTTGACCGTTGGCACCAACTCCTCCCCAGATCACAGGTCCGGTGGTACAGGACACCGGCGTACCGTCTTGACGGACACTCTTGCCGTTGGACTCCATGTCCATCTGCTGAAGGTGTTTAACGAAGTTGCGCAGATAATGGTCGTACGGCAGGAAGGCATAGCTCTGCGCGCCCCAGAAGTTGTGGTACCAGACGCCGAGCATTGCCAGCAGCACTGGCATATTGCTTTCGAACGGCTCGTTCAGGAAATGCTGGTCCATGCTGTAGGCACCGGACAGCAGATCCTTGAAGTTGGACATGCCAATGGCCAATGCGATAGGCAAACCAATTGCCGACCATAGTGAATAGCGGCCCCCCACCCAGTCCCACATCGGGAAGATATTTTTTTCACGTATCCCGAACTCGACCGCTGCCTTTTTGTTGCTCGTAACGGCGATGAAGTGGCGGTAGAGCTTCTCTTCGGTGCCGCCTTTACCCAGGTACCAGGTCCGCGCGGCTTGGGCGTTCTTCAACGTCTCGAGGGTGCCGAAGGTCTTGCTGGAAATGATGAACAGTGTGGTTTCGACGTTCAGCTTGGCGGTCACTTCACGGAATTCACTGCCATCGATGTTGGCGAGGTAGTGGGTGCGTACGCCATGCTGGGTAAATGGCAGCAGTGCTTCGGAAACGAGCTGTGGCCCAAGGAACGAGCCACCGATGCCGATGTTCACCACGTCGGTGATGGTCTTATCGCTGAAACCGCGCCAGAGGTTGTTGTGAATGCGGGTGACGATGTCCGTCATCTGTGCGAGAGCCGTGTGCACGTCGCGCATGATGTTCTGTCCGTCCACCATGACCGAATCGCCCATTGGGCGGCGCAGTGCAGTGTGGAGCACGGGGCGGTTTTCAGAAGCATTGATCCGCTCGCCCTCAAACATCGCACGAGCGGCCTGCTCAACGCCGGCCTCCCGAGCGAGGTTCACCAGCAGCGTACGGGTTTCCGGGGTAATGAGGTTCTTCGAATAATCGAGAAAAAGGCCACAGCAGGAAACCGACAGGTCATTGAAGCGTGTCGGGTCGGCCTTGAACGCCTCGCGCATGCTGAAATGCTGCATGGACAGACGGTGTTCTTCCAAGGCCTTCCAGGACGACAGGCCAGTAGCATCGAGAGGGTGCTGATAGTAGCTCATGGTAGTGCGGCTTCCTTTGCTTGGCGGACTGTCTGCTCGGCTGAGCAACTCCATGCCAGGGATGGATCGGCTGCAGTGGTTGGACAGTCATTCGATCATGCTGACGCGCAGGCATTCATCCTGAATGCGCCGGGCGCGTACCGCTCCGGTTCGAGAAGCGGTGGCGGCGCATCCTGCACTGCCGAGACAGTCTGACTTGGAAAAACGCCCGGCGTTCCGAATACATGCTGCGGCAGTTTCAGTAGCCGCCCGGCGCACCAAGACGATTGCAGATTCGCGAGAGCGGGGAAAGCTCCAAGGCACAAAAAAACCTGCAGCGCCGGAGGCGTTGCAGGCTTTTTTGACAACCACTTCAGTATCAGGCGACCTGAACCGGTATGGCATTACTGGTATGGCTGAGGTTGCCATCGGCGCCCATGTAGAGCACGTGTGGCTTGAAGCTCGCCAGTTCGGCTTCGCTGTAATGGGCGTAAGCGCAAATGATCAGGCGATGCCCTACGCCGGCCTTGTGGGCGGCTGCGCCGTTAACCGAGATAATCTTCGAGCCTTCTTCACCACGGATAGCGTACGTCGTGAAGCGCTCGCCGTTATCGACGTTATAAATCTGGATCTGCTCGTATTCGCGGATTCCGGCCAGATCCAGCCAGTCGCCGTCGATGGCGCATGATCCTTCATAGTCCAGCACCGAGTGGGTCACCTGGGCGCGGTGCAGTTTGGCCTTGAGCATGATGGCGTGCATGGCGGGTTCCTCCGGGTGCGCAAGCGGCGCAGAGTGTGCCCGAACCCTCAGGTCGGATCAAGACCGAGGGGCGGGGATAACGATAGTCGACGGTTACAGCGGCGAGGGCTGGGTGGCATCCACGATCAGGTTGTCGATCAGGCGTGTCTTGCCGAGGAAAGCAGCGACAAGAATGACCAGCTCGTTGGTATCCGAGGCGGCAGGCTGGAGGTCCACAGCATTGCGGATCTCCAGATAATCGGGTCGTAGACCGGCAGTCAGCAATGCCTGATGGCCGTGCGCCAGCAGCGCTGGGAAATTGCGATCCCCATTGCGAATCGCCTCGGCCATTTCGCCCAAGATGCGATACAGCATCGGTGCAAGGGCGCGTTCCTCGGTGCTGAGGTAACCGTTGCGCGATGACAACGCCAAGCCGTCTTCGGCACGTACGATTGGCTCGCCGATGATCTGTACGGGCATGTTCAGGTCGCGGACCATGGTGCGGATCACAGCCAACTGCTGAAAGTCCTTCTGGCCAAACACTGCGAGATCGGGAAGCACCATGTTGAATAGCTTGGTCACGACCGTTGAGACCCCGTCGAAATGCCCCGGCCGGCTTCCGCCGCACAGGCCCTCGGATACGCCTGGCACCCGGACAATGGTCTGCATGGCCTGACCGTGGGGATACATCTCCTCGACGCTGGGCGCGAACAATAGATGGCAGCCAGCCTCGAAGAGCTTGTCCTGATCGGCGGTGAGCGTACGTGGGTAGTTGGCAAGGTCTTCGTTGGGGCCGAACTGCAGAGGATTCACAAAAATGCTGGCAACCACGAAGTCGGCGCGCTGGCCTGCCTTTTTCACCAGCGCGATATGGCCAGCGTGGAGATTGCCCATGGTCGGCACGAAGCCGATACGCTTGCCATCGTTACGCGCACGGGTCACCGCGGCGCGCAAGTCAGCTACGGTTCTAACCACGTTCATGCGGAAAACCCATGTTCGGCTGCGGGGAATTCAACTGCTTTCACCGCCCGGGCATAGGCGGCAATCGCAGTCGGGATATCGCCATGTTCGTGCATGAAGTTTTTGACGAACTTCGGTGCGCGGCCACTCAGCGATAAACCGAGCATGTCGTGCAGTACAAGCACCTGCCCATCTGTGGCATTGCCGGCGCCGATGCCGATGACGGGCACCGCTACGGCCTCGGTGATCCGAGCGGCCAGTTCGCTGGGGACGCACTCGAGCAGCAGCATCGCGGCCCCGGCCGCCTCCAGCGCCTTGGCGTCCGCAATCATCTGTTGCGCCTGTCCTACCTGGCGCCCCTGAACCTTGTAGCCGCCGAAAACGTTCACCGCCTGTGGGGTCAGGCCCATGTGGGCACAGACCGGAATGCCGCGTTCGGTCAGTAAACGAATGGAGTCAGCCAGCCATGCCGCGCCCTCGACCTTGACCATGTGCGCGCCGGCTTTCATCAGCGTTGCGGAGTTGTTCAGCGTCTGCTCAAGCGTCGCGTTGGCCATGAACGGTAGGTCCGCAACAATCATTGCGCCGCGGTTGCCACGTTTGACGCAGGCGGTGTGGTAGGCCATTTCTTCAATGGTCACCGGTAGGGTGCTGTCGTGCCCCTGCAGGACCATACCTAGCGAGTCGCCGATCAGTAGCATCTCGACCCCGGCTTCGCAGGCGGTTTTGGCGAAGGTCGCGTCATAGCAGGTGAGCATGACGATCTTTTCGCCTTTCTGCTTGAGGCCTTGCAGGGTGGTCAGAGTTACGTCTGGCATGAATGCCGTCCTCCTAGAGCCTCTGAGGGTTGCAGTGGAGCGTCATCATGGGGAACGGCCCCAAATCGATGCGTGCCGGTAGCGGGCGCTTATAGTCACGAGGGTGGCGTACTAAGTCAATCCGGTGTGTTACCCGTGTGTAACAACTGTTACCGATTGGTTACAGGGCGTGATCCGCGCGCTCAAGGCCGGTATAGGGACAGGCCGCGAGCAGATCGGCCAGGCGGCGTCCATCGGCCAGCTGCAAGCTTTCCGGCGCCACTTCTGCTAATGGATAAAGGACGAAGGCCCGGGCGTGGAGGTGGTAGTGAGGTACCGTCAGGCGGGGCTCGTCGAGTAGACGGTCGCCGTAAAGCAGAATATCCAGATCCAACGTCCGCGGGCCCCAGCGCTCAGCCTTGCGTGCCCGGCCGTGCGCCTGCTCGATCGCCTGCAGTGCATCGAGCAACTCCAGAGGGGGCAACGACGTATCCAGCGCGGCGACCGCATTGTTGTAGCGGGGCTGGTCAGGAGGGCCGAGCGGGTCACTGATATACAACGACGACACAGCGATCAGCTGCGATGAAGGAATGGCTGTCAACGCCTTGAGCGCGCCGCGCAGCTGCTCGCGTGGCTCGGCCAAGTTGCTGCCCAGACCAATGTAAACCCGTTCCATTTACTCGGCGGGAACCGGTGCGCTGTCGTTCGGGCCGCGCTTGCGACGTCCGCTGCGGCGACGTTTGCGGGGGGCGCCGCCATCATCCTTGGTACTAAGGCCGCGAATCATAGTGCGACGCTCGCTGTCGCTGGCTTCCTGATACTCGGTCCACCAGTCACCAAGGCCTTCGGTCTCCTCGCCGGCGCTTTCGCGAAGAAGGAGAAAGTCATACCCCGCGCGGAAACGCGGATTGTCCAGTAGCTGGTCGGCGCGACGGCCTTGGCGGCGTGGCAAGCGCTCCTGCATATCCCATATTTCGCGCATGGGCATCGTGAAACGCTTCGGTATTGCGGTGCGCTGGCATTGTTCCCAGATTAAATCGTGTGCGGCTTCCTGCATCGCCGGAATAGGCGGCAGCCCTCGCGCCTGGGCTTCGGCGACACGCGCCGGCAATGCCGGCCAGAGCAACGCCGCGAACAGGAACGCCGGCGTCACAGGTTTGCCTTGGGCAATGCGCTGGTCGGTATTGGCCAAGGCGTTGCGAATCAGTGTTTCGGTGTATTCCGGATTGTCGTCCAGGGCTTCGGCACTCGCCGGGAACAGCGGGGCGAACAGATCGTATTCCAGCAGCAGCTCGAAGGTTCGCTCGGCCTTGCCACTCAGGAACAGCTTGATGATTTCGTCGAACAGTCGCGCGGCAGGGACGTCATTCAGGAGGTCTGCGAGATCGGCGATGGGCTCAGCGCTGTGCTGTTCGATCTCGAAGTCAAGCTTCGCGGCGAAGCGGACTGCGCGAAGCATACGCACGGGGTCTTCCTGGTAGCGCTGCTCGGGATCGCCAATCAGGCGGATCAGCCGGTTGCGAATGTCACGAACGCCATGGGTATGGTCGAGGATGCGCTCGCTCGACGGATCGTAATACAGCGCGTTAATGGTGAAATCGCGGCGCTGAGCGTCGTCTTCCAGTGTGCCGTAGACGTTGTCACGCAATATTCGCCCGCTCTCGTTGCGGGACGCCAGGTGGCTGTCTTCGTCATCGTCCGCCTCCGGATGGTTCGCACGGAAAGTGGCCACTTCGATGATTTCGCGGCCGAAATGCACGTGGACCAGCTTGAAGCGTCGGCCGATCACGCGCGCATTGCGGAACTCGGCCCGGACCTGCTCGGGCGTCGCGCTGGTGGCGACGTCGTAATCTTTGGGGTCCAGGTCCAGCAACAGGTCGCGTACGCAGCCGCCTACTACATAGGCCTCGTAACCGGCGTGTTGGAGTCGCTCGACTACGCTGACGGCGTGTCGGCTCAGGTCATTGCGATGCAGCGAATGCTGCCGGCTGGACAGTATTTCGGGTGTGCGACGAGGATGCGGGAAGCGGCGCAAGGGAGAACGAAAAGACTGGAACAGCTTTTTCAGCATGAGAGGCACTGTGTGGCGGAATGACAAGGTGGCAAAAGGAATAGCCACGAAACGAGCGTGGATTCTAGCACCGGGAGCAAAGGATGGTGAACGAAGCGCGGGGAGGTGTCAAAACATCGGCCCGGAGCCGGAAAGCACAAGGGGAGCCGAAGCTCCCCTTTAAATGATGTCGCGTGCTTTGTTGTTATTAGTAATTCGGGCGTGTTGTTTTTGTTGGATCACCCGTTCCCTTCCGCTATCGCTTCCGGGAAGTGCTCCTACATTGGGAGCAAAGAGCAAACGGATTTCTTTGGTCGCTGACTTGCCATCGATCTCATTGATCCAACCAGTTCAGGCTCTGCTTGTGCAGTTTTTGTTGTTCTCAGCCTGGTTGCGGGGTCTAAACCCCATTTGGCACTTCCTCTCCAAAAGAATCAGTTAGCTACGCCTCCGCCTTCTTGTATTTATTCTGCTAGAGCCGGTACGTCTTGTTCTTATTGTGGGTCTGCTTGTTATTGTTGTTGTGCCAGATAGAAAGCATTTGCCGTGCCAGCTTTTATAAACCCTTTAAAATCAATCGTTTATGTTTTTTGGTGTTAGATTCAGGCTGAAAACTGAAGGGCGTCCGTTACCGTTGAACCCGCATTTTGTTACGTCTTCGTAGTGCCGGTAACACGTCACTACCCAGCTGCGGTCGATTTGCGCCGCGGGATGCCAAGCCGTTGACGGCGTTCCCACAAGCACTTGCGGCTGATACCCAGCTTGCGTGCGAGTTCGGTCTCGGTCATGTGATCCTGATGCTCGAGCACGAAGTGCTGGAAATAGTCCTCCAGTGACAGATCCTCGGTGGGCTCATTGCTGGTCGAGACGCCCGAACTCAACGGCGTGCAGGGCTCATCGAAATCATCATCGAGGCTATCGAGCTCGATATCGATACCCAGCAGTTCCGCGCTGATCTCCTCGCTCTCGCTGAGAATCGCGGCCCGTTCAATGGCATTCTCCAGTTCGCGCACGTTCCCCGGCCAGGTGTACAGCCGTACCGCCTGCTCGGCCTCCCGAGAGAAGTGCAACTCCTCTGCGCCCATGCGTTCACCTTGCCGTGCCAGGAAGGCCTTGGCGATTTCCAGCACGTCTGAGCCGCGATCACGCAAGGGCGGCAGCTTCAGCGCGATCACATGCAATCGGTAGTAGAGGTCTTCTCGAAACTGTCCGTTTTTGGCCAGGGTTTTCAGGTCACGGTGAGTTGCGGCGATCAAGCGAACGTCGACCTTCTGCGACTGGGTAGAGCCGACACGCCGGATTTCGCCTTCCTGTAACACACGTAACAGCCGCGCCTGGGCTTCCAGTGGCAATTCGCCGATCTCATCCAGGAACAAGGTGCCGCCATCCGCCGCCTCAACCAGGCCGGCGCGGCCGGCGCTGGCGCCGGTGAACGCGCCTTTCTCGTGGCCAAAGAGCTCAGACTCAATCAGGGTTTCTGGAATGGCGGCGCAGTTGACCGAGATCATCGGTGCTTTGGCGCGGCGGGAGAGATTGTGCAGGGCGCGAGCGACGAGCTCCTTGCCGGTGCCCGACTCACCCTGAATCAACACATTGGAATCGGTGGGTGCAACCTTGCGGATCTTGGTGAACAGATCCTGCATCGGGCCGCAGCGTCCAATAATGCCAATCTCGCCGTTCGCGGAATCGTTATCACCCGCCGCGGCCGGAGCCGAGGTGTTACGGGACGTGGTAGCGGGAGCCGTGGTGGCATGCTGCCGGTCGTGGAGAATGCGGGCGACGGTCTGCAGCATTTCATCGTGATCGAAGGGTTTGGCGATGTAGTCGACCGCGCCCATTTTCATCGAGTCCACGGCGGAGCGCAGGCTCGCGTAGCTGGTCATGATCAGCACCGGGGTGCCCTCGGCAAGCTTGATCAACTCGGTGCCGGGCGCGCCGGGCAGGCGCAGATCACTGACGATCAGATCGAAACCCGGAATGCTGAAGCGCTCTTGAGCTTCCTGAACCGAACCGGCTTCGCTGACCTCGTACTGGTTGCGTTCGAGAAGTCGGCGCAAGGCGGAGCGGATGATGGTTTCGTCTTCGACGATCAGAATATGTGACATCAGTACTCTCTCGACGGTCTTAAGGCGGCTACGGGCCTATGTGAAGGACGGCGCATGACGCACTTCAATGGCCCGTGCAAGCTGTCGCGATGCGGCGCGGGTTATTCCGCTCAGGGCTGCAGTGCCACGTTGACGCAAGCCCCGGCGTGATCCGTTGCACGCGGTGTTGCTTCCGGCCAATACGAGGCGAACTCCCCCGATCGCCTCGTCAGTCAATGGCATCTGTCGCCTCGACATGTCGCGGCAGGGTGATGCGGAAACGGGTGCCGCGTTGGGTTTCTGGGTCTGCCGGACTGTCGATATTGATCTGCCCATAATGCTCTTCAACGATCGAATAGACCAGCGCAAGCCCCAGCCCGGTCCCTTCGCCTGGGTCTTTGGTGGTGAAGAAGGGCTCGAACAGCCGGTCCTTAATCGATTGCGGAATCCCGCTGCCTTCGTCTTCGACGATGAGGTAAACAGTCTGCTCTGACTGCTCGCTGCGCACCCGTATCGCGCCGCCGGACTCCGACGCATCACGGGCATTGGAGAGCAGGTTGATCAGAACTTGAGCGAGACGCTGCGGATCGCCTTCGGCCAGATGGCTGGGGTCACAGAGGTTGAAAAAGTGCACATCGGTGCCGCTTCGGTTGAGCGAGAGGAGGGCGATCGCATCCTGCGCGACCTCTGCCAGGCTCACCGGGTACAGGTCTTGTTGCCGCCCGCCCGCGTGAGCGAAGCTCATCAGCGACTGGACGATGCGCGAAACCCGCTTGGTCTGTTCGACGATCTGGTTGCTGATTTCGATGATTTCGCCATCCGCTTCGCGCTCCTCGCGCAGGTTTTGCGCCAGGCAGGCGATGCCGGTGATTGGGTTGCCAATCTCGTGGGCGACACCGGCGGCCAGTCGTCCGATGCTGGCCAGCCGTTCGGAGTGCACCAGCCGGTCTTCCAGCTGCTGGGTTTCGGTGAGGTCTTCGATCAGCAGTACCAGGCCGCTGTTGCCGGGCGCCAGCGGCTCGGCGATTGCGGCCTTGTGCAGGTTCAGGCAGCGGCTGTGCCCGTCCAGTTGCAAGCGTTGTTTGTGCAGGTGTTCGTCGCGCTGCTGAATGAAGTCAGCGAGTAGGCTCTGCCAGGGTTCGGCAATGGTCGACAGGCGCGACCCCACCACTTGCAGCGCCGGGATTTCGGTGAGCTCCTCCAGCGCGCGATTCCACATCAGAATCTCCTGATCCTTGGCCAGCGAGCAGACGCCCATAGGCAATTCCTGCAGGGTCTGCCGATGGTAACGGCGCAGCGCATCGAGCTCCGCGGCCAGGCCGGTGAGGCGCGAGTGATAGTCCTCCAGGCGGCTCTCAATGAAATGGATATCTTCGGTGATGTAGCCCTCAGCCCCGTTCTTGTAGGAGAGAAAGTTCTCGACGATATCCTGCGCAACGCTCGGGCCCATCAAGCCTGACAAGTTCGCCTCGATGCGGTCGCGCAGCCGGCGCAAGGCATAGGGACGATGTTCGTCGAACGGCAGCTGCAGATCCCGCAGCGCCTGTTCCACCTCGCGCTGCGCGGTCTTGGCGCCCAGCGGCTTGGCCAGCTGGGTGGCGAATTCTTGCGGCGAGGCGGCTGCCAGCTCACGGCGCTGTGGTCGACGGACATTCTCCACGGCGCAGGCTTCGGCCGCGGCCTGTTCCTCTGCGCTGGTTTCGGTGAACAGCGAGAACAGCGAGAACGCCAACACGTTCACCGCCAGAGACGCGATCGCTGCCAGGTGCCAGCTGGTGTCGTCAAGCACGTAGACGACGTTGAACAACGGGATGTAGAAGCCATCGAGGTTGCCCACCAGCGGCAACAGCATGGTGACGACCCAGACCGCAATGCCAGCCAGCAGGCCGACGATGTAACCGCGACGGTTGGCGGTCGGCCAGTAGAGCACCGAGAGCACGCCGGGCAGGAACTGCAGCGTCGCGACGAAGGCGACAATGCCCAGATTCGATAGATCCTGTTCGGCACCTAGCATTAAATAGAAGCCGTAGCCGGCCATGATGATCGCCAGGATCAGGCTGCGGCGCGTCCATTTCAGCCATCGATAGATGTTGCCCTCGGTCGGCGGCTGGTAAAGCGGCAGTACCAAGTGGTTGAGGGCCATTCCCGACAGGGCCAGGGTGCTGACAATGATCAGGCCGCTCGAGGCCGATAGCCCACCCACAAAGGCCAACAGCGTGAGCGCCTCGCTCTGTGCCGTGATGCCCAGGCCAAGGGTGAAGTATTCCGGATTGGTGCTAACGCCGAGTTTCAGTCCGGCCCAGAGGATCAGCGGCACGGCGAGGCTCATCAACAGCAGATACAGCGGCAGACCCCAGCTCGCACTGACCAGGGCGCGTGGGTTGAGATTCTCAGTAAAGGTCATGTGGTACATGTGGGGCATGACAATGGCCGACGCAAAGAACACCAACAGCAGGGTCCGCCAGGGGCCTTCCTGGAGCGGCGTATGCAAGGCCTGCAAGGCTGACTGGTTTTGCAGCAACCAGATTTCCAGTTGATGTGGGCCGCCGAACACCACGAAAAGCGCGTAGAGGCCGATGGCGCCGAACGTCAGCAGCTTGACCACCGATTCGAAGGCGATGGCGAACACCAGGCCTTCGTGTTTCTCCCGTGTTGCGATATGGCGGGCGCCGAACAAAATGGTGAACAGCATGATCATCACGCAGTAGCCCAGCGCCACTCGCTCCTGCAGGGGCTCGAGCGTGAGGATGCCGATGGCATCGGCTACCGCCTGGATCTGCAAAGCCAGCAGCGGCAGCATGCCAATCAGCATGACGATCGTGGTCAGCGCGCCGCTCCAGGTGCTGCGGAAGCGGAAGGCAAACAGATCCGCCAGCGAGGCCAGCTGATAGGTTCGGGTGATGCGCAGGATTGGGTAGAGCAGCACCGGCGCAAGCAAGAAGGCGCCGCAGACACCCAGGTATGTCGCGAGGAAGCCGTAGCCATACTGATAGGCCAGGCCAACGGTTCCATAAAACGCCCAGGCACTGGCGTAGACGCCCAGAGACAGGGTGTAGGTCAAGGGGTGGCGAATGACCCAGCGTGGTATCAGGCCGCGCTCGCTGACCCAGGCCACTCCGAACAGCACCAGCAGGTAAGCGACGCTGATCAGAATCAGTTGGCTAAGGCTAAAGCTCGTCTGCATCGCGCTGACTCTGAAGAATGAAGGTCACCACGATAAGAATCAGCCACAACAGGTAAGGCCTGTACCAGGCACCGTTAGGGTCGATCCACCAGTCCATGATCGCGGGGGAAAACAGGTAGATCCCCACCACCAGGAGCAGCACCAGTCGGTAGATGTACATGCTGGAACTCGTGTCGGAAGTGCGGGGGATGGTAAAGCAGCAGCACGCTGCAGGCCACATACGTCAGTTGTCGAGCGGAGCGCTGGCACGAGCCACGGCGCTCTAGTGACTGCGTGCTGCGTCAGCGCAACTGCGCCTCGGCCAGGCTGCGGCAGCGCGGGACACGTGTGGCATCCCAGTGCGTGATCGCCCAAGCCAGTATCTCGCACGGCAGTGCGTCGTCCAGCGCGCTTTCGGTTGGCTGGCCGAGGGCACGCAGCGCGCGGAGTAACAGTGGGGTCGCCTCCTCTGGCTGCAGCGGCGGGGAGCGGTAGCGTTTGCCGAGCTTATGGCCGTCCGGCTGAATGATCAGGGGGACGTGAAGGTACCGCGGCTGCGGGAGACCGAGCAGCGCCTGCAGGTAAAGCTGACGCGGTGTGGAGTCGAGCAAGTCGGCCCCGCGGACGATATCGGTTACCCCTTGCCAGGCATCGTCAAGCACTACAGCGAGCTGGTATGCGATCAGTCCGTCGCGACGGCGAATGACGAAATCACCGACGTCCCGGGCGAGGTGCTGGCGGAACTCACCCTGCAGCCGATCTGTGAAGCCGTACTCGCCGTCAGGCACGCGCAGGCGGACGGCGGCATTCTCCATCTCCCGGCCGGCATCGCGGCAGAACCCCGGATAGTGGCCGCCGAAGGGCTCAAGTTGCTTGCGCGAGCAATTGCAGGCGTAGGCATGGCCGTCCTGTCTAAGACGATCAACCACGGCGTTGTAACTGTCCAGGCGTTCGCTCTGGCGCACCATCTGCCCATCCCACTCGAACCCGTAGGCTTCCAGTGCCTGAAGGATGGCGTGCTGTGCGCCGGTCATCTCCCGTGGCGGATCGATGTCTTCCATGCGCAGCAGCCAGCGGCCCCCGGCGGCGCGGGCGTCGAGATAAGAGGCGAGGGCAGCGGTCAGCGAGCCGAAATGCAGGTAGCCGCTAGGTGTCGGGGCGAAGCGACCGACATAGGCTGAAGAGGGCGTAACGGTTGGGGGCATGGCGGGCCGGCTCGGGTGAAGAATCAGCGAGGCGGGGTGCGGCGGGAGAAGATGCCTGAAATGAAGCGGGGCGCCGAAGCGCCCCGTTCGGGATCAGGAACCGATCTGCTTTTCCTTGATCTCCGCCAGCGTCTTGCAGTCGATGCACAGCGTGGCGGTGGGACGGGCTTCCAGACGGCGAATGCCGATCTCAACGCCGCAGGAATCGCACCAGCCGTATTCGTTGTCTTCGATCAGCTGCAGCGTCTCGTCGATCTTTTTGATCAGCTTGCGCTCGCGATCGCGGGCACGCAGCTCCAGACTGAACTCTTCTTCCTGGCTGGCGCGGTCCGCCGGGTCAGGGAAATTGGCCGCTTCGTCCTGCATGTGATGCACAGTGCGATCGACTTCTTCCATCAGCTCCAGCTTCCACTTGTTGAGGATGCCGGTGAAATGAGCGCGCATCTTGTCGCTCATGTACTCCTCGCCCTTGGACTCTTTGTAGGGCACGAAGGCGCGAATCAGTTGGTTGCTATTTGTCGTTTTGGTAATGGGCATGGATGAACGCCTCTCGCTATGTCCATTGCGCAGGATAGTGTAATCCCTCTGCCGGCCCGTGCCGGCCCTGCGGCTGCAAGCGGGCGAACTTACCAGATCGTATCGGGGTGCGCTACTCCCGAATATCACGGTGGCTGTGGTGTGAGAGGGACCTTCGGTAGAATTCACGTTTTGTACTCATCGGGACGGTCAAATGACCTCGTCATATAGCGCGCGTAGTCGTGCAATCGAACCCTTTCATGTCATGGCATTGCTGGCGCGTGCCAACGAACTTCAGGCATCGGGACGTGATGTGATTCACCTTGAAATCGGTGAGCCGGACTTCACTACTGCCGCGCCAATCGTCGCGGCCGGCCAGGCTGCCCTTGCAGCGGGTCACACCCGCTACACCGCAGCCCGCGGCCTGCCGCAACTCCGTGAAGCGATTGCCGGTTTCTACGCCACGCGATACCAACTGTCTATTGACCCCGAACGGGTGCTGATTACTCCCGGCGGATCCGGTGCGCTTCTTCTTACGAGCAGCTTGCTGGTCGACCCCGGCAAGCACTGGCTCCTGGCGGACCCTGGTTACCCGTGCAATCGGCACTTTCTGCGCCTGATCGAAGGCGCCGCGCAGCTGGTCCCGGTGGGCGCCGACGTTCGCTACCAATTGACGCCCGATCTGGTGGAGCGGTATTGGGACAAGGACAGCGTCGGTGCGCTGGTCGCTTCGCCGGCCAATCCCACGGGGACGTTGCTGTCACGGGATGAACTGGCGGCCCTGTCCGCGGCATTGAAAGGGCGCGGCGGCCATCTGGTGGTGGATGAGATTTACCATGGCCTCACCTACGGCACCGATGCGGCCAGCGTGCTGGAAGTGGACGATGCCGCCTTCGTACTGAACAGCTTCTCGAAGTATTTCGGCATGACGGGTTGGCGTCTCGGCTGGCTAGTCGCACCGCCGGAGGCTGTGAGCGAGCTGGAGAAGCTCGCGCAGAATCTCTACATCAGTGCACCGACCATGGCCCAGCATGCCGCGCTGGCCTGTTTCGAGCCGGCCACGCTGGAAATCTTGGAAGCGCGCCGGGCCGAGTTCGCGCGCCGTCGGGACTTCCTGTTGCCTGCCTTGCGCGAATTGGGGTTTGGAATTGCCGTGGAGCCTGAAGGTGCTTTCTATCTGTACGCCGATATCAGTGCGTTCGGGGGCGACGCCTATTCCTTTTGCCAGCACATGCTGGAAACCCAGTTCGTGGCGATTACCCCGGGGCTCGATTTCGGACGCCATCAGGCTGGGCACCATGTCCGGTTCGCCTATACCCAGGATCTGCCGAAGTTGCAGCAGGCCGTTGAGCGTATTGCTCATGGTCTGCGGAGCTGGAAAGGCTGATGCGGTTTACCACGCCGCTCGAGCAGGGCCGGCTCGTCCGGCGTTACAAGCGCTTTCTCGCCGACGTGGTCACAGATGCTGGCGAGCACCTGTGTATCCATTGTCCGAATACCGGCTCGATGCTCAACTGCATGGGGGAGGGCGCGCGGGTCTGGTTTCAGCGCAATAACGATCCCAAACGCAAGCTGCCCGGTACCTGGGAGATAGTGGAAACACCGCAGGGGCGCCTGGCGTGCGTCAATACGGCCCGCGCCAACCGATTGGTCGAGGAGGCATTGCTCGCCGGGGTGATCACGGAGCTGGCCGGTTTCACCGCGCTGAAGCGTGAGGTGGCGTATGGCGTTGAAAATAGCCGGGTGGATTTCCGTCTGGACTACCCCACTGGGCCGGCGTTCGTTGAAGTGAAAAGCGTGACGTTGGGCTTTGGTCATACCGCCGTTGCCGCCTTTCCGGATGCGGTAACCACCCGCGGCGCGCGTCACCTGCGCGAACTGGCGGCGCTGGCGCGGGACGGCGTGCGCGCGGTGCAGCTGTACTGTGTGAACCTGACCGGCGTCGAGGCGGTACGCCCAGCAAGTGAGATCGACCCGCAGTATGCCGCTGCGTTGCACGACGCACAGGCCTCGGGCGTCGAGGTGCTGGCGTATGGCGTTGTGCTGTCGCCGGACGAAATCCGGCTCGCGCACCCATTGCCTGTGGTGATGCGGGAGTGAGCGGTGGCGGGTCGTTTCGGCGGGTTAGCCGCGATGCGATCAGCTCAAGCTCACACGTCCATCAACGGCCGATGGGCGTCACTCGCCAGATGGTGTTCCCCACATCGTCGGCCACCAGAATTGCGCCGGTGCGGTCGATGGCAACGCCCACGGGGCGGCCCATGGCTTCTTCATCACTGCTGACGAAGCCGGTGAGTATGTCCTCGGCCTCGCCGCTCGGCTGGCCGGCCCGGAAGGGGACGAACACGACCTTGTAGCCGCTGCGGGGTTTGCGGTTCCAGGAGCCGTGCTGGCCAATGAATGCGCCGTTGCGATAGCGTTCGGGTAGCCGCGATCCCTCATAAAACGCCAGGCCAAGCGAAGCGGTATGGGCGCCCAGCGCGTAATCCGGTACCAACGCCTTCGCCACCAGATCCGGTCGCGGTGGCTCCACCCGCTCGTCGACATGTTGACCAAAATAGCTGTAAGGCCAGCCATAGAAGCCGCCATCCTGCACCGAGGTCATGTAGTCCGGCACCAGATCGCTGCCGATCAGGTCGCGTTCGTTTACCGTCGTCCAGAGTTCGCCGCTGTCTGGCTGCCACGCCAGCCCGTTGGGGTTGCGCAGCCCTGAGGCGAATAAGCGCAGCGTCTCCTGTTCGGGATCGATCTCCAATATTGCGGCTCGATTCACCTCCGCTTCCATGCCGTTCTCGGCGACGTTGCTGTTCGAGCCGCTGGTGACATACAGGCGCGTCCCGTCCTTGTTGGCGATTACGTTCTTGGTCCAGTGGTGATTGATCGGGCCGGCCGGCAGGTCGACGACCTTTTCACCTACGGCTTCGATGCGAGTGGTGCCCTCTTTATAGGGAAAGCGCAGCAGCGTATCGGTATTGGCGACATAGAACTGATCGCCAACCAGCGCCATGCCGAAGGGTGAATTCAGCCCTTCGAGGAAAACCGTCCGCTGTTCCGGTGTCCCGTCGCCGTCCTTGTCGCGTAGAAGGGTGATGCGGTTGGCGCTTTTGCCGCCCGAGCCGGCGCGAGCCATGACCTTTTTCATGATCCAGCCGCGAATACCGCCACTCTCAGGCTTGGGTGGCGCATCGCTTTCGGCCACCAGCACGTCGCCATTGGGCAGCACGTACAACCAGCGCGGGTGATCGAGGGCAGTCGCGAAGGCTTCGACACGAAAGCCCGGCGCTGCGTGTGGCTTCGCGCCCTCCGTCCAGCCGGTAGCCTTGGCGATATTGACGGTGGGTAGCAGTGTTTGGTGCGGCTCCGGAAGAGCTGGGTCGGGTCCGTAGCCTGATTGAACCGGCAGACTGGCGGTGTCGCCGCAGCCGGTCAGTGTGACCAGCACAGCGCCTAGTAGACAAACATAGCGGGGTGACATGGGCGACTCCTGTTGTGGCGGGCGGCGTTGCGCTGGATCAGGGGTTCTGGTCGCCGTCACGGCCCTGCTTTCGGTCTCGCCGCGCACTCACAGCGGCATGCTGTTCCAGTTTCGGCATCAGCAAGAACACCACCAGTGCGAAGCCTGTCGTGAGTACCGCGGTGGATTCATGGCCCAGGCCGGTCGCGACGCCAATGGCGGCGGTCAGCCAGATGCCCGCGGCGGTGGTCAGGCCTTTGACATCCTGTTGCGAGCTGCCTTTGAGGATAGTGCCGGCTCCAAGAAAACCGATCCCGGTGATGATGCCCTGCATCACTCGCGACAGATCCTCAAGCGGCATGCCGGCTTCCAGCGGCACCAGGACGAACAGTGCAGCGCCGAGGGCTACCAGCATGTGGGTACGCAGCCCAGCGGCTTTGCCTTTGTACTCCCGTTCATAGCCGAGCACGCCGCCAAGCGCGATGGCCAATAGCAGTCGGATCGACACGCGAATGCCGTGCTCCAGATCAGGGATGTCGGAAAACTCTGATGCAACGGTGTGGCCCAGCACCTCCCACCATTCCATGATTGCCCCCGCTAGCTCCGCGATTACGTGTGTCTGAGGTTCGATCCAAGTCGCGAGCGCCGGTTCACTGGGTGACTTCGAAGCGCAGCATGCCGATCATCTGACCGGCTTCGGTCATCACCCGCACACGCCAGCGACCTTCAGCCTTCTGCGGAAAATTACGCTTGTGCGTCCACGCGCGATAACCCGCTTCGCGCCCACCGCTTATCTCCAGCGGGATACGCTCAACGCGTCGGCCGTTGTGCTCCCACACGTGATAGATGCGTTCTTTCAACCCCCGCGGCGCGTTAATTGCCGTGAATGCATAAAGACCGTTTCCATGCAGTTCAGAACTGGTTAACTGCCGCAGGCGATTGCCGGGTTTTCGCGACGCATCGTCGATGCTCATCGTCACCGCGACATCATTGAGCCACAGCGTTGCAGGCGGGACCCAGGTGCGGCCCATCCAGCCAAGAAGGCCGACGACGAGCGCCAATAACGGAACAGCAACCAGGCTTTTCCAATTCCACTCAGGAAACAGACCTCGGAGGCTGGGTAACGCCAGCAGCACAGCGATAACCAGCGAGCAGAGGTAACTCTGCGGTGTCGACAGGTGGAAAATGATCGGCAGCGCCGTGAGCAGGACGGCAAACAAGGTCAGCGCATGAAACGCCAGGTAGACCCAGCGGCGCGGGGCCAGCCATTTGTAGTACAGCGGATCGACCAGGGAAATCAGCGCTGCGGCGCCCAATATGACAGTGAACACGGCCTGGCCACTGTTCCAGGTGGTGGTGATAAAGAAGAACGGGATGATAAAGAACAGACTTTCCTGGTGAACCATCTGGGTGATGTAGCGCAGCAGGGGAGGCGGCACTTTCCAGCCGAATCTTCGCTCCAGGCCGAGCCTCAGGCTGTTTTCCAGCATCAGCCAGAGCCAGCTGACCAGCATGATCGCCGCGATGACCTTTGCCAGCCCAGCATGTCGCTCGACCAGCACAAAACTGGCGAGGCCCGAGCAGAACCCGAATAGCGCCACGGTGCCCGGATAGCGGCGGATCAGCCGCGAGGCCAGATCGAAGAGCGCCGAAAGGCGGGTTTTCAACAGCATGTCGATCTCATGTTCGGGGCTTTCCGGTTGTCGGTCATGGCCAGGTGTGGGCAAGCGTGTCGTCCCATGCCTGCAAAAACGCTGGCTTATGGGGCGCCCCCGCGTTGCCGAAGAGCTCAGCGGGGTCGATCGTGCGGTGCCCTTGTTTGAATTTCATTTTTACCAAGACGCAGGCGCAGCGGGTCGTTCCGCTGAGAAAGACATGTTCGAGATACGAGACGCGTGCATCGTGATAAACCACCCGCGATTCGATCCTCATCCAGCTGAAGAGCGTGACCGGTGCCGAAAACCGGATCAACACTGAAGTGTTGACGAAGGCATACCTGAGTCGTACCAGCCGGCCGAACACACCGGTTCGAGCGAGAAAATCGATTTGTGCTGCTTCGGTCAGGCGCAGGTAGCGGTCGCTCTTGAGCTTGGCAATGCCAACATCCAGTGGGGTCACCAGGAATCCGGCGGTTAGCGTCTGGTCAGGCGACTTGCGCTCGCGACTCAACAGCGCCAAAAGCAGCGTCAATGCATTGCGCAGCAAACCACCCACTGGCGACTCCTTCTGTCTGGTGGCTTCCACACTGCTCATCGGTGTTGGCCGGAGCGAGGGGGTATGCCGCTGTGGCGATGTCGGTCCCAAGGCAGCTCGGCGGTATTCAGTCGCCGCCGGCGAGCGTCGATGTTGATCTGTTCCGGCTTGATGCTCGCTCGCGTGCTCACCGAGCGGGTACGGCTGATGTCGCCTGGTCGATCGCGGTACGAACTTCGCCATAGGCACGGGCCGTTTCTGGCGTCAGCCGCACCAGCGGCAACTCGATGGTTTGGCAAAGCTCATCGAGGAACGCATTGGTGTCGGAGGCTTGTTCCATCTCGACGGCGCAGCGGGGCTCGAGCGTTTGGCGATCGCATAGCAGAAAGTCAAAACGCGCCGCTGATATGCGATTGACGGCCTGATACCACGGGGCACGGCGGGGTATCGCGGTGACTTCAACCACGTCGGCCACGCGCACCTTGCACAGGATCAGATAGTCCTCGCCGACTGCCTGCTGGAGCATCGACAGCAGTTCGCCTTCGCTTGGCTCAAAGAAAGGACGCTTCAGCTGGTAGGGCATGCGCAAGGCGGGGTGGTTGTATTGCCGCTGCTTGATGAAAAAAACCAAAACGAAGCAAATGAACGCTACAAGAACCAGCCCCAGAAATGCGCTCATTCTGCACCTGCCCACAGGGTGCGACGGATGTCGGATAGAAACAGGTCAAGCATAAAGCGCTCCGGGCGATCGGTAGGTAATTGTTTGGAACCGGCTGAAGCATCGGAGTTCGTCCAGTTATCCCGTATATCTGTGCAGCGTTCTGTGGATAACCGTTGGGCTGACTGCTGCAGACCGCGCGGCACTAGTGATTAGACCGGCTGGTTACGCTTTGATCAGTGGTGCAGGCGATAGGTTAAATCACGGGTAGGCGTCTCGGTTCAGGTCATTGCATTCGATTTTGGAGCGAAGAAGTATGGGGTAAGCGGCGAAGGGGCGACTTATCCAGGATTGCTGTGGAAGGCTCTGTGGATAACGTTTGGCTAAGATGCCTTGACCGGCATGGTTGTTGGTCTGCGCGGGTACGTTCGTTTTTTGAGCAGCGGTCAAGGAAGCCGCTGAATGCTGTCGATCGCGGTGATATGGGCCGCTCCTTCGCCGCTCGCCAGTCATCCGGCAGCGGCGAGCGCGTAATTGGCGAACATCGTTTGGAACAGAACGAAGCTGGACATGAATTACCTCCGGTGTGGATTGCTGAATGGAAGGTATCGCTCAGGCAGGAGAGGTCGCTCTTAGTTTCTGGGTATAGCCACGATAGGCATATCGGTTGATTATCCCCAACGGCTGTGCAGTGTTCTGTGGATAAGCTGAGGGAAGTCAGCGCCAGGCCCCGCTGCGCATCGGCTCGCGCTTGCTGATCAAATCTTGATCAGATCGACCGCGTATCGAGTAACTCATTGAATAGAGGCTTATTTCAGAGACAGGTGCGCACTCAAAGCTTGGGCGCGCACGTGTCGAAGTTATCCCTTAAAGCTGTGGGGCGTTCTGTGGATAAGATGGGGAGATGAGTGCAACACGCCCGGTTCGCCTGGGCTGCAGTAAGTCGTATAAAAAATAGCCATCCGAGCGCTGGCGATGCATGGCGGCATGTGCAGGAGCCTGCATGCGACAGCCACTCGGCCGAGCATCGAGCGCATCATCCCTCGGCGTTATGCCGGGGCATTCATTTGCGGCTCTTTGATTGTGACCCGGGCATGGCCTCCCCGACACTCCAACGATCGTTGCAACGTCATCCAATAATAATGTTCTGGAGGAATGCTGAATGAGTGAAGCCATCCGCTTCGAAGACAAGGTCGTAATCGTGACCGGCGCAGGTGGTGGCCTTGGCCGCGCCCACGCGCTGCTGTTCGCCCGCCATGGCGCCAAGGTGGTGGTCAACGATCTTGGCGGCAGCGCTCAGGGAGAGGGCGCCAATAGTTCGGCCGCTGATCGCGTCGTGGACGAAATCCGCCAGGCCGGCGGTACTGCGGTAGCAAACCATGATTCGGTTACTGACGGTGACCGCATCGTGCAGCACGCCCTCGACACCTTCGGTCGCATCGACGTGGTGGTGAACAACGCGGGAATCTTGCGCGACAAGACGTTTCACAAGATGGACGATGCCGACTGGGATCTTGTCTACCGCGTTCACGTCGAAGGGGCTTACAAAGTCACGCGGGCCGCCTGGCCGCATATGCGCGAGCAAGGTTATGGCCGCGTAATCTTCACGGCCTCAACCTCCGGTATCTACGGCAACTTCGGCCAGTCCAACTACGGCATGGCGAAGCTGGGGCTGTATGGGCTGACCCGCACCCTGGCGCTCGAAGGCCGTAAAAACAACATTCTAGTCAACGCCATTGCACCAACTGGCGGTACCCGCATGACTGAAGGGCTGATCCCGCCGCAAGTCTTCGAGCAGCTCAAGCCCGAGCTGGTCAGTCCGCTTGTGGTGTACCTGGCGAGCGAGCAATGCCAGGAAACCTCTGGCCTGTTTGAGGTGGGCGGCGGCTGGATGGGCAAGGTGCGTTGGGAGCGCAGTCTGGGGGTCGGCTTCGATCCGAAGGCGGGCTTCGATGCCGAGGATGTCGCCGCGAGCTGGCAGCAAATCTGCGATTTCGAGAACGCCGCGCATCCCGCGGACAACATGGAAGCGCTAAAGGAAATGATGGCTAACCTGCAGAAGCATACTGGCTAGCCAATGCATGAGGGCGTGAGGGCCGCGCCCTCACCTCTGATTAGCGCAGCTTCAGCGTGTCACCTCGGTTGGAGCGTCTGGTAACAGGCGCAAGGCTTTCTCCCGCGCTTGCGAAAGAGTGCGCACGTGGTAAAGCTGCCCCTCAAGCTGGTGAATGCCGGCGCGGCGCAGCTTGAGCCTTAACCGCGCATTGCTGCCGGATAAGATCAGGGCGATGCCCTGCTTCCGGTAGTCCAGCAGGACGTTCTCAAGCGCGGCCAAGGCGGTCATGTCGAGCATCGGCACGCCGCTGATGTCGACGATGACGATTTTCACATCTGGATTGAACCGTCGCAGCACACTTAACGCTTTCTCGGCCGCGCCAAAAAAAAGCGGGCCGCGAATCGCGTAGGCGGCGACATGATCGGGCAGATCCTGCAGCAATTGACTCTGGCCGTGGCGCAGGCTGGTGGTGTCGGTCAGCTCGCTCATGCGCTTGATGAACAGCCCAGCAGCCAGCAACAGGCCGACGCCGACCGCCAGCACCATATCGAACAATACCGTCAGAATCAGACAGGTAAGCAGGACCAACACGTCGCTGCGTGGGGCGATGCGCAGCGTCTTGAGGACGTGAGGGGCTTCACTCATGTTCCAGGCCACCATGAGCAGCAATGCCGCCAGAGCGGCCATCGGCAGATAGCTGAACAGGGGTGCCAGCCACAGGATTGCGACCAGCACCACGGCGGCATGGATAATGGCTGCCAGCGGCGAGGAGGCCCCGGCTCGCACGTTGGTTGCGCTACGGGCGATGGCTGCGGTGGCGGTAATGCCGCCGAACAGCGGGGCCACCAGGTTGCCGATCCCTTGACCCAGTAGCTCGGCATTTGGATCGTGATTGCTGCCGGTCATACCGTCGGCGACCACGGCGCAGAGCAGCGATTCAATGGCACCGAGCATGGCAATGGCGAACGCCGGCGCTAACAGCTCATGAAGCAGGTCGAAGCTCAATGTCAGCGGTTGTCCGTCTGGGCCGGGCAATAGCCAAGGCCAGTCGAAGTCGGGCAGAAACGGTGGGATGCCCGGATGCGACACCCCATCGACCATGTAGCTGAAGCGCTCCCCTAGCGTCGCCACGGCGAGTCCGGAGGACTCCAGCGCCATGCCTGCCAGCGCGCCGACGACGAGCGCCACCAGATGGCCAGGCACCTTTGGCACCAGCCGTGGCCAGATGATCAGCACGGCCAAGCAGAGCGCTGCGACAAGGGCGTCACCCGCTTGTGCGCTGGGCAGTGCCCGGGTTAACAGGCCCAGCTGCTCAACATAGTGTTGGGGTTGCTCGGCGATCGTCAGCCCCAGTACATCCTTGAGCTGTAAGGTTGCGATGACAATGCCGATGCCGGCGGTGAATCCCAGTGTGACGGGATAGGGAACGAATGCAATCAACTTTCCGGCACGCAGCAGCCCCAGCGCAATCAGAATCAGCCCCGCCAGCATCGTGCAAAGAAGCAACCCGCCGATGCCGAACTGCTGAGTAATCGGCAGCAAAATCACCACGAACGCAGCGGTTGGGCCGGACACGTTGAACCGTGAGCCACCGGTCAGGGCGATCAGCGGGGCGGCAACGAGCACGGTGTACAGCCCATGTTGCGGCGCAACACCCACGGCGATGGCCAATGCCATGGCCAGCGGAATCGCGATGATCCCAACCGTCAGGCCCGCGACGATGTCGCCGCGCAGTTCGCGGCCACCGTAGCCCGATCGCAGAGTTTGGCGCCAGGCGGCGAACAGCGGCGGAACGTTCATGGCAGACACTCCTTGTGCGCAAAGCGCCAGTATAAGCACGCAGCTCGATGACGAGGCCTGCCCGAACGCAGCATCGGTGACGAATCGAGGATTTTCGCGTACGACCTTGGTCGCAACGGCGCATGTCGCGTTGAGTGCGCCCGCCTCGCGGAGTAAACTGCCGCCCCCGTAAGGCCCCGTCGGACCGGAGAAACCATGCGCAAAGACAAGAAGAAGGTGATCGGCGAAGAGATCAGCGACGAATCGATCAAGCTGTTTCTCGAGCCGGAACCGGCTGACGAGACCCCGCCATCGTTGCACAAGCTGATCAAGGCCTATCGTGGCTTGCGTGTCGATGACTTCGAGCGTTTTCTCGGGTTTTTTGTCGAAGCCGGATACGACCTGAATGCCAAAGACGCCAAAGGGCGGGATTTCGTCGCCCTGATCGCCGACCAGCGCCAAGCCGAACCTTATGTAGAGTTGATAAAGGCGGCTCGCGGCTGAGGCCAAACGCACTGGCTGAAGCGTGCCGCGGCGACGCGACATCGTATGACCCGGCTGAGTAAACGGCAGTCACACACTGGATTTTCTTGCTGCACGCATCCCGTTGAGCCTAGGCCCGTGGCCCTGCTCCGGGAGGCATCGGAGCGAGAGGGAGGAGGCCAAAAGCCTTTCTCCCGACAGCGGGTAGACGCCACAGGTGTCTACCTTCGGGCACAAGCCCGAGCAGCGGTTTGGAGACCCCTCCGTCTCCAGCCGCCTGGCTGGTGGTTCTACACGATCGCGTACTGCGGTCGTGACAGTTTAATGCTGTGATTCTGGAGAACGCGTTGATGACGCAACACGATAGCGAAGCCGTGGATTTGGTGTTGGTGGGAGCCGGCATCATGAGTGCGACTCTGGCCGTACTGCTTAAAGAGCTCGATCCCAACATCAGGCTGGAAATTGTAGAACTGCAGGAGTCTGGAGCTGTTGAGAGCTCGAACCCCTGGAACAATGCCGGCACTGGCCACGCTGGTCTGTGTGAGCTGAACTACACGCCGGACAGCAAAGACGGTTCGATCGACATCAAGAAAGCGGTCACGATCAACACGCAGTTTGAGGTCTCGAAGCAATTCTGGGCCTATCTGACCGGCCGTGAAGGCTTTGGCAGCCCGCGTGACTTCCTCAATGTCGTACCGCACCTGAGCTTCGTTCGTGGTACCAAGAACATTGATTACCTCAAGCGCCGTTTCAACGCGCTGAAGACGCACCACGCCTTCGAGAACATGGTCTACACCGAAGACCGCGCGACGATGGAAGAGTGGATGCCCCTGATGATGCCGGGCCGGCCTGTTGACGAGCCCATCGCGGCTACCCGTGCGCTGAATGGCACTGACGTCAACTTCGGCGAGCTGACCCGGCAGATGCTGGACTATCTCGCAGCCAAGCCTGGCGTGAAGATGTCCTATTACCAGAAGGTCACAGGCCTCGCGCGCCATGGCAAAGGCTGGCGCGTCGAGATCAAGAATACGCGTGACGGCAGCAATCGCGAGCTCGATGCCGGCTTCGTCTTCCTTGGCGCAGGTGGGGCGGCGTTGCCGCTACTGCAGATGTCCGATATCGAGGAAGGCAAGGGCTACGGCGGCTTCCCGGTCAGCGGTCAATGGCTGCGTTGCGACAATCCGGAGATCGTCAAACAACACCAGGCCAAGGTCTACAGTCTGGCCGCCGTTGGCGCACCGCCGATGTCCGTTCCGCATCTGGACACCCGTGTCGTGGACGGCAAGAAATCCCTCCTGTTCGGCCCCTACGCCGGCTTCACGACGAAATTTCTCAAGCACGGCTCGCCGCTCGATCTGCCCATGTCGATCCGCCCGGGCAACCTGAAACCAATGCTTGCCGTAGCCCGCGACAACATGGACTTGACGCGCTACCTGATCAAGGAAGTCCGGCAATCTATGGAGGATCGCCTGGAAACCTTGCGTGGTTTCTACCCAGAAGCCAAGGCTGAGGATTGGCGTCTGGAAGTGGCCGGGCAGCGCGTGCAGATCATCAAGAAAGACCCCAAAAAGGGCGGCATTCTGCAATTCGGCACCGAGCTGGTCTCGGCCAAGGATGGTTCCATCGCCGCGCTGTTGGGTGCCTCTCCGGGCGCCTCTGTCACAGTGCCCATCATGCTCGATCTGATCGAACGCTGCTTCCCTGAGCAGGCCAAGAGCGAAGGGTGGAGCCAAAAGCTCGACGAAATCTTCCCGGCCCGCGAAAAGGTGCTTGAAGCCGACCCGGTCGCGTATCGAGAGGTGGCTATGATGGTCGACAAGCGCCTGGGTCTCGCCGACTAAGCGTACCACTGGCCTACTGGGCCTACTGGGCCATCAAGAGCCGCGCTGCTTTCACAAGCTGCGCGGCTTTTTATTGGGTGGCTGAGCCATGGCTTATTAGGTGGCTGAGCCATGGCGTTGAAGCGCCTGCTGCGGTAGTACCTGCCCGATCCAGCTCAAGCGAATCTCGTTGATTTCAACCCAGCGTTCGCCGCGCGGCGACTGTGGAGCGGTCATCAGCATAAGGCAACGACGGTGCTCATCAAGCAACGCGTAGTGGCGTCTTGGAGGGCGCCGAAAGAACACGGTCAGCAGGCGCATGGACAGCTTCCGAATGTTTCGGGACGTTATCGCACGCTGGCGTTACCGTTCGATGACGGGCCCGCGTTCTGTCCGAGGCTGTTTTCCCTGGCCGCTGTCAGGTGAATGCAGCGCTGGTTATACTGCGGGCCATCATCCCTAACCTGGAGTAAGACAGCATGCTGAAACGCCTGTTGTTCAGTCTTGCCGCCGCATCGGCTCTGGCTCTGGCTGGTTGCGCCCATAGCCCGCAACAGCTCGACCCCAATCCAAAGATCACCGGTACCATCAACCCCGTCGGACAAGGGCAGCCCGTATCGGTGCGAGTGGTGGATGGACGGCCATCGCCCACGCTAGGAACCCGTGGCGGCTTGTATCCGGAAACCAGCGCTGTGATCGTGCCGAAGGATAAGGTAGTGCCCAAACTTCAGGCGCAGGCTGAAGCTGCAGTGCGATTGCTCGGCTTCACGCCGTCACCCAACGCATATAACGCGCCTCAGCTGACCCTGACGCTGGCTGAGCTGAAATACCAATCCCCCAAGGAAGGCCTCTATGTCACCGAGGCGACTATCGGCGCGACATTCCGCGTAGAAGTACAAAACGGCGGCCGCCGTTATACCGGTCGCTACGGCGCTTCGCTGAATCAGCGCTTCGGGATGGCGCCGAACGAGCAGACCAACACCAAGCTCGTGACTGAAGTGTTAAGCGATGCGCTAAGCCGTGCCTTCCGCGACCAGAACATCGGACAGGTATTGGCCCAGTAAGTCGATGCAACGAGCGAGCTTCGTTGCAATACAAACCCGCCGCGCTGGCGGGTTTTTTGTTTCAGTAGGCGGCCGGTTGCGGCCCGGCCATCCCCGGAGTGTTGAACAGATCGGCACCGCTGAGCGCGGAACTCACCGGTAGGGCTGTGCTGATGATGGAAGGCAATTTCTGAGGCGCTAACGGGGTGATAGCTGTGTGCGCCGTTGCCGTAATATAACCATGATATGCACGCCTTCAGGCTTTTCGTGCTGATGGCGCCCGTGAGTAATCCCGGCAGGCGCAGCAGAAAAGAAAACGCCCCGACGAGGCGGGGCGTTTTCATGGGTCGCAGCGTTAGGGATCAACGCACGCCGGAGTTGCGCAGGGCGGCCGGGGTGTACTGATTGGAGGTGGCTTCGTAGTTATAGGTGTAGGGGTTCTTTTCCTCGTTCTTCATGCCCATCACCAGGTAACGGCCGGAGACCAGGTCGTACAGCGTTTCCATTGAGTACAGCGGTACCTGAACATTGAAAAAGTATTGAGAGTGCGCTTCGGCGACACGCCACAGCGTGTTGCGGCCGTCGTAGTGGTCAATGACAGCAGCCTGCCAAGTGTCCTCATCGATGAAGAAATGGCGCTTGGCATAGATATGCCGCTCACCACTCTTCAGGGTCGCCTCGACTTCCCACACACGATGCAGCTCGTAGCGGGTCAGGTCCTGGTTGATGTGCCCGGCCTTGATGATGTCGTCATATTTGAGTGTCGGTGAGTCCAGACGATAGGAGTTATACGGGATGTACATCTCCTTCTTGCCGACCAGTTTCCAGTCGTAGCGATCCGGTGCACCGTTGAACATGTCCAGGTTGTCGGCGGTGCGAAGGCCATCGGCCGCGGTACCCGGGCCGTCATAGGCCACCTGGGGTGCACGACGAACGCGGCGCTGTCCGGCGTTGTAAATCCACGCCATGCGCGGCTCTTTCACCTGGTCCAGGGTCTCGTGAACGAGCAAGACGTTACCGGCGAGTCGAGATGGCTCAGTGACTTGCTGCTTGAAGTAGAACAGCACGTTGCCGTGTTTCTCCGGGTTGTAGTCGCGCAGCGTGTCGGTGTAGACCACTTCGTCGACGAACTTGACCAGGCTGTAACTACCGTTCACCTGCGGCGTGGCTTGGGCCACGACACGACGAGCGGAGCCACCGCGGTAGCGGGTGATGTGGTTCCAGGCTACTTCGAGGCCGTCCTGTGGGATCGGGAAGGCAATCGCCGTATCAAAGTTCGCCAGGCCGTTGCCGCCACGAACCAGCTCGGTCTGTGTTGCGTTCTTCTTCGCGGCGTCGAGGATGCGCTGCGGAACGGTCGCGCTGCGGCGGGTTTCGAAGACTGGTAAGCGATAGGTGTCGGGGTAGCGCTTGAGCATGGCGATCTGGCCAGGGCTCAGGTTGTCTTTGTATTGCTCGAAGTTCTGAGCAGTGATCGTGAACTTCGGTTTGTCATTCGGGAAAGGGTCGCCGACGAAGCCATCGCTGCTGACGGTCGCAGCATCTATCGCCAGGCCGCCGGTCCATGCCGGAATAGTGCCGGCGGCATTGCCTGCCATCTCAGCGCCAATGGGTGTCAGGCTGTCGCCCAGTTTGGACGCTTCCGACTCGGATACCGCTGCCATAGCCCCACCTGCCAGCATGGCGCTTGCTAGCAAAGAGAGTGTGAGGGCCCCCGTCTTCAATTTGTTCTTATTCATGGTTCGGTCCTGTGATCTTGGATAACTGGTTCCCTGCGAGCGATGCCGTAAGCGCGGCGTTCGCAGGTGGCAACTTCCACGAAAGCGATAGCGGGCCGTCGCAGCCCGGTAACCGGCGTCATCGACGCAACGATTACAAATTGCCATTTGCTCGACTCCGCGGCAGTCCCGCCCGGTTGCTCAAGACGGGCGCACGCTCTATTTCGGTTCTTCGAGGCAAGGTGAGGGTGTAGTCAGGCGCGACTATAAGTCAACAATCGAGACGGCACCTATCTGCATAAATGGCGCAAATACCCGGCAAATTGCCATCCCTCAGTCAGCTTCCGTTTGGTCGGGAAGTGGCAGAACCCATCGTCCCGCTTCGGTAGACTTCGGCGCCGTGATCGAGGCCTGAACAGGCCTGCTTTTTTACGTCTTGTGGAGGTTTGGTTGTTGTTTCAGTTCGAACTTACGCGGCTGGCAGCTTTGACGCCCCTGCTCAATTCAATGGCGCTGCTCATCGCGTTTGGAGGGGCCTGGTTGCTGCTGGCGACGCGCTGGCGCCGGCAGCTCGCGCGTCAGTCGGTGGGCTTGGCTCGCGGCGGCCACGCGGTATTCGGTGAGCATGCTGGTGCGGCCGCTACTCAGCGCATCGACCGATTCTTCTATGGTTTTGGCTTTAGCAGCCTCGGCCTGGCCTGGCTGCTGTCTTCACTTACCCGACTGGTTTGATTTCCGCCGGAGACTTGTTGCGATTAGAGACTTAAGCCCGCCCTCAGCCGGTGCTGATTGCGTACCGGCGTAGCGTACTGCTGGATGAGATAGGGCTGCTGCACGCTCGGGCAAGCTGCCAAGCGCTTGCTCCACTCCGCTTCAGCGCGTGCGATTTCGTCACGGTCGAAGAGCTCGACGAGTTCGGGGATTGTGAGTGCCGGGTCGCGCCCGTCCCAGATCCGGTACGCCAGATAATTGACCGGAAACAGACGGTAGTCGCCGAGAATCTGCTGATCGACAGCCGTTGCGAGCAGTTTAGGGTCGTCTGGGACGTCTGTGATCGGCGTGCCGAAACTGACGTGTACGCGACCTTTATAGCCAGTGATCCCTAACGCAATGCTGGTGTCATCCTCACCCGGCGCCTTGACGTAAGTGCCGGTGGTAGCGCGAATGTATAGCTCGCGGGCTTTGGCCTGATCGCAAGGGTCGTATTCATAACTGATCGAGACCGGCGTCGGCCGTAGCGCTGACAGGGTTTCAGCGAAGGGGTCGTCTTTGCGGCTCATGTGGAGCATTTTGAGGATGGCCGAGTCGGTGCGGTCGTCGCCGTCTTTGGCTCGCCCCTCGGCCTGGGCAATCCATATCGACTCGCCGTCATTGCGAATCGAGTGATTGATGTAGGCGGACAGGACCTGATAGGCCGCGAGCTTTTCGCGGCGACCGGTTACCGAGCGCCGCACGATAAAGCTCTTGTTCAACCGCATCAGGTCGCTGACGAAGGGCCGCTGCAGCAGGTTGTCGCCGATTGCGATCCGCGGCGTACGCATCTTCGCTTGATACAACGCGTAATTGACGAAGGCCGGGTCCATCACGATGTCGCGATGGTTGGCCAAAAACAGATAGGCGCAGCCGTGTTCGAGCTTTTCCAGACCGGAGTAGGTGATGCCGTCGGTAGCGCGCTCGATCGTGCGGTCCAGGTACATCTCGATTCGCGCTTGCAGCGTGTCGACCGAATGAATGCTGGCGAACTCTCGCCGCAGGCGTTGCGCTATCAGGGGTTTAAGCATCCAGCCCATTGGGCCCGCGAGCCGAGGAAAGCGGAAATGCGCCAGAATGTCGAGGAACTCTCGGTCGGCGAACAGTCTCGCCATCACGGCAGGGACTTCAGCGTCGGCGTAGGGTCGGATGGCTTCGAATTCGTCCATCATGCTCTCTGTAAGGGATACGACTGAATAACCCCCAATGTCAGGGGTCAATATTGGGTCTGTAGGCGTCCACGCGGTCGTACCGTTGATGCTGCCAAGACATGACCAGACGTGAGTCGTCTGGCCTGATTGGTCGCAACCTTTGGCGTGTCGCACCCTGCGGTAACCAAAAAGGGGCCCGCCCGGCGATTCAACGCGCCGCATGGCTCTCGTACTGGACGGCGATTATAGCGGCAAGTCACTCGGGAGACGCTGATGCTCGAATCACAGGATTATCAATGCCCCTATTGCGGCGAAGGGGTCGAGGCGCTGCTTGATCTCAGTGGCGGTGACCAGCGCTACATCGAAGACTGTCCGGTGTGTTGTAGGCCGATCGTTTTCGATCTGCGGACCGATGGCTCAGACTGGCAACTCGATGTGCTGCGGGAGGACGAATAAATGCAGCGGATATACGAGCCTCGGGATCTGCTTGAGGCCGAGATGCTCCGCGGGATGCTGGTCGCCGAGGGCATCGAAACGTATTTGACTGGTCGGCATTTGATCGGTGCGGTGGGCGAGCTTCCTGCCGCAGGACTGCTCGGGTTGATGGTCGCCGATGAACAGGCCGAGCGCGCACGACAGCTGATCGCTGAGTACAATGGCGCCGAGCCGCTGCCCGGCGACGAGCCGGAAAGCTACCCAGGCGAGCTCATCTGCTAGCCGGGCATCTGCCTGCCGGCCCTCGTTGCTGCCGATAGGCCGCCGTTTTCGATCCGCTTCCGATGAGTCCTGCCATGTGTGGCCGCTACGCCCTGTTTCGCTGGAGTTCGACCTTTGCTTCGTTGCCCGGCTTTCCTGCTGATCAACAGCCGCATTGGAGCCTGGCGCCCGGTGCTTCGGTGCTGCTGCTACGGCAGCTAGAGGACAAGCTGCAGCTGAGCAGTGTCCGTTGGGGGCTGACCCCGGCCTGGCTAACCGACCTGACTCGGACCCCGGCACAAGCGAGGGCGGAGACGGTGGCTGAGCAGCCGATGTTCCGCGATGCCTTCCGCTTGCGCCGGGGTGTGTTGCCCGCCAACGGTTTCTACGAATGGCGCGGCACCGCGCGCAAACGGCCCTATTGGATGACGGCGGAGGATTCGCTGGTCTATTTCGCGGCGATCTGGGAAGCCTATCCGGTGCCGGGCCACACGTACCTCAGCGCGGCGGTGGTCACCTTACCGGCCGCTAACCAGCGACGCCCATTGATGCTGGGCCAGGCTGCGATGACTGCCTGGCTCGATCCTGCCACCTCGCCCACAGAGTTGCAGGCACTGTTGGCCACGCCGCAGCCGACCCTACGCGAGCGAGCCTTGGCGACGTTCGTCAACGACCCCAAGCTGGATGCGCCGGAGTGCCTGACGCCCGTGAATTAGCGAAAGCGGCGCGCTATAGACCGCGCCGATTCCCGTCCTCACCGGTCTATATGTCCTGAGCGCCTCCTGCGCCTCTCCTACGCCCCGGCGATGGCGCTTGGCGTGACCGGGTTGTGGCTGGCGGCACGCCGCGGCGTGTTGCTCGGAGAACGGGCTCGCTCTAGCATACGGCGCAGAATCCATGGGAGACGCGACATGTTAAAGCCGCATTCATTAGCCGTATTTTTGGCAGCCTCCGCGCTGGCCGGTTGCCAGGCGGTCAATACCACCAGTAGCGGCGCGGTCGGGGTCGACCGCAAGCAGTACATGTTCAGCATGTTGTCGACCGAGCAAGTCAATCAGATGTACGCCCAGTCCTACCAGCAAACGCTGAGCGAGGCGTCGCAGAAGGGGATGCTCGAGAAAAGCAGCGCGATCACCAAGCGCGTCAACACCATCGCCCAGCGCCTGATTGCCGAAGTGCCCGCGTTTCGCCCGGATGCGGCGCAATGGAACTGGGAGGTTAATGTCATCGATAGCCCGGAGCTGAACGCCAATTGCGGCCCAGGCGGCAAGATCATTTTTTACACCGGTCTGATCGAGAAGCTGAACCTGACCGATGACGAGATCGCTGCGGTCATGGGGCATGAGATAGCGCACGCGCTGCGAGAGCACGGCCGGGAGGCGATGTCCAAAGCCTATGGGGTGCAGATGGCGACGCAGATCGGTTCCGCGTTTGGCGTTGGCGACGGCAGCTTGGGCCTGGCCAATATGGGCGTCCAATACCTGATGACGCTGCCCAACAGTCGCAGTAATGAGAACGAGGCTGACTTGATTGGGCTGGAGCTGGCTGCACGTGCTGGTTACAACCCCAACGCGGCGGTCAGTCTTTGGAAGAAGATGGGCGCTGCTGGCGGTTCGGCACCGCCGGAATTCCTTAGCACGCACCCCTCGTCGAGCAGCCGCACTCAGGCATTACAGGAAAACATTCCGAAGGTGATGCCGTTGTACAAGCAGGGCCGCTAGGGTCTGCTAGCCGCCACACGGCTCAGTGGGGCGGCAGTTGGACCGGAACGGGCGTCTCCATGCCCAGCTGCTTACGGGCACTTTCAAGATCAAAAAGCGTATTGATTTCCTCGATGTCACCGCCCGGGTTGAGTGTCCAGATGGACATCGCGGCGACGGTCAGGATCTTGCCACTCGGAGCATGCCCGAAGACTGTTTTTTCCAATGTGCCGAACAGGGTACTCGAGGTAACCACGCGGTTGCCTTCACTGAGGCATTCGTCGACCACCACCTCGAGATCCGGCATGGCCTGCCGGATTTCCCGCACAATCAGGCCGAAGCCGGCGCTATTGACTGGCTGCGCAATGAATGAGCTTTTATAGGTGAAGTAACGGCTCTGCAGCTGTTCGGCCAGCGCCAGTCGACCCTTGCTCCAGCTCAGGTCGATATGCTGTTGAACACGCCGTTTACGTTCATCCGGTGACATACCGCCTGCTCCCCTCAAATGCCGCCAGAACGCGGTGAAGCCGCACTCTACCAGCACCCGAGGCGCAGCAATATGCGCTGCGTATCAGACTGGGACCGTACCGTTCAGACTCAACGCCTGATAGACGGCATATAGCGCCAGCGCGGCGAAGCCTGCCGCAGCAATGCGACGGATAAGCGTAAGTGGCATGCGATCGGCCGCGAAATTTCCGGCCAGCACCACCGGCACGTTGGCGATCAGCATACCCAGCGTAGTGCCCACGATCACCAGAATGAAGTCGGGATATTGGGCAGCGAGCATGACGGTCGCGACTTGGGTCTTGTCGCCCATTTCGGCCAGGAAGAAGGCGATCAGCGTCGCCACGAACGGACCGAAACGGCGTCCGCGCGAGGCTTCATCTTCTTCCAGCTTGTCCGGCACCAGGGTCCACAACGCCACGGCGATAAAGGATGCCGCAAGCACCCAGCTGAGAACCGCGGGTGAAACCTGCGATGAGACCCAGTTGCCCACGGCGCCGGCGGCAGCGTGGTTGGCCAGCGTGGCAATGACGATGCCCCAGATAATCGGTAGCGGACGGCGGTAACGGGCGGCCAGCAGCAACGCGAGAAGCTGAGTCTTGTCGCCAATCTCGGCGAGCGCAACGATCAGGGTGGGGATGTAGAACGATTCCAACGGACTTCCTTGCGGGAGCGGGTCGACTAATCACCATGACACGCACCGCCTGCCCGCCCCAGGTCAGGTGTACGTGTCATGGGTCTTGTCAAACCGGACGCAAGCCGCCGAGGCAGGCTGCGCGGGTCGCATGCACCATGGTCTGTGGACCAAGTATGTTGACGCATGCCGGGCGAGCAGGGCGCTCACCGGAGACTACTCCCCCAGGACGGAGGCGAGTGTGCCCAAGCGTGGCGCGTTCTGCAAGCCGGCCCCCGGAACCGGTCAGCCGCGCTGGGCTCGGTAGATGCGAAAGCCGTCGGCACTGACGACTGTTTCGCAGTGGCCCAGGTGGGCCTGTATCAACGGTGGATACTTGAGGAATGCATTGGCCACCAGGCGTAGCTCGCCGCCGGCGCGTAGATGGCTGGCGGCACGTTGCAACAGCGTTTCGCTCGCTTCGTAGTGGGTGTGCACGCCCTGATGAAACGGGGGGTTGCTGATGATTGCCGCGCAGTCGTTCGGTGCGGCGTCAATGCCGTCGCCCGCAATGACCTGCGCTTCCAACTGGTTGGCTGCGAGGGTCATGCGGCTGCTTTCGACGGCGAACGCATCGACGTCCAGCAGCACCACCTCGCTTTCTGGATAGCGCCTCTTCAGTGATGCGCCAATGATCCCGGCGCCACAACCGAAATCCAACAGCCGGCCAGCCGGCAAGCGATCGAGCTGGTCCAGCAGTAAGGCCGTGCCGCGATCGAGCCGACCGTGGCTGAATACGCCGGGCAAGCTGACGACTCGCAGCGGCCCGTCCGCCAGCTCGAGTTCGAAGTGCTGCGCGAGTGCTTGCAATTCTGTGGGCGGTGGGCTGTTCGTTACGGTGACCCGCCACAACTGGCAGTGGCGGGCGCTGTCGAGTTTGCGCGCCTCGCCGAACGGCGCCAGTTGCCGCGCCGCTCGCTCGATGCCGGCACGTTTTTCCCCGACCAGATACAGCGGGCGGCCCGGAAGTCTGGCTGCCAACGCGTTAAGCAAGTAATCGGTCAATTCACGAGATTTGGGTAAGAACAACACAGCTGCATCGAAAGCTGCCGCAGGAGGCGCGACGCCGAACGTGCAGCGCCCGTCGAAGCGAGCCTGCAGCGTTTGATGTGCCCCGGCGTGCCAGCTCCAGCCAATGGCCGCAGGCAGTTGGCCCAGCAGGTCGTCGGCCGGCAAGCCGGCCAGCAACAGGTCACCGCGGAACAGGTCAGCCTGGCGTAGCAGTACTTCGCTTCGGGGATCCATCATGCCTCCAGCCAAAAGCTGGCGAGCTTAGCAGCCTCACCGCAGAGCGTCAGCCAACCGTCCGCTTCGGCGCGCCATTGAAAAACGCTTCGGCATTCTCACACAGCTGGCCGACGATCCGCTGACGCGCTTCGCGGCTGCCCCAGGCGCTATGCGGTGTCACGATCAGACGGGGCACGTCCGCGGCGAGCAGAGGATTGTCATTGCTCGGCGGCTCGCTGGTGAGCACGTCGGTGGCGGCGCCACCCAGGTGTCCGCTACGCAGCGTGTCGGCTAGCGCCTGCTCATCGATAAGACCGCCGCGCGCGGTGTTGATGACGAAGGCGGATGGTTTCATCATTTTCAGTTCCCGAGCGCCGATCAGGTTGCGCGTCTGCTCCGTAAGCGGGCAGTGCAACGTCAGTGCATCGACCTGCGGCAACAGGGCGTCAAGCTCCAGTCGGTCTTCGCGCGGAGGGCGCCCGGGCAGGTTGCCAGTGACCACACGCATGCCTAACGCCTCGGCCAGTTTCGCCACGGCGCTGCCCAGTTCCCCATGGCCGAGCACGCCTAGCGTTTTGCCAGCCAGCTCGACGATGGGGAAGTCCAGCAGACAGAATTGGCCACTCTCCTGCCAGCGGCCCCGAGCGACGGCGCCCTGGTAATCGGGTAGCCGCGTGGCCAGTGCGAGCAGTAGCATCACGGTGTGCTGGGCCACGGTGGCAGTGCCGTAGGCCTGGCAGTTGCAGACGGTGATACCGCGCTGTTGGGCGGCCTTGAGGTCGATATTGTTGACGCCCGTCGCGGCGACCAGGATCAGTTTGAGATCCGGGCACGCGGCGAATTCGGTATCGCCCAACGCGATCTTGTTCACGATCGCGACGTCTGCGTCTTTCAACCGGTCGATGATTTGCGTTTCGCTGGTCTGCTCATGGCAGGTCAGCTCCGAGAAAGCTGACCGCAGTGGAGACAGGTCTAGGTCGCCCTGGTCAAGCGGCGATATATCAAGGAATACGGCGCGGCGATTGCTCATGGACTTTACTCATATGAATCGGCGGGCGCTGACCCGCCCCGGAAATACGGAGTTGCTTGATGTACTGGACGGAGTTTCTGACCGTGGCGCTGGTGCATTTGCTTGCCGTCGCCAGCCCCGGGCCCGACTTTGCGGTGGTCGTACGGGAAAGTGTGATTCGCGGCCAGCGCAGCGGAAGCTGGACGGCCATTGGTGTAGGCAGCGGCATCCTGCTGCACGTGGGGTATTCGCTGCTCGGAATCGGCCTGATCGTCTCGCAGTCGATCGTGCTGTTCAACCTCTTCAAGTGGCTGGCAGCCGGTTATCTGTTCTATCTCGGGTTCCAGGCGCTACGTGCCAAGCCGGACGCGGTCGGAGAGCTTGCTCCTTCAACGTCGGGCGAAGCTCTTGCGCCGCGCCGTGCCTTTACGGTGGGTTTCGTCACCAATGGGCTGAATCCGAAAGCGACCTTGTTCTTTCTTTCGTTATTCACCGTTGTTATCGACCCCCATACCCCACTCGCGGTTCAGGCAGGCTATGGGGTATATCTGGCATTTGCGACCGGGCTCTGGTTCTGTCTGGTTGCCTGGCTGTTCAGCCGGGAACGCGTACGGGCCGGTTTCAGCCGCATGGGCCATTGGTTCGACCGGGTCACGGGCGCAGTACTCATTGGCCTCGGTCTTCGATTGGCGGCAAGCGAGATCGCCTGATGGTGTCGCACGCTGCGATGCGCGATGCCGCCCCGGCGTGTTGAATCGCTGATGCCGGTAGTCCTTGGCGAAGGTGGCATGGTTCGGCCCGTCTTGCGCGACCGGCAACAGCGCCTAGTGTGCATCTCATAACATCAATAACAGGAAGCCCTATGTTGCAGACACGAGTGATCAAGCCCGCAGCGAATGCCTACCAGTATCCGCTGCTGATAAAGAGCCTGTTGCTGTCGGGGCGGCGCTATGAGCGCACCCGCGAGATCGTCTACCGCGATCAGTTGCGTTTCGACTATCGGACGCTAAGCGAGCGTATCGCACGGCTCGCCAACGTATTAACCAAAGCGGGCGTGAAGGCGGGCGACACCGTGGCGGTCATGGACTGGGACAGCCATCGATACCTTGAATGCATGTTTGCGATTCCGATGATTGGAGCGGTGGTGCATACCATCAACGTACGGCTCTCGCCCGATCAGATTCTTTACACCATGAACCACGCCGAGGACCGTTTTGTGCTCGTCAACAGCGAGTTCGTGCCGCTCTATCAGGCGATTGCCGGGCAGCTCACGACTGTAGACAAGACCCTGCTGATCACCGATGCCGAGGAAAAGGACAGCGATCTGCCCAACTGCGTCGGCGAATACGAGAGCCTGCTTGCGGCTGCCGATCCGCGCTATGACTTCCCTGATTTCGATGAAAATTCGGTGGCGACGACGTTCTACACCACGGGGACTACCGGCGATCCCAAAGGCGTTTATTTCACCCATCGCCAGCTGGTTCTGCACACGCTTGCCGGTGCCGTCACGGTTGGATGTCGGGAAAATCCCCAGTTGATGGCGGCTGGGGATGTCTACATGCCGATCACGCCGATGTTTCATGTGCATGCGTGGGGCCTGCCGTATGTGGCGACGATGCTGGGCCTCAAACAGGTGTATCCAGGACGCTACGACCCTGAATTGCTTATCGAGCTGTGGCGCCGGGAAAAGGTAACGTTTTCTCACTGCGTGCCAACCATCGTGCAGATGCTGCTCAAAGCCAAGGCGGCGCAGGGCACCGATTTCACGGGCTGGAAGATCACCATTGGTGGCAGTGCGCTGACCCGCGGTCTGTACGAATCGGCCCGAGCCTGCGGCATGCAGCTGGTGGCGGCCTATGGTATGTCGGAAACCTGTCCGCTTATTTCCGGCGCGCATATTAATGAGGAGCTGCGTGCGGCGAGCGACGATGTGCAGGTCGACTATCGGCTCAAGGCCGGCATCCCAGTGGTATTGGTCGATGCTGCGATTCAGGCGCCGGATGGAAGTTTCTTACCGGAAGACGGCACGTCCCAAGGCGAACTGGTGCTGCGGGCGCCATGGCTGACGCAGGGTTACGCGGGCAATCCGGAAAAGAGCGAAGAGCTATGGGCTGGCGGCTGGCTGCATACCGGCGACGTCGCCACCATCGACGAGATGGGCAATATCGACATCCGTGACCGCATCAAGGATGTCATCAAGACAGGCGGCGAGTGGGTTTCTTCTCTGGCACTGGAGGGCTTGATCAGTCGCCATGAGGCGGTGCGTGACGTCGCGGTCGTTGGCGTGCCGGATGACCGATGGGGTGAACGGCCATTTGCCCTGGTGGTGCTCGGTGAGGGCAAGCAGCTCGATGCGAGCGCCCTGCAGCGCTTTCTTGAACCCGCGGTGGAACAAGGGCAAATCAATAAATGGGCGATCCCTCAGCAGATTGCCGTCGTCGCTGACATTCCCAAAACCAGCGTCGGCAAGCTGGACAAGAAGCGTATCCGGGTCGATATCGCGCGTTGGGTGGCGGAGGGCAACAGCGCAATTTCCTCAGTCTGATGCGCACCACGATGGCCTGGGCGCATCAACACGCCTGAGGTTCCGCTTCCTGGCCCGGCTCCAGCATCGTGCGGACCTTTTCCTCAAGGTCCGTGATGGTGAACGGTTTGGTCAGCACTTCATAGTCGTACCGGGCGGTGCTGCGCTGCAGCACCGAGCCCTCAGCGTATCCGGTGATGAATAGCACCTGCAGCGCGGCTCTTTTTGCCCGGGCGGCATCGGCGAGCTGCCGCCCATTCATGCCGCCTGGCAAACCGATATCCGAAATCAACAGGTCCAGATGCGCATCGCTTTCCAAGATTCGCAGAGCGCTGGGGCCCTCTGCGGCTTCGAGCGTATGGAGCCCCATCTCTTGCAGGACTTCCGTTACCAGCGCCCGCACGTTGGGTTCATCGTCCACGACCAGTACGGTCCGACCTTCAACCGAGGCGGGCGTTAGGTGGGTTTTGGCGGGCGCATGCGAGCTGGCAGACTGGCCATGGAAGCGGGGCAGGTAAATCCAGGCGCTGGTCCCTTCACCCACTGTGCTCTCGATTCGCACGCCGCCACCCGATTGTTTGGCGAAACCGTAGACCATGGACAAGCCAAGCCCCGTCCCTTCGCCCAGCGGCTTGGTGGTAAAGAACGGATCGAAGACGTAGCCGAGCTTTTCTGGCGGGATGCCGACGCCCGTATCCTGTACGCCCAGTGCGACGTACTCGCCGGGCTGCAATCCCAGCTCCTGGCCAAGGGACTCGTCCAGCCGCAGATTTTCGCTGACCAGTGTCAGCTTGCCGCCATCCGGCATGGCATCACGCGCATTGATGGTCAGGTTCAGCAGCGCATTCTCAAGCTGGTTGGTGTCGCAAAGCGTAAGCCATAGATCGCTGGACAGCTGCGTTGAATAACTCACCATTGGGCCAATGGTGCGCTGCAGAAGCTCCATCATGCCTTCGATCAGCGCATTCAATTCCGTGGGGCTCGGGTCGAGTGTCTGCCGCCTCGAAAACGCCAGCAGGCGATGGGTCAGCGCGGTCGCCCGAGTGGCAGATGTCAGCGCGCTGCGGATGTAGCGTTGCAGGTCCTCGCTTCGACCTTGTTGCAGACGCAGCGAAAGCAATTCCAACGAGCCGATCACGCCCGCCAGAAGATTGTTGAAATCATGCGCAAGGCCTCCGGTCAGCTGCCCGACCGCTTCCATCTTCTGCGACTGACGTAGTGCTGCCTCAGTCTTCGCGCGTGCGGCAACCTCGGCATTGACGCGCTGTTCCAGTGTCTCGTTGAGGCGATACAACGCGCGTTCGGTGCGCTTGTGTTGGGTGATATCCAGGCAGGCGCCGACCATATAGGACGGACGGCCGTGGGCGTCGGTAAAGGTCTGGCCCTTTTCGAAGATCCAGCGCTCAGTGCCGCCCGGCAGGGTGACCCGAAATTGCATCTCGAAGTCGTCACCATAGCGTGCGCACCGCCCGCATTGCTGTGCGATGGCTTCCCTGTCCTCCGAATGAATCCGGCCGAGAAAATCGTCGAGCCAGCCTGTCGTCAGACCCTCCAAGCCGAACAGGCGCTGCATGGGAAGATCCATGTCCAGGCGGTTATTGCGCAGGTCCCAGTAGAAGGTGCCGGTGCCGGAGGCCAGTAGGGCCGCGTTTAATCGCTCATCACTCTCACGTAGGCGCAGCGCGGCGGATTCCTGTTCGAGCAGGCTTTCCGTGACGTCTTCGGCCTGGTGAATGATGTAGGTGACCTGTCCCGCTTCATCCAGTACCGGCACATTGACCACGTCCCAGTAGCGATTCTCAAACGTGGCGTTTTTTTCTTCGGATGGGCGACGCAGGGGGTAGCCGACTGTCTTCATCGCATGAGGGCGGCCGGTGTTTGCGACTTCGGTCAGTGAGGCACGCAGCAACTTAACGCCCGGCACGCTGGCTCCTGAGGCGTCGCTGCCACTAAAAACCTCGAACAGCGGGTGGCCAATCACGTCTTCACGCTGCGTCATAGTCACCCGCAAGCGCTCCTCGCTGGCCGCCACCATGGTGTAGGCGGCATCATTAGCGACGACTAGAAAGTTTCCAGGCAAGGCATTAAAGATGCGTTGCAGATCCGCTATGTCGATGACTTGTCTCTCCAGCTGGAAGCGCACGCCTCGCGTGCCCTATGGGTTATTAGTAGTGGCTGGCTTGTAAAAATTCGTTTTTGAGGACCGAAGTTGAACTCAGGCTACTCGATGATCAGTGAAACCTTTCCGGTCGGCCCGCTCCAGTGCAACTGCACGATCGTTGGCGATCCGGTGACGCGCAAGGCAATCATGGTGGACCCGGGCGGTGATCCTGATGTAATTCTCGCGCGGATCGATGCGCTGGGATTGAGCGTCATCAGCATCATTCACACCCATGCGCACCTCGATCATTTCTTGGCGTCGGGCCAGATTAAGGAACGGACCGGTGCCACCCTGCATCTCCACAAAGAAGACCAATTTCTGTGGGACAGTCTGGAACAGCAATGCCGTCTTTTCGGCGTGCCCTACATGCCTGTGCCCGCCCCGGATTACTGGTTGGCCGACGATGAAGCGCTGGCTTGCGGCTGTGGCGTCGCGCTGCATACACCCGGGCATACGCCGGGCTCTATGAGCTTCTGGTTTGCCGATGCGAAGTTGCTGATCGCCGGAGACACGCTGTTTCGCCGAGGCATTGGCCGTACAGACCTATGGGGTGGCGATTATGCCACTCTCGAGCGATCGATCAGGCAGCGACTGTATTGTCTCGACGAGGATGCGACTGTGATCACAGGGCATGGCCCGCAAACCCGGTTGGGCGACGAAATACGAGAGAACCCTTTTGTTCGTGGCTGAGCCGCTCGGGTTTCGTCGGCAGGTTCCGGTTCGGCACCAAGTGCAGTGTTAACCTAGCGGCGCATTTCAACCTGCGAACGGACCGCCTACCTGCAGACAGGCGTCCGGACACTAAGGAAGTAACGATGAAAAAGCTCACTAACCTGACCGCACTTGCCGCCACAGCCGCTTTGTTAGCCGCCTGTACCACTAATCCGTATACCGGCGAGCGTGAAGCCGGCAAAGCAGGCATCTATGGTGGTATCGGTGCGGTCAGCGGCGCGGTGATTGGCGCTGCGACCTCCAGCAAAAAGGACCGTGCCAAAGGCGCGCTCATCGGAGCAAGCGTCGGCGGGGCGGCTGGCGGCGGCTATGGATACTACGTCGACACGCAGGAAGCCAAGCTGCGCCAGACGCTGCAAGGAACCGGTGTTCAGGTGCAGCGCGACGGCGACAACCTGACGCTGATCATGCCGGGCAACATCACCTTTCCAAGCAACTCGGCCGACATCTCCAGCAGCTTCTATCCGACCTTGAATTCTCTGGTTAAGGTGTTCAAGGAATTCAATAAAAACGGTATCGATATCGTTGGACATACCGACAGTACCGGTTCGCAGCAACTCAATCAGGACCTCTCCAACCGCCGTGCGCGCAGTGTTGCCGCGTATCTCGAAGGGAACGGTGTGCCTGCCTCGCGCATATCGTCGTACGGAGCCGGTTCAAGCCAGCCGATCGCCAGTAATGACAACGCGTCTGGCCGCGCCCAGAACCGCCGCGTAGAAATCAATCTGCGTCCGCTTTAAGCCAGTCGGGCAGGGCGAGGCCGCAATGGACTCGCCTTCGCCATTTTAGTGGCGTCATATTTACCTCTGCTGATTCTTCCCATTGAACCTCTCGGCAATCCATGACTCTGAAGCTGGTGACAGCGAGCCATGTAGTGGCACTGAGGAGGTCGAATGGATGATCGTTCCGCTCTCCATTCTCGTAAGCCTTGGCTGCCATTGGTCGTGACGTTGGCCTTGATGGCTGGGCTCGGAGGATGGGTCGTCTGGCAGTGGCAAGTTCAGGAAAGCCAGGTCCGTGCCGAGCAGGCGCAACGGTTCAATCTGGCGGTAAATGACGTCGAAAATACGCTTCGTGAGCGCATGCGCGCGTACGAGATGGTCATGCGTGGCTTGGCCGGGCTTTTTGTCGGAAGCGATTCGGTCAGTCTCGACGACTGGAATCGGGCCTCGGATCAGCTGCAGCTTCAGGATTTCTACCCGGGCATTCAGGCAATCGCTCTTGCGCGCTATGTGCGCGCGGAAAATCTGGAGACCGCGCTCAATCAGATCAGGGCCAACGGGCGCAGCGATTTTCGTATGTACCCGGCCGGGGAACGCGACGAGTACTTGATCACTGACTATATCCACCCGCTCGATTGGCGAAACCGCAGAGTGCTCGGCTTTGACATGCTAAGCGAGGAGGCGCGGAAGGAAGCGATTATGGCCGCGCGTAACATCGGCACGCCGATGCTGACGGGGCCTCTTCGGTTGAAGCAGGAAACTGAACAGAACGCGCAGGTTGGAATCCTGCTTTACCTTCCTCTGTATCGCACCGGTGCGCCGATCACAACGCTTGAAGAGCGCCAGAACGCGTTTGCCGGCACCCTGCACGGGGCGTTCCGGCTCACGGACCTGATGGAAGGCGTGCTGGGCTCGCGTAGCAAACTGTTTCAGCTTCAGTTGTTCGACGCAACGGCACCCAACGAGCCATTGTTGGTAGGGCGTGCGCCAGTGAGCAGCGACGCCAGCTTTCATCGCACCCGCAACATCTACATGTACGGCCGTAGCTGGCAGCTGGAAGTCGCCAGTACGCCCGAGTACGAGGCTATCCTGAACAGGGTGGGGCGCGTCTTCAATCTGGCTGCAGCATTGACCGCAGCGGTGTTGTTTTCACTGCTGATTGGCGGGTATTTATTTCTGCGCGAACGCACCTTGCGCAACAGTCAGGCACTTGGCGCAAAACTCCAGGAGCGCGAAGCGCGGTTCCGCCAGTTGATCGAGCAGCTACCCGTAGCGACGTTGCTGTGCAACGACCAGGGCCGCATCGAGTTGGCAAACCAAAGCGCCGCTGCACTGTTGGGTAACAGCGCGGACCTGCTCGCGGGCGAGCGCTTGAGCCGTTACGTTCCGGGTGTGCTTGATGTGCCTTCGGGTGGGCATCGGCTGGAGGCCAGTCAGGAGGAAAACCAAGCGTTACGGGAGGATGGGACGCCGATACCGGTGTCGCTGAGCCTTACCAGCTTCAGGCGCGACGACGGTGTTTTCCACCTGCTCAACCTCGTCGACCTGCAACAGCGTAAACGTGACGAAGAACGCTTTCGTAACGTAGTGGAAGCCTCTCCGAACGCGTTCCTTTTATTCGATCATGATGGTCGGATCGTCATGGTCAACCGGCAGACCGAGCTGCTGTTTGGCTACAGCCGGCAGGATTTGTTAGGGCAGCCCATCGAGCTGCTGATCCCTGAGTCGATGCGCAAGATCTACAACGAGGTGCGCTACCGTTTCACCCAAGAGCCCGAATCGCGGCGCCTGGGCGAGAACCGCGAATTGTTTGGTCGGCACCGCGACGGTCACCTGTTACCAGTGGAAGTCGGGCTGTCGCCGTTGCGCAGCGGTGACGAGCAACTCATCCAGGCAGTCGTGACGGATATCGGCCACCGCAAGGCCGCAGAGCGGCGCCTGCGAGATCAGGCGAACGAGCTGATGATCGCCAATCGATACAAATCCGAATTCCTGGCGAACATGTCCCATGAGTTGCGCACGCCTCTAAATAGCATTCTGATCCTGAGCGATCAGCTCAGGCAGAACGGGGCGAGCAACCTGACCGACAAGCAGGTTCGGCATGCCGATATCATCCATCGTGCCGGGCATGACCTGCTTCAATTGATCAATGACGTGCTCGATCTGGCCAAAATCGAGGCCGGCCACATGCAAATCCAGCCGGAGCCGATCGAACTGGCGGGCCTGCTGGCCGAGGTTGTGATGGCGCTGGAGCCAATGGCGGACCAGAACGGACTGTCGCTCGCGTCGCAAATCGACCCGGACGTGCCTGAATCGATCATCAGCGACCGTGCCCGCTTGCAGCAGATCCTGCGCAATCTCGTCACCAACGCACTGAAATTTACCGAGCAGGGGTCGGTCGACATCCATGTCTCGTGCAAGCCGGCCGAGCAAGCTGGCGATGATGACATGCTGCGGATCTGCGTGACCGACACGGGTATCGGCATCGCGGAGGACCAGCACGAACGGATCTTTCAGGCCTTCCAGCAGATCGACGGCTCAATCAGCCGGCAATACGGCGGCACCGGGCTGGGGCTCGCCATTGCGCGGCAGTTGGCTGAAGTGCTTGGTGGAGGGATCAACCTGCGAAGTGCGCCGGGTCAGGGCTCCAGTTTCACCGTTGAAATACCGTTAAAGATGGCGACGACTACCGAGGTCCGGACGCTGAGACCGTCGCAACGCAGGGGGGAGGGCGGCGGTTTGTTGATCGTCGAGGACGATGCGGATTTCGCGTCGGTGGTGGCTGAAGTCGGGCAGTCCCATGGCTTTCCTAGCGTTGTTTGCGGTACCGGGCAGGAGGGGTTGGAGGCGCTCGAGCGTGATCGTTTCGCAGCGGTGATCCTCGACATCCTGCTGCCTGATATCAGCGGCTGGCAGGTCCATCGGATGCTGCGCGCCGATTCCAGGCACCGCGACACGCCGGTGTACATTATTTCCTGCGTGCCTCAGCCCCAGGGCTGGGCGGACGATAACTCACGCTACCTGCTCAAGCCGGTGGCGCAGTCCGAGTTGGAGCGGCTGTTCGTTGACCTGGCTCGCCAGGAAGGCAGCTCGACGCGATTGCTGTTGGTCGAGACCGATTCGGAGCGGCGTCGGCAGCTGCGTGAGCATTTCGAGCGTCTGGGGTATCGCGTCACCGAGTGCCAGCGTAGCGAGGATGCCCGGTTGGCCTACGCGGAGCATGCCTTCACGGTTCTGGTCATCGACTTCGATCTGCCCGGTGAAAATGGATTGGATCTGCTAGAGGCGCTCGACCGCCTGCGCTCGGTGAAAAATGTAAGGGTCATACTGAACAGCCGTGAGCCGCTCTCCGAAAAGAATCTGCAGCGGCTTCGACGGTATTCGTCAGTTGCGTTGTCAAAAACAGAAGGAATGGAGCATATGGAAGATGCATTGAAGCCCCCTGCAGTAGAGTCTGCAGCGCTGGGTATAGACGAAATGGAACACCCTTTGCTGGGGCAGCGGGTGCTGCTGGTTGATCACGATGTGCGGACTATCTATGCCATCAGCGCCATGCTCGACGAACAAGGGCTTCAGGTGGTCCCGGCAACGACCGGTACGGAAGCGCTGGAACGCTTCGATGAGGATGCGTTCGATCTTGCGCTGGTCGACATGTCGCTGCCGAACAATGACGGCCCCGCCCTGATCCGCCAGCTCCGAAACGACTATGGTTGTCAGGTGCCGATCGTGGCATTGGCGGCAAATACCGACCCGGTCGATCGCCATGCAAGTATTGCTGCCGGCGCTGATGATTTTCTGCTCAAACCGGTCGAGAGCGCTAAGCTGGTCGAATTGCTGCGACGCTGCCTGGGGCGTGCTGATGGTCCTCACGAGAGTCCATAAGGAGAAGTATGTGACGCACCGTTCATACCGGACTGGCGTTCGTGTCGACGCCGTCGAAGTCGGAATCTGCCGTGCGGGCAGGGGAGTCGGGTAATGGCGTGGGCACAGGCCAAATCACAACCGCGCACCCGCACACTGCTGGTCGTAGATGATCGTGAAGCGAATCTCGTTGCGATGGAAGCCCTGCTGGGTGATGGCGACTGGCAGGTGCATACGGTCAATTCAGGAGAAGCTGCGCTACAGGCGTTGTTGGATCTGGACGTAGAGCTGGTGCTGTTGGATGTGCAGATGCCAGGTATGGATGGCTTCGAAGTGGCGCGCCTGATGCGTGGCAATCCACACACCCGCTATACCCCGATCATTTTCGTCTCGGCTATTGCGCATACGCGTGAGTCCGTGTTGCGGGGCTACGCGACGGGTGCGGTTGATTTCATCCTCAAACCCTTCGATCCCCAGGTGCTCAAGCACAAGATCAATACCTTGCTCAGTCATGAGCACAACCGGCGCGATCTGCAGCTCCTGACGCAGCAACTCGATAGCGCTCGGGCGTTCAATGCGTCGGTATTGAACAACGCTGCCGAGGGCATTCTGGTGGTGGGCGAGGATGGCTACATCAGTTTTGCCAATCCGGCTATCGCCCACATGCTGCACACCCATGTCGATGCGCTGCAAGGCACAGCGCTGGTAGATCACCTCGCTTCGCCACAAATGCCTGACGCCTGGCGCGACACCGATTTCTACAAGCAATGGCGTAGCGGCAATACCTACCGTTTACACGAAGCGCAGCTGTACACGGCCGATGGCGGAGTGCTTCCGGTCGCGTTGTCATCATCGCCACTGCCGAGGCAGCAGCGGTCGATGGTCGTGATCGCGCTGGATATGTCGGTGGTGCGCAACCTGCACGTTCAGCTGGAAACCCAGGCGGTTACGGATTCGCTCACGGGATTGCTGAATCGACGAGGTTTTCATCAGGCCTTGGATTCCGCACTGGCGCGGGTCGATCGGAACGGTAAGCGCATGGCCGTTCTCTACATCGATCTGGATGGCTTCAAGCGGATCAACGATTCGCTGGGGCACGACGCCGGTGACGAAATTCTCTGCCGCGTGGCGCGGGTGCTCGAGGCCTGCATGCGGCCGTACGACATCATCGCGCGGATGGGCGGAGACGAGTTCACTGCGCTGCTCGATTCCCTCGATCACCCGGAAGATGCCGCCAAGGTGGCGGAGAAGCTCATCGAGCTCATATCCGTTCGGCATACGATCGAAGGCACTGATGTGACCCTTGGCGCCAGTATCGGCATCGCGCATTTTCCGGATTGCGGGCAGAGCGTCGAGGAGCTGCTGCGCTCGGCGGATATGGCCATGTACGAAGCCAAGCGGAATGGGCGCCAGCAGTACCGCTTTTTCTCCAACGAAATGAACGGGCGCGCCCACGCACGCCTGATGATGGAAGAAAACCTTCGCAGCACCATTGAGCGCAATGGTTTTGCTCTGGCCTATCAGCCGCAGGTGGTGCTTGAAACCGGTGAGTTGCGTGGATTCGAAGCGTTGCTGCGTTGGGATTACGCCGGCCGGGGCGAGGTCGAACCTAACGTGTTCATCCCTTTGCTGGAAGAAACCCGCCTGATCGATCGCGTGGGCGAATGGGCGTTGCGTGAAGGACTGGCGCAGTGTCGTGACTGGCGCGAGCGCTTTGGCAATCAGCTGGTGCTGAGTTTCAACGTCAGCCCGGTGCAGTTCAATCGGGCCGGTCTGGTAGAAGAATTAAGGCAGCTCCTCGATGAATTCCAGCTCGATCCGCGACAGCTCGAGCTGGAAGTCACCGAAGGGGCCTTGATGCAGGATCTCGAACAGAGCTGCGACAAGCTTAGGCAATTGCGAGAACTGGGCGTGAGGGTGGCGGTGGACGACTTCGGGACTGGCTATTCTTCGCTCGCCTACCTGCGTCATTTCGATCTGGATACATTGAAAATAGATCGGCTGTTCATCGCCAACATGCTCGATTCGCCGCGTGATGCCGCTGTGGTGAGCACCATCATCGACCTGGGCCGAAACCTTGGGCTCGAAGTCATCGCCGAAGGCGTGGAGACGCTGGCCCAGCGCGATTGGCTGATCGCCCATGATTGCCAGATCATGCAGGGCTTTTTGGTAGCACCGGGATTGGCCGTCGAAGATGCCTTGGCCTTTCCACGGAAAGTCGACTGGATGCAGCTCGATCACCAGACGGCCGGATGACACCGGCCGTCTTCGCCACGCAATGCGCTAGCGACGCGGCGGATATTCGCGGTGCAGCACTTCCAGTTCCGCGTCCTTGTCGCTCCAGAGCTCATTGATCCATTCCTGGAAGCTCAGTCGATAGCGCTCGTCCTGGTCGTAGCTGCGATGTAGAAACTCGGCGGGGATGGGCTGTGAGTCGATGCGCATCATCACCCGGGTGATGCGCCCGCTGAGAAGATCCCAAAAACTGGGATTCCCGTCCGGGTAGTGAATGGTGACGTTGATCAATGAGGTCAGCTGCTCGCCCATTGCATCGATCACGAAGGCGACGCCACCGGCTCTCGGTTTGAGCAGGTATCGGTAAGGCGATGCCTGTTGAGTGTGTTTGTCCGACGTAAAACGCGTGCCTTCGAGAAAATTGAATACCGAGACGGGGTTGGTCCGGTAGCGCTCGCACGCCTTGCGGGTAGTGGCCAGATCCTGGCCGCGCTTTTCTGGATACTTGGTCAGGTACTCCTTGCTGAAGCGCTTCATGAAGGGAAACTCCAACGCCCACCAGCACAAGCCAATGACTGGCACCCAGATGAGCTCCTGCTTGAGAAAAAACTTCAGGATCGGCATACGTCGGTTCAGTTGATACTGGAGCATCAGGATGTCGGCCCAGCTCTGGTGATTGCTGGTGACAAGGTAAGAGTGGTGCATATCCACCTTGTCCAGCCCTTGCACATCCCATTCAGTTCGCCGTACCTGATCCATCCAGAAACTGTTGACCGCCATCCAGGACTCAGCGATCCAGTGCATTCCGAAACGCAATGCGCGCTGAACTCGCGGGATCGGCAGCGCCAGCTTGAGCAGCGAAAGGGTGAAAAGCGGCCAGCACCAGAACAGCGTGTTCAGTGCCAGAGTCAGGCCGGCCAGGACGCCCCGAAGGGGGGCGGGAAGGACGCTTAGCATCGATCGGCTCGTATATCCGTCAATAAAGGCGGCAAGCGTACCGATTGCGCGCGGAACTGCAAGGCAAAATAACGTTGCTCGACGTATCGAAAAAATGCCCGACCCTTGCGGTCGGGCGTGTTGCTAATCAGGCCTTCTGGTTATCCGCCTGCAACGCCGTCAACGCGATGGTGAAGACGATGTCATCTACCAGCGCACCGCGGGAGAGGTCGTTGACCGGCTTGCGCAGGCCTTGGAGCATCGGGCCGACGCTGATCACGTTGGCGCTACGCTGCACGGCTTTGTACGTCGTATTGCCGGTGTTCAGATCCGGGAAGATGAAGACGGTAGCTTGACCGGCAACCAGGCTGTTCGGCGCCTTCTGCTTGCCAACGCTGGCGACCGAGGCGGCGTCGTACTGAAGCGGACCGTCGATTGGCAGGTTGGGCGCCCGCTCCTGAGCGATGCGTGTGGCTTCGGCGACCTTCTCTACCTCCGCGCCGCTGCCGGAGCTTCCTGTGGAATAACTGATCATCGCGACGCGTGGATTGACACCCAATGCGACGGCCGATTCAGCGCTCTGCAGCGCGATCTCGGCCAGTTCGGAAGCGCTCGGGTTCGGGTTCACCGCGCAGTCGCCGTAGACCAGCACTTGGTCTGGTAGCAACATGAAGAACACCGACGAAACCAGGCTGTAGCCCGGCGCAGTCTTGATCAGCTGCAGGGCCGGCCGAATGGTATTTGCCGTGGTGTGAACGGCGCCAGAAACCAGGCCATCTACTTCATCCAAGGCGAGCATCATGGTCCCGAGTACCACGGTGTCCTTGAGCTGCTCGCGCGCATCGTCAGGCGTCAGCCCTTTAGCTTTGCGCATCTCGCACATTGGTTCGACGTACTGATTGATGATCAGCTCTGGATCGAGAATCTCCAGGCTGGCTGGCAGCTGAATGCCCTGTTCACGAGCGATCGTCTGCACCTCCTCCGGCTTGGCCAGCAACACGCAACGTGCTATTCCGCGGGCTTGGCAGATAGCCGCAGCCCGAATCGTGCGTGGCTCGTTGCCCTCAGGCAGGACGATACGTTTGTCGGCTTGCTGGGCGCGCTTGACCAATTGATATCGGAAAGCGGGGGGCGACAGGCGCAGCTCGCTGCGCGGGACGCTCAGGCGCGTGTGCAGCAGCTCGGGTTGCAGATGCTGGGCGATGTAATCGGTGACCTTGCTGGCGCGCTCGATGTCGTCGGCCGCGGTTTCCTTGTTCAGGGCGAACAGGTTGGTGGCGGTGTCATAGGACCCGGTCTGCACCGTCATCACCGGCAGACCACCGTCGAGGGCCGCCTTGCACAGTTCAAGGATGCGGGGGTCCGGCGCGAAATCGCTGCAGAGCAGCAGCCCAGCGAGTTCGACGCCGTTTAGCGAGGCCAGGCTGGCGGCCAGAATAATGTCGTCGCGGTCGCCCGGTGTAACGACCAACACGCCTGGCTGGAGCAGCTGTACGGTGTTGGGAACCGCTCGGGCGCATAAAACGATCTTGTTCACACGGCGACGTTCGGCCTCGCCAGCGTGGAGGACTTTCGCGTCCAGCAACTGAGCGATGTCACGGGTGCGCAGTGCGTTCAGTTCGTCGGAATAGGGGATGGCCCCGAGTAATTGAAAATCCGCGGTGCCCAGTAGCGGTAGCTGCTCCTTGAGGCGCTCGATGAACGCCGGTACGCCGTCGTCGCTTTTGACTTTGTTTAGAATCAGCCCAAGTACTTTCGGATCCTTGGCGCCACCGAACAGTTGGGCCTGGATCTCCACGCGCTCGGCGAAACGCTTGAGCGTATCGGTGCCCTGCGCTGCGATCAGAATAACTTCGGCATCCAGGCTTTTGGCCAGGTGCGTATTGATCCGGGAGGTGTGGTTGAACTCACGTGTCGGCACCATGCCTTCGACGATCACCACATCCTTGCCGGCGGCAACCTCTTGATAACGACTCACCACGTCCTCAAGCAGCAGATCGAGTTCGCCATCGGCCAGCTGACGCTCCACCTGTTCCAGCGGCAGCGGTTCGGGGGATTCGATATTCAGTGTCTTCTCGACCAGCACGCAGGAGCGCTCAAGACCTTGGTCGAGTGGGAAGGGTTGGGCGATGGGCTTGAAGAAGCCAACCTTCAGACCGGCATCTTCAAGCGCGCGAATCAGGCCAAGGCTGATCGAGTTTAGGCCGCCTCCAAAACCGCTTGGGGCGAGGAAAAGTGTATGCATGATGATCTCCTATCGAGCGAAGGACGATGGCGATGTCGAGACGACAATCCGACGCCTAAGCAGTCGCCGGATTGTGCAATTCGATCCGTGTCGGCGCGTTGTCAGGCGTCAAGCAGCGCCAGGGTGTCCAGCGCGATCTGACGCTCTTCGTTGGTAGGCACGACCAGCACGCGCGGGCTACCCGCTGCCTGGATTTCGCCGCCGACACCTCGGGTGCAGCGGGCATTGGCCTCTTCGTCGAGCTTGAAGTTGAACAGTTTGAGATGCTCAAGTGTACGGCTGCGCACGGCGACCGAGTTCTCGCCGATACCGCCGGTGAAGATCAGACCATCGAGTTTCGGCAGAGCACACGCCATGCTCGCCAGCGATTTTGCCAGGCGGTAGCAGAACACATCGAAAGCGAGTACGGCGCCTGGATGGCCAGCCACGCGTGCTTCGTAGAGGGTGCGCATGTCATTGGAAAGACCCGACAAACCCTTCAGGCCGCTGTCGTGATTGAGCACCCGATCGATCTGCTCGAGGCTCCAGCCCAGCGTGCGGTTCAGATAGCTGTGCAGGTTCGGATCGACATCGCCGCTGCGGGTGCCCATCACCAGACCTTCCAGTGGTGTCAGGCCCATGCTGGTGTCGCGGCTTTCACCGTTGACGATGGCACAGGTCGAGCACCCGTTACCGAGGTGCGCGGTCAGCCAGCAGCTGTCATCCACTGCAAGCCCGGTCATTTCAGCGGCACGTTTGCTCACATAGTTGTGGCTGGTGCCATGGAAACCGTAGCGGCGAACGCTGTGCTCCTTGTAGAGAAACTCCGGCACGGCGTAGCGGAACGCATGCTCGGGCATGGTCTGGTGAAACGCCGTGTCGAATACGCTCACCTGGGGCAAGCCGGGAAATAACGCGATGGCAGCATTGATGCCGACGAGGTTGGCCGGATTGTGCAGCGGTGCCAACTGGGCACTGTCGCGAATCGCTTTAAGTACGCTTTCGTCAATCAGGCTTGAGCCCGTGAAATGCTCACCGCCATGTACGACTCGATGACCAATGCCGTCGAGCTTGCCGCCTGCGGCGTCCTGAGCAAGCGGGAGCAGCCGCTCCAGCGCGGCAAGATGGTCGGCACCGGGAATGTCCAGGCTCTGCTTGGCGTCTCCCAACTGCCAGTGAAGGACGGCTTCAGGGCTGCCGAGGCGTTCGGCCAGGCCTTGTAGAGGGAAGTCCGCTTGCGCTTCGTTGACCAGGGCGAACTTGATCGACGAGCTGCCGCAGTTGATCACCAGGATATTTCGAGCCGACATCAGTGCTCCTCGGTATGCATAGTAATTATTGAAGTACATCAATTAGCTTTAGCCGTGGATTCTGGCATAGGCAATGATCAACCGATGTTCTCCAAAGGTTGTATGCAACCCGATCTGCGGCGGCGGCCACGTCAGTACGTCAAGCCTTGGCGGGTCCCGTTTATCCGGGCTCGGTTCGCAATCGGCGTGGCTCACGGTTAAACTTTGGCATCACATTCCCCAGCAAAGGTTTTGCCTCATGCAGATTGCCGCGAACAAGGCTGTGTCAATCGACTACACACTCACCAACGATGCCGGTGAAGTGATCGACAGCTCGGCCGGCGGCGCGCCGCTGGTCTACCTACACGGTGCAGGTAACATTATCTCCGGTCTGGAGAAAGCGCTCGAAGGCAAGCAGGGCGGTGACGAAGTGAAAGTAGCCATCGAACCACAAGATGCCTACGGCGAATACAGCCCTGAGCTGGTCGCAACACTGAATCGCGCAATGTTCGAAGGCGTCGACGAGCTGGAAGTTGGCATGCAGTTCCATGCCTCGGGTCCAGACGGCGGCATGCAGATCGTCACGATCCGCGATGTCGAAGGCGATGATGTGATTGTTGACGGCAACCATCCGCTGGCCGGTCAGCGCCTGAACTTCGACGTCAAGATTGTCGATGTGCGTGATGCCAGCGAAGAGGAAGTCGCCCATGGTCATGTCCATGGCGAAGGTGGCCACCACCACTGATCTCGCGGCAACGCGGATGGCGGCAAGGCTCGGTCGGAACGGCCGGGTGATGGAAGCGCTTCGGTACCGCCGGAGCGCTTTTTTACCTTCTGGAGAAGAGAGAATGAGCGCGTTCCACGAGTTGGTTCTACCCGGCCTCGCTGGCAAGGAGCTATCCCTTGCTCTGCTGAAAAACCAGCTCACATTGGTGGTCAATGTGGCGTCTGAATGCGGGCTGACCCCCCAGTATGCGGGACTGCAGGCGTTGCACCAGCGCTATCAGGACCGTGGTTTTGGCGTGCTTGGTATCCCCTGCAACCAGTTCGCAGCCCAGGAGCCTGGCAGCGATGCGGAAATACTGCAGTTTTGCAGCGAAAACTACGGCATTACATTCCCGCTAAGCAGCAAACTCGAGGTCAACGGCCCACAGCGCCACCCTTTGTACCGTTTGCTGGCGGGCGAAGGGGCGGACTTCCCCGGAGATATCAGCTGGAATTTTGAGAAGTTCTTGGTCGGCAAAGATGGCCGTGTACTGGCGCGTTTTTCGCCTCGTACCGCTCCTGATGACCCTGCCCTTATTCAAGCGATCGAAAGCGCACTCGCCTGACGCCATCGACCCGGTGCAACAATATTGAATGCTGCATCGGCTCGCCGACTTGTCACGCGCGTGATGCCAGCGCAATAAGCGCCATGGATGATGCTGTTCTCGGCGAGACGACCGGTCATATGCTCGGTGCATGAACAATCGAGCTCGAATCGACAAGCATGAACTGATTTTGACCAAGGGCGCGCAAGTGATGACCCGCCGTGGCTATCACGGTACCGGCGTGCTGGAAATCGTCCAGGCCGCCGGAATCCCCAAGGGATCCTTTTATCACTACTTCGCCAGCAAGGAAGATTTCGCGCTGCAGGCACTGGACCACCTGTATACGCCCAGGCTTGAGCGCTATCAGGCTGCCCTCTCCGTCGCTGGACTGACCCCCCGGGAGCGGATCCTTTGCTACTACGCAGAACTAGTCGCTCATTTCGCTCGTCAGGAATGCCCCGAATATCACTGCTTTATCGGCAGCCTGAGCTTTGAGATGGCGGAGCTGTCGCAGCCGATAGGGCGTCAGGTCGAAATCATCCTGCAGCGTTCGGTAGAGACGTTGGCCGCATGCCTAGAGCAGGCACAGCTGATCAACGAGATCGATTCGGAAACCGATTGCCAAGCGCTCGCCGAATTCATCGGCAACGCCTGGGAAGGTGCCCTGCTGCGCATGAAGGTCGGCCGGAGCGTTGGCCCGCTGAAAGTTTTTTTGACCCAATTGGAGCGATTGTTGGCGCTTCGCTAGTTGTTTTTACCGAACGCCGAGACGACCGGCCGCTTCGAATTCTGATCAAACAAGGAGAACACAATGAATGCAGCGGTAAATGCCCTCTTCGAACCTTTCCAGCTTGGCAATCTACAGCTGCCGACGCGTGTGGTCATGGCACCAATGACGCGCTCCTTCTCGCCGAATGGCGTACCGACCGCTGACGTTGTCGAGTATTACCGCCGGCGCGCTGCCTCGGGCGTTGGGCTGATCATCACCGAAGGCACTACGGTGGGTCACAAGGCTGCCAATGGCTATCCGCATGTGCCGCGCTTTTACGGCGAGGACGCGCTGGCTGGCTGGAAAACGGTGGTTGAAGCCGTACATGCGGCGGGTGGCAAGATCGTTCCGCAGCTGTGGCATGTCGGTAACGTGCGTCGCAAGGGCACCGAACCAGAGCCAGAGGTGCCAGCTTATGGACCGATGGAAAAGCTCAAGGACGGTGAGGTTGTCGTGCATGGCATGACCAAACAGGACATTCAAGATGTAATCGCCGCGTTCGCTCAGGCGGCGGTCGATGCCAAGGCGATTGGCATGGATGGCGTCGAAATCCATGGTGCCCATGGCTACCTGGTCGATCAGTTCTTCTGGGAAGGTAGCAATCAGCGAACCGACGAATACGGCGGGAGCCTGGCTAACCGCTCGCGTTTCGCGATTGAGCTGGTGGAAGCGGTACGTGCCGCCGTTGGCGCGGATTTCCCCATCATCTTGCGCTTCTCACAATGGAAGCAGCAGGACTACACCGCACGCCTGGTCACTACTCCTGAAGCGCTGGGTGAGTTTCTCGAGCCGCTGTCGGCGGCGGGCGTGGATATCTTCCATTGCTCGACTCGGCGTTTCTGGGAGCCGGAATTCGACGGTTCGGACCTCAATCTTGCTGGCTGGACACGTCAGCTGACAGGCAAGCCTACCATCACCGTCGGCAGCGTCGGCCTGGATGGCGAGTTCCTGCAGTTCATGGTCAAGACCGATAAAGTGGCCCAGCCGGCCAATATCGAAGGCCTTCTCGAGCGGCTCAATAAGCAGGAGTTCGATCTGGTTGCGGTGGGGCGCGCCCTGATCTGCGATCCCGATTGGGCTTTGAAAGTACGCGATGGGCGTATGCAGGACATTCTGCCGTTCAGCCGCGAGGCGCTGAAAACGCTGGCCTGACGCGCATGTGGTGGCTCGGGCGGCGCTGTCTGCCGCTCGAGTCCCGATTCAGAGTCGGGTCGGCGCTTGAAGTATTGGCGCGTTCGAATCGAGGTCGCCGGCAGTCGCGAACTCAATCTCCGCTGACATGGACGGGATGTTTCTTGCCGCCTTCGCGCACCCAGAACAACGTCGCGCCAGCTACAGCCGCCGGCATGATCAGCAGGTTCAGCACCGGTACGAGTAGTCCGGCATAGGTCACCGCACCAAAACTCAAGCTCTTCCAGCGCCGCTGGCGCAGCCAGACCATCATCTCAGCCCAACTCATCTTGTTGTTGTCGGCGGGATAGTCGATGTATTGCACCGCCATCATCCAGACCCCGAACAGCAACCACAATGGGGCGGCGACGAGGTTGACCACCGGTATGAACGACAGAATCAGCAACGCCAGCGCACGCGGGGCGAAATAGGCGAGTTTACGAGCCTCGCGGGCCAGGGTGCGCGGCAGCATGGCCAGCAATTCCGCCCAGCTGAACGGCGGCGAACTGTCTTCACCTCGCGCGACCGTTTCCACCTTCTCGGCCAAAAAACCATTGAACGGAGCGGCGATAATATTGGCGAGCATGGTGAAGGTGAAGAACACCATTAACACCACCAGAATCACGAATAGCGGCCAGAGGATGTATTCCAGAAACATCAGCCACTCGGGCAGGCTCGGCATGAAGGCATCGACCCAGCCACCGAATTGATGCAGGGCGAGATAAATGAGCCCGCCAAACAACAGCAGATTGACGGTCAGCGGCAGGATGACGAACAGCCGTAGCCCTGGGCTCAAGATCAGCGCCAGACCTTCACGCAGGTATTGTGGGCCGGTAAGCGCGGCGATTGGCATGGGGTGCTACTCCGGATGGACCGCACCGGACCTTACCGATTTTGTTGGAGAGAGGATAGCCTGGGCGGCTCGATAGCCTCGGCCTATGCCATCGATGGAGATTGAATAATGGTTGGCGTTGCGCATGGGCGTCAGAATTGGCCCTGAAAACGCCTCTTTGGTTTCAGGGCCGTCCGCTCAAGCCTTCCCCAAGTGTCTGGCCGGCCCTTTTTTAGTTTCCGTCGAAATTGACCGGCTTGCGCCGCAACGGCTGCTGATCAAAGCGCACACCCGGTAGCCCCGTTTCCATCAGCGCACGGATATTGCGATGATCGGTTCCGCTGGGGTTTTCAAGGACCGATTGATAGTGCTCCCCAAACGCCAGCAACGCTTCTTCGGTGGTGAATCCTTCAAGCACCGCCAAGCCGAGCGTCTTGCAGGCGCCTTCGTTCTCTCCGGCGGCATTTTCTACGTCGCCATTGAAAAAACGGCTCGGCTGATAGTCGTAGGCGTTGCTGATGAAGGCCAGCGTCTCGCTGAACGGGTGGTTCCGGTTGCGCAGGCTGGCACGAAAGTCCCGAAGATCGCTCATGGCTTCTGGCCTTTGTCAAAAGCGGCCTGCTGCTCTGGTGTCGCTTCCTTTTGGTAACGCTTTTTCCATTCGGCGTACGGCATGCCGTAGACCTCCTCGCGCGCCTCGTCGATGCTGACGTCGATATCGAGGTCATCGGCTGCGGCCTTGTACCACTTCGACAGGCAGTTCCGGCAGAAGCCCGCTAGGTTCATCAAGTCGATATTCTGAGCGTCCGGGCGGCTGCGCAGGTGTTGGACCAGTCGCCGAAAAGCAGCGGCTTCGAGTTCGGTGCGTTCTTGATCGTTCATTTTATGGGTCTCGGTATTGCAGACGTGGCGGGATCATAACCTTGACGGATGCCCTGGGCCAGACACCGGTAGGGAACTTTAGCAGAGGGTGCGTCTTGGCTCTCAGGGACTGCCGGCCGGCGATCCAGCCGATGAAGGTACGGGTGTGTTTGAAAACCGACAGTGGGTCATTGTGGGAAGGTTACCTGCCGGCGATGGGGCCGAAGCCTGATGAGCCGGCGCAGCGCAGCCATGAGAGGGGTGCATTACAACACCGGCCCGCTGGAGGCCGTGATCGATTTGACGCTGTACTTCGCCGATCGTGACCCGGTTGCCCGTACGACATTGGGATGCTCGCTCGGAGAATGCATCCCACGCGTTTCGATGACTGGCATGCGCCTGCAGCCGTGCCGCTTGAGCCTGATTAGGCGAGCGTGTTCTTTTCCACTGTTCCGGTTGTTATTCGCCACACCCGGATAGACGCTCTCAGCGCCGATCAGCGCTAATGATCGTCATGGCTACAGCAGCGACTGACGCAGCGGTCAGTCGCGATGAGAGGCCAGCGTAATGGATACCGATTCAGCGAAGCGCAAGGCGTGGGGTTTATCCACTTCGACTTCAGCGTAACGGACCTGCGGGTGGGCCATGATGAGGTCGAGGATCTCTTGGGTGAGCCGTTCGAGCAGTGCAAAGCGGTTGTCTTCGACGTGCCGAATGATCGCCTTGGTAATCGTGCGGTAGTTCAGCGCGTGCTCGATGACGTTGTCACGCACCGCGTCGGCTGCTGGATAGAGCATCGTCAGGTTAATCAGTACGTCCTGCTTGTTCAGGATTTCCTCTTCCTTGATGCCGATGAACGTGCGTAGTTGCAGGTCTTTGACGCGGATGCGCGCCATCGCGGGTTCCAGTCGGGGCATGGTGTTCCTTCGCGTATCAGATCAAGTGGCGGCCACCATTGATGGCCAGTGTGGTGCCGGTGACATAAGGATTATCGAGCAGGTAGCGCACGCCCTGGTAAATTACCTCGGCGCCGGGTTCGATTCCCAATGCTGATTTTGCCAGCGCCTTACGTCGATACTCAGCGTCATCGCTTTCGTTGAACTGTATCAGCGCTGGCGCGATGCCGTTGACCTTGATAGTTGGCGCCAGGCTGGCTGCAAACGAAAGGGTGAGATTGTCCAGCCCAGCTTTGCTGGCGGCATAGGCGATGCGCTTCTTGCTGCCGACACGGGTGACATCATCGCTGACGTGGATGATGTCCGCTGGCCCACCGTGTCGCAGCAGTTCAGCGCAGTGCAGGTTGATCAGATAGGGCGCGCGCATGTGCACTTCGAACATCCGTTGGAATACCTCGGCTTCCGTGCCCGGTTTCTCTAGCTGCCAGTCCGATGCGTTGTGGATGATTGCACGCAACGCCTGGGTCTGTTGCTTCAAGGCCGCGATGAAGGCTTGAATGCTAGCTGCGTCGGAAAAATCTGCATGCAGGGTAACGGCGCCGCGTTCGCGCAAGCGATCGAGACTGGCTCGCTGTGTCCGGTACGTGATGATTACCGGTTGCCCCTCATCAAGCAGGCGCTCCGCGCAGTGCAATCCGATGCGCTGGGTGGCGCCAGTAATCAAAATCGGGGGTGTTGGTTGCGTCATGGTCGTTACGGGATCGATTAACAGAGGTGCGATGGCCTCGGATGTGGATGAAGCGGTCGCGTCACGCAGGGGTTGCCAGCTTACACCACGGCGTCCGACCGCTGCAGTGACGCTGACTCCAGGCGAGCCGCTGGAGCGGGTTGGAAGGCGCTGCTAGCGATGGTCTGGTTCTGGCGCGAGCATTTCGTCAGGGAGTTCTGGCTGAAGCTCTGGATGCAGCCGTTGATGCTGCTCATACAGGTAGGAGCGGATGCGCTCGGCATCCCTGTCTTGTGGGTATTCGACTTCGTAAGCGGTCATTCCGCCGTCCGCGTCGCGGATCCGGTGCGCGTCGATTTCGAGCGACTCCTCACCCGGCAATGCCAAGCGTAGATGAAGGTGCTTGGGCGCCTTCCGCTTTTGCCCGGTGTCCACCAGCAAGCCGTTAGGTGAAAGCTCATGGACGCTTAGCGCGGTCTCGTTGCCATCGTTCGAGAGTAGCGGCAGCGGTTTGTCCAGGTGCAGACGCCAAGCACGCAGTACGGGCCCGCGTTCGTAAATCGTTGGCGGCGCAAGTTGCAACTGGATCGTATGGAACTCGTCCTGATTTAGCTGCAGCGGAAACGACATGCAATAGTCTTCAAGTTCAGCTTCGAGCGTCAGGTTGGCCTTCGCGGCAAGCTGCAAAAGAAGGCCGTTGGCCCTCTCGCCGCCATCGACGCGAAAGCCGGTCCGCGTTTCACCTGGCTCGGCTTTGGAGCTGTTGACGAGCTCGTTGATATAAGCCAGCTCGGCGCTGGTAAGAACGGTCTTGTCCGGCATCCCGATTTCCCTCTCAAGAGCAGAAGGCCTGCCCGTGCCTATGTCGCTCCGGTGCACTTATTCTGGAGCTGTGCTGGCGGATCCACTGCCAGGTCGGCTTGCGACAATGCTTGCGCCGGTTAATTCCCTTCGCGGCAAAAGCGTGCACCGTTAGTGTCAGTGTACAGCTGCCTGGGCGGGCGACATGTGCTAGATCCGGCATAATGCTCAGCTTCAATTCGCAACGGAGCCCATCATGAAAGTTGCCATCCTCTCCGGTACGGTCTACGGCACCGCCGAAGACGTTGCCCGCCATGCCGCCAACCTGCTAAAAGCCGCGGGTTTTGAACCCTGGCACGACCCACGGGCGCAGCTCGATCAAATCCTTGCATTCGAGCCGGACGCGCTACTGATCGTGACGGCCACGACCGGGATGGGTGAGCTACCGGACAACTTCGTTCCGCTGTATTCGGCGATTCGCGATAAATTTCCCGCCTGGCAGGGGTTGCCTGGCGGCGTCATTGCATTGGGCGACGCGAGCTATGGCGATACCTTCTGCGGGGCAGGTGAGCTCGTTCGAGAGATGTTCGCCGAATTAGGTGTTCGCGAGGTACAAGACATGCTGCGGCTCGACGCCAGCGAAACGGTTACGCCGGAAACGGATGCGGAGCCCTGGCTAGAAGGGTTCGTTGCGGCGCTACGCGGCTGAACAGGACGTCGGTGGTCCCGTCACGCAAGCGAATCGGCAATCGTGGTGTCGATGTTTTGCCGGGCAAAAATCTGAAGCTGCGGATAAAACGCTTGGAAATCCTGCTGGAGCGGCACGTAAAGGCGTTCCAATTCGGCAGCCCCTCCGATGAGGCCTTCCGGACGTGACAGCCGTCGACTCATGCCCGTTACCACGCGCTCCATCACGGCGAACTCCTGATAGCTGCCTAGCCAATCCTGGACGGCCATGTGTGGCGCGATCAACGCCAATTCGCCGGGTAGCGCGGGCTCCTCGCGTAGCACACGATAGACGCGTGCCGTGAAATCACTGAGGGGTTCGTCAGCATAGTCGGTCCAGCTTGCGGCCAGGCAATGGTCAAAAAACAGGTCGACCAGAATCCCCGCATAGCGCCGCCGCTCGCTGGGAAACCGCTGCTTCGCTTGCAGCACCAGCGGGTGGCTGTCGGTAAAGGCGTCGATCTGCCTGTGCAGGCGTATGCCTGCTTCGATGTCAGCGGGCCAACGGCCTTGCAGTGGGCCTTTGACGAAATCCCCGTAAAGGCTGCCAAGCAGCGCGCCGGGTTGTGAGCCGCCGAGGTGGAGGTGTGCGAGGTAGTTCATGAGAAGAGTCTAGCAGCGCTTTCTTACGCTCGGCTTGCATCAGACCCTTTCATTCCGTCCTCGAATACGTGAGTGACTGCCGGGTGCAGCAGATTGGACAAGCGTCGAACGATGAGCGTCTGCGCCTGCCTAACGCTGCAGGCACACCTGCGAGGATTCCTTCATGCCCAGCATTGCCCTGCCAAACGAAACAACACCCGTCTACCCCTGGCTGGCGGATGAGTCGCCCTTGAACGATCTCGACGATGCCGAAAGCGACACCGAACTCGACGACGGCGATACGCTTCCAGATGAGGTGCTCGAGCAGCTTGAGAAAGCGCCGCCGCCCCCAGATCCAATGCCTGATCCCGGCGTGATGTAGGCTGCTGTGGCTCGCGGTGCGGGGCGGTCGCCGCGAGCGAGCAATCGAGACGGGGCTTTCACTGGCTCATCCCAACGTGTGCTAACCCGAGCGGCCTGAGACTCGCGTGCAGCGTTCGGATGCCGGGCCACGGGGTGTTCGCTGTATGCCTATCCCGATTGGCGTTCCTGCTTTTTAGAGATCGTTTGCATGTACCGGCGATTATTAGTTGTTGTCTTGCTGATCGGCCTGCATGCGTTCGTCGGAATTACTCTGATTCCCGACCTGGATGTTGGAGCTGTTGGCAGCGTACTAGCATGGCTTTACCTAGTGTTTTCCGCGGTATTGATGCGCTATGGCGTGCTGTCTCGAGGATCGGGCAGCACGCTGCTGGCGTGGTCTGGGCTGTTGGCGATGGGGATCTTCTCTAGCCTGGCAGTGTTCTCTTTATTGCGAGCCTTCGTGCTGGTGCTGGCATCACTGTCGGGAGCGGCTACTGAAGGCCTTGCACAAAAATCAGCACAGGCCCTCATTGTGGTCGTCGTCGCGCTGACACTGTTCGGCCTATTCAACGCGCGGCGCACCGCTCGGGTGGTGCGGCGGGATATTGCGTTGAGGAATTTGCCACCGGCATTGCAGGGCTTCACCATCGTTCAGCTCAGTGACATTCATGTCGGGCCGACAATCAAGCATGGCTATATCGATGCGATCGTCAGACGGGTCAATGGGCTCTCGCCTGATGTAATCGCGATCACCGGTGATCTGGTGGATGGCAGCGTGGCTGACCTTTCGGACGACATCGCGCCGCTGGCGCAGCTGCGAGCGCGTCATGGCGTGTACGTGGTCACGGGCAACCATGAGTACTACTCGGGCGTGGACAGCTGGATCGCCGAGTTCGAGCGGCTGGGCATGCGCGTGCTGCTCAACCGTCATGTTCAGCTCCAGCATGGCGACGCGCGACTGGTGCTGGCGGGCATCGCTGACTATTCGGCTGAACTGTTCCGGCCCAGTCACAAGAGTGATCCGGTCGCGGCATTTGCCGGTGCGCCCGGAGACGTCCCGCGCATCCTACTGGCGCACCAGCCGCGCTCGGCGAAAGCGGCAACAGAGGCGGGCTGCGATCTGCAATTGTCCGGGCACACGCACGGGGGCCAGTTCTGGCCTTGGATGCACCTCGTGCGCTGGCAGCAGCCTTGGGTAGCCGGTCTTCAGTGGGCTGACGATATGCAGATCTACATCAGTCGCGGCACGGGTTACTGGGGGCCGCCGCTGCGTTTCGGAGCGCCCTCGGAAATTACCCTCATACGTCTGGTGAGCACGGCAACATAGTTGCGCGGGTCAGCTCGCCAGCTGTTGTCGACGTAACAGGACGTAATCTTCACCTTCCACCTGCCCGCGTCGCAGCGGATTCCGCGTGCAATGACCCGCGAACCCTGCGTCTACGAAGCGATAGGGCAGATGCTCATCACGGCCAGTCGGGATACCCAGGCGAGTCGTCTGGACGATATCTGGGCGTGCGCCGATGTCGTCGACCCGTAGCCGCCTGGGGTCCATGCGTTGAGCATTCCATTCGGTGACGGTAAGGCCCAGCGCCTTGCACAGCAGCGTTTGCCCGGAACACAGTCGGGTGAGTGGGCGTGGCCCACCGGCAGCGGCTGGGCTGTTGGTGCGCATGCGCTCTATGGATTCTTCGCAGGACAGCGAATCGACCCAGGGGTAGCCGGCCTTGATACAAACGGCGTTGCCGTCGCCCTGCACGCTGAAATTCAGCGAATCCCCCCCGCGCGAGTAATAGAGATACAGATGGCCTGCCGGCATGAACATTGCCCGTCTCGACGGGCTGAAGCCCAGCGATGAATGACTGGCTTTTTCGTCGACGTAGTACGCCTCGGTTTCGATGATACGAGCCGACAACCAGAGCCCGTCGACGCAGTGCCGAATTACGGTTCCGAGCAAATCCTGAGCGACGATCTGGGCGTCCCGATCGAAAAAGCGTTCGTCGAGGTACTGCTGAGGTGGTTCGGTGAGGCTGTTCATCGGGGCTCCGGCTCAGGCTGGTCTGCCTGTTCCGACCGCGTAAGCGGGGCGAATATTCCCCAATCGGCGAACCGATTTGATGCCAGTCGTCAGACAGAACGCTGGATCAGGTGCTTTAACCGCATTTCATAGCGACGGGTTTGATTTTGGAACTTAAAACCACGCGTGAGCGAGGAGGGTTTCAGGTGCCACCCGCGGGGGGAGCCATCTCAGCGTCTGACCTCACGGGCCGTGGGTGGCATTGGTCAACAGGCTATCGCCACCTTGCTCGTTGAAGCGGCGCGCGGCTGCCCGGGCACATACGCTTAGCGCCTGTGCGTGCTGTGTTGGCAGAGCCGCTCTGCAACGCCCGCACATTGTCGCTGGCGCCGTAGTGAAAAATACCTGCAACGTTGGCCGTGCCGATTTGGCTGACGTGTGCGTAGTTGCCTTCGTTGAATTGCGAGGCCTGGATGATGTTGCTGCCGCCGTCCTGCTCACGATCCAGCGTCTACCTCGCCGACTCCAACCTGAACGGTCGCGATGTTGTCGTCGTTCCCGGCTGTCGCCACTTTGAACGCGTTGCCGACCCCAGACTGCGAGAGGCTGGCGGTATTACGATCTCGGACTTACGCCTGCAGTCGATAGCTCGGAGCTGCCCGAGATGCGTGCGGGTAGTTCCTAAAGCGAAAGGCCGCGCTAATGCGCGGCCAGCAAGTGTTTCGTTAGGTGATGAAGTTTTACGAAACGGGCTGAAGGTGCTGCTCTGGCTAAACGTTGAAGCGAAAGTGCATCACGTCGCCGTCTTTGATGACGTACTCCTTGCCTTCCAGACGCCACTTGCCCGCTTCTTTCGCGCCGGCTTCACCCTTGTATTGGATGAAGTCGTTGTAGGCGACGACTTCGGCGCGGATGAAGCCCTTCTCAAAATCGGTGTGGATAACGCCTGCGCCTTGTGGCGCTGTTGCGCCGACCTCGACGGTCCAGGCGCGCACTTCCTTTACCCCAGCGGTGAAGTAGGTTTGCAGGTTGAGCAGCCCGTAACCGGCACGGATCACGCGATTCAGGCCCGGCTCGTCGAGGCCGAGGGACTCGAGGAACATATCCTTCTCTTCGCCATCGTCGAGCTCGGCGATTTCCGCTTCGATCTTGTTGCATACCGGGACTACGACAGCGCCTTCTTCGGCGGCGATGGCGTTTACAACGTCAAGGTGAGGGTTGTTCTCGAAGCCGTCTTCGGCAACGTTGGCGATGTACATCACCGGCTTGCTGGTCAGCAGGTGAAAGCCCTTGGCCAGCTGGACCTCGTCGTCACCCAGCTTTTTCAGCAGCGTGCGCGCCGGCTTGCCTTCGGAGAAGTGCGGGATGAGTTTTTCCAGCAGCGCTTTCTGCGCCACGGCTTCCTTGTCGCCGCCCTTGGCGTTACGGGTGATGCGCTGCAGCTGCTTCTCACAGCTGTCGAGGTCGGCGAAGATCAGCTCCAGCTCGATAATCTCAATGTCGCGCTTGGGATCGACCGAGTTGGAGACGTGAATGACATTGTCGTCGTCGAAGCAACGCACCACGTGGGCGATGGCATCGGTTTCGCGGATGTTGGCGAGAAACTTGTTACCCAGGCCTTCGCCCTTGGAGGCGCCTTCGACGAGGCCGGCGATGTCGACGAATTCCATGGTGGTTGGCAGGATGCGCTCGGGCTTGACGATGTCAGCCAGCGCCTGCAGACGCGGATCAGGCATCGGCACGATGCCGCTGTTTGGTTCGATGGTGCAGAAGGGGAAGTTTTCCGCAGCGATACCGGATTTGGTCAGCGCGTTGAACAGGGTGGACTTGCCGACGTTGGGCAGGCCGACGATGCCGCAATTGAATCCCATGGTGTCTTGCCTCGGTATTGGCTGGCAGCGCTGCGCTACCGGCTTGGCCAAACTGCGTTAAACGACTTGAGCGTCGGGCCTGGTGCCCAGTCAGTCGTTGCCTTGTCTCGTATGCCGTCGCTGCGTACAGGCACTCAGGCCTTCTGGCTGTGCAATCGTTGCATGGCGCGTGTCCAGTCACCCGCCAGAATCTCGGGCAGCACCTCGAGGGTGAAATCGATACTGGCGTCGAGCTTCTCGCGTTCCGTCTGCGGCGCGCGGCCCAGCACATAGCCGGTCACCAGGCTGCTATGCCCCGGATGGCCGATGCCCAGACGCAGGCGGTAGAAGTTGTTCTGATTGCCGAGCCTGGCGATGATGTCGCGCAGACCGTTATGCCCGCCATGGCCGCCACCCTGCTTGAGCTTGGCGACGCCGGGAGGCATGTCGAGTTCATCATGGGCAACCAGGATGGACTCGGGAGGAATTCGGAAAAATCCGGCCAGTGCCGCCACCGCTTGACCGCTACGGTTCATGAACGTGGTGGGAATCAACAGGCGGACGTCCTCGTCCTGATGGCGAAACTTGCCAACCAGGCCGAAGTACTTACGATCTACGCTGAGATTGACGCCCTTGTGGGCAGCCAAGCGCTCAACGAAAAGGGCCCCTGCGTTATGCCGGGTCTGGTCGTATTCGGGGCCTGGGTTACCCAGGCCGACGATCAGTTTCACGGCAGTCACGACAGAGGCCCTTCCTCAGATGCTTGCGAGCAGATTACTCGGCAGCGTCTTCTTCTTTCGGAGTGTCTTCCTTGCTCACGCGCGGTGCGTGAACGTTGGCAACCGGCAGGTCGCTGCCGTGTGCCAGGGCGACCAGCTCAACGCCTTTCGGCAGCTTGAGGTCGGTCATGTGCAGAACCTGACCGACTTCAACGTTGGCCATATCGACCTCGATGAACTCCGGCAGATCCTGCGGCATGCAGGAGACTTCCACTTCGTTGATGTTGTGCAGGATTTCGCCACCTTGCTGCTTCACGCCAACCGAGGTTTCCTGGTTGAGGAAGTGCAGCGGAACGGTAGCAGTCAGCTTGTGACCTTCGACAACGCGGACGAAGTCAGCATGCAGAACGAAGCCTTTGGCCGGATGACGCTGCAGTGCCTTGATCAGAACGGACTCGTTCTGGCCGTCGACGTTCAGGGTCAGCACGTGGCTGAAAGACGCTTCGGTTTCCAGCAGCTTGGTTACGTCTTTCAGCAGCAGGCTGATGGATTGCGGAGCCTTGTCACCACCGTAGATTACGGCTGGAACGAGGTTGGCGTTACGACGCAGGCGGCGGCTCGCACCTTTCCCCAGGTCGGAACGCACTTGGGCATTCAGGGTGAAGTCAGTCATTGTGTTTCTCCAGGATAACAACGCGCCCGATGCACTCGCGACCAGCGCTATCGGCGGTTGGGCAAAAAACCCCGCACGAGGCGGGGCACATTTTCGTTCTGCGCGACGGGCTAAGTTTCTGGCTTAGCGGAACATCGCACTGATCGATTCAGCATTGCTGATGCGGCGAACCGCTTCAGCCACCATTGGTGCGATGTCCAATTGGCGAATACGGGTACAAGCTTGTGCCGCTGCGGACAGCGGGATGGTATTGGTCACGACCAGTTCGTCGAGGACCGAGCCTTCGATATTCTCGATGGCGCGACCGGACAGAATAGGGTGAGTGCAATACGCGAAGACCCTGGACGCGCCATGATCTTTCAGGGCAGTTGCGGCATGGCACAGGGTGCCGGCGGTATCGACCATGTCATCAACGAGGATGCAGGTACGGCCTTCGATATCACCGATGATGTGCATCACTTCGGACTGATTGGCTTTCGGACGACGCTTGTCGATGATCGCCAGATCCACGCCCAGTGATTTGGCAACGGCGCGAGCGCGCACCACACCACCAATATCGGGGGACACGATCATCAGGTTCTCGAAGCGCTGAGCCTGGATGTCATCGACCAGGACTGGCGAGCCGTAGATGTTATCTACTGGCATGTCGAAGAAACCCTGGATCTGGTCGGCGTGCAGATCAACCGTGAGGACGCGATTGACGCCCACCACATCGAGCATGTCGGCCACTACCTTCGCACTGATCGGCACACGTGCGGAGCGCGGACGGCGATCCTGGCGGGCATAACCAAAGTAGGGGATGACGGCTGTGATGCGGGTGGCGGAGGACCGGCGGAAGGCGTCTGCCATTACCACCAGTTCCATCAGGTTATCATTGGTGGGAGCACAGGTCGGCTGGATCAGGAATACGTCCTTACCACGAACGTTTTCATTGATCTCGACACTGATTTCGCCGTCGGAAAACTTGCCGACGTAGGCATCACCGAGAGGGATATGCAGCTGACGTACAACACGCCGGGCCAGGTCGGGGTTGGCGTTCCCCGTGAAGACCATCATCTTGGACACGCGCAGTACCTGCCTGAGGGTGGATCCGATGAAACAAAAAGCTGTTCGAAAGGCCAGGCGTTTTGAACAGCTCTCGTGATATTTGGCAGGGGCGGCTGGATTCGAACCAACGCATGCCAGGATCAAAACCTGGTGCCTTACCGCTTGGCGACGCCCCTGTAGATGTAACCTTGAAAGTGCTTGCGGTTGTCTAACCCCGAAAGGTTATGGCAGGGGCGGCTGGATTCGAACCAACGCATGCCAGGATCAAAACCTGGTGCCTTACCGCTTGGCGACGCCCCTGTAACGTACAACCTAACCACTTACTTCCTGTGCCAGTTGCGCGAGCCGTCGGTGCAGCATCGAAATGTTGCGCCCTTGAGCGACGAAAGCTGGTAAATCGGCTGGAAGTTGGCGGCAAACTCTATCAGCCTCACCTTTGTTTGGGAAGCTCCCAAACACACAAGATCCAGTGCCGGTCATTCTTGCTGGAACTAAATTGTTCAACAAGCTCAAAGCGTTACGTACTTCTGGATAACGCTTCTCGACCACCGGCTGACAGTCGTTACGACCGCCCCCTGCAAGAAGGCTGCGAACTGTAATGGCCGGGGTATTGCGTGTCAACTCTGGGTCGGAAAATATTTCCGCTGTACTAACAGAGACTTGCGGGGCGATGACGAGGAACCAGGGCTCGCTCAATTCGACCGGCTGGAGACGCTCTCCGACCCCTTCGGCAAAGGCCGCGTGGCCTCTGACGAACACCGGTACGTCGGCGCCGAGCGCTAGGCCGATCTCGGCCAGCCGATCCACTCCCAGGCGCGTTTGCCAGAGGTGGTCCAGGCCAAGCAGAGTAGTGGCGGCATCGGAGCTGCCACCGCCAATGCCGCCGCCCATGGGGAGACGTTTGGTCAGCTCGATATCAGCGCCGAGGGTGCAGCCGCTTCGGGCCTGGAGCAGTCGGGCCGCGCGGACAATGAGGTTGCTGTCATGGTCGACACCGGGCAACTCGGGCTTCAGCTTGATCTGGCCATCGGTCCGGGCTGTGAAGGTCAGCTCGTCGCCATAGTCGAGAAATTGGAACAGCGTCTGTAGCTCGTGATAGCCATCAGCGCGACGCCCCAGAATGTGCAGCATCAGGTTGAGTTTGGCTGGAGCGGGAAGTGTCAGTGACGACATCAGCGACCGAGCTGGCGCGGCTGCCAGTCCTTGACCACAAGAGTGATCTTCAGGTCGCGGCCTGCGAGCTTGATACGCGACGGCAAGCTGTAACCGTCTTCCTCGCTGTAACCGAGATATTCGACGTCCCAGCCATCCTGCTGCAGTTTGGCGAGACGGCCATCGGCGTCCAGCTGAATGCGACTGCGACTGTCCGGCGCGGGCAGGCCGCGCACCCACCAGAGCAGATTTGACACGGGCAATTGCCAGCCGAGCTGGCTCTCAACCAGCGCTTCTGGTGAATCGGCTTCGTATCGACCTTGCCCTGCCACTTCAAGTGCAACGGCTTCCGGGCGACCAGTCAGGCGGGTCGCGCCACGACCCAGCGGGCCTGATAAACGAATGTCGAAATAGTCCTGGCGCTGTAGCCAGAACAGCGTGCCGCTGCCTGAATCCTGCGGCGCCTGGATACCGATCTTGCCGCTGATCTGCCAGCCGTCTATTTCACTGATTTGCGCTTTATGTGCATTCCAATCTTGAGCGTTACCGGGCCCTTCGACAGATTCCTGCGGGCCTAGCCCAGCGCAGCCGGCCAACAGCAGGGCAAGGAGGGGAGGCAGCACGTTGCGCATCAGATTCATGGGTCAGAGTTTCTCCGAGCCGGTCAGGCGTTTTATGGTTTCTTGTAGCACTTCGCTGTCTGGCTGTTGCTTCAGCGCTTCAGTCCAGACAGTCCGGGCGGCGCGCTGCTTGCCGGAGGACCACAGCACTTCCCCAAGATGGGCGGCGATCTCGTGGTCAGGGAAGCGCTCATAGGCTTTGCGCAGCTGGGCTTCGGCCTCGTCGAGATTGCCCAGGCGATAGTTCACCCAGCCAAGGCTATCGAGAATGGCTGCGTCATCAGGATTGAGCTGGTAAGCCTGCTCAATGAGCACGAGGGCTTCGTCGTAGCGGTCGGTGCGGTCCGCGAGGGTATATCCCAGCGCATTGATGGCCATGGCATTGTCGGGCTCGCGCTCGATGATGAAGCGCAGGTCTCGCTCCAGTTGCGCCAAGTCGCCGCGCTTTTCGGCAATCATGGCCCGGGTATAGAGCAAGTTCAAATCGTCTGGAAACTGCGACAGCGCTTGGTCGGCGAGCTGCCACGCGGCTTCGAGCTGCTGCTTGCCTGACAGCGCTTCGATTTCAATTAAATACAATTGGATCGCATAATCCGGCTGCTCGTCGCGGGCACTGGCCAGCAGTCGTGACGCTTCCTGCATCCGGTCGAGGGAAAACAGAAGCTCGGCTTGCATGAGCTTTGCGGGCAGATATTCGTTGCCCGGGCCAACCTTGGCGAAAGCAGCGAGTGCCTGCTCATGCTCGCCCAGTTCGCGGTATGCGCGGCCGAGGTTGAAGTGAGCGGGATCCAGATGGCTGCCGCGCTCGATCAGATCTTCCAGGTAGACAATGGCTTCGCGCCACGCCTCTGCTTCGAGGCAGACCAGTGCCATCGAAAAGCGCAAGTCGTCGTCGCCTGGATGTTGCTGGACGAGCGTGGCGAATTCGCCCATGGCCTCGTCCAGGCGGTCCTGCTCGACCAGCAGACGCGCATACGTCAGTCGGAGGCGTTTGTCCTCGGGGTGCTCGCGAAGGCTTCTCTCTAGTAACGGTAGCGCTTCATCGCTGCGTTCAAGGATTTGCAGGAGTCGAGCCTGCAGTAGAACCGAAGGGATTTCACGCTGGCCGGCGGGCTGTTCTTCAAGCAGCGCGAGCGCTTCTTCAGGGCGGCCGTCCTGTTGCAGCAGTACAGCCTTGCCAAATTTCAGCTGTGGGTTTTGCGGGTGCTTGATCAGTAGCTGATCGAAGCTTTTGAGTAGCCCGGCACGCGTGTCTGGGTCCGTTTCAGCGGCGGAGAGTGCGAGAAAATCGAAGTGCGTATTGCCTTGACCCTGTAGCACCTTTTCCATGTATTCCATGGATTCTGCGTAGCGTCCGGCACGCGCCAGTTGTACGGCCGCAGCACGCTGTGCGTCGAGGCTGTCGGTCGCGTTGCCTGCCCAGATCAGTGCAGTGTCAAGAGCCGCCTGCTCGGCACCGAGGTACTCGGCGATGCGGAAACCACGCTCGGCGACGCCAGCATCCTGCGTCGCATTGGCCTGCTGGACGTAGTTGCCCAAGGCAATGTCGAACCGATTGCGCTGGCCAGCCAGTTCGGCCACCAACAACGCATAGAGCGTGTCGCCGCTGAATGAGCCCGATTCACTCGGGCTTGCTTCGACAACTTCCGGCGAAACGTCCTCGACCGGCGGGCTGCTGTCGGGAGTGCTCTGCATGAAGCTTTGGCAGCCACCGAGAAGCAGGACGGCGCTGAGGGCGAGGAGTTTTTTCATAGGAATAAAGGCTGGTCTGCGGTCGCGGCATGATGACACAAGCCGTCAGGCAAGCACATGGGCTGGCTCGCCGGGTAAATCGGACGGCTCGAGCAGACTCAGACAATGACCGGCAACGGTTGTTCTGAAGCAGGCGAAGTAGGAGAATCGCGCGCTCCGTTTTCGAATCAGCGACCTGCATGGCTTTCATCGCGCTTGGCATCAATCACAAGACCGCATCGGTGGATGTGCGCGAGCGTGTTGCGTTCACGCCCGAACAGATGGTCGAGGCGCTTCAGCAACTCTGCCGTGTCACGCCGACGCGCGAGGCAGCGATCCTGTCGACCTGCAATCGCAGCGAGTTGTATCTCGAACAGGACCAGATCGAAGCTGACATGGTGCTGGCATGGCTGGCCAGTTACCATCGATTGAATCTCGCGGATCTCAAAGCCTGCGCCTACGTTCACACCGACGACCAGGCGGTTCGGCACATGATGCGCGTTGCATCGGGTCTGGACTCCATGGTGCTCGGTGAGCCGCAGATACTCGGCCAGATGAAGTCCGCCTATGCGGTTGCGCGTGAGGCCGGTAGCGTCGGGCCGCTGCTGGGTCGCTTGTTCCAGGCGACGTTCAGTACAGCCAAAACCGTGCGGACCGATACAGCTATCGGCGAGAACCCGGTCTCGGTGGCCTTCGCGGCGGTTAGTCTGGCCAAGCAGATTTTCGCCAATCTGCATCGCAGCCAGGCCTTGCTGATCGGAGCAGGGGAGACCATTACGCTGGTGGCGCGCCACCTGCATGAGCAGGGCGTCAAACGCATCGTCGTGGCCAATCGGACACTCGAGCGCGCCAGTGCGTTAGCAGAGCAGTTCGGTGCGCATGCCATCCTGCTGGCTGACATCCCTCAAGAGCTTTACAACAGTGACATCGTCATCAGTTCGACCGCCAGCCAGTTGCCGATTCTCGGTAAAGGAGCGGTGGAGCAAGCGCTGAAAAGGCGCAAGCACAAGCCGATGTTCATGGTCGACATCGCCGTGCCGCGCGATATCGAAGCGCAGGTCGGTGAGCTGGACGATGTCTATCTTTATACAGTCGACGATTTACACGAAGTCGTAGCGGAAAACCTCAAGAGCCGCCAGGGTGCCGCCCAGGCCGCTGAAGAGCTGGTCGCGGCCGGTACTGATGACTTCATGGCCCGGTTGCGTGAGCTGGCCGCGGTGGATGTGCTCAAGGCCTACCGGCAGCACGCCGAGCGGATTCGCGACGAAGAAATGCTCAAGGCTCAGCGGCTACTGGCCAACGGCGGCGCGCCCGAGGATGCGCTTGCACAACTCGCCCGCGGGCTGACCAATAAGCTGCTGCACGCACCCAGCGTTCAGCTTAAAAAACTTTCAGCCGAAGGGCGTGTAGAGGCACTGAGCATCGTTCAGGAACTCTTCGCCTTGCATGACAGCACGGATAAAACATGAAAGCGTCGCTGCTCAACAAACTCGACACGCTGCAGGACCGTTTCGAAGAATTGACGGCATTGCTGGGGGACGGCGAAGTAATCAGTGACCAGACCCGCTTCCGCGCCTATTCGCGTGAGTATGCCGAGGTCGAGCCGGTCATTGCCACGTATCGCGAGTTTCTAAAAATGCAGTCCGACCTTGAGGGTGCCCAGGCATTGCTCAAGGACAATGACCCCGATGTGCGCGAGATGGCCGAGGAGGAAGTGACCGAAGCCCGCGCCAAACTCGAGGACATCGAGGCTCGCCTCCAGCGCATGCTGCTGCCGAGGGACCCAAAGGACGGTCGCAACGTCTTTCTCGAAATTCGAGCGGGTACGGGCGGCGACGAAGCGGCGATTTTCTCCGGGGATCTGTTTCGCATGTATTCCCGCTATGCCGAGCGACAGGGGTGGCGTGTTGAAATCCTGTCTGAAAGTCCCGGCGAGCATGGCGGCTACAAGGAAGTCATTTCGCGGGTCGAAGGCGACAATGTATTCGCCAAGCTCAAATTCGAATCCGGTGCGCATCGTGTGCAGCGAGTGCCCGAAACCGAGTCTCAGGGACGTATTCATACCTCCGCCTGCACCGTTGCGGTGCTACCGGAGCCTGACGAGCAGATCGCAATCGAGATCAATCCGGCCGATCTGCGGGTTGACACCTACCGGGCCTCGGGCGCCGGTGGTCAGCACATCAACAAGACCGACTCGGCGGTCCGCATCACGCACATGCCCAGCGGCATCGTGGTGGAATGCCAGGAAGAGCGCTCGCAGCACAAGAATCGCGCGCGCGCCATGTCCTGGCTCGCTGCCAAATTGCAGGACGTGCAAGACAGTGCGGCGCACAAGGAAATTTCGGATACCCGCAAGCTGCTGGTTGGTTCGGGTGATCGCTCCGAGCGCATACGGACGTACAACTTCCCACAGGGGCGGGTAACCGATCACCGCATCAATTTGACGCTGTACTCGCTCAACGAAGTGATTGGCGGCGCGGTTGAGCAGATCATTGAGCCGTTGCTACAGGAGTACCAGGCAGACCAATTGGCGGCGCTGGGTGATTGATCGCAAGGCGTCGCATCGTGCAGCCCGTTCGTTCGGTCCTGTGACAACCCGCTCGATTGCGGTATGCCGCGCCTGATATCCGGCTCCCACGGAAACACCCACATGGCTACCATCGAATCACTTTTACGTGCTGCCGCTCTGCCGGGATCGCCCTCTGCCAGGCTCGACGCCGAATGGCTGCTGGCAGCAGCGCTGGGAAAGCCTGCTAGCTACCTGCGCACTTGGCCGGAGCGTGATGTGCCCGCCGATAGCGAAGCGCGTTTCGTCGCTGACCTGGCGCGGCGCCGCCAGGGGGAGCCCGTGGCCTATATTCTCGGTCGGCAGGGTTTCTGGAGCCTCGATATCGAGGTGGCGCCCCAAACGCTGATTCCCCGGCCGGATACCGAGCTATTGGTCGAAGCTGCACTCCAACTGTTGCCCGTGACCCCGGCGGAGGTACTGGACCTCGGCACCGGCAGTGGTGCAATTGCTCTGGCGTTAGCGCATGAGCGCCTGGCATGGCGTGTCACTGGCGTCGATCGTGTCGGCGAAGCTATCGCCCTGGCGGCGCGGAATGCCCAGCGCTTGCGCCTCGATAATGCAGCTTTCTACGAAAGCCAATGGTTCTCTGAGCTCGCTGGAAAGCGGTTTGCTCTGATCGTCAGCAATCCGCCTTATATTCCGATGGGCGACCCCCACCTTGAGCAAGGCGATCTGCGGTTCGAACCGAGCAGTGCGCTGGTGGCCGGTCCGGACGGTTTGGACGACATTCGTCAGATCATCGCGAGCGCGCCGTTGCATTTGCTGAATAACGGTTGGCTGTTGTTGGAGCACGGCTACGATCAGGCGCTCGCCGTTCGCGAGTTGCTTGTTGAACGGGGATTCATCAATGTCGAGAGCCGCAGGGATCTCGGCGGGCACGAGCGCATCAGTCTGGGTCGCCTGCCATGACGTATCAGCTAGGAGAACGACATGCTCAGCGATGATGAACTGCTGCGCTACAGCCGACAGATCTTGCTGAAACAGGTCGACATCGACGGCCAATTCAAGCTTAAGCAAAGTCGAGTGCTCATTGTCGGCCTGGGAGGGCTGGGCTCTCCCGTGGCGCTGTACCTGGCCGCCGCTGGTGTCGGCGAGCTGCACCTGGCGGACTTCGACAGCGTTGATCTAACCAATTTGCAACGGCAGATCGCTCATGACACCGCGTCGGTTGGTGTGCATAAAGTGGATTCGGCTATGTCGCGTTTGTCAGGGCTCAATCCATTGCTGACGCTGGTACCGCACCGCACCGCGATGAACGCTGACTCGCTCCGCGCCGCGGTGGCCGCGGTGGATCTGGTGCTCGATTGCACCGACAACTTTGCGGTGCGCGAAGCGGTCAATGCGGCCTGCGTCGCCGCTAAGAAGCCGTTGGTCAGCGGCGCCGCAATCCGCCTTGAGGGTCAGCTGTCAGTGTTCGATCCGCGGGTGGCCACCAGCCCGTGTTATCACTGTCTTTATGGGCATGGCAGCGAAGCTGAGTTGACCTGCAGTGAGGCGGGGGTGCTAGGGCCAGTCGTCGGCATGATTGGCACGCTGCAAGCGCTTGAGGCCATCAAGCTGCTGGTGGGGTTCGGTGAGCCCTTGGTGGGTCGCTTGTTGCTCGTAGATGGATTGTCCAGCCGATTCCGCGAGCTGAAGGTCAAGAAAGATCCGGCCTGCGTCGTATGCGGTAACAGCCATGGCTGACAATGCACCGATCGGTGTCTTCGACTCCGGTGTTGGCGGCCTGTCGGTACTGCGTGAAATTCGCGCGCGACTCCCACAGGAGTCGCTGCTCTATCTTGCCGACAGCGGGCACGTGCCCTATGGCGAAAAAAGTCCCGAGTTTATTCGCGAGCGTTGCCGATCAATTGCCGCGTTTCTGCTGGGGCAGGGGGCCAAGGCGCTGGTGTTGGCTTGCAACACGGCGACTGCCGCAGGCGTGAGTGAGCTTCGCGAGCTGTACCCGGATATTCCGCTGGTGGGGATGGAGCCTGCGGTCAAGCCCGCCGCGCAGGCGACTCGCAGTGGCGTAGTAGGGGTGCTGGCAACCACCGGTACCTTGAAAAGCGCAAAGTTTGCCGCGTTACTTGACCGCTTCGCCAGCAATGTTCGCGTTATTACCCAGCCCTGTCCCGGCCTGGTTGAGTGTGTGGAAGCGGGTGAGCTTGACAGCGAGGCGACCCGCTCCTTGTTGCAAACCTTCGTCCAACCTTTGATCGAACAGGGTTGCGACACGCTCATTCTCGGTTGTACCCACTATCCCTTTCTCAAGCCGCTGCTGGCCGAGCTGCTGCCCACGACGATTACGCTGGTAGACACCGGGGAGGCGGTTGCGCGGCACCTTGAGGCGATCCTGTCGACGCGAGACCGGCTGGGAGACAAGCCGGCCGCAACACGCTTCTGGAGCAGTGGCGATCCTCGTCGATTAGCCGACGTGTTGCCGGTACTTTGGGGCGAAACGGGGATGGTCGACGAATATCGAGGCTAGGAACTCCCCGCTGCGCCTGCTTTCTGTATTTCATGAACGCTCAGTAAACACGCGATGCCTACTTCGATAAGGAACTTCAAGAATGAAAAAACTGATCACTATTGCGGCGGTTGCCGGGCTGTCGTTGGGTCAGGCCGCCGGTGTTCATGCGCTGGATTTAACGGCTGCCGTTGGGCAGACCGGTGAGTCGACGATGACTTATCGCCTCGGCGCCCAGTTCGATTTCAACCGGAGCTGGTTCCAGACAAGCGTCGGTCGGCTCACCGGTTACTGGGATGCTGGATACACCTACTGGGAAGGCGACGAAACCTCCAGTAATCACAGTGTTTCGCTGGCGCCGGTGTTCGTTTACGAATTCGCTGGCGATTCGGTGAAGCCATATGTGGAAGCCGGTATCGGCATCGCAGCCTTCGAAAATACCGAAGTGGAGAACAAGGATCTCGGGTCGTCGTTCCAGTTTGAGGATCGATTCGGCGCAGGGCTGCGTTTCGCGGGTGGGCATGAGGTCGGGATACGCGCGATTCACTACTCCAACGCGGGTCTCAAAAATCCGAACGACGGTATCGAGAGTTACGCGCTGCATTATCGTGTGGCGTTCTAGGTCTTTCAAAACAGCGCAGCTGACGGCGAGACCGTGCCGTCAGCGTGCGTCCAGATAAGCAGATACAGAGCCTTTACGTTCTTCAAGGCAGTCTTCTGAACCCAGTTCAAATTCTCTACAGATCAGTGGGCGTCGCGTATAGATTGTGCAGCGCATGCTGTCTCGGTCGAGGGCTGCGCACCAACCGTCCTCCAGCCGGCGCATAACCTGACCGCCCCAGTCGTCCTCATCAATGAACCGTTCGGGAACCCCGGTATCGGTGAGTAGCAGGACTTCGAGCCGGCAGCAGCAGGCGGCACAGGTTGAGCAGCTGACGCTCTGTTCTGGCAGTTGACGGTGGGGAATGGTGGCGTTGGACATGACCGCAGTCTACGCCCCTTGTGGACAGGCTGCAGGCGTGACTTGCCTATGGGCGAGGCGCCAGCACGAGCGTGCTGGCGAGGTGGGTTCAGCTGTTCTCTTCGAGCTGCTTGTTCTTCCAGCCTTCGCCACCCGGCAGCACGAGGTTGAGGATTAACGCAATGATGGCGCACAGCGAAATGCCGGACAGGCTGAACTCGCCGTAGCCGAATACCATGCCACCAATGCCAAACACCAGTGTCACCGACACGATGATGAGGTTGCGCGCTTCAGCCAGGTCCACCTGGTGGCGGATCAGTGTACTGAGGCCGACAACGGCAATCGAACCGAACAGCAAGCAGAGAATTCCGCCCATTACCGGCACGGGAATGCTCAGCAGTCCCGCTCCGAATTTGCCGATGAACGCCAGCACGATGGCGAAGATTGCCGCCCAGGTCATGACCTTCGGGTTGTAGTTCTTCGTCAGCATGACGGCGCCCGTAACTTCCGCATAGGTCGTGTTCGGCGGGCCACCAAACAGGCCAGCGGCTGATGTCGCAAGGCCGTCGCCCAACAAAGTTCGGTGCAGGCCGGGCTTCTTGATGAAGTTCTTCCCGGTTACGCCGCCGATCGCTACCACACCGCCAATGTGTTCGATCGCTGGTGCCAACGCCACCGGGACCATGAACAGGATCGCGCCCCAATGGAACTCCGGCGTAACGAAATTCGGAACCGACAGCCAAGGAGCTGACGCGATACCGGCGGTATCCACGACCCCAAAGACGAATGAAAGACCGTAACCCACCGCGACGCCTGCCAGGATAGGCACCAGGCGGAACAGACCCTTGCCGAGGACCGCAACCAATAGCGTCGTCAGCAATGCCGGCATCGAGATCATCATTGCCGTCTCATAAGGGATCAGTTGGGCGCTGCCGTCTCCCGCTTTACCCATCGCCATATTCACGGCCACAGGCGAAAGGGCCAGCCCGATGGAGATGATTACCGGAGCGATCACCACAGGCGGAAGCAGCCGGTCGATGAATCCGGGGCCTTTCAGGCGAACCGCGAAGCCGAGGATCATATAAACGACGCCCGCAGCGACCACGCCGCCCAGTACCGCAGGTAAGCCGAAGTCGCCTTTGGCGGCGATGATTGGCGCAATGAACGCGAAACTTGATGCCAGGAACACCGGCACTTGGCGTTTGGTCACCAGCTGAAAAAGCAGCGTGCCGATGCCGGCTGTGAACAGCGCAACGTTAGGGTCCATGCCGGTAATCAGTGGCATCAGCACCAGGGCACCGAAGGCTACGAACAGCATCTGCGCACCCGCCAGTACCTGGCGTCCGAGCGGCTCTTCCATGGTTTGCGACATCTTAGATGTCCTTCTGCTTGGTGCCGAAGATCTTGTCTCCCGCGTCGCCCAGCCCGGGCATGATGTAGCCGTTCTCGTCCAGTCGATCATCAATGGAGGCGGTATAGATAATGACGTCCGGGTGTGCTTTCTCGACGGCCTCTATCCCTTCGGGGGCGGCGACCAGAACCAGTGCCCGGATTTCCTTACACCCGGCTTTCTTGAGCATGTCGATTGCAGCAACCATCGAACCGCCCGTTGCCAACATCGGATCGATGATCATCGCCAGGCGCTGATCCAGATCGTCTACCAGGCGTTCGAGATAGGTATGCGCCTGCAGCGTTTCCTCATTGCGGGCGATGCCGACCGCGCTGACCTTCGCGCCAGGTATCAGGCTGAGCACGCCATCGAGCATGCCGATACCCGCTCGCAGGATCGGTACTACAGTGATCTTTTTGCCGGAGATCTTTTCAACCTGGACCGGACCACACCAGCCGTCGATGCTGTAATTTTCGAGCGGCAGATCGCGAGTCGCTTCGTAGGTCAGGATCGAACCGACCTCCTGCGCCAGTTCGCGGAAGTTCTTGGTACTGATGTCGTGTCGGCGCATCAGTCCAAGTTTATGGCGAATAAGCGGGTGGCGGATCTCTCGGATGGTCATGGGTGGCTCCGGCGGTCAAATAAACCGGCGTAGATTAATGCATCAGGGTGTTAGCGGCTATTGATGCATCAAACGGGGCTTGCCTGCCTATGGGGGCATCGGTATCGTCGCGCCCCTTAATTTTGTGCGCAGCCGAACAAGCTGCTTCCATTCTCAATTGTTTTGGAGCATCGCGATGTCCGCCGATCTCGCACACATTCGCCAGGTCATGGCTGAAGCTGATTGTTTACACACCGAAGCCGAAGTCGAAGCGGCGATCGATGCAATGGCCGCAACGATCAATGAAGAGCTGGCCGAGCGTAATCCCGTTGTTTTTTGCGTGATGAACGGCGGGCTGATTTTTTCCGGCAAGCTGGTGCCCAAACTGAACTTCCCGCTGGAGCTCTCTTACCTACACGCGACTCGGTACCGCAATGAAACGAGCGGCGGCGAGCTGTTCTGGAAGGCCAAGCCAGAGGTGTCGTTCATCGATCGCGATGTGTTGATCATCGATGACATTCTCGATGAGGGTCACACGCTTGGCGCGATTATCGATTTCTGTCGGCATTCTGGTGCGGCCGCCGTGCATACCGCTGTTCTGGTCGACAAAGATCATCAGCGTAAGGCGCGTCCAGATCTGAAGGCTGATTACGTCGGGCTCAGCTGCGTTGATCGCTACGTATTCGGCTACGGGATGGATTACAAAGGGTATTGGCGGAATGCTCCTGGTATCTATGCGGTCAAAGGAATGTAGAAGTCTCTGCCAGGGCTGAGCGTCGTTCAGCCCTGACGGCAACCGCAACGGATGTCGTCCTGCCCCACCTTGCATCCATCAGAGCCCTCACTCTCCAGCGCGTCGGCATTGTCTTACGTTTCCTTCCACGAGCCTTACGCTCGTGTTTTGGTTGCTCCGCAGTGTTTCGTTTTGCCCCAAACGCAGCACATCGGTAACGCTTCGACGCGCTGTGCGTTCTCTCCAATGTCAGATGTGGCAAGACGCTGCTTAGAGGAACTGCCTATCAGCCAAGCCAATAACTGATCGTCGGCCCCATTTGACTGAAAATTCCACCAACGCCGTCGCAGCTGCTCTATTTCGGGGGTTGCACCAATTTCCGTTCCGGCTAAGCTCTCGGTAGCTTCGCTACGGGCGGCAGTGGAGACTGCAAGGTTCCTCTGCACCCCCGTAGCGGCAAGGCTGTTCATACTTAAGGATTACAAAACAAATCAAACCTTAGTGCGCTTAACCCCCTGCTGCCGTGTGGTTAGGGTGAACGTACTTCGAACCAACCAGGAGCGCCTCATGACAAAAACAACAAGGCAAGGAATCTTCCAGCCAAAGACCCTGGCCCTCGCGGTCGCATTGGGCACCGCCGCACCGGCTTATGCAGTAAATTTTAATATTGGGGAAATTGAAGGTCAGTTCGATTCGTCGATGTCGATTGGTGCTAGTTGGGCGATGGATGATCCTGATATGGATCTGGTCGGCAGTGCTAATGGTGGTACTGGCTACACTCAGACTGGTGACGATGGTCGTCTAAATTTCGAGAAAGGCGAGACTTTCTCGAAGATCTTCAAAGGCATTCATGATCTCGAATTGCGCTATGGCGATAGCGGCGCGTTCATTCGTGGTAAGTACTGGTATGACTTTGAACTGAAGGATGAAGATCGTCTTTTCAAAGATATCAGCGATAGCAACCGTAAAGAGGCTGCGCAATCCTCCGGTGCCCAGATTCTCGACGCCTTCCTCTACCATAACTATTACTTAGGCGAACTGCCCGGCACGGTGCGTGTCGGCAGGCAGGTCGTGAGCTGGGGTGAAAGTACCTTCATCGGCAACTCGATTAACTCGATCAACCCGCTCGACGCCGCGGCCTTCCGCCGCCCTGGCGCGGAAATCAAGGAAGGTCTAATTCCGGTCAATATGCTGTACGTGTCCCAAAGCCTGAATGATCGCCTGAGCATGGAGGCGTTTTATCAACTGGAATGGGACCAAACCATCGTCGACAATTGCGGAACTTTCTTCTCAAGCGCGGACGTAGCGGCCGATGGCTGTGATAGTAATTATCACGTCGGGCCTGCGGCACTGGCGGGCGTTCTTAATAGTTCGTTGGGCGGAATCGCATCGGAGAACGGCGTCAGCTATTCGAGCGAAGGCGTAATGATTCCCCGGGGCGGAGATCGTGATGCAAGAGACTCGGGGCAGTATGGTTTAGCGTTGCGCTGGTTGGGGGATGCTACCGAGTACGGCTTTTATTTCATGAACTACCATAGTCGTACCCCAATTCTAAGTAGCAGTACCGCGGGTGCTTCTACCTTCCTGGCCGCCCAAGGGGCAGGTAACGATGCTGGTGCTGCGATCTTAGGGCCGGTTATCCAGCAAATCATGGCTGCGAATCAAAGCTTAACTTTAGGGCAGGCAGCTGCTGTCGCGCAACGTACGGCGGCAGGGCCACTAGCTGCGAGCGCGGGCGAGGCTATCGGTGGCGCGGTATTGCTAGGTAACGGCCAGTACTATCTGGAATATCCAGAAGACATTCGCCTCTACGGCATGAGCTTCTCCACCACCCTACCCACTGGCACTGCCTGGTCAGGTGAAGTCAGCTATCGGCCGAATGCACCCATCCAGATCAACACCACAGACGTGTCTGGAAATCTAACCAATGTCGCGCGGGCTGGCCTGGATAACAGGGGTTACAACCGCAAAGAAGTAACTCAACTGCAAACGACCTTTACGCACTTTTTTGATCAGGTGCTAGGTGCCGGTCGCGTAACTGTGGTTGGTGAAATTGGATTTGCCCATGTGGGCGGTCTCGAAAGCACCAGTGACCTGCGTTACGGGCGTGATGCGAATTTCGGTTCTCCGGTAGGAGGGCAGCCAGCTAATGCGGAGTCCGAAGCGCGCCATGGCTGGGACGGTTTCGTAACATCCAATTCCTGGGGCTATCGCCTTCGCGCGCTTGCTGATTACAGCAACGTATTCGCGGGTATCAACCTGACGCCCAACGTCTCTTTCTCCCACGACGTTGACGGCTACGGCCCTAACGGCCTGTTCAACGAAGGTGCCAAGGCGGTTAGCGTTGGCGTGGATGCTGTATACCAGAACACCTATACCGCCAGTCTGTCCTATACCGATTTCTTTGGAGGGGACTACAACATGCTGACGGATCGTGATTTCCTCGCGCTGAGCATGGGCGTGAACTTCTAAGGAGGCAGCTTCATACGTCAGCCTGCGAAGGCCCTCCACGGGCCGCCGCGGGCTGATAAGCGATACGCAAGGCCTCCGGCCAAAACAAGATCAAGAGGAACTGGAAGCGTATGAAAACAACAAGAAAACTATTCAGTGTCTTAGCCCTGTCGTTGCTCGCAAGCAGCGTTATGGCTGCAGTATCTCCCGAAGAAGCCGCAAAGCTTGGTAACTCGCTGACTCCGCTCGGTGCGGAAAAGGCAGGCAATGCTGACGGAACAATCCCAGCCTGGACTGGCGGTCTATCCGCTGATGCAGCGCCGCTAAAAGACGGTCACCTCACGAACCCCTTCAAGGATGAACAGCCAGAGTTCGTCATCACCGCGCAGAACGCAGATCAATACAAGGACAAGTTGACTGCAGGCCAGCAGGCAATGTTCAAGCGGTATCCGGACACTTACAAGATTCGCGTATTCCCTACACACCGTAGCGCTGCCGTGCCAGACCGCATCTACGACGCGGCCAAGAAGAGCGCTTTGAATGTTGAGCTCGTGGATGGCGGGAACGGTATCGCCAACTTCGCCGACAGTCGCTACTACGCGTTCCCGATTCCTAAAACTGGCCTTGAAGTCGTTTGGAACCACATCACTCGTTATCGTGGCGGCAACGTACGCCGCAACATCGTGCAAGCCACGCCGCAAACAAACGGTAGCTACACCCTGGTGCACTTCGAAGATGAAGTAGCATTCCCAAGTGATATGAGTGACCTGGATGCGGAGCGCGCGAAGAACGCGCTGCTGTTCTTCAAGCAGCGAGTGACCGCACCCTCGCGCCTCGCGGGTAACGTCTTGCTGGTTCATGATTCGCTGGATCAGGTTAAAGAGCCGCGTCAGGCTTGGATCTATAACGCGGGTCAGCGTCGTGTGCGTCGTGCGCCACAGGTCGCTTATGACGGACCAGGTACTGCAGCCGATGGTATGCGGACCACCGACAACTTCGATATGTTCAGCGGCGCTCCGGACCGTTACGACTGGAAGCTGGTTGGCAAGAAAGAGTTGTATATCCCGTACAACAGCTATGAAATCAATTCCAGCGAAGTGAAGTACAGCGACATCCTCAAAGCAGGTCACGTCAATCAGGACCTGGCTCGTTATGAGCTGCACCGCGTATGGGAGATCGAGGCCAACCTGAAAGACGGTGAGCGAAACATCTACGCTAAGCGTCGTTTCTTCGTGGACGAAGATACGTGGCAGATCGTTCAGTCCGAGCTCTATGATGGTCGTGGTCAGCTGTGGCGCGTTGGTGAGGCGCACCTGCTGCAGTATTACCAGCACAAGGTCCCCGCCTATGCCTTCGAAGCGCTCTACGATGTGATTTCCGGCCGCTACATTGCGATCGGTATGAGCAACGAAGAGAAAGCTCACGAGTTTGGCTACAAGGCGTCGGCACGAGACTTTACCCCCGCTGCGCTACGGAACGCCGGGGTGCGCTGATCAGATAACATCTGTGTAGTGAATAAGGCGGCCTGTTGGCCGCCTTTTTTTTTGTTGTTACGCGGGGGATGATACGTTTTAGCCATTATTGCCCTGGCATCGGCCCAGGCGGGCCGCCTGTTGCATACGAGTCGACAAACCGAGCGTATTCGTGCAGGTTGTTCCGCCTAAGCGCTCCGATTCAGCTTGGGTCCTCTCGCTTCGAAAGATAGTGGATGCGCTGATTGCGCTGTTCAACGGATTGATACGAATAAGAGAACGCTAGCTATGTCTGTACGCTTCAATCCTGGTGTACTTAGCACAGAAGCCACCGCGCGGCTTCAGGCTGCGCCTATTCCCCGTCTACCTCCATTGCACGTTTCCAGGCCGCGGCTGGTTGAAGCTTTGCTCGAAGCCCACTGTCGGCTGCGTTTGCTATGCGCGCCGGCCGGCTTTGGCAAAAGTGTATTGATGAGCGAATGTGCTCGACTCGTACCGGTTGATACGCGCCTCGTTTGGCTTGATCTTGGGGGGCGACCTTTCTCGGCTGAGGCGTTGTACGCCCAGCTGAGTCGAGCCCTGAACTCCTCATCCTTGTCGGGCGGAGATGTGCAGCAGGATCTGATCGACTTGCTCGGCAATCAACCGCAGCCGCTTTGGATCATGTTGGACGACTATCCCAGGGAGACTGCGGCAGATTTTGATGCCTGTCTCGACCTGCTTATTGAAAGGGGCCCCGATTCGGTCAGTTGGTGGGTGACCAGCCGCCGACAGCCTGCCTGGAAGCTGCCACGCCTCTTACTTCAGGGCGACCTGTTTGAAGTGGAAGCGGAGACGCTAGCGCTCAATCCAGGTGAACTCAGACAGGTACTCAAAGCTCACTGCCTAGAGCTTGCTGACGATACGTTCCAGCAGCTAATGGCGGGAAGCGAAGGGTGGCTGGCCGGCGTAAGTTTGCTGCTGCTGAATGCGAACGAACAGGCGGTACGTGAACGGCTCGTAGCGGGGACACCGTTGCTCAGGGATTACGTACAGCGAGAGGTACTCGAGGGGCAGAGCGAGGATATCCGGCGGGCGTTGTTCGCGCTGGCGAGAATGCCACGTTTCTCTGCTCAGCTCTGCGAGCACGTCCTCGACGGAATCGGTAGCGACATTCTTGATGTGCTGAAAACATTTCAGTTGTTCATCCGCCAGATTGACAACTGCGGTGAGTGGTTTCGACTGTGGCGTCCGCTGGTGTTGGTGCTGCAGCGGGTGCCTGAATCGACATCGCCTACGCAGACCCACTTACGGGCCTGTCAGTGGTTTGCGACCCGAGGCGAGATGCGCGAGGCGGTGGAGCATGCGCTGTGGGCAGGGCAGCCAGAGGTGGCCGCCAATTTTCTGCAACGTTACGGACAGGAACAGCTACTCATCGGCGATAACGTCTCGCATTTCATGAAGTGGCGCAGCGAACTCCCGCAAGACCTGTTCAACAGCACGACTCGGCTAATCGTGCTGCACGGCTGGGCGCTGATCATTTCCGCTCGGCTTGATGAGGCCGACGATTGCTTGGCCGACCTGGCGAAATTTTTCCCCCAGCCCGATGCGCGACGCCAGGCACAGCTGCTCGCTCAATGGCTGGCATTGCGCGGCTTTCTGGCCAGGTTGCGTGGCGAGCCTGAGGCCAAAAGCTATTGTCTCCAGGCGCTGGAAGTCTTGTCCGATCACGCATGGGCACAGCGGGTGCTCTGCTACCAGGCGTTGTCGCAGCAGGCGATGGCTGAAGGTCAGCTCGAGCTGGCGCAGCGCTATAACAGCGAAGGCATGAAACTCGCACGGCTCAAAGGCAGTGTGCTGTATGAGGCAATGCTCAACGTCGATCGAATTCAGCTGCTGGAGGCGACTGGAGAATTGGAGCGGGCTGTCGGCGTGCTAGAAGAATCGCTTTTGGTGCTACGAGACAGTGTTGGACACAGCCCGATTATTGGCCGCTTGAAGCTGCTGCAAGGTCATTTATTGGCCTACCAGGGCTTCGATGAGGCTGCCCGCCAAGCCTTCCAACAAGGGCGGGTCGAGACCGAAACCTGCGGTGATTCCTATGTGTTCTTCGGCTATGTTGGGCTGGCGGAATTGGCTGCCCGCAACCAGGAAATTCCGACGGCTTATCACTGGTTACGCGAAGCCGAGCGGTTGACCCAGTGGCGGCATGTACCCGAAGCACGCTTCCGCGGCATCCTGCTACTGATAACCGGGCTAACCTGGCTGCATCAGGGGCAACTCAAACAGGCCAGAAGCGCATTCCAGCAGGTGTTGGATCTCTATCAAGGTCATACTTACCTGGCGCCTTCCGGTTTCTACGAACTCCTTCCTCGAGTACAGCGCTATCTAGCCGTGATCGATTTGATGACGGGGCGCACCATGTTGGCGATAGACACTCTCCATGAATTGATCGAGCAAAACCTTCGCTCACAGCGGCTGGGGCTGGCTTGCGAATGCCGATTCACCCTTGCAGAGGCGCTTCAGCAAGAGGGCAAGCATGACGAAGCCCAGCTTGAGCTTCATAAAGCGCTCTTCGAGGCTGCCAGGCAGCACTTGGTCAAGCCGCTCTACGAACTACAGCATCGCCAGCCGCAGTGGCTTGCCAAGGTTTTGCCTGCTGGGAAAGGGGAAAGTCTGCGTGACCGGCTACTGCAATTCGAACGCGTTCCCGAAGACGGCGTGGCCACCGTGGATGAGGTCATCCTGAGTAATCGAGAACTCACGGTGCTGCGTCTTATTGCGCAGGGTTGCTCCAATCTGGAAATCGCCGAGCAGCTGTTTATCTCGCTGCATACCGTCAAGACTCATGCGCGCCGAATCAATACAAAGTTAGGCGTAGCCAGGCGTACCCAGGCGGTGGCGCGCGCTAAGGCATTAGCTTGGCTCTAACCGAACCAAGCCAAGTGCGGGTACGACAACTCGGCGCTTCGCTTCTGCATACACACATGCAAGACGACAGCGCCGGAGAAGGTTGGGTGAGTGTTTTATTGTTGTCAGGAGGGGCAAGGGTTTCAGCTTCGCAATGTCAGCATTCAGGCGATGCTTACTGAGCGAGTGGGTGCGAGTGTTTGGTCAGTCTATAAGAAGTCGCTTGCTCGCCACGCTCGATCGCGAGACTGAACTGCAGGCTGGTGATCAAGCGTTCGAGTTGATCCGTGTCTCGCCATTGGCTGGAGCTTATGAAGCGCTTTACCGCTACGCCAGCGGCGTCGGTCAGCGTAAGCAAGATGCTGCCGTCGGGTTTCTCGATGCTGAAGTTGACGTTGTAGTCTGGTTGAAATACGTCGCTGATCTTCTTGAATGGACTGTCCATGCCGGATACCTGAATGAGATGACTGCACCCAATGGACCGAGGACGGATTAACTAGTTTCGCCCTCTTGGCATGACCCCCCTGTGGCAAAACGTAGCGATGCCAGGGCAACAAGACTGATGAGGGCGCGCCTTAAGTCGATTCGCCAGCTGTCGTCAGCTCCGCCAAGACTTCAGGATTATTCTTGAACGCCTTCGCAAACAAATCCCGGTGTCTGGCCATGTAGATGCCGATGTCATCGGCTTGCTGCTCACTTAGGGATGGCGAAGCCAACTGAAGGGCAGCGGCCAACGCCTCGGCCAATTCAAGCATTTTGTCGTGACGATCAGCTTCGGCTTTATCCATGAACAGGCGCTCCAGATCCCGGCTGCTGCGGTATACCACTTCGACGGCCATTTACCACCTCGGCTCAGTAAGTACTGGTTGTCTGTACAGCATAAGCTGCCGGGTGCATATTGAAAAGCGCCTATGTCACTTCGCCAGCTTATTCTTCAAAGTGTCCCTGGAGTCGTTCAGCTCGAAACTCAAGGCTGCTGCTGCGGTAGCCCGGACGCAGCGGGGGCAGTGGAGCGCAGGACTGCCAGCGTTGACCAGGCTGCAGGTCACCGGGGCCGCGGTATTGCGGAGCATCGTAGTTCGATGTAACGAGATTGAGGCCGGAGCCCGGTGCGTACGCGCCGACTTCCCAGCGCAGAGTTCGGAGCGGGCGCTGGCTGTGGTTGTCGAGCGTTATTCGTAGTGGCTGCGCGGCCGGACAGCTAGCGGGCTCGTACGTCAACCGCAGCTCGAGTTGAGCCAGAAGATGCTCTTCACGCTGCTCCTGCCAGATCACCCAGGCCGCGACGACGCCCAGGCCAAGGAGCGCTCCCAGAGAAATTGGAACCGCTCGGAGCGGGTAGCGAATCACCAGTATTACCCAGCTGGCTACCAGCAGAGCGCCGATTAGCATCGCGAATTATCACTTGAATGGTCAGGCATCGATACCTCGATTGTCGGGTGATTCTGTACGCATGCTAACGCGAGCCCGGGCAGGTTTCGACGTTCTCTACCAGCACGTTGTTTCACGTGCTCGTCAGTCCTCTTCGGCCGACTGTGCATGACTGGCGAGTCGCTCAAGCGCCGCCTTGAGCTTGGGGTCCGTAATGCCGCGTGCAGTTTCCTGAATGTTGTTCGCTGCGCGTACCGACAATATCGGGGCGGGCCCAGGCGTATGCCGGGGCGTCTCGGGAGGCTGGACCTTGAACTGAATACGACTGAGGCCACTGAAGGCTTCCATGCATAGCAACTGACGCTGCAACCGGCGCTGCTGGTAACGCAAACGAGTCGCCCAATGACCATCGGTAACGATGAGCAGCAGCGTGCCTTCGCGCCATGACGCCACCCGGCAAAATTCCCGTGCTGCTGGTTGCAGCTGGCTTTCGACCAGTTGTTGCAAGCGTTCAAGCCGTCTCGCCTCGCCAAACAAGGCCTTCAACGGCTTTGCCTCACGCAGCAGCGTCGCAGGCGCGCGAGCCGGAAGGGGACGCAAGGACATGGTCAGGCCGTGGTAGAGAGTGAGCGGCAATCTTAGCAGATGCATTCCTGCGTTATAGCTCGAGCGTTATCCCTGTCTGACGGCTGCTAGTGTGTAACGCCGCGCTACATGGTGACGGTGCTAATGGCTGCTGGCAGATTGCCTGCGGCGAGGCGAATGTGACCGTAAAGTCGGCGGGTTTGCGCTCTCGCCGGCTACCGTTGCTGCGCAGTAGGCACCTTTCCTATCGGGCGTTTCCGAGTAGAATGCCCCCTTTGCACGCAACCGTGGTGGCCCTGCGGTCGTGCCTCCATCCCCAGCATGGAAGTCTTTGTCGATATGTTTGCGCCTTTAATGAAGAAGCTCTTTGGTAGCAAGAATGACCGTGAGGTCAAGCGCATGCTCAAGGCGGTACAGTCCGTCAATGCGCTCGAAGAGCAGATGCTGTCTCTGTCCGATGAGCAGCTGCGGAGCAAGACTGAAGCGTTCAAGGCCCGCCTCGGCCAAGGCGAGACCCTCGACCAGATCCTTCCCGAAGCCTTTGCTGTTTGCCGTGAAGCCGGTAAGCGTGTCATGGGCATGCGTCACTTCGACGTACAGTTGATCGGCGGTATGACGCTGCACGAAGGCAGAATCGCCGAGATGCGTACCGGTGAAGGCAAGACCTTGGTAGCGACGCTGGCGGTTTACCTCAACGCCTTGGCTGGCAAGGGCGTCCACGTGGTGACGGTGAACGATTACCTGGCCCGGCGAGACGCTAACTGGATGCGTCCGCTGTATGAATTTCTCGGCTTGACGGTCGGCATCGTAACGCCGTTCCAGCCCCCGGAAGAAAAGCGCGCGGCTTACGCTGCCGATATTACCTACGGTACCAACAACGAGTTCGGCTTCGACTACCTGCGCGACAACATGGCGTTCAGTCTTGAAGAGAAGAACCAACGTGAACTCAATTTCGCGGTCATCGACGAGGTGGACTCCATCCTCATCGACGAAGCGCGGACCCCGCTGATCATTTCCGGCCAAGCGGAAGACAGCTCCAAACTCTATCAACAGATCAATCAGCTGATTCCGTTGCTCAATCAGCACATTGAGGAAGAAGAGGGCGTCGTTACCCAGGAAGGCCACTTCTCCATTGATGAGAAAACCCGTCAGGTCGAGTTGAACGAAGCGGGCCATCAGTTCGTCGAGGAAATGCTGACCCAGGCAGGTTTGTTGGCAGAGGGCGAAAGCCTCTACTCGGCGCACAATCTGGGATTACTGACACACGTCTATTCCAGCCTTCGCGCGCACAAGCTGTTCCATCGCAACGTCGAATACATCGTGCAGAACAACCAGGTGCTGCTGATCGACGAGCACACCGGCCGTACCATGCCGGGCCGTCGCCTTTCCGAAGGGCTTCACCAAGCCATCGAGGCGAAGGAAGCGCTGCCGATCCAGCCGGAAAGTCAAACCCTCGCATCGACGACGTTCCAGAATTACTTCCGCCTGTACAAGAAGCTGTCGGGCATGACCGGCACGGCTGACACCGAAGCGTTCGAGTTCATGCAGATCTACAGCCTGCCGGTCATGGTCATCCCGACCAACAAACCGCTCGCGCGCAAGGACTACAACGACTTGGTCTATCTGACTCAGGAGGAAAAATTCGCTGCGATCATTGCCGATATCAAAGATTGCCAGAACAATGGCCGTCCGGTTCTTGTCGGTACTGCCACGATCGAAAGTTCGGAATACGTATCGCGTCTCCTTGAGAAGGAGGGCATCGAGCACAAGGTGCTCAATGCCAAGCATCACGACAAAGAAGCTGAGATCATCGCCCAGGCTGGGCGTCCTGGTGCGGTGACCATCGCGACCAACATGGCTGGTCGTGGTACTGACATATTGTTGGGCGGTAACTGGGAAGTCGAAGTCGCAGCGCTTGAGAATCCGTCAGACGAGCAAGTTGCGCAGATCAAAGCCGATTGGCAGAAGCGCCACCAGGCGGTACTGGAAGCGGGCGGGCTGCACGTCATTGCGTCCGAACGTCACGAATCGCGTCGTATCGACAATCAATTGCGTGGCCGCGCGGGTCGTCAGGGGGACGCTGGTTCGAGCCGTTTCTACCTGTCGCTGGAAGACAGCTTGATGCGTATCTTTGCCTCCGATCGGGTGAAGAACTTCATGAAGGCGCTGGGTATGGAGTCCGGCGAGGCTATCGAGCATCGCATGGTTACCAATGCCATCGAGAAGGCTCAACGCAAAGTCGAGGGCCGCAACTTCGACATGCGTAAGCAGTTGCTTGAGTACGACGATGTCGCCAACGAGCAGCGCAAGGTCATCTACCACATGCGCAACAGCTTGCTGGCCGCCGACGAAATCGGCGAGACCATCAGCGAGTTCCGCCGTGAAGCGCTCGACCATGCAATCAGCCAGCACATCCCGCCGCAGTCTTTGCCAGAACAATGGGATATTGCCGGTTTGGAAGCGGTGCTCTACAGCGATTTCGGGACGCGTCTGCCGGTTCAGCAGTGGCTCGACGAGGACGAGAAGCTCTACGAGGAAACCCTGCGTGAGCGCATCCTGCAGGCGTTGGTCGACGCTTATCACGAGAAGGAAGAGTTAGCTGGCGCCGAGGCGCTACGCACCTTTGAGAAGCAGATCGTCCTGCGTGTGCTCGACGACTTGTGGAAGGATCATCTGTCCACAATGGATCACCTGCGTCATGGCATTCACCTTCGCGGATATGCCCAGAAAAACCCGAAGCAAGAATACAAGCGTGAGTCCTTCACGCTGTTTCAGGAACTGCTCGAATCCATCAAGCGCGACAGCATCCGCGTGCTTTCCCACGTACAGGTTCGCCGCGAAGATCCAGTAGAGGAAGAGCAGCGCCTGCGTCGAGAGGCTGAAGAGCTGGCGCAGCGCATGCAGTTTCAGCATGCAGAAGTGTCTGCACTGGAGCCGTCCGAAGAGGAGCCGGAAGCCGAGGGTGGTGTAGCCACAGCCGCCGCGCCAGTGCGCACCGAGCAGAAGATCGGACGCAACGAACCCTGCCCGTGCGGCTCCGGCAAGAAGTACAAGCATTGTCACGGACAGGTTCAGTAACTGGCCCGTCCTAAGCGACCCACGCCGCGACCGGCTTAGCCGCTCGCGGCGTTTTTCTCCCCGCTTTATAAGATGGCTGAAAGCCATCCAATCGTATTAAGGAGTGCATCAATGGCTGTCGGTCTTGGTCCCTTACCTACACTGCATCCGGTGCCTGGCTTCGAGCTCGGCATTGCCTCGGCCGGTATCAAGCGGCCCGGGCGAAAGGATGTCGTGGTGATGCGTTGTGCGGAAGGATCGACCGTTGCCGGCGTGTTCACCCTTAACGCGTTTTGCGCTGCACCCGTAGTGCTAGCCAAGCAACGAGCGCAGGGAGCAGTGCGTTACTTTCTCACCAATACCGGCAACGCCAACGCCGGCACCGGCGAGCCGGGTATGCAGACGGCGATGCGCAGCTGCGCCAGCCTCGCCAGTTTGGCGGGGGTGGCCGAACAGGCGATTCTCCCATTTTCCACCGGCGTGATCGGAGAGCCGTTGCCAGTCGAAAAAATCGAGGCGGCGTTGCCCGCTGCCCTGGCAGACCTGGATGAAAATCATTGGGCCGAAGCGGCCACCGGCATCATGACCACGGATACCCTGCCTAAAGGTGCCAGCCGGCAATTCGAGCATCAGGGCGTTACCGTGACCGTCACCGGTATTTCCAAAGGTGCTGGCATGATTCGCCCGAACATGGCGACCATGCTCGGCTACATCGCCACGGATGCCAAGGTCAGCCAGGTGGTGTTGCAGGATCTGGTGCGCGATGCGGCGAACAAATCCTTCAACCGCATCACCATCGATGGCGACACCTCAACCAACGACTGCTGCATGCTGGTAGCGACGGGCAAGGCGGCGCTGCCGGAAGTCACCGAGGCCAAGGGAGAGCTGTTTACCAAGCTCAAGCAAGCCGTGTTCGAGGTGAGCATGGACGTGGCGCAGTCGATCGTTCGTGATGGCGAAGGCGCGACCAAGTTCGTCACTGTTGTGGTTAATGGCGGTGCGAATTATCAGGAATGTCTCGATGTCGGCTACGCGGTTGCCCACTCGCCGCTGATCAAAACCGCTCTGTTTGCGTCGGATCCGAACTGGGGACGCATTCTGGCGGCCGTCGGCCGGGCCGGCGTGCCCGATCTGGATGTCAGCAAAATTGACGTCTATCTCGGCGGGGTCTGCATCGCCGCCAAGGGTGGTCGCTCCTCCAGTTACACGGAAGATCAGGGCGCCGCGGTGATGGCGAAGGAAGAAATCGAGATTCGTATTGAGCTAGGGCGGGGCAGTTGCAGCGAGACAATCTGGACAACCGATCTGTCCCATGAGTATGTGCGTATCAATGCCGAATACCGTACCTGATGCCGCGGCGGCAAGGCGCACACGCCGGCACCGGTTTCTAACCCAGGTTCGCTGGCCATCCGGAGCAGCCACATGAAACGACTGCACGTGGCTGCTGGCGTAATTCGGCGCAGTGACGGCCATGTGCTAATCGCCAGGCGCCCGCTGGACAAACACCAAGGAGGGTTGTGGGAATTCCCTGGGGGCAAGGTCGAGGAGGGCGAGACGGCTGAGACCGCGCTCGCTCGTGAGCTGGCCGAAGAGTTGGGCATTGATGTGGCGGCCGCGCGACCGCTGATCAAGATCAGGCATGATTATCCGGACAAGCAGGTCCTGCTGGATGTCTGGGAAGTCCTGACATTTTCTGGCGAACCGCACGGCGCAGAGGGCCAGCCGTTAGCCTGGGTGGCTCCCGACGATCTGCCCAGTTACAGCTTTCCTGCTGCGAACCATCCAATAATCTCTGCGGCACGCTTACCGGATCATTACCTCATTACCCCGGACAATCTCCGTCCTCGTGAATTGCTCAATGGATTAGCGTTAGCGCTTGATGCAGGGATCCGCCTTGTCCAGTTGCGCTCGCCCTCCCTTGATGAGGCTGACTACCGGTCGCTAGCAGCTGAGGTTTTGGACATGTGTATCGGCCGTGCGAGGGTTATGCTCAAAGGGCCTTTGGAGTGGGCCAGCGAGTTTCCAGAAGCCGGCTGGCATTTGACAACCCAGCAATTACGCCAGCATGCCAAGCGGCCGATAGTGCCGGGGCGCTGGCTGGCGGCCTCATGCCACAATGCGGCTGAAATGAATTTGGCCTCGATGATGGGGGTTGATTTCATTACGGTCTCGCCGATACTGCCTACCGCGACCCACCCCAAAGCACAGCCTCTGGGCTGGCAATGCGCCGCTGAGTTATTAACCGGCTTCGGTCTACCCGCTTATTTGTTGGGGGGGCTCGGTCCGGGCGATTTAGCTCAAGCGTGGCGCGCGGGCGCACAGGGCGTCGCTGGCATCCGGGCGTTCTGGCCGGATAAGACGGCTTGATCGAGCTATGGCCGGGTGTCCGATTTGGACGAAGCTTCCGAATTGCCGGGCGAAGTCGCTGTCGTATCGGGTTACCGTCGCATAGGTTGAGTCAATAGCGTCAGGCTATCGACATGATTCCTTCAATCAATTAACCGTATGCGGGAGTCTGGAGTATCGTAGGCCCCGTTAAAGTTCTGAATCCCAAAAGGAGTTAGCAGATGTCTCTGATCAACACCCAAGTCCAGCCGTTTAAAGTCAACGCTTTCCACAACGGCAAGTTCATCGAAGTCACCGAAGAGTCCCTCAAGGGCAAGTGGTCGGTGCTGATCTTCATGCCCGCAGCCTTCACCTTCAACTGCCCGACCGAGATCGAAGACGCTGCCAACAGCTACGCTGAGTTCCAGAAGGCCGGTACCGAGGTGTATATCGTCACCACCGATACCCACTTCTCGCACAAGGTTTGGCACGAGACTTCCCCTGCCGTCGGCAAGGCCCAGTTCCCGCTGATCGGCGACCCGACTCACCAGCTGACCAACGCGTTCGGCGTACACATCGCTGAAGAAGGTCTGGCACTGCGCGGTACTTTCCTGATCAACCCGGAAGGCGTCATCAAGACCGTTGAGATTCACTCCAACGAGATCGCTCGCGACGTTTCCGAGACGCTGCGTAAGCTGAAAGCCGCTCAGTACACTGCCGCTCACCCGGGCGAAGTCTGCCCAGCCAAGTGGAAAGAAGGCGAAGCCACTCTGGCCCCGTCGCTGGATCTGGTTGGCAAGATCTAAACGGCCATAGGACGCTGCGTCTTGCGCAGCGTCACCAAGGTTGTTTTTCGGACGATTCGTCGGTCCGAGCTCCAACGCCTGGGCGTGATCCGTCCGGGCGTTTTATTACCTGAATTTCGTAAGAAGGGGATCGCTGCTCATGTTGGACTCCAATCTCAAAACGCAACTGAAAACCTACCTGGAGAAGGTCACCCAGCCGTTCGAGATCGTTGCGTCCCTCGGTGACGGTGCTAAGTCCCAGGAAATGCTCAGCCTGCTGGAAGACATCACCAGCCTGAGCGACAAGATCACCCTACGTACCGACGGCGATGACGTGCGCAAACCGTCGTTTGCACTCAACCGTATCGGTGGCGACATCAGCCTGCGTTTCGCTGGCATCCCGATGGGCCACGAATTCACCTCGTTGGTGCTGGCCCTGCTGCAGGTCGGTGGGCATCCGTCCAAGACCGCACCTGAGGTCATCGAGCAGATCAAGAATCTGGACGGTGAGTACAACTTCGAAACCTACTTCTCGCTGTCCTGCCAGAACTGCCCGGACGTGGTCCAGGCGTTGAACTTAATGGCCGTGCTCAATCCGAACATCCGCCACGTCGCCATCGACGGTGCACTGTTCCAGGAAGAAGTCACTGTTCGCCAGGTCATGTCCGTACCGAGCATCTACCTCAACGGTGAACTGTTCGGTCAGGGCCGCATGGGCGAAGAAGAAATCCTCGCCAAGCTCGACACCGGCGCGTCAGCGCGCGACGCCGAGAAGCTCAGCGCGAAGGACGCCTTCGATGTGCTCGTCGTCGGTGGTGGCCCCGCCGGCGCCGCAGCGGCCATCTATGCTGCGCGCAAGGGCATCCGGACCGGTGTCGCGGCCGAGCGTTTCGGCGGCCAGGTGCTCGACACCATGGCCATCGAAAATTTCATTTCGGTCAGCGAGACCGAAGGCCCGAAACTGGCGCGCGCGTTGGAAAACCATGTACGCGAATACGACGTCGACATCATGAACCTGCAGCGCGCCGCACAGCTGATCCCTGGCTCCGATGGCAGCCTGCACGAGATCAAGCTGGAGAACGGCGGCTCGCTGAAGGCCAAGACGCTGATCCTCGCCACCGGCGCCCGTTGGCGCGAAATGAACGTGCCGGGTGAGCAGGAATACCGCGGCCGTGGCGTGGCCTACTGCCCACACTGTGACGGCCCGCTGTTCAAGGGTAAGCGCGTCGCGGTCATCGGCGGCGGCAACTCGGGCGTGGAAGCGGCCATCGACCTAGCCGGAATCGTTGCCCAGGTTACGCTGCTCGAGTTCGACAGCCAGCTGCGCGCCGATGCCGTGCTGCAGAAGAAACTGCACAGCCTGCCCAACGTCACCGTAATCACCAGTGCGCTGACCAGCGAAGTCACTGGCGACGGCAAGAAGGTGACCGGGCTGACCTACAAGGACCGCAACTCCAGCGAGTTCCACGAGCTGGAACTGGAAGGCATCTTTGTGCAGATCGGCCTGCTGCCTAACTCCGATTGGCTGAAAGGCACCGTGGAGCTGACGTCGCGCGGCGAGATCATTGTCGATGCGCGTGGCGAGACTTCGCTGCCGGGTATCTTCGCCGCCGGCGACGTCACCACCGTGCCGTACAAGCAGATCGTCATCGCCGTCGGTGAAGGTGCCAAGGCCTCGCTGAGCGCCTTCGATCACCTGATCCGTAGTTCTGTCGACGACTGAGCCTGACGCTCGCAGCTGTTCGCAACAAAAAAGGGGGTGCAGATTTCGATCTGCTCCCCTTTTTTTGTAAGCGGGGCTTATTGCGGTGCTGCCGACGGGGTTACGGGAAGGATAGATAGCGCAAACAAGGGGTCTACTCGATTACACCGGGTCCGCTTTGATCGGGTGGAAACGAGCGAAGACGGCGGTTTTTCATCGCCTCTTCGTCATGTACCAGTAGTCCATGGAGCGAATCCACCTATGAAGAGTGCGGATACGCCGCAACACTCTCGAGGGGCCGTAGTGACCCTTGTGAACCGAAACAATGAGCCCCAGCACGAAAAGGCTGTCCACGATCAGCTTGCCCAGCGCCTGGCGGCGCTGCAGGGCTTCGCCTTTCTCGGTGAGTATGACCGCAGCGCCAGCTATGCACAGCCGCTTTACTTCGTTCCTTCCGCCACGCTGGTTGGGAGCAAGCTGGCACGCGAGCTCGGGATCACGAGCGAGCGGGACCTGTTCGGCGGCGTCGTGCCGCATGCGTTCACTGAAACGAAAGCGATCACTCATCCGCTGGTGCGCCTGGACGCTGATTCGCCTATCGGTTGGTCGCGGGATTTCGCTCGGCAGGTCACGGGCAGTGTTCTGCCCGGCTACAGCGCGTTCTCGTTGCCCGATGCGCGCGAGGCCGGACGGCGATTATTGAATGAAGGGGCGCTGAGAATCAAGCCGGTACGAGCCACCGGTGGCCGGGGGCAGGAGGAAGTCACCTCTGTCCAAGCGCTTGATCATGCGCTGGAAAAGATGGACGAGGCGGAGCTCGCTCAATATGGACTGGTCCTGGAAGCAAACCTGGATCATGTCACCACATTCAGCGTAGGCCAGATCCGCGCGGCGGGGAGAACCTTGAGCTACTACGGCACCCAGCGACTGACCCAAGACAATACGGGTGAGACCGTTTATGGCGGATCCGATCTGCTGGTCGTCGAAGGCGATTTCGAGGCATTGCTTGGCCTGGATTTGCCTGAGCGCACCCGTCTAGCCGTCTCACAAGCACAGGTCTATGACGATGCCGCGTCGGCCTGCTTCCGCAATTTCTACGCGTCCCGGCGCAACTACGATATCGCCCAAGGCATCGATGCGAGAGGGCGCGCCTGCTCGGGGGTGCTGGAGCAATCTTGGCGCATTGGGGGTGCCAGCGGTGCGGAAATTGCCGCCCTGGAAGCGTTCGCTCAAGGCGGCCACGGCTCCGCCATTCGGGCGTCGACCGTTGAGGTCTACGGTGAAACAACCGTGCCCGAAGGAGCAACGGTCCTATTTCGCGGGGACGATGCGGAAGTCGGATTCATAACCAAATACGCGATGGTGAAGGATCATGGCAACCCATAGTGAAAGCGTTGACATCCTTGTCGATGATGAGCACATCGCCGGTACGTTTCTCTCACCTCCGACCAAGCTCCCCGGCGTGCTGTTCGTGCATGGCTGGGGCGGTAGCCAGGAACGCGACCTCACACGTGCACGAGGCATCGCCGGGTTGGGCTGCATCTGTCTGTCATTTGATTTACGGGGGCATGCGTTGACTTTGGCGCAGCAGCAGACCGTCACCCGTGAGCAGAACCTGCGAGACCTGATGGCCGCCTACGATTTGCTGGCGCAACACCCGAATATCGATCCTGCCGCAATCGCCGTGGTTGGGACCAGCTATGGCGGTTATCTGGCAGCGCTGCTCACCTCTTTAAGACCCGTGAGATGGCTGGCGATGCGGGTGCCCGCCTTGTACAGAGATGATGATTGGGCCGTGCCGAAGCGGCAGCTGGACCGCGAGTTGCTCAACCAGCTACGCGGCCGGCGGGTGGCGCCAGAGGAGAATCGCGTGCTGGCCGCCTGTGCCGAGTTTCGTGGAGACGTGCTTATTGTGGAGTCGGAGCATGATCATCTGGTCCCGCACAGTACGATCATGAGCTATCGCGCTGCGTTCCAGCAGACGCACTCGCTGACGCACCGGATTATTCTTGGTGCCGACCATGGTTTGACGAACGAGAATTGTCAGCGGGCTTATACGGATATTCTTGTCAAATGGGCGACCGAAATGGTTGTCGGTGCACGCATTGATCAGCAACACGGCATGGCCGCCGCGCGGTAATGCCTCCTTTGCCCGGGTCTCGCCATGGCTCATGGAACCAAGGGGCCGGCGTGACAAGGGGACCGCTTAGCGCGGGGGTGTCGGCGGCTCGATCGGACCGACGAAGCGGCTCCAGCGTCGGTCCAGGACCTGCTGTTTAAGCACCTCGATGATGTCAACCAGTAGCTCCTCCAGTGCGAGATCGGTGTTCTCGTCCTGATACACCCAGGTTTCAAAACACTCGTCAGCCAGGCTGCGGGCCAATCGCTGAAACTGGGCGCCCTGCAGTCCGTCTACTGCGCCCTGTAACAGGCGCGCTGCGATGTCACTGAGTGCCTCGTCCAGTGTATCGGCGACGCGGTCGCCCAGAGGCAGGCGTCGCAGGCGGCCTACCTCCGGATTATTCGCCAATGCCTGATGGATCAGGCCGCCGACATAACCCTCTATAGCACCACGGTTGTCCCGGTAGCCGCTCTCCAACATGCCGTTCAGCCGCCGCGAAAGGTCGTCCAGCAGCCGCTCCTTGCGAGGCCGCACCACCTCTTCCAGCAGTCGTCGGGACAGATCATCGCTCGCCCCAATTTCCTGCTGCATCCGGCTGAATAGCCGAACCATGACGCGATCGGAGAGCTCCTCCAGCAGTAGCAGGTAGTATCGGTGGATCAGTCCGTAAACCGGCCACCGCCTCATATCGATAAGACCCAATCGCTGCAGGCGTACCAGCAAGCTACCCACTCGCAATACGCGTAGCCAGCGGAAGCCGGTCAGCGGAATACAGCCCAGGACGTCGTACCAGTGGGCGAATGGGTAGTAGTACCAACGTGCGTAGCGGCGCTCGAACAACGCAACCGTCCAACCGAGCAGGACGTCAAGCAGGAACACCGCGACGAAGCCGAGATCGATCAGCTGAAAATTACGATGGATTTGTGTTTCGTAGCGCTGATGCAAGTCGGGTAGCCACTCGGCAAGCGCCTGGTTGATTGGCTGCACGATGAACAGGCTGTCGAACAGGATCAGCCCGAGATTGATGCACACCAGTACCACGATGAACATTTCCCAGGCCGCATGCAGCCCGTCCCGGAGGCGGTCCTGCCGAGCTGCTGTCGGCTCAGGCATCTGGGTTGGCAGGTGCGCTGGCGGCATGCCAAAGAATCTCGGCACAACCCTGGCGTCGCGCAATCAGACGCGCCACAACGAAGAACAGGTCCGATAGACGATTGAGATAGGACAACCCCACCGGACGCAGCGGCTCGACGGCGTTGAGCTGCTGGCAGCGGCGCTCGGCGGTGCGCGCCATGCTGCGACACAGGTGTGCGAGCGCAATCAGTCGCGTGCCGCCCGGCATGATGAAATCCTCGAGGGGGCCGAGCTCATCATTCCAGTGATCGATCGCGGCCTCCAACCGTGCCACCTCGGCGTCTGTCAGGGCCTGGTAGTCCGGCATCGCCAGTTCACCGCCCAGATCAAACAGGCGATGCTGACAGGGGCCTAATACCTCGATCAATTCGGCCAGGTCCGGCCAGCGCGTCTGTGCTTCTGCCAGTTCGGCAAGCAGCAGGCCCAGCTGGCTATTGAGCGTGTCGACCTCACCCATGGCTTCGATGCGTGGATGATCCTTTGGCACTCGGCGACCATCGGCCAGGCCGGTTTCTCCGGTGTCACCGGTGCGGGTGTAAATCTTGGATAGTCGATTGCCCATCTGTGGTTCCTGATTCAGCTTGAGTTGGCGTCGGCGGCCGATGTCAGCGGCAGGCGCAGGGTGAAAATCGTGCCCTGATCGGGCCTGCTCTGCACTTCCATCTGGCCCTTGTGATTGTTGGTGATGATGAAATACGAGACGGAAAGGCCCAGGCCGGTTCCCTGACCGACCTCTTTGGTGGTGAAAAACGGTTCGAAGATGCGCTTGCGGATGTGCTCGGGAATCCCTCCGCCATTGTCTTCGACCTGGATCTCGACCCATGGCGGATTCAGACGGGTCCTTAGCGTTATCTGGCCGCGGCCTCGCTCCGGTTTATGGTGGATGGCTTGCGCGGCATTTTTCAAAAGATTCAGCAGCACCTGTTCAAGTTCGTTGCCAATGCAGGGGACGCGGTCCACCTGTGGGTCGAAATCGCGGATGATTTCGATTGAACGGAAGTCGAATCCGTCCATCAGCGCGAAATCGCTGCCGGCAATTTCCAGGGCCTGATCGATCAGGACACTCAATTGGCATTCGGCTAACTGCCGGTTGCTCAGGCGGCTGAAACTCAGCATGTGGCTGACGATTTTGGCTGCTCGGGAGCCTGCCTGCTGGATGCCGTCCAGTAGCTGGGGAATTTCACGGCGCTGCAGATATTGATTCACCGCGTCCAGCAGGACGCCGGTCTCATCGGCGGCTTCGCGGTTTCGTTCCAGTTCCGGTGACAGCCGTCGGCGGATGTTCTGTGTGTTATGGAGGATCGCGCCGAGTGGGTTGTTAATCTCGTGCGCCATGCCGGCGGCGAGACTGCCGACCGACAGCATTTTTTCCGACTGCACCATAATTTCTTCCATATTGATGCGTTCGGTAATGTCATCGATGCGGATTACAACCCCACGCCCGCCACCGCCCATCAGGGGATACAGCGTCAGCGCGAAGTGGCGGGGCTCCTCGTAGACGGTCCACGTGACCCGCTCGATCTTTTCCACCTGATGGTGTTCGGAGGTTCTGCGAATCTGTGTCAAAAACGGCCTGAGTGGCTCGAATGCGATGAACACAGGCTGGTTCAGGGCGTCGTCGATGGAGGTGCCCGAAAGTGTGCTGGCCTGCTGGTTCCACTGGGTCACGTAGAGCTGTTCATCCAGAGCGATGAGCACCGACGGCATGGAGTCGATGATGCTGTTCAGGTAATTCTGAAAGCCGGTGAGCTTCTTCTCGATCTTGCTGCGGACCTGAACTTCCAACTCGAGCTTGCGGTTGGAGTGGCGGGTTTCTTCTGCCAGCCCCTGTGCATGATCGAACGCCTCCTGAGCATCGTCACGGGCACGCTTGAGTTGCTGCTCGCGGGCCTCCATACGCGACAGCATGGTATTGAAGGCATCAGCCAAGCGCCCGATTTCGTCCTGGTTTCGCGGCGTTGCCCGCAGGGAATAATTTTCCTCTCGCGTGACCTGGCGGGACAGGGTCTCGAGGTCCCGGATCGGGCGGGTAATAAGCTGCCGTATCTGCCGTGCCACGAGTACCCAAAGCAGCAGGCTGGCTAGAAGGATGGCAAGACTGGCAGTCAGCGTGCCCGTATAAAAGGCGCCTGGTAATTCGCTGCTGGCGACGATCAACAAGTGCCCGGGTGGACCGGCGGTTTGCGGGAGTTCCACCAGTAGGTTGGCGCGCATCTCGGTCTTCTGCCATGCGCGCAGTGCGCTTACCTGCTGCGGTAAGTCCAGCGGATCGCCACGAAACAGTTGCGCCAAGCTCTGGCCGGTGTTGTCGTAGATCGCCGCTGCGCGGAGCGGTGCGTAGTCGTTCAGCTTCTGCAGCAGTTCGTCCGCGGCCGCGTCGGATTTCAGCGCTCGATTGCTCAGTTCCGGCGTCGCGAACAGCGCGCCGAGTGTGTGCATAGCTTGGGGCGCGACGCTCTGACGGGAGATCCAGTAGGCCGCGCTGATGAACGCCAGGTTGGACACCAGCAGCACGGCTGCAAGCAGCACGAGCAGGGCGAGCAGCAACTTGCGACCGACCGGGAGATTTTCAAGACGCTGGCGCAGGGTCATGACAGGTAACAGGCGAGGGGCGTTTCAGCAGGGTAGCGGTGCCTCAGTCTTCGGGCAATCCGCGACCGCGCAGGAACGCTTGTATTTGCTGTAGCAGTCCGCTCAGCTCGGGCACCTCGAGACCCTGCTCGTGGGCAGCCTGGCAGGCCTGACCGAGCAGATAGCTGATTTCTGTCCGACGCCCGCTCTTCACGTCCTGATGCATCGAGGAATAGTTGTTGGCCGTTGCCTCGATAATGCGGAGCACTTCGGCTTCGAGTCCATCGGCTGCGCCGCCCTGATTGCAGGCAACAAGCAACTCGCTGAGCTCATTGCAAAGCCGGTGCACCTGTTCGCGGTAGGCAAGCAGATCCCCGTTGCGGCAATCATGCAGGACGGTCAGCGGATTAATGGCGCAATTGATGGCGAGCTTGCGCCACAGCTTGCTCATGACAGCGTGGGTCCAGCTGTATGGAATATTCGCCGCCTCAAGCTCGGCGAGCCACGGCGGCGGCTCGCCTTGACCTGCCTCACCCAGCCAGTTATGGCCCTGACCCGCATGAACAATGTCGAAGCTCGCCTGACGAAACGCCCCTTCGGTGCTGGAAACGAATACGCAGCGGCTTTCAGGCCAGCGGGCCGCAATGGCTTGCTGACTGCCCAGCCCGTTCTGCAACAGGAGGATTTCCGACCCGGTGGATAGCCGAGGCGCAACCTCGGCAATGGCGGCTTCCGCGTCGTAGGCTTTGCAGGCCACTAGCAGTCGGGTAATCGGCTCAGTTGCATCGGCTAGTTCGGCGGGCACGCGGTAAATCCGTGAGACTCCCTGCTCGACTAGCTTCAGGCCGCCGGCAACCTGGTATTCCGCCAGTCGATTCGTACTGCGCAGAACCAGCCGCACCGGTAAACCGGCGCGAAACAGGCGCGTGGCCCAGAGCCCGCCAAGGCTCCCAGCGCCGAGAACATGCCAGGTGCTGTTCATCAGGCGGGTTGTTTGTAGCGTAGCGGCACGATGCGGCCGGTGGTGTATGCGTCTGGCAGTAGGGCCGCGGCGCGCTCGATGATCTGCGGGACTTCGACCGGCAATGCGCTCGCATCGAGGCTGACCATGCCGATACCCGCCTTCACCGAGATGAAGCCTTCACTGGTCTTGAATGCCTTCAGATTGAGGCCTTCATGCAGTCGTTTGTAACTGCTCGGCGAGCAGCTGGCCAGGTTGTCGGTCAGGGTAAGCAGGCCAAAGTGGCGCTCATCCAAGCGCGTGAGTATGTCCAGCGGCCGCACCAGCTGTTGCAGACGCCTCGCCACGCCTCTCAGCAGTTCCTGATGGAAATGCTCGCCATAGCGCTCTCGCTGGCTGCTGATCTCCGGCAAACCTATCGACAGGTAGCACAACGCGCCGCCACGACTTTCGATCTGGCGCAGGCTGTCGCCGAGCCGCTGGCGGAGGTATCGCGCATTACCGAGCCCGGTAATCGGATCGATCAGATTCCTTTTCTCAAGGCTGGCAATGTTTTCGGTCAACAGGCGGTTTTCCCGCATCAGCCTTTGCAGCGAGGCGCACAGCCGATCGGCCGCATACACCCGGGGCACCAGTTGGTCGTTCATCGCCGACTTGCCAATGAAATCATCGACGCCTTGGTCGAAGGCTTTGCTTAGCACGTCTTGGCCGTCACGCCCGGTCAGCAGGATGATGTAGGTGTAATGATCCGACATTTCGTCCTGCTGGCGGACCTGGGCGGTCAGTTCCAGGCCATCCATTTCAGGCATCAGCCAGTCGGCAAGCAGAATGCTTGCCGGGCGCTCCTCGATCAAGGCGAGGGCAGCGCTGGCGCTATTGGCGAACCGAACGTCTTCGTAACCGGCCTTGGAAAGGGCTCGGCCGATCATCACGCTGGAGAACTTGGCGTCGTCGACCACCAGGATGCTGAGTTGAGGGTTGGGCATTCATTGGCTCGAAGAAGGGAAGTGCCGTAACACTGGTGGTCGGGCGTAATCGGCCCGAGCAGTTATAATGATGGCCCATTTGAACCGTCAAGCTAAGCGCGCTGGGTCACACCGTTGCGCCGTTTATATAGGAGGAAGCTCATGCCTTCGTTCGACGTGGTGTCCGAATTGGACAAACACGAAGTCACTAACGCGGTCGACAATGCGCTCAAGGAACTGGAGCGCCGTTATGACCTGCGCGGTAAAGGCACCTTTGAGTTCAAGGAACTCACGGTCAGTCTGACAGCCGATGCCGACTTTCAGCTGGAGCAGATGCTCGAAATCCTGAAGCTAAGTCTGGTCAAGCGCAAGATCGACATTCAGTGCCTCGAGTTCAAGGATCCTTACCCATCCGGGAAGTCAGTGAAGCAGGACGTCGTGCTGCGTGAAGGTATCGATAAGGAGCTTGCCAAAAAAATCGTCGCCCATATCAAGGATGCCAAGCTGAAGGTGCAGGCGGCCATCCAGGGTGAGCAGGTTCGGGTGACTGGCAAGAAGCGCGATGACCTGCAGGAAGCGATTGCGCTGCTGCGCGCCAAGGACTTCGGCATGCCGTTGCAGTTCAACAACTTCCGCGACTAATCCCCTCTCAGCACGCACGCACGCGTGCTTTCGCTTTAGCCGAGCGGCCTGTCGGTGCGCTCGGTATGCATAGGACCTGTTACTGATGGATTTGAGTGTCGATTATCTGGTCGATTTGTCCGAGGCCTGGTTGCCCGTCGTTCTGCAATACGGTGCTCAGCTGCTGCTGGCGCTGGCTACGTTCCTGCTCGGCTGGTGGCTGATCAATACCCTCGTCAGCAAACTGGGCGGTCTGCTACGGCGTCGCCAGGTCGACCCTTCGCTGCACGGCTTTGTCGAGAGCCTGTTGAGCATCATCCTGAAGGTGCTGCTGCTGGTCAGCGTGGCGTCAATGATTGGGGTCGAGACGACATCGTTCATCGCGGTGATCGGTGCGGCCGGTCTGGCGATCGGTCTGGCACTGCAGGGCAGTCTTGGGAATTTCGCCGGTGGTGTGTTGATCCTGTTGTTCCGTCCGATTCGTGTCGGCGAATGGATCGAGGCGCAGGGCGTCGCCGGGACCGTACATGCAATCCAGATCTTTCACACAGTGCTCAAGTCGGCTGATAACAAGACCATCGTGGTGCCCAACGGCAGCCTGTCCAACGGACACATCACCAATTACTCACGCGAGCCGCGGCGTCGTGCCGATATCAACATTGGCATTGACTACAGCGCGGATATCAAACTGGCGCGAAAGATTCTGTTGGAAATCGCCCAGGATGAGCGTGTACAGCGAGACCCGGAGCCGGTGGTTTTTGTAACGGGGCTGGGTGACAGCTCGGTGAATCTGTCGCTGCGGGTCTGGGTGGCTACCGGAGACTTCTGGCCAGTGACCTTCAGCTTCACTGAGCAAGTGAAAGAGCGCTTCGATGAAGCGGGGATCGGTATTCCGTTTCCGCAACGTGTCGTGCATCTGGTTCAGAGCTGAGGTTCATAGCGAAAAAGAAAGCCGGCGATTGCCGGCTTTCTTTTTTATCAGCTTCGTTCGGTGCTGGTCAGCGGCTCGGCCGTTTCAGGCTGCCGGCGGCTGCGTGACCACTGCCAAACGATCAGTACCAAGGTCGGGACGCCGAGCAGTGCCGTAACCAGGAAGAAGTCGCTGTACCCGAGCTGTTCGACCATCACGCCTGAGTAACCGCCCAGCAGGCGCGGCAACAACAGCATCAACGAACTGAGCAATGCATACTGCGTCGCGGAGAATTTCAGGTTGGTGAGGCTCGACAGATAGGCTACGAAGGCCGTCGACGCCAGTCCCCCGCTGAAGTTGTCGCAGGAAATGGTGACGATCAGCATGTTCAGGTTCGCGCCCATTTCCACCAACAGCATGAACATGAGGTTGGTGGCCGCAGAAGCAACGCCGCCGACGAACAGGATCGGCAAGATACTGAAGCGTACGATCAGCAATCCGCCAAACGCCGCGCCAAGCAGGGTCATGATCAGCCCGAATAGCTTGCTGACGCTGGCGATCTGATCTTTGCTGAAACCCTGGTCGATGTAGAAGACATTGGCCATGACGCCCATCACCGTGTCCGACATTCGGTACGTGGCGATCAAACCCAGCAGTAACAGCGCCTGCCAGCGGTAGCGCAGGATGAAGTCGGTGATAGGGGTTAGGACGGGGCCCATCAATATCCGTCCGGGGCCAGACAGACAGCCCCAGCAGATCAGCAGGTACATGGTCCCGCGTGGCCAGTAGCCGCCCCAGTAAGACTGAAACATGCCGGTGGTCGACACCATGAGGATAATGAGCACGATCACCGACACGGCCTGATGCACGAAATCGAAGCGTGCCGGGCGCTGGCGCTGCCCTGCCTGGCTCAGCATCTGTCGAACGGGAACCAACAGAGCACGGCCCCAAGGCGACAGTGATCCAACGATGAACAGCAAGTACAGAATTGCGCGCGGCCAGGCCTGTGCAATCAGCGCGTTGATCATCGCCGGAACGGATATCAGCAGTACCAGCAGCAAACCAACGCCCGCCAGCTGATGGTTAAAACTGAACATCGAGGGCTCGTTGGACAGCGGCGCGGCGCCTTGCGGCTCCGGAATCAGCAAACTAGTGACCAGCCCCGGCAAGATGAGAAGGGCGAAGGCGATGTAGGTAGTCGCCCAGGCGCTCTGGCTGTATTCCAGATTGGTCGATCCCAGCCATTCGGCAAGAAACAGCGCGCCGGCACTGGCCAATAGCATGGCGATGCGATAACCGGTCATGTAGCTCGCCGCTAGCGTTGCCTGCAGTTTGTCCTCGGCGATTTCCAGGCGATAGGCGTCGATAGCGATGTCTTGCGTCGCCGAGGCGAAGGCCACCGCGACGGCGAGGGCAATCAGCATGGTCAGATTCTGCTGCGGGTTGCACAGCGCCATGCCGATAAGGCCGACGGCGATGACCGCTTGCGACAGCACCAGCCAGGAGCGTCGCCGGCCCAGGGCGCCGATCCAGGGTAGGCGCCACTGGTCGAGCATGGGCGACCAGACCCACTTGAAGGCATAGGCCAGGCTGATCCAGCTGGCAAAGCCGATGGTCTCGCGTGAGACACCCGCTTCACGCAGCCACACCGAGAGCGTGGAAAACACCAGGATTGCAGGCAGGCCGGCGGCGAAGCCGAGCACCAGTAGCGTCAGTGAGGCAGGGCTGGCGTAGGCAGCGAGCGCGGCGCGCCAGGTTTCACGGGACATATGACGGGACGGATATAGACATGAAGCGCGCACTCTACCCGCTGTGCTCCGCCGAATGCCAGCCATGCCGACGTATGTCCACGCGGTCGTTGACGATGGTCACGCCCTCGGCGCGCAGCCGCATGCGCTGCTCGTGTCCTGCGGCGCTGCCGGCGGGCAGGCTGAGCCGTCCACCGGCCGCGATTACCCTGTGCCAAGGCAGGCTGGTGCCTTCCGGCAGCTGCGACATTAGCCGACCGACCCAGCGTGCGGCTCGTCCGAGACCGGCCATCGCCGCGACCTCGCCATAGCTCACTACTTTGCCTGCCGGGATCTGTGCCATGACCAGGAAGACCGCTGAGCGGCGCGACTCGGCGTCGACAGCGGGGGGTAATAGAGGTGTTTGCTCACTCATTCCGGAGTTTCCTGTAGACGGCGGGTAGCGTCAGCAGCATCTGAACTCCCGTTCCGTTCAGCGGTCAGTGCTTGCTGTGACTAGACGCATAGGGATAATGCCTGCCTTTTTAACCGCTCCTACGCAGAATTTCAGCCCTCCCTATGTTTTCCAGAACCCTGCTTTGCCTATCGCTTTCCGTATTCACGCTGCCATCGCTTGCCGATACCGTCTGGTTGAAGAACGGCGATCGCCTGACCGGCAAGATCAGCGTGCTCGACGGCGGCAAGCTGTTGATCGAGACCGACTACGGCGGGTCGATCCCAGTGAAATGGAGCCAGGTCGCCACCCTGGAGAGTAATCAGCAGTTGCTGATCAAGCAGGATGATGTCTCCGGCGAGATGGCCAAGTCGCTCCAAGCGGCTGACGACGGCAAGGTCACGCTAAGCAACGGCGGCGCGGTGCGCACGGTTGAACTGGCCAGCATCACGCAAATGATCCATCCCAAGCCGGTTATTCAGGATCTGACCTGGAAAGGCAACGTCGACGTTGCGCTGGACTACAAGCGTGCAGAGACCGATACGGACGACTATGACGTATCCTTCGACACCTCGGCGCGCCACGGCCTTTGGCGTCATAACGGAATCGCCAATTACAACCGCGAATTCCGTGACGGAGTGACCGCGACGGATAACTGGGACGCCGAATACGCCCTGGACCGCTTCATCGATGAGCATTGGTTCTGGCAAGGGCGCTTCGAATACAAGCGCGACAAGGTCGAAGATGTTCGCCGCCAACGGACCCTGGGTACCGGTCCTGGCTACCAGTTCTGGGATAACGAACTGGGCGCGTTCTCGCTGGCCTCGCTGGTCAACCGCAGCGACTACGAGTTTGCCGATGGCAACAAGGAGAGCTTTTACTCGCTCGCCATGAAGTGGGACTACAACCGCTATCTGGTCGGTAAGACCTTCGAGCTGTTCAGCAATGGCGAAATCGGCAAACCGCTGGAAAACGTGGCCGATTACGAATTCGATGCTGAGGTTGGGTTGCGCTACAAGGTGACCGACTGGGCCTCGTTGAATATGAAGGCGGAGAAGGACATCGTCAGCGGCTCGGACAGCGAGATGGACGAAACGCGCTACAGCATCGGCTTCGGCGTGGGCTGGTAAATCAGCTCCAAATAAAAACGGGCGCCTAGGCGCCCGTTTTTTTGAGGGGCGGTTACAACCGTAGCCCGCCATCGAGCTCAAGAATACGCCCGGTGTAATAGTCGTTCTCGAAGATGTAGGCAACCGAATGGGCGATCTCCATTGGCTTGCCAAGGCGCTTGAGCGGGATGCCCGCGGTCATCTTTTCCAACGCTTCGGGTTTCATGCTGGCGACCATCTCGGTCTCGATGAAACCGGGCGCAACGCCGGCGACTCGAATGCCGTAGCGCGCCAGCTCCTTGGCCCAGACGACCGTATCGGCTGCCACGCCGGCCTTGGCCGCCGAGTAGTTCGCCTGCCCCATATTGCCGACACGAGAGATGGACGAAATGTTGACGATAGCGCCCTGGCGCTTCAGTTCGATCATCTTCGCGGCCACTTCACGCGTGCAGAGGAAAACACCGGTCAGATTGACATCGATCACCGCCTGCCATTGGGCCAGGCTCATCTTCGACAGCTCGCCATCCTTGACCTTGACGGTCAGCCCGTCACGTAGGATGCCGGCATTGTTGACCAGTCCATCGAGGCCGCCGAAGTCGTCGCTGACCTGGCTAACCATGTGACTGACTTGTTCTTCATTGGCGACGTTGCACAGGTAGGCCCGCGCATCTCCGCCGGCTGCCTTGCAGGCTGCCACCGCCTCGTTCAGCCGTTCCTGATTGAGATCCACCAGTGCCAGCCGTGCGCCTTTGCCGGCGAGGTATTCGCCCATCGCACGGCCAAGCCCCTGGCCACCGCCGGTGATGATGATGACTTTGTCTGTTAACTGCATGCCTGACTCCTTCGATACATGCCGACCCCGCCAAACGACGTCGGCTGTTGAAACCGTTATGCTGGTGCCTCGCCGAACCGATAAACCCTCGAGGAGCCCCAGTGAGCGCTGAAGCCGCCAAGCATGCCCGACAACTCCTGCTCAAGGAATACCGCGGCGTGCTCTCGACGCACTCCAAGGCCATGCCCGGATTTCCCTTTGGCTCAGCGGTCCCTTACTGCTTGAACGAAGCAGGCTGGCCGCTGATCCTCATCAGTCGGATTGCCCAGCACACGAAGAATCTTCAGGCCGACCCGCGTTGTTCGTTGCTGGTTGCCGAGCGGGGCGCAGACGATGTGCAAGCGACCGGCCGGTTGACTTTACTGGCCGAAGCGGTGCTCGTTACTGACGAGGCAGCGGTCATGGCGGCGGCGGAACGCTATTACCGCTATTTTCCAGAGTCGAGTGACTACCACCGCGTTCACGATTTCGATTTCTGGAGGCTTCAGCCGGTGCGCTGGCGTTACATCGGCGGCTTTGGCGCCATTCACTGGCTGGACCATGTCGCCTTGGCTAACCCGTTTGCGGGTCTGCAGGCCGGCGAGCGCGGCATGTTGGAGCACATGAATCAAGACCATGCCGCGGCCATTGCCCATTACGTACAGCAGGCAGCACTGCCCGCCACGCCAGAGGCCTGCATGGTTGGCATCGACAGCGAAGGTTTTCATCTTCGTATAGGCCATGCCATTCATTGGCTGGCGTTTCCCCACAGCTGTACCAGCTCCGGCGCGGTACGGCAGGCACTGGTGGCGATGGCCAGGCGCTGATTAAGTCTGGGGTAAGCGCATCGGCGAATAATCCGGTTACAGCCTCTTTCGCGGACGGGTTGAATTCAGGTCAGCCTGCCGTCATCTACACGAATTCGGAAGCCGTTCTTCCGCCAAGGACTATCGATGCGAATTTTCTTACTGCTGTTTCTCCTGTTTCCGCTGGCCGAGCTGGCATTGCTGATCAAGGTTGGCAGCTCTGTCGGTGTGCTGCCGACCATCCTGCTGCTGATCATTAGCGGCATGGCCGGCATCCTGCTGATGCGCTTGGCCGGTTTTGCCACCGCCTGGCGTGCCCGAGAGCGCTTGGCTCGCGGCGAGTTGCCCGAAAGGGAAATGCTCCAGGGCCTGATGATGGCTGTCGCAGGCGGGCTTCTATTTCTGCCTGGTTTCCTTAGCGACATTATTGCGTTGCTGGTACTTTTCCCGCCCTCGCGCAAGCTGTTTCTGGGCTTCGTCGGGCGTCGTGTTGAGGCGCAAGCCCAGCGTCGCAGGGCCTTCTCCGACGACCTGCGTGAGCAGCAGGCGCATCGGGACGGGCCGCAGCGGCCCAACGTCATTGAAGGCGAGTGGGAGCGCCGCGATAAATAAGCGTGCTTCGACGAAAAGGCATGCAGAGGCATGCCTTTTTTATCGTCACGAATGCAAAAAATCCGCGTTCAGCCCTTGAAATCATTTTTGACGCCCGCATGTAGCGGTCACCGCAAGGTCGCTGTCGCATTTTGACAGTCCGTCTTCTGCGGCTCGCATTGCGGGCCGCAACCGGCACCGCCGGATTTGCCCAACCCGCCGATGAGTATGCATCGGCATGGAAACCACTGTACTAGGAGAGATCGACAATGAAGCTTCGTCCTCTGCATGACCGCGTCGTAATTCGTCGCAGCGAAGAAGAAACCAAGACCGCAGGCGGCATCGTGCTGCCGGGCTCCGCTGCCGAGAAGCCAAACCGCGGCGAAATCGTCGCTGTAGGCACTGGCCGCGTTCTGGACAACGGCGAAGTCCGTCAGCTGGCCGTCAAGGTTGGCGATCAGGTTGTATTCGGCCCTTACTCCGGCAGCAACACCGTCAAGGTTGACGGTGAAGACCTGCTGGTGATGAGCGAGAACGAAATTCTCGCCGTCGTCGAAGCCTGATCAGCGCTCGCTTATAGCGAACAGCGTTCCATCAACAGAATTTGAGGAAGAATCAACATGGCTGCTAAAGAAGTTAAATTCGGCGATTCCGCTCGCAAGAAAATGCTGGTTGGCGTCAACGTCCTGGCTGACGCGGTAAAAGCGACCCTCGGCCCGAAAGGCCGTAACGTCGTCATCGAGAAGAGCTTCGGCGCTCCGACCATCACCAAGGATGGCGTTTCCGTCGCCAAGGAAATCGAGCTGAAGGACCGTTTCGAGAACATGGGCGCGCAGCTGGTCAAGGACGTTGCCTCCCGTGCCAACGATGACGCTGGCGACGGCACCACCACTGCTACCGTTCTGGCTCAGTCGATCGTCAACGAAGGCCTGAAGGCCGTTGCTGCCGGCATGAACCCCATGGACCTCAAGCGCGGTATCGACAAGGCGACCATCGCCATCGTTGCTGAGCTGAAGAACCAGTCCAAGCCATGTGCCGATTTCAAGGCCATCGCTCAGGTTGGCACCATCTCCGCCAACTCCGACAACTCCATCGGCGCCATCATCGCCGAAGCCATGGAAAAAGTCGGTAAAGAAGGCGTGATCACCGTTGAAGAAGGCTCGGGCCTGGAAAACGAACTGTCCGTCGTAGAAGGCATGCAGTTCGACCGTGGTTACCTATCTCCGTACTTCATCAACAAGCCGGACACCATGGTGGCCGAGCTGGAAAGCCCGCTGCTGCTGCTGGTCGACAAGAAGATCTCCAACATCCGCGAAATGCTGCCGGTGCTGGAAGCTGTGGCCAAAGCCGGTCGTCCGCTGCTGATCGTGGCTGAAGACGTTGAAGGCGAAGCGCTGGCGACCCTGGTCGTCAACAACATGCGTGGCATCGTCAAGGTTGCTGCGGTCAAGGCGCCTGGCTTCGGCGATCGCCGCAAGGCCATGCTGCAGGACATCGCGATCCTGACTGGCGGTACCGTGATTTCCGAAGAAGTCGGCCTGAGCCTGGAAACCGCTACCCTGGAGCACCTGGGTAACGCCAAGCGCGTCGTACTGAACAAGGAAAACACCACTATCATCGATGGTGCTGGTCAGCAGGTCGACATCGAAGCCCGCGTTGCGCAAATCCGCAAGCAGGTCGAAGACACCACGTCCGACTACGACAAAGAGAAGCTGCAAGAGCGTCTGGCCAAGCTGGCTGGCGGTGTTGCCGTGATCAAGGTCGGTGCCGGTACCGAAGTCGAAATGAAAGAGAAGAAGGCCCGCGTTGAAGACGCCCTGCATGCCACTCGTGCAGCCGTCGAAGAAGGCGTGGTTCCTGGCGGCGGTGTTGCGCTGGTTCGCGCCCTGCAGGCGATCTCCGAGCTGAAGGGCGAGAACGCCGATCAGAACGTGGGCATCACTCTGCTGCGTCGCGCTGTCGAAGCGCCGCTGCGCCAGATCGTTGCCAACTCCGGTGGCGAGCCGAGCGTTGTGGTCGACAAGGTCAAGCTGGGCAGCGGTAACTACGGTTACAACGCTGCGACCGACGAGTACGGCGACATGATCGAGATGGGTATTCTCGATCCGGCCAAAGTAACCCGTTCTGCTCTGCAGGCCGCGGCTTCCATTGCCAGCCTGATGATCACCACTGAAGCGATGATTGCTGAAGTGGCTGATGACAAGGCAGCTGGCGGCGGCATGCCAGATATGGGTGGCATGGGCGGTATGGGTGGCATGGGCGGCATGATGTAAGCCAGCCGGCACCCGCAAAAAAAAAGCCCCGCCTAGAGCGGGGCTTTTTTATGCCTGTTGTCCCGTCCTGAATAAGGTTTACACCTTCGGCCCGAGAATCTGGAGGTCTCGATGGATCAAGGTGTAAAGCGGACTCAGCGTGATTACTCGCTGACTTTTAAATTGGCTGTGGTTGATCAGATCGAAAAGGGCGAGCTGACCTACAAGCAGGCACAGGGTCGGTATGGGATCCAAGGCCGGTCTACTGTTTTGGTATGGTTGCGTAAGCATGGTCGGCAGGATTGGAGCCAGGGGGCCTCGATTCGAGCCGACAGGAGCCAAACCGTGGCCGACCCGAAAGATCTGACGCCCGAGCAACGCATCAAGGAGCTGGAGCAGCAACTGCAGTTCGTGAGCCAGAAGGCCCAGTTCTTCGAAGCTGTGGTCGATGTGTTGGAGAAAGATTACGGCGTTTCGATCGTAAAAAAGCGACCCGGCAAGTCCTCTCGCAAGAACAAGTCAAAGGGCTGACTATCGTCAGGGCTTGCCAGTTTCTTTCCATCAGTCGTCAGGCTTACTACAAGCGCAACCGTGCCGCTGATCAGCGCCATATGCAGGCCGAGCAGGTGGCTCGCTATGTCGAACGAGCTCGGCTACGCCAGCCGCGGATCGGCACGCGCAAGCTGCATCACCTTCTGCACAACCAGCCCGATAACAGCCTGAAGATCGGGCGCGACCAGCTATTCAGGATCTTGGCCGAACGTCGTCTGCTGGTGCTGCCCAAGCGCGCGTACCACAAGACTACCCATAGTTTTCATCGGTTTTATCGGCATCCAAACCGGCTCAAGCCTGGCCCCGAGCAGATCACGGTGGCTGCGCCTGAACATGTTTGGGTGGCTGATATCACTTACCTACCTGCTCGAAGTGGTCCTCTGTATCTAAGCCTAGTCACTGACGCCTACTCACGAAAGATCATCGGCCATCATGTCCATAAGGGCTTGCATGCCGAGTCCGTGGCGATCGCCTATAGGCAAGCACTGAGAGGGCGCCAGGGTCATCAGGTGCTGGTCCACCACTCTGATCGCGGCATCCAATATTGCTCGGCGCTTTATCAGGCGCTGCACAAACGCCACGGTGTGCAGTGCTCAATGACTGACGGCTACGACTGTTATCAGAACGCGCTTGCGGAGCGGGTGAATGGAATCCTGAAGAACGAACTGCTGCTTCGCAGCCCCAATGATTTGGAACAGGCTAGAACGATGGTCAGCGAGGCCATCAGGATCTACAACACGGAGCGGCCGCATCTGGCCCTGAAATACAAAACGCCCGATGCGGTGCATCGGGCGTTTTAGGGACCGAAATCCAGCTGAAACGGTGTAAACCTATTTCAGGACTAGACATGTCATTCAATGAATCCAGTCGTTTCGAATCGATGCTGTGACCCTGCGTAGTTGAACGAGTCGACTGCTGAAGCTCGCATCCTTTCCAAGATGTGCGCCACTTGTCATTTTTTCGCGCGTCAGCCAGATATGTCGTCTATGGTGAGCTTCTCGATTCACCTAATAACAAAGGCTTGCGCAATGAAGCTTGAAATTGCACGAGGACTTTTTCTGGTCGGTTCACTGGGTGTCGCCTCCCTGTGTGCGGCCGCATGGAGCGAACCGGACGCGCGGGTTATAGCGCGGAGCGATGTGAGCGATTACTGTGCAATTCCACGCGAAGCCAGCGTTTCGGTGTTGGACGTTCGACCTGATCATGACCTGCTGTTGTTCATGTACGGTTTGTCGCAAAGCTTGGTGGGGCGAGGCTAACCGCAACTGCATTGACCCGTCCGCCAGACGATGCGGACGGGTCACATCACCCGTCGTCAACGAGCCGCTGCTGCTGCCTGCGTCGCAACGCGTTCCGGGCTTGCCAGTACGGTATATACAGCCGGTAGCACGAACAGTGTGAACAGCGTGCCCACCGTCATGCCGGTGGCGATCACCATCCCGATATCGAAGCGACTCACGGCTCCGGCTCCGCTAGCGAGTATCAGCGGAACCATGCCGAATACCGTAGCTGCGGTGGTCATCAGCACGGGCCTGAGTCGAATTGCCGCCGCTTCCTCCACCGCTTCGCGACGACTCATGCCCTGTTCCCGGCGCAGTTGGTTGGCGAATTCGACGATCATGATTCCATGCTTGCTGATCAACCCGATCAGCGTCACCAGCCCGACCTGGGTGTAGATGTTCATGCTCGACAGCCCGAGAAACAGCGGCACTAGCGCACCGCAGATCGACAAGGGCACCGTAACGAGGATGACTAGTGGATCGCGGAAACTCTCGAATTGTGCTGCCAGCACCAAAAAGATGACCGCCAACGCAAGCGCGAAGGTCGTGTACAGGGCAGTGCCTTCCTGGATGTACTGACGGGACGCACCTGCATAGTCGTAGGTGAACCCCTGTGGCGCTTCGTCCTGCGCGATGGTGCGCAGCGTATCGATGGCTTCGCCCATGCTGACGATCGGAAAGCCTTGAATGGTGGCGGCATTCAGTTGCTGGAACTGGCTCAGTTGAGTCGGTCGCGCACGGTCACGCACAGTGATCAAGGTCGACAGCGGAACCATCTCGCCCTGGTCATTCTTTACGTAGTAGTTGCGCAGCCAGCCAGGATTGTCCCGGTAGGCCTGCTCGACCTGGGCGATCACCTTGTAGCTGCGGCCTTCTATGGTGAAGCGATTGATCTCGCTTTCGCCGAGTAGGGTCGCCAACGTCACGCCCAGATCTTCCATCGTCACGCCCATCTGGGCTGCCTTTTCGCGGTCGATGTCGACTACGATTTCTGGCTTGTCGAATGCGAGGTCCACGTCGAGAAAGGCGAATTTGCCTGATGCCTGCGCCTTTTCCTTGATGCGTTCGGTCACCTGAAGCAACGACTCGTAGTCGCTCGCCGTGTTGATCACGAACTGGAAGGGCAGGCCTTCTCCTGTGCCTGGCAGGGATGGCAGGTTGAAGCCGAAGACCTGCAGGCCAGGAATCTTGTCGATCTGCGCCTGGACCTCGGGCAGCACCTCCATTTGAGTGCGGTCCCGCTCGTCCCACGGCGTCATCAAAAAGCCGCCAATACCGCTCTGCACGCCGTTGAAGCCATTGATCTGGAACCAGGAGTAGTACTCCGGGAAGGCCTGGAAGATCTCCAGAAACTGATCCGTGTAGGCATTGAGGTAATCGAGGTTGGCGGTCTGAGGCGCGCTGGCCATCATGAAAATAATGCCCTGATCCTCCTCGGGCGCCAGCTCGCTTTCGGTGAACTTGAGCAGTACGGGGATCAGGCCGAGTACGAGCACGGCGAATACCAGCACCACCGGGCGGGTGTTCAAGGTGCCGTGCAGTGCATGCTGGTAGCGCAGCTTCAGCCGATCGAAGATCAGATCAAGCCGGTGTGCAAGCCCCGAGGGATTTTCTTCGTGGCGCAGCAGGCGCGAGCACATCATCGGTGACAGCGTCAGCGCCACCACGCCGGAGATCAGCACCGCGCCGGCCAGCGTCAGCGCAAACTCCTGAAACAACGCGCCGGTCAGGCCCTGCAGGAAGCCGATCGGTGCATAGACGGCCGCCAGGGTGATGGTCATGGTCACAACCGGCATGGCGATCTCGCGAGCGCCGTCGAGCGCGGCCTGGAAGGGCGTTTTGCCTTCTTCTATATGGCGATGAATGTTTTCCACCACCACGATGGCATCGTCCACCACGAGACCGATCGCCAAGACCATCGCCAGCAGCGTCAACAGGTTGATCGAATAGCCCATGGTCTGCATGAAGAACATCACACCGATCATCGACAGCGGGATGGTGACCACCGGTATCAGTACCGAGCGGAGTGAACCTAGGAACAGGAACACCACGACGATGACGATCACCACCGCTTCGGCGAGCGTCTTGACCACTTCATCGATCGAGGCCTGAATAAAGCGGGTGGCGTCATAGGCGATGGTGACTTTCAGGCCTGGCGGGAGTTGCGATTCGATCTCCGGCATCACCGCACGCACTTCGCTGATGACATCCAGCGGGTTGGCGCTAGGGGTTCCCTTGATGCCGATATAGACCGAGGGAATGCCATCGAACGAGCTGATCGCGTTATAGCTTTCAGCGCCCATTTCGACCCGCGCCACATCCCCAAGCAGCACGCGGCTGTCGCCCTGGGTCTTCAGGGGAATGGCGGCGAAGGCTTCAGGGGTCTTCAGTTCAGTATCGGCGTTGATGCTGGTGACGACGTATTGGCCTTTCACCTCCCCAGCGGCGGCGAGGAAGTTGTACTGGCGTACTGCCTCGTTCACATCGGCGGCGGACAGGCCATAGGCAGCCAGCTTCACCGGGTCCAGCCAGAGGCGCATGGCGAAAACCTGGTTGCCGAGGATCTCCGCTTCGGCCATGCCGGGCAGGGTGGCCAGTTTGGGCTGGATCACGCGCGACAGGTAATCGGTGATCTGCGGGTTGCTCAGTTGTTCGCTGTAGAAACTGATGTACATGAGCGCCGTGGAGTCGGCGGCCTGTTTGTTTAGCACCGGGTCCTCAGCGTTCTGCGGCAGCTGGTTCTTGACCGAGTTGGCCTGGCTCAGCAGCTCCGTATAAAGACGATCGGTGTCGGCCCCTATACGGGCGTAGACGGAAATGATTGAGACGTTCTGCTGGCTGACCGAGGTCATGTAATCGACGCCCTCAGCGCTGGCCAGACTCTGTTGCAGCGGTTGCGTGATATAGCCCTGAATGGTTTCGGCGTTAGCGCCGGGATACGCGGTGGTGACCGTAATCAGCGCGCTTTCCATCTGCGGGTACTGGCGAATCACCAGGCTGTTGAACGCCTGAAAGCCAAGCAGCACGATCAGCAAGCTGATCACGCTGGCCAGCACGGGGCGGCGGATGAAGGGATCGGTAAAAGCCATGACGATCTATGTCCTGTAGTCGGCGCCCTAGCGGGCGTTGGACTCGCTATTTGGCTCAAGTTCGAGCGTGCGCTTCTCGGCGATGGCGACATGCGCGCCGTTGTCCAGCTTGAGCTGGCCGGCAATGACGACCTGCTCACCCACATCGAGCCCTTCGAGGATCACGACGCGGCCGTCGCGGCGCTCTCCGGTCTTGACGAAGCGGCGCTCCACCACCAGATAAGGTTCGCTGCGCTCGGGTGCTTCAGTGACCACCTCGGTATCGTCCTCGGGGGTAGGCGCCTGTCCTTCTTTAACTACCAGCACCGAATTGCCGTAAAGCGTGTACGTGATGGCGGTTTCCGGTACGACGACCTGCGGTTCTTCGCTGGGTAGTAAGACCTGCAGATCGGCAAACATACCGGGCAACAGGCGCTCGCCGGGGTTGGCCAGCTCTGCACGCACTTGCACGTTGCGGGTGGTGATCTCCACCTTGGGATTGAGCGCAACGATCTTGCCCTCGAACTGCTCACCTGGAAACGCGGCGACCTGGAGGTGGACGGGTTGCCCGATGGCCAGCAAGGGCACCTGTTGCTCGGCCAGGTAGAAGTCGACGAACAGTGTCGATAAGTCCTGCAGCGTGGCAATGGGGGTGCCTGCGGCGACGAAGTCGCCGACATCAACCTGGCTGATGCCGATGGTTCCGGAAAACGGTGCAAGGATGCGCTTCTTCGCCAGGCTGGCCTTCAGCTGTGCAACCGTGGCCGCCGCTTTTTGTGATTCGGCGTTGAGTCGATCGAACTCGCTGCGTGAAATGGCCTGACGGTCAACCAGGCTGCGGGCCCGTTCGAACTCCACTTTCGCCAGGTGCAGATCGGCTTGGGCAGCGGTCAGGCTGGCCTGCTCGATTTCGCTGTCGAGCAGGACGATCGGCTGACCTTTGCTGACCTTTTCTCCAGAGCGGAACTGCACAGCGCTGATGGTGCCGGCAATTTCCACCGAGAGGTCGATGCCCTGGGACGCGGTCAGCGTTCCAATCGCCGGAAGCCGGCTTTGCCAGGGCAGGCGGCTCGACTCGACAACCTCAACGTTGATCGGCGGCTTCGGTGCCTTGAATTGCTGGATTTGCGAGTAGATGGAGTTGAACTTGAAGGCGGCGAGGATCAGCACTACGACGATCACCGCGCCCAGCATGAGCAGCATGCGGCGCAACATGTTCCGTGTTCCTTGGATAGAAGCGAGCCGGCTGGCTACTGCCAAGAAAAATGAGGCAGCCGTTCGGGGTGCACACAAGAAGCCGAGCGCCGCCGTGATGCGGGCTCGGCTAGGGTTGTTCCGACCAGAGCGGCCAGGAAGCAGCGAAAGTAGCTCCGAACCCGGCGCGTGTAAAGCGATAGGTCGACCCGCCGATGGCGGGGTTTTTCAGCCTAGGCGTCGGACCGGGCGACGCCTGTGGATCACCCACCGCGCGCCCGGTACCTACGGGGCCACGGCGCCATCCGTGGTGGCACCGTAGAGTCAAAGCGGCCGTGTCAGCCGGCGAGACGGTGCGTCACTTCGCTGAGCTGGGCCGACAGACCATGCAGGTTTTGACTGGCCTTCTCGGTGCGCTCGACATTGTCCTGGTTGGTAGTAGCGATGGCGGTGATTTCGGTGAGGTTGCGCGAGATGTCTTCCGCAACGGACGTCTGCTCTTCGGCGGCGGTAGCGATCTGCCGATTCATGTCACGGATCGCCTCCACTTCATGAGTGATGCGCTGCAGCATGCTGCCCGCTTCGGTGACCTGTTCCACGCCCTCATCGCTGCGAGTCTGACCGCCCTCGATCGCGCGCACAGCATCCACCGCACCGGTCTGCACGGTATCGATGATCTGATGAATCTCGGCAGTCGAATCCGCCGTGCGCCGGGCCAGGGTTCGCACTTCGTCGGCGACAACCGCGAATCCACGGCCCGCATCACCGGCGCGAGCGGCTTCGATGGCGGCATTCAGTGCCAGCAGGTTGGTCTGATCGGCAATGCCACGAATGACTTCCAGGACTTTGCCAATGCGCCCGCTGTCCGCCTCTAGCCGGCGAATGACGTCGGCGGTGTTGCTGATTTCACCGCGCATCTGGGTAATTGTGTGGATGGTTGAACGCATCATGTTCTCGCCCTGCTGAGCGGAATGATCTGCCGCATCGGCAGCGCGCGCGGCTTCGGCGGCGTGGCGGGCAACTTCCTGTGCAGTCGCCGACATTTCGTGCATGGCGGTCGCTACCTGATCGGTGCGGGAAAATTGCTCGCGAGTGCCCTGGCCCATGAGCGTGGCGATGGCGTTCAGTTCGCCGCTGGCGCTGTCCAGGTCGGTCGTGCTGCGTTGCAGACGAGTAAAGGTGTCCGCGAGGAAGTCGCGCAAAACGTTTGCCGCGACCGCCAGGCGGCCCAGCTCGTCGGCGCGACTGGTATCCACGCGCTCCTTGAAGTTGCCCTGGCTGAGATTGGCAATGTGATCGATCAGATGACGGATCGGGTTGATCAGGTTGCGATTGACCAGCCAGAGGCTGAGGAGGCCGATCAAGACACCACCGGCCAGCATGATCAACGTACCGGCAATGATCGCCTGGTCGGCAGAGCGGCCGATCGACTCGGAACTGCTCAGCGCCGACTCCCGAAGCTGATCGACCAGTTCGCTCAGCTGTTCGCCGGTAGCGCGGTCGATGCCTTTAACGGCGTTGTCGCCAGCAACCGGATCGTTGCCGGCGGCGACAAACGCATCCAATCCTGTGCGATAGGCAGCGCCCAACGCGCGGTGTTCGTCAGCGAGCGTTTGGATCTGACCGGCCAGCGCTGCATCGTGCTGACTGGCCTGTACGAGGGTGCCGAGTAATGTCTGCACTTTGCGCTCTTGGTCCTCGAAGCGTTGCCAGTTTTTGGTCCGGCTCTCTGACGAGGTGCCGCGTAGCAACACGTTCTTCCATTCCTGCACCTGGACCTTGAATTCCAGGTTGGCCTCATTGATCAGGCGCGAAGCTTCGACCGGGCCCTTGAGCAATTGCTGGAAGGCGGCGATGTCTTTGGAGAGGAATGAAAAACTGGCGAGTGCGATGATGAGTGTCAGCAGCAGGCTGCCACCAATCAGTGCTAACAGCTGAGCGCGTAGGGATTGTTTCAGAAACATCGGGCGTTCTCGTATCGAAAGATGCCCTTGCGGTTATCGCAAGGATACGAGCGGTCCGTCCTGTGACCGCTAGGTCAGATAGCTTGTCGACCTGCCGTTTCGATACTTGAGGCTTTTCAGACCAACCGCAGGTGGTTGTCCCAGAGCCCGGCGGGCAACGCGAGTGGCGTGCTGACAAAGCTGTCCGAACGGCAATCGATCCGTCGGCAACGACCCTGGCCTGAGCTCACCACGAACCCGTCATTGACCGCAGCGACCCCGGCGCAGTCCGGCAAGTGGACTTCATCGCGCAACGCGGCGGTATCCAGGTCCCAGATGAAGACCTTGTTACCGCGCGGTGCGGTGACAGCCAGCAGGCGCAGCGCATCATTGATCGCCAGGCTTGCGGTGTATTGATTCATGGTCTGACGTTGGGCCTCGCCCAACGGGAAGGCCTGGAAGGACTCCCCGGGTCGTTTGATGGCCACCAGCGGCACTTGGTGCATGGGGTCGCCTTCGTATTGCTGCCCGGACACCACGGTGCCGTCTGCGGCAACTGCCAAGTGGCGCACGCTGTTCATCTGCTCGGGCAACTGCTCTTTACTGATCAGGGTGCCGTCGCGACGCACCAGCACCAGGCTTGGTTCCATGGCGTCGAGGTTCATCATCTCGCGGCTGTCAGCTTCGGTGCGAATACCACCGTTGGCGATCACCAGCGTCTCGCCGTCCGGCATCCATAGCAGTTGATGCGGCCCGATCCCGTGCGTCGAATGCTCGTCTATGCGCACGAGTCGGCGATCCTCGACGCGGTACACGCCGAGTACACCGCGGCCCGCATCGGTAGTGTCATTTTCAGTGGTGTAGAAGCGATCACCGCTGGCATGGAACACGCCGTGGCCGTAGAAATGCCGATCCGCTGGCGACGCCAGAACCTGCAGTAGCGTGCCGTCGCGGCTATCGACCAGATAGCTCTCCCGGCTTGGGCGACGACCCACGAACACCGCCAGCGGCAGGTGCGGGTGGGCATACACGTCATGGCAGCGCTCGTTGACCGGCGTGGCGAATACCCGGCTGCCATCGAGCCGATAGCCGACCGCATAGTGGCGGCCATCGACATCATTGCGTGCAGAGAGCAGCAACGGTTGCGTGGTGTGTCGCGCGAGTGTCCAGCCGCCGACCGCGGATGCGGCAATCAGCGCACTGCCCAGACCGAAAAAGGCGCGGCGCTTCATGGTCAGTCTCCGTCGTGGGCATTGAAGCCAATCTGTACACCCAAGGCCCGCGCCAGCTCGTTCTGGTGCAGGCGATGCAGGACGTCTAGCTCCTGGTAAAGCTCGTCCAGCCGTGCGCGGCCGGCTTCGTCAGCGATCAGTTCGCTGAACGGCAGCATGATGTCCGCCACGTGCTTGCGAGTGGTCGCATAGGCAACATCGATGCGCTCGACGAGCTCGGCTTGCTCCTTGGGGATCAACCGTTTGAAGCCATTGTCATCGCTGCCTTGCCACAGGTGCTGAGCGCCCGCCAGCGTCGCGTCGAGGCTGCCGAGCGTAGCGTCACTGCGCCAGGCCTCGGCTTGGAACGGTTGCGGGAAACCCTTGCTTTGACGGCCCAGTGGCGCGCCCAGTTTCTTCTTCAGGCCATCCAGGGCGGTGACCTGAACGCGCAGCAGGTCGGCGATCGCCTCTTGAGCGTCGGCGTAACGCTCGTTGGGAAACTCGCTCAGTTGGGCCGCGAAGCCGTCTTCGCCTTCCCACGCCTGGAGCATGTCCGCCGTCAGCTTCTGCTGGTGCGTGCCAATGGCCTCAAGCAGCCGGCAATAACGCGCCTTGTTCTGGCTGTCGCTCAGGTCGACTGCCTTGTCGTACAGCACGTATTCGTAGGCTGAAAGCCCCTGCAGGACGACGCTGCCATTCTCCAGGTCAGCCTGGGTCAACTCCGGTTTGTTTTTCAGCAGCGCGGTCACCTGACGACCCACGAGGTTCTTCTTGTCGGGCCAGAACTGGACTTGCCAGGCACGGTTGCCTTCGCCCATCGGCCCCACCAGCATCGGCTGCAGGCCTGCCCACGCGAACTGCGCATTCAGGAAAGCCTCGCGGGCGTCGCCTAGCTCCTCGTTGCCAGCACAAAACGCAATGCCGCTGGCGGCCAGGCGACGGTTGGTTTCGGCCCACTGGGTGTAAGTTGGAAGCAAGACGTCATCGGCCAACGCCTTGCTGGTCTCCGCATAGGGATCGGAGGGGGCGCACGCGCTAAGCAGCAGACCCAGTGCGGTGAAGGTGAACGCGGAAAGGTAGCAGTTGGGGTTCATGTTGCTCCTCGACAGGGCGGGACGGCGGACAGTCCGGCGCTAGAGTGATTCCAGAAAGGCCAGCAAGGCGCTGCGTTCATCATTATCGAAGCCAAGCACCGACTGCTTGGCCTGTTCCGCTTCGCCGCCGTGCCACAGTATGGCTTCGAGCAGGTTGCGGGCACGCCCGTCGTGCATGAACTGGGTATGTCCGCTGACTTGTTCAGTCATACCGATGCCCCACAACGGTGGCGTACGCCACTCGCTGCCGGTGGCCTCGAATTCGGGACGGTGATCGGCGAGCCCAGGTCCCATGTCGTGCAGCAGCAGATCGGTATAGGGCCGGATGACTTGATTGGCGTGCTCCGGCTCCGCGGCATCACCCGTGGTAAATGTCGGCACATGACAGCTCTGACAACCGGCGCGGTGGAACAGCGTCTTGCCGGCAAGTACCTGGGGGGCATCAACGTTGCGCCGCGCCGGTACGCCGAGGTTTCGGGTGTAAAACAACACCATGGCAAGAATGTTGTCGCTGACTTCTGGGGTGCCGCCATCGGGCATCGCCCGGCAATCGCGCTGTCTTTCGGTACAGCTGCTGCCGGTCAAGAGGCTGCTGGTAAGCCCCATGTCGTTGAAGAACGCATCGGCGTTCTGCTGGTTCAGGTTGGGTTGTCCGGCCTTCCAACCGAAGCGGCCCAACGCACTCTCGCCGGTGACTTGATCGTATACGCGGTTGGGGCGGCCAGAAATGCCGTTACCATCGCGGTCGTCCGGATCGGCGTTCGCCAGCAGGGCAGATTCAGGGATGGCTTCCAGCAACCCGAGCCCGATCATCGCTGGGGCCACGCGGACAGAGAACTGAGTCTGCGGATGCATCTGGCCGTAGCCCAACTCGGTAATCGCCAGCCGCGGAGACCGCAGCTCCACTTCGAAGCCGTCGGCGAAGCGTTCGGTTCTTGTCTCGTAGCTGATCCGCACCTTGCCTTCGGGTTTCACGCCCGGAATAGCCATATCCTGCAATTGGCCGCCATAGGTGGGTTCTGGGGCGATGCCGCGCTGCCTGACGACTTCGGCGTGCTCCGGCCCGGCAGGAATCGACAGGCGCACCAGCGTCGACACTGCATTCCCTTCAGCGCTTTGCGGAGGGTGTCCGCGTCCATCCTTTATATGGCAGCTCTGACAGGCATTGGTGTTGATAAGCGGGCCGAGACCGTCGCGGGCCGTCGTGGAGGAGGGGGCGATCACCCAGGGATTACGGAAAAAACTGTTGCCCACGCTGAAGTCCAACCGGCGCACCGGTGACAGGTTGGCCGAAGGCATCGAAAAGGCGTTCTGATCAAACTTCATGACGGTGGCGTCGCCAGCGGAGCGCGCCTCGCCGGGTTCGGCCTGCGTGAAGCGTGGCGCTTGGTCCCCACATCCAATTAGGCCCAAGGCCAGGAAAGCGGGAGCGGCGCGTAAAAACGGGTGCATCGGGTAATACCAGTGCGTGACAGGGCGGCAATCTTAGCAGGCTAATGGAGCTTGAATAAGAGGAATTTGCATTTGAGGGATGAGCGCAAGAGGTCAGGATGCGATCATTGGCCCAGACGAAAAAGGGCGGCATTGCGCCGCCCTTTCGTTACAACGGACGCCTAATCAGAACTGATGATCAGCGGTGTCCGGGTTCAGATCGCTGATGCCCAGTGCGGCGGCCGCTTTCTCGATGGATGCAGTCTGCTGCACCAGCGCGGCGATCGCGGCGCGCACCTTCTCCTGACCTTCACTGTTGTCCGGACCGATCAACTGATCGAAGGCTTCGCCGTTGTCGGCGCTGGTGACCAGCACTTGCAGCTTGGCTTCGGTGGTTTCCAGATCGGTCTTGAGCGTGCTGTTGAGTTGCGGATCGGTGCCTTCTACCAGCGACGCCAGGCTCGGGCCGCTGAGCGTACTGCCATCTACGCGCTGATATTCGCCGAGGTAGACGTTGCGAATACCTTTGGCGTTGAAGAAGTGCGAGTTATGCGTGTTGTCGCTGAAGCAATCGTGCTCGTCTTCTGGCGAGTTGGCTTCCAGTGCAACCTTCATGCGCTCGCCGGCCAGCTCGCCCAGCGACAGGCTGCCCATGCCGAAGAACATCTTGCGCAGACCGTTTTCGGCGGATTCGCTTTCCAGGCTGGCGCGGTAGTTATCGGCGCCGTCTGCTTTCCACTCGCCGACCATTTCTTCCAAGTCGTTGACCAACAGCTCGGTGGCCGCCTTCAGATAGGCGCGGCGGCGGTCGCAATTGCCGCCAGTGCACCCTTCGCCTTCGATGAAATCGCTGACGGGACGCTCGCCGGCGCCGGCGTTGGTACCGTTGAGGTCCTGACCCCAGAGCAGGAACTCGATGGCGTGGTAGCCAGTGGCAACGTTGGCTTCCGAACCGGCCAATTCGTTCAGACTGGCCAACTTCTCGCCGGTGATTTCGCTGACATCGACCTTGTCTTCGCCAATCTGCAATTCCTTGTTGGCGATGATGTTGGCGGTGGCGCCAGGGTTGCCGAGCGCGTGCTGATAGTCGCCCTTGACGTAGTCGATCATGCCCTCGTCGAGCGGCCAGGCGTTGAGCTGGCCTTCCCAATCATCGACCACCGGATTGCCGAAGCGGAACACTTCGCTCTGCATGTAGGGAACACGCGCGGCCAGCCAGGCGCTCTTGGCGGCGTCCAGCGTTTCTTCGGTCGGATTGGCGAGCAGCGCATCTACGGCTTTTTGCAGTTCCAGTGCGGTGCTGTGCGCGTCGCTGAAGATAGCGTGAGCCATGTCCGCGTAATGCTTGACCACGGCCTGCGCGGCCTCGTTGGTTACGGCATCGGCCGCAGTTTCTGTTGCTGGCGCGCTCGCTGCCGGCTCGCTTTGGGTGGTGGCTTGTGGCGCGGCAGCCTGGTTGGCTGGCTCTTTGTCTTCGCCGCAACCAGCGAGTGAAATGGCAACAGCCAAGAGGCTGGCGGTGGCCCAGACGGGAGTGCGTAGCATGGCGGGTTCCTTTGCGTGCAGGGTGGTATGAGCTGTTCGGCAGCGACGCTGCGACAAACTGATGCAGACCATAATGCGAAAGATTTGCATTTTGTGCAAAGAAATTGCGTGGAGCAGGTCGCGTATCCCATCAAGCGCAGTCGCTAGAATGCCGTCTTCCAAGCCCGGACATCCTACGGAGATGCCTTGATGAGCGTGAGCGCTGCTGTCGTGTGTGTACTGCTGTTTCTTGCCGCTGCTTATGCCGTGGTTCTCTACAACGGGCTGGTGCGCCTCAAGCATGGCGTGAGCAAGGCCTGGTCGAATATCGACGTGCTGCTGCGTCAGCGCCACGAGGAGTTGCCCAAGCTGGTGGAGACCTGCAAGCAGTACATGCAGCATGAGCGCAGTACGTTGGAACAGGTCGTCCTGGCGCGTAATGCTGTAGCTGCTGCACGTGACAAGGGCGATGTCGGTGCGCTGGGGAAAGCCGAAACCGGCCTGCGTGCCGGTCTGGGCCAATTGTTCGCGCTGGCTGAGAACTATCCGGAGCTGCGTGCAAATGAAAGCTTCCGTCATCTGCACCAGCGCATCAGCGGTCTGGAAAGCGGTATCGCGGATCGGCGCGAGTTGTACAACGAATCGGTCAATCTGAATAACGTGCGCATCGAGCAATTCCCCGATGTGCTGTTGGCTCGCGCGTTCGGTTTCCGGGATGCGCCCCTGCTGCAGTTCAGCGAGGTGGAAAAGGCGGATGTCGACCTTAAACCGCTGTTCGGTTGAGCAGGAAATAGATCGGTGCTGCTAACCGCTGTGGGCGTAGCGATGTGTCTGGCGGGGGGCTGGTTGTGGATCAGTCGCTGGTCAAAGGTGCGTCACTTGCTGGACACGCCCACATCGAGAATTCGCTCGGCGGCACAAGGCTATGTCGAGCTGGCTGGCGTGCTTCGCACCCACTCGGACGTGCCGCCATTGATGGCGCCCCTAACCGCCAAGCCCTGCCTGTGGTGGCGCTATCGAATCGAAGAGTATCAATCCGGAGGCAAGCGCAGCAGCTGGCGGGTGGTCGAACGGGGCTGCAGCGAAGGACTGCTGCGACTGTCGGATGCGTCCGGCGACTGCCTGATCGACCCTCGCGGTGCGGAAGTGCTGCCGGCACGACGCGATTGCTGGACCGGCAACCAGCGCCACCCCCGAGGTATGCCATCCGGTGGCGTCATGGCATGGCTGACGGGGCATCGCCAATATCGCTACACGGAGGAACGCTTGCACGCCGATGAGCCGCTGTATGCCATCGGCGATTTTCGGACGACAGGCGGCGGACGGCAGGGCCTTGATCTGGACGTCGCTCAGCGGGAGGTCGTACGGGAATGGAAAGATGACTACGCCGGACTGCTGCAGCGTTTCGACAACAACCGCGATGGTCAGCTCGACCAGGCGGAGTGGAGCCGCGTGCGTCTTGCTGCCAGCCTCGAAGCGCAGGACCGGCATCGCCTCGCCAGCTCCGAGGCAGCGGAGCATCGACTGATGCGCCCGGAGGAGCGTTTGCCGTTTGTGTTGTCCAGTCATGGCGAGGAAGTGCTCGCTCGGCGCTTTCGCTGGCAGGCAGCGGGTGGCGCGCTCCTGTCACTTATGGGCGCGTGGATCCTGGCGGCGCAGGTGGTCGGCTAAGAGGGTTGTGGGCTCCGGCCCACTCGCTGCGGCTCGCCGAGCGATTCAGCTGCGTTTCTGCGCGATCCAAATGGTGTGTCGCGTGCCACGGTTGCCGTGCGCGAAGACCTGGACCTCTTCGGCGGTAAAGCCTGACTTGCTGAGCCGCTGGGAGAAAGCCTGGTCAGCGCTGGCCGACCACACCGCAAGCAAGCCTTTAGGCCGCAGTGCCTTGGCGCACGCCTCCAGCCCGGTCGACGAGTACAGCCAGCTGTTGCTCTTGCGGGTCAGCCCTTCCGGGCCATTGTCGACATCGAGCATGATCGCGTCGAAGCCCTTTGGCTCGCTGTTCACGATGTCCGCGACATCACTGCGGACCACGCGGGCGCGTGGATCATTGATGGGCATGCCGGCTTTTTCGCCCAGCGGGCCGCGGTTCCAGTCGATCACACCGGGTACGAGTTCGGCGACGTGAACTTCGGCGTCGCGGCCGAGATGTTTGAGCGCTGAGGCGAGGGTGAACCCCATTCCCAGGCCACCAATCAATACCCGCGCGTTGGGGCGATCGGCGATTCTCTTGCAAGGAATTTCCGCCAAGGCATCCTCTGAACCGTGCGTGCGCGTGTTCATCAGCTGATTGCCATTGCCACCCTGAATCTTGATGACGAAGTTGTCACCGTAGGCGAACAGGCAGAGTGCGCCGCCGTCATCCGGAATTGCGGCGGTATCGATCAGTACAAAACGCTTCATGAAGGTTGCTCGTGGCTGGCAGAAAGGGCGTGACGCTAGGGCGCTCGCCCATCGAATCCCGCGTTATTGCGGTTCCGAATTGAAGCGGCGTTCAAAACGCAGGGATTGCCGGAGCAGAGCGGCTAGCTCGGCTGCCGGCAGTGGTTTGCTGTAGTAATACCCTTGGCCTTCGTTGCAGCCTTCGTCGATCAGGTAGCGTTCCTGCTCCGCGGTTTCGACGCCCTCGGCGATGACCAGCATGCCTAGGCTCTTGCCCAGCTGGATGATGGCCCTGACGATGGTTGTGTCGCCTTCATCGGCTGGCATGTCGCGAACGAAGCTTTTGTCGATCTTGATCTTGTCCAGCGGCAGGCTCTTCAGATAGCTGAGCGAAGAATAGCCCGTGCCAAAGTCATCGATCGCAATCAGCGCGCCGGAGCGACGCAGGCTGTGCAGGTTGTGTGTGGCGGCGGCGATGTCTTCCATCAGGCCGGTTTCCGTGACTTCCAGCTCCAGTGTTTCCGGCGGAAGGCGATGCGTCTTGAGCAGATTGCTGATCATCAGCGGAAGCTCGGCATGGTGCAGTTGAACGGTCGACAGATTGACCGCCATGCGCAGCTCGCTGAAGCCTTGCTGGTGCCATTCGCTCAACTGCCGGCAGGCTTGGTCCAGCACCCATTCGCCAATGGCGATGATGCTGCCGTTCTGCTCGGCGAGCGGGATGAAAATATCGGGCGGAACCATCTTCCCGCTCGGGTGCGACCAGCGTAGCAGCGCTTCGACGCCTGTGATGCGCTTCAGCTGGTAGTCAATCTGCGGCTGGTAGACCAGATGAAACTCGCCACGCTTTACGGCTTCAGCCAGGTCGTTCTGCAATTCCCGGCGCGTTCGCATTTCACTGTCGATGCTCGCCACGTAGAACTGATAGCGATTGCGCGAGCGATTTTTGGCCAGTGTCATCGTCTGCTCGGCTTTCTGTAGCAGCTTCTCCGTGTTGTCGCCGTCTTCGGGGTACAACGTGATGCCAATGGTGGCGCGCAACCGGATGTGCTGATCATCCAGCGTGACCGGTCGCTCCAGGTCGTCGAGTACCTTCTGCGCCAGCTCCGCGGCTTCGTACGGCTGTTCGAAGCCGAACAGCACCAGTACAAACTGGTCGCCCCCCAGGCGGGCAAGCGCTCCGACACGACCGCTCAGGCTGCGCAGGCGATCCGCCAGCGCAACCAGCATGCGGTCGCCGTTCTGATAGCTGAACTGTTCGTTCACGCCTTTGAAGTCATCCAGGCCGAGGCAGAGCACGGCCACGCGGCGCTGCAATCTGGCCGCTTCGCCGAGAATGTTGTCGAGCTGTTGCTGGAGTTGTTGGCGATTGGGTAGGCCGGTCAGCGAGTCGTACTGAGTCATCCGTTGCAGGCTGCTCTCTGCGGCATGGCGCAGCTGCATGTTGTGCTCGATGGATGCGAGCAGACCGTTCGCTGTCTCGACCCATAGACCCAGCTCGTTTCGCTCATGCCCCTTTGGCATCGGCAATGAGTGCTCGCCTGGACGGCCCGGATTGATGCGGGACATATGCTCGATAAGCTTGGTCAACGGGCGCGTCAGCAGCCACTCGTAGATCAGGTAGAGCAGCAGGCCCAACACCAGGGCCCGCAGAATGCCGACCACGAAGATTACCGCCGAATCGCTGATGAACTCTTCGCCATACGGCGCGGTGTCGAGCGTGATACGCAGATCGCCATAGTATTCGTTGTACGGCGGGCGGCCGATCAGCGGAATGCTGAAATCCTGGTCGCGGCCAAGTACCGGATCGGTAAGCCAGCGAGAGGGGGCTGGCATGAGTGGGCGGGATTTGGACGCGAGGGGTTCGTCGCCCGGATGCCCGATTGATGCCTTGCGAATCGACTCGTGCTGGAACAGCCCTTCCATGACCTGCGCGCCCATTTCCCGGTCCAGGCTGTAGATCGCCTGCGTAGAAGGATCACGGGTCATGCGCAGGATTCGCTGGGCCTCCGCAGCGATCAACTGGCGGGTTTTGTAGGCATCGAAAACAATTTGCGCGCAACTCAGTACCAGCCCAACGGCCAGCGCTGACAGCAGAACGATACGAAGCAATTTCCGCGACAGGCTGTTGCGCAATGCGGTCAAAAGAATTTCCTTTTTCCGAGCCGGTGCCCAGCGCAAGTATTGGTCGTCATAGTGGAGGCGTCAAAGGCGGGACAGTGCTTATAAGGCAAAATGTAATCACAACCCGTGACGGTTAGCAGAGGCTTGTTCCTGTCGTTCCTGCGGCCGAGTGAACGCATGGAAGCCTCATTCTAGACAGCTTTTGGCGATAATTAAATGACTTGTGACTGGTTAGTCACCGGCGCGGTCTCCTTGACCTCGCAGCCCCTGATGACCATACGAATAATTGTTTCGGCGGCGGCTTCATAATCCGCGTCATCGAGCGTCGCCTTGCCTGTCACCGCGGAAATCTGCCAGTCGAAGTCGGCGTAGGTCTGGGTCGCTGCCCAAATACTGAACAGCAGGTGGTTGGGGTCCACCTTTGCCATCAGCCCCTGGTCGATCCAGCCCTGGATACGGGCAACGTTGTGGCTGGCCTGAGCATTTAGCTGCGCCGCCCGCTCGGCTGGCAGATGCGGCGCACCGTGCATGATCTCGCTGGCAAACACCTTAGAGGCGCAGGCGTGCTCACGGGAAATGCGGATTTTGGTGCGGATATAGGCGCGGAGCACATCAGCCGGTTCGCCAGGCTGATTGAACGGAGCAGATGCCTGCAGCAGCGGCTCGACGATGCTGTCGAGCACCTCACGGTAGAGGTTGTCCTTGCTCTTGAAATAGTAATAAACGTTGGGCTTTGGGAGCCCGGCGCGGTCGGCAATGTCGCTGGTCTTGCTGGCGGCGAATCCCTTCTCGGCGAATTCTTCGCTCGCAGCGCGCAGGATCAGTTCTTTGTTGCGCTCACGGATACTGGACATAGAGCCTGTTCGATTCACGGCCACCCAGGCGGGTGGCCTGCTGCGGCATGCTAGCACCGGGCTCGCAGGCGTCTCAAGGCAGCGACGCGCAACGAACTTCGGTGAAAAAAATGACTGAGGCCGCGGGCCTGGCAGTGGTCGGCGATCAGTAATGTAGCGCGCTACTCAACGAGGCCCGGCGCGTAAGAACTTCATGTCGGTGTAACGCTTGAGGCACAGCGCGGGTGCTTCGACCAACCGCCATCACAGCACGGCGAGGCACAACGTGATAACCATGCTCGACAGGGCGAACACCGCGAGATTTATGTCAGCGACAAACCAATGGAAGAAAGGCAGCCATTAGGCTGCCTTTCTTCGTTCGTCGGGCTCTATCAGAAGTGGGCTTTGACTAGCAGGCTGGCGGTGTTCTGGTCAGTGGGGCCCACAAAATTGCGGCTGACGAAACCGCCATCCTCAATGCCGTATTTGTCCGACCAGTAGTCATACTCGATACCGACGTAGAGCTTGCCCGGTTCGCCATCCAGCGCCTTGCCCAAGTCGTATTTAATCTGCGGGTTGATGTGCAGGTTTTTCGAGATGAAGTTGCCGCGCCGCTCAGAACCCGCGTCATTAACGACCCAGTCGATGAAACCGTCGAAGAGGATGTCGGATTTGCCCACCGGGAACGTCAGCGCCCACGTCGGCGTAACCTGCCATTGGCCGCCTGGCTTGCCGGTAGTGCCGTCGGGTTTGCGGTAATAGACGTTGATGGCCAGACGGTCGAAGCCTGGCACCTCGAGGTCCACCGCCGGGCCGAGCAGGTAGTTCTGGTTCGGTACACCATTGGTGCTCTCGCCACGTTCGTAGGTTGCGGCGAGCAACACGTCCTTGATCGGGCCGAAACTCATCTCCTGGCCGCTGAGTTTGCCCAGCGAGAGGCGAGGACTGAACTCACCGTAGTAGGTGTGACCCTCTCCGCCTGACAGGCCGTTGTACCACTTGCTATCGACAAACAGGAACATGTCGCCCCAGTTCCAGCCACTAGCATGCTCGAAGGTGATGGTCTGCTGGATCTCGCCATCATCGATCTTGTAATCCTTGCCATACAGGTAGGACAGGCTGTTGTTCTGCCAGTGCAGCATGCCGTCAGCAAAGGCCGGGGCCGCGAACAGGCCGGCGGCTAGCGCCAGTGAGAGGGGTGCGAGTTTGAAGTTCATGCAGGTGCCCTTCGATTTTGTTGTTGTAAGGATGCGGGGTTGCGCCTGGCCTCGCCGCGGCCAGGCGCAGGCGGCGGATCAGCCGGTGGGGGTCAGGTACTGATTGGGATCGCTGGTTGTAGCCTTGGACGTGGCTTGGGAGTAGTTCGGGATATTGACCGCCAGGGTGTTGGTGCCGATCGAGTCCTCGATCAGGTTGTCCGGATCGTATTCCTCCATTTCTTCCGGCTCGCGAGGCAGGAACAAGTTGAGCAGGATCGCGCTGAACGCACCGATGGTGATCGGCGAGCCGAAGATGTTCTTCAGGACTTCGGGCAGGTTGGTCAACACGTCTGGCACGGCAGCAACACCCAGCCCAAGGCCGAGCGAGATGGCCACGATAAGCATATTGCGACGATTCAGACCGGCTTCAGCGAGGATCTTGATGCCCGCGATGGCAACGGTGCCGAACATGATCAATGTCGCACCGCCGAGTACCGGCTTGGGCATCAGCTGCAGCACACCGCCGACGACCGGGAACACGGCCAGCAAGATCAGAATGCCGGCGATATACAGCCCGACATGGCGACTGGCGACGCCGGTCAGCTGAATCACACCATTGTTCTGGCTGAAGGTGGTCATTGGCAGGCTGTTGAACGTAGCCGCCAGCAGCGAGCTGCAGCCGTCGCCGAGAATGCCGCCTTTGATCCGCTTCATGTACAACGGGCCTTTGACCGGCTGACGCGAGATCATCGAGTTGGCCGTCAGGTCGCCGGCGGTTTCCAGCGGCGTGATCAGGAAAATCACCGCGATCGGAATAAAGGCCATCCAGTCGAAGGCAAAGCCGAACTTGAACGGCTGGGGAACGCTGACCGCAGGGAGCGTGGCGAGGCTCGAGAAATCCACCATGCCCATCATCCAGGCGGCCACGTAGCCCACCACCAGCGCAACGATGACGGCGGATAACCGCAGCAGTGGAATACCGAAACGATTGAGGACCACGATGGTACCCAGCACCAGGCCCGCCAATGCCAGATTGGGTAGCGCGCCGGGATTCTCGGCGCCATAGCCGCCTGCGATATCTGTCATCGACACTTTAATCAGCGACAACCCCATCAGGCTGATGATGGTGCCCGTCACCACGGGTGTGATGATCCGGCGCAACTTGTCGATGCAGCGGCTAACGGCAATCTCCACGAAGGCGGCGCAGAAGCTCACGCCGAACAGCGTGGCGAGGATGTCCTCCGGGCTACCGCCGCGATTCTTCACGATGAAACCGGCCGCCAGTATCACGCTAAGAAAGCCGAAGCTGGTGCCCTGCAGGCAAAGCATGCCGGCGCCGACCGGCCCGATGCGTTTCGCCTGAATAAAGGTGCCGATGCCCGAGACGAACAGCGCCATGCTGACCAGATAGGGAACGTAGTCGCCCAAGCCAAGCACGCTACCGATGATCAGCGTAGGTGTGATGACGCCGACGAAACTCGCCAGCACGTGCTGTATGGCGGCAAAAGTGGCGGGAACAGGACCCGGGCGATCTTCGAGCTGATAGATCAGGTCCTGATTGGGAGCGTCACCGCTCCTGGGTTCGGTTGCGGTCATGAGTAAGCCTGCCATTCGTTATTGTTCGGTCATGGGCTTTCGAGGTTGCACGGACCTCTGTCACTGATCGCCGAAAAGTTGTTCGGACGGTCAGGATGTGCCTGACTATAACAACCTGTGAACAGGCTTTTAAACAATTAATTTGCAAATTGTGCACAATTCTGCCGAGCGACAGCTGAGCCAGAAGCCGCCCTTGGCCAGCAGGGCTGTCCCGTCGGGCTCAGCGCTTGGCTAGCAGTTCCTGGGCGACGTTTTCGGCGAGGCCCGCGCCGGCTTCGCTCATGGTCAGGTAGGTGTGATCGGCGCCGGCTTGCTCAATTTGCTGGGCGATGTCTTCATACATGGCGTGCGAGACGATCAACCCAGCGAAGCCTTTGCCGCGAAGTTTGCGGGTTGAAATGATCTTGGCCTCGGCGTCATTCATCGCCAGGATCACTGCCTCGACGTTGTTCATCTCCAGGCTCTCCCAGAACATCTGGTCTTCGGCGTCGCCGAAAAGCACGTTCCGGCCGCGTTCGCTGCTCTTCTCAACCGTGACGGGATCGGAGTCGAGGCTGACCAGGCGCCAGCCTTTACCTTGCAGGTGATCGTAGGCGGCACGCCCAGTGCGCCCCATGCCCATGATCAGAATCTGCGCATCGCCCAGCGAGACCGGCTGTTCGTCGGGGTGGCGGATGTTGCGCTCGAGGGGAATCAGCCGTTTGGCGAGTCGATCGTATAACGGGTGGGAAATACGGTTGAGTTGAGCGGAAATCACGAACGACAGTGCGACGGTGATTGCCAGCGGCGTCAGCCACGCAGGCAGCACCACGCTGGCGACGATCAGACCGAACTCGCTGTAGTTGGTCAGGCTGGACGCGCTGAGAAAGGCGCTGCGCGCGCGCAGGCGGAACAGTAGAAAGAGGAAGAAAAACAGCGCGCCTTTAAGTGGCAAGAGCAATGCCACCGCGCCGGCGAAGAGCATGGCGCTCATGTCTGGCAAGCCGCCGATGCCGATCTGCAGGAAAAAGCCGACCAGAAAGACTTCCTTGATCGCCCATAGTGAGTTGGATAGCTCAGTGGCGCGCTTATGCTTGGCCAGCATCGCGCCGAATGCCAGCGCACCCAGTTCAGAGCTGAGGCCGACATATTCGAAGCCGAGACCACCCGCGACCAAGGCCAGCATCAGGCCCAACAGCACCATCAATTCCTCATGGCCGCTGTGATCAAGCAGGCGGAACAGCAGAGGACGCAGCAGCGGCAGGCCGAACACCAGCAGGGCCCAGGCCGACGGTACCTTGCCGCTGGCGATGCTCATCACCACCAGTGCAATCAAGTCCTGGATGATCAGCACGCCGATGGCGACCCGCCCATGGAAGGCTCGTAGCTCGCGCTTGCCTTCAAGGACCTTCGCGGCCAGCACGGTGCTGGAGAACGACAGCGCAATCGCCAGCAGCAGGCTTTCGCGGAAACTGATGTCGAGGAAGACCAGAGTGGCGGGCAGAACGACAAGGCTGGAAATGCCGAAGTGCAGCAGGCTGCCGCCTATCACCTCGCGCCGCACCAGGTTGCCCAGTTTGAGCTTCAGCCCGACGGTGAACAGCAAGAGCAGCACGCCCAGGTGCGCGAGGTGCTCGAGGATCACGCTGTCGGTGGGGCCAACGCCGAAATAATCACCGAATCCGGCAAGGGCGAAACCCGCGCACAGGTAGCCAATCAGCGGCGGGAGTCCTATCGCACGCGCCGCAAGGCCGAGGATGAACGCGAAAGCGATCCAGGTTGCTTCGATCATCGATCAGTCCTTCAGCAGTCGGTGCGGGGCGCAGGGAGGCGGGGCATTTTAACGACGATGCACGGCTTGTCGAGTGCCGCGGTGCAGCGGAAAAAAGCAAGCCCGCACATGGCGGGCTTGCTGTTCACTTAAACGGTAACGGCTCGCGGGGCGCTTCTGATTTTTGGGCGCGCCGTATCCCGCATTCGCCGCGGGGGGGGAGCGCCCACAGGACTGGTGTGAATCTGTTGTTTTCGTGGGAGGCCCGACCTCGGGGCAAACTTGCTTAAGTAAACAGCGTTGCGCGCGTGACGGGCTTGCTTGCAACGAGCGGCACCGTCAGCGGTGAGCACCGGTCAAGGCATGGCGCTCGGGTCCGACAAGTACGTTGAACAGCAGGTTGAGGCTTACCGCGCTGATGGTCGCCACCGCAATGCCGCTGTGGGTGATCGGTTCCATCCAATGCGGCAAATGTGCGAAGAACTCGGGACGCACCACAGGCACCATGCCAAGACCGATGCTTACCGCGACCAGCAGCTGGTTGCGACGGTCACCGATGTCGGCTTCCTGCAAGATCTTGATGCCGGTGGCCGCTACCATGCCAAACATGGCGATACCTGCGCCGCCAAGCACGGCGGCAGGAATCGAGGCGACCATGAACGCAGCTTTGGGCAGCAGACTCAGGCTAATCAGGAACAATCCGGCAATAGCAGTGACGTAACGGCTGCGTACGCCCGTCATCTGCACCAGGCCGATGTTCTGAGCGAAGGACGAATGGGTGAAGGTGTTCATGAAGCCGGCGAAAAAGGTTGCGCCGGCATCGCATAACAGCCCGCGACGCAGTTGCTTGGGATCGACGTCCTGCCCGGTGATCTTGCCCAGCGCGAGAAACATCCCGGCGGATTCGACGAAGATGATCACGACCACCAGACACATCGACAGGATCGGCGCGAGCAGGAACTGCGGCGCGCCAAAGTGATTTGGCGTGACCACCTGGAACGCCGGCGCCGCGCTGATGCCGGACAGGTCGACCATGCCCAGGCTGCCGGCTAGCACGTAACCCAGCGCCATGCCGACCAACACCGAGACATTGACCCAGAAACCGCGCATGAACTGGTTGATCAGCAGAATCACGGCGAGTACGGCTGCAGCAACGCCAAGATAGGGCAGGGCACCGAATTGCCCGGTGCCGCTGCCGCCACCCGCCCAGTTCACCGCAACCGGAAACAGCGACAGGCCGATGGCGGTAATCACCGTGCCGGTCACCAGCGGCGGGAATAGCCGGACGATCTTGCACACGAACGGGGCGATCAACAGCCCGAAGAAGCCGGCAGCGATGGTCGCGCCGAAAATCCCGGTCATGCCCACGCCCGGCATCCCGGCCATCACCACCATGCTGCTGACCGCCGCGAAGCTGGCCCCCATCATCACCGGCATACGGATGCCCACCGGACCGATGCCCAAGGACTGCACGAGCGTGGCAACGCCGGCCACCAGCAAGTCGGCATTGATCAGAAACGCGATTTCGTCCCTTGATAGCCCAGCGGCCTGGCCCACGATCAGCGGGACGGCGACAGCCCCGCCGTACATCAGCAGCACGTGCTGGAAACTCACCAGCAGCATCTGCAGCAAGGGCAGCCGCTTATCGGTGGCTGGCGCGGTTTCCCGCTCGGTCACATCGTTCATGCAAAACACCTCGGACGCTTTTGTTATTGGAGGGTCGCGACGGCCCCGCTGAACGTGCGGGGCTGTTAATGGTGGTGGAGTTCTATTTGGGCCGCACCGCTTTCAGCGGTGCAATGGCTGGCTGATTTCCTGGCTCGTCTGTTTGCTCGATTGCCCCATGCCGAATTGGAGGGCGAAAAAAAGCCGCGCTCGAAAGCGCGGCTGCTGGCAGCGATCACTCGATCGGGGCGCCCTTGTCGATCCAGGCGCCGAGCAGGTCGCGCTCTTCCTGGGTCATGTTGGTCATGTTGCCCAGCGGCATGATCTGGCTGGCGACCGACTGCGCGTGGATCTTCGCCGCCTGCTGGCGGATCTGCTCTGGCGTATCGAACATCACGCCTGCGGGCGCTGCGCTGAACAGCGGGCTGCTCGGCTGAGCGGCGTGGCACGTGGTGCAGCGCTCGTTGATGATGCGATGGACTTCGGCGAATGCGCTGTTGCCGGCCTGCTCGGCCGGCGTTGCTGCAGCGGCCTGTTGTGCCTCAATGCTCTGCTCGCGCGGGCTGGTCGGCACGGCGTTGGGTACGCCACCCTGACGGTTGGGCGCGGTGACGAATGCCAGACAGATCATGCCAACCGCGGCGGCCGGCAGTGCCCAGGCGAAACGATTGCTGTCGTGACGGGTGTTGAAGTAATGGCGCACCAGTACGGCCATCACCGAGATACCGGCCAGGATCAGCCAGTTGTACTGGCTGCCGTAGGTGCTCGGGAAGTGGTTGCTGATCATGATGAACAGCACGGGCAGGGTGAAGTAGTTGTTGTGACGCGAGCGCAGCAGGCCTTTTGCGGGGAGGACCGGGTCGGGCGTGCGGTTCTGCTCGATAGCCGCTACCAGCGCGCGCTGGGCCGGCATGATGATGCGGAACACGTTGCCGACCATGATGGTGCCGATCAGCGCGCCGGTGTGGATATAGGCCGCACGACCGCTGAAGACTTGGGAATAAGCCCAGGCGGCGAAGATCACCAGGATGAACAGCACCAGGCCGAGCAGCGCGGGCTTCTTACCCAGGGGCGAATCGCAGAGCAGGTCGTAGACGAACCAGCCGACGATCAACGAACCAAAGCCGATGGCGATCGCCATGGCCGGCGCCAGATCACTGCCCGGCGCGATCAGGTACAGGGATGGATTGAGGTAGTAAACGACCATCAGCAGGGCAACACCCGAGAGCCAGGTGGTGTAGGCCTCCCATTTGAACCAGTGCAGGTTCTCCGGCATCTGTGGCGGAGCCAGCTTGTACTTTTCCAGGTGATAGATACCGCCGCCATGGATCGCCCAAAGATCGCCGGAGAGGCCATCGCGGGGGTTGGCGCGGTTAAGGTTGTTTTCCAGCCAGACGAAGTAGAACGAGGCGCCGATCCAGGCGACACCAACGATCATGTGAATCCAGCGAATAGTAAGGTTCAGCCATTCGGTCAGATGTGCTTCCACGATAATTACCTCTTGCACGGCCGGCGCGCCAACCGATGTTTCTTCTTATTCGACTCGTCGCAAGTGTTCCGCTTGCTCTGAAGCACGCCTGTTCGGTGGCGGCGATGTGAGCCGCGCCGATGAGCACTTCGATGATCAGCGGGTCGCTTGCTCGGAGTCCCGGTGGGGGTCGAGGAGAAGCTGCTCGTCCTCGGTGAAAAAATGCTCGTCGCAGTTGTTGCCAGAACCGCTGCGATCGACCACCAGGAATTCATCCCGCTTTTCGATCGTCAGCACCGGGTGGTGCCAGACGCCGCGGTGGTAATTGACGCCCTGCCTGCCGTTGCTGCGGAAGGCGCGGACGTTACCCGGTACAGGTGCATCGCCAAGTGGCGCGACCACGACCAGAAAGGGATTGCCGAGCAGCGGAATGAAAGCCTGGCTGCCCTGCGGATGTCGTTCGAGCATGCGAATGACCAACGGCATCTCCAGCGCGTCGGCGGCGAAAATACTGATGATGGCCTGATCGTCCGGCTGCGCGGTCTCGACCGACGCCAGCTTGTGATAGCGGCGGGTGGAACCGTTATTGATCATGAAGTAGTCGCTGCCTTCGGTTTCGATGACATCACCGAAGGGGGCAAAGGCTTCCTTGGTCAGCGGTTCGATCTTGAGTGTGCGCATGCTGTGCTCGTATATGTTTGCTGTTTTGTAAGCCACCGTCTTGGGGGCAGGTTTCGGTGGGCTGAAGCCCACCCTACAGAACTGATTTGTGGGGGCGGTGCCGTTGAGGCGGTTAGGACCGTAGGGTGGGCTTCAGCCCACCTTGGCTCCGTGGCTAATGTGGGCTAAGCCAGTCTTCGGAGCTGGTGGGCTAAAGCCCACCCTACGGCCGATTCGGCGGCTATTACGCCAAATGGCGTCGCCTTCTTACTTCACCGCCTTGCCGAACAAGCGCAGCCGGCTCACACCACCGTCCGGGAAGATGTTCAGGCGTACGTGAGTGATCGGGCCGAGCTTGGCGATCTGCTCGCTGAACTCGTGCTCGGCGTGCATTTCCAGCTTCTGGCTCGGCAGCAGCTCGCGCCAGAACAGGCTCTGGGTTTCGATCTGGCTGTCGGTACCGCCTTTAACGTAGGCCGCCTGAATGCTGCAGCTGTCCGGGTAGTTACCCTTGAAGTGCAGGGTGTCCACAACGATGCGTTCAATTTCGCCGGGCGCGCCCAGCGCGACGATGACCCAGTCATTGCCCGGTGTGCGGCGGCGGGCGGTTTCCCAGCCATCGCCCATGTTGATGCCGCGACCCGGGTTGAGAATGTTGCTCATACGACCGAAATGCTCGTCCGAGCAGGCCAGTGCGCGACCACCATTGAGCGCCGAGGCCAGGTCGAGCTGCTCGTTGTCGCCCACGCGGCTCCAGTCGCGGTACGGAATGCCATGCACGCGCAGACGAGCCACGCCGCCGTCCGGGTAGATGTTGAAGCGCAGGTGGCTGACCGGCTTGTCGAACGCGATTTCGTGGTAGTGATGGCTGTTGCCTTGCAGCTCTACCGCGGGAAGGATTTCAGTCCACTGGGTGTTGTCGTCCGGGTCGCCTTCGGCGAGGAAGCAGGCTTCCAGCGAGGCAGACGGCGGGAAGTTGCCGGTGAAGAAGCTGGTGTCGATGTCGACGCCCTTGACCGAGCCGGGTACGCCGAGGCGAATGACCGCTTGGTCGAAGCCTTCGAAGCGCTTACGGCGCGACTCCCAGCCATCCATCCACTTGCCGTTGTCATCGAACACGCCCTCCTTCCATACGGCCGGCGTCGGCTGGAACAGCCGGTTGACGTCGGCAAACCAATCGTCTGTGACGGAAATGGCTTTGGTGCCCAGGCGGGCGTCAGCCAGGTTGACGTATTTTTCGAAAGGTACGGCGTAGCTCTTCATACGTTGTTCTTCTCTTCGTGTCGTCTGATGGGTCTCTTGCTTACATCGCCTGCAGACGGAACAGTGCGATTTTGTTGATCTCAGCCAGGGCGCGTGCAAATTCCTGATCCTGCGAGTTGTGCATGCGCTCTTCGAACGCCGCCAGGATCTGGTGCCGGTTACTGCCTTTGACGGCCATGATGAAGATGAAGCCGAACTTCGCCTTATAGGCATCGTTCAGTTCGGTAAAGCGGGCGAATTCTTCCGGGGTGCATTCATGAATGCCGGCCCCGGCCTGTTCTGCGGTGCTTGAGGCGGTCAACTCGCCACGTACCGCGGCCTTGCCGGCAAGGTCCGGGTGGGCATTGATCAGTGCCAGCTGGGTGTCGTGGTGCGCGGCCAGCATCGCCTGTGACATGCGGGTGTGCATCACCTCGACGTAATCGAGCGTCTCGTCCACGCCTGCCTGATACACGGTGTCCGCCACCCAAGGCGAGTGCTCGTAGACGTCGGCAAAGGTTGCGATAAAGGTGTCGCGGTCGAGGGTGGAGGGCTTGATGGTTTTGAAGGGTGTCATTGGCTGCGTTCCTGGGTGAAGGGGTGGGCCGAGTGCCAGTGACGGGCAATGTCGACACGGCGGGCAAACCACACCTGCTCGTGACCCTTGGCGTACTCGATGAAGCGCTGCAGCGCGGCCAGGCGTGCGGGGCGGCCGAGCAGGCGGCAATGCATGCCAATGGACAACATCTTCGGCGCGCCCTCACAGCCTTCGGCGTAGAGCACGTCGAAGGCGTCCTTTAGGTATTCGTAGAAGTCGTCACCCTTGTTGAAGCCCTGCACCTGGGTGAAGCGCATGTCGTTGGTATCCAGCGTGTAGGGGATTACCAGATGCGGCTTGTCCGGCGTCGACTCCGGGTCCCAGTAGGGCAGGTCGTCGTCGTAGGTGTCGGAGTCGTATAGGAATCCGCCTTCTTCGCGAACCAGACGCCGGGTGTTGGGACCGGTACGGCCGGTGTACCAGCCCAGCGGACGTTCACCGGTGATGTCGGTGAGGATGCGGATGGCCTCGAGCATGTGTTCACGCTCTTGCGCCTCGTCCATGTACTGGTAGTCGATCCAGCGATAGCCGTGGCTGCAGATGTCGTGACCGTCGGCGACCATGGCCTTGATCACATCCGGGTGGCGCTGCGCGGCCATCGCTACGGCAAAGATGGTCAGCGGGATGTCGTGCTTGCGGAACAACTTGAGCAGGCGCCAGACGCCGGCACGGCTACCGTATTCGTAGAGCGACTCCATGCTCATGTTGCGCACGCCCTGCAACGGCTGAGCGGCCACCATCTCGGACAGGAAGGCTTCGGATTCCTTGTCACCATGCAGCACACAACGCTCCCCGCCTTCTTCGTAATTGAGTACGAAGGACAGGGCGATGCGGGCATTGCCCGGCCATTGCGGATGGGGTGGATTCTCGGCGTAGCCGATGAGATCGCGAGGGTAGTCAGCGCTCACTGTTGTTATTCCTTATCTGATCCGCGGGTCGCCGCTGCGAGATACTGGGCGACCGTCATGGACCAATTGTATACAAAATGATTTGCAGTTTGTAAATCAAAAACCTGAAAATCTATTCGTCATGGTCTCTGGACAGGCCCTCTTCTTTCATGAGTCGTCTCTTAGGCTCGCTAAGCAGCCCCTTGAGAGTGATAGTGACCAGCAGAAAGTGGGCCAAAATGACTTGGCTGAAAACTGTGTACAATTTTCGTTGAAACTGTCTTTGCTTTTTTAGACAGGATGCTATGCTCGACCCATTTCCACCATTCACCACCAAGAGGAGGCGAGCATTGGCGATTGATCGTTGATGCTGAAATCTATGGGACGTCTGACTACTCATGTACTGGATGCCGCTCACGGCTGCCCAGGCAGCAATATCAGCATCGAACTCTATCGCGTTGAAGACGAGCGCCTGGAACTGGTGACGACGCGACAAACAAACAGCGACGGCCGTTGCGACGCCCCTCTGCTGGAAGGTGACAACTATCGTTCCGGCGTATACCAGCTGCAGTTCGCGGCTGGCGATTACTACCGCGGGCGAGGTGTTGTGCTGCCGGAGCCGGCTTTCTTGGATGTAGTGGTGCTGCGTTTCGGCATTAGCGCTGAGCAGGATCATTACCATGTGCCGCTTTTGATTTCGCCGTATAGCTACTCGACTTATCGGGGTAGCTGATGGCTCCTGCCGTGTCTGCAGCGACACGGCAGTATGTCTCCCATGCGTGAAACTTTGACTCCCCTGAGTCCCCGACCCGCCTTGATGGCGGGTTTTTTTATTGAGACGGCTGCCTGGTTGGTACGCGCAGCATGCTCGCGGAGCTCCGTAGGGTGGGCTTTAGCCCACCGAAAGAACGCACTTCGCCGCCGGTGGGCTGAAGCCCACCCTACGGCACTTGCTGGGCGACTGGCAGCGGTGTGGGCGGCGCTGAACTTCAGCCCGAGCGACAAGTGCTCGTCGGCACCGATTCATGGCTGGTGCTCGCTTGTAATGGACTCAGCTCCGTAGGGTGGGCTTTAGCCCACCGAAAGAACGCACTTCGCCGCCGGTGGGCTGAAGCCCACCCTACGGTACTTGCTGGGCGACTGGCAGCGGTGTGGGCGGCGCTGAACTTCAGCCCGTGCGACAAGTGCTTGTCGGCACCGATTCGTGGCAGGTGCTCGCGTGTAATGGACTCAGCCTCCTCAGCGTCCTCAGCGACTCATCAATGAAGCCGCCCCCGCGCCCCCAAACAGCGCAGCGCTGGTCCGGTTGAACCAAACCTGCCCTTTACCCGTGCGCAGATAGCGCGCCGCGCCATGCGCCCCCAGCCCGTAGGCCAGCTTGCAGCATAGGTCCAGCGCCGCCCAGGTCAGAATCATCACCAGCAGTTGCGGCATGAACGGGCGATCAGCGCTGAGAAACTGTGGCAGAAAGGCGGCAAAGAAGAGGATGTCCTTGGGGTTGCTGGCGCCAAGCCCGAATGCCCGCCAGAAGAGCTGACGAAACCGCGGGCTGACCTCTGCAGTCGTCACGCTGGGCCCGCTGGCGGGGCGGCGGGATTCCTGCCAGCTCTGCCAGGCGAGATAGAAAAGGTAGAGCGCACCGACGATCTTCAACAGGCTGAACACTTGCTCCGATGCCAGCAGAAGGGCGCCGAGCCCGAGGGCGGAGGCGCTGAGCAGGCAGATCGATGCACTGACCCCGCCGACGAAAGCCGGCCAGGAGCGCCGCAGCCCGTAGTTGAGGCTGTTGCTGATCATCAGAAGCGACAGCGGGCCGGGGATCAGAATGACCACCAGCGCCGCGCTTGCAAACAACAACCAGGTCTCCAGACTCATTTCGGTGCTCCTCGACAGGTCTTACGGTCAGATATCCGGGCTGCCGGACGCCGCAGGCATTCTCTTGCGACATGGGCCCGGGTTAAACGTGCATCGGTGAAAACGGCAAAGCCCCACCGCTGACGCGGTGGGGCCTATGGATTCGCGCAGCTTACAGAAACGCGAATTTTGCGATAAAGACCGCACAGAGCACATACAGGCTGATCGAGACCTTGTCGTGCTGACCGGTCAGCAGCTTGAGGGTCGCGTAGGTCAAAAAGCCCAGCGCAATCCCGTTTGCGATTGAAAACGTCAGCGGCATCATGACCACGGTGACAATTGCCGGAATCGTGTCGGTGTGATCTTTCCAGTCGATATTCGCCAGGCCGCTCATCATCAACATAGCGACATAGATCAGCGCTCCGGCTGTGGCATACGCAGGGATCATGCCGGCCAGGGGAGCGAAGAACATCGCAACCAAAAACAGCGCGCCCACGGTGACAGCAGTCAGCCCGGTGCGACCGCCCGCCGCCACACCTGAAGCACTCTCAACGTAGCTCGTCACCGGTGGGCAGCCAACAAAGGCACCCACGACACTCGAGGTGCTGTCCGCTTTTAGTGCACGCGAAAGGTTCTGAATCTTCCCATCGTCGTCGACCAGATGCGCGCGGTGTGCGACGCCCATGAGGGTGCCAGCCGTGTCGAACATGTTCACGAAGAGGAACGCCAGGACCACACTGATCATCGCCACATTCAGGGCGCCGGCGATGTCCATGGCCAACCAGGTTGGCGCCAGGCTGGGCGGCATCGAAACCAGGCCGTTGTACTCGACCAACCCCATCGCCCAGCCGATACCGGTGACCACCAGCATGCTCAGCAGAATCGCGCCGAAGACGTTGCGGTGGCTAAGCACGGCGATCATCAAAAAGCAGATTGCCGCGAGCAGCGCGTTGGGGTCGCTGAACGAGCCCATGGTCAACAGTGTGGCAGGGCTGTCGACGACGATGCCGGCGGTCTTCAGGCCGATCAGCCCAAGAAACAACCCGACCCCGGCACCCATGGCAAAGCGCAGGCTCATCGGGATGCTGTTGAGCAACCACTCACGCAAGCGTGAGAGGCTCATGATCATGAACAGGATGCCAGAGAGGAATACCGCGCCGAGCGCGATTTCCCAGCTGTAACCCATCTCGCCAACGACCGTGTAGGTGAAAAATGCGTTCAGTCCCATGCCCGGCGCGAGACCGACCGGCCAGTTGGCGTACAAACCCATCAGCAGACAGCCGAGCGCTGCGCCGATACAGGTCGCAACGAACGCGGCGCCGTGATCGATGCCGGCATCGGCCATGATGTTGGGGTTGACGAAGATGATGTAGGCCATGGTGACGAAGGTCGTCAGGCCGGCGAGCAGTTCGGTCTTGACGCTGGTCCGGTGGGCGCTGAGTTTGAAGAGTCGGTCGAGCAAACCGGCATTCTTCGTTGGCAGCCCGAGGGTCTGCGGATCCTGCTTGGTGGTTTCCACAAGGTGTTCCTCATCGTTCTTGTTGTCTATCACCCAGAGCGGTGCTCTCGAGGGCAGGTGATGGTGAGGGCTCTTTCTGTTCGGATTTTTTGACCGAAAGGTCAGGAAGGCTTGACGCGATTATGCTTTTGTATACAAGAATTGCAACCGGATTTCCTTTAAAGACTACTGACGGTGCGAGTCTGGATACGGATAGGTGCTAAATCGATGCGTTGTAGTCGTGCTCAGCATTGAGTCTGGCGCAGCTTATTCAAGGATTGTGCACAATATTGGCTGTTTTATTTTGCTGTTTTACGTTCGTAGACTGCCAGCCGCTTGCCTAAAGCAGTAAAGTTCGGTCTGCCGATCTCCCCACGCGAGTCACCATGAACGAACAGTTGCAGCCTTTGAAAAAGCCGACACGAAACGGCAAGGCCCGTACCGGGACCCAGGACGACATCGTTTACGCGCATATCTTCGACGCCATTCTCGAGCAACGCCTGGCGCCGGGCACCAAGCTCAGCGAAGAAGCACTGGGCGAGATCTTCGGTGTCAGCCGCACCATCATTCGCCGCGCGCTATCGCGTTTGGCTCATGAAGGGGTTGTGTTATTGCGCCCGAATCGCGGCGCGGTGGTGGCCAGCCCCAGCGTCGAAGAAGCCCGGCAAATCTTCTTTGCCAGGCGAATGGTTGAGCGCGCCATCACCGAACTCGCGGTCCTGCACGCGACTGCTGAGCAGTTGGCGGAGCTGCGGCAAATGGTGACTGACGAGCAGGATTGCTTCGCTCGCGGCGATCGCGGCGCCGGTATTCGCCTGTCTGGCGAATTTCACCTGAAGCTGGCCGAGGCGGCGAAGAACGCGCCGTTGGTGAGCTTCCAGCGCAGCCTCGTTTCGCAGACCTCGCTGATCATCGCTCAGTACGAGAGTGGCAACCGCTCGCATTGCTCGTTCGACGAACATAACGAGCTCATCGATGCCATCTCCGCGCGCGACAGCGATAAAGCTGTCAGCCTGATGATGCACCACATGGATCACATCGACAGCAAGCTCAACCTGGATGAAGACAGCGCGTCGGATGACCTGCACGCCGTCTTCTCGCACATCGTCCAAGGCCAGAAAAAACTGCGCCCGACCAGTCGCAAGGGGTGATCGGTCAGCCTTAGCTGTTCCACATGGCTGACTGAGCCAGCCGTTGCGTTTAGTTAGGTAGGTGGGGTGAGGCTGCGGATCTTGTCCCGGCACAAACCTTCGCAGCGTGGTCGTCAAATCCAGATGGCTTCAGTTAGGTAGGGTGGGCTTCAGCCCGCCAGATCATCCTCGCCCCGTCGCGGTGGGCTGAAGCCCACCCTACAACGAAAGTAAGCCGGCGACATGGCTGCCGGCATGCAGATAGGAAGCCCACCGAATCCCGTTCAGCGCACCACGCCGTATCGGACTCTGCGTTACACAGCGGCGGCCCAGACTTTCTGCCGCACCGAGACGCCTGCGGCTAAGGCTCTTCCACCCCGCGATATGCCAAGCCTTATCGGTTAGGTAGGGTGGGCTTTAGCCCACCAAGGGGTCTGCGCTCCGTCGCGGTGGGCTGAAGCCCACCCTACAACGGGTAAGCCGGGGACATGGCTGCCGACGTGCGGATTGGCAGCTCACCGAAATCCGTTCAGCGCACCACGTCGTATCGGACTCTGCGTTACACAGCGGTGGCCCAGACTTTCTGCCGCAATGAGACGCCTGCGGCTAAGGCTCTTCCACCCCGCGATATGCCAAGCCTTATCAGTTAGGTAGGGTGGGCTTTAGCCCACCAAGGGGTCTGCGCTGCGTCGCGGTGGGCTGAAGCCCACCCTACAACGGGTAAGCCGGGATATGGCTGCCGACACGCGGATAGGCAGCCCACCGAATCCCGTTCAGCGCACCACGTCGTATCGGACTCTGCGTTACACAGCGGTGGCCCAGACTTTCTGCCGCACCGAGACGCCTGCGGCTAAGGCTCTTCCACCCCGCAGCAATGCCAAGCCTTATCAGTTAGGTAGGGTGGGCTTCAGCCCACCAAGGGGGCTCCGCTCCGTCGCAGTGGGCTGAAGCCCACCCTACAATGAATGTAAGCCGGGGACATGGCTGCCGACGTGCGGATTGGCAGTCCACCGAATTCCGTTCAGCGCAACACGCCGTCTCGGACTTAGCGTTACACAGCGGCGGCTTTAGGCTTTGCGGTGCACCGAGACGCCGGCGGCGTAGGTTTCTTTTACCGCCCGGTCATCACCCAGAATCATCAGGGCGAAGAGCTTTTCCTGCAGCGTCGTGGCCTGGCTCAGGCGATAGTTGATCAGGGGCGTTGCCTTGTAGTCGAGCACGACGAAGTCGGCGTCCTTGCCTGGCTTCAGGTTGCCGATCTTGTCGTCGAGATACAGCGCCCGCGCACCGCCCAGGGTCGCCAGGTACAGCGCCTTGAACGCGTCGAGCTTCTGCCCCTGCAACTGCAGCACCTTGTAGGCCTCGTTGAGGCTTTGCAGTTGCGAGAAGCTGGTGCCGCCGCCGACATCCGTGCCCAGGCCCACCCGTACGCCGTAGCCTTCCACCTTGGCCAGGTCGAACAAACCACTGCCGAGAAACAGGTTGGAGGTGGGGCAAAAGGCGACTGCCGAACCCGTCTCGCCGAGGCGCTTGCACTCGTCATCGCACAGGTGGACCCCGTGGGCAAATACCGAGCGTGCGCCGATCAGGCCGTAGTGGTCGTAGACGTCCAGATAGCCCTTACGCTCCGGGAACAACTCCTTGACCCACTCGACCTCCTGCTTGTTCTCGGAGATATGGGTGTGCATGTACAGGTCCGGAAATTCAGCGAACAGCTTGCCGGCGAGGGTCAGTTGCGCCGGCGTGCTGGTCGGCGCGAAGCGCGGAGTGACGGCGTAGTGCAGGCGACCCTTGCCGTGCCAGCGCTCGATCAGTTCCTTGCTGTCGATGTAGCCGGACTCGGCCGTGTCGGTGAGGAAGTCCGGCGCGTTGCGGTCCATCAAAACCTTACCGGCGATCATCCGCAGGTTGAGCTTTTCCGCCGCTTCGAAGAAGGCATCCACCGATTGCTTGTGCACCGTGCCGAACACCAGCGCCGTGGTGGTGCCGTTGCGCAGTAACTCGCCGAGGAACAGATCGGCCTGCTCGCGAGCGTGGGCCATGTCACTGAAGCGTCCTTCGTTGGGAAAGGTGTAGGTTTCCAGCCAGTCCAGCAGTTGCGCGCCGTAGGAGCCGATCACGCCGACCTGCGGGTAATGGATGTGGGTATCGATGAAGCCTGGGGTGATTAGCGCGTCAGGGTACTCGACCACTTCGGTGTCGGCTTTCAGGGTTGGAAGCAGGTCAGCAGCATTGCCGATCTGGGCGATCTTGCCGTCCTCGACAACCAGCAGCCCGTCTTCGAAATATTCGTTAGATTGCTCAATGCCCACCTCACGAGGGTCGGCAAGGCAGTGGAGCAGGGCGGCACGGTAGGCTTTAGCTTGGGACATGGTGGTTCTCAGAATCGATGTGTATGTGTAGTCCGCCCGGTATCAAGAGATGATTCCGAAGGCTCGGGTTCTATTCGTAGGAGCCAGCTTGCTGGCGAAGCTTTAGATTGAGTCCATTCGCGAGCAAGCTCGCTCCTACAGCACCGTCGCGCGCCGCGAGCTGATGCCTTGATGCAGTTCAACCCGCCTGCGAGCGGCGCGATGCTGGTACAAGCATGGGCACCGGCTTTTCACCGTCGACGGTCTTTTCACCGAAGTTGGCGTTGTAGGTGGCGATCACTTCCCCGGCAATGGACACGGCAATCTCGATCGGCAATTTGCCCTTCACGTCGGCAATACCCATCGGGCAGCGCATGCGTTGCACCGTTTCCGGTTGGAAGCCGCGGTCGCGCAAGCGGTGTTCGAATTTGGCGCGTTTGCTCTTCGAACCGATCAGCCCGTAATAGGTAAAATCGTTGCGTTTGAGGATGGCCGCGGTCAGTTCGAGGTCGAGCTGGTGATTGTGGGTCATGACGATGAAGTAACTGCCGGCAGGCATGTTTTCCACCTCGTCTACCACGTCGTCATTGACGACCTTTTCCACCCCGGCAGGAATCTGGGCCGGAAATTCGTTTTCACGCGAATCGATCCAGCGCACCTTGCACGGCAGGCTGGCCAGCAGCGGCACCAGCGCGCGCCCGACATGCCCGGCACCGAACACGGCGATATGCGCCTGCGGCTGGCCCATGGGTTCGAACAAGAGCACGGTGGCGCCTCCGCAGCATTGGCCCAGGCTCGCGCCAAGGGAAAAGCGCTCCAGACGGGTATTGCGGCAGCGGTTTTCCAGCATCTCGCGGGCAATCTCTTGCGCCTTGTATTCCAGGTGGCCGCCGCCGATGGTGTCGTACAGCCGCTCACGGCTGACGACCATCTTCGAGCCGGCGTTGCGTGGCGTTGAGCCACGCTCCTCGATGATGGTCACCAGCACGCAGGGTTCGCCCTGTTGCTGTAGGTCCGCGAGTGCGTCGATCCAGGCCGTGTTGCTCATGGTTTTGTCCCTCGAAGGTGAAAGATGCACCACGCGTCTTCCACCGAAACGATCATGTAATACCCGGTGGGCTAAAGCCCACCCTACACCTGGCCTCGGCTTCCCTCGTAGGGTGGGCTTTAGCCCACCAACGAGGTTTTGCCTATTGGTGTACTGAAGCGGAGCGCCGCCCAGCCCACCCTACAAATTAGGCCGGCGTGGTTTCCGCTGTTGCGACTGCATTAGTAGTCCGCTTCAACGTGCGCATCTGCTCCACACCCCAGAGCACCCGCTCGGGCGTCGCTGGCGCGTCGATCTTCGGTTGGGCCTTGTAGTCAGCCAGGCTCGCCACGGCATCCTTGATCGCGCACCAGACCGAAATCCCGAGCATGAACGGAGGCTCGCCGACGGCTTTGGAATGGAACACCGTGTCCTCGGGGTTCTTGCGGTTCTCCACCAGCTTGACCCGCAGATCCAGCGGCATGTCCGCCACCGCCGGTACTTTGTAGCTCGCCGGGCCGCTGGTCATCAGCTTGCCCTTGTCGTTCCAGACCAGCTCTTCCATGGTCAGCCAGCCCATGCCCTGGACGAAGCCACCTTCGACCTGGCCGATGTCGATGGCCGGATTCAGCGAGGCGCCGACGTCATGCAGGATGTCGCTGCGCAGCATCTTGTACTCGCCGGTCAGGGTGTCGACGATCACTTCCGAACAGGCCGCACCATAGGCGAAGTAGTAGAACGGTCGACCGCGCGCCAGGCTGCGGTCGTAGTAGATTTTCGGCGTGCGATAGAAGCCTGTGGACGACAACGACACCTGACCGAAATAGGCCTGCTGAATCAGCTCGTCAAAGGACACGTACTCGTCGCGAATGCGTACCTGGCCATTCCTGAACTCCACATCTTCTTCGGTCACTTGGTAGTGCCGGGCGGCGAATTCGATCAGGCGCTGCTTGATGGTCTGCGCCGCGTTCTGGGCCGCCTTGCCGTTGAGGTCGGTGCCACTGGAAGCGGCGGTCGGTGAGGTGTTCGGCACCTTGTCGGTATTGGTGGCGGTGATCTGGATGCGGCCAATGTCGACCTGGAACACCTCAGCCACCACCTGGGCCACCTTGGTGTTCAGGCCCTGGCCCATCTCGGTGCCGCCGTGGTTCAGGTGGATGCTGCCGTCGGTATAGACGTGTACCAGCGCGCCGCCCTGGTTGAGAAAGCTGGCGGTAAAGCTGATGCCGAACTTCACCGGCGTCAGCGCCAGGCCTTTTTTCAGGATCGGGCTCTTGGCGTTGAATACGCGGATCTCTTCGCGACGGCGGGCGTACTCGCTGCTGGCTTCAAGCTCGGCTGTCATCTCATCGAGCATGTTGTGCTCGACGGTCTGGTAGTAGGGCGTAACGTTGCGCTCGGTCTTGCCGTAGTAGTTGCGCTTGCGCACCTCCAGCGGGTCTTTGCCGAGCTGGCGTGCCACCGCGTCCATGATCTCCTCAATGGCGACCATGCCTTGCGGGCCACCAAAGCCGCGGTAAGCGGTATTGGAGGCGAGGTTGGTCTTGCAGCGATGGCCATTGATGGTCGCGTCGCCCAGGTAATAGGCGTTGTCGGAGTGGAACATGGCGCGGTCGACAATGGAACCGGACAGGTCCGGTGAGTAACCGCAGTTACCGGCCAGGTCGATCTCGATGCCGTGCAACAGGCCATCGTCATCGAAGCCAACGTCGTACTCGACGTAGAACGGATGACGCTTGCCAGTCATGGTCATGTCTTCCATGCGAGGCAGACGCATCTTGGTCGGGCGGCCGGTGAGGTGTGCGATCACCGCGCACATGCACGCCGGTCCTGCAGCCTGGGTTTCCTTGCCGCCGAAGCCACCGCCCATGCGACGCATGTCGATGACGATCTTGTTCATCGAGACGCCGAGCACTTCTGCAACCAGCTTCTGTACCTCGGTGGGGTTCTGCGTCGAGGTGTAGACGATCATGCCGCCGTCTTCGCTGGGCATGACCGAGGACACCTGCGTTTCCAGGTAGAAGTGCTCCTGCCCGCCGATGTGCAGCGAACCCTGCAGCCGACGCGGTGCGCTGGCCAGGGCAGTGGCCGAGTCGCCGCGCTTGTGGGTGTGGCTGTCGAGCACGAAATGCTTCTTGCGCAGCGCATCGACCACGTCGATCACCGGCTCCAGGTCTTCGTATTCGATGATCGCGGCCATGGCCGCCTTGCGCGCGGTTTCCAGGCTGTCGGCGGCGACGGCAATCGCCGGCTGACCGACGTATTCGACCTTGCCGTCGGCCAGCAGCGGATCACCGGGCATAACGGCGCCAATGTCCAACTGGCCAGGAACGTCCTTGGCGGTAATGGCGATGGCGACACCTGGCACGTCATAGCAGGGGCTGGTATCGATACTGGCGATGCGAGCATGCGCACGATCGCTCATACGCGCATACACGTGCAGCTGGTTGGGGAATTCCAGCCGGTCATCGACGTATACCGCTTCGCCGGTGACATGCTTGGGCGCGCTGTCGTGCTTGACGCTGCGACCGACGCCAGTGACCAGATCCTGAGTGAACATGGCGGCAAGTTCTTCCTGAGTTTTGGTTGGCTTATGCATAGGAAGTGACCCTCGTTTCATAGGTCGGCGCTTGTTGCTCGTGGAAGCATTTGCGCAGCAGGTTCTGTGCGACCAGCAGGCGGTACTCGCGGCTGGCACGGAAGTCGGTCAGCGGCGTGAAGTCTTTTTCCAGCGCCTCGCAGGCCTTTTCGATGGTGTCGGCGTTGAACGGCGCGCCGATCAGTGCTCGTTCACAAGCAGCCGCGCGTTTCGGGATGGCGGCCATACCGCCGAAGGCGAGGCGGGCATCTTCGATGATTCCGTTCTCGAGCTTTAGATCGAACGCGGCGCAGACGGCGGAGATGTCGTCGTCCAGGCGTTTGGAGACCTTGTAGGCGCGGAACACCCGATTGGTCTGGGCACGCGGCACGATGATTTTTTCGATGAACTCGCCCTGTTCACGGGCGGTGACCTTGTAGTCGATGAAGTAGTCCTGCAGCAGCAGAGTGCGGCTGTTGCCACCCTTGCGCAGCACCACTTGAGCACCCAAGGCGATCAGCAGCGGTGGCGAGTCGCCGATGGGCGAGGCGTTGCCGATGTTGCCGCCCAGGGTGCCCTGGTTGCGGATCTGCAGCGAGGCGAAGCGATGCAGCAGTTCGCCGAAGTCCGGATATTCGGTGGCCAGTGCTTCGTAGCAATCGGTTAGCGCAGTGGCGGCGCCGATCTCGATGCTGGTATCGGTGATCTCCACTTTTTTCATTTCGGCGATATGCCCGACGTAGATCATCGCCGGCAGTTCGCGGTGAAATTGGGTGACTTCCAACGCGAGGTCGGTGCCGCCGGCGAGCAGGCGTGCGTCGGGGTTGGCGCTGTAGATCTCGGCGAGGTCGCCCACCGTCAATGGGGACAGGCAACGCTTGTCCCCGCTGTTCAATTCAGCAGTTTCACGCGGCTCGATGGCTTTCAGTTGGGCGATGGTCTCGGCTTCACGGGCATCGAACTGGTCTGGCTGCTTACCGCAGCAGGCCTGTTCGGCGGCTTCAAGAATTGGGCGGTAACCGGTGCAACGGCAGAGGTTGCCGGCCAGGGCTTCATGGGTGTCAGCCTTGTCGTAACCGTCTGCCGACTTCTGCAGGGCGAACAGGCTCATGACAAATCCGGGCGTGCAGAAACCGCACTGCGAGCCGTGGCAATCGACCATCGCCTGCTGAACGCTGTGTAGTTGGCCTTGATGCTTGAGGTCTTCGACGGTGATGAGCTGCTTGCCGTGCAGCGCGGAGACGAAGGTCAGACAGGAATTGAGCGTGCGGTAGCGCAGCTTTTCTCCGTCCAGCTCTCCGACTACGACGGTGCAGGCGCCGCAATCGCCAGAGGCGCATCCTTCTTTGGTGCCAGGCTTGCCGCGATATTCGCGCAGGTATTCCAGCACGGTGGTATTCGGATCGAGTGTCTGCTCACGGCGCAGTTCTCGATTGAGAAGAAACTGGATCAAGGCGGGCCTCCGGGCGTTTTTGTTCTGGGCTCTGGCGGGGGAAATTAGCCTTATCTGACTTTTCGGTCAATAAATACTTGACCCAAAAGTCAACGCGTCAAGCGGACGCACTTTTCCCAGCAATAGCCAGGCCATGGCAGATGCCACCGCTTTGAGTATGGTTCAGGAAAATGATCAGATCACGATGGATACGCCGCAGCGAAAAGCCTCTCACTGCGACGCATGCACCAGGTGGTTTTTGCGGCGATTCAGGTCGTCAGCCGGCTATGAGATCCCGAGCAGCCTGGCTGTGATTGGCGATCAACCCACGGACGTCGAGTCCTTCGATCTGACCGTCGATGACTCGCCACTGGCCGCCAACCATGACGCGATCGGCCCGGTCCGCGCCGCACAGCAGCAATGCGGAGATCGGGTCATGGCTGCCGGAGAAGCGCAGCTCATCGAGCTTGAACAACGCGAGATCGGCCTGCTTGCCAACCGCCAGTTCACCCACGTCATCGCGGCCTAGCAGACGGGCGGAGCCGCGTGTGGCCCAACCCAGCACTCGTTCCGGCGTGATCTGCTCGGCCCCGTAACGCAGCCGCTGGATATACAGTGCCTGACGGGTTTCGAGGATCATGTTAGATGCATCGTTGGAGGCCGAACCGTCCACGCCCAACCCGATCGGCGCGCCGGCGGCCTCCAGCGCGAGGGTAGGGCAGATGCCGGATGCCAATCGCATGTTCGAACTTGGACAGTGGCATATCCCGGTACCCGCTTCGCCCAACCGCTGGATCTCGTCATCGTTGAAGTGAATGCCGTGCGCCAACCAGGTGCGTTCGGACAGCCAGCCGACGCTATCGAGGTAATCAACGGTGCGCAATCCGAAGCGCTGCTTGCAGAACTCTTCTTCATCGAGCGTCTCAGCCAGGTGCGTGTGCAGGCGCACGTCGTGATAGTCGGCGAGCGCGGCGCTGGCTCGCATGATTTCTGGCGTGACTGAAAACGGCGAGCAGGGCGCCAGTGCGATCTGGATTTGAGCGCCGGTGCCGCGCTCGTGATAGCGACTGATCAGCCGCTCGCTGTCCTCCAGAATCGCTTCCGCGGTCTGTACCGTGTGTTGCGGGGGCAGGCCACCGTCGGCTTCTCCGAGGCTCATGGAGCCACGCGTCAGCATGGCGCGCATGCCCAGTTCGCGAACCGCGTCGATCTGTATGTCGATAGCGTTTTCCAGGCCGTCGGGGAACAGGTAGTGATGGTCAGCGGCGGTCGTGCAACCGGAGAGCAGTAGCTCCGCCAATGCCACTTTGCTGGCCAGTGCCAGGCGGTCCGGTGTCAGGCGGGCCCAGACCGGGTAGAGCGTCTTCAGCCAGGGGAAGAGCGGCTGGTTCACCACAGGCGCCCAGGCGCGGGTCAGCGTCTGGTAAAAGTGATGATGGGTGTTGATCAGTCCCGGTAGCACGACATGCTCACGCGCATCGAAGGTGCTGTCGACAGGTGCTGACGGCGATTGCCCGGCATCGAGCAGCTCGACGATAACGCCATCCTCGATGACCAGGCCACCAGGGGCTTGCTGGTCGTTGGCAGTAAACACGACGAGAGGATTTTTGATCCAGATACGGCTGGCAGTCATGGCCGGCGTCTCCTGAGTTGAGTTCAGAATTGCCAGCTCAGTTATGCCCTGTCTGCTGATCCAGGGGGTGCCCTGTTAGGCGGGGCGCGCGCAGAGCACCATAAAGGCTCGTACTCAACTTGTCATCACTTGGGTGCGGGCATGAAAAAGCCGGGCATTGGCCCGGCCTTTTCGATCCCTTCGATCAACCGCCCAGGTAGGCGTCGCGCACCTTGGGGTTGCTCAACAGCTCTTCACCGCTTCCCTGCATCACAATGTGGCCGTTCTCCAGCACGTAGCCGCGATCGGCGAGCTTCAGCGCCTGGTTGGCGTTCTGCTCGACCAGGAAGATGGTTACCCCGTCTTCGCGCAGCTGCTCGATGATCTCGAAGATCTGCTGGATGATGATCGGCGCCAGGCCCAGCGATGGCTCGTCCAGCAACAACAGCTTGGGCTTGCTCATCAAGGCGCGGGCAATGGCGAGCATCTGCTGCTCGCCGCCGGACATGGTGCCGCCGCGCTGCTGGAAGCGCTCTTTCAAGCGGGGAAACAGCAGCAAGACCTTGTCGAGTTGCTCCTGAAAATCCGCCTTGTTGGTGAAAAAGCCACCCATGGCCAGGTTTTCCTCGACGGTCAGGCGGGCAAAGATGCGCCGCCCTTCAGGCACCACCGCAATGTCCTTGCGCATGATGTCGCAGGTCTGTTTGCCGACCAGTTCCTCGCCCTCGAAACGGATGCTGCCCTCGGAGGCCATGGGTGTGCCGCAGAGGGTCATCAGCAGCGTCGATTTACCCGCACCGTTGGCGCCGATCAGCGTGACGATCTCGCCCTTGCGGACCTCGACGTCGACGTTGTGCAGCGCCTGGATCTTGCCGTAGAAGGTCGAGACGTTTTCGAAATACAGCATGGTTACGCCTCTCCCAGATAGGCTTTGATCACATCCGGGTTGTCCCGGATCTGCTCTGGCGTGCCGTCCGCCAAGGGGCAGCCCTGGTTGATCACAACGATATGGTCGGAAATGCTCATGACCAGCTTCATGTCGTGCTCGATGAGCAGCACCGTGACGCCGTGGGAATCGCGCAGCATGCCGATGAGTGCCTTGAGGTCCTCTGTTTCCTTCGGGTTGAGGCCAGCCGCGGGTTCGTCGAGCATGAGAATGCGCGGGCGCGTCATCATGCAGCGCGCAATCTCCAGGCGCCGCTGCTGACCATAGGCGAGCGTGCCGGCCGGCCGGTTGGCGACGTCGGTGAGGTTGACCTGCTCGAGCCAATGCGCGGCGAAGTCCATCGCTTCATGTTCACTCTCGCGGAAGGCCTTGGTCTTTAGCAGTCCGGACAGAAAACCGGTGTTGAGGTGGCGGTGCTGGGCGACCAGCAGGTTCTCAACAGCGGTCATGTCCTTGAACAGGCGAACATTCTGAAAGGTGCGAACCACGCCCTTTCGCGCGATCTTGTGCCCAGGCAGGCCATGGATCGGCTCACCGTTAAGCAGGATCTCGCCTGACGTTGGCTGATAGAAGCCGGTCAGGCAGTTGAATACGGTGGTCTTGCCGGCACCGTTCGGGCCGATCATCGAAACCACCTGTTTGTCTTGTACGCTCAGGCCCACTCCGTTGACGGCCAACAGGCCGCCGAAGCGCATGGTCAGGCCGCGTACTTCAAGAATCGGGCGGCTCATCGCTTCAGCTCCAGGTGCGGGCGTTGCATGGGCAGCAGCCCCTGCGGACGCCAAATCATCATCAGTACCATCAAGGCACCGAACATCAGCATGCGGTACTCGCTGAACTCACGCATCAGTTCGGGCAGCAGGATCATCACGATAGCGGCGAGTATCACGCCTAGTTGTGATCCCATGCCGCCGAGCACGACGATGGCAAGGATGATGGCCGATTCGATGAAGGTGAACGACTCGGGCGAGACCAGGCCCTGACGCGCGGCAAAGAAGCTGCCCGCGAAACCGGCGAAGGTCGCGCCAAGGGTGAACGCGGAAAGCTTGATCACGGTGGGGTTCATGCCCAGCGCGCGGCAGGCAATCTCATCTTCACGCAAGGCTTCCCAGGCGCGGCCAATGGGCATGCGCAGCAGCCGGTTGATCACGAATAGCGTCAGCAGCACCAGCAGCACGGCGATCAGGTAGAGAAAGATCACTTTGTTGATGGACTGGTATTCCAGTCCGAAAAACTCGTGAAACGTCTGCATCCCTTCTGCCGCTCGACGGTCGAACGACAGGCCGAACAGCGTCGGTTTGTCGATGCCGCTGATCCCGTTGGGGCCACCGGTGAGGTCGGTCATATTGCGCAGCAACAGACGGATGATCTCGCCGAAGCCAAGCGTGACGATTGCCAAGTAGTCGCCGCGCAGACGCAGCACCGGAAAGCCCAGCAAGAAGCCGAAAAGTGCAGCCATCGCGCCGGCAATTGGCAGCGCGACCCAGAACCCGATTCCGTAGTAGTGCGAAAGCAGGGCATAGGTGTAGGCGCCAACCGCATAGAAACCGACGTAACCAAGGTCGAGCAGGCCGGCCAGACCGACGACGATGTTCAGGCCGAGGCCGAGCATTACGTAGATCAGGATCAGCGTGGCGATATCCACCGCGCCGCGAGAGCCGAAGAATGGCCAGACCAGCGCGAGCAGAATCAGGCCAATGATGATGTAGCGCTGGGTTGACGGCAGCGTCAGGAAGTTACCTGCGCCGGCAGGTACTCTCGGCAGGTTAGGACTCGCGGCCCAGCCTGCCGCTGCGTGGTGACGGAACAGCTGCCAGAAGAACATGGCAACGGCACACGCGGCGATGATCCAGAAGGTCTTCGCGTCGCTGCCATGGACTTCGAGACGAATACCAACCGTGGTGAGCTTCAGGCCAAAAACCGGTACCGCGACGGCGATGACCAGCAAAGCGCTGAAAAAGGCAGTACGAAGATTGCGGGTCATACCTTTTCAACCTCCGGACGACCAAGGATGCCAGTCGGGCGGAACAGCAACACCAGTACCAGCAGGCTGAATGCGACCACGTCCTTGTATTGGTCACCGAAGATATCGGCACCGAACGCTTCCGCGACCCCCAGCACCAGGCCCCCGAGCATGGCGCCGGGAATGCTGCCGATGCCGCCGAGTACCGCGGCGGTGAACGCCTTGATTCCGGCAAGGAAGCCGATGTGCGGGTTGATCACCCCGTATTGCATGCTGATCAGTACCGCCGCGATTGCGGCAAGTGCGGCGCCAATAACGAAGGTCAAGGCAATGATGCTGTTGGTGTTGATGCCCAGCAGGTTGGCCATCTTCAGGTCTTCAGCGCAGGCGCGGCAGGCGCGGCCCAGGCGGGAGCGGGAGATGAAGAACGTCAGGCCCATCATCGCCACGATGGTGACCACGAAGATCAGCACCTGCATGTAGGAAATCACCACGCCGTTCATGGCACTTTCACCAAAGATGAAGTTGCCAGGCATCAGGTTGGGGATCGCCTTGTCCTTGGAGTCCTGAGACAGCAGGACGACGTTCTGCAGGAAGATCGACATGCCAATGGCGGAGATCAGAGGGATCAGTCGGTTGCTGCCGCGCAGCGGTCGGTAGGCGACCCGCTCGATGCTGTAGCCGTAGGCGCTGGTGACGATCATCGCGGCGGCGAACGCGCCGATCATGAGGATCGGCAATGAATCGAGCCCCATCATGGTCAGGCCGACGATGGCGATAAAGGTGACGTAGGAGCCGATCATGTACACCTCGCCATGGGCGAAGTTGATCATGCCGATGATGCCGTAGACCATCGTGTATCCGATGGCAATCAAGGCATAGGTGCTGCCAACGGTGAGGCCGTTGATCAGCTGTTGGAAGTAGTGGTAAAGCTCAGGCATTACGTTCTCCTGAACACCCGCACTCCTTGCTAGCGTGCCGCTGAAACGCTATCGGCTGGCCGTACTTCGTTGAAAACAGTCCGTTGGGCCCCGCCAGCGAGTTCGTGGTGAACACCTGAGCGGCGCTTGTTCGGCTGTTGTTCTACGCGTCTTGCCTGTCTCGCCTAGTTTCCAACGGTCTGCTCGACCGCAATGCGGACCTGCTTCGAACACGCAGCATGGAGAAATGCAGCGCCAAGGGCTTGGTGCGGATCACGCACACGCCAGGTTCGAGGCGGGCCAGCGGTGCAGGCCACTCGCTTGGTTGAAGGTGTTGCTGGGGCGTCCCGTGCTTGTGGCCGGGTTGGCCCCGATCAGCTAAAACAAAGCCCACAGCGAATGCCGTGGGCTTTGGGTCGGTTAGTTATCGGTTCACTTGGCTTCGGTCTTGGTGCCGTCCTGGTGCCATTCGTAAACCACGAAGTTGAAGTCTTTCAGGTCACCCTTCTCATCGAACGAGAGGTTGCCGGTTGGCGTATCGAAAGTGTTGCTGCGCAGCGCTTCGGCCACCTTGTCGGTGTCGGTGCTGCCTGCTTTCTCGATTCCTTCGGCAATGACCTGGACCGCGGCGTACGCTGGGAATACGAACGGGCCGCTCGGGTCCTGCTTCTTCGCCTTGAACGCATCGACCAGTTCCTGGTTACGCGGGTCTTGGTCGAAGGACTTCGGCAGCGTCACGTAGAGGCCTTCGGAAGCCGGGCCGGCGATCGCTGAAATTTCCTTGTTGCCGACACCTTCCGGCCCCATGAACCGTACGTTCAGGCCACGCTCTTTCGCCTGACGCAGCAGCAGACCCAGTTCAGGGTGATAGCCGCCGTAATAGACAAAGTCGACGCCTTCCTGCTTGAGCTTGGAGATCATCGAGGAAAAGTCCTTGTCCCCGGCGTTGATGCCTTCGAACAGGCCAACCTTGACGCCTTTTTCTTCCAGGGTCTGCTTCACTGCAGTGGCGATACCTTCACCGTACTGCTGCTTGTCATGGATGACAGCCACATTCTTCGGCTTGACGGTATCGGCGATGAAGTTGCCGGCGGTCGGGCCCTGCAGGCTGTCCAGGCCGATGGTGCGGAAAATCAGCTCATAGCCACGCGAGGTGATATCCGGGCTCGTCGAAGCCGCGGTAATCATCAGAATGCCTTCGTCTTCGTAGATGTCGGACGCTGGTTGGGTCGAACTGGAGCACAGGTGGCCGACCACGAAACTGATTTCGTCATTGACGATCTTGTTGGCGACCGCGACCGCTTGCTTGGGGTCGCAGGCATCGTCATATACCACGCCTTCCAGTTGCTGCCCGTTGACGCCGCCCTTCTTGTTGATCTGCTCGATGGCCATCTGGGCACCGATGAATTGCATGTCCCCGTACTGCGCAACGGCCCCGGTAACCGGGCCGGCCAAACCGATCTTGATGTTGTCGGCGGCGAGTGTGTAGCTCGCTGCTCCCGTCAAAGCGATAGCCATGAAAAGTTTGGAAAGACGCTGTTTGGTCTTCATATGCGCTCCACTTGCCTCATTATTGTTTTGAATCCTGCTGGCTGCAGTGTCGTTCAGGAACAAACGTCCCCAAACGGTACGGCAACTGTACCGGCACAGTGTAGAAGCGTCAGCACTTGTTTGCACAGTCAGCAATTGGATCCGTTTGATGAGTTTCACCCGGACGCTATCATTACGCCCTTTTCGAGTTGGGTAACTCTCATGAGCGAAGATCCAAGCACTCTCTATGCCAAGCTGCTGGGCGAAACCGCGCCGATCTCCTGGGCCGAACTGCAGCCATTCTTCGCCCGAGGCGCGCTGCTACGGGTCGCCAGCGAGGTTGACCTGATCGAAGCGGCACAGGCGGTGGCTCAGGATGACCGCGAAACAGTAGCCGAATGGCTGGCTAAAGGCCATATGGCTGCGCTTGCGGCAGACCAAGCGCAGGACTGGCTGGAACGCGACCCGCCGCTCTGGGCCGTGGTGGTCGCACCCTGGGTCTTGGTTCAGGAACGAGCAGTGAAACCCAGCGTGCACTGATTCAGCTCAGGCTATCCACGCACCCAACGCATCCGCGCCCAGCCACTGAGGGCATCGACTGCCAGCACCATCAACAGCATGGCCAGGATCACAGTCGAGGCCTGGGCTTCCTGGAAGAGGCTCAGGCTCATGTAGAGCATCTGCCCGAGGCCGCCGGCGCCGACAAAGCCGAGCACACTGGCCATGCGAATGTTGTTTTCCCAGCGATACAAGGTGTAGGCCATCAGCTGTGGCCACAGGACCGGTAAGGTGCCGTAACAGAACGCGCTGATCCGATTGCTGCCGGCGAGCCGCAACGCCTCGGCGGGAGCGCTCGGTGTGTTTTCCAGGGCTTCGGCGAATAACCTTCCCAGTACACCGGCTGTGTGCAGGGCCAGTGCCAGGGTCCCTGCATTTGGGCCAAGACCGGCGGCCAGGACCATCAACGCTGCCCACACCAGCTCGGGGATGGCGCGAAGCGCATTGAGCATTAGCCGTGACACGCCTTTGGCTAGCGCGCCGAAGCGGCCGGATGCCGGTAGCGCCAGGAGCAACCCGAGCAAGGCGGCCAACAACGTACCTACCGCCGACATCGCCAACGTTTCCAGCGCGCCGTAGCCTATTGCGCGAAGATGGGGTGCTGATAGATCGGGCGCGAGGAAGCCCGACGCGTAGCTGGCCATCTGCGCCAGGGCGTCACCGTTTAAGAGCGCGCTGGCCTCGAACTGTAAAAACGCGAACGAGCCCACCACCGCTGCGATCAAGATCAGCGGCAGCGCGTAGCGAGACAGCACCCTCACACGAACCTCCGGCGTAACGCCTGACTGATCACGTCTGCCATCAAGACCAGCAACAGAAAAGTCAGCAGCATGCTCGCCACCTCGCCGCCAGCGAACATGCGCATTGACAGGTCCATTTGCTGGCCCAGACCGCCAGCGCCTACGAAACCCATCACCACTGACGCGCGTACCGCGCATTCCCAGCGGTAAACGGTATACGACAGCATTTCGCCGGTGGCCTGAGGCAGTACGCCATAGGCGAACGCTTGCAGGCGCGTGCTGCCCGCACCGAGTAGTGCGCGGGCCGGCAAGGGGTCGGCCGACTCGAAAATTTCGGCATAGACCTTGCCGAGCATGCCGGCATAGGTGATCGCGATGGCCAGCACGCCTGCCGTTGGGCCAAGGCCCACCGCGCGGACAAAGAGTAACGCCCAGACGATCTCCGGCACGCTGCGCAACACGATCAGCAAGCCTCTTACCGGCCAACGCACGGCTTGCGCCCACCATTGAGGACGGCCGGCGCGACTGAGTGCCGAAATCGACAGAGCACGCGTGGCCAGCAGGGCGCAGGGCAGCGCCACGACCAATGCCAGCGTCATGCCGGCTGTCGCAATGGCCAGCGTCTCCAACGTGGCGCGCCCGAGCAGTTGAAGAAACTCGTCACCGTGCGCGGGTGGCCAGAACGTCGAGAGGAATGCGCTCATGGTGTCGGCGTTGCTGCCATCGAACAGCACACCCAGGTCGAGCTCGCTCAATGACAGACCAGGCCATAGCAAGGCCAGCGCCAGCAGGGTTACCAACAGGCGGGGGGCCGTGGCCGGGTCGCGTGGTGCGGTGGTGGATTTCAGCATCGCGGGATGTGCAAAGGCTGGCTTGGCAAGCGCAGTGGGGTCGGCGAATTTTCCAAGTCGTCGTTGCTGTACAGCGCCTTGAGCTCATCTGCCGTCACCTCCGCTGACGGCTTGTCAAACAGGATGCATCCCGCACGCACGCCGATCACCCGGGGGAAATGTTCCAGTGCCAGTTCGACCGCATGCAGGCTCGCCAGGAGCGTGGCGTCGCGTCCCACGGCGTCCCGGTTGAGGATGTTCAGCGAATACGCCGCAAGCACTGGGTCCATGGCCGACACGGGTTCATCCGCGAGAATCAGCTCGGGCTGCTGGTAGAGCACGCGGGCGATGCCAACGCGTTGCAACTGCCCGCCCGAAAGCTGATCGCAACGCACATACAGCTTGTCGGACAGATCGAGCCGCCCGAGTGCATCTGCTGCGCCTTGCGCATCCAGTGGATGCATCAGGCTGACCAGGCTGCGCCCGAGTGACCAGCGCCCCAGACGCCCGGCCAGCACAGCCGTGATGACCCGTTGCCGGGGCGGTAAAGGCGGCGCCTGGTGAATCAACCCGATGCGCGCGCGCAGTTTCTGCCGCCCGCCCGCGCGCAACGACCAGGGTGCACATCCGAGCAGCTCGAGTTGGCCGCCGCTCGGCTGGAGATGACTAGCCAACAGGCGCAACAGGGTTGTCTTGCCGGCGCCGGACGGACCGATGATTGCGACCCGCTCACCTTGGGTGATATCCAGGGCGATGTCCTGTAACGCCATCTGACCATTTGCGTGACGATGGCTCACGCCGGATAGCCGCAGCAACACTGCAGGCGCCGTCGAGCTGCGGCTTTGCGTGAGAGTGGTGGTGATCGTGCTGCTCATCTTGCTACCTAGCTCCGCTCAGGCAGAGCTGCCCGGCATCGCCACGAGGGCATCGGTGTCGCACGGCTGGGCGGGGCGCCGAGCCGCGACGATTCAGAAGGTCGGCCGTTTCCGGTCGGGTGCGAGGGTTACTTGAGCAGGCCAGCGGCGCGCGCGGCTTCCTCGATACCCTTGTAATTTTCCGGGCGGGTCTCGATGAAGCGGCTGGCAGCCTGCAGGTCGAGAATCTTCTTGTGTTCCGGGTTCGCCGGATCCAGGGCAAGGAAGGCCGCTTTGATTTTCTGTACCAGCGCTGGCTCAAGATTGCCGCGCACCGTCCAGTTGTAGTCGTAGTACGGCGGTGTGGTGGAAATGACGCGAACCTTATCGGTGTCGACCTTGCCGGCCGCAACCAGCTTGTCCCAGACCGATGCGTTGAGCACGCCGGCATCGGCTTTGCCAGCTTCGACCCATGCCGCGGTGGCGTCGTGAGCGCCGGAGTAGGCGATGCGCTTGAAGAACTGCTCGGGGTCGATACCGTCACGGATCATGAAGTAGCGCGGCATCAGGCTGCCGGACGTCGAGGACACGGAGCCGAAGGCAAATGTTTTGCCCTTGAGGTCCTGAAGTGTCTGCACATCGGGGTTGGCGGTGATGAATTTGCTGGTGAACGTCTCGTCCTGCTCGCGCTGCACGAGGGGGATTGCATCACCGGTTTTCAGCCGGGTCTGGACGAAGGTGAAGCCGCCGAGCCAGGCGAGGTCGAGGCGGTCTGAAGCGAGAGATTCCACTACGGCGGCATAGTCGGAAACCGGAGTGAACTTCACCGGCATGCCCAGCTCTTTTTCCAGGTATTGGCCCAGCGGCTCGAACTTGCGGATCAGCTCGGTCGGCGCTTCATCAGGAATAGCTGAGACGCGAAGGACGTCAGCAGCATGTGCAGTGACAAAAGACAGGGATACGGCAAGGCCGGCGACGGCTGCCAGGGTGCGCTTCAGCATTGTGGTTCTCCGGTTCAATAGCGGAAAAAGCGGGCGGATTATAGAGGGAGACGGGTGCGCCGGCGCAAGCCGTGTGGATGTCGATGGGCTTCGGATTGACCGATCGTGCACGATTGTCTGCCCCGATCGCTCGAAAGCAGTCGGCTCGGGCGTCATCAGGCAGGCCGCGAATGACGGCTAGACTGTACGTATCGCCTGCCAGGCTGGTGTCGCGCCAGCTAATTAATGACTCGGAGAGGAAACACTGCGGGCACTACCTGATCAGAGCGTAGGGGGCGTACTGCACTCCTATCTAATGAAGGGGCCTTCCATGCGTGATCGGACTTCGTGTCAAGGTTTCATCCCGCCTTATATTCTCCGCCGTATCATCGATAACGGTTCGGTGCGCCAACGCGAGCGTGCGCTTGGGACCTTGGCTCATGTGAATAATCTTCTGCCCAACCCTGGCCCCCCCAACCGCCAACCGGTGGCCAGTGTGATGCCCGAACGCGGCCGACCAGGGGAGCCGCGACGCAGCATTCATGATGCCCAACATCAGATGGTGCTGCCTGGCGTACTGGCGCGGATAGAAGGCCAGCCGCCCACCGCAGACGCGGCGGTTGACGAGGCGTACGACGCGCTCGGCAAGACGCATGAATTTTTCTGGCAGGTCTTTGGTCGGGACTCGATCGACAACCATGGCTTCCCCCTGATCGGAACGGTTCACTACGGCGTGGGCTATGAGAACGCGTTCTGGAATGGCGCCCAAATGGTGTTCGGTGATGGCGACGGTGAGATCTTCAATCGGTTCACGCTGTCGCTCGATGTTGTGGCGCATGAGCTCGCCCACGGCATCACCGAAAGCGAGGCTGGGCTGGTCTATTTCAACCAATCCGGCGCGCTGAACGAGTCGGTGTCCGATGTGTTCGGCGTGCTGGTCCGGCAGTTCAGCCTGGGGCAGACGGCGGATCAGGCCGATTGGCTGATCGGCGCCGAGTTGCTGACCGACAAGGTACAAGGCCGGGCGCTGCGCTCGATGGCCAATCCGGGAAGCGCCTACGACGATCCGTTGCTGGGCAAGGACCCGCAGCCGGGGCATATGCGTGACTTCATCGATACGCGCGACGACAACGGCGGCGTGCATCTGAATTCTGGCATCCCCAACCGTGCGTTTTATCTCGCCTCGATGGCCATGGGTGGACACGCGTGGGAAAAGGCCGGGCGTATCTGGTATGACACCCTGTGCGACCGCCGCCTGGCCAACGATGCGGATTTCACCGCTTTTGCTCAGCTCACGTTAGACAACGCGGTCACGCGTTTTGGAACCGGTGCGGAAACGCGGTTGGTGCAGCAGGCCTGGGTCGATGTGGGCGTATCTGTGGGTTAAGGAGGCTTCATGAAGCAATTACCGACACTGGGCAAGGAGGCGACCATCCGGCTGTCTCGGCAGGGTGGGTTTGCAGCGCTGCAGGCGCTGAGCCGTCCGCGCGAGATCGATTTCGCGACCTGTGACGAGCAACAACGAGGGCAAATCTGCTCGGTGCTCGAAGGGTGTCTGCCGCTCGCCACCGAGAATGGCGGGCAGGCGGACCGCCGTTATTACCAGATCGAGCTGCGCTACCGCACCGATGATCAGGATGACGAGATGGTGCTTCAAGTGCCGGAAGAACAAGCGCCCGGGGAGCTGGTGCGGTTGTGGGACAAAGGCGAAGTGCTCTGAGACGGGTTTGGCCGCACACGCCACCGTGCGGCTAGAATCGTTGCCTCACCCCTCGAGGAGCCATTGCATGTCTGAGCTGCCATCCATCGCCTTTGCCGGCATCGGCCTGATGGGCCTTCGCATGTGTCGACGACTGCTTGCGGCCGGCTATCCGTTGACTGTCTGGAACCGCTCGCCGGAGAAATGCGCGCCATTGACCGAAGCGGGTGCACGGCAGGCTCGCAGCCCAGCCGAACTCTGTGATGCGGCGGACATCGTCCTGCTTTGCCTGGCCGATACCGCGGTGGTGCGCGAGGTCGTGTTCGGCGCCGGTGGCATCATCGAGGGTGCACGGGCAGGGCAGCTACTGGTCGATCACTCGAGCCTGGAACCGGCCGCCACCCGCGCCATGGCAACCGAGTTGGAAACACGCAGCGGTATGCGTTGGGTCGATGCGCCTGTTTCCGGCGGCACGGCGGGCGCCGAGGCGGGAAGCCTGGCGATTATGGCGGGCGGCCTGCGCGAAGATGTCGAGCGGGTGCGCCCCGTATTGGCGCACTTGGGGCAGCGGCTCACGCACATGGGCGACGTCGGCGCCGGGCAGGTCACCAAAGCGTGTAACCAAATGATCGTCGCCTGCAATGCGCTGGTCATTGCTGAAGTGGTGGCGCTGGCGGAGCGCTCCGGTGTCGATGCGAGCCTCATCGCGCCGGCATTGGCCGGCGGGTTCGCCGACTCCAAGCCGTTACAGATACTCGCCCCGCAGATGGCGAATAGCGAATTCGAACCGGTGAAGTGGCACGTTCGCACGCTGCTCAAGGATCTTGATACCGCCGTCCAGCTTTCCCGCGAGGAGGGCAGCGCCACGCCGATGACCGGGCTGGCTTCGCAGTTGATGCGCCTGCATGGCAGTCAGGGCCACCTCGATAACGATCCCTCGACGTTGGTCGACATGCACCGGAAGCACGGCCAATGAAGATCGCTGCCAACCTCTCCATGCTGTTCAACGAACGGCCTCTTGCCGAGCGCATCATGGCGGCGCGCGTCGCCGGATTCGACGGTGTGGAAATCCAGTTCCCCTACGAATTGCCGGCGGTCCAGCTCAAGGAATTGCTCGAGCGTGCCGGGTTGCCGCTGGTGCTGATCAATTTACCCGCGGGTGATTTCATGCAGGGCGGTCCAGGGCTGGCGGCCGTGCCATCGCGACAGGCGGCGTTCGATCGCGCACTGCAGGAAGCGTTAACCTACGCCGCCATGGCGCGACCGATGTGCGTGAATGTGCTTCCGGGCCGCCTGGCCGAGGGCGTCACGCGCGAGCAGGCCCTGGAAACACTGGCCGACAACCTGCGCAAGAGTGCCGAGGCGTTTGCGCTGCTCGGGATTCGGGTCGTATGCGAGGCCATTAACCCGCTGGATATGCCGGGTTTTCTGATCAATACCCCTGAGCATCTGCAGGCGCTGCTAGAGCGTGTCGATCACCCCAACTGCCAGGCGCAGCTGGATCTCTACCACATGGCTCGGCAGGCGCTGGATATCGTCGCCGGTATCCGCTTGCTGGGCAGGCGGATTGGTCATGTGCAGTTCGCTGATCATCCCGGCCGCGGTGCGCCCGGCACGGGTTCCATGGCGTTCGAGCCGCTGATTGATGCCTTGCATGCTGTTGGCTATGCCGGCTGGTTGGCCGCCGAGTATCGGCCCGAGGGTGCAGATACGACGGCGGACCTCGGCTGGCTCGCAGCATGGCGTGAACGCTGAGCCGTTGCATCGTCCGGCATAAGCGAAGGTGATGGTGACAGACACGCGAGCGCTAGAACTCTAGAGTCACTTCCCAGAATCGGTCGGCACACGACCGGCGCATAACAATAAATCGAGAGCGACGTCATGCAGCCATCCACCCAAGCCGCGAACGCCTGGCGCGTCCTGTTCCTGCTATTTCTGGCCAACCTGTTCAACTTCTTCGACCGCACCATTCCGGCCATCATCGCCGAACCGCTGCGCCTGGAGTGGAACCTCAACGACTTTCAGCTGGGCCTGATTGGTACCGCGTTCACCATCGTCTATGCGATTGCGGGCGTGCCGTTGGGGCGCATGGCGGATATCGGCTCGCGTCGCAAGATCATGGGTTGGGGGCTGACCGCCTGGAGCGGGCTGACCGCCGTCAACGGCCTGGCCTGGAATTTCTGGACGTTCCTGTTGGTACGCATGGGTATCGGCATTGGCGAGGCGAGCTACGCACCCGCAGCGAATTCGTTGATCGGCGACCTGTTTCCTGCCCATAAGCGTGCTCGCGCGATGGGTATCTTCATGCTCGGTCTGCCACTGGGGTTGTTGTTGGCCTTCTTCACCATCGGCTCGATGGTCGAGTACTTCGGCAGCTGGCGCGCACCCTTCTTCATTGCGGCGGTGCCAGGCCTGGTACTGGCGCTGTTCATCTTTTTTGTCAAGGAGCCCCAGCGTGGCGCCGCAGAGACGGTGAAGGTGTCGCAGGCACGCGTCGAGCAACCAATCCGCAAAGTGCTGGCTATCCGCACCTTCTGGTGGCTGGTGCTGGCCGGGTTGGCGTTCAACTTCGCCACTTACGCCTGTAACGCCTTCATGGTGCCGCTGCTGATGCGCTATCACGCGGTGCCGCTGGTGGAAGCTTCTATTGCTACCGGTGTGATCGTCGGGTTGACCGGCCTGGTCGGGTTGACATTGGGCGGCTGGGTGGCCGACAAGATCCATCAGCGCTTTGCCCGGGGCCGGCTGATCTTCGCGGCAGCCAGCATGCTCATTGCGACTGCTGCCACCGGCTACGCACTACTCGCCGGGCGTATCGAGGTCGGTGTTTTCGTCGCTGTGTTCAGCATCGGCTGGCTGTTCTCCTACAACTTCTACACCTGCGTCTATACCGCCATTCAGGATGTGGTCGAGCCGCGGCTGCGAGCGACAGCCATGGCGTTGTTCTTCGCGGGCCTTTATCTGTTGGGCGGTGGCATGGGTACGGTGGTGGTAGGCCTGCTGTCCGACCATTTCGCCGAGGCGGCCATGCTGGCGGCTGGCGCCAGTGAAATGAGCGAAGTGTTCCGGGCGGAGGGGCTGCACGGCGCGATGTACCTAATTCCCGGCTCGTTATTGCTGACCATGGTGTTCCTGTTCCAGGCGTCGCGTACGTTCTGCCAGGACTCCAAGCGCATGACCGATGGCATGACCGACTCCGCGGCGGCTGCCGAGGGCGAGGCCGCGCTGGCCTGACCCGCACCCAGATGCCGCGGATGCAACCGCGGCATGCTAGCCAGCCACAACCAATCGACGATTGGCCGACATTTAGTGGCTGGCTCGCATAAACTGCGCGGCCGTTTTTGGTAGTCCGGACCGCCCATGCACACTCCGTCTCCCGCCCGCGCTTGCGGCATCGACTTCGGCACCTCCAATTCAACCGTCGGCTGGTGGCGTCCTGCTAGCGAACCATTGATTGTTCTTGAAGGTGACCAGCACACCTTGCCCTCGGTGGTGTTCTTCAACGCGGAGGAGCGTCGACCGGTGTATGGGCGCCTCGCCCTGTCCGAATACCTGGAAGGCTACGAAGGGCGCCTGATGCGGTCGCTCAAGAGCCTGCTAGGTTCCAAGCTGCTAAAGAGCGAAACCACGGTGCTTGGCAGCGCCATGCCGTTCAAGGAGATCCTCGGCTTGTTTCTCGGCACGCTCAAACAGCGCGCCGAGGCGGAGGCCGAACGCGCATTTGACGACGTGGTGCTGGGGCGTCCGGTGTTCTTTGTCGACGATGATCCGCAGGCCGATCGGGAGGCGGCGCAAACGCTGGCCGCCGCGGCGAACAAGATTGGCTTCAAGGACGTCTCGTTCCAGTACGAACCGATTGCCGCGGCATTCGACTACGAGTCGCGAATCGAACGTGAAGAGCGCGTGCTGATTGTCGACATCGGCGGCGGTACCTCCGACTTTTCGCTGGTCCGGCTGTCACCCGAGCGCCGCGACATCGACGACCGTCAGGAAGACATTCTGGCCACCTCCGGCGTGCACATTGGCGGGACCGACTTCGACAAGCAGCTCAGTCTGCAGGGCGTGATGCCGTTGTTCGGTTACGGCAGCCGGATGAAAAGCGATGCGCCGATGCCAACCAGCACGCACCTGAACCTTGCCACCTGGCACACCATCAATGCCGTCTATGCGCCTGCTTCGCTGCGCGCGCTGCAAAGCATGCGCTATGACATCGTCGATCCGACCGGAATCGACCGCCTGTTCAGCCTGATTGAGCAGCGTGCCGGGCACTGGTTGGCGATGCAGGTGGAACAGGGGAAGATCGAGCTGACCGATCATGATCGATACGTCATCGATTTTGCGCGGATCGAGGCCGGGCTAGAGGCGAGCCTGACCCGCAACGGTTTCGAGGCGGCAATCGATCCCCTGCTCGAACGAATTCGCGGCACGGTCAGTCAATTGCTGACCAGTGCCGGGCTCAAGCATGAGGACATCGATACGGTGTTCTTCACTGGCGGTTCGAGCGCGATCCCGGCCCTGCGCGACAGTGTTACTCGCTTGTTGCCACGGGCGCGCCACGTCGAAGGAAACCGCTTCGGCAGTATCGGCAGTGGTCTGGCCATCGAGGCGCGCAAGCGCTACGGTTGATCACCCGCGGACGCCTGCAAACCGCATGGCGGCGGGCCTGTTAGGAGTTCCCATGGGATACAAGCTGCGCCCGCACGATCCCGCCTCTGAAGTACGCAAGGTGGTGCGTCAGGGTATCGACAACGCCATCGAAGCGCTGGGCGCACCCGTTGCTGAGCGTGCAGAAGGCATCCACCAGGCGCGTAAGCGTTTCAAAGAACTGCGCGCGCTGCTGCGCCTGGTACGTGAGCCCCTGGGGCGTGAATTCAAGCGTGAAAACCAACGCCTTCGCGACCTTGGGCGTGCCTTGGCCGAGTCCCGTGATGCGGCGGCCATGCTGGAGTGCTGGGACCTGCTGGCGGAGCGATTTCCTAAACCTTTTGCCGAAGAGGGCTTGAGGAAAACACGGCGGCGGTTGCGAGACCGGGCACGCCGCAGCGAGACCGAGACCAGCGGGATCGATGAGCGAATCGTCGACGCGACCGCAGAGCTTCAGTCACTGTGCAATCGAATCGAGACGTGGACGCTGGATGAGAACGGCTTTGAGCTGTTCGCTGCAGGCGTCAAGCGCACATACGCAGATGGATGTGCCGAGCTGGCCAAAGCACGTCTCGATCTGAGCGATGAGCAACTGCACCAGTGGCGCAAGCGGGTCAAGGATCACTGGTACCAGACGCGGCTGCTCGCGCCGAGCTGGCCAACGCTGATGCGGCTGCGCGGCGACACGCTTAAGCGTCTGGCCGACATGCTGGGCGATGATCACGATCTGGCGATGATGCTTCAGTTGATGCAACGGACCCCCGATCTGTTTGGTGAGCCGGACCAGCTAGCGCGGCTGGAGGTCATGATTGCCGAGCGCCGCAGCGAACTGCAGAGCAGCGCGCTGAAAACTGGCGGCGAACTTTATGTGGATGCGCCAGACGCACTGGTTGCGCGCTGGCGGCGCTATTGGAGCGACGCGCAGCGCTGAGGGTGTCGTTGAAGGTTGCCAGCAGATTCCGGTAGTTCAGGCGGCTCGACTGTTGATCTCGTGAATGGCCAGCATCTTTTCGAGTTCAGTGCGGAGGAAGGCATCCTGACAGCCCGGCAGGTATTCGAGGAGCTTACGGATGACCCATTGTTGGCCTTTATCGACGAAGGGCAGGCGCTCGTCCAGCGACTCGATGGCCATGGCCTTGCCGTAAAACGCACCGGTTTCGCGATTGGGCTCGATGCCCAGATGGTTGAGGCAGTTGAGCACCAGCCTGCAGCTGTCGACTTCGCCCTGGCGGATCTGCTCGAGCAACCTCCGCTGCGCCGGATCTTCGCATTGTTGCAGGCTCTCGCCAGCAACCTTGGCGCCGGCGCGCTCGGCGCTCAGCAGATCCTGCAGCAGTTTCGCTTCGCCTTCGGCCGTGTTCAGGGGGTTCTGTTCACTCATGCGCGGTCTCCTCTGGCAGCTGGGCCGGCGCACGCTTAAACAGCGCGCGCCGGAACGGATGCGTCGGTTACAGCTTTTTCGCGGAAATGATCTTTACGGGCGTCAGGGGAACGTTCTGCATCATGCTGCGGTTGCCGGTTGGTACCTGGGCAATCTGGTCAACAACGTCCATGCCGCGGACGACTTTGGCGAAGACCGCATAGCCGAAGTCCCGGGTGCCGTGATCGAGAAAATCATTGTCGCGGTGATTGATGAAGAATTGGCTGGTCGCCGAATTGACGTTCTGTGTACGCGCCATCGCCAACGTCCCGCGAACGTTGTGCAGCCCATTGTCGGCCTCGTTCTTGATCGGTTCACCGGTCTTTTTCTGGCCCAGGCCTTCATTGAAGCCGCCGCCCTGAATCATGAAGCCGGGGATTACGCGATGAAACACGGTGTCGTCGTAGAAGCCGCTTTCGACGTACTCGAGAAAATTCTTCACGCTGATCGGCGCCTTTTCGGCCTCCAGCTCGATTTCGATTTCCCCCATGCTGGTGTTCAGCAGCACGTGTGGATTGTCCGCCGCCAGCAGGTTTCCGGCGAGCAAGAGTGAACAGGCGGCGAGTAGGAGTCGTTTCATGGTGTAGTCCTGGTGAGGGTGGAAGCCTGAGCCAGTCCGCCGTTGGCAGACTGCGATTGCGCATCGTACGTCTTGATCAGGTCGATGAGAATCTGTGTTGCCGGGCCGAGTGGTTTCTCGGGATTAGTGTAGAGATAGAACAACGGGCGGCGAATGCTCCCTTGGACCAATGGCAGCGGTTTGAGCACGCCTTCTGCCAGCTCGCGGCCGATCATGTGCCGCGGCAGCCAGGCGAACCCGAGCCCGCTGCTGACGAAGCCCACCGAGGTCGCCAGGCTGCCAACCGTCCAGCGCTGTTCAGCGCCCAACCAGCCGCTGTCGCGTGGCTGCCGTTGGCCGGAGTCGCGCACCACTACCTGCATCTGGCTTTGCAAATCCTGCACGCTCAGTTTTCGCTGTAGCTGATGCAGCGAGTGCTCGGCATGCGCCACGGCGATGAACTCGACCGTGCTCAGTTCCGCGCCAAGATAGCCGGTGATATCCAAACCGGTGATGGCGAGGTCGGCCGTGCCGTCCCTGAGCACATCCTCGACGCCTGACAGCACCTCCTCTCGCAGTCGTACGCGGCAACCACGGCTCTTCGGCATGAATGCGGTCAGCGCCCGGATCAGCTTGGCGTTGGGGTACGCGGCGTCCACCACCAGGCGAACTTCCGCTTCCCAACCTTGCTCCATGTGATGGGCCAGCTCTTCAAGTTGTCCGGCCTGCGTGACCAGTTGTCGCGAGCGACGCAGCAGAACCTCGCCGGCATCGGTGAGTACCGCCTTGCGCCCATCGATACGCAACAGCGGCACGCCGAGCTGTTCCTGCATGCGTGCCACCGTGTAACTGACCGAGGATTGGGAGCGATGCAGCATCTCGGCAGCCTGGGCGAAGCCACCATGGTCGATCACCGCTTGCAGGGTTCGCCATTGATCGAGCGTGACACGTGGCACTTTCATTCCATTGTTTTCCTGTCGCGTCTGTCTGGTACGCTGGCACGTCTTCACGAGGAGCCTGCATAAAAATGAAAAGAATCTGCTTCGCCGCGCTCACCATCATCCCACTGAGCGCCCTGGCCGTCAGCTATCCCGTGGAGCTGGAGCAGGAGCTCAACGGCGCCGAAGTGCTGGCGTCCACCGAAACCATCGACCGGGACATGGCCGGCCTGGTGCTACAGAACTTCGGTGATCGTCCAGTCGAGTGCGCGGCGGTGTTCCGCAATGGACCCGAATCGCCGCGTACCCGCCGCACCACGCTGGCCGCCGGTGAACGCAAGCCAATGACCGCCAAGTTCAAACGCGACGTGATCCGTCTTCGCATCAAGCTCACCTGCGAGCCGCAGTGAGCTGAGCGGCCACGTCACGCTGAGCGTAGCGCGTAAGCGAACGCTTGGTCGCTGACGCTGCCCGTCAATGGCTGCGGACAGGCGATGCTCACGGAGCCCTCTGGCCGTTGAACAGGTTGCGCTGCACAAAGGCGCCTCTCCGGCGGCTGGACGCGTTAATCTATGCGACGTTTTTCGACCTTGAGGTATCTCCCTTGTTTGACCAATTCGCCCTGCATGAACGCCTGCTCAAGGCGGTCGCCGAACTCAAATTCGTCGAACCGACGCCGGTGCAGGTAGCGGCCATTCCCCCAGCGCTGGAAGGGCGTGACCTGCGGGTGACGGCTCAGACAGGCAGCGGCAAGACCGCGGCATTCGTGCTGCCGATGTTGAACCGGCTGATCGGCGATGCTGTGGTGCGTACCGACGTACGTGCGCTGATTCTGCTGCCGACCCGCGAGCTGGCCCAGCAGACCCTCAAGGAAGTCGAGCGTTTCTCGCAGTTCACCTTCATCAAGTCGGCGATGATCACCGGCGGCGAGGATTTCAAGGTTCAGGCGGCCAATCTGCGCAGGGTGCCGGACATCCTCATCGGCACGCCGGGCCGGATGATCGAACACCTCAACGCCGGCACCTTGATCCTCAAGGATGTGGAACTCCTGGTCCTCGACGAGGCCGATCGCATGTTGGACATGGGCTTTGCCGACGACGTGCAGCGCCTCGTCGGCGAGTGCGCCAAGCGTCAGCAGACCCTGCTGTTCTCAGCCACCAGCGGTGGCGCGGCGTTACGCGAGATGTCCGCCAGCGTGCTGCGCGATCCGTTGCACCTGCAGCTCAACCGCGTCAGCGAACTGAACGAGGGTACGCGTCAGCAGATCATCACGGCCGAGAATACCGAGCACAAAGAGAAGCTGGTGCATTGGCTGCTGGCCAACGAGACCTACAAAAAAGCCGTGATCTTCACCAATACTCGGGTCCAGGCTGACCGTCTCTACGGGCGTCTGGTGGCGGAGGGTGTGAAAGCCTTCGTGCTGCACGGCGACAAGGACCAGAAGGACCGCAAGCTGGCCATCGATCGGGTCAAGGAAGGCGGCGTCAAAGTGCTGGTCGCCACTGACGTGGCGGCGCGCGGGTTGGATATCGAAGGGCTGGATTTGGTCATCAACTTCGATATGCCGCGCTCGGGTGACGAGTATGTGCACCGCATCGGTCGTACCGGGCGTGCCGGCGCGGAAGGGCTGGCGATCTCTCTGATCTGCCACAACGACTGGAATCTGATGTCCAGCATCGAGCGCTACCTCAAGCAGCGTTTCGAACGAAGAGTCATCAAAGGCTTGAAAGGTAGCTACGGCGGGCCGAAGAACCTAAAGGCATCAGGCAAGGCGGCGGGTACCAAAAAGAAAAAGGACGACAAGAAGAAAGTTGCCGACAAAAAAGCCAAGCCGGCAACCAAGCCAACCGCCAAGCGGCCGAAAAACGCCAAGCGTGAAGAACCAGCCTCACAGATCGTCAGTCAAGACGGCCTGGCGCCGCTGCGGCGCAAGAAGCCGGCCGTAGAGTAACGATATCGGCCAGGGTGGCATTGGCGACCTTGGCTTACCCATCCGTCAGCGTTTCACCGCCGGTGCGATATCGGCGTCTTTCTCTGCCTGCTCCACATGCTGCAGACGCTTGTCGTAAGCCTCGCACTCATTGCCGAGTTGGTCGGCGGTCTGCTTGACCTCCATGTCGCGCAATTCCTCATTGATCTCGGCGGCGCGTTCAGGATTGCTCTCGGTCAGCTGGTTGACTCGGTCGGCCAGCTGCTTGGCCTTCTCGTTGATTTGGTCAGTGGTGCACTCGGCAGCGAACACCGGTTGGCTTGCCAGCAGGGCAAGCGTTAACGGAATCATCAAGCGTTTCATGACGGGCTCCTTCCAGTTGGTCTATGCGGTGGATCGTCCCTGACGCGCTTTAGTTCAGCCTTATCCCGTTGTGCTGATGATCGAACCATGCCGCCGCCGGCACGGTCCGTATTAGCAAGAACCGCCACGCTGACGCGGTGCAACAGGAGAAAGGACATGACCTATAACTGGGATTTGATGCTGCGCTTGCTCCGCGAAGCGCAGAAATCCGGCAACGAACCCTTCGCGCCGCGCCAGTATGCTGATGAACACGCGATTGCCATGGAAGACGCCGGCCAACCGCTCCCCAACCTCGACTCGCTGAAAGCGGACGCGCAGAACTACGAGAGCCTGTTGTTCGAAGGTGGTTTCATGGTCACGCGCCCTGAAGAAGAGGGCGGCAATGGCGAGAACTTTGTGCTGACCGAGCGGGGTTCGCGGTTACTGCAGATGCTGGAAGGGGGCAACGGTGGGACTGCCTATCGCCAGCGCCTGGACGAACAGGGTGAAGCGGCGCTCACCCCAGAAGTCTTTGACGGGCTGGCGGCAGGCTGATCAGAACGCCCTGCTGGTGCGGGGCGCCGTTTGCCGATTAACGCAGCGGACCAACGCTGCCGCATGATTTGTTCGCCGCATGCTTCTGCAGGACAGGCAGTTGTGGGCGGTACTTGCCGCTCTTCACGTCCAGCGACAGTGCATAGTCGCCCCACCATGGCCCCGCCGCCCAATAGGTGCTGGGAATGCAGTGCTGGCCCAGATACTTCAGCAGATTGTCCGTCGCGACCACTGCCGATGGCGAGAAGTCAGGCGAGCCGTGCTCGCCAATGAAACCGCGCAGTCGGTGTTTGCTCAGCCATTCAACGAAGGGCTTGGCTCGCACCACCCCAATCATCGGGTCGTAAACCGCACGGGTGTCTGCATAGGTCCCCGAGTAGTCCTTGTCGAAGTACAGGTGTGCCTCGAACATCAGGTTGTTCTTCGGATCGCGCATCCAGGCATCCTTGACCAGCTGGGTGTTGTAGGACGGCCAGTGAAAGGCACTCGACCAGCGATCTCCAGCGATGACAACCCAGTTTTTCGCATCGATGGTGCGGATGCTTTTCGCGGCGGCAAGCGCGGCAGCGGGCCATTTGCCGTTAGTGGTATGGGGCTCGTTCATCAGGCCGTAGCCGTAGACCGCGGGATGCTTGGAAACCTTCTGCGCAATACGCCGCCAGGAATCGGCGAAGGCGCTGATCGGCACCTCGTTGGAGCCGATCATCTTGCCGTAGTAGCGGTAGTAGTTATGCATGTCGAGGATGACTTGCATGTTGTATTTCTTGGCGTGATCGAGCGTCGCCATCATGCGCGCCAGTTCGGCGCTGTTCAGCTCGCCATTGAGCCTCGGTTGGATGCGTTCCCAGCGAAACGGCAGGCGCACCAGCTTGAGGTTGCGGTTGGCGTAGCGCTTGAAGTCCGCTTCGCTCGGGTAAATGTACTGTTTCAGGTATCGCCCAGGCAGCGGGTCGTCGGAGCCGAACTCCGCACCGGCCAGGTTGATACCGACCAGGTTGATAGGGTTAGCGGGCGCCGAACCGCCTGCGTCCGGATTTGACGCACCGGTACCTGGCGTTGGCTGGCTAAATCCGCTGCTGTTCACCGAGACGGTGCGCGGGTAGCCGACGGCCTTTCCGTTGATGGCGCCCCCGTCCATCATCACCGTCATGTTGCCGCCGGAGTAGTAGATGAGGTTGATGGTGCGTACCTGCCCATCGGCGAACCGGACTTTCGCGCCTTTGTGGAAGGCCGCCTTGTTCTCGGCAGTCGCCTTGACCGATATGCCCACGAATTTGCTCGTGTTGTAAATGCCATTAACGAAGTCGCCACCGTTGAACGAGTTCAGCGCCGTGGTCAGGGACGGCGAAGAGCCGACCGGCGGCGGTGTGACCACCGGCGTAGACGGCTGGCTCGGCTTGACGGGCGCTGGAGCCGGCGCGGACGTCGCGGTAGTCGAGAACAGTTTGTTCGGGTGCCCGTATTTTTTGCCGCTAAGCGCCGCGCCGGAAAGCATCACGCTTATGTTGTTGCCCGCCATGTACACGGCGTTGATCTTGCGCACCTGGCCGTCGACCAGCTTCACCTGGGAGCCCGCCTTGAAAGCGGAGCGGTTGGCGTTGTTCAGGGGAATCGAGAAGCCTGCCGACTTGCGCCAGACGCCGTTTAGCCAGTCATTGTTCGTGTAGTTGTTGATCGACGTGCTATGGGCTGTAGTGCTTGGCTTCGCGCTGCTGTCGGGGGTTGGCGTTATGGCGGTATTGCCGCCCGCGGGAGAAGCGCCCAGCACCGCCACGCTTTTTGGATACCCGTTTTTCGAGGCGTTCAGCGTCGAGCCTGAGAGCATGAGGCTCATGTTGGCGCCGGAGTAATACACCACTTTGATCGTGCGGACCTGCCCATCGGCGGTTCTGACTTGAGCGCCCTTTTTGAAGTTCGCTTTGTTGCTGGCTGTGGCTGGAATGGACAACCCGGCCGACTGACGCCAGCTTCCCTTGAGCCATTGCGGGCCGGTGAAGTCGTTGACCTTGGCGGTTGCTATGGAGTGTAAGGAGGACGCCGTTGCGGTTGAGGTAGCGGCAAGTACTGTTTGCGTTGGGGTGGACACAAGAACAGCCGCGAGCAGTGCAGTACTGAGCAGTGCGTTACGTGTGCTGGACGTCATCTTGACGAGCATTGCGATCTCCAGAACTTAATACGACAAAAGGCCGAAGCCTTTTAAAAGTACGGAAGCATCCAGGGGATCCATGCGAAATGACGAAGCACTGACCAACGACGCTACCCGGGCATTGCGACAGACCTGAATAGCCACAGGCGCCGCGTGGATAGGCTTTATATAGGTCGCATGTTCAAATTTGAAGTTAATTTGGCGTCATTAAAAAGTTCATTTTTTATTAGGGGTTAATATTTAGCTAATAGCCATCAATGACATGGCAATTAAATATTAAAATGCCGTTATACGATAAGTTATTGATTTAATGTTAGTTAAAGAGTTTCTGTTGCTTTTGAACGAAGCAAAGGCGGGCAATTAGCGTTTCGCTTGTACCGATGAACCTGCCACTAAGTGAGTGGCCGGTCTTGTTGCAGATTGTTTCAGGCGATGACGATCACAGCACATGGCAGAGTCATTTGCTGATGAGCCGGGGAGAGCAATGGAGGGGCACGCGCTGGGCGAACAACCCCATGCGGCCTTCAGCGCCTGTGCTGAAGACTCTCTGCAGTGAGTTCCAGCGCCTTGCGCATGTCCAGGCGAGCGGAACGGCCGATGTCCTGGTTGTCCAGCTGATAACTGCGTTCGGATGGCAGGATGGGGGCGGTCAGGTCATCGGCTTCAACCGCTTCGAAATCGCTGTTGCGGCCGATGGTCAGGGCGCTGCGACGCAGCAACTCCCGCAACTGTTCCGGCTCCAGTGCGGGATTGATCGACAGCATCGCGCCGATAATGCCCGTCACCATGGGGGTGGCATATGACGTGCCACAGTGCACGTCGCCGCGCGTGCCAGCCTCAAGGGTTGCTGCTCGCGTGCAGGCAGAGGCGGTGATATCGACGCGCATATCGATATTGGAGGAAGGGCGTTTGGTGACGTAATCGGGGTGCTCCACCGGTACGTCCTTGCTGTAGTCGCGCTCATGGGCACCGACCACCAGCAGTTGATCGGTGATGAAGGAAGACGGCAAGCGGTAGTCGTCCTGTCCGGAGCGAGCCGAGCCGTTGCCGGCCGAATTCACCACCACCACGTCGGGGTGCTCTCGGCGCAACCAGAGAAAGAATTCTTCGAGCAATTCTTCATAGCCACTCATGGCAACCCCGGAGCGCACCAGCGAATCGATGCGCTCACCGTCGACGTCGAGCGTGCCGACGCGATGGATGCCCCAGCTCCAGTTCAGCACCCGCACGCCATCCTCGACCAGATTCACCGAGGCGGCGACATTGGCCGTAATGCCAGCATCGGAGTTGCGTTCGACAATGACCTCGAAGCCAGAGCTGGCCGGTTCCAGTGCGCTGAGAAAGCCGCTGTCGCCAGGCTCGGCGCTGCGTGCCGCTAGAATTCCGGTGACGCTGGTCCCGTGGTCTGCAGGTGATTCGGCGTCGCGGGCATAGACACAGGTTTGCGGCTTGGTCGGCTCGCACCCGCCGAGGTACGCCGCAAATTCCGGCGAGTCGAAATCGACATCACGCTCGATGATGCCGATCCGCACTGGGTGCGTCTTGATGGCGGTTTTCTGCGCCGATAGGCGATGCAGGTAGAAATCCACCGCATCGAGAAAGCGATTAGCGACCCATTCAGTGTTGCGTGGCTTGGGCTGGCTGTCCTCTTCCAACAGTTCTTCGGCGCCGGACTCTTCGACGACCACGGCGTCCACGCTCGTCTCGCTGCCCAAGCGCAGCACCAGGGCGTCGCGCTCGGTCAGGTCCTTCACCGGCAGTCGCAGCTGATAGGTGTTTAACGGGGCGATGGCCCCCACAACCTCGGCGCCGTACTTATCGGCAAGGCGTTGCGATTCCTCCAGGCCATCGTGGTCTTCTTCGATAATGACGCTGACCAGGTCCACGTACGTGGTTAAGCCGTCCATATTCTTGGCGACGTCGTCCGGCCCCGCCGCGATCACATGGCTTCCGTTGAGCGTGAGCCAGATCGGGTTGCTGCGCCGCTCGCCCTGTTCCAGCCATAGCGGACCGCTCTGATGATCGTCCCGCTTCACGGTCAGCCGCAGGCGACCGTCTTCCTCCCGGCTGGCGTCGACAGCCTTGCCGCGTAGCATCACGTTAAGATCATCGGTGCCCAGGCCTTCGCTGCGCAGGCAGAAGGTCAATTGTTCCGTCGAGAACAGATCCCCGCAGCGCTGCAGGTCCTTGAGCCGTAGCGCTTGCTCGTTGGCTGTTGCGTTGCCGAGGCCAAGCGCAAGGGTAAGCGCGGTCAGGGAAGTAGCGAGCGGTCTCATGGACGACGTTGCAGGTAGTGAACGCTGAACAGGTCCTGTGCATCGGTCCACTGGCCGCTGCAGTCGAACCCGGCGCTGTTGGCCAAATCAGCGAAGGACTGGAGCGTGTACTTGTAGGAGTTTTCAGTGTGCAGACTTTCGCCTGCATCGAAATGGAAACGCTGACCTTCAATGGTGACGTCTTGCGCCTCGCGGCTGATCAGGTGCATCTCGATACGCGAATCCTGCTCATTGAAGAATGCCTGGTGCGTAAAACGGGACGGGTCGATATCGCTGTCCAGTTCCTGGCGAATGCGCTGCAGCACGTTCAGGTTGAAAGCTGCCGTCACATGAGCGCGATCGTTGTAAGCCGCCTCGAGGACGTCTCGGTCCTTGACCAGATCGACCCCAATCAACAAGCCGCCACCAGGCGGCAGGATCTCATGCAGATGGCCGAGCAGCTTGCGTGCCTCTAGCGGGGTGAAATTGCCGATGCTCGAGCCGGGGAAAAACACCAGCGGGTGGTGGAGGGTGAAGTCGTCCGGCAGCTTCAGTTCGTCCGAGAAGTCTGCACAGGCCGCATGCACTTCCAGCCAGGGGTAATCCGCCGCCAGGCGCTGGGTGCTGGTCAGCAGGAAATCTTCGGAGATGTCGATGCCGAGATAACTGACCGGTCGCAGGCCCTCAAGCAACAAACGGACCTTGCGGCTGGCGCCGCTGCCCAGTTCGATCAGGTCGGTTTGTGGCCCGGCTATCTCTAGAATTTCGTTCGCCGCGTTGGCCAGAATCTTTTCTTCCGTGCGGGTCACGTAGTACTCGGGTTGCTGGCAAATCTGCTCGAAAAGCTCGGAGCCGCGACGGTCATAGAAAAATTTTGGCGAGATGTGCTTGGGCGAAGCGGCAAACCCGGCCAATGCCTCGTCACGCAACGAGGTGTCATGGGTCGGCTGCGTCTGGTCATGGAAATGGACGGCGAGTGCCATGTTTCATAACTCCCTGGCCAGGCGCAGCCCGGCGAATTGCCAGCGCATCGCCGGCTGGAAAAAGTTGCGGTAGGTGGCCCGAATGTGTGCTTCCGGCGTGGCGCAGCACCCACCACGTAACACCATCTGGCCGGACATGAACTTGCCGTTGTACTCGCCGAGGCTGCCGTCCAACGGACGGAAGCCGGGGTAGGGCCGATAAGCGCTGGCTGTCCATTCCCAGACATCGCCGAACAGCTGAGCCGGCCCGTCGTGGGGAACACTGGCAGGTACAGGTTGCAGAAAATCGTTTTCGAGGAAATTACCGCGGCGGGGCTGATCCGTAGCGGCCACTTCCCATTCGGCTTCGGTGGGCAGCCGAGCGCCAGCCCAGCGAGCGTAGGCGTCCGCCTCGTAAAAACTGACATGACACACCGGCGCTTCCAGGTCCAGCGGCAGCAGCCCGCCGAGCGTCATCTCATACCAGCCATGATCGTCACGGTGCCAATACAACGGGGCGTTCCAGCCGTGTTGACGGCTATGCGCCCAGCCATCTGAGAGCCACAGTTCGCTCCGTGCGTAGCCACCATCGGCAATAAAGGAGAGGTACTCGCGGTTGCTGACCGGTCGATCGGCCAGCTGAAAGTCCTCGACGAATTGCCGATGCCGAGGCGTTTCGCAATCGAAGGCGAATCCATTGCCGGCATGACCGATGTGGCGCACCCCGCCAGCGTACTCATGCCAGCGGATACGATCGTTATGCAGCGCCGGTGTCGGTTGCAGGTCGCTGCGGTAAACCGGGTGCAGAGGGTTCTGCGCGAGGATGTGCTTGATGTCCATCAGCAGCAGCTCCTGATGCTGCTGCTCGTGCTGCAGGCCCAGCTCGACCCGCCGCGTGATCTCGGATGCGTGCCGTTGTGGCGGGTTACCCAGCAGCGCTTCCATTGCCCGGTCGACATGCTGCCGGAAGCGGTAGACATCCTCTACGCCGGGACGCGAGATCAGCCCACGCTGAGCACGGGGGAAGGGCGTGCTGTGGGTCTCGTAATAGGAGTTGAACAGGTGGTCATAGGAAGCGTCGAGCGGTTTGTAGCCTGTCAGGTAGGGCTTGAGCAGAAAGGCTTCGAAAAACCAGCTGACATGTGCAAGGTGCCATTTCGGCGGGCTGACGTCGGGCATGCTCTGGACGATATAGTCCTCGATCTGCAGCGGTGCACAGATCGCTTCGCTGGTGGCGCGCACCTGTCGAAAGCGTTGCAGCAGGTAATCCAGTTCGGCGAGTACCGGTTGCTGTTCAGGCTGTTCTGCCAGATTGCTCATGGCGGTCCCCCTTGTTCTATAGCCGTAGCTGGCGCCCGGAGTGGCAGAAAAACCGCCTCTATAGCGACCCGAAGCGAGGCGCAAAAGTTTCTGCGAATGCTGTTACGAGCGCCGTTACGGGGGCTCGCTTGTGCCTTTTGATAAAAGCAGTACAACGGCCATGGCGAAAGGCGCCGACTCGTTATTTGGCTGCGCGTTTGGTCGCTCGACGCCTCGCGCTAAGGCGCTTCGATCGGCGGGGTCGGGCGGATGAGGATCTCATTGACGTCCACATGAGCCGGCTGGGACAACGCATACACCACGGCGCGGCCGATGTCTTCGGGCTGCATGGCGTAGGCGGGCGGCTCGTCGAACAGTGGCGTGTCGACCATGCCTGGCTCGATCAGCGTCACGCGCACGCCGGTGCCGCGCAGTTCCTCGCGTACGCTCAGGCCCATGCCGGTCACCGCCCATTTGCTGGCGCTGTACATCGAGCCGGGAATCACGAAACGTCCCGCGGCTGAACCGGTTAGCAGCAGATGCCCGCGGCTGGCCTTGAGTGCTTCGAGCGTGCAGCGCAGGGTCAGGCCCACGCCGTAAACGTTGGTCAGCAGCATGTCGCGCCAGACGTCCGGGTCGGCGCCGCTGAAGCCCCCTTCGCTGCCTGGCATGCCGGCATTGGCATAGACCGCATCGAGCTGGCCGAAATGATCTAGCACCTGCCGCACCATGGCCTGTTGTTCGGCGTATTCCTTGACGTCACAGCGGATCGCCAGCGCGCGCTCGGGGCCGCCGAGCTCGCGCACCAGCGCAGCAAGCTTGTGCTCGGAGCGCGCCGCCAAGGCAACGCGATAGCCGGCTTCGGCGGCGAGCCGGGCGGTGGCCGCGCCAATCCCTGAGGAGGCGCCGGTGATCAAAAGAACGGAATCGCTCATATCGTCCTCGTTCGGTTTAGGTAAGCAGCAGGCGGATCAGTAATTCGGCGGGGTTTCCGGGATGCCGGTGCCATCCGTGATGGACGGCATGGTCCAGGGTTCGAGGCGCTGATCCTTGTCCTCGACGTCCAGCCGCGCCTGCTCGATGACGCTGCCCAGATGCTGCGGGTTGGTGTACTCGTCCCGCGACACGCTAGGCACGCGTAGCAACTCGGTCCCGCTGCCGGACATGACGGTAAAACCGAAACTGTCCTCGTCCGGATTGGCGCTGGTGACGCAGCCGCAGGGCAGGAAGGCTTCCGAGACGAGCTGCATCGCTTCATCCAGGTTCAGGGCTTGGTTATTCATGGTGTTCTCCATCGACGGGCTGTCTGAAGTGGACCGCCAAGCGGCGACACCGTTTCCTTCAGGTCGACAGGCTGTGGCGGGTCGGCCTTGTAGATGGGCCGCTGCGGCAGCATATTCAGGGCATGACAGACTCCCTCGTACATGACGCGCTGGCCGCCTTTCACCCCGCAGTGGCCACCTGGTTCGGTCGCAGCTTTCCGGCACCGACACCCGCTCAGGCCCGCGCCTGGCCATTGATTCGCGCCGGCCAGTCAACGCTGGTCGCTGCGCCTACCGGCTCGGGCAAGACGCTCACGGCCTTTCTCGCCGCTATCGATCAGCTGGTGCAGCAAGGGCTGGCTGACGGCGGTCTTGCCGACCGGACATCGGTGCTCTACGTCTCGCCCCTCAAGGCGCTGTCGAACGACATTCACGTCAACCTGGAACAACCGCTGGCCGGTATCTCGGCCGAGCTGCAGGGGCTTGGCCTGCTCGCATTGGAAATCCGCACCGCCGTGCGCACCGGCGACACCCCCCAGGCCGAGCGCGCGGCAATGCGCAAGCGGGTGCCGCATATTCTGGTGACCACCCCGGAGTCGCTCTACGTGCTGCTGGGTTCCGACTCAGGTCGGCAAATGCTGGCTGGCGTGCGCAGCGTCATCGTCGATGAGATTCATGCCATCGCCGGCAACAAGCGCGGCAGCCATCTGGCCCTCTCGCTGGAACGGCTGGAGGCGTTGTGCGCAGGGCCGCTGGTGCGCGTCGGGCTGTCGGCGACACAGAAACCCATCGAAGCGGTTGCGGACTTCCTGGTCGGTGCTGGGCGGCGCTGCGAGATAGTCGATGTCGGCCATGGTCGTGCACGCGATCTGGCGCTGGAGGTACCGCCAGTGCCGCTGGACGCGGTAATGAGCAACGATGTCTGGGAGCTGGTCTATGACCGTCTCGCTGCGTTGGCAGGCGAACACCGGACCACGCTGGTCTTCGTCAACACGCGCCGCATGGCCGAGCGGGCCGCCCGACACCTGAGCGAGCGCCTGGGCAATGCTGTGGTTGCGGCCCACCACGGCAGCCTGGCGCGTGAGCAGCGGCTGGATGCCGAGCAGCGGCTCAAGCGTGGCGAGCTGAGGCTGCTGGTGGCTACCGCCTCGCTCGAACTCGGCATCGATATCGGTGACGTCGAACTGGTCTGTCAGCTGGGCTCGCCGCGCTCAATCTCGGCGTTCCTGCAACGGGTCGGGCGTGCGGGGCATCAGGTCGGCGGCGTCTCCAAGGGTCGGCTCTTCCCGAGCTCGCGCGATGATCTGATCGAGTGCGCTGCGTTGCTGGACAGCGTTCGTCGCGGTGAGCTGGACACCCTGATCATCCCGGTCGCACCTCTGGATGTGCTGGCGCAACAGATCGTCGCCGAGGTGTCCTGCCAGGAGTGGCAGGAAGTGGCGCTGATGGAGCTGATTCGCCGCGCCATGCCATACCGCACGCTCAGCGATGACAGGTTTCAAGCGTTATTGGCGATGCTTGCTGAAGGCTATAGCATGCGCCACGGTGCGCGCGGCGCCTACCTCCATCGTGACCTGGTCAACCGCAGCCTGAGAGGGCGGCGAGGCGGCCGTCTGACCGCACTGACCTCAGGCGGCACCATTGCCGACAACTCCGATTATTCGGTGCTGCTGGAGCCTCAGGGCTTCAATATTGGCACTGTAAACGAAGATTTCGCGGTGGAAAGCCTGGCGGGCGATGTCTTCCAGCTGGGCAACACCTCCTACCGCATCATCAAAATCGAGTCTGGCCGTGTGCGGGTCGAGGATGCCCAGGGAATGCCGCCGAACATCCCGTTCTGGCTGGGCGAGGCGCCGGGGCGCAGTGATGAACTCTCGGCGGCGGTTGCGCGGTTGCGCGGGGAGATCGATGAGCGCCTGACCGAAGCCGAAGCCCGTAGGAGCGAGCTTGCTCGCGAACTCGACGCTGCCGAGGTATCGCCTTTCGCGAGCAAGCTCGCTCCTACAGAGGCGGAAGGCGCCGATGCTTCTGATGGCTCGTCGAGACTGCAAACTGCAATCGACTGGCTTACCGGCACCCTCGGCCTGCCGGATGCCGCTGCTTGCCAGATTGTCGAATACCTCGCGCGCGCCCGTTCGGCGCTGGGCGCGCTGCCGACCCAGCAACGGCTGGTCATGGAGCGTTTCTTCGACGAGTCCGGTGGCACCCAACTGGTTATCCATTCGCCCTACGGCAGCCGGATCAACCGGGCCTGGGGTCTGGCGCTGCGCAAGCGCTTCTGCCGCACCTTCAACTTTGAACTGCAGGCAGCGGCGACCGAGGATGCGATCATCTTGTCGCTGTCCACCAGCCACAGTTTCCCGCTCGATGAGGTGTGGCGGTACCTGCGTTCCAACAGCGCCGAGGCCGTATTGATCCAGGCATTGCTCGACGCGCCGCTGTTCGGTGTGCGCTGGCGATGGAACGCGACCACCGCGCTGGCACTGCCGCGCATGGCGGGCGGGCGCAAGGTAGCGCCGCAACTGCAGCGGATGAAAAGCGAAGATCTGCTCGCCAGCGTCTTTCCGGACCAAGTCGCCTGCCTGGAAAACATCGTCGGAGAGCGCGAGGTGCCGGACCATCCGCTGGTCGCGCAAACCCTCGATGACTGTCTGCACGAGGCCATGGACAGTCGGGGCTGGCTGGCACTGCTGCAGCGCATCGAGTCGGGCACGATCGCGCTGCTTGCGCGTGACCTGCCGGCGCCATCACCCCTGGCGATGGAAGTGCTGGGCGCGCGTCCTTATGCGTTTCTTGACGACGCGCCGCTGGAGGAGCGCCGCACCCAGGCCGTATTGAACCGGCGATGGGCCGATCCGGAATCGGGCGACGGCCTGGGCGCGCTGGATGTCGCCGCGATCGAGGCGGTGCGCGCCGAAGCCTGGCCCCAGGCGCGCAATCCAGACGAGTTGCACGAAGCGCTGATGGGGCTCGGCTGTATCGCCGACGACGAGGCGAAGGCCGAGCGGGATTGGCCGGCGTGGTTGGCGGAGCTGGCACGTGGGGGGCGGGCGACGCGCTTGCAGGTCGCCAATGAGCGAGCGCTCTGGCTGCCGCTCGAACGGCTCGCTCTTGGCCATGCGATCTACCCGGCTGCGCCCGGCGAGCCCGCGTTGACGCTGTTGCCGGGCTTCGATGAGGTGCCGGCGGAGGATGACGCAGCGGTGGAGTTGGTGCGCGCTCGGCTGACGGCGTTCGGCCCCTTGCCAGTGTCGCTGATCGCTCGACCGCTGGCGCTGCCGGCCTCCACCGTCGCGCTTGCGCTGACACGGCTGGAATCCGAAGGCTACGTATTGCGGGGTCGCTTCACGTCCGGCGCGAGCGAGGACGAGTGGTGCGAGCGGCATCTGCTGGCGCGCATCCACCGTTACACCGTCAAGCGTTTGCGGCGCGAAATCGAGCCGGTGGAACGCGCCGACTTCATGCGTTTCTTGTTCGACTGGCAGCACCTGTCCGAAACCACGCGCATGGAGGGTCGCGATGCGCTGGGCACGATCGTGGAGCAGCTCGAAGGCTTCCAGGCCGCAGCTGGAGCCTGGGAGAGCGAGTTGCTGCCGGCGCGCCTGAAGGACTACGGCGGCACCTGGCTGGATGAACTCTGTCGCTCCGGTCGCATCGTCTGGACGCGTCTGGCAGGGCGGATCAAAGCCAGCAGCGGGCCGGTGCGCGGCACACCCATCGTCCTGTTGCCTCGCCGGCAACTGACCGCCTGGTACGCCTTGGCCAGCGACGCGCCTCAGCCAGAGCTGTCTTCACGCGCGCAACGGGTATTGGAGACGCTGCAGGCGCAGGGCGCCTTATTCTTCGATGAACTGCAGCAGGATGCGCGGTTGCTGCGCAGCGAACTGGAAGATGCACTCGGCGAGTTGGTGGCCGTCGGGTTGGTCAACGCAGACAGCTTCGCCGGGCTGCGGGCGCTGTTGGCGCCCGCGGCCAAACGTACCCGCAGCAGTCGGCAGAGCCGCGGTGGCGCCTTTATCGGCGGTATGGCGGATGCCGGACGCTGGGCGCTGGTGCGCAAAGGCGGGCCGGCGCCGGTCGAGACCTCGGCGCGCCGGCCCGCGCTCGACCCCGAAGCCCTGGAACACATCGCCATGACGTTGTTGCGGCGTTACGGTGTGGTGTTCTGGCGCCTGCTGGTGCGAGAGGCCGACTGGCTTCCGCCGTGGCGGGACCTGCTGCGGGTCTATCACCGGCTTGAAGCGCGCGGGGAGATTCGCGGGGGTCGTTTCGTGGCGGGCGTGCCGGGCGAGCAGTTCGCCTTGCCCGAAGCGGTGGGGCTGTTGCGTGAGGTTCGCAAGCGCGCGGCCGATGGAGAAATGATCGCCATCTCAGCGGTCGATCCACTGAACCAAGTGGGCACTTTGCTACCGGGCGAGCGGGTACCGGCAGTGGCAGGGAACCGCATCCTCTATCGCGACGGTGTACCGCTGGCGCTACTGATCGCAGGCAAGCCCGAGCTGCTGGCTGAGCTAGATGAGGACGATCAGCGAAGGGCGCGGCAGTTGCTGGCTGTCGGGCGGCGTTAATGACGTTCTGGAAATACAAAACGACGAAGGCCGACTGCGATCGCTCGCGGCCGGCCTTCGTTGTGTCGCGTCGCTATTAACCTGCGACCAGGACGCGGATCGCCTCCAGGCGAAGCGCCGCTTTTTCCAGCATCTCCAGACCTTGCTCACGCTGCGTGCGCAAGGCTTCGATCTCACTGTCACGCACGCTCGGATTGACCGCCTGCAGCGCGGTCAGGCGTGCCAGTTCCTCGTCGAGGCTGGCCTTGAGTCGGCGCTGCCCTTCGGCCACACGCTCGGCATGGCGCGGCGCGACCTTGGCTTCGGCATCGGCGATTTGCACGGCCAGCACGTCACGCTGGGCCTGGACGAACTTGTTGGCGCTGGCACGCGGCACGCTTTCCAGCTGGTCAGTCAGGGTTTCGAATGCAACTTTGGACGCCAGGTCATTGCCGTTCGAGTCCAGCAGGCAGCGCAGCGCCAAAGGCGGCAGGAAGCGGTTCAGCTGCAACGCACGCGGCGCCACCACTTCACTGACATACAACAATTCCAGCAGTACGGTGCCGGGCTTGAGCGCCTTGTTCTTGATCAGCGCGACCGCCGTGTTGCCCATGGAGCCGGACAGCACCAGGTCCATGCCGCCCTGGACCATCGGGTGTTCCCAGGTGAGGAACTGCATGTCTTCGCGGGCCAGCGCCTGCTCGCGGTCGTAGGTGATGGTCACCGCTTCGTCGTCGCCAAGTGGGAAGCTGGCGTCGAGCATCTTCTCGCTGGGGCGCAGGATCAGTGCGTTTTCGGAATGGTCTTCGCTGTCGATGCCGAAGGCGTCGAAGAGTTCTTCCATGTAGATCGGCAGGGCGAACTGGTCGTCCTGCTCCTCGATAGCTTCGACCAGCGCCGCGCCCTGTTCGCCACCGCCAGAGTTGAGCTCCAGCAGGCGATCGCGGCCGGCATGCAGGTCGGCTTCCAGCCGCTCGCGCTCGACGCGGGCCTCTTCGATGAGCTTCTGGAATTCCTCGTCATCACCTTCTTCCAGCTGGCTCAGCAGCCGCGGGCCGAATTGATGCTGCAGGGCGTTGCCGGTCGGGCAGGTGTTGAGGAAGGCGTTGAGCGCCTCGTGATACCACTTGAACAAGCGTTCCTGCGGGCTGGTTTCCAGATAGGGCACGTGCAGCTGGATGACGTGTGCCTGGCCGATCCGGTCGAGACGACCGATGCGCTGCTCGAGTAAATCCGGGTGCGCCGGCAGATCGAACAGCACCAGATGATGAGCGAACTGGAAGTTGCGGCCTTCACTGCCGATCTCGGAGCAGATCAGGACCTGCGCACCGAACTCTTCGTCGGCGAAGTAGGCCGCGGCGCGGTCGCGCTCGAGGATGCTCATGCCTTCGTGGAACACCGTGGCCGGAATGCCGGAGCGCACGCGCAATGCATCCTCCAGATCCAGCGCGGTTTCGGCGTGGGCGCAGATGACCAGCACCTTGAACTTCTTCAGCATTTTCAGCGTGTCGATTAGCCACTCGACGCGAGGATCAAAACTCCACCAGCGGTTCTGCGCGTCCGGCTCGTCCTGCTGGCTCTGGAAGCTGACTTCCGGATACAGCTCGGCATGCTCGCCCAGCGGCAGTTCCAGATATTCGGCAGGGCAAGGCAGCGGGTAGGCGTGCAGCTGGCGCTCCGGGAATCCGCGCACGGCGGCGCGGGTATTACGGAACAGCAAGCGCCCGGTGCCGTGACGGTCGAGCAGCTCGCGGATCAGGCGGCTGCTGGCTTCGATGTCGCCATCGGTGGCCGCGGCAAGCAGGGCTTCGCCTTCGGCACCGAGGAAGTCGTGAATGGTCTGGTGTGCTTCCTGGGACAGCCGTCCCTCGTCGAGCAGTTCCTGCACCGCGCGTGCGACCGGCTGGTAGCTGGCACTTTCAGCGCGGAAGGCTTCGAGGTCATGGAAACGATTCGGGTCGAGCAGGCGCAGGCGGGCGAAGTGGCTTTCCTGGCCGAGCTGTTCGGGTGTCGCGGTCAGGAGCAGAACGCCGGGAATGACTTCAGCCAACTGCTCGACGAGTTTGTATTCGGCGCTGGCGTTTTCAGGATGCCAGACGAGATGGTGCGCTTCGTCCACGACCAGCAAATCCCAGCCGGCAGCAAAGGCGGCGTCCTGGGCGCGCTCGTCGTCTTTCAGCCACTCCAGCGAGACGAGGGCGAGCTGGGTGTCTTCGAAGGGATTGCTCGCATCGCTTTCAATGAAACGCTCGTCATCGAACAGCGCGACCTCCAGGTTGAAGCGGCGGCGCATCTCCACCAGCCACTGGTGCTGAAGATTCTCCGGCACCAGGATCAGCACACGTTTGGCGCGTCCGGACAGCAACTGGCGGTGGATGACCAGGCCTGCTTCGATGGTCTTGCCGAGACCCACTTCGTCCGCCAGCAGTACGCGTGGTGCGATGCGGTCGGCGACTTCCCGCGCGATGTGCAGCTGGTGCGCGATGGGCTGCGCACGCACGCCGCCCAGGCCCCACAGCGAGGAGGTCAGCTGTTTGCTCTGATTTTCCAAGGTGTGATAGCGCAGCTTGAACCAGTTCAACGGGTCGATCTGGCCGGCGAACAGACGGTCGCTGGCGAGGCGGAACTGGATGAAGTTCGACAGCTGGGTTTCCGGCAGGGTGCGGGCTTCGTTGTTGGCTGTCAGGCCGTGATAGACCAGCAAGCCGTCGACGTCGTCGACTTCGCGCACGGTCATCTTCCAGCCTTCGAAGTGGGTGATTTCGTCACCCGGCACAAACCGCACGCGGGTCAGCGGGGCGCTGCGCGCCGCATACTGACGGGTTTCGCCCGTCGCTGGGTAGAGCACGGTGAGCATCCGGCCATCTTGCATCAGGATGGTTCCCAGACCGAGTTCCGCTTCGCTGTCGCTGATCCAGCGTTGCCCCGGTAGATACTGCTGCGCCATGCTGCCTCCCGCTGTGAAAAAAGCGCGCTATGGTAACGGAACCCCGCCAATAGAGCGACGATAGATGCCGATCCGATAACGCTTTGCAGTGTAGCGTTGCTGCTAAGATCGTCTGCAGTCAGTCCGATCAACCGCCGTTGGTGGTAATAGCCGCACCGATTGACCGGGGCTGCTTATGGGAGAGCACAATGCTGCCAATCATTCCGCCCGGCGCCGTTCAGGTCACCGCGCAACAGGATGTGGTCAAGCCGCGACCTGATATCGCGCCGGTGACGCCCGTCCAGCCGAGCGCCAATGAGAGCTCGGTGAGCCTCGATCGTCGCCATCCTCAGGAAGCCGAGCAGATGCTGCGTGATGAGCAGCGCCGACGCCAACGTCGCCGTGGCTACACGCCCCAGGAACTGGCCGAGGGCGAGACGGCAGAAGAAGACCAGGAGGCGCTCGATGAGTTACCCCGGCAAGGGCTCTGGGTAGATGTCGAGGTTTGAACAACCATTCGCCTTGCAGATGTCCGAATGTTGATCGACCTGCCGGACGCGCATATTCGCTATCAGCCGAAGTGGGTCGATGCGCAACGCGCTGATCAATGGCTGCAACAGCTGTCGCAACAGACCCCCTGGACGCAACCTCAGATAAAACTCTACGGGCGCAGTATCGCTGTGCCTCGACTGGTCGCCTGGTACGGCGACACGGGCGCGGCTTATCGGTATTCCGGACTGGTTCATGACCCCTTGCCGTGGACACCGTTGCTCACCGACATCCGCAAGAGGGTGGAGCAGGAAATCGGCGAGCCGTTGAACGGCGTACTGCTCAATTTTTATCGTAATGGCCAGGACGCCATGGGCTGGCATAGCGACGACGAGCCTGAGCTCGGCGTCCAGCCGCTGGTGGTATCGCTCAATCTGGGTGCGACACGGCGATTCGACTTTCGCCGCAAGGGCGCAAGCCGTATCGAGTATTCACTCGAGCTTGAGCACGGGTCACTGCTGGTCATGAGCGGCCCTACGCAGCATCATTGGCAACACCAGATCGCCAGGACGCGCAAAGTGGCCACGCCCCGCATTAACCTGACGTTCAGACAGATCATTAGCGAGCCCGCCTTATGAGCAGTGACGAAAAGCTGATCGACTTCAGCGCCGAGCGTGAAAAACGCATTCACGACATCAAGGAAAAACGTCTAGTGGAAATGCGCCAGGCGTTTGAGCAGGCGTTGCCGTTAGGCAAGCCGAAGAAAAAAACCAAATCCAAACCTAAGAAGCGCTGACAAGCATTCGCTGTTGCCCAGCAACAGGCCTTTGCACGACACCCTCGATCGTCGCGTTCCTCCGACGGTCATTCGCCCGTACCCCGTTTTCTTGACCCAGATCAGCTCATACGGCACCTAATTTCAAAGGCGCCGTGGCGATTGACCTTGGTCAATTTTTTATTTCGGTAGGAGGGCGACTATGCAGCCATCAGACAGCACAACAGCTTGGAGGAAGGAAATCATGTTCGTCGATAATGTGGTGCTCGCAGGGGTGGTCACGGTCGGCCTGATGGTCGCCTTCCTCGGCGGTTTCGGATATTTCATCTGGCAGGACGCGCAAAAGAAGCGTTGATCCGGCTGGTGTTACAGAGCACGCAAGGCATTTTGGGCGACCTCGGTCGCCCATTTTTTTGCCTGTTTTTTAACGGCTTTGCTGCGGTTGCACAAACACGGCGGTGGTGAAAGGTGGCACCTCGAACTCATCGTTCGTGACCTTTGCTTGACGGCTAACCGCGTCGCTTGAGCGCTGCAGTACGGGATGCAGCTGATGGCCGGTCGCACCCGGCAGCCGAACCCGATCACCCGAGGCGTTCAGTACCACCATCATTGACCCATACCGGCGGTCAAGATCACGACCGGCCCTTGGCCCATCGGCCAGGCTGAAGGCGATCACTCCAGGTTTCTGTTGAGCGCCGGTGTTGTGGAAGCGCAGACGACGTTGTACCTCACGCGCATTGTCGAGCTGAAACAGCGGGCTATCGGTACGTATCCTCAGCAGTTCGACAAAGCGCCGCTTCGCAGCAACGATGTCCGACGCGCTCGGCTTTGCATGCGGATCGGCGATCACCTGGCGGATCAGCGGCCAGTTGTCCGCATCCTTGTCGGCACGCGGCAGGCCCTTGTTCCAGTTGTTGTCCTGGTAGCTGAAATCCACCGCGTTGAACCAGTCACCCGAGTCGTAGCTGTCACGCTGCATGGACTTGGAACGCAGGATGTCCGAGCCAAGGTGGATGAAGGGCACGCCCTGACTGAACAGCGGCACGGACAGCGCAACCAGTTGCAAACGCACGCGGTCCGAGACCGATAGCGTAGCTGGCAGCTTGTACTGGTTGTTGTCCCACAAGGTCTGGTTGTCGTGTTTCGAGACGTAGTTGACGGTCTCTTGCGGGTCGAGCGTGTAGCCAGCGGGCTGGCCGTTGTAGTCGACGTCCTTGCCCTTGCGCGTGCTGCCGTCAGCGGTGACGAACTGGTAATCGCGTAGGCCGCCGGCGATGCCGACGCGGATCAGGTCGGCTGCGTGTAACAGCTGCGCCTTTTCCTGCGCGCCTGCGCCGTTCAGTTCGTTCGGCAGGACGTAGAGGCCATTGGCAAACCCCTGGTTGCGACGGATGTTCTCGCCACTGTCGAAGGGGCTGCCGCCGCGAACCGCATCGCGTTGGCGGTCATTGAAGGTGCCGATGCCGGTGCCGGCCATGTTCAATTGCGTGGCGTTGATGCCGCGCGCGTTGCTGGCGACTTCGCCGAAATCCCAGCCTTCACCGTAAAAATAGGTGTCCCGGTCGATTCGGCGGACCGCACGATACGCATCGACCAGATTCTTCCGTAGATGGTGGCCCATCAGATCGAAGCGAAAGCCGGCAATCTTGTAGTCGCGCGCCCAGACTTTCAGGGAGTCGGTCATCAGCTTGGCCATCATGCGATGCTCGCTGGCGGTGTTCTCGCAGCAGGTCGAGGTTTCCACTGCGCCTGTGATGGGGTTCCGGCGGTGGTAGTAACCGGGCACGATTTTGTCGAGCACGGACTTTTCACCCAGACCCGACGCATTGGTGTGGTTGTAAACCACGTCCATGACCGTGGCGAGGCCAGTGTTGGCGAGCGATTGGACCATCTGGCGGAACTCGATGATGCGCTGCACACCTTCCGCATCGCTGGCGTAGCTGCCCTCGGGGGTGGTGAAGTGGAAGGGGTCGTAGCCCCAGTTGAAAGGGTCGAGCGCGCGCAGGTCGTTGTAGAGCGCTTGCGCCTGCCCGCTGGCAGGATCAAAGCCCTGCAATACCTGACGGATGCTTGTAGCGCCACAGTGTTCCGACCAGTTTGCCCGAGCCTGGGTCGACAGCTCGCAAAGTTTGCCAAACGGATCGTCCAGGCCCACGCGACGGTCCGGGTCCTCGTCGATGGTGGCGACGTCGAACACAGGTAGCAGCTGCACGTGCGTAAGCCCGGCGCTTTGCAGGTCACGCAAATGTCGCATGCCGTCGCTGTCCGGTTGGGTGAAGGCACCAAAAGTGCCGCGTAGGGCGGCCGGCAGGCTGGTATCGCTGGCGCTGAAGTCGCGAACGTGGGTTTCGTATATCACGCTCGCTTCGGGTCGCTCCGGATGCGGCGGGCGCACGGCATCCCAGCCAGCGGGCTTGAGGTCCGCGGCGTCCAGGTCAACGACCTGAGCGTACTGGCTATTGCGCGACAGGCTCAGCGCATAAGGGTCGCTGACCAGCGTCGTCTCGACCTTGCCGGTAGTGGGCCGATACGCCGTAATCTCGTACTGGTAATAATGTCGATCCAGCGAAGGCGGTCCGTCCAGGCTCCATACACCGAGCCGCTCACGCATCACCTTCGGGTAGCCGGACAACAAGCGCTTGGCCTCATCGAAGACGTGCAGGCGAACCCGTTGCGCCGTCGGAGCCCAGAGTTTGAAGGCGACGCGACGCGCGTCGACGTGTGCACCGAGCTCACCGTTGTAGGCGAACAACATGTCCAGCAGCCCGGCGGTTTGCACTTCAGTCGCATCGATTACCCGGTCCTCGGCATCGTAGGCGACCACCACCAACTGACTCACCACGGCGCGACGCAGCTCGTGGGCACCTGCGGAAAGATTGAATGCGGATGCATCGGCGAGATGAGGATATTGGCGCTTGAGCCCCTCGCGAAGCGTCCCGGTTCGCAGTTCGAGCGCCGTGCCACCGCTGACGGTGCGCGCCTCGCCGTCAAGGCGGATGCTAGCGTTTTTGGAGTAGCGCAATTCAAGCCGGCTGGCGCCTGGTGCGCCGCCTACCAGCGCGACGGTGAACGGGTCCAACCAATGCGCACGCGCGCCCTTGATCGCAACCGCGGTCCCACTCAGCGGTGTGCTGGAAAGCTGCGGGTTGCCGCTGAGGCTGAACACGCGACGACCAAGCTCATCAAATCGCCACGTCAGGTCGCCGCCGCCCAAGTCCTTGTCATCGCCCCGGTGCATGATCAGGTTCAGGCAACTGGCATCGGTGGTCAGGGGGATTCGGTAAAAGGCGCCATGCTCGGGATCTGTGCCGGCTGCGGTTAGCGGCTGATCCCAGCTTGTCTCGGTCTTGCTGCCGCTGCAGCTTGGGGTGTTCCAGAGGTGCGGGCCCCAGCCAGCATAGTCGCCGTCGGCTCGCTGGTAATACAGCAGGGCCTCGTCAGGGCCGGGGTCGAGTGGTGCAGCCTGTGCCGGTTGAATGGCCAGCGAGAGGCTGCCGAAGACGAGCGCCGCCAGGCGCCGATATGCGATCGAGCGAGTGAGCATGGATGAGGTCCCGGTCTTGTTTTTGTTGTATCGCTTGCCCGATGGTCGACCCGTGCGGACCGACGTGCATCCTCCATGAATGAGGCGAAGGGGGCGTAGCCAAGGGCCTTAGTAGCCTTGTGCTTTCACGCTGCGCGGCGTGGGTTCAAGCGTTCCGGTAGACCGGTTGGTTATCAGCGGGCGCGCGCGGCTTCGAACCGCCGGGATCGGGCTCGGTGCGGTCGTCGATGCAACGGGAGCGCAGGTGCCTACTGACTGCTGGAGTCGGTCGACCGATAGCGCGCGTCTGGTGCACCACGTTTGGGGCAGGTCGTTACTGCGCAGCGAAGTCTCGATGCTTGCATGCCGAAGAGGCGCTAGATGGCGCCTCTGTGAAATTGCCGGTCAGCGTTGCGCTTGCCGGTGTGGGGTAGCCTTAACCGATGCTGATCGGCGGCAGCTCTTTCAGCTCGACCGTCTCTTCACGGCGTGGCGCCAGTACCTCCGCCTCACCGTCCACTACCTGCTCGTCGTTCTGGTTGAACACCCGTGTGGCGATGCGCACGCGGTTTTTTGGCAGCTTTTCGAGTATCTCCAGGCGCACAGTGAGCGTGTCGCCGAGCTTAACCGGACGGGTGAACTTCATCGTCTGGCCCAGATAAATGGTACCGGGGCCTGGCAGCGTGCAGGCGACAGCTGCGCTGATCAAAGCGCCGCTGAACATCCCGTGAGCAATACGCTCCTTGAAGGGTGTGCCGGCTGCGTACTCCGCATCGAGGTGGACCGGGTTGTGATCGCCAGACATGGCGGCGAACAGCTGGATGTCCCGTTCCTCAACGGATTTTTCGAAGCTTGCGGTTTGACCGACTTCCAGGGCGGAGTAGGGCGTATTGGTCAACGTGCTCATGCATAAACCTCTGATGCGGGAACGGACGTAAGACTCTGCTGCGACAGCCGCTGCCAGCAGGTCATGGATAGCGCGGCCATAGGACGCTTTGTGCGCAGCATTCTAGAGCGCCGGGAACAGGTTGTCCCGACTGGTCCCGGATTACTGCGTGGTCGGAGATTCACATCACTGATTAAGTAGCCCAGCTATTGCGAAGCGATACGGAGCTGTTAAGTTCGCCGAAGCCCGCCGCGAGTGGGCCAGACACTCTCAGGTAACGAGGCCAATAACAAATGCAACCTGACTTCTGGAACGACAAACGCCCCGCGGGTGTGCCCAACGACGTGGATATGGGAGGCTTCCGCTCCGTAGTGGAAGTGTTCGAGCGCTCCTGCAAGACGCACGCTAACCGCCCGGCATTCAGCAACATGGGCATGACGCTGACCTATGCCGATCTCGAGCGTTACTCCGCGGCGTTCGCGGCCTGGCTGCAGAACCATACCGACTTGCAACCCGGCGACCGCATCGCGGTGCAAATGCCCAACCTATTGCAGTACCCGATTGCCGTTTTCGGTGCCCTGCGGGCCGGGCTGATCGTGGTCAATACCAACCCGCTGTACACGGCACGGGAAATGCGCCACCAGTTCAAGGATTCCGGCGCACGCGCGCTGGTCTACCTGAATACTTTCGGCAAGCTCGTCCAGGAAGTCGTGCCTGATACCAATATCGAGGTGCTGATCGAGGCGCGTATCGGCGACATGCTGCCGTCCCTTAAAGGGCTGCTGGTCAATGCAGCGGTCAAGCATGTGAAGAAGATGGTGCCGGCTTACAGCTTGCCGCAGGCGATCTCGTTCAAGCACCTGCTGCGCGACGGCGGCCGTCATAGCCTGAAGCCAGTGACGCTGACGCTGGATGATGTCGCGGTGCTGCAGTACACCGGTGGGACTACCGGGGTGGCGAAGGGCGCAATGCTCAGTCACGGCAATCTGGTGGCGAATATGCAGCAGGTTCGCGCCAACATGCAGCAGCTGGACGAGCAGGGGCACAGCATCATCAAGGAAGGTCAGGAGATCATGATCGCGCCGCTGCCGCTGTACCACATCTACGCGTTCACGGTTAATTGCATGTGCATGATGGTGACCGGCAACCACAACGTGTTGATCACGAACCCGCGCGACATTGATGGCTTCGTCAAGGAGCTTCAGAAGTGGCAATTCACGGCTTTCCTCGGTCTGAACACGCTGTTTGTTGCGCTGATGTCCCACCCGGAATTCAAGAAGATCAATTTCTCCTCGCTCAAAGGCACCAATTCGGGCGGCACTGCGCTTGTTTCCGCCGTGGCTGAGCGTTGGAAGAGCATGACCGGCGTCACGGTGACCGAGGGTTACGGGTTGACCGAAACCTCACCGGTGGTCTGTGCCAACCCGCACGGTGATCGTTCACGCCTGGGCACAGTCGGGCTGCCCGTGCCAGGCACGACGGTGAAAGTTATCAACGACGACGGCGACGAATTGCCGCTGGGTGAGCGGGGCGAGCTCTGCGTCAAGGGGCCGCAAGTGATGAAGGGCTACTGGCAGCGTCCGGAAGCCACAACCGAAGTGCTCGATGACGAGGGCTGGCTGAAAACCGGGGACATCGCGGTGATCGATCCGGACGGTTTCGTGCGTATTGTCGATCGCAAGAAAGATCTGATTATCGTCTCGGGTTTCAATGTCTACCCGAATGAGATCGAAGACGTGGTGATGGCGCACCCGAAGGTGGCCGCATGTGCTGCGATCGGCGTGCCGGACGAGCGATCAGGGGAGGCGGTGAAGTTGTTCGTGGTGCGCAGTGACGACAGCCTGACGAACGAGGAACTTCAAGCCTATTGCAAGGAGAATTTCACCGGCTACAAAGTGCCGAGGCACGTTGTGTTCCGTGATTCGCTGCCGATGACCCCTGTTGGCAAGATCCTGCGCCGAGAGCTGCGAGACCAAGTCTGACGCTGCAAATCACCAGCTCCCCTCTCTGCTCAAAGTGACTGGTCATTACGTACCAGTCACTTTGTGTCTTTCCGCGAGCTTTCGGCCACTGTTCGGGCTGTTCCAAAACTGCTAACCTCGACCCCGCTTTTTGGCCGGAATCGCGGTACAAAAATTAACAAAAACACAACAAAACAGCTGCTATATGCAGTAAAGCTGTCGCTTAGGAGTGGGGTTAATGACCGATAACTTCTGGAAGGATAAATATCCTGTCGGGGTCAAAAGCGAGATCGATCCTGATGAATACCAGAACATCCAGGCTGTGCTCAAACAGTCCTGTGAGCGTTTCGCGGATAAGCCGGCTTTCAGCAATCTTGGCAAGACCCTGACCTACGGTGAGCTCTACACCTTGTCCGGCGAATTTGCCGCCTACCTTCAGCAAAACACTGACCTGCAGCCCGGCGACCGGATTGCGGTACAGCTGCCCAATTTGCTCCAGTACCCGGTTGTCGTATTCGGTGCCATGCGCGCCGGTCTCATCGTGGTTAACACCAACCCGCTGTACACGTCGCGGGAGATGGAGCACCAGTTCAATGATTCCGGCGCCAAGGCGCTGGTCTGCTTGGCGAACATGGCACACCTGGCCGAAGAAGTGCTCCCCAAGACTGGGATCAGGCATGTTGTCGTCACCGAAGTTGGCGACATGCTTCCGGCAGTCAAGCGCCTGCTGGTCAACGCGGTAATCAAGCATGTGAAGAAAATGGTGCCGGCGTATAACCTGCCGAAGGCCATCAAATTCAAGGATGCCATGGCGCTCGGTCGTGGCAAGACCGCCCGCGAAGCCAACCCGGCAAGCGATGACATCGCCGTATTGCAGTACACCGGTGGTACGACAGGCGTCGCCAAAGGCGCGATGCTGACTCACCGCAACATCGTTGCGAATATGTTGCAGTGCCGGGCGCTCATGGGCTCGGAGCTGGGTAATGGCTGCGAAACCATGGTTGCGCCGCTGCCGCTGTATCACATCTACGCGTTTACCTTTCACTGCATGACGATGATGCTGATCGGTGCACACAACGTCCTGATTACCAATCCTCGCGATCTCTCCGCTTTCATCAAGGATCTCGCCAAGCACCGGTTCACCGGTTTCGTTGGACTGAACACGCTGTTTGTCGCGCTGTGCAACAACGAAGAATTCCGCAAGCTGGACTTCTCGTCACTGAAGGCGACCTTCTCCGGCGGCATGGCGCTGCAGCTCGCGGCAGCCGAGCGCTGGCAGCAAGTAACCGGCTGCTCCATCTGTGAAGGCTTCGGTATGACCGAGACCAGCCCGGTGGTGTCGGTCAACCCGTTCGGTGGCATCCAGATCGGCACCATCGGCATCCCAATGCCGTCGACGTTATGCAAGGTCATCGACGACGAGGGTAATGATCTGCCGATGGGCGCCACAGGCGAACTGTGCGTGAAAGGGCCGCAGGTCATGAAGGGTTACTGGCAGCGGCAGGATGCGACCGACGAGGTGCTCAGTGCTGACGGCTGGCTGAAGACCGGTGACATCGGCATCATCCAGGACGACGGCTACATGCGGATCGTGGATCGCAAAAAAGACATGATCCTGGTGTCCGGCTTCAACGTGTACCCCAATGAGTTGGAAGATGTGCTCGCGACGCTTCCGGGTGTGTTGCAGTGTGCTGCGATTGGCGTGCCTGACGAGAAGTCTGGTGAGGCGATCAAGCTGTTCGTCGTCGTCAAGCCCGGCGAAAGCCTGACCAAGGAACAGGTTATGCAGCACATGCATGACAACGTCACGGGCTACAAACGGCCCAAGACCGTGGAGTTCCGCGAAAGCCTGCCGACCACAAACGTCGGGAAGATCCTACGCCGCGAACTCCGTGACGAGGAGTTGCGAAAGCTCGGGCACAAGTAGTTAGCCGGCTTGGCAGTCAGAAAAAAACCCGCCCCGGCGGGTTTTTTTATGGCTGTTGAATCGAGCGCCTAGATCCAATCCGTGTGATGAGCAGGCACTCTAAAGGGGCGCGTTACGACGGAGGTCGTTATTTTCAGCTAGGAAACCTGCTCCGAGCATGAGCCGGTAGAGTAGTTTTCGAGAGTCAGTTAAGTGGCGCCGGATTTTCGTCGCCATACTATTCCTGACAAATACTACGAGACCGATTCAGAATGCTTTCAAACCTGCGTCTGAGATCCAAACTACTTCTGTTGGCCCTCGGGCCCATCCTGCTGCTAACCATCTTGCTCAGCGGGATCACGGTGATGCGCCTCCATCAGCTGGCCGAAGAGCAGGAGGTGCAAACCCGTGACAGTCTGATCCGGGATAGGCAGGCTGAACTCAAGCACTACGTGGATATTGGCTACAACGCGATCAAAGCCATATATGAAGCTTCCGCGCCGATGGATCTGACGGCACGTGCCGAGGCCGTCGCGCTGCTGCAGGAACTGAGCTACGGTAGCGAAGGCTATTTCTGGGGTTACGACACCAAAACCCTGCGGCTCTTTCAGGGCAACACCGGAGACCGCATCGGTGAAAGTTTTTATGATTTCCGCGATGCTGAAGGCACGTACCCGATCCGCGAACTGGTCCGGGCCGGTGTCGATGGTACCCACTATGTGCATTACAGCTTCGTGCTCGGCGCAGATAAGGCAATCGTGCCGAAGGTGGGTTACTCGCGGCACCTGCCCAAGTGGGACATGATCTTCGGTACTGCCCTCAATCTCGACGGTGTCGAGCGCGACGTGCAGGCCGCGCGAGCCGAGTTCCAAGAGCGGATCGATGCGCTGGTTACGCTGATGATCGGCTCTGCCATCGCTCTGCTGGCACTGATGGGCCTGCTTGCGGTGGTGATGGGCAAAGCTATCCTGCGGCCGCTGCTGCTGATCAAGGCCAATCTGGATGACATGGCCCAAGGAGAAGGTGATCTGACCCAGCGCTTGCCGGTCACCAGCCGCGACGAGCTGGGAGAGCTGGCCACCTCGTTCAACCGTTTTGTCGAGAAGATCCACCTGCTAGTTCAGCAGGTCGCTAGTACTACGAATCAGATGGGCGGGCTGGTTGGGGCCGTCGCCAGTCAGGCGCAGCGTTCCGAAGCGGCCATGGCTGCTCAGCGCCACGAAACCGATCAGGTGGCCACTGCCATCAACGAAATGTCGGCGGCCGCTCATGAAGTAGCAATGAGCGCCCAGCGTGCAGCGGAAGCGGCACAAGAGACGGACCAGCAGGGCCAGGCGGCTAAGAAGGTGGTGGACGGTAGCGTCCAGCAGATCCATTCGCTAGTCGGCGAGTTGCGCGAAAGCGGTGAGTCGCTTGATGGCCTGCGCAAAGACGTCCAGGGCATCGTCGGCGTACTCGACGTGATCCGCGCGGTGGCCGAACAGACCAACCTGCTGGCACTCAATGCGGCGATCGAGGCCGCGCGCGCCGGTGAGGCCGGTCGCGGTTTCGCAGTGGTTGCCGATGAGGTCCGTGCTCTGGCTAGTCGCACCCAGCAGAGCACTGTCGAGATCCAAGGCATGGTGGATCGTCTGCAGAGTGCCACGGCCAAAACCGTTACCGGCATGGAACACGCGAGCAAGCAGGGCGAAAGTACCCGTGAGCAGTCAAACCAGGCTGGGCGCTCGCTGGATGCTATCGCCGTACTGATCGGCACCATTAACTCGATGAACGCACAAATTGCCAGTGCCGCAGAGGAGCAAACCGCCGTAGCTGAGGAGATCAACCGTAGCGTGCACCATATCGCCGATGCGGTTGACGGTGTAGCCCAGGATGCGACCGAGGGGGCGCAGACAGCATGCGAACTCAACGGCCTCGCCGACCAGCTGCAGAACCTGGTTGGTCAGTTCCGTATCTAACCGATTGTACCGAGATGGTGCCTCCCATCTCGGACTGGGGCCTGAAGCTTTATTCGGGTTCCATCAAGCCGACCGGCGGTACTACCGCTTGGCGCAGCAGTGCGAACCGAGGCGGCGAATACCGGGTCTAGCTCCCTATGGCCGCGTCCGCTCCAGCGGCTGTTGATCGCCAGCGCGCTTCGCTATGCCGTGCTGGAGCCATCTGAGAATGCTCTATCGCAGTCCATAGATGCGCGTTTGCAGCTGGCTTCGCCTGCATATCCGTCGCTCACTACGTTTCAACGGCCTGATGTGCCGTAGGGGACGATGGCGCATGCCATTTTGCGGCCTGCCCATCAATCTCGTTACAAGGATGAGTTACCCATGCACAAAAAAAATAATGCACGTCGGGTAGTTGCTTCTCTTGCTTTATTCGCTTCCACCGCAGCCTTGGCTGCACCCACCGCTGACACAGCCGCTTTCAGCGATTACTGGTCACCGGACAAGCCGGATTCACGGGCGTGTCGATCGCCGCTGCTAGTGGGCACGCCGTTGGGCCTGCCGCGCTGCATGCAGGCCAGCAATGTCATGACGCACCTGCAGAATCTGCAAGACATTGCCTCGCTGAATAACGGCAATCGCGCCTCCGGGCAGCCGGGCTATCAGGCGTCGGTCGATTACGTGCGTAGCACGCTGGAAAAAGCGGGTTATCAGGTCAGGGTGCAGGCGTTTCCCTTCCTGGCGTTTTATCCGCAGGGTCCGGGCTCGCTCGCCGCTGTAACGCCTCAGCCCGTCCAGTACACCTGGGAAGAGGATTTCACCTACGCTGATCAAACGGATCCCGGCAATGTCACCGCCCCGGTCGTACCGGTCGATCTGTCGCTTGGGCTTGGCAATACCTCTACCAGTGGTTGCGAGCCTGCGGATTTCGCGGGCTTTCCGGCTGGTGCCATCGCATTGATGCAGCGCGGCACGTGCGCGTTCGAGGACAAGGCTGAGAACGCCGCGGCGGCGGGTGCGGTTGGTGCGATTATCTTCAACCAGGGCGATACCGAGGACAGGAGGGGCTTGATGGCCGCAACCCTCGGCGAGACGTATGAGGGCGGTATCCCTGTGCTGTTTTCCACGTACGACAATGGCGTTACGTGGGCGGGGACCGAAGGTCTTCAACTGAGCATGAATGTCGATGTGGTGCGTGAGCGGACCGAAACCTTCAACGTCCTGGCCGAGACCCGTCGTGGCAATCCGAACAACGTGGTGATGGTCGGCGCGCATTTGGATTCGGTGTTTGAAGGGGCCGGTATCAACGACAACGGTTCGGGCAGCGCAGCGTTACTGGAAATGGCGACGCTGATGAGCAAGGCACATCCGCTCAATAAAGTGCGCTTCGCCTGGTGGGGCGCCGAGGAGTCCGGACTGGTGGGCTCGACCTACTACGTCACTCAGCTGCCGGAGGAGGAAAAGCAGCAGATCAAGGCCTACTTGAACGTCGACATGATTGGCTCGCCAAACTTCGCGAACTTCATCTATGACGGCGACGGCTCGGACTTCGGTCTACAAGGCCCACCCGGTTCTGGTGCGATCGAGCGTCTGTTCCGCTCCTACTTCCAGCTGCGCAACGCGCCGTCCGAAGGCACGGAGATCGATTTCCGCTCCGACTATGCGCAGTTCTTCGATGACGGCATTGCGTTCGGTGGACTTTTCACCGGCGCCGAAGACATCAAGAGCGTGGAGCAGGCCCAGCGCTATGGCGGTACCGCCGGGTTGGCATACGATCCGTGCTACCACAGCGAGTGTGATGACCTGACCAACATCTCCACCGAGGCGTTGGAGTTGCATGGTGATGCGTTGGCCTTCACGACGAGCTGGCTGTCGTTGTCGACCAAGGTGATCGATGACCAGATAGCCGCTGCAGCCGAGCAGAACATCGGTGCCATGCGCACCCAGCAAGTGCAGGAAAAATCTCGCTGGGGTCTCTGGATCCGTTGATCCACTCAACACCGCGCCGGCTTGCCGGCGCGGTCCTTTCCATCAGTCCCTTTCCCTACGGCCAGCCGGCCAAATCTGCGACAATCGCGGCCTTCACGAAATCGCTTACGGCTGTCCATGACCGACGCAACGCCCGCTTTTGACCAACTCCTGAAAAATCTCGACCAGGCAATGTTTGCCGACCGCCATCGCTTGCGTCGTCAGCTGCATGACCTGCGCAAAAAAGCCGGCGCAGCGCCGCTGGATGACGAGCGCCTCGCGCAGTGGATGGCGCGTTTCCAGGCCTCGGCTGCCAAGGCCGAAGCGCGCCGGCAGAGCGTGCCAAGCATGCGCTACGACGACAGCCTGCCGATCGCTGCCAAGCGCGACGAGATCAAGGCCGCGCTGGAAAAGCATCAGGTGTTGATCATTGCCGGCGAAACGGGCTCGGGCAAGACCACCCAGTTGCCGAAGATCTGCCTGGAGATCGGCCGCGGTGTGCACGGTCTGATTGGGCATACCCAGCCTCGCAGACTGGCGGCACGCAGTGTCGCGACGCGGGTGGCTGAGGAAATCGGCACGCCGCTGGGTGAGCTGGTGGGTTATCAGGTTCGCTTCGAGGACCAGAGCAAGGACAGCTCACTGATCAAGCTGATGACCGACGGCATCCTGCTGGCCGAAACCCAGCACGATCGCTTTCTGGAAAAGTACGACACCATCATTGTCGACGAGGCTCACGAACGCAGCCTCAACATCGACTTCCTGCTCGGTTACCTGAAGACGTTGCTGCCGCGCCGTCCCGACCTGAAGGTCATCATCACGTCGGCGACCATCGACCTGGAGCGTTTTTCCGAGCACTTCAATGGGGCGCCCATCGTTGAAGTGTCGGGCCGTACGTTCCCGGTGGAGACCTGGTATCGCCCGCTGGCGGCGGAAACCGACGAGGACGGCAATCGGGTCGAGGATGACCTCACTGTCGACCAGGGCATTCTCGTCGCGCTGGATGAGATCGATGCGCATGAAAAGAGCATCGGCAAGCGGCCCGGCGATGTGCTGGTATTCCTGCCCGGCGAACGGGAGATCCGTGACGCCGCCGAGGTGTTGCGTAAGGCTAATCTGCGATTTACTGAGGTGTTGCCGTTGTACGCCCGGCTGACGCCGGCCGAGCAGCAGAAGATTTTCCGGCCCGCAGCCGGACGCAAGATCGTGTTGGCGACCAACGTGGCTGAAACCTCGTTGACCGTTCCCGGCATCCGCTACGTGATTGATTCGGGTACGGCGCGCATCAGTCGTTACAGCTACCGCGCCAAGGTGCAGCGGCTGCCGATCGAGGCGGTGTCCCAGGCCAGCGCCAACCAGCGCAAGGGTCGTTGCGGGCGGGTTGAGCCGGGGATCTGCATTCGTCTTTACAGCGAAGAAGATTTCCTTGGGCGACCAGAATTTACCGATCCGGAGATCCTGCGTACCAACCTGGCTGCGGTGATCCTGCAGATGCTGCATCTGCGGCTTGGCCAGATCGAAGACTTCCCCTTTATTGAGCCACCGGACGGCAAGGCCATCAGTGATGGCTTCAACCTGCTGCAGGAGCTCTCCGCGGTTAATCGCGAGAACCAGCTGACGCCGCTGGGCCGACAGCTGGCACGTTTGCCCATCGATCCGCGCCTCGGTCGCATGCTGCTCGAAGCGGCGCAGCTCGGCAGCATGGCCGAGGTGCTGATTGTCGCCAGTGCGCTGTCGGTGCAGGACGTGCGCGAGCGCCCATCCGATCGCCAACAGCAGGCTGACCAAGCTCACGCGCAGTGGAAAGATCCGGATTCTGACTTCGCCGCGCTGATCAATCTCTGGAGAGGCTTCGAGGAACAGCGTCAGGCGCTGGGCTCCAATCCGCTGCGAACCTGGTGTCGCAAGAATTTCCTCAATTACCTGCGCCTGCGTGAGTGGCGGGATGCTCACCGGCAGCTGACGTTGATCGTGCGCGAGTTGAAGCTCAACGATAACGCGCAGCGCCGTGGCGGCCAGCCTGCTGCCGAGCATGCGAATGCAGCCCCACGTAGGGTGGAAGACGGCGAAGCCTCTTCCACCGACAGGCCAGCGCTGACGAAGGACAAGAAGGTCAACGTCAAGCTCGCCCAGCAAGCCGAAGCCAGCGAAGCAGCGCAGAAAGCCAAGAGTTACGCAGCCGTACACAAGGCGATCCTTTCCGGCCTGCTCAGCCAGGTCGGACACAAGACCGAGGAGGGTGACTTCCTCGGCGCCAGACAGCGGCGTTTCTGGGTGCACCCGTCCAGCGTTATCGGGCGCAAGAAGCCGAACTGGATCATGGCGGCCGAGCTGGTCGAAACAACCAAGCTGTTCGCGCGCATGGTGGCGAAAATCGAACCGGACTGGATCGAGCCGCTGGCCAAGCATTTGACCAAGACCAACCACTTCGAGCCGCACTGGGAAAAGAAGCGCGGCCAAGTGGTGGCGTTCGAACAGGTCACGCTCTACGGCATGATCGTGGTGGCGCGACGCCCGGTGCATTTCGGACCCATCGATCCAGCCGCGGCGCGAGAGCTGTTCATCCGCGAGGGCCTGGTGCGTGGCGAAATGCTCAGCCGCGCCAAGGCGCTCACCGCCAACCGTGAGCTGCTGGAGCTGTTCGACGAACTGGAAGCCAAGGCTCGACGGCGCGACATCATTGCTGACGAAGACACGCTGTTCGCCTATTACGATGCGCGCGTGCCGCAGGACATCTACCAGACCGCCAGCTTTGAGAGCTGGTACAAGCGCGAGAGCGCAAAAAATCCGCAGTTGCTGGTCATGCGCGATGAAGACGTGCTGGCCCGCGATGCCAGTGAAGTCACAGCGGCGCAGTATCCCGATCATCTGCGCATCGGCGAGCTGCAGCTGCCGCTGGAATACCACTTCGAGCCCAACCATCCGCGTGACGGCGTGACCCTGCGTGTGCCGGCGCCTTTGCTGCCCCAGTTGCGCAGCGACCGCCTCGACTGGCTGGTGCCGGGGCTGATCGAAGCCAAGGCCGTGGCGTTGGTGCGCAACCTGCCGAAGGCGATCCGCAAGAATTTCGTGCCGGTGCCGGACTTCGTCAAGGCCGCGCTCTCAAAGATCACCTTCGCTGACGGTGCGTTGCCGGATGCGCTGGGCCGCGAACTGCTGCGCATGACTGGCGCCCGCGTCTCGGACGATGCCTGGGCGGAAGCGGCCGTGGGGCTGGAAAGCCATCTGAAGATGAACATCGAGGTGGTCGACGCCCGTGGGAAATTCCTCGGCGAAGGCCGTGATCTGGCCGAACTGACTGCGCGCTTCAATGAAGCCAGCCAGGCCGCGCTGGCGCCCCCGCAGCAAAAAGCCGAACAGAAGCCGGTCGAGGCCAAAGGCTTCGCCCAGGTGGCGGAGAAGGCTCAGGCGAAGATGGCGGGGCTGTCCATGACCGTCTACCCAGCGCTGGTGGAAGAGGGTGGGGTCGTCAAGGAAGGCCGCTTCCCGACCCAGGCCGAAGCCGACTACCAGCACCGCCGTGCCCTGCAGCGCTTGTTGCTACAGCAACTGGCCGAGCCAGCGAAGTACCTTCGCAACAAACTGCCAGGCCTCACCGAGCTGGCGTTGCTCTATCGCGACATGGGCAAGATCGATGCGCTGGTTGAAGACATCCTGCTGGCCAGCCTCGACAGCTGCATTCTCGCTGACGAAGCGCAGCTGCCCCGCGACGGTGCTGCCCTCGCGTCACTGGCGGAACGCAAGCGGGGCGACTGGGCGTCCCACGCCGAACGTCTGGCTCGGCTGACGTTGGATATCCTCAAGCTCTGGCACGGACTGCAGAAGCGCTTCAAGGGCAAGATCGACCTGGCCCAGGCGGTTGCCCTGAACGACATCAAGGCGCAGCTGGGCAATCTGGTCTATCCCGGGTTCGTTCGCGAAACGCCCGGCGAATGGCTCAAGGAGTACCCGCGTTACCTGAAGGCGATCGAACAACGCTTCGACAAGATCGGCGCCCAGCTGCAACGTGATCGCGTCTGGTCCGGTGAGTTGGCCGGCTACTGGGAGCAGTACCAGGCGCGGCTGAAAAAGCATCAGCAGGAGGGCAAGCGCGACCCTGAGCTGACACTTTATCGCTGGATGCTCGAAGAGTGCCGCGTCTCGCTCTGGGCGCAGCAGCTGGGGACGAAGATGGCAGTGTCGGATAAGCGGCTCAATAAGCAGTGGAGCCAGGCCGAACCGTGACGGTCAGGCGGTGAGCTCCCAGCGCTAAGGCATCCCAGAGCTGAAACCAGGCTGAAGCCGGGTTGGCCGGCTGCCGGGACGTGCCGGCTCGCTGGGCGGTGTGTGTTGTTCGCAACGCGTAAGTCTGCGCGACGCTCACCGAGCCGTTCATTCGTTCATTCGTTCATTGGAGGCAGGCTGCGATTCGGCATCCTTCGCCATTGAACCTGTTCGCCTTCCTGCTTGGTCTGGCCGTTGCGTGAGGCCCGCTGGATTGGCGCGACCTACGGCTGGGCTACCCTCCGGCTGGGCTATTTGCAGTGCTCGAATTGCTCGTCGCCGCCAAGCAACGGCTGCGGCTGCGGCTGCGGCTACGGCCTTGGTCATCGCCTGGAAAGCTGGTGCGGCCGAGCCGCCGCGCAGCAACTATCTAATCCTTTCCTCCAACTGGCCTGCCGCTCCACTGCGGTGGAGTCGACAACACACTGCCGTTTCGCCGCCGTCGCCTCTTGTTTGCCAACGCTAACGCTGACGGCTACCAACGCTCATCAGCTCGGGGCGTTGCACCTGTTGGCATTGATCACCGGCTTGCCATAGGTCCCTTCGTAGATCGCCTGCACCGTTCCCTAAAGCGTAGACGTAATACTATTACATAACCTACTATGCTCCGCCTTCTAACGTCGCGACAGCCAGCTGGCTCGAGAAAACGCTTCGGAAGGCAGGTACGGACAGACGCTGTGATCACTGGGCGGCTGCTTCGTGTTTGGCCAGCCTGCAGCGTGTAAACCATAAGGAACGTCATGTATTTCAGAAACAAGCACCGCCTTGCGCTGCTCGCGGCGACGATCGCTACCTGGTTGAGTGTTACCGCAGGTCCGGTCTCCGCGAATGACAAAGTGTTCGACGTTGTCGCCCCGTTCGAGATCGGCGGGCTGGATCCGGCAATTTCGGGGTTCGTGTTTCAACGGATGCAGATAACCGAAACGCTACTGGAGTCCGATACAAAAGGTCAGCCGTTGCCTGCACTGGCTGAGCGCTGGAGCGTTTCAGATGATGGAAAAGAATGGCGGCTGACGATCCGGCAGGGCGTCAAGTTTCACGATGGCAGCGCGCTCACCGCCGAGGTGGCCGCGCATTCGCTTAGCGCGGCGAACACCAGGACTGGCATGCTGCGCAGCGCGAAGATCGATGCGATTACGGCAGACGACAACGACGTCGTCATCCGACTGGCCGAGCCGTTCAAACCACTGACGGCGGTGCTGGCGCATTCGTCCACCAACATTCTGGCCACGGCTTCCTACGACGCGGAAGACAACGTACGGTCCGTCATTGGCACTGGGCCTTATCGGTTGACGCTCCTGGAACCGCCGCAACGGCTCGCTGCAGAGCGCTTCGAGGACTACTGGGGAGAGAAACCCAGCATCAAAAAAACGACCTACCTCGGCGCGGGACGCGGGGAGACCCGCTCGCTCATGGCTGAAAGCAATGGTGCTGAACTCGTCTTCCAGCTTGACCCGCCCAGCATCGCCCGGCTCAAACGCTCCAAACATGTGAAAGTACTGATGGGGCCAGTACCGAGGGTCGTTGTCTTGGCCGCGAATGCCGGCAGCGGCGCCACGGCGCCGGTCGAGGTGCGCAAAGCCATCAGCTTGGCCATACAGCGCGAAGGCATCGCGGCCGCGGTGCTGCGAGCGCCAGGCACGGGCGCTACACAAATGTTCGCTGACAGCGCACCGGCCTGGCACGACGAGCGCCTTCCTGCGCTCGCCTACGATCCCGACGCTGCACGAACCCTTCTCGAGGCACAGGGTTGGACCCCGGGTGCCGATGGCATCCGGCAGAAAGATGGCGAACGCCTGCGTCTGAAGTTGCTCACTTATTCCGATCGGCCGGAGCTTCCGCTGATCGCCACGGCGCTGCAGGCCCAGCTTCGCGACGTGGGCATAGACGTCGAGGTGTCGGTGGCAAACGCCAGCGCCATCCCGGCCGCCCACAACGATGGCACCCTGCAATTGGCGCTCTATGGCCGCAACTATGCGCTCGTGCCGGATCCTCTGGTCACGTTGCTTGCCGACTTCGGCAACGGCGGCGCCGAATGGGGCCCGCTCGGCTGGGACAACCCGCAGTTCGAGCAAGCCATGAGCACGTTGCTGGCGAGCGATGATCCGGCCGAACAGCAACATTTGCGCAACCAGATCGTCGCGCTGATCCAGCATGATCTGCCGTTGATTCCGATTGCCTGGTATCGCCAGTCCATCGCGGTCTCGAACGCGGTCGACAACGCCGCGATCGATCCCTTCGAGCGTACCTTCGGGCTTAGCACGATGCGGTGGGCCGAATGAGTCGTCTGCTGGGCTTCCGTTTGCTGCAAGCGGTCATGGTCGCCGTATTGGTAGGCGCCCTGACGTTCCTGCTGATGACGCTGCTTCCAGGGGATGCCGCTTACCGGATCGCTGCCGGCCGTTACGGCTACGACATGGTCAACAGTGCCGCCGCCGAAGCAGTGCGGGCCGAGCTCAATCTGGACCAGCCCGTGTTCTGGCGCTTCATGGCCTGGATCGGCGACCTGCTGACATTGGACCTGGGCAACTCGCTGGTGACCGGGAAGCCGGTTACCGAAATGGTTGCTCATGAACTGGGAAGCTCTGTGCGCCTGGCCGTCGGTGCGGTGCTCCTGTCGTTCTTCATCGGCCCGCCAGTGGGCATCATCGCTGGACTTCGCCCAGGTGGTTGGCTGGACCGCGGCCTGCTGATACTCAGCACGGCAACACGGGCAATACCCCATTTCGTACTCGGGGTGATCCTGGTGCTGATCTTCGCGGTGTCGCTGGCGCTTGTGCCATCGGCAGGCCACGGCAGCTTCGCTCACGCCGTATTGCCCACGTTCACGCTGGCACTCGGACTAGCCGCGGTGTCATCGCGCGTCGCTCGAGACGCCACGGTCGCTATCGCATCCTCGGCTTTTTATGCGTTTGGCCGGCTCAAGGGGCTTGGCTCAACCCGCGTGTTCATGCGCCACGGTCTGCGCAACATCGGTGTGCCGGTCGTGACATACCTGGGCGTGCAGTTGGTGTACCTGATTGAAGGCGTGGTGGTGGTGGAAACCTTATTTGCCTGGCCCGGCATCGGCCACGGCCTGGTGCACGCGATCGTCCAGCGTGACGTGCCTATGGTGCAGGGCGCTGCCCTGGCGATGGGGTTGATGTTCGTCGTGCTCAATACCTGCGTCGACCTCGCCAACCACCTGATCGACCCGCGCCGGGGGGATGCATGAGTCTGGAAATTGCTATCGCCGACGCGGCCCCTCAACCGCGGGCACTGTCGCGGCTGATCGGTGTTGCCATTCTTGGCCTGCTGGTGGTGTTCGCCGTGAGCGTACCGTTGGTTTGGGGCCTGGATATCGCCAAGCAAGACTACTCAGCGATCCTCTCCGGACCGGACAACGCGCATCCGCTGGGCACCGACCACCTCGGTCGGGACATGCTTGCACGCCTGGCTGCGGCGGTCCGCCTGTCACTGGGCCTGGCCTTGGTCAGCGTGATCACCGCTGCGGTGCCCGGGGTGTTGCTGGGCATCCTCGCGGCCTGGAAAGGTGGCATCACGGACAAGGGCCTCAGCCTGTTTACCGAACTGTTCATGGCGCTGCCGGGCTTGCTGCTGGTGCTGTTGATCGTGGCGATCTTTCCCGGTTCGTTCGTCGCACTGTATGGCGCGGTCGCGCTGGTGCTGTGGATCGAATATTTCCGCATGACGCGTGCGCTGTCCCGCACCGTACTGGCATCGCCGGCTGTGGCGGCTTCCCGCCTGCTGGGTTTCGGCCCGCTCTACATCATCCGTCGCCATCTGTGGCCCGAACTGGCTTCAGTCCTGATGACGATCGCGGCGTTCGGCGCGGCCTCGGCCATCATGGCCATCGCAGCGCTGGGTTTCGTCAGTGTTGGTGTGCGTCCGCCAACCGCCGAATTAGGGCTGATGATTACCGAGTTGCTGCCGTATTTCGCTGAGGCGCCCTTCATCATTGCGCTGCCCATTCTGGTGATCTTTCTCATCGTTCTGTCGCTCATGCTGATGGCCGGGGGGCGCAAGCCATGAAACCGCTGTTGAAGACCGAGGCGCTGGAGATTCGCACCGCCACCGCTCAGCTCGTGCAGCCGCTCTCCATTGCGCTGTATCCGGGACGCGTCCTGACCATCATCGGTGAGACCGGATCGGGTAAAAGCCTGTTCGCACAGGGTATCGTCGGTAATTTGCCGCCGGGTCTACACGCCCGTGGGCGGATCGAGTTTGGCACTGGCTTCAGTGAAGAAGGCCGCGCCGACGGGCGCCAGGCGCTATGGGGCCGTGACATCGCGGTGCTGCCGCAGGAGCCTTGGCTGAGCCTCGATCCAACCATGCGAGCACTGGGACAAGTCTCGGAAACCTACCGCTATGTGCGTGGCACAGGGGCGGAGGCGTCGCACCGTCTGGCCCGTCTGGACATGGCCCGCATGGGCCTCGAACACGCAGAGGCAAAATTTCCGTTTCAGCTATCGGGCGGCATGGCCCAGCGCCTGGCGTTCGCCGCGACCCACGCCGGTGGCGCACAGATCATGATTGCCGACGAGCCAACCAAAGGCCTGGACAGCGCACGCATCGGTGGAGTCGTTGAGTTGTTGCAAGCCGGCCTCGCCCATGGCGGCGCACTGCTGATCATCACACATGACATCGAGGTCGCTCGCCGTCTGGGGGGCGATGTGATGATCATGCACAAGGGAAAAGTCGTCGAGAGCGGCAGTGCCGAACAGGTGCTCAGCAGGCCAGCGCAGGAATACACGCGACAACTGTTGGATGCCGACCCCAAACGCTGGGCGCCGCGCAGCCGCCCGATTTTCACGAACGAGGCCGTGGTGCAGGTGAACGACCTGGCGGTGGCGCGTGGCGGGCACACCTTGTTCGAAGGGCTTTCCTTCAAAATACGCCGTGGTGAAATCGTCGGGGTTACCGGTCCGTCCGGCTGTGGAAAATCCACGCTGGGCGACGTCATTCTGGGTCTGATGAGCGCTCGTGAAGGCACGGTGACGACACAGGCAGGGGCTCCCCGCGTGGCGTTCCAGAAGCTTTATCAAGACCCCGTCGCTGCGTTCCCCCCGTCGGTCACTCTCGCCCGCAACCTTGCTGATCTGGTGAGCCTGCATCGCCTCGACTCGAGTCGCATCGACATGCTGCTGCAGCGCCTGCGGCTGGAGCCTTCGCTGCTAAACCGCTTGCCAGGCAACGTCTCCGGCGGGGAACTGCAACGCTTCTCCCTGCTGCGCGTGCTGTTGCTCAAGCCCGTCTTTATTTTTGCCGACGAGCCCAGCTCGCGGCTCGATCTCATCACCCAGCAGGAAATGGTCGAGTTGTTGGTCGAGACGGCCAGAGAAAACGCCACCGCCGTATTGCTTGTCAGCCACGACGAAGCATTGATCGATGCCGTATCGGATCAGCGCGTTCGTCTGGGTTCTTTGAACCCAAGCACCAATACAGCCGAGCACGCGGACACGCTTACTCAACTGCAGCCCTATCCAAGCGTCAAAAGAGCCTGAAATGACCTTACTGCCACTCCGTTCCCTCGGCCTCGCCCTGTTGGTGAGCCCCTTAGCCATGGCCGACTCAGCGCAATCGAAATCCAACGGGTTCATCGAAGACAGTTCCTGGAACCTGCTCAACCGCACCGTTTATGACAACCGTGAGTACCGCAACGGTGGCAGTAATAGCGGCGCACGCAATGCTTATAAACCTCGCGCTGAGCGCAATGGCTATGCCGAAGAGTGGGGCTACGGGCTGATGGGTACCCTGCAGTCGGGCTTTACTCAGGGCACCATTGGCGTGGGTGTGGATGCGCATGCCTATTTTGGCGCACAGCTGGACAGCGGTGGCGGGCGTGCGGGCAAGGCGCGACTGCTCGGTGTGGATAACGATGGCTACCCCAAGGATGCGTTCAGCCGGGCCGGTGCCGCCGTAAAGCTGCGCCTGTCTTCAACCGTCCTCTCGTATGGCGAGCAACGCGTGAAGACACCCGTGTTCAGTTCATCTGACAGCCGTCTGCTGCCGGAAACCGCCACCGGCATCTTCATCAACAGCAGCGAGTTCGAGACGTTGCGATTCGTTGGCGGACACTTCACTGAAAGCACTGACCGCAATGCCAGCAGCCATGATCAGGGCTTCGTCGTCAATTATTCCAACGCCAAGCAAGGCGATGCCCTTGATCTGGCCGGAGTGGTGTTCACGCCAGGCAAGAACCTCAGCGCCAGCGTTTATACATCGCGCTACGAAGACACATGGACCCGTCATTACGTGGGAGGAACATTCGTCAAGCCGATTGACGACGATCGCTCGGTGGCGCTGAACCTGAACCTGTACCGCACCGCTGACACCGGCAAGTCACTCTCGGGCGACATCGACAACACCACCTGGAGCGTGATGTCCACCTACAGCGACGGCCCGCATAGCGTCAGCCTGGGCTATCAGAACGTCGATGGCGACACACCGTTCGACTACGTGACCCGTGGCGCGATCTTTATCACCAATGCCGTTCACATGTCCGATTTCAATGCGCCTAACGAGCAGTCCTGGCAAGCCCGCTACGAGTTGGCGATGGCGGATTTTGGCCTGCCCGGTTTAGTGCTCAGTGCGGCTTACGTCCGGGGCAGCCAGATAGATGGCAGCCGCGTCGACCCACGAGGTGGCTATGCCTATCTCGGCTATGGCGATGATGGCAAGCACTGGGAGCGCGACCTGGAGGTGCGTTACGTGGTTCAGGGTGGCACCGCAAAAGGCACAAGAATCTCCCTGCGCCACAACGTACACCGCAGCAATGGCGCACAAGCGGAGCTGGATGCCGATCAGATACGCCTGGCTGTCGAATATCCCCTATCAGGTGTGTTCTGATCAGCCCCCGCGCGCATCGCGAGTGCACGGGGTCCTTTGCTTTCAGCGCGCGATCACATGCGCTGTGCGACGTCCTCCAGCGCCGGACCGTCTTGCGTTGAACGGTCGCGCTGGCGCCACGTTTGCTACAGCGCGCGATGCCAGGCGATGCGGATCAGGGCGCGAGCGTGGCTTCGATTGCGGCGATGTCGATCTTGGTCATCTCCATCATCGCGTCGAATGCGCGCTTAGCTGTTGCGGGGTCGGGATGGGTTATCGCCTCAGTCAGGACGCGTGGGGTAATTTGCCACGACAACCCCCACTTGTCCTTGCACCAGCCGCATACGCTTTCCTGGCCGCCATTTTCGACAATCGCGTTCCACAAACGGTCGGTTTCGGCTTGGTCGTCAGTCGCGATCTGAAACGAAAACGCCTCGTTGTGCTTGATCGACGGGCCTCCATTCAGCCCGAGGCAAGGGATGCCGATGACCGTGAATTCGACGGTCAGGACATCGCCTTGCTTGCCCGCTGGGTAATCGCCCGGCGCGTGATGGACGGCAATCACCGCGCTGTCAGGAAACGTATCGGCGTAGAAGTGTGCAGCCTCCAGCGCGGTACCGTCGTACCAAAGGCATAGGGTGTTCTTGCTGTTCATTTTGGCTTTCCAGGGATGGCCGTGGCTGTGTGTTCTGACGACGCCAGGCAGCCGGAATCATTGCCGCCTGGCTGTTTCCGCCGCTCATCGAAAGCGTAGTCCCTTATCCGTCGGCGAGCGAAAGGGTGCTGCGCCGTCTGCGCCGGGTGAGTAACAAGCAGGCGTCAGTGGGGAGTGAGTCGAAGCGGAAGGACGGGTAGGAGGTTGTCTCGCAAGAGACGAGGCGAGGCGCGGCGGGGTGCGAAACAGCCATAAGACGAGGTGCTCAGATAGAAGCACCTCGCTTACGGGCTGTGATCAAAGTTCGATCGCGACCAGCCCTGAGCGGCTATTCGGTGGTGAAACGATACGGTTAATCCACCACGAAACTGGTAGTGGTGCCGTTATACAGCCGGTCGACCGTTTGCCCGGCAACCGTCTGGCCGCCGGCATCTGTTTCATGGCTGGCAGCGAGTATGTAGCGGCCGGGGGTAGGCATCGTTAAGGCGACCAGGCCTTGCTCATCCGTTTTCATTTCCTGGGCTTGGTTGTTCGGCGCGATCAGCATGACGGTCATGTCTGCCAACGGCTTGCCCTTGTACAGGAGGGTGAAGCGACTCCCGTTGGCTGCTACCGGGACCAGCTCCAGATCCATCCGAGCCTCTGTGTCGGTGCGTCCCCAGCGGGCATGCATCAGCGCTGCGGTGATTTCGCCCTCATCGTTTTCCCAGGGCTTCCAGACCTGATCGTTGACGGCACGGATGTCGTCCGGCCCATCGACCTCGGCTTCGAGGTGATCATCCCGCACGACAAGCTCGTTTGACTGGGTTGGGGCCAATAGCTTCGTCGTCGGTGCCAGTGCGGCGATGGTCTCTCCGCGCTCGATGACGTCCTGATCGGGCTCGCCGAGGTAGACCCGGACGGGGCCTTTCCCGTCTCGTTCGAGCCAGAGTTCATGGGCACACACCGGCAGCGCGAGGGTGCCGAGCATGAAGAGACTGACTAAGGGTTTGAACATAAAGACCTGTCCTTTTCTGAGGCGTCATCGCCGCGCGTCTGGCGGCAACAGGAAGAGAAAGCGCCGCGATTGGCTTCGCGGCGCACGTCGATCAAAGCGTCCAGTTCACGCTGAACATCAGGTTGCGCGGCTCGCCGTAGGAGACGCTGGTGTTGCTGTTGATGCTCGAGTAGTAGGTTTTGTCGAACACATTGTTGAGGTTCAAGCGCGTATCGACGTGCTCGTTGACGCGGTAACCGAGCATGAAGTTGGCGAGGGTGTAGGCCTCTTGGTCGATGCGATAGGAGGTCATCTCCCTATAGGTGCTGTTCTGGCTGCTCAGGCTACCGCCGATGCGCCACTGGTCCAGTGAGCCGCGCAGGTGGTAGACAGTGGACAGCTTGAACTGATGGCGCGGCTGCTTCGGATCGAACAGCTTCCCTTCGTTGGCAGTGGTGGTGTCCTTGCGATACGTGGCCTCGACATAGGTGTAGCCGGCGCTGGCTTCCCAGCCCTCGGCCAGTAGACCGGCCACTTCCAGGTCGACGCCTTTGCTTTCGACTTCGCCGGCGGCTTCGTAACAGGAAATACTGATATTCGGGCAGAGCGAGCTGTCGAGCAGCTTGGCGCGGTTTTCCTGGAGCATCCGGAACACAGCAACCGACGCGTTGAGGCGGCCATCGAAGTACTCGCCCTTCAGGCCGATCTCATAGTTGGTCCCGGTCATGGGCTCGATGACGCCGCCATTGGCGTCTAGGTTGTTCTGTGGCTTGAAGATGTCCGTGTAGCTCGCGTACATCGAGTAGGTGTCGTTCAGGTCGTAAACAACGCCCGCATAGCGGGTCAGGTTACGTGTGACCTTGTAGCTGGTGTCGTTGATGTTCCCGTCGGTATCGTTGTAGTCATACCAATCCAGACGACCACCAAGGATCACATGGAGCGGGTCAGCGACGTTCAGGCGGGTGGCGGCGTAGACACCTTTCTCTTCAGTGTCGTATTTCAGCGTCCATCGGTACATGTCGAAGGAAGGCTCGGGTACTGCGCCGCTGTCCCAGTTGGACGGATCGAGATTGGGGCCGGTAGGTGCGTCCAGCCAGCCGCCGTGGCCGTCGAAGACTTCCGTGCGTGTGCTGGCGCCCACCACGGCTTCATGCTCGCGACCGAATAGCTTGAAGGGGCCGGACAGGTTGCCATCGTAGCTACCGTAGTTGTTTGTGTAGGTGTATTTGCCGCTGTACTGGTTAAGCGTGTCGCCGGTATAGCCGAAATAAGATCCGAGCATATGGATGCGACCCCACATCTTGTTCGCACCCAGACGCAGCTTCCAGTCGTTGTCGAAGCGATGCTCTAGCTGGGTGAACAGGTGGCGCGTGTTGGTGTTCCAGTAAGCCCACTCGTTACCCAGGTAGGTATCGCGTGACAATCCGAGGTCGCTGCCGTCGGCTGCTGTCGGCAGACCGCCCCAGTCAGAGTCTTTGTTGTCGTTCTGGTAGGACGCACCGATGGTCAGCATCGTGTCGTCGGTGATGTCCGCTTCGGTGATGGCATAGACGAAGCTGTGTTCGCTGCCGCCGTAGTCCTTGAAGCTTCCGTTGTCTTCATATGCGGTCACGACGCGACCGCGCAACGTGCCGGTCTCGTTCAATGCGTTGGACGCGTCCACTTCGGTGCGATAGCGGTCCCAGCTGCCGGCGCTGGCGCCAAGGCTGACATACGGCTCGGACTTGGGGCGCTTGCGGATCAGGTTGATTGCCGCCGCCGGGTTGCCTGAGCCCTGCATCAATCCCGTTGCGCCGCGGACCACTTCGACGCGATCCAGCATGGCGCTGTCAGGCGCGGTAATGACGTCTTGGGAAAACTGCGACAGGCTCATCGGCAAGCCGTCATACATGATGTTGTCGACCTGGAAGCCACGCGCGTAATAGCGCTGACGCTCCGGGCCGCTTTGCTGAATCGACAGACCCGTGGTGTTGAGCACGATATCGTTCAGGTTGTTCAGCCCCTGGTCTTCGATGCGTTGCTGCGTGACCACGCTGACCGACTGCGGCGTCTCGCGAATCGACATGGGCAGCTTCGTCGAGGAATTCACCACGCCGGTGGTATACGCGCCGGTTCCCTCAGTCGCGCCGCCCGCTGGCGCGCGTTCAGCGGTAATGTTCATGCCCCCCAGATTCAGCTCGTCTCCCGTTGCACCCGCATGGCTGACAGTCGCTGCGGAGCCGTGTAGGTCCGCTGTGAGGCCCGTGCCGGCCAGCAATTGGCGTAACGCTTCGATCGGCTCCAGCGTGCCGCTGACAGCCGATGAGGTTCGGCCTGCCAGCGCATCGGCGGGGTAATCGACGCGAACGCCACTTTGCGCCTGAAATTGTTGCAGCGCGTCGGCAAGTGGCTGGACAGGAACGTTCAGCTCCACAGGTTGCGCATGCGCAACGGCATACGCGCCCAGCAACGCAGAGAACGTCAGGGATTGAATGAAGGATGGTTTCACGTGTTCGGTCCTTGGCATGCGTGGTGGCGATGGGCGCGGGCGTTGCTGGGCGGTCTGCCAGCGACACGGGGGCACTTCGCGGGGCTCGGCATCGTCGTTCAGATCAATCCGATGAACGGCGGCGAGCGGCAAGCCTAGGCAATTGAGAATACTTTGTAAACGAGAATATATCTCGAACGACTATGATTGCTAAACGACTAGATTTCTCGTTTATTGTCGGTGCGGCTGACGTCGTCCGTTTCCGTTGCGGCGGGCACACAGCGTTCCACTCGCTTCAACCGCGCGGTCTTGTCCAGGCTGAGCCGCATTAAATCCTCTGCCAGCACCAGTTGCCCGCTGTAATGGTTGCCTGCCTCAACTCGAATATCTTCGATCGAGAGGCCGCGGTTAGGCGTGCTTTGGTAACGCGCACTGAAGTGCGTTAGCACCAGATGGGGTACCTGAACGGACTCCGCGAACGCCGCGACTTGCGCCGCCGTGCTGTGGCCAAAGTCGGCTTTTCCGGCGTCAGAGATGCTTTGTGTATAGGTCGCTTCGTGAACCAATATGTGGGCGTTCTGGCAGGCGTCACGGAGCAGTTCGGGCCGGTCATTGTCGCCCCCGATGACGATACGCCGCGGCGTGCGGGTGAGCAGCACATAATCCTTGCTGCGTAGCAGACGCCCGTCATGCTCAACATCGTTGCCGTGCATCAGCTCGCCCCAAAGGGGACCGCGGGGAACCCCATCAAGATCAAGCTTGTCGGTGTTCAGGCGCGGGTCCGGGCGGGTTTCGGTGAAGGTATAACCCCAGCTGGGTACGCGATGGGAGAGGGCGGTGGCCTCGACCCGCATCTGCTGATTGCTCCAGTAGTCGAGCGATTCGGTGGCGTGAAAATTGAGTTCATAGGGCAGCCAGCTCTGGCTCATTTCCAACGTGGCGCGTACCCAGCCCTCGATTACCGCCGGGGCGATGATATCCAGCGGCTGCTGGCGTCCGGACATGCCAGCACTGGCCAGGAGTCCCGGCAATCCATAACAGTGGTCGCCGTGGACATGGGTGATAAAGATTGCACGCAGGCCGTGCAGCGTCAGTGGGGTTCGCAGCAGCTGATGCTGCGTGGCTTCGCCGCAGTCAATCAAGTACCAGCCCTTGCCACTGTCCTCGAGTAACCCCAGTCCGCTGACGTTCCGGGCGCGGGTCGGGGTGCCGGATGAGGTCCCAAGAAAAAGCAAATCCACGTGCGGGCTCCCTTGTTTGCGTGTCGCCAGTATGGCGAGTGTGATCGTCGAGGATAAGGCTGTGCGTGCTTGCAGATCGCGTCACGACTGCTTATGCATTTGAGCTACTAAGAAAGCACGAACTTATATTAAGAATAGCTAAAGCCTCCCGTTATGCTGGCGGTCATCGACACGGCCTGTTGGCCCGCTTGGGGTTGAATGATGGAGTTTGGTGTTCTTGGTTTTGTGATCGCTGGCCTGGTGGTTGGGTTCATCGTCGGCATGACGGGCGTCGGTGGCGGCTCGTTGATGACGCCGATCCTGCTCTGGTTCGGCGTTAACCCCGCAGCAGCCGTCGGCACCGATTTGCTCTATGCCGCCATCACCAAAGCCGGTGGGATCTGGGTTCATCAGAAAAACCGCAACATCGACTGGCGTATCACCGGTTGGTTGGCATTGGGCAGCCTGCCGGCAGCGGCGCTGACGCTGTGGGTGTTGACTGGTTTGCACGGCGATCAGGACGCGCTCAATGCGGTCATCAAACAGTCGCTGGGTTTCGTTCTGGTGCTCACCGCGCTGGCGGTGTTGTTCAAGAAGCGCCTGCTGGCATTCGCCTCTCGCATGTCCGGCCCAACGCCACGTCTGTCGCCTCGTGGCTTGAACGTGTTAACCGTAGTGGTCGGCCTGATTCTCGGTGCGATGGTGACGCTCACCTCAATTGGAGCTGGCGCGCTGGGTACCGTGGCGTTGTTTTTCCTGTACCCCATGCTGTCGACTCGCCGGCTGGTAGGCACGGAAATCGCGCACGCCGTGCCGTTGACGCTGGTTGCCGGCCTCGGCCATGCCGGTATGGGCAATATGGACTGGACCATCCTGACCTATCTGTTGATAGGCTCGTTGCCGGGTATCTACCTGGGCAGCAACCTGTCCGGTCGCGTGCCGGAGACCTTTTTACGCCCCTGCATGGCGGTAATGTTGGCCACCATCGGCTATAAGCTGATCTGACCGCAGCCTTTTACCGGAGGCGCGACGTGCCGCGCTTCATTTGTGAAACGCCGCGGAGACGTTGCCGAAGCCATGACGACCGCGACCTTTCGCTTCTATTCCAAACTCAACGCGTTCCTTCCACGCGAGCGCCGGGGGCAGGCGTTCAGCTGCACCTGCGCGCAACGGGCGACGACCAAGCACATGATCGAAGCGCTTGGCGTGCCGCATACGGAGGTGGCGCTGGTGCTCGCCGATGGCGACCCTGTGGGGCTCGACTGGCTGATCCGGGACGGCCAACGGATTGCGGTGTACCCCAGATTCGAGCAGATCGACATCGGCAGCTTGAGCAGAATGAGTTCGCCGCCGGACCAGCCCCTGCGTTTCGTAGCGGACGCCCATCTTGGCGGGTTAGCTCGCCTGCTGCGCATGGCCGGTTTCGATACGCTGTTCGACAACCATTACGAGGATGCGGCGATGGTCGAGCTGGCGAATCGCGAGCGCCGCGTGCTGTTGACTCGTGATCGGGCGCTGCTGATGCATCGTGCGGTGCTGCATGGCTGTTATGTATGGGCACTGAAGCCGGCCGAGCAGCTGCGTGAACTCTACGCCCGGCTCGATCTCGCCGCCCAGGCGCAACCCTTCAGCCTGTGCCTGGGCTGCAATACACCGTTACGAGTGGTGCACAAACAGGACGTGATCGACCAGCTACCGGAACGGGTGCAACAACGTCATGACCGCTTCCTCGGCTGCGATAGTTGCAACAAGCTGTTCTGGGAAGGCTCGCACTGGCAGGACATGCGCGCGTTGCTCGAGTCCCTTACGCGCGTTGACTAGCGCTCCCGTTGGTCACCTTTGCTCAGATCAGCCCCGTTCACCTGTTGCCGTGGCTCAGTGCGCCACGGCAACAGTCATCTGCCGGAGGCTTATTGCTGTTCGCAGTTGATCATCCAGGACACGCCAAAGCGATCTGTAAACATCCCGAAGCGCTCAGCCCAAAACGTCTTTTCCAGCGGCATGATGACCTGCCCACCGTCGGACAGCCCGGCAAACAGGCGTTCAGCTTCCGCTACGCTCTGTGGATGCAGCGAGATGGAACAGCCTTTGATTCCTTCGTATGCGCCGCCTCCACAGGCGGGATCACCGGGCATCGTGTCGGACGCCATCAACTGGTAGTCACCGAGACTCAGGCCGACGTGCATGATGCGTTCACGGTATTCGGCGGGAAAATGCTCGGCATCCGGCGCCTGCGCAAAGGTCATCATCTCCAGCTCGCCGCCCAGCACCTGCTGGTAGAGGGTGAAGGCATCTCGCGCTTGGCCATCGAACGTCAGGTAAGGGGTGATTTTCATACGATGTCTCCTGTCAGGTTATTGGCCGATCTGCACGCGCAGCCGTTCTTCCTGCGCGCGCAGCTCGGGGGTGAACTCGGCACCGAAGTCTTCGGCTTCGAATATTTGGCGGATTTCTATGTCCGAATCGCCGACGGCCGACGATGGGCAACGCTTCACCCACTCGATGGCGTCCTGCAGTGAGGGCGTCTGGAATAGCCAATAACCGGCGATCAGCTCGCGGGTCTCGGCGAACGGGCCGTCCACCACTGAAGGTTGGCCATCGCTGAAGCGCACCCGCGCACCGCGACTGCTGGGGTGCAAGCCTTCGCCGCCCAGCAGGACGCCCGCGTTTGCCAGTTCTTCGTTGTAGTGCCCCATGGCCGCGAGGATGTCCTCGCTGGGCATCACCCCTGCCTCGGTATCGCGGTTAGCCTTGATCATCACCATGAATCGCATCGTCTGGCTCCTTTTTACGATTTGAGAAAAACAGCCTAGTCGGCTCCGCCCGGATCCGCTGGCTCTGATCATTGGTCGTTTAATGGGAAGGGAAATCGACAGCCGGGCGCGATTTCTTGTGGCGGGGGCGCCGGCTGTTTTAGCGGCGGGCTATTTCGTGAAAGGTGATCAAGAACGAGCGGCGCGGCCGTGCCGAAACCGCCCAACGTTGGGCGGTCGGCTTAAACGATTCAAATCGGTTGAGGAGCACTTATCCGCGAGAGGGGATGTTCAAGCCTTTTGCGACAGCGGGACGAGCAACGAACGCATCCAGCACGCGCTGCACATTGACGAAACGTTCGAACTCGACCAGTTCACGTGCCTCGTAGAAACCAACCAGGTTGCGCACCCAGGGGAAGGTCGCGATATCGGCGATGCTGTAGCGCCCACCCATGAGCCACTCGCGGCCTTCCAGGCGCTTGTCCAGCACGCCCAGCAAACGCTGGCTTTCCGCGACATAGCGGTCGCGTGGCCGCTTGTCGTCATAGTCTTTGCCCGCGAACTTATTAAAGAAACCCAGCTGGCCGAACATCGGGCCAATGCCGCCCATTTGAAACATTAGCCATTGAATCGTCTCGTAACGGGCTGCCGCGTCCTCCGGCATGAACTGGCCGGTCTTGTCGGCCAGGTACAGCAGAATCGCGCCGGACTCAAACAGCGCCAGCGGCTCACCGTCCGGCCCGCTTGGGTCGAGGATTGCCGGGATCTTGTTGTTCGGGTTCAGCGAGAGGAATTCTTCGGAGAGCTGGTCGTTGCTCTCGAAACTCACCAGATGTGGCTCGTACGGCAGGCCGGTCTCCTCCAGCATGATCGAAACCTTCACCCCGTTTGGCGTGGGCAGTGAATAAAGCTGCAGACGGTCCGGATAACTGGCTGGCCATTTCTGCGTGATGGGGAAGGTGGACAGATCGTGCATAGGACCTCCTGGGATGTGATGGAAGGATAGTCGCTGAAGTGGGTGAAGCCGCTGACGTGTTGTATGCCTGCGCTGCTAAGACAACCGTTTCTTATGGTGCGGTCCATGCGTAAATGATCCGGCAGCGGAGTCATGGGTCGTTACACTTGACCGATAAATACTTGAGTCGACTTTATGGCGGCCACGGCCATGTATATTTCCGCACTTGGATCTAACTTAGACGCAGTAGAAAGCGTGTCAGATGATTCTGCGGCGCAGGAATTACCGGACCGTCTCGTTAAGCGCAGCCGCATCATTCCGACGGGTATAAAGCTAGAAGTGTGGGCGCGTGACGAGGGAAGGTGTGTGACGTGCGGCGCGACCGATGAACTCCATTTCGACCATATCCTCCCTTACTCGAAGGGTGGTACATCATTGAAAGCGGCAAATGTGCAGTTGCTCTGTGCGCGGCATAACTTAAGCAAGAGCGCGAAAATCCAGTGAGGTGGGCGCGTGGTTTGACGAGTATGGCGTTCGTCTCAGCGGTTTCTGCTGCCTTTAATGTCAGCGTGTCAGCAGCCGAGCTGGTGACTGGCACGTATCACCTCGAGATCGAATCGAAATGTGGCGAAGGTAATGTCACTTGTGAGTCGATTCTGATGACGGGACTGAACAAGCACAGTGGTGAACCCGTAACGCTGACAGGAGAAACCTGGCATACGGTCTGCGCCGACGGGTCTCCCTGCCGCTTTCTTGGCTATCGGTTCTTCGACGGCGAGCTCACCTATTTCATCCATCAGAGCGGCTTGCTGGAAGTTATCGCAGGTGATCGAGACCTGAAGCTCAGCGAACAGGGCGAGTGGCGAGACTAAGCGCTATTGAAAGCGTGAGCGGTAATCCATCTAAGGGGCTGGCTCCGGACCACTCGCTGCGTCTATGGTTTGTGCTCCAACCCTCTGCCGTGGAGCTGCCTGTGTCGCTGACCAACCCTTACGACTCCCAAAACATCTTCGCCCAGATCATTCGCGGCGATGCGCCCTGCTACAGGCTATACGAGGATGACGACGTGCTCGCCTTTCTCGACCTGTTTCCGCAGTCCTACGGGCATACGTTGGTCATTCCCAAGCGTTCTGCCGCGTGCAACATCCTCGATGTGGATGCCGATGCGTTGTGCAAGGTCATGCTGGCGGTTCAGAAGCTTACCCGCGCGATCGTCGACGAATTGCAGCCTGACGGTGTGCAGGTCGCGCAGTTCAATGGCGCCCCGGCGGGGCAGACGGTGTTTCACCTTCACGTTCATATCGTGCCGCGTTATGCCGGCGAAGGCTTGGGCATTCATGCAGCTGGCAAGGCTGACCCGGAGGAGCTGGCCAAGCTGCAGCTGCGGCTGCAGCAGAGAATCGGCGCGCAACGTGTTTGATGGCGGGTTAAGCGAAAAAGCGGCATCTGCCGCGGTGGTGGCGACCGCGGCCATACAGCGGGTGCCTGCGGAATGCTGACTTAGCCGATTGTGCCTAGCCGGCCGCTAACTGGGTCAGTGCATGCAGCACCAGACCGACCAGGCCGCCCACCAGGGTGCCGTTGATCCGGATGTACTGCAGGTCTTTACCGACGCTCTGTTCCATCTGCTCGACCAGTTCGCGGCTCTCCCAGTTCTCCACGCGCTGCGCGATGTAGTGTCCGATCTTGCCGCGATAGCGCTCCAGCATCGCCGGGGCGGCAGCCATCAGCTGTTCGTTGATCCAGTGGCGCATGGTGGCGTCCGCCGCCAGGGAATCACCGAGACCCTGGGTCAGCTTGACGATGCGCCTGCCGATACGGGAGTCCGGGCTGTCCAGGTCGGCGCGCAGCCAGTCGGTCAGCTCGCGCCAAAGCGTCTGGATGTATTCGGCGGTGGCGGGATGGTCAAGCAGCTGCGCGACGATCCGCTCGACTTCTAGCCGATAGGCCGGGTCGTGCTTGAGGCGACCGATGTATTCGGCGACGTGCTCGTCGAAACGCTCGCGCAGCGGGTGCTCGGGGTCTCCGGCAATTTCTGCAATCACTGCCGAGATGCCGTCGACGAACTTGTTGGCCGACCAACCGCCTACCGCTTTGCCGAGACCCAAGTAGCGCAGGGTACGAACCTCAGCGGTGATCGCATCGGCCACCAATGCGCGGGTATCGTCATCTTGCAGAAGGGCATCAAGCTTGAGCAGCCCTTCGTCCAGCATCGCCTGGTGTTTGTTTTGCCGGGTGAGCATTTCAAGCACTTGACCGCAGACCGGCGCCAGATCAACCTGCTGTGCCCGCTTGATCAACTTGCTTTGCACGAAGGCTTGCACACGCTCGTCGTACAGCGAATCCACGCCGAATCGCGCCATACCCGTTAGTTGACGCCCCACTGCCTCGGCATTGCTCGGATGGCGCAGCCAGTTGGCCAGGCGACCCCCGAGGTCTAGCGCTTCGAGCTTGGCCAGGACCAGCGGTGTGGACAGAAAATGCGTGGTGATAAACGTGGAAAGATTGCGGCCGATGCGCGCCTTGCTCCGCGGGATAATCGCGGTGTGCGGAATCGGAAGGCCCAGCGGATGACGGAACAGGGCGGTGACGGCGAACCAGTCGGCAATCGCGCCGACCATGGCGGCTTCGGCGAACGAGGCGACATAACCCCAGACCGGATGGCGCGGCTCCATGGCGGTCGCAACGATATAGAGCAATGCGGCAAGTATCAGGAGAAGGCCGGCGACCAGCTTCATGCGGGAAACCGGTGATTGCCAGCGGCGATGCAGAGGGCTCATGAGATTCCTCTTTTCAGGTGCGGCGGATGGGGAGGGTGCTCAGGCCTATCGGAGAGGGAGCACCGGATCTGCCTATACCAGACAGACCCGGGCAGAGATGCGCGGGTTCGGAAACCCGCTGACGTGCCGCTTACTCGTCGTCTTCGTCTTCTTCGCGCAGCAGTACGAAGGTGCCATCTTCGAGGCGCTCGCAGACGTAGAACATTGAAATAGTGCCGTCCTGCTCGGTCACCGCAGCGTAGTCGTCGGCCTCGACGGTGAAATAGCCTTTGGAATCGGAGCCATGTTCACTGGCGAACACGGCGGTGAAGAAGGCGTCCTCGGGCATCCCGTCAAAATAATCGGCACGCGCCTTGGCGTCCCAATCCTGCGGCGGTTCGAACTGGCCGGTGATGATGACGCGGGCGTCGCCCATATCCCGCTCTTCGCCATCGGGATCGGTTTCATGGGCACGGTAGATGGTGCAGCTGAGGGCATCCGGGTCGGCCAAAATACTGTCGCGCGTGGGTTGGATATCAGCAGGCATGGGATCAACTCCGGTCACAGGTGGGATTGCCGGCAGTGTGGTGGAGTCCTGTTGCGGCTGCAATCGCAACTTGGCGAGGCGCAGCAGATTTCCCGGCAGCCGTCGCCATCGGACCGCCGGCAAGCGGGTCAGCGAACGCCGTCGAGCCAATGCGGCTCCAATACCTAGCGCGTCTTGCGTCCTACAGCGAGGTCACCATGAGCCAGAGCCGTCCAGATCAAACCGAGCACGACAATCCTGCCGAGGAGTCGCCGGATATCACCATGACCGACAGCGGCGAAAAAGAGCCGGGCGAGGATCCGGATTTCGATGACAGTGAGATCGAAGGCGAAACGGATGATCGTGGATAAGAGCGATCGCTAACGAACCGGCGCGTACCGATCACGCCAGCCTATCGGCACCACCGGCGCGCTTGAGCGCGGGCCATCATAAGGAGAGCGCTATGGACACCTTTCACGTCAATCCGACCCCCATGGGTTGGGAACTCACCGACACGCAATCCCAGGAAACAGTGCTGCGCACCCTTACCAAGGACGAGATGTTCACTGAGCTCGATACCTTCATGGAGGGCAAGACCGCCTCGGTCGAAGTGTACGATCGGCATGGTGGGCTGGAGGAGGAGAGACCCTATCCAGGCAGCAGCCATCCCATTTCGACCCGATAGACCGACGACTGCTTAGGGCATGGCGGTGGCTTTGGTGTTTACGTGTTCGCTCGGCCCCGGCCCCTCACCCCAACTCTCTCCCGGGAAGGGCGAGGGGGCGTGAACGGTGTCGTTATCAATTGGCGCGGCGCGCGGCAAGCTGACGTACCATCGCCGTTTCGCTTGCTGACTGGAGATCCCCTCATGCGCATGTTCCTTGCACTTATCCCGCTATTGGCGCTGGGCGGCTGTTCGTCATGGCAGGCGGCACCCGAAGACATCAAGCCGGTGCCGGAGGACCGTTTGCGCGGATATCAGATGCCCGTGCCCAACGGTGGCGAAGTGGTGGTAACACGTGACTTCGGCGTCCGCGGTGGTGGCTGCTATGTGGCAGTGATGGTCGATCGCAAGCTTGCAGCCCGTATCCATGTTGGCGAGCAGGTGCGTCTGCACGTGCCTGCTGGAATGCGCATCGTCAGCATCGAGTCGGACCCGGAAGATGACACGCTATGCGGTAAGGGCAATTTGCTGCGCGAGAAGGCCGCCCGTGTCGCGACGGGCGAAACGTTGCAGTTTCGGATCAGCGCGGACAATCGCATCGGCTTCGATATTCAACAGGTTGACGCGAAGTAGGGCTCGGCCTGCACCGGTCAGTGGCGATCGTCCTTCGCTATTGGCCGAACAACGGCGAAACATTTCTTGAGCTGGCATCGCCGAACCTCGCGCAGGTTTCTCGCTCCCATCTAGGCACAACCGTTGTGTTCGGTCGCCGGCCGCCTGCGATGCGCAGCGCCTTGCGCCGACACCGCCGAGCAGTCGCCGGTAAGGAGTCAATGCGTGAATAAGGCCATCTCATCCGTGATCTTCGTTGCCGGGTTTGCCCTGAGCCCGGCATTGCTGGCGCAAGAGTCGCCCGCGTACGGCCCCCATCTCGAGGGGTTCGACTACCCCCATCCCGTCATGCATTTTGAGTTTTCGTCTCAGCGGCAACCCTTGTCGATGGCGTACATGGACGTACCGCCTGAGGGCAAGGCCAACGGGCGAACAATCGTACTTCTGCACGGTAAGAATTTTTGCGCGGCGACCTGGCAACAGAGCATTGCGGTGCTCGCACAGAATGGTTATCGCGTGATCGCCCCAGACCAGATCGGCTTTTGTAAGTCCAGCAAACCTGCGGCCTACCAGTTCAGCTTTGCGCAGCTGGCACACAACACGCAGGCCCTGCTGCAATCGCTGGACATCGAACAGGCCACGTTAATCGGCCATTCAATGGGCGGCATGCTGGCGTCACGGTTTGCCCTGAATCATCCGCAAATGGTCGATCAACTGGTGCTGGTCAACCCGATCGGTTTGGAAGACTGGCAGGCTGAAGGCGTGCCTTATGCGCCCATCGATCAGCTGTACCAGAGCGAGTTGAGCACTGACTTCGACAAGATCAAGGCCTATCAGCAGACGTTCTATTACAACGGCAACTGGGAGCCGCGCTACGACCGCTGGGTGAATATGCTCGCTGGCATGTACGCCGGGGAGGGCAAGGACATCGTCGCCTGGAACCAAGCGCAGACGTCCGACATGGTGTTCACTCAGCCGGTGATCCATGAATTCAGCAAGCTGAGCGTACCGACCCTGCTGCTCATCGGAGGCAAGGATCGCACCGCGCCTGGGGCCAATCGTGCTCCGAAGGAGGTCGCGCAGCGGCTGGGCAATTACCCCGAACTCGGCCGACGCGCTGCCGCCATGATCCCCAACGCGACGCTGGTGCCGTTCCCCGAGTTGGGGCATTCGCCGCAGGTCGAGGCCCCGGAGGTTTTCCACAAGGCCTTACTGCGGGCACTCAACGATCGCTGATCGCAGAGCGACGGGCCGACGTCAAGCCGACCCGCTGTGCGTTACAGCGGCCAGACCCAAAGAATGACCGGTACGGCGACCAGCACGACCAGCGCCGAGAGCGGCAACCCAAGCCGCCAATAGTCACCGAAGCGGTACCCACCGGGTGCCATTACCAAGGTGTTCGATTGGTGCCCGATGGGCGTGAGGAACGCGCATGACGCACCAATCGCCACCGCCATCAGCAATGGATCGGCCGAGGCCTCCATGCCGCGTGACAGGCTGATCGCCACGGGCGCGGCGAGCACGGCAGCGGCGGCGTTATTGACCACATTGGATAACAGCATCACGCCCGCCATCAGGATCGCCACGGTCGCAGCAGGCGGAGCTGACTGGCCGATCTCCAACAACGCGTCCGCGATCAGACGAGAGCCGCCTGTGGTTTCAAGCGCTTCGCCAATCGGCAGCATCGCCGCAATCAGGACGATGATCGACATGTCGATGCTCTTGTAGATATCACCGGTGGGCACCAACCCGACAAGAATCATTGCCATCGCGGCGCCCACCAGCGCGATGGCGGCCGGCATGACGCCCACGGCGATCAGCGCCAACGCGACGGCGAAGATGCTGCTCGCCAACAGCACCTGGCGAGGCGCGGTAATGCGCAGGCCGCGCGAGGCCAGCGGCAGGCAGCCGAGGTTGCTGAGCGTCGATTGCAGCTGATCCTCGCGGGCCTGCAACAGCAAGATGTCGCCCGCGGCGAAGCGGATCTTGCCCAGGCGTTGCCGCAGCCGCTGGCCCTGACGTGCGACGGCGAGGACATTCATGCCATACCGCTCGCGCAACGACAGGCCGGTCGCCGTTGTACCGATCAGCGATGAGCCGGGCGTGACGATGGCCTCGGCCAGTGCGCGTTCCTTGTGGCGATCGGTTTTGGATTCGTTGGCGTCGGGCTGTGCGAGCGTATCGCCGTTCTTTTCCGCTTGTTTTTCCTGTTCGGCTTTCTCGCGCGCTTCCGCCTTGCTGTCGGCTTCTGCGGCGAGCTCCAGATGCGTCACATCGAGGAATCGCTTGAGACTGTCGGAGTCGGCCTCGACCAACAGCACATCCTCGTCGCGCAGCACTTCGTAGATTGAGGGCATGGCCTGATAGTGACCCTCACGCACCAGGGCGATGACCATGACCTCCGCCTCGTCGCCGCCCGCGGCAATCAGCTCGTGCAGCGTGCGGCGGGTGTATTTGCTCTGCGCCGGAACCTTCAGCTCGGTCAGGTACGCGCTGATCTCGAACAACTCCTGGTCACTGCCCTGGTTCTCACGACGTGGTATCAACCGCCAGAGCAAGGTGATCAGCAACACGCCAGCCGCCGTGATTGCCAGACCCACCGGAAGAAACTCGAACATGCGAAAGGGCGCTTCGCCGACTTCGCGTCGATAGCCGGCGATGATGATATTGGGGGGCGTACCGATCAGTGTCAGGGTGCCGCCGAGTAACGATCCGAAGGCCAACGGCATCAACAGATAGGAAGGCGAACGGCCGCTCTGCCGTGACATCCACACCGCCACCGGCATGAACAGTGCCAGCGCGCCGACGTTGTTCATGAACCCTGAGCACAGTGCGACGATCGCGGTGAGCGTCAGCACCTGCACCCACGGCTTATCGCCAACTTTGGTCAGGTGCCGTGCCAGGGAATCGACCACGCCGCTATTGAGCAGGCCCCGGCTGAGCACCAGCACGGCAGCGACCGTAATGACAGCCGGATGCCCGAGGCCCATGAAGGCCTGCTCGGGGGGCACGATGCCGGCAAGGGTGACGACTAACAGGGCACCGAGCGCGACGATGTCGTAGCGCCAGCGATTCCACACGAACAGGCCCAAGGTCGCAGCCAGCACGGCGAATACGATCAACTGATCGCTTTGCATGGGGAAACTCCGAAAAGCAGCTGCACCGCAACCAAGGTGCGGCGAGCAGAGCGGTTGAGTGGAACCAGACATGGTGCGGAGCGGGCGCTATTACAACGCCATCCCGTGCGTGACATGGACCGCTGGGCCGGCGTCCCGTTCGACGGGCGTCACTCAGCGGGGAAGCGAATGGCGACTTGGGCTCCGTTGTTATTGCTGCGCGTCACGGTTGCGTTGCAGCTGTGCGCGAGCGCATCAACCAGCGCCATCCCCTTGGCTCTGTTGCTGGACGCGCTGGGGGTGAGCTCGGCTTCGCTGAAACCGCGTCCCTGATCCGCCACGCAGACCTGAGCCATCCCCGGCTCGAGCCGCCGGATTGTAAGGTGGACCCGATTCACCATGCCGTGCTTGATGGCGTTGATGATGAGCTCGTTGACGATCAGCCCGAGATTGGACGCAGTCTGGAACGAGACGCTGACCGACTGCGCTTCGGTCAGCAGGGTGGCCTCTTCTCCACTCTCGATACGCAATACGCTGCGCGCCAAGTCGGGCAGGTACTCGGCGAGGTCGACGACCCCGCTGGTGTACTTGTGCAGCTCGTTCTGCACTGCACCCACACCTTGGATGCGGCTGATGGCGCCTTGCAGAAGAGTCTTGGCTTCCTCACCGCTGGCGCGATTCTTCGAGATCTGAAGGAAGGCGATAATCAGTTGGAGGTTGTTCTTTACCCGATGGTTGAGCTCGGCCAGCAGGACGCGCTGGTGCTCTTCGAGTTCGCGCTGCTCGGTGATATCGATGCAGCTGCCGAAGTAGCCGGCGAATTCCCCGTTGCGAAAAAACGGCGCTCCGTTATCTAGAAACCACCGATACACCCCATCGCGACGGCGGAGACGGTAGGGCATGGTGAATGCCTCTCGGGCATCGAAGGCATTGTTGTATATGGCTACGCAGCGGTCGTAATCATCAGGATGAACATCCTCCGCCCAGCCATAGCCGAACAGTTGCTCGTGCGGCTTGCCTACGTAGTCCAGCCACGGCTTGTTGAACCAGTCGCAGAGCTTGTCGGTGCGTGACCGCCAGATCATTACCGGAGCGTTATCCGCCAGCTCGCGAAATTCGCGCTCGCCCATCCCGTCCCGCAGTTCACCGGAGCTTCCATCCGTCTGGCTCATCTTCCTGCTCCTGTGCGATCGCTGGCGTATCGAGGGGAAAAGATCTCCAGTGAAGCCGGCAAGGGCGTCGGCAACACCGTGCAGCCGTTGAGCATAGCGTGCGCCACCGCAACACACCGTGCCAGATCTTCTGGTTCGTAGGGTTTGCGCAACAGGCCTAGTGCGGCGTCGGCGTTGTTGCGTGCCGCCTCGAGCTGGCCACTGATGAATACCGAGGCGATGCCGTACCGCTCAAGCAAGTCGCGCGCGAGCGATACGCCTTCATCTTGCCCGCCAAGATTAATGTCAACCAGCGCGATGTCAGCGCACTGGCTTTGAGCGAGTCGCAGCGCGTCTTGGTCACCATAAGCGGGACCGACAATGTGGTGGCCTGCCTCTTCCAGGGTTGAGGCAGCAATCAGCGCGAGTATCGGATCGTCTTCAACCAACAGAATACGCATGAAATCCCTGATAGCGGTGGCACGGATAATGCCGCGTGCCGCCAGGAAGGGCGGCACGCAACGGTGTTTTGCAATGACAACAAGCGCAACGTGACCGTTCCGCTTCGGGCTTCGTTAACGATTGGGCCAACGTGAGGTTGTGTGCTTCGGCGGCAACGACGTGGCGTGTGCGCTGAGATGGGTGATGTGGCATGGCGCGTTATCTAGCGTGAGGCGCTGGCCAAAGCTGACATCTGCGGGCAAGGTTGTAACCGACCCACTGACCGACGACCGCCTATGCCCGAGCACATCCTTCTCCACTGTCGCGACGGTTATGCCCTCGCCGCGCAACTCTGGCTGCCCGACGGTCACGCACGCGGCTCTGTGATCGTCAGCAGTGCGACCGGCGTTCTGGCGCGCTATTACGCGCGCTATGCCGCTTTCCTGCGTGATCAGGGGTACGCCGTGCTGACCTACGATTACCGCGGCATCGGCGGGTCGCGGCCCCCGAGTTTGCGTGACGTCAGCATTCGCTGGCGTGACTGGGGCGATTACGATTTCGACGCGGCGGTGCGCTGGATGCGTGCGCGCGACCCGGAGGGGTTGTTGGTCGCGGTCGGGCACAGTATCGGTGGTTTCCTGCCGGGCTTTTCCACCGCCGCGACTCAGGTCGATCGGTTTCTCAGCGTGGGCGCGCAATTCGCCTACTGGCGGGACTACGCTGCCCCGCAGCGCTGGAAAATGTTCGTCAAATGGCACCTGTTCATGCCGACGGTGACGGCGCTATGCGGGTATTTTCCGGGGCGACGGCTGGGCTGGCTGGAAGATTTGCCCGCCGGCGTGGCGCGGGAGTGGGCTTTTCGCCGGGCGCGGCTGGAACACAGCTATCCGGTCCATGAGCGTGACGAGGTGGTGCAACGCTTTGCCGCGATCCGTGCGCCCATCCTCGCGGTGAGCATCAGCGACGATGAATACGGCACCTTAGCTGCCATCGAGCGCGGACTGAGCTATTACCAGAACAGCCACTGCGAGCATGTGCGCCTCAGCCCGGACGGACTGGGGTTGGTGCGCGTAGGGCATTTTGATCTGTTCCACGAGCGTCACCGGTCGGGCTTTTGGCAGGCCACCCTGGCTTGGATAGACGAGGGCAGAAACCCCTGGACGTCGCAACCGGGCGACTCGACCGACCGCAAGGCCTGCTGAGCGCTGTGCGAACGGCCTGAGCGGGGTCGAGTCGTCAGCCCTTGGTGTCGGCCGTCTCGAGGGTGGTGGTATCGCCACTCGCCTGTCGATCTGTCGGCTGCGATAGCAGTTGCTGGATGGCCTCGGCGTAGGCCGGGCGACCCACACGCATCGCGTTGTTATGGTTGCCGCCTTCTACCAGCAGCAGTTGTTTGGGCTGTCGTGCCGCGGCGTACAGCTCTTCGCTGAAGCGTGCGGGTACGTATTGATCATGAGTGCCATGTACCAGCAACAACGGCATACCGACCTCATCGATTTTGTCGATGGAGTCGAACTTCTGCGACACCAGCCAGCGGATCGGCCACGAGGTGTCGGCGACCTCCGTGGCGATGTCGGCGAGGGTCGTAAAGGTCGACTCGATGATCAGCGCACGCGCCTCTCGTGGCTCGCCCTGGCGGTCCGCTTTACGGCCCAACTCGGCGGCCAAGTCCACCGCCACGGCTCCGCCCAAGGAATGTCCGTAAATCAGCCGTTTGGCAGCATCGGGCTGGAGCGTCTTCAGGTGGTCCCAGGCGATGCGTGCATCTTCATAAACGCTGGCTTCGGACGGCAGCTCACCAAGGCTTTGACCGAAGCCGCGATAGTCGATCGCCAACACCGAGAAGCCCAGCGAGCGGATCTGTTCCAGCCGGAACAGGTGACCGGTGAGGTTCCAGCGCGAGCCGTGCAGGTAGAGCAGCGCTGGTGCATCGGCCTGCTCGCCGGGCCACCACCAGGCGTGAATCTTTTGGGCGTCCCCGAATTCAGGGGTGCTTAGCACCAGTTCCTCCACCTCGCTGGGCAGCCCTCGATACCAACTCGCGGTGCCCGGCTCGATCCGAAACACCAGCTCACGCTCTTTCTCTTCGAGCATCGAGCAGCCAACCGGGAGTACAGCCAGCACTGCAGCGACAACGAGTGATGACAGGGCACGAGCCCGGGTGCGAAAAATCGGCAATCTTGGCATGCGGTTGGAGCACCTCCTGTGGAGCGGACATTGAGCGTTCAGCGGGCAGCGCGTGCAAGCGGCTCGCGACGACAAGTCATTACGGCAGATTGCAGCGTTGCGCTGTGCTGCCGCCGCGGGTCACGTCGCGAGGGCAGTCGTTCGCGGGTTGGCCAGGGGCTGGGGTTGAGCGGTTCCGCAAACGTCAGCGCATCCGATCACGGGCTTCCGGACGGCGCTCAATCGCACGCGACGGCGGCGCTTGTCGTCTTGTCATCGTCGTTGCGTACGTTCCAGGCCCACCAGAACACCAACAGGCCGATCACACCGGTGGCGGCGCCGATGTACCCGGTGGAGGACCAGCCAAGCCCCGCGCTGATCGCCATCCCTCCCAGCCACGGGCCGAGCGCATTGGCGACGTTGAACGCTGAATGGTTGGAGGCTGCCGCAAGGGTTTGTGCATCGGCCGCAACATCCATCAAATGTGTCTGCAGCGCAGGCGACAGCGAAACCATGGTGCCCACGGCAAACGCGGCGGGCAGGAGGGTCCACAGCGAATGGGTGGCGAAGGGGAAAATCAGCAGGACGAAAATACTCCAGAGCAGCAGCCAGGCGATTGCTTTGAAGCCCAACCGGTCGAACAGCCAGCCGCCGAACAGGTTGCCGATGATTGCCCCAAGCCCAAACGCGGCCAGGCCCACCGGGATCCACTTCTCGCTGGCACCGTTGATGTCGAGCAGCGTGGGTGCCAGATAGCTGAACACGCAGAACATACCGGCAAAGCCGATCGAGCTGATGGCCAGCGCCAGCCACACCGGCTTTCGATTGAAGTCGCGCAGTTCGCGCATCGGGTTGTTGCGGGGCTCGCTGCGGTCCAGTGGCAGAAAGAGGGCGACCAGCAGCACAGTCAGCAAGGCAACCATCCCGACCAAGCCGAACGCCCAGCGCCAGCTCAACCATTGCCCCAGCCAGGTCGCGGTGGGGTTGCCGATCAGAATGGCGATCGTTAGGCCAGCCAGCACGCGGCTGACCGCTTTGGCCCGTTGATCGGCCGGCACCATCGAGGCGGCCACCAACATTGCCACACCGAAGTAGGCGCCGTGGGGCAGGCCGGCAATAAAGCGGAACACCATCAGGGAGTGGTAGTCCGGTGCCATGGCGCTGGCGAAGTTGCCCAGCGCGAAAAAGCTCATCAGAAGCAGCAGCAAATGGCGACGAAACAGCCGTGCGCCGAGAATCGCCAGCAGTGGTGCTCCGACCACGACGCCCAGCGCATAGGTGCTAATCACGTGGCCGACCTGCGGCTCGCTGATGCCCAGCCCCTGCGCCACGTTGGGCATCAATCCCATGATGGCGAACTCGCCGGTGCCGATGGCAAACCCGCCCATGGCGAGGGCCAGTTCGATCAGCAGGATGGCGCGCGGCGAAAAGCGCGGTGTCGGCGGGTGGGCGTGCGCCGTCATGGTCGACCTCGGACGATGGGGTGAAAGGCGGGTATGGGAAGGGCGCGATTACCCCGTGCACGTTGTGCATGTAGTGGTCAAGCCATCCCGGACAGTGGGTTAAGTTTTTCTTCGGCTACAGCGGGCGGCAGTCCGGCATTGGCCTGATGAGGCCTCAACCAGTTATAGCGATGCATCAAGTAATGGCTGATGTCCCGCTGCGCCTCTCTGGCTGTCATGTAGCCCGTCGACGGTATCCATTCTGTCTTCAGGCTGCGAAACAGCCGTTCCATCGGCGCGTTGTCCCAGCAGTTGCCGCGTCGACTCATGCTCTGCTGCATGCGGTAGCGCCACAGCCGCTGCCGGAACAGGCGGCTGGCGTATTGGCTGCCCTGGTCGGAGTGAAACATCACGTGCTGCGGCCTACCGCGCTGCTCATGGGCCATATCAAGCGCACGGGCAGCCAGCTCCGCATCGGGTTTTTCGGAGAATGCCCAGCCGACAACGCGGCGCACGTGTAGATCCAGCACCACCGCCAAGTAATGCCAGCGGCCCTGTGCCCAGATGTAGGTAATGTCGCCACACCAGACTTGGTTGGCGCGTTCGACAGTGAACTCGCGGTTCAACAGGTTCGGAATGTCGGGCCGCTCCACCGTCGCTTGCTTGTAGGCATGAGAGCCGGGCTGCTTGCTGACGAGCCCCAGCTCACGCATCAGGCTACGCACCTGGAAACGCCCGATCACCACGCCATCCTCCCGCATCATGCCTAAGATGCTGCGGCTGCCTGCAGCTCCACGGCTCTCGCTGAATAGCTGATTGACCTGGCTACGCAGGGCCACGCGACGCGCATCAATGCGATGCCCCCGGGCACGGTGGGCGTAATAACACGAGCGGGTTACTTCAAACACTGAACAGACCATGTCTACCGGCTCCTGCTCACTCAACTGGTCTATCAGCGCGTACGTTCGAACTCGTCTGACATCAAGAGAGCGGTAGCCTTTTTTAGAATCGCTTTCTCCCGCTCCAGTCGGTTGATCCGGGCTTCCAGCTCCTGGATTTTTTGCTGCTCAGGAGTGAGCGCCTTGCTCTGCGGGGTGATACCGCTGCGCTCCTGCTGGAGCTGCTTGATCCATCGGCGCAAAGCGGAATCCACCACACCCAGTGAACGGCACGCCTCGATGTGGCTGTAGCCTTGATCCAAAACCAGAGCCGCAGCCTCTCGTTTGAACTCGGCGGAAAAAGTACGTCGCTGCTTGCTCATCAGACATCTCTCTATCGGCAAGATTTTCGCCTAAATCGGTGTCCGGGATCAGTAGACCACTACAGCAAGGGGAGGCAGACCGCTTCGGATCAGTACACAAAGAGCGAAGGATGGCGCGATGGTTCAACGACGCGTCACGGGACGCAGGTTTCGCGGCCCGTGGCGAAGCAGCTGCGACAGCTACTCAGCTGTCGATCCGGCTCAGCAGTGCATGGGTATCTGTTGCGCCCATCATGGCTGCGGCGGCGAGTGGTGTCGCGCCGTTGCTGTCAGCCGCATGTGGGTTCGCGCCTTTGGCAATCAGGTACTCGACGATCTCGGTGCGGTTGAACATCGCCGCCATCATCAGCGCGGTCTTGCCATCCGGCGATGCGCCTTCGACATCAGCGCCGTGTTCGACCAGCAGCTTGATGATCGGCAAGTCGCCCTTGAAGGCAGCGCCGGCCAGGGGTGTCTGGCCCTTGTTATTGCGCAATTGCGGGTCAGCGCCGTGTTCCAGTAGTACGCGGGATGCGTCGAGATGGCCATGGTAAGAGGCGAGCATCAGCAGGCTGTCACCGTTGTGGTTACGGATATTCGCCGGTAGCCCGCGACCGAGCAGGTCGGCAAGGCGGGCGGCGTCGCCTTTGCGAGTACTGTCGAAGACCTGCTCAGCGAAGGCCAGGGCGGCATCGTCCAGTTCGGGCTTGGTTTGGGCAGGCTTGGTCATGCGACGGTTCCTTGATTGAGACAGAGCGCCGACGAATTCGTCGGCGCGTGGGGATTGTGACAAGCGAAAAGACAAAAGACGCCATGACAATCGCTATGCGCGGAATAGCGCGCGTTAATTACCCGTCAGAACCTGTTTACAACGTGCGCAGGAAAGCCACCAGATCGGCCTTCTCGTCCTGAGTCAGGCCACGCTGCAGCACCAGATTGAAGAATTCCACGGTGTCATCCAGCGTCAGCAGACGACCGTCGTGCAGGTACGGCGGCGAATCCTTGATGCCGCGTAGCGGGAAGGTCTTGATCGGTCCGTCTCCCACGGCCATGACGCCGTGGTACTCCTGAGGCGCGTAAAAGCGCTCGGTCTGTAGGTTATGCATGAGGTGATCGGTGTAGTAGGGCGGCACATGGCAGCCTGCACAGGCCCCCTTGCCATGAAAGACCTGCTCTCCACGCAGCTCTTGTTCGGTAGCCTTGGCCGGATCAAGCCGACCCTCGACGTTGAGTTTAGGCGCGGGCGGGAAGTCCAGCAGCGCCTGAAATTCACCCATGAAGTGCACCTGGCTGCCGCGCTCAAGCACGTTCACGCCCTTCTTCGCGGCCATCACGATGTCACCGTCGAAATAGGCGGCACGCTGCTCGAACTCAGTGAAATCCTCTACCGTCTTCAGTGCGCGCTGGGAGCCGAAAATCTGCTGCACGTTCACACCGCGCAGGGTTGGCGTGTCGATGCGGTGGCGAAATTTTTGCGGCCGAACATCACCGGCCAGGTGAGTGGCAGCATTGGTGTGGCCGTTGGCATGGCAGTCCAGGCAGGCGACGCCCGTGTGTGGATGCTCGCTGCGTCGGTCGTCGGTGGCATTGAATTGCTGTTGCGGGAAGGTCGACACAAGCAGTCTCAGCCCTTCGAGCTGCTTGGGGTTGAGAATGCCGTTGAACAGCTCGAAGTAATTGCGGATGTTCACCAGCTTGCCCTGCGAGACGTCGCCAAGATCGGGGCGCGTGGTGAGATAGATCGGTGGCGGAAACTCCGGCAAAAAGTGGTCGGGCAGATCGAAATCCAAGTCAAAGCGCGTCAGGTCTCGGCCCTCGATTTCGTTGACCTCATCAATGTGGAACTGGGGGAAAACCATCCCGCCTTCCGGATGGTTCGGGTGCGGCAACGGCATGAATCCGGCTGGGAAGCGCTGTTGCTCGCGGACTTCTTCTGGGCTCAATTGCGCCAGTTCGGCCCAGCTACCGTCCGCCAATTTGACGCGCACGCCGGTTTGTATCGGTTTGCCTCGAGCCATGGTGACGCCTTCCGCCGGGTTGTCGCCCAGGTCATAGCGGTCCCTCAGCAGCACCATGTGTTTCTCAAGGATGGCGGGCTTGTCGGCGGACATGCGTTGCATGATCGACTCGAAATGCTCGGTTATAACGACCGGACTGTAACTGGTTGGCTTGTCGCCCTCGGCGGCATGCACGACGGGCGTAAACGGAGCGGTGCCCAGCGCGAAGGCCAAGCAGGAGCGAGCGAACGCATTCATTGGTGGATTCCTGTATCGACGGGGTCGTACAGAAGGCCTAGAGCCAAACGAGGTCGTCTGCTAAATAGCGTCGGTCTATCACGGCGATAGGAAATTTCTAGCAAGGCTCGGCGCAACATAGACGCCAGCTGCACCGCGGGCTGACGGGGGATGGCGAAAGGCTTTAGATGCGCCCGGTTTGTGTCGTTCCCAGCTTTATTACGAAACGGTCCAGCCGAAGCGAGCTGCCGTCCTTGTCAGGCTATGGCAGTATTCGCGCTCCTCGATCGAAGGGCAGCCATGAAACCCGTAGACCTTCAACGCCTGGTGACCCAAACGATGCCCTACGGCAAATACAAGGGGCGCCTGATCGCCGATCTGCCGGGCAATTACCTGAACTGGTTCGCCCGGGTCGGTTTCCCGCCAGGTGAGCTTGGACAGCTACTCGCTTTGATGCAGGAGATCGACCATAACGGCCTGTCACCCTTGCTCGAACCCCTGCGGCGGCGCTAGTCGCGAAACCGAACAGCGCGTGGCGAGCTATCGCCCTTGTTCAGCCTGTAATGCCGCCAGCGCCGGCGCGGCATAAATGCCGATCTCGACCGCGAGCGCCATGACCCGATCCAGATCGCTTGTGTAGACGAGAACAGCCTGTAATTCGTCGTCCAGCGGCTCGCTGAAATCCACCAGTACATAACCGCCTTTCTCGGGATAAAGGCTGCTGAGCTGTGTCTGGATGCGGTTGAGCGCTTTCAACGGTTCGGTCTTGGCAAGCTGCTTGGCTTTGAGCACGAAGGGAACATCCGGACCGAACGAGCCGAGAATCTGCTCGAACAATGCCTGGTAATCATCGGCCTGGAACAGCACGGTATCCGGCAGGCTACCTACGACCATCCATTCACCCAAGGGAATGGGGAAGTCATCATCGTAAATGATGTCCGGATTGGCCTGAAGAAAGCCCTGCGGGTCGGCATACGCCTGAGCCGCTTCATCGGCGAGTCGGGTGATCTCTTCGTCGCTCATGCAACCGGAGCTGATCAGGCGGATCAGTTCCGCAAGTGGGTCTCTCATTGGACGGTCCTGCTGAGTGGAGTCGCAAGAATAACCGATAGCCGTCCCTGGCCGGCGCGCAGCGTGCGTCGAGGCATCTGATTCCAGGTCGTTACGCGCGGTTGCGAACAACGATGACGGCGTTCTCACGCTGTGATCGTTTTGTCTGCCTTTTCAAGGCGCCGCTGCAGATTCTGTTAGGTTTTCGTGCACAATAGCCGCCATATAAACAGACGCGGCATGAACGATCGCATCGGCGTTGGCCGGCTTCGCTCCTGTTCCGACGCCCGACTATGATCAGCCAATATTCGAGAGGAACGACTGTGCATAACGTCGTCATCAGCGGTACCGGCCTTTACACCCCTGCCCAGAGCATTTCCAACGATGAGCTGGTTGAGTCTTTCAACACCTACTCACGTCGTTTCAACGATGAGAATGCGACAGCGATCGAAGCGGGTGATGTCCAGCCAATGCCGGAATCCAGCTCGGCGTTCATCGAAAAGGCGTCCGGCATCAAGAGCCGCTTCGTCACTGACAAAGCCGGCATCCTGGATCCGGACCGCATGGTTCCTCGCATCCCGGAACGCAGCAACGACGAGTGGTCCATTCTCTGCGAGATGTCGGTCAAAGCCGCCCAGCAAGCGCTGGAGCGCGCCGGCAAGACAGCCGCCGATATCGATGGCGTAATCGTTGCCTGTTCCAATCTACAGCGCGCCTACCCGGCGGTTGCGATCGAAGTACAGGCCGCACTGGGCATCAAAGGCTTCGGTTTCGACATGAACGTGGCGTGCTCCTCGGCCACCTTCGGTATCCAGAATGCAGCCAACTCGGTTCAGCTGGGCCAGGCGCGGGCGATCCTGATGGTCAATCCGGAAATCTGTACAGGCCACATGAACTTCCGCGACCGTGACAGCCACTTCATTTTCGGCGACGCGTGCACGGCGGTCATCGTCGAGCGCGCCGATCAGGCCACGTCTGCCCATCAGTGGGATATCGTCAGCACCCGGCTGGTTACCGAATTTTCAAACAACATTCGCAACAACTTCGGCTTCCTCAACCGTACTGCCGAGGAATACATGACCAACCCGGACAAGCTGTTCGTCCAGGAAGGCCGCAAGGTATTCAAGGAAGTCTGCCCGATGGTGGCTGAGCTAATCGGTGAGCACCTGAAGGAAAATGATATTGAAGTCGGTCAGGTCAAGCGCTTCTGGTTGCATCAGGCCAACCTGAACATGAATCATCTCATCGTGCGCAAGCTGCTCGGCCGTGACGCGAGCCCGGAGGAGGCGCCGGTGATTCTGGATACCTATGCGAACACCAGTTCAGCCGGTTCGGTCATTGCGTTTCACAAGCATCAGGATGATCTGCCCAGCGGCAGCCTGGGCGTGCTCAGCTCTTTCGGCGCCGGTTACTCCATAGGCAGCGTGATTCTGCGCAAGCACTGATCGCCGCGCGACGACAAAAGGGTGGACTTAGGTCCGCCTTTTTTGTGCCTGTTTTTCACTCCGGAAGGCGCGGTGGGCGGCCAAAGCAGACGGAGGGCTTGTGCACTGCTGCGATAAGCGGCCGTCCTTTTAGTTCCTTGTGTAATAAAACCTTTATCGAACAGCCACTTGACTGACACACCGGCTGGCCAAGATTCCCGCAGCACAAAGAGCCAGCCTCCTGTGTTCACCAACGCTGACCTTTAAGGGGAATTTTGATGATCCGTAAGCACTTCGCCGGTTTCGCCGCCAGCGCCCTCGCTCTGGCCGTTTCCGCCCAGGCTTTCGCCGGCACCGTCACCACCGATGGCGCCGATATCATGATCAAGACCAAGGGTGGTCTGGAAGTAGGAACGACGGACAAGGAGTTCTCTTTCAAGATCAACGGTCGTCTGCAAGCCGATGCCGACAGCTTCGATGGTTTCTACACCCAAAACGGTGAGCGTGCTGACGAGACCTATTTCCGCCGGGCACGTATCGAGATATCGGGTGTGGCCTTTACCGACTGGGGTTATACGTTCAACCGCAACTTCGGCGACAGCTCGAGCAGCTGGGATGAACTGGCGATCCACTACAACGGTTGGAAGCCCGTGCAACTATCGATAGGCCGCATCAACCCGACTTTCGGTCTGGAAGAAGCGGTCAGTTCCAAATGGATCACTGCGATCGAGCGGTCGGCCATGTATGACCTGGCGCCCTGGCTGAATAGCCATGAAGACGGCGAAGGCATCCGGTTGCGCGCAACGGCAGGCATGTTCCATGGTGAGATCGGTGGATACCGTCAGAGCGGAAACGAGGATGAAGATGGCCAGAACAACACCTCCTTCATCGCTCGTGGTGTGGTCGCGCCGATCGTTCAAGATGACCAAGTGCTGCACTTCGGCCTGAATTTCGCTACACGTGAGGTCGAAGCGGGCTTTGAAGAAGAAATCGAATCGCGCCTGTCGGTCCGCGGCACCACCGAAGACGGCCCGAATGGTAACCGCGCATTGTTTGGTGGCGCCGCGCTTGACGGCACTGACCAGGCCTGGGGCCTCGAAGCGGCGTACATGATCGGCCCATTCTCCGTCCAGGGCGAGTACCTCACCCGCAACGCGGATGGCGACGCCGCGCTGAACGGCAATGACAACGATCTGGAAGCCACCGGCTACAACGTCCAGCTCGCCTACACACTTACCGGTGAGTCACGCAGCTACAAGCTTGATGGCGGCAAGTTCGACAAGATCAAGCCCGAGAACAAGCAACTCGGCGCGTGGGAGGTCTTCTACCGTTACGACAACATCACGGTTGACGAAACGGCCATGTTGCCGGTTGGTGAAGGTGGCGCCGTGCCAGTGGCCGGCTTGACGGTCGACAGTGCCGAGGCCGCCGCGAAGACTCACACCATCGGCGTCAACTGGTATGCCAACGAGGCGGTAAAGATCTCCGCCAACTACCTGAAGACCAGTGTGGATGACGTGGTCAACGCCAATGGCGACGACGACGGCGACGCCATTTCCCTGCGCGCCCAATACGTCTTCTAAGCAACACCGCTACGCTCGCGATGCTCCTTATAAAGCCCCATGTTTATGGGGCTTTTTTTCGTCCCGGTTACAGGCCAGACTGGCGCGCATGCCTATTCAGACCCTGTCCCGCCTTGCCGATATCGATCCCGCTCGTTGGGATGCATTGCTTGCCGATAATCCTCAGCCATTTCTAAGGCACGCTTTCCTGTCCGCTTTGGAAGACAGCGGCAGCGTCGGGGGTCGCACCGGTTGGCGTCCGCATCATCAGGTCCTCAGTGATGCGCAGGGTGACGTGATCGCCGCGCTACCGCTGTACGGCAAGACCAACTCCAACGGCGAGTACGTGTTTGATTGGGCCTGGGCCGACGCCTGTCATCGCGCCGGCATCGACTACTACCCCAAGCTGCTCTGCGCGGTGCCGTTCTCTCCAGTGACCGGCGCACGGCTACTCGGTGATCGCGAGGCGGCGGCGCGGTTGCTTGATCAGCTCACGGCCGAGCTTGACGCGCAAGGGCATTCCAGCCTGCACGTTAACTTCACCGAGCCGGACGCCGACGCCGTATTGCACGCGCGCGAAGGCTGGCTGGAGCGCATCGGTTGTCAGTTTCATTGGCACAACCGCGGCTACCGTGATTTCCAGGATTTCCTTGACGCGCTGACGTCGCGCAAACGCAAGCAGCTGCGAAAGGAGCGCGAGCAGGTGGTGGGGCAGGGGATCGAATTCGACTGGCGCGAAGGCCACCAGCTCAGCGAGGCAGAGTGGGATTTCGTCTATGCGTGCTATGCCAACACTTATCACGTGCGTGGCCAGGCGCCGTACCTCACGCGCAGCTTTTTCAGTTTGCTGGCCGAGCGTATGCCGGAAGCGATCCGCGTGGTGCTCGCCCGTCAGGGTGGCCGGTTAGTGGCGATGGCATTCAGCCTGATGGACGCATGCGGGCTGTATGGCCGCTACTGGGGTTGCCTCGCCGAATTCGATCGGCTGCATTTCGAGACTTGCTTCTATCAGGGCATCGACCAAGCAATTGCCGCGGGCTTGCCTCGGTTTGATGCCGGTGCGCAGGGCGAACACAAGCTGATCCGGGGCTTCGAACCGGTGATCACGCGCTCCTGGCACTACCTGGAGCATCCAGGGTTGCGTGCTGCGGTCAGCGACTTTCTCCAGCAGGAGCGGGCGGGCGTGCTGCGCTATGCCGAGGCGGCGTGCGACGCACTGCCCTACCGGCAGGCCTGAGTCATTTCGCTTTCGACGCTGCGCTGACGCCTTCGAGCGTAGCAAACGAGGTGTCTTTGGCGGTCAGCAAAAAGTCGCGCATGAAGGGCGAATCCAGCATGTCGGCCCGAATGCCGGCAAACAACGTCGCGAACAGGCCTTTCTCGCCGAGCCGTTTGGCAGTGACGTAGCCGCGCGTGCTGTATTCATGCAGTGCCCAGTTCGGCACGCAGCACACGCCGCGACCGGAGGCCACCAACTGCATCATCATCACGGTAAGTTCCGAGGTACGAACCTGCGCGGGTTCGATGTCGGCGGGCTCAAGGAAACGGGTGAAAATATCGAGGCGGTCGCGCTCTACCGGGTAGGTGATCAGGGTTTCGCTGCTCAAGTCTTCGGCCCGCACGTAAGGCCGGTTCGCCAGTGGGTGCTGATTTGCGACGGCCAGCAGCGCTTCGTAGGTGAACAGCGGCACATAGGTGATGCCGGGCAGCTCGACCGGATCGGAGGTGACAACCAAGTCCAGATCTCCCCTGGCCAAAGCCGGCAGCGGTGCGAAGGAAAACCCCGACGCCAGGTCCAGTTCGACTTCCGGCCAGGCATCGCGGAACTGATCGATAGTCGGCATCAGCCACTGAAAGCAACTGTGGCACTCGATCGCCATGTGCAGGCGTCCGGCAGTACCACCGGCCAGCCTGGCGAGGTCGCGTTCAGCGCTGCGCAGTTGCGGCAGCACGCTGTCCGCCAGCTGTAGCAGGCGTAAACCGGCACTGGTGAAGCGAACCGGGCGGGTCTTGCGCACGAAGAGCTGGACGCCCAGGCGTTCCTCCAGCTCCTTGAACTGGTGCGACAGGGCGGACTGAGTGAGATGCAAGCGTTCGGCGGCTTCGACGAGGCTGTCAGTTTCGCGCAGCGCATGAAGGGTTTTCAGGTGACGAATTTCCAGCATGCGGCGGACTTCCTGCTGCTTCGGTTAACAAGGCGGGATTTCGAGTGCTGCCAAAGAGATCGGCGTCTTGAACATCGCTCATTGTGATGGCCAAGTGTGTCCCAGCGAGATGCCCGTTGTCGAATCGTCGAAGCAGATGTGTAAGTCAGCCACTGCACCCGCGTATCACATCCAGATACGACTCAGCAGATAGGCCAGGGCGCACAGAGCCAGAAAGGCTATGAGCACCCATGCACCGTCGCGCGCCATCATGCCCAATCCGAGACAGCTCAGCGCCGCGCCGGCGAGGGAGTTGCCGAACGGGATCAGTTCCAGCGGTGGCATCGTCGCGGCAATCAGTACACATACCAGCGCGTTGACGTACACCGCGACGCCCTCTGTGAGGAATGTCAGCCGATGTCGCAGCAGGCGATCGATCTGTTTGGCCGGACGCTTGAGGAAGGCTAGGGCGCGACGGTATTTGCTGCGTGACACGCAGCGCTGAAGCAGCCAGCGAGGCAACCAGAAGTGATTACGTCCGATCAGCAACTGAAGCGCGATCAGCCCCACCATCACGGCAAAGAACGTCGGCAAGCCGGGGATGCCCGACAGTGGCGAGAAAACAAGCAAGCCCGGTACCAGCAGCAGCGCGCCGAAGCTGCGGTAGCCTGTCGCTTCAAGCATGTCGTCAATGGTAACGGGGCCGTCGGGTTCGCCTGCGTGTCCAAGCTGGTCGAGAAGCGACCTGAGATTCTGCGGCTGTTGCTCACCTATCATCCGTTGTTCCCCGCTGCGTCTGATAGTTAGAGAACAGACGCAGCAAAAGGTCCAACATGAATAGATTTGATAGCTAAGACAAATAACATGAGGTTGTCTCACTCGGCGATGGCCCCGACAATCTACCAATCAAAAGCGAAACGAATTGGAGATTGTTATGGCTGTCGCTCATTCCCTGGGGTTTCCGCGCATCGGCGCCGACCGTGAACTGAAAAAGGCACTCGAAGCGTACTGGAAGGGCGACTTGAGCGAGGATGAGCTCCGGCAGATCGGACGCCAGCTGCGCGCCGCGCATTGGCAGCTACAAGCTGACGCCGGCATTGATCTACTGCCGGTGGGAGATTTCGCCTGGTACGACCAAGTACTGACACACTCGTTGATGTTCGGAGTGGTTCCCGAACGGTTCCGCCCCGAGGATGGCGTACCCACCCTGGATACCCTGTTCGCCATGGCGCGCGGGGTCACTAAAGGTTGCTGTGGCGGCGCGCAGGCGCAGGAGATGACCAAGTGGTTCGATACGAACTATCACTATCTCGTCCCCGAGTTCACCGCGGATCAGCAATTCGGGCTGTTCTGGACGCAGCTGTTTGAGGAGGTCGAGGAAGCGCGAGCGCTGGGGCATGCGGTCAAACCGGTACTGATTGGCCCGCTGACCTACCTCTGGCAAGGCAAAGCCAAGGGCGAGGCCTTCGACAAGCTGGAGCTGCTCGACCGGCTACTGCCAGTCTATGGTGAGGTGCTCGAGCGACTGGCGGCGCAGGGCGTCGAATGGGTACAGATTGACGAGCCGATTCTGGTACTGGATCTGCCTCAGGACTGGAAGAATGCCTTCGAGCGCGCCTACAACCTGTTACAGCGTGCGCCGTTGAAGAAGCTGGTCGCGACCTACTTTGGCGGTCTGGAAGACAATCTGGGCCTGGCCGTCTCGTTGCCAGTGGATGGTTTGCACATCGATTTGGTACGCGCGCCGGAGCAGTACCCGGTCATTCTCGATCGACTGCCGGCCTATAAGGTCCTTTCGCTTGGCATGGTGGACGGCCGCAACGTCTGGCGCTGCGACCTGGACCGCGCCGTGAACGTGCTGCGTCATGCTGCCGAGCGGCTCGGCGAGCGGTTATGGTTGGCGCCTTCCTGTTCGCTGTTGCATACACCCGTCGACCTGGCGAGAGAGGATCGGCTGGATGCTGAGCTCAAAAGCTGGCTCGCCTTTGCCGTACAGAAGTGTGCAGAAGTCTCGATACTGACGCGCGCGCTGAACGTTCCGGACGATGAACAGGTACAGGATGTGTTGCGTGCTAGCCGTGCGGTACAGGCTGCTCGCTCGCGATCGCCGCGTATCCACAAACCCGAAGTGCAGGCGCGTTTGGCTGCAATCGAGCCGCGCCATAGTCACCGTCAGTCACCCTTTGCTGAGCGAATCGACAAGCAGCGCGCGCGGCTCGATCTCCCGAGGTTCCCGACCACGACCATTGGCTCCTTTCCCCAGACGCCGGGCATCCGCCTGGCGCGTCAGGCCTTCAAGCAAGGTCAGCTCGCGCTGAGTGATTACACCGAGGCGATGCAGGCGGAAATCCGTCATGCGGTGGCGGTACAGGAGCAGCTGGGCCTGGACGTGCTGGTGCACGGCGAGGCCGAGCGTAACGATATGGTGGAGTATTTTGCCGAGCAGCTCGACGGTTACGCGTTCACACGTTTTGGCTGGGTGCAGAGCTACGGCTCGCGCTGCGTCAAGCCGGCGATCATCTATGGTGACCTGAGCCGTCCGGCACCGATGACGGTGGAGTGGATTCGTTACGCTCAGCAGCAAACCAAGAAAGTCATGAAGGGCATGCTGACCGGTCCGGTGACCATGCTGATGTGGTCATTCACACGCGACGATCTCAGTCGTGAGCAGCAGGCCCGGCAGCTGGCGTTGGCGATCCGCGACGAGGTCTGCGATCTCGAGGCGGCGGGCATCAGAATCGTACAGATCGACGAGGCGGCGTTTCGCGAAGGTCTTCCGTTGCGCCGGGCTCAGTGGCAAGGCTACCTCGACTGGGCAGTTGAGGCGTTTCGTCTGAGTGCCAGCGGTGTGCGTGACGAAACGCAGATCCACACCCACATGTGTTACAGCGAGTTCAACGATGTGATCAAGTCGATCGCCGCGATGGATGCCGACGTCATCACCATCGAAACGTCGCGTTCGCAGATGGAGCTGCTTGAAGCGTTCCGCGCGTTTGACTATCCCAACGACATTGGCCCGGGCGTGTATGACATCCATTCGCCGCGGGTGCCGGATACCGGTGAGATGGTTCAGTTGCTGGAAAAGGCTTGCGAGCGTATCCCGGCCGAGCGGCTCTGGGTCAATCCGGACTGCGGCTTGAAAACCCGCAGCTGGCCGGAGACCGAGGCGGCGCTGGTTAATATGGTTGCTGCCGCGCGGCAGCTACGTACCGCACAGCGAGCAAAGGTGGCCTGAGTCGCCTCTCGGAGTCGTGCATTACGCCAAGCAAAACATGCCAGCCCGCACCCCGTGCGGGCTGTCTTGTTTTTGGCTACTGTAGCGGTCTCATTCCCGCGATCCGTTCTGTCATGACCCCTGCCATCGATCTGCTGAAAAAGGCCAAGGCCGAGCATCACATCCACAGCTACGAGCACGACCCGAAGTCCGCCTCTTACGGACTGGAAGCGGCCGAGAAACTTGGCCTTGAGCCCGCGCGGGTATTTAAAACGTTGTTGGCCTGCAGCGAAAAGAACGAGTTGCTGGTGGCGGTGGTGCCGGTCGCCGGGAGCCTCGATCTGAAAGCGCTGGCGCAAGCGGCCAAGGTGAAGAAGGTCGACATGGCTGATCCGATGGCAGCGCAGCGCGCAACGGGTTATCTGGTGGGCGGTATCAGCCCGCTGGGCCAGAAGAAGCGGTTGCGGACGTTCATTGACAGCTCGGCACAGACGCAGCCGAGCATCTATGTCAGCGCGGGGCGCAGAGGGCTCGAGGTGGAGTTGGCAGCGCAGGCGCTGGCCGAGCATACCGGAGGATGCTTCGCATCGATCGGGCGGCCTTGACCTTCGCAAAGATGAGTCAGAGCGGCGGCAGGATCTCGCCGAGGTCGGTGTTGTTGATGCCGGGGATATGAATCTCGTTTTGCACCAACTGCTGACCTTCCATCTGCGGTTGGGTTACCCAGGTCAGGATGTCGTAATAGCGGCGGATGTTGGCGACGAAGTGCACCGGCTCGCCGCCGCGCGCGTAACCGTAGCGCGTCTTGGTGTACCACTGCTTTTGGGATAGGCGTGGCAGCATCTGTTTCACGTCCAGCCACTTGTTTGGGTCCAGCCCTTCGCCTTCGGCCAGTTTGCGCGCATCTTCCAAATGGCCCCCGCCAACGTTGTAGGCGGCCAGGGCAAACCAGGTCCGATCCGGCTCCTTGATACTGTCAGGCAGATTGGCGTGAACTCGGGCAATGTACTTGCCGCCGCCCTGAATGCTCTGGACCGGGTCAAGGCGGTTGGTCACGCCCATGGCTTTAGCGGTATTGAGGGTCAGCATCATCAGGCCGCGCACGCCGGTTTTCGAGGTGGCCTCAGGTTGCCAATGCGATTCCTGGTAGCCGATCGCCGCCAGTAACCGCCAGTCAACGCCGTGTGCCTTGGCCGTTTCCCGGAAGACCTTTTCATAGCGCGGCAGGCGCTGCTGCAGGTGTTTGGCAAAGGCGTACGCACCAACGTAGCCGAGCACGTCGACGTGGCCGTAATAGCGCTCGCGTAATCGTTGCAGCGTGCCGTTCTCCCGGGCCAAATCGAGAAACTGATTCGCGGCTTCGAGCACGCTGTCGTCTTCGTCCTTACCGATGATCCACGACAGGCTGTTTTGCTCGCCCAAATCGAATGCCACCCGGGCATTGGTGAAATACACCTGGTTGAGTGCCAGTTCGTTGGACTCCACCAGCGTCAGATCAACCTGGCCTTCATCAACCATGCGTAGCAGGTCGACCACCTCGACGGCGTCGGATTCCTCAAAACGCAGATCCGGCAGCTCGGCCTGCAACGACCGAAGCTTTTCCGCCTGGCTGCTGCCTTTGAGGACGAGGATGCGCTTGCCGACCATGTCTTCGGGCTGAGTCGGTCGACGTTGCCCCCGGCGATAAACCACTTGCGTGGTGACGTCCAAGTAGGGCTGGGTGAAGCGCACAATGTTCTTGCGTCCTTCGCTGGCAACCAGGCCAGCCGCGGCCAGGGTCGGACCGCCCGGGCGGTTCAAACGGGTAAAGATGTCTTCGATGCTGTCCGCGGTTTCGATCTGCAGCTTGACGCCGAGATGACTGGCGAAGCGTTTGACCAGCTCGTACTCGAAGCCGGCTTCGCCGTTGCGGTCTTGGAAATAGGTAGATGGGCTGTTACGGGTGATCACGCGCAGTACGCCTTCCTCCTGTATACGCTCAAGCGCGCTGGGCGGTTCAGCGCAGCTGCTAAGCATCAGGAGGAGTCCGGTCGCCAGCAACCAGGAGGTGCAGCGCTTGCGGAACGCGGTTTGGGCAAACATCGGCGCAGTATACGCAAAGGCGAACCGCCACCATATCTCGACAGGATCGACGGACTTTGCTAAGCGAAGCGGCCACGACGACCGTTCCGGGGCCGCTCTGAACCGTTTGGTCATCCTCGTCGGGCTCATGTATGTCGAGACGTTGCAGAGCCGGTCGTGTGCAGCAGCTTGCCGCGATCGCCTCGGACCGGGAGAATTCGCCCGCCATGGTTGGGCTGTCCGCCATGGGCTGATTGTTCTGTTTTTCCTCGTGGGATTTCCTTCGAATGACCGTCCCCTCTGCAAAGCCCTGGTTCGTTTACCTGGTGCGGGCCGCCAACGGCGCGCTGTACTGCGGGATAAGCGACGACGCTCAGCGGCGCTTTGCCGCGCATCAGAACGGTAAAGGGGCGCGCTTTTTCCATTCGAGTCCAGCGGTGGCGTTGGTCTACGTCGAAGCTTGTGAGAGCAAGGGCGATGCATTACGGCGTGAGCGAGCGATCAAGCGATTGAAGAAGCCGGCCAAGGAGCTGCTCGTTGCTACGTCCGCTGGCTGCGGCCCGGTGAATAGTCAGGCAATCAGCTGAACGGGTAGGCTGCCTCATCGCGCGCGAGTAAGCTGCTGGTCCCCCTAAACGTACGGCGGAGCCTGCAATGCACGAGATCATTCTGCACCACTATCCCACTTCTCCCTTCGCCGAAAAGGCGCGTCTGATGCTGGGTTTCAAGCAGCTGTCCTGGCGTTCTGTGGCCATTCCGCCGGTCATGCCCAAGCCAGATCTCACTGCGCTGACCGGTGGATATCGGCGCACGCCGGTGTTGCAGATCGGTGCCGATGTGTACTGCGATACTGCGCTGATGGCCCGACGCCTCGAGGCCGAGAAAAGCACACCGGCGTTGTTTCCGGAGGGCCAGGAATTCGTCGCTGCGACGTTGGCGCAGTGGGCGGATTCAGTGCTGTTTCTGCATGCGGTGAGCCTGGTCTTCCAGCCCGAGTCCATGGCGGCTCGGTTCGCTCAAGTGCCCAAGGAATTCGTGCAAGTGTTCAGCAAGGATCGCGCGGCGTTGTTTAGCGGCGGATCCGTGGCTCGCATCCCACTGGAGCAGGCCAAGAGCCAATGGCCGGTGCTGATGGCGCGGCTGCAGCAGCAACTGGCACGTGAGGAGGGCGAGTTTCTGTTAGGCGGCGCGCCCTGCGTGGCCGACTTTGCGGTCGCCCATTGCCTGTGGTTCCTCAAGGGCACACCGGTCACCGCACCGCTGGTCGACGATTATCCAGAAATCGCTGCCTGGCTGGGCAAGGTACTGGGTGTCGGCCATGGCGCTTACAGCGAGCTGTCGGCTGCAGACGCGCTGGCTGCCTCGCGCGCGACCACGCCGGCCGCGTTACCGGACGAAGCGTTCTTCGACCCCAACGGTTTTCAGGCTGGCCAGCGGGTCACCATTTCGGCGGTGGACTACGGCACGGACCCAGTGGAAGGCGAACTCGTGTTTGCGGGCGTTGAAGAGCTTATCGTGCGTCGAGAAGACGATCGCGCCGGCCTGGTCCACGTGCATTTCCCACGCATCGGCTATCGCATCGACGCGCTTTGATGCATAAGCCCTCGCGGCTCGGCCCATCGCCGAGCCGCGAGTAGCTCGGGCACGTTTACAGCGCGATGAACAGCAAGGCGACGCCCAGCAGTAGTCGATAGATCACGAATGGCAGCATGCCCAAGGCGTCCAGCGCCTTGAGGAAGAGCTTGATGCAGAGGAATGCAGCGATGAATGAAAGCGCTGCACCGAGGAAGATGTCATTCCACTGCGCTGCTTCCCCTGACTGGGCGAGTTCGACAGCCTTAAGCCCGCCGGCGGCGAGAATCAACGGAATCGACAGCAGAAACGAGAACCGCGCGGCGGATTGACGGGTAAAGCCAAGCAGCAGAGCCGCGGTCATGGTGATGCCCGAGCGGGATGTGCCCGGGATCAATGCCAGCGCCTGCGCAACGCCAATAATCAGTGCGCTCTTCCAGGTCATCTGCTCCATTTCGGCAACACGCCTGCCCTTGATATCGGCATACCACAGCAGCAACCCGAAAATAATCGTGGTGGCGGCAATGAACAGCATTGAGCGTGTGTACTGCTCGATGTAGTCCTCCAGTAGCAATCCGATAATCGCTGCCGGTAGCGTGCCGATGATAATCGCCCAGCCCAGGCGACTTTCTGCGCTGACTTGTTGGCGAAATACATGCGCCAGCCAGCCACGGGTGGTGGCAATCACTTCATGTCGAAAGCAGATGAGCACGGCGAACAAGGTGCCGACGTGCACGGCTACGTCAAACGCCTGGCCTTGGTCCGGCCAGCCGAGGACCTGGGACGGGAGAATAAGGTGGGCAGAGGAGGAAATCGGGAGAAATTCGGTGATGCCCTGAAGAAGGGACAAAACAATCAGGTGAAGCCAATCCATTGTGAATCCTTACCAGAACGGGACATGCGCGTTTGCCGCTTCAATCAAGCTGCCATGTGACTGACAAAACGAGGTTTCATTCCCCGCGAGCGCAACGCGCGCAAATACAGGCTTTGCCTTGCGCCTCATCTGGTATTCGCCGTTGGACGTCTGGGACTATGACAACGCTAAAGCACCAGCAGGGCTGAGCAGCGGTTGTTGAGTCGCAGTGACCGCAGGCGTTGGGTTGACCGCAGAGAGGGCACTTGCTTGGATCAGGCGTATCGGTCATGGCCGTCTCCGCGGTTGTGCAGATCGCTGCGGTGCGAGAGATGCACCAAGCGGTATGCCGCCTTACCGGACGGCCCGGCGGCTATACCCATACGTTACTTCACGCGCTGACCGGGCTTTGCACCGCTGTCAGGGCTCAGCAGGTAGATCTCTTCACCGCCAGGGCCGGCGGCCAGCACCATACCTTCGGAGACGCCGAACTTCATCTTGCGCGCGGCGAGGTTGGCGACGTATAGGGTCAGGCGACCTTCCAGCTTGCTTGGATCCGGGTAGGCGCTCTTGATGCCGGAGAACACGTTGCGCTTGGCATCGCCGATGTCGAGGGTCAGGCGCAGCAGCTTGTCGGCGCCTTCCACGAACTCGCACTTCTCGATCAGCGCGATGCGCAGGTCCACGGCGGCAAAGGCGTCGAACGCGATTTCGGCCGCGATGGGCTCCTTGGTCAGCTCTCCATTGCCGCTCGGCTGGGCGGCGGTTTCAGTGGAGGCGAGGTCTTCCTTGGAAGATTCGATCATGGCTTCGATTTTGGCAGGCTCGATACGGGTCAATAGCGGGGTGAAAGCTTTCAGCTGATGGTTGGTCAGCAGCGTTTTCAGGTCGGTCCAGCCCAGCGGCTCGACGTTCAGGAAACGCTCGGCATCGGCGGCCAGGTTCGGCAGCACTGGCTTGAGGAAGATCACCAGTTGGCGGAACAGGTTGATGCCGGTGGCGCAGATGGCCTGGACTTCATCCTGCATGCCGTCCTGCTTGTTCAGTGCCCAGGGCGCCTTGTCGGCGATCCAGGCATTGGCGCGGTCGGCCAACGCCATGATCTCGCGCATGGCGCGGGCGAAATCGCGGTTCTCGTAAGCATCGGCAATGGACGGAGCGGCGGCCTGGAAGGCGTCGGTCAGTTCCGGGGCGGCGTTGCGGTCGACCATCATGCCGCCGTTGCCTTTGTGGATGAACCCGGCGCAACGGCTGGCGATGTTGACGACCTTGCCGACGAGGTCGGAATTGACCTTCTGCACGAAGTCTTCGAGGTTCAGGTCCAGGTCGTCCACGCCGCGGCCGAGCTTGGCGGCGTAGTAGTAGCGCAGGTATTCGGGGTTCAGGTGTTCAAGGTAAGTGCGCGCCTTGATAAAGGTGCCGCGCGACTTGGACATCTTCTGCCCATTGACCGTCAGGTAGCCATGCACTGCAACAGCGGTGGGCTTGCGCAGGCCGGCGCCTTCGAGCATGGCGGGCCAGAACAGGGTGTGGAAGTTGATGATGTCCTTGCCGATGAAGTGATAGAGCTCGGTGGTGGAGTCCTTCTTCCAGAACGCATCGAAATCCAGTTCTGGGCGACGCGCACAGAGGTTCTTGAAGCTGGCCATGTAGCCGATCGGCGCGTCCAGCCAGACGTAGAAGTACTTGCCGGGCTCATCGGGGATCTCGAAGCCGAAGTAGGGCGCATCGCGGGAGATGTCCCACTCGTGCAGGCCGCCATCGAGCCATTCGGCGATCTTGTTGGCGACTGAGTCCTGCAGGCTGCCGCTGCGGGTCCATTCTTTCAGCATCGCCTCGAAGTCGGGCAGCTTGAAGAAGAAGTGCTTGGAGTCGCGCAGCACTGGCGTGGCGCCGGAGATGGCCGAGCGTGGGTTCTTCAGTTCGGTGGGCTCGTAGGTGGCGCCACACTTTTCGCAGTTGTCGCCGTACTGGTCTTCGGCGGCGCACTTCGGGCAGGTGCCCTTGATGAAGCGGTCGGCGAGGAACATGCCTTTCTCGGGATCGAAGTACTGGGTCACCGAGCGCGTAGCGATGTGGCCGGCGTCGCGCAGGCGGGTGTAGATCATCTCCGACAGCTCGCGGTTTTCTTCCGAGTGGGTCGAGTGGAAGTTGTCGAAGTTGACCAGGAAGTCCGCGAAGTCGGCGCTGTGCTCGGCCTGCACATTGGCGATCAGTTGCTCGGGCGTGATGCCTTCCTTTTCGGCACGCAGCATGATGGCCGAGCCATGTGCGTCATCGGCACATACATAAATGCACTGGTTGCCGCGCAGCTTCTGAAAGCGCACCCACATGTCCGTCTGGATGTACTCGAGCATATGGCCAAGGTGAATCGAACCGTTGGCGTAGGGCAGGGCACTAGTAACGAGGATCTGACGGGCTTCGGACATGGGGGAAATCTGCAGTCGGGGTTGCGAAGTGAGCTGGTCACTATAAAGGTGCGACGTTTTTTTTTCACCCGCACTGGCGCGGCTGATGCCGGTCAGATGCCAAGTGCCGCGCCATGTTGACGCGGTAGATGAGCCCATACGGCACCACGGGGTAAGATGCCCGTCTGTTTTACTAGGTTTTCTTGGGAGTAGTCATGACCGTCACACGCGAAGCTGTGGAAGCCGTACTGCGTCAGTACACCGACCCTAACCTGAACCAGGATCCGGTTACCGCCGGTTGCGTGCGTTCCATCGAGATTCAGGGCGACCGCGTCAGCGTGCAGATCGAGCTGGGCTACGCCGCCGGGCTGTTTCGCAGCGGCTGGGCGCAGATGTTGGCGATGGCCATCGAGCAGCTTGAAGGCGTGACCCGAGCGGACGTGCAGGTCGATTGCGTGATCCGCTCGCACAAGGCGCAGGATCAGCTCGAGTCGATGGTCAATGTGAAGAACATCATCGCGGTCGCCTCCGGCAAAGGCGGGGTGGGGAAATCCACTACGGCGGCCAATCTGGCGCTGGCGTTGGCCCGTGAAGGCGCACGGGTTGGGGTGCTGGACGCGGATATCTACGGGCCGAGCCAGGGCATCATGTTCGGCATTCCTGAGGGCACCCGCCCGGAAATCCGTGACAACAAAGCGTTTATCCCGCTGGAAGCCCACGGCGTGCAGATCATGTCGATGGCCTTCCTGGCCGACGACAAGACGCCGATGGTCTGGCGTGGCCCGATGGTTTCCGGCGCGCTGTTGCAGCTGATCACGCAGACGGCCTGGAATGATCTGGACTACCTGATCGTGGACATGCCGCCGGGCACCGGTGATATCCAGCTGACCCTGGCGCAGAAGGTGCCGGTAGTGGGGGCGGTCATCGTCACCACGCCTCAGGATCTGGCGCTGCTGGATGCGAAAAAGGGCGTGGAGATGTTCCGCAAGGTGAACATCCCGGTGCTGGGTGTGGTGGAGAACATGGCCATCCACATCTGCTCGAACTGCGGGCACGCGGAGCATCTGTTCGGCGAAGGCGGTGGCGAGAAGCTGGCGGCGCAGTACAACGTCGAGCTGCTGGCATCGTTGCCGCTGTCGATGGCGATCCGCAGTCAGGCCGATGCCGGTAGACCAACCACCATTGCCGACCCGGAAAGCCAGATCGCGATGATTTACCAGCAGATGGCTCGCAGCGTGGGGGCGCGGATCGCGATGAGCGGGCAAATAATCGCGCAGTCGATGCCGAACATCGTCGTAACCGACGACTGATCGTCGCAGGCGCGCTTGAGCGCCGCCTGCGACGAAGACGTGTCGGGCGCATTGGTTTCGTCCTGCGGAGTTGCTAGAGCGCAATCCGCATAACCCTGTAGAAGCGAGCTTGCTCGGGAAGGGGCCGTAAAAGCATTCGCGAGCAAGCTCGCTCCTACGGGGCATGCATGCCTTTCGGCTCAGCGTCGGTCTGAACCGCCCAGTCTCTCGGTCCTGCCGAATCCGCGACAAACCTCAGGCATAAAAAAAGCCCCGCCGAGGCGGAGCTTCTTTCAGCAGAGAAGCTTCAGGTTAGATAACCTGAACTTCCTCAGCTTGCATGCCCTTCTGGCCGCGAGTAGCGACGAAGGAAACTTGCTGGCCTTCTTTCAGGCTCTTGAAACCGTCGCCCTGGATGGCGCGGAAGTGTACGAAGAGGTCGTCACCGGATTGCGGAGTGATGAAGCCGAAGCCTTTCTCATCGTTGAACCACTTAACGGTACCGGTTTGGCGATTGGACATTTGAAATGTCTCCTTGAACAAGGTGTAGAGATAATTTGAACGGGCAAATACCCCGAACGGTGACTGTGTGCAAGGAGTTAGGAGTCGTAGCAATGATCGGATCGAAATCTAAACATGTAGCGATTCACGGTGACACATGCAGCAGCAGCCAATGAAAGATACTCCATTTCTGTCGCAATGCGAGCATTATTTTCAGTTTCCAGCCGAAGCGTCAGAGATGCGACGCATGGACCCGGCTCGTGGGCTTTGAACCGGCTCTGTGTGCTCGGTAAGATGCACGCCTTTCTTCATCCATTAACAGCCCAATCAGGACGCCCGCCATGAGCATCAAATCGGACAAGTGGATTCGCCGGATGGCGCAGGAGCACGGGATGATCGAGCCCTACGTCGAGCGCCAGATGCGCGGCGAGGGTAGCGAGCGTCTGATCTCCTACGGCGTCTCAAGCTACGGCTATGACGTACGCTGCGCCGACGAATTCAAGATTTTCACCAACATCAACTCGGCAATCGTCGACCCGAAGAACTTCGATGAGAAGAGCTTCGTCGACATCAAGAGTGACGTCTGCATCATCCCCCCGAACTCGTTCGCCCTGGCGCGCACCGTCGAATACTTTCGGATCCCGCGTAACGTGCTGACCATCTGCCTCGGGAAAAGCACTTATGCCCGCTGCGGCATCATCGTCAACGTGACGCCGCTGGAGCCAGAGTGGGAAGGGCATGTGACGCTGGAGTTCTCCAACACCACGACGCTGCCAGCGAAGATCTACGCCAACGAGGGCGTGGCGCAGATGCTGTTCCTGGAGTCGGATGAAGAGTGTGAGACGTCCTACCGCGATCGCGGTGGCAAGTATCAGGGGCAGCGTGGCGTGACGTTGCCGAAGGCGTAAGCCGTTCGAATCATGGATTGACTCGCTTACAGGTACGGGTGGTGGCTGATGCTGCCACCCGTATCGTTGTTTTCAGGCCTGTGGTTTGACAACGACAGGTTTCACCAGGGGAGTGCTTCACCCTGGTAGTCGACAAAGCGATGGCCGCCCTGGCCTGCAGCGCGCTTGACCTGCTCGATCATGCCACGGCAGCTGGTTTCGATATCCAGTGGCGCTTCCGCTCCACCCATATCCGTTTTGACCCATCCGGGGTGCATCGAGAGCACGGTCAGGCCGCTGGCTTCTTCGAGGCCGGCAACGAATGTACGCGTTAGGTGATTGAGCGCCGCTTTGCTCGCACCGTAGAGCGGCATGCCCATGCCGGGTCCTGACTCAACGCTTCCCATGATTGAACTCATAAAAGTGATGACGCCGGTTTGCGGCTTGACCAAGGAGAGCATGCGTTTGGCCAATCGAACCGGCGCGACCGCATTGGTCATGAATAGATGGCTGACATCGTCGTGCGTCGCCGTCCGCGCGGAGAGCTCTCGTGAACCGGAGATGCCAGCGTTTATATAAAGCATATCCAGCGAGGTACCGGACAGGCGCTGGGCCAGCGCGTCGACGGCCGCGGCATCCTCAATATCCAGCGCCTCGATACGGACATTCGAGAGAGACTTCAGCTCATCGGCACGCTGGGGGTCACGGACGGTTGCGATCACTTGCCATCCGTCGTGGGTGAACTGCTTGGCCAAACCAAGGCCAAGGCCGCGCGACGCGCCGATGATCAGAACAGTGTTAGACATATAGGAACCCCTAGAATGGCTGGCCAGCAAGCATAGCTGATCGCAATCCCTGGGTGGCCGGGCAGGCGTTAGGCCGGCGTTCTATGCTGCAGAAACGAAAATGCCCGCATCGTTGAATGCGGGCATTTTCTTATTGCTTCACGGGCTGGCAGCGCCGTCCCATGATGACTAGGCGTTAGCCAGCGAAGTTCTTCGCAACGAAATCCCAGTTAACGACGTTCCAGAACGCTTCGACAAACTTCGGACGCGCATTGCGATAGTCGATGTAGTAAGCGTGTTCCCAGACGTCGCAGGTCAGCAATGGCTTGTCGCCAGCGGTCATTGGGTTGCCTGCACCGATAGTGCTGGCCAAACCGACGCTGCCGTCGGACTTCTTCACCAGCCAGGCCCAGCCGGAGCCGAAGGTGCCAATGGCGGTCTTGGTGAACTCTTCCTTGAACTTGTCAAAGGAGCCGAAGGCGGCGTTGATGGCATCTGCCAGGGCGCCAGTCGGCTGGCCACCGGCGTTCGGCGCCATGCAGTTCCAGAAGAACGTGTGGTTCCAGACCTGAGCGGCATTGTTGAAGATGCCACCGGACGAGGTCTTGATGATGGTTTCCAGATCCTTGCCTTCGAACTCGGTCCCAGGGATCAGGTTGTTCAGGTTGGTCACGTAGGCTTGATGATGCTTGCCATGGTGATACTCGAAAGTCTCTGCGGAAATGTGCGGCTCGAGGGCGGTCTTTTCAAACGGAAGCGGCGGCAATTCGAAAGCCATGGTGTATCTCCTGCTCAGGTGTCGAGAATAGATGCGGCTCGGAAGGAGGCAGTCTGCGCTGTTGGCCAGCGCCTCGCGGAACGGAGAAAAACTACTGCACTGATGTTCGTCCGTTTACGCCTGTCGTTCCCTTCGCTCGCTACATGCGTGCGCATTCTTGGCCGTTCACGGGCGGCCGTTATGGCGGGCTGAAGCGTTCCGCTCCATGCCCGCGAACCAAGGATCATAGCACCCAGCCTGCGGCAAAACCACGCGGCAACTGTGTGGAAAAGCCGAGTCCAGAGCCTCGTAACCGAGGCTCGCGCAGGGCTTGGTGATTATCGTGGCCCTCTGCGTGGACCACCGATTACAACGGGCGTTCATCAGTCGAGCAAAACCAGCTGTGCAGCAATGGCGAACATCATGACCGCCACGCCCAGATCAATCAGACGCCACGTCAGCGGCCGTGCAAGCGACGGCGCAAGCCATGCTCCACCCAGTGCAAGCGTCAGAAACCACAGGGTCGATGCGCTCGCCGCGCCCAGCGTGTACGCGCCAGGTTCAGGCTGCTGAGCGCCTAGCGAGCCGATCAGTAGCACCGTGTCGAGGTAGACGTGCGGGTTGAGCAGCGTGACTGCAAGCGCGGCTAAGAGAACGCTCTGCAGCGACCGGGGTGCTCGCTGGGTATCTTCCCGAAGCGCTTCGGGGCGCGCCGCGCGGCGCAGGGCGACGACACCATAGAACAACAGGAACAGCACCCCACCCCAGCGGGCAACTTGAAGTAGTAGGGGGCTGTCCGCCAGCACCGCGGCGAGGCCAAAAACCCCAACGCTCACGAGCAGAACGTCACACAGAATGCAGAGCGCCGCGACCGGCAGGTGGTGTTCGCGTCGCAGGCTTTGCGCCAGAACAAACGCGTTCTGCGCGCCAATCGCGATGATCAATCCGGCGGTGACCAACAGCCCGTTGAAATAGCTCTGCCACATGGAGGTTCTGCCTGTTTTCGTAGAAGGAACGCTCGCAGTCTGGGTGCTCCTGTCGTATAAGAAAAAGTAAATATAGTAATGATGCATAAGGAGAGCTGATGTTCGACTACAAGCTGCTCGCCGCGCTGGCTGCGGTCGTAGAGCAGGCTGGGTTCGATCGGGCCGCGCAGGCGTTGGGGCTGTCGCAATCAGCCGTCTCGCAACGCATCAAGCTGCTCGAGGCGCGATTAGGACAGCCGGTGCTGCTGCGAGCGACACCGCCTCAGCCGACCGAAGTTGGGCGGCGACTGCTTAACCACGTCCAGCAGGTGCGATTGCTGGAGCGCGATCTTCAGGCGCACGTTCCGGAACTCGACCAAGTCCGCCTGCCGGAACGGTTGCGCATTGCCCTTAACGCCGACAGCCTCTCGACCTGGTGGGCCGAAGCGGTAGCGCCATTTTGTACAGCGAATGGAGTGGTGCTCGACCATGTCCTGGAAGATCAAGACGTTGGGCTCAAGCGTATGCGAGCAGGGGAGGTGGCCGCCTGTGTGTGTTCTGTAGAGCGGCCGCTGGCAGGCGCGCGTAGCCAGTTCCTCGGCGCCATGCGATACCGTGCGCTGGCCAGCCCGGCCTATGTTGCCCGGCACCTTGGCGCTGCTCCGTCGGCCGAGGTGTTGTTGCGCGCACCGGCAATCGTGTTCGGTCCGGATGATCAGCTGCAACATCGCTATCTGGCCTCGTTAGGCCTGAGCGGTCCCTTCAGCCATCACTTGTGTCCGTCGTCGGAGGGGTTTGTCCGCTTGTTGCAGTGCGATCTCGGATGGGGCCTGGTGCCTGAACTTCAAGTTCGTGAGGAGCTGGCCAACGGCGTGCTGATCGATGTGTTCCAGGGGAAGCCGATCGACGTTCCGCTTTACTGGCATCACTGGCGCAACGGCGGGGATCTCCTCGCCGAGCTCACGCGACAGCTGTCGCGCTCGGTGAAACAGTGGCTGGTCAATTGAAGGTTCAGCTCAACACGCGCTGGCCGCGGTAGATGCGCACTGAAGGCGCAGGCTGACCTTCTGGTCGTACAGGTGCCGCCGTGACCAGAGAAGGCAGATCACTGTAAGTGGCCAGCTCCTTGCCGAGGTCGCGGGTCGCCTCGTCACCGGAGTTGAGGCACGCCGTCAGCATCGCAGGAATGGCGTCCGGTTGACTCAGCCTGATGTCCAGTTGCTGCTCATCACGCAGGCGACGCCGCAGGTGTTGCATGCAATCCAGTACGGCTTTATTGAATTCCATGTCGATGCTCCTCGTTCGGCTTGTCTTCGTTGCTGGAACCTTGGCCCGACATCCGTGTCGGAAAGCGCTATCCACTGGCACAACTGATGAAGCAACAGGCGTACCAGTTCCCGGTTTCGCAGCCCTTACACCCCGTGGAAGTCTCTCAGAATGCCGGCATTGCTGGCTTCTGGGGGGCTTGGGATCTCCGGTCGACAGTCGTGCTTATGCTTTCGAGCCGTGTGTTTACGCCGATTTGCACGATCGTGAACCGCCATGGCGTGAGACGCTTGATCGAGGTGCATTTTTGCCAATCGATGCCGCTGAAGTGGCTTTGTTGAATCGCTATACTGCGCGCTGCTTCTCGCCTCGCGCCACCAAAGGTATCCCATGCGCAACGATGCTCACGACGAACTGGATAACGTACCCAGCCTGACCGCCGGCCGCGACCGCGACCCCTATCCTGCGCCGGAGCTTGAGCCGATCAGCAAGCCGGTAAGCCGTGATCCAGACGAGGCCCGGCCGCGGCAGAAGCGCCGGGCAGTCAGCACCGTGCCGTTGTGGATCATGATTGTGGCGCTGTTCGGCTTGTTGCTGGCGCTGGGCTGGTGGGGCGATCAGCAGGTGTCCAGGCTGGAAGCGCAACTGGTTGCCACCCAGGAAAGCTTTGCGCGCATCAGCGAGGACGCCACCGGCCAGTTGCAGGACATCTCGGGAAAGATCGTGGCGACTGAGTCCAGTGTCACCACCGAAGGCGAAGCCTTGAAGCTGCGTATCAAACAGCTGGAAAAACAAGTGCTGGACCAGGCGGAGCAGCTCCGGGCCGTCAACACCGAGCAGCAAAGCCTGACCGGCAGGCAGGGCAATCAGGACAAGCGTCTCGACGAGCAGGGCATACGTATCGGGCGCATCTCGACCGAAGCGCGTGAGTATCAAACAACGGCCACGACGCTTGCGGAGTCGGTCAAAAACGTCGCCGACGAGCAGGCAACGCTCAAGTCGTCACTGGCTGGACTAGCCGGATCGGTAGATGAGCTGCGCAAATTGTCTGCCCGGATCGATGGGCTCAGCAAAGATATCGCTGCATTGAAGCAGCGAGGCGACGCCAGCCAGGCGGTCAGTCGTCTCGAGCAGGATGTTTTGATTCTGCGCAGCGAACTCGACAACCGACCCGCCGCCACACCAGGCGTCAATACCCTTGAATTTGACGCCTTCCGTGCGCAGATGACCCGCAACATAGGCACGCTGCAATCGCAGATCGCCAATTTGCAGGAGCAGATCAACCGTCGTTGAGGCTGCGCCAGGCCGCTCTGTACTGATCTCAAGGCACTTGGTTGGTCGCTGCGTGTGCGGCGTAGCTACCAACCGAGCGCAACAGATCCGCGTCACCAACCCACGAGCGCCGCGGTTTCCCGGCGCCCCCGCCTTATGGGTTGTCGCACTCGAACCCCAGGCAGCCAGCTACGCGGTAGCGCCTGCCAAGCTTTTCGCGCCCTGTCCATTTGCGACGACTTCACATATCGGCGAAGAATATTCGGTCGTCGCTTCGGATTGTTCCGTTGTGGCCGCTACCTGAATGGTCCGAGATCGCTGATGCGTGTTGACCATTGACCATTGACCGTTGACCCGGTTGACAGGCATACGGCGCCATTCGACAGCGTCTGGTGTTTGATGTCGCGGTGCTACTATGCGGCCGAGCTCCTAAGGCAACCCTTCTTTTCGGTTCTAACCAATATGCCGTCAGTGATTAATCAACTGTTGAGTCGTCTGGCACCCTCAGTGCCTGGAGGGCTCGGCAGCAGGGAAGTGAAGCATCTGGCCAGTCCGCAATGCCACCCGTTTGTCTTGAATCAACGCCGCGCGACGTTAATTCTCCATCGAGCCCGGCAGCTGGCTCTGATGCTCGTGGTTCTGATGGCACTGTCGAGCCTCATCGACCTCATCGCCTTCTCGTACCCCTTATGGATTGGTTTGGCGAGCTTCCGAATCGTGGCGTGTGCTGGACTCGCCTGCTTGCTGCTGTTCTGTCGGCCTGACGGCACGCTGTTCGATGGCTATCGAGCCTTAGCCGTTCTGTTCCTCGTACCTTCGGCGTTCCATGTCGCGTCGCAAATGCTGCTGGCCGCCTACCCGCACGCCGGCTTGTCCGCGGTACTGGCCGGGGGTTATGCATTGCTGCCCGTGGTACTCATCGCGGGCATTGCGCTTTTTCCCCTGACGCTGCTCGAGAGCATTCTCACGGCCTCGGTGGTATTAGGAGCCCACGTCCTTGCCGGTTACGTAGGGTGGGAGGCGATGAGCTGGCCCGTCTTTGCGGCGAGTTCCTCCGTGCTCTTGCTTGTCGCGGCAATCGCAGCGCTGGCCAGCTTGACTCAGCTTGTGTTCACCATGACGCTGGTGCGTCAGACCATTCGCGATCCGCTGACGGGTGTGTTCTCTCGCGGCAGCGGCGAAGAGATTCTGCAGCTTCAATGGAACATGGCACGCCGAAACGATACGGGCCTGGCGCTGGCGTTTATTGACCTGGACCAGTTCAGGGCGATCAACGGCACCTGGGGGCGCGAGGCGGGGGACCAAGTGCTGCGCGACTGCACGCGGAACATGCTGGCCAGTCTGCGAAGCTCGGATACTGTGCTGCGTTGGAGCGGAACGGCGTTCGTCGTGATCATGCCCGATACAGATATGGAACAGGCGAAGAGAGCGATGGAGCGTTTGGTTCAGCGCGGCTTGGCGCGGCGGCCTGATGGTGTGCCATTGACCGCAAGCATTGGCCTGGCAGAGCGCTGCTTCGACTTTGCCGAGAGCCACCTTGGGCTGCTGGACATTGGAAACGATCGCATGCGAACCGCGAAGACGCAGGGCCGCAATCGTCTTTGTTTCGGCGCCGAATCGGATGGTCAAAGCGCGCCCTGAGTGCCGCCGCGAGCGTATTTCAGACAGGCCATATCAGAGCAAGTACTTTGACGCTGAACCGTTGTTAGTGCTCATCGAAGCTGACCTAGCGGGCGAGTGATTCAAAGCTACTGACCGTTTACGCCGTAAACGTGCTTGAGATAGCTGACGAATGCTTCATCTCGGCACATGGTCTTGCCTGGAGAATCGGAAATCTTCGCCACGGGCTGGCCGTTGCAACTGGTCATCTTGATCACCATGTTGGTCGGCTCGACGCCTGGAATGTCGCACGTCAGCTGAGTCCCGATGCCATAGCTGGTATTGCTGCGCCCGGCCAGTGCTCGGTAGATGCCGAGCGCCTTGGGAAAGTCCAGCCCATCGGAGAACACCAGTTGCCGAGTCATCGGATCGATACCCAAGCGTTGATAATGACCAATTGCCTTTTCGGCCCATTCGACCGGGTCGCCTGAATCGTGGCGCAGCCCGTCGAACAGCTTGGCCAGATACAGATCGAAGTCCGCCATGAAGGCATCCATGGTGATGCAGTCAGTGATGGCGATGCCCAGCGCGCCGCGATATTCGCGCGCCCAACAATCGAGGGCTGCGCTCTGGCTGTCGATCAGACGCGGTCCGAGCTGCTGGTGCGCCATGATCCACTCATGCGCCATGGTACCCATGGGCTTGAGGTTCAACGTTCGGGCGAGATGGATATTGCTGGTACCGACGAAATTACCGGGGAAATCATGCTTCAGTCGCTGGACGACCATCGCTTGCACGGCGAAGGAAAAACGACGGCGGGTGCCAAAATCAGCCAGGTTGAACCCCTTCAGTTCGTCTTCAGTGGCTTCGCTACGCAGCCATTGGAGCTTTTCGTCGAGCCGAGCCTCGGCTTGCTCAAGCGTCACTTCGGGGTAGCGTGCGCGATTGCGCACTTCGCTGATGATTGCGAGTAGCGGCACCTCAAACAGGATGACGTGAAGCCAGGGGCCGCGCAGGTAAACAACCAGCTCGCCGGCTTCGAGCTCGACCCGAACATATCGCAGGTCAAAGCGGAACAGGCCAAGGAAACGAATGAAGTCCGGCTGCATGTAGTGAATGCCTTCCAGGAAGGCAAGCTCGGCCTGGCTGACTCGCAGATCAGCAAGCGCCTCGATCTGCCGGCGAATCTCGTCCAGATAAGGCGTCAGGTCTTCGCCCGAGCGGCTGCGAAATGCCCATTCGACTTCGGCGTTGGGGTAGTGATGCAGCACCGCCTGCATCATCGTCAGCTTGTAATAATCGGTGTCCAGCAGGCTTTGAATGATCCGGTCGGAAAATATGGCGACGCTCATTGACTGCTCCTGAAGCTCGGGGTGCGGGTATCAAGCTCCCCCGATACCTTCGATCACCTTACCGGTGCCGCCGCAGTTTTGGCACTCCCCATCCTCGCTGCGGCCGCTGCCGTTGCAAACCGGGCAGACGTTTTCACCCGTGCCGGGTGTTCCCGGTGGAGCGTCGTCACCGGGGTTGGTCACGGGGGTTACATTGTCGTTGTTATTCATTTTGATGGTTTCTCCTGTGGCATCGGTAATATCCGATTGTTATTGTTGAAGCCGTGTAGTGCAGGCGCGGCGGGAAACGACGCGTCGGTTTATCGCCACTGGGTTGTTTACAATTAAAACTCTCGATAGCCTTACCAGTAGTTAAATAAAAAAGGGCAAAGGTTTTGCCTTTGCCCTTTTCTGCCGATACACATCAGCTGTTGCTGTTACGTCCACCGCCGTGGCTGTTTTGACCGCCCTTGCGGCCTGCTTCAGAGGCCTTCTCACGGTCATTTGCGAAGTTGCCGCCGCTGTTGTGGCCGCCCTTCTTACCAGCTTCCGACGCCTTTTCCCGATCGTTGGCAAAATTGCCAGGGTTCTTGTTAGCCATGTCTTTTTCTCCTCAATGGATAGAGACGCAATAGGGCTGAACAGCAATATCAGCCTTATTGTTTGAGAGCTTGGTTGCGTCTCAGGAGTTTCCCTGAATAAACAAGCGGCAGACGAGTGGTTAAGAGGAGCAAGTTAGCGCTGGAAACTTCTTAATCAAAGCGAAACGGCAGAGTTAAAGAGTGTGGCGTTAATAAATGACGGGCGTCGCGGGTTACGCGGCCAAGGTCAATTGGCGCTGGGCCAGCAGGCGCATCACGTAGCCGATCTTGAGCGCAGTAGGGCCGAGGATCACCAGCGCGTGGCTGAGCACCACCGTGCCTAGAGTCAGGGCGTGGTCAAAGAAATAAGCGCCCGCGACGCCTAGGACTAGCAGTACCAGACCCATCGCCATTGAGAGGTTGGCAATGATGAGCAGGCGGTGCGGATCAAGCGGGTGCAGGGTCATTGTAGAGTCCTCGTGACGATGGTCTGAATGACGGGCCGGCGCCTTGCCGGCCCTTTGCATGTTATTCCAGCGCCGAAGCCGGGCCGAAAAACTCGTAACGGGCCTGTTGCTCTGGGACGCCCAGTGCGCGTAGCTGCCGGCGTATGGCGGCCATGAACGGTTTTGGGCCGAGGAAATAGGCGTCCAGGTTGCGGTCGGCAGGCAGCCAGGCATCCAGTCGCTCCTCGGTCATCAAGCCGATAGCGTCCGGTTCAAAACCCTCGCTGCGGTGTTCGTCATAGCAATAGAAGCGTTTGAGATGACTGTGCCGCTCCGCCAGCGCATCAATGGTTTGACGGAACGCATGGGCGTCGGCGTTGCGTGCGCAATGGATGAAGTGAATGGGCCGGTCGGTCGTGATGGCTTCTTCAAGCATCGCCATCGTCGGGGTAATGCCGACGCCGCCGCTGATCAATACCAACGGCTTTTCGCTAGGCTGCAGCGTGAAATCGCCGGCTGGCGCAAACAGCTCAAGGCGGGCGCCGGGTTTCATCCGGTGTAGCGCATTGGAGGCGACGCCGCCAGGCTCGCGCTTGACGCTGATGCGGTAGTCGCGACCATTGCTGGCGGCTGAGAGCGAATAGTTGCGGCGGACTTCCTGACCCTCTATCTGCAGACGCAGCCCGATGTATTGGCCGGGCTGATGGGCCACCACCGCACCGCCATCCTCCGGCTCCAGATAAAAGGACGTGATCTCGGCGCTCTCCGCGACCTTGCGCGCAATCCGGAACGCACGCGCACCGCGCCAACCGCCCGCTGCGTTGGCCGTGGCGCTGTACAGCTGCTCCTCGCTGTCGATGAGAATGTCAGCGAGCTGTCCGTAGGCCGCGGCCCAGGCGTCGATTACGTCGTCCGTGGCGATCTCCTCGCCGAGCACTTCGCGTATCGCGCGTAGCAGGCACGAGCCGATGATGGGGTAGTGCTCGGGCAGTACCTGAAGGGCTACGTGCTTGTTGATGACTTGCGATACCAACCCGCCGAGCTGATCCAGACGGTCAATGTGCTTGGCATACATCAAGACGCCATTCGCCAGCGCACGCGGTTGGTCGCCGCTGGCCTGGTGAGCCTGATTGAACAGCGGGCGCACCTCTGGGTGTTCAGCCAGCAGCAATTTGTAGAAATGGTGGGTAAGGGCTTCACCGCCGGTCTCCAGCAGCGGGACGGTGGCGGTAATCAAGGCACGGTGTTCAGCGCAAAGCATGGAAGGCTCCAGTGATTGAAGGGTCCCGTCTCTGGTGATGCGCGCATGAGCGAGCAATGTCGGACAGGTACGCTTTCCTTTCAATATCCGTTCCATGCTGGAATTGACCGTAATCAAGGGCATCGAGGCCGACGATGGTGGATATGACCTTGTTTATTAGGGTTATGAGTACCCTGTAAGGTCATGATGACCTTCACATCCCTCCATAACGGCCATCCCAATCGAACCGCTACGCGTCTCCGTGCTCTATAACCATGACTATCGATGACCTTATGGAGGCGACATGGAGAACTACCACATCACTCACGATGACGACCGCTGGGTGCTGCGCGAGGAGGGAGACAAGCGGGCATTGCTCGAAGCAGCGACCAAAGAGGACATCATCAACGAGACCCGCGACTACATGAAGTTGCGCACCGCCTCGGTAAAAATCCACACCCTTGATGGCAAGATCGAAGAGGAGCGGACGTACCCGCGTGATCAGGACCCGCGCGCGACCAAGGGCTAGGTAGTTAACGATGGGCGGCTAGGACTGGCGCGGTCAGCCGGTCTACGTCGCCTCTCAGTGTACGGTGATGCGCGCACATGAATAATGCTCGCGGCACAGTGCCAACATCTCCAGTAACGCTGTTCATCTCATTTGCCGTAGGCGACGCCCGTTGCGCCGGGCAGGACGGCCACATCAAGGCGGCAGCACCGCTACCGTCCGCGTTCACGGGCGATACCGGTCGCAACTCCCAGCAACCTAGAACGGCTAATAAGCGGCGGGCATTCAATCGAGCATCTCAATCCGCAGGGAGTTGGTGGTGCCTGGTTGGCCTAGCGGTACGCCAGCGGTAATCAGTACCGTGTCGCCAGTGCCTGCCATGCCGGTTGCACGCGCCAGCTCCAGCGCGTTCAGGCAGACGTGCTCCATGTCCTGCATTCGCGCGTCGATTGCCGAATAAACGCCCCACGCCACGGTCAGCTTGCGTGCTGTCGCCACGTTGGGTGTCAGGCTCAGGATTGGCGTGCTTGGGCGTTCCCGAGACGCGCGCAGGCTGGAGCGACCGGACTCGGTGTAGTTGACCAGCACAGCGATCGGCAGGATGCCGCTGATGCGGCGAATCGCACAGCTGATGGCATCGGGTAGTGTGGCTTCAGCGCTGGGCCGTTGGACGTCCATTTGAGCCTGGAAGTCCGGGCCATTCTCCACTTGGCGGATGATCTTGCTCATCATGCCGACCGCTTCCAGCGGGTAATCACCCGACGCGGTTTCCGCCGAGAGCATGACCGCGTCGGCGCCTTCGGCCACGGCATTGGCGACATCGGTTACCTCCGCGCGCGTTGGGGCAGGGGAGAAGCGCATCGACTCAAGCATCTGCGTCGCCACCACCACCGGCCGTCCCAGCTGGCGGCAGGTGCGGACGATCGTGCGTTGGATTCGCGGGACATTCTCGGCCGGCACTTCAACACCCAAGTCGCCGCGCGCGACCATGATCGCGTCGCTCAGGCGTGCAATCTCGCGCAGATGTTGAACAGCGGACGGCTTTTCGACCTTGGCCATCAGGAAGGCGCGTCCGTCGATCAGCTCGCGCGCTTCCTGTATGTCCTGCGGCCGCTGCACGAACGACAGCGCCACCCAGTCCACCCCCAATTCCAGGCCGAAGGCAAGGTCGCGGCGATCTTTCTCGGTCAGAGGGCTCAACTCCAGCATCGCTTCGGGCACGTTGACCCCTTTGCGGTCGGACAGCTCACCGCCGGCTATCACGCGCGTGTCGATGGCGTCCGCATGTTTGGCAATGACCGTCAGGCGCAGGCGACCGTCATCCACCAGCAGGCTCATGCCGGGCTGCAGCGCGTCGATGATCTCTGGATGCGGCAGGTTCACCCGCGTGGCATCTCCGGGTGTCGGGTCGAGATCAAGCCGCAGGCTCTGGCCGCGTGCGAGCTGCACCTTGCCTTCGGCAAAGCGACCCACGCGCAGCTTGGGCCCCTGCAGATCCATCAGGATGCCGATCGGCTGGTTCAGCTGGCGTTCCACTTCGCGAATCCAGGCGAAACGCTCGGCGTGATCGGCATGCTCGCCATGGCTGAAATTGAGGCGGAACAGGTTCACCCCGGCCTCGACCAATTCGCGAACGTCGTCGATGCTGCGGGTCGCCGGACCCAGGGTGGCGAGGATCTTGACCTTCTTGTCCGGTGTCATGGCAGGCCCTATTGGCAGTTAGCGGTACGGAGCGGCCGCCCTAGCAGGACGGCGGAAGAATTAGGATGGCGCGAAAATCGTTGACGTTGGTCCGTGTCGGGCCGGTCATCAGCAGCGCATCGAGCGCCTGGAAGTATCCGTAGCCGTTGTTGTCCGCCAGCTCGTCGGCGGCGTTCAGGCCAAGGGCTTCAGCGCGGCTATAGCTGTCCGGGGTCATCAGGGCGCCGGCGTTGTCTTCCGAGCCGTCGATGCCGTCGGTGTCGCCTGCCAGTGCATAGACGTTGGGCAGCCCCTGGAGGTTTTCCGTCAGACCGAGGAGGAATTCAGCGTTACGCCCACCGCGGCCGTTACCGCGCACCGTCACGGTGGTTTCACCGCCGGAAAGGATCACGCAGGGCGGCTTGATCGGCTGGCCATGTAGCACCACTTGCCGCGCGATGCCGCCATGGACCTTGGCCACTTCCCGTGATTCGCCCTCCAGGTCACCGAGGATCAGCGGCGTGATGCCGGCAGCGCGGGCTTTTTCGGCCGCCGCATCAAGAGACTGCTGCGGCTTGGCGATCAGCTGGAAATGGCTACGCGACAGGCAAGGATCATCCGCCTTGACCGTCTCGGAACGTGGATCTTCCAGCCACGCGCGAACGTTGTACGGAATCTCGATGTGATAGCGAGCCAGAATCGCCAGCGCCTGGGCCGAGGTGGTCGGGTCCGCCACGGTTGGGCCGGAGGCGATCACCGTGGCCTCGTCACCCGGCACGTCGGAAATGGCATAGGTGTAAACGCTGGCTGGCCAGCAAGCCTTGGCCAGACGGCCGCCCTTGATCGCCGAGAGGTGTTTGCGCACGCAATTCATCTCGCCGATGTGCGCGCCAGAGCGCAGCAGTGCCTTGTTGATCGCCTGCTTGTCGGCAAGGCTGATGCCCTCGGCCGGCAGCGCCAGCAAGGATGAGCCGCCGCCAGAGAGCAGGAAGATCACCCGGTCGCTTTCTTCGAGGTTGCTGACCATCTGCAGCACGCGCCGGGCCACGCGCTCACCGGCATCGTCCGGAACCGGATGCGCGGCCTCGACCACCTCGATCTTGCGGCAGTCGGCGCCGTGGCCGTAGCGTGTTACCACCAGCCCGGAGAGTTCGCCTTCCCAGACCGCTTCGATGGCTTCGGCCATGGCGGCTGCCGCTTTACCTGCACCGATCACGATGGCCCGGCCGCTGCGGTCAGCCGGCAAATAGTTGGCCAGCACCTGGCGTGGATGGGCGGCATCGATGGCGGCGGTGAACAGGTCGCGCAGAAAGGCTTGCGGGTCGAGGTTCATGTACAACTCCATCAAATAGGTCAGGTGCCCGATTCCAGACCTTAGGGCTCGGCATTGCAAGTACAAAAAGGCAAGCCCTAAGGTTTGGAATCGACCCACCCGGCAGTCAGGCCGTGACTCCTCGTGCCGAGCAGGTCGAAAGGGGTGCCGCCCGAGGGCAGCGATCGGATCGCAGATGCGCAGGGCTGAGGTTGTGGGGGACGCTGTGATTCCGACCCCATGCACCTCCAATCCGACCCTTTGAGCATCGCTGGACCAAACGTTGCGGCTCCCACCACCTGGTCTGTCTGTCCCTGAAGGTGGGTGCTTGGCTCGGCGCAACGTGCTCGAAGGCTGAGGTTTCTGTTTAGTCCTTGCGGATCGAGAAGTTGGCCATGTGCTCCAGACCCTTGATCAGCGCCGAGTGGTCCCAGCCGCTGCCGCCGATGGCTGCACAAGTGCTGAACACCTGCTGTGCGTTGGCCGTGTTGGGCAGGTTCAGGCCCAGTTCACGGGCGCCAGCCAGGGCAAGATTGAGGTCCTTCTGGTGCAGATTGATGCGAAAGCCCGGGTCGAAGGTGCCCTTGATCATGCGCTCACCGTGCACTTCGAGGATCTTCGAGCCGGCGAAGCCGCCCATCAGTGCTTCGCGCACCTTGGCCGGATCGGCGCCGTTCTTCGCGGCGAACAGCAGTGCTTCGGCCACCGCCTGGATGTTCAGCGCGACGATGATCTGGTTCGCCACCTTGGCGGTCTGACCGTCACCGTTGCCGCCGACGCGGGTGATGTTCTTGCCCATGACTTCGAACAGCGGCAGGGCGCGGGCGAAGCTTTCTTCGCTGCCACCGACCATGATCGACAGGCTGCCGGCCTTGGCGCCGACTTCGCCGCCGGAAACCGGCGCATCGAGGTACTGCGCGCCGGTGGCGTTGATTTTCTCGGCGAACTGCTTGGTGGCGGTGGGGGAGATCGAGCTCATGTCGATCACCAGCTTGTTCGGGCCGACGCCTTCGGAAACCCCGTTCTCGTTGAACAGGACCTCTTCGACCTGCGGGGTGTCCGGCACCATGATGATGATGAACTCGGCTTCCTGGGCCACTTCCCTTGGATTGGCGAGGGCGACTGCGCCGCCTTCCAGCAGCGCCGCCGGCGCCTTGCCGTAATGTTCGGACAGGAAGATGTCGTGACCGGCTTTCTGCAGGTTCTGAGCCATGGGCAAGCCCATGATGCCGGTGCCGATGAATCCGATTTTAGCCATGATCTTTCTCCTCTTAATTCGTTTGGCAGGCCGCTTAAAAACTACCTGCGTTGGCAATACTTCGTTAAAAACAGCCTCAGAATGCTCATTTAGAACGCTAAACTCCGCTTCTTCGGCTGTTTTTGCCTCGTCTTGCCTGCCTCGCCTACGTTTTCCAACAGCCTGCTAAAGGATGTTGTGCGCCTTCATCCAGCCAAGGCCGGCTTCGGTGGTGGTGGCCGGCTTGTATTCGCAGCCGACCCAGCCCTGGTAGCCGATGCGGTCCAGGTGTTCGAATAGGAAGCGGTAGTTGATCTCGCCAGTACCCGGCTCGTTGCGGCCGGGGTTGTCGGCCAGCTGCACGTGGTTGATCGCCGCCAGGTTGGTTTCGATGGTCCTGGCCAGATCCCCCTCCATGATCTGCATGTGATAGATGTCGTACTGCAGGAACAGGTTGCTGCTGCCGACCTTGTCGCGGATCTCCAGCGCATGGGAGGTGTTGTTGAGGAAGAAGCGCGGGATGTCGCGGGTGTTGATCATCTCCATGACCAGGCGGATGCCGGCGTCTTCGAGCTTCTTCGCCGCATAGCGCAAGTTCTCGATAAACGTCATCTCCAGTGTGCCGAGGTCGGCGCCCCGCGGAGCGATGCCGGCCAGACAGTTGACCTGCGTATTGCCCAGCACCTTGGCGTATTCAATGGCCTTATCGACACCCGCGCGGAATTCCTCGACGCGCTCCGGATCGCAGGCGATGCCACGGTCGCCACCGGCCCAGTCACCGGCCGGCAGGTTAAACAGCACCTGGGTCAGGCCGTTGGCATCCAGCTTCGCCTTGATCTCCTCGGCGGGGAAGTCGTAGGGAAACAGGTACTCGACACCGCTGAAGCCAGCCTTGGCTGCGGCGGCGAAACGGTCCATGAAGTCCAGCTCGGTGAAGAGCATGGAGAGGTTGGCGGCAAAACGTGGCATGGGTTACTCCTTGTGATCTGTAGGGATCATTTCGGTGGATGTGCTGCGCGACATCCATCCTTTGGTTTCAGCGGTGTTGCATGTGGTGGATATGCTTCGCGATATCCACCCTACGGTTGCTTCGGTGCCGTCGGTTGGCCTTGCGTAGGGTGGAAGACCGCGAAGCGTCTTCCACGCGTGTGTCATGTCCACGCGTGTGTCATGTCCACGCGTGTGGCAAGTCGCGCTCGGTGTAACGGCTAATCCAGCAGTGCGACAGCCGTCGGTGCATCTTCCCGGCCTTCGGCCAGTGGTTCGAACTCGTTGATGGCGTCGATCTCGGTGCCCATGGCGATGTTGGTGACGCGCTCGAGGATCACCTCGATCACCACTGGTACCTGGTGCTCGGCCATCCAGGCCTGGGCCTGTTCGATGGCCGGGCGCAGGTCTTCCTGGCGGAACACGCGGATTGCCTTGCAGCCCAGGCCCTCGACCACCGCGACGTGATCGACGCCGTAGCCTTCCATGCCGCTGTGGTCGGCATTGATGTTCTCGAAGCCGAGCTGTACGCAGTAATCCATCTCGAAACCGCGCTGCGACTGACGGATCAGGCCGAGGTAGGCGTTGTTCACCAGGATGTGGATGTAGGGCAGCTTGAACTGCGCACCCACCGCCAGCTCTTCGATCATGAACTGGAAGTCATAGTCGCCCGACAGCGCCACGACCTTGCGGGTCGGGTCTGCGGCAACCACACCCAGCGCCGCCGGGATGGTCCAGCCGAGCGGGCCGGCCTGGCCGCAGTTGATCCAGTGGCGCGGCTTGTAGACGTGCAGGAACTGCGCGGCGGCAATCTGCGACAGGCCGATGGTGCTGACGTAGCAGGCGTCGCGGCCGAACGCGTTGTTCATGCACTGGTACACCCGCTGCGGCTTCATCGGCACGCTGTCGAAGTGCGTCTTGCGCAGCAGGGTGCGCTTGCGTTCATGGCAGTCGGCTGCCCAGGCGCTGCGATCCGGCAGCGAGCCCGCGGCCTTGCGTTCCTTCGCCACTTCGACGAACAGCTTCAGCGCGGCGCCCGCGTCGGAGGTGATACCGAAGTCCGGCGAAAACACCCGGCCGATCTGGGTCGGTTCGATATCCACGTGCACGAAGGTGCGGTCCTTGGTGTAGACCTCCACCGAGCCGGTGTGGCGGTTGGCCCACCGGTTGCCGATACCCAGCACGAAGTCCGAAGCCAGCATGTTGGCGTTGCCGTAGCGATGGCTGGTCTGCAAGCCGCACATGCCGGCCATCAGCGGATGGTCATCGGGAATCGAACCCCAGCCCATCAGCGTCGGGATCACCGGCACGCCAACGGTCTCGGCGAACTCCACCAGCAGCGCTTCGGCGCCAGCGTTGTAGATGCCGCCGCCGGCAACGATCAGCGGACGTTCGGCGGCGCAGAGCATGTCGATGGCTTTCTCGATCTGCTTGCGGCTGGCGGTCGGCTTGTAGACGGAAAGCGGCTCGTAGGTCTCGACATCGAATTCGATTTCGGCCATCTGCACGTCGAAGGGCAGGTCGATCAGCACAGGGCCAGGGCGACCGGAGCGCATCACGTGGAAGGCCTGCTGGAACACGCGCGGCACCAGCGCCGGTTCGCGGACGGTAACCGCCCACTTGGTCACCGGCTTGGCGATGGATTCGATATCCACGGCCTGGAAATCTTCCTTGTACAGCCGCGCACGCGGCGCCTGGCCGGTGATGCAGAGAATCGGGATGGAATCGGCCCAGGCGGAGTAGAGGCCGGTGATCATGTCGGTGCCGGCAGGGCCCGAAGTGCCGATGCACACGCCGATGTTGCCGGCCTTGGTGCGGGTGTAACCCTCGGCCATGTGCGAGGCGCCTTCGACGTGGCGGGCGAGAATGTGGCGGATGCCGCCGTCTTCACGCAGGGCGGAATACAGCGGGTTGATCGCGGCACCGGGGATGCCGAAGGCGGTGTCGATGCCTTCCTTGCGCAATACCGCAACGGCGGCATCGATTGCTCTCATTCGGGCCATGCTCGTTCCTCCTGACTCTTAGAATCGGTTCACGATCTGCTGCGCGTCGGTCCTGCTGCGTTAGAACCAGGCTGGATCGCCAGCCCGGTCAGAATGCTCATTTGCACCAGCAAACTCGAATGCGAGCTCAGTCCGCTTCCTCGCTTGCTTCTGCTTTGCAAGTCCCTCGCTCGCCAGATCGTGGCTGTTTTTTTATTCGATAGTTTTTATACGTGGCCCAAGCATGAAGGCCTGGCGTAGACGATGGAATTGGCCGAGACTTCAGTTCTGTCGATATCAGGAGTATCGAATGGATCGTTATGCCGCCGTACATAGCTTCGTTTTGGTAGCGGAAGCGGGCAGTTTCGCTGCCGCTGCATTGAAGGAAGGGGTGACGCCCGTAGTGATGGGGCGCCGCCTCGATGCCCTGGAGCGTCACCTGGGCGTCAAGCTGATGCATCGCTCCACCCGTGGGCTGGCGCTGACCGATCTCGGCGAGCAATACCTGGAGCGCGCCCGTGCCTTGCTCAAGGACTTCGACGAGGCCGATGCCAGCATCGCCAAGGACCGCACCTCGGTACGCGGCCATCTGGTGATCTCCGCGCCGGCGGCTTTCGGTCGAAAACATATCGGCCCGCACGCACCGGCCTTCCAGGCGCGTTTCCCCGATCTGCAACTGTCATTCAACTTCACCGACAGCGTGGTCGACCTGGTGCGCCATGGTTACGACATGGGCATCCGCATCGGCGAGGTGACCGATCCCAACTACGTGGCGGTCAAGCTGTTCCCCAATCGCCGGGTGGTCTGCGGCGCGCCCGACTATTTCGAGCGCCACGGCGTGCCCCGTGAGCTGGAAGACCTGACGCGGCACAACTGCCTGGCCTTCAACCTGCAGGGCGGGCAGCAACGCGGCTGGACCTTCCTGCGCGACGGCAAGCAGGTGGCCGTGCGGGTGGATGGCAACCTCGACTGCAACGACGGCGAGCTGCTGTTCGACTGGGTCAAGCAGGGCCTCGGCATCGGCTGGCGCTCGACCTGGGAGATCCAGGCCGAACTCAAGCGCGGCGAGCTGGTGACCGTGCTCGATGACTATGCGCTGCCGGCTTATGACATCCAGGCGGTCTACCCGCAGCAGCGCTATCTGCCGGCCAAGGTGCGCTTCTTCATCGACTACCTGAAAGACATCTACAACGCACCCGGTTATTGGGAAGCACGCTGAGCCGGACCTCGCCAACAGGTGGGCCGCGCCGCGATCCGCTCTAGCCGTAGGGAGGGCTTCAGCCCACCGGTTGACTCAGGCGGTCGGAGCGTTTTCGCAAGCGCGGTGGTTTCGTGACGATTTGGTGGGCTAAAGCCCACCCTACGAGGAGGAGTAGCGGCCGACTCGGTGCTCCGCGTACGGGTAATCGGTAGGCGAGGCTCCGCCCCGCTCTAGCCGTAGGGTGGGCTTCAGCCCACCGGTTGGCCACTCAGGAGGTCGGAGCGTTTTCGCAGCGTCGTGATTTCGTGACGATTTGGTGGGCTAAAGCCCACCCTACGAGGGAGGAGTGGCGGCCGACTCGGTGTTCCATATACGGGTCGTAGGTAGGCGAGGCGCCGCCCCGCTCTAGTAGGGTGGGCTTCAGCCCACCGGTTGACTCAGGTGGTCGGAGCGTTTTTCGCAGCGTCGTGGTCTTGTGACGATTTGGTGGGCTTCAGCCCACCGGTTGACCTCAGGAGATCGGAGCGTTTTCGCAGCGTCGTGGTTTCGTGACGATTTGGTGGGCTAAAGCCCACCCTACGTGTGTACCGCGTGGCTTGGGTTGCTCGAACCACGCCACATCGAGGCGAGTCACAACCAGGACATGTAACCGTGCGAGGCAACCCGTGGATACGCTAAAAATCGCGACCTTCAATATCAACGGCATCCGTGCCCGTCGTTCCAACCTGCTGGAATGGCTGGAGCGCGAGCAGCCGGACGTGGTCTGCCTGCAGGAATTGAAAGCGCAGGACGCCGATTTCCCCATCGATGACATTCGCGCGGCTGGCTACGGCGCGATCTGGCACGGACAGAAGTCCTGGAATGGTGTGGCGATCCTCGCAAAGGGCGATGATCCGCTGGAGATCCGCCGCGGCCTGCCGGGCGATCCGGACGACAGCCACAGCCGATACCTGGAAGCGGCGGCGCACGGCGTGATCGTCGCCTGCCTCTACCTGCCCAACGGCAACCCACAGCCCGGGCCGAAGTTTAATTACAAGCTGGCCTGGTTCGAGCGCTTCATCGAGCACGCGGCTGGGTTGTTTGCCAGCGGTCATCCCGTGGTACTGGCCGGTGATTACAACGTGGTCCCGACAGACGAGGACATCTACAACCCTCGCTCCTGGAAAAAGGATGCCCTGTTGCAGCCGGAAAGCCGGGCGTGCTTCGAGCGTTTGCTGGCGCAAGGTTGGACCGACGCCGTACGCGCGAAATACCCGGACGAGCGCATCTACACCTTCTGGGATTACTTTCGTCAGCACTGGCAGAAGAATTCCGGCCTGCGCATCGATCACCTGCTGCTCAGCACGGACCTGGTCCCACGCTTGAAAGCCGCCGGCGTTGACCGCTGGGTGCGTGATCAGGACCACGCCAGTGACCATGCGCCAACCTGGATCACGTTGGCGGCGGGCGCTCAATCCGGCGCGGCCGACTCCCAGAAAAAGCCGGCCAAGCGCCGATCGTCGTCAAAATCCGGCTAGGCCCGAATGGGCGCTAGGCTCTAGGTAGGGCGCTCCGGCAAATTCCAGCGAGGGCGCCAGGACCCTTGGGTCGCCCCCGATTTTTCCGTTGGAAACGCGAGCGGAGTGCCCATCGATGAACCAGGATTCCGAGCGGGATAGCGGCAGAGCCCCTTCACTGATGGTGGAGAGCAGTGAGCGGGATAATCTGTCCATCTGCGAAATGCTGACGGAGGCCTTGTATTCGGTCCGCCGGCACCTGCGCATGGAAGTCGCTTTCATCGGTGAGTTCCGTGACGGGCGACGCGTGTTTCGCCATGTCGAGGGTCAGCCTCGCTCGATGTCACTGGCGGTAGGAGAGGGCGGGCCACTGGAAGAAAGTTACTGTCAGCGAATCGTCGATGGCCGTCTGCCTGAACTCATTCACAACGCTGCGGAATTCAAGGAAGCGCTGGCGCTGCCAGAAACGCTGGCCGTGCCGATCGGGGCGCACATCAGCGTGCCTATTCGTTTCAGCGACGGGTCGTTGTACGGCACCTTTTGTTGCTTCAGCACGCAAGCGGATGACAGCCTGAACGATACCGACCTGGAGGCTTTGCGGCTGTTCGCGGGGTTTACCGGGCGATTACTGGAGCGTCAGGCGCTCACCGGCCAGCAACGAGGTGAAAGGCTTGAGCGTCTTCAGGCGCTCATGGCTGCGCGTGATGTCTGGGCTGTCTATCAACCCATCTTCAATCTGGCCAATGACGCGATCGTCGGTTATGAGGCGTTGGCCCGATTTCGGCCCGAACCCTACCGCTCGCCGGACGTCTGGTTCGACGAGGCAGGGGAGGTCGGCTTGCGTACAAAGCTGGAGATCATGCTGCTGGAAACCGCGCTGGAAGGCCTGCCATTGATCCCCGACGACATGTACCTATCGCTTAACGTCTGCCCGGACGCGCTTCTGGACGGGTCGGTCGTGGCGTTACTTGCCAAGCATCCGCTGCATCGCCTGATGCTGGAAGTGACCGAGCACACCTCGATCGTCGACTACGCTTTGATTGCCGACATCCTCGGACCGTTACGCCAGCAAGGGCTCCGCTTGGCCGTCGATGATGCGGGCGCCGGCTATGCCAGTTTTCGCCACATCCTCAAGCTCAAACCTGACGTCATCAAGCTCGACCGGAGCCTGATCAACAATCTCGACAACAACTCAGATTCCTGTGCACTGGCCGCGGCGCTGATCCGCTTTGCCGAGCAGACCGGCAGCAAGATCATCGCCGAAGGTGTCGAGACGGACGCTGAACTAGCGACCCTGCGTGGGCTTCAGGTCACCAAAGCGCAAGGGTTTCTACTCGGTATGCCGGGGCCGTTGAGTCACGCGGCGCATTGAACAGCCTGACGGCCTGGTCGCGTGGACTGCCGGACGGGCGGTGAAATCGTGATAGTGGTGAGGTCATCGTTCTGGCGGGACGCTGAATCGAAGTTGGGGGAGGTAGCTCCCCGCGTGGTGATCCCGATCGAAGCCACCTACAATCCAATCCGTTAGCGACGCCTCGATGACGCAAACGCCATCGGTTGATTTCTCTCCTGCGTTTCAGACCTCCCGGAGTTGAACGATCCCATGCATCGCCCCCGCCGCGCCCCGGTCTGGATAGCCGCTCTGGCTTTACTGCTGCATCTGTTCGCAATGCCGTTAATGGCCGGCGGTGCGCGGGGTTCGGGCTTCGTCGCGGCGCATTGCGCGATGGCGGATGCCGGCACCCGTGACCCACATCTCGTCGCGACACCTGACCGGCACGCGGCGCACGACAACCATGGGTCGTCTGACCGCGAACCGGCACCGAAGCCTTCGCATCACGTGAATATGCCCTGTTGTTGCGCAGCAGGCTCGGCATCGCTGGCCGCGATTCCTGCCAGCACACCGGAGCTGCATGTGCCTCGGCAGGTGCGGCTGAGCGTTCTGGCGCTCATGACCGCAGCACCACTCTCACCGCGTTACCGTTGGCCCCGCCTCAATCCCCGCGCGTCTCCGCTCGCCTGATCTGACACACCCTGTCTGTCATGTAGCCCACCCGCGTCGCATCAGCGATGCGGGCGGTCGCTGTCCGTTGCCGTTGACCGCTGTGGTCAATGGCCGATCTCCTTGAGTGAGCGCGTATGCCTTCAAACCCAGCTGATGCCCATCCCGAGGCATCTCCCCGGATCATCCGCACGCAGCAACCGCTGCTCGCCTTACTGATCCGTTTGCATTTTTACGTCGGCCTGTTGGTCGGCCCCTTTATCTTCGTTGCCGCCCTCAGCGGATTGATCTATGCGCTGACGCCGCAGATTGAACACCGGCTCTACGCGGAACAGCTGTACGCCGATAGCACAGGTGCGGCGTTACCGCTGGCCCGGCAGATCGCCGTCGCCCAGCAGTACATGGGCGAGGCGGCGACGCTGTCGGCGGTTCGTCCAGCGCCAGAACCGGGTGCGACCACGCGCGTCATGTTCAAAGCGCCGGGGTTGGGCGACTCGGAAAGCCGTGCCGTGTTCGTGGACCCGGTAACCGCTGAAATTCGCGGCGACCTCAAGGTCTATGGCACTACCGGCGTGCTGCCATTGCGCACCTGGCTTGACCAGTTTCACCGCAGCCTGCTGCTCGGCGAGGCGGGGCGCGTCTACAGCGAGCTGGCCGCGTCCTGGCTGTGGGTCGCGGCGTTGGGCGGCTTTGTGTTGTGGCTATCCCGACGGCGGCGCACGCCCGGCACGGCACCGTCAAAAGGGCTTAGGCGCTGGCACGCCTCGCTTGGGGTGTGCCTGCTGATCGGACTGCTATTTTTCTCCGCCACCGGCCTGACCTGGTCGCGCTGGGCAGGTGACAACATCGGTGTCGCGCGGGCGGCGCTGGGCATGTCGACCCCGAGTGTGTCGACCGCGCTTGTTGCGGGCGCGGCCGAGCCGGCCGGTGAACACGCTCACCACACCGGCACGACGGTTGCGCCTACAAGCCGGCCGGGTCCCTCTTCAGCAGATGCGACGTTATTCGACGCCGTCCTGGCCGCGGCACGCAGCGCCGGGATTGACGCCGGCAAGATCGAGATCGTGCCAGCCAGCGGGCCGGGTCGCGCCTGGACGGTGACCGAAATCGATCGCAGCTGGCCAACGCAGGTTGATGCGGTGGCCGTCGATCCCCGCACGATGTACATCACCGACCGCATCGACTTCGCAACCTTCCCGATGGCCGCCAAGCTGACGCGATGGGGCATCGACGCCCACATGGGGTCGCTGTTCGGCCTCGCGAATCAGCTGCTGCTCGCCGTCACGGCGTTTGGGCTGGCGACGCTCGTGGCGTTCGGTTACCTGATGGGGTGGCGACGCTGGACACAACGCCGGGTCCGCCAGCCGAGATTGGTCGAGGTACTGGCTGGGCTATCGGCCCGTGCTCGCTGGCTAGCCGCGGCTGTTGCGCTGGTGGTGGGTTATTGCTTGCCGGTGCTGGGTGCCAGCCTGGCGCTATTTCTGGTGATTGACTGTTTACTGGCCGCACCATGGCGATCCAGGTCCGATGTGGTTCGGCAGACGCAGGATGGCTGAGTGGCCGGTGGGCTATTGCGGAAAAGGCTGGGCGCTGGCGTTGAGCCGGTCGTCGCCAAACCCCCAGCGGATCCGTTCGTCTAAGTAGTATCTGACCGACTGTTCAAGTCCCACACCCAGCTGGGGTGCGGGTTCCAGGCTCGCTGCCAGTGTTTGCTCACAGTAGGGTGTGAGCGGCTTTGAAGGGATGGATTCCATGACTGACGATATTCAGCCGAATCAGGATCATCGCTTTGCTGTCGTCGATGATCCGGTCTCGATACTTAACCGCTGAGCCTTCGGGCCAGTGCCTTACATCAGGGTTCGGCTTGCCAGCCACCGCCCAATGCCTGGTAGAGGCTGATCAGCGCATTGAGCCGGCTCTCGCGAAGCTGTACGGCCGCCAGTTCGGTATTGAACAGGTTGCGCTGGGCATCGAGGGTCTCCAGGTAGGACGAATAGCCCGCGCGGTAGCGGTCCTCAGCGTAGGTCAGGGAACGCCCGAGTACCGCGCGGCGAGCCGTGACGCGCGCGAGCTGCTGGCGCAGATTACTGATCGCCGAAAGGCTGTTCTCCACTTCCCTGAAGGCGTCCAGCGCCGCGGCGCGGTAGGCGAGGGCCGCCTGGTTGCGCTGGGCGACCGCGATGTTCACGCCTGCCTCCAGGCGGCCAGCATCGAAAATCGGGGCGAGCACGCTGGCGCCAAGGTCCCAGACACGCACCGGGTCGTAATCAAGTGAGTTGACGAACAGCCGACCGAGTCTGGCCGACAGCTGCACCTGAGGCAGGAACCGGTCACGCTGGGCCTGCAGATTCAGGCTGCTGGCCGCGAGCAGCAGCTCGGCCTGCTGGATGTCCGGGCGGCGGCGCAGCAGCTCTGAAGGCAGCACGCCCGGCACCGGAGGCGGCTCGATGGCCAGCAGCCCGGCGCCGCGTTCTACGTCCCCTGGGAAGCGGCTGATGAGCAGGCGCAGCGCATTTTCCTGCTCCCGGATGGCCTGCTGCAGCTGCGGCAGCAGCTCGGCGGTGGCTTCGTATTCCGATTGCGCCTGGGTCAGCTCCAGCTGCGAGGTGTAGCCGAGGGCTGCGCGGTCCTCGGCGACGCGCAGCGCCTCTTGGCGAGAGTCGACGGTTTCACGTGTGACGTACAACTGGCGGTCCAATGAGAGCAGCGACACATACGCTCGGGCGGTGGTACTTGCCACTGCCAGCCTGATCGCGTCACGCTCGGCCTCGGTCGCGCGATATTCAAGTTGCGCCGCTTCCCTCAAGCGCCGCAGCCGACCCCAGAGGTCGACCTCGTAGGACACTTGCAATGACGGCTGAACGGCCGTGGTGTGGGTCATGCCGAGGACGCTGAGTTCGCGGGTGCGTTGCGCTCCCAGCGCCGCGTCGAGCGATGGCAGCAGAGCGGCGCGTGATAGCTGGATCTGTTCGCGTGCCTGTTCCACGCGCGAGGCGGCGCTCAGCACATCCGTGTTGTTCGCCAATGCGGCCTCGACCAGCGCCGTCAGCTGAGGATCACCGAACGCCTGCCACCAGGTCTTGGACAGGTCGGCCGTGTTCGCTCCCGACTCTCGCCACTGTGCCGGTGGGGTGAACGCGGCTTCCGGCGGAAGCGGCTGCCGGGGCGGCATGCAGCCGGCCAGCGTGACCAGCAGCAGACCTGATAGCAGGCGGGGTAGCGTGCCGTGCAGGCCGGTCATTGGGCGCTGTCCACCGTGGATCGATCCGCTGCCTCTGAGGCTCCGGTATCCACATGAGTTACCACAGACAGCCCGGGGCGCAGCCGCCTGGCGAGTGGCTGATCCGGAGCGATGGAGATGCGCACCGGTACACGCTGAACCACCTTGGTGAAGTTACCGGTGGCGTTGTCCGGGCGTAGCACGCTGAATTCCGAACCGGTGGCAGGGGCCAGGCGCTGTACTTGGCCGCGGAGCCGCGCGCCGTCCAGGGCATCGACTTCAATCTCGACCGGCTGACCGGGACGCATGGCGAACGTCTGAGTCTCCTTGTAGTTGGCGATTACCCAGAGCTGCTCCGGCACCAGGTACAGCAGCTGCGAGCCGGCCGTCACGTATTGGCCCTGGCGCACCGTGACCTCGCTGACCTGCCCGTCGCGCGGTGCGTCGATTACCGTATTGTCCAGGTCGATTTGCGCGCGCTTGAGCGCCGACTCGGCGATTTCCACCTGTGCCTGCAAACTGCCGCGTGAGACTTCGCTGGCCTTCAGCGTTTGTTCGGCGATGGCGATGGCCGCCCGCGCCTGTTGCACCTGGGCCGAGTCGGCGCGTGCGGTTGCACGGATCTGATCGCGCTCGCGGATCGAGACCGAACCCCGTTCAGCCAGCTCGTTGACACGCTTCTCATCCGCCAGGCCCCGTTTCAGCTCTGCTTCGGCAGCGGCCAGTTCGGCGCGGCGGGCGGCTAGCGTCGCCCGGTTGGAGGCTAGGGTCTGCGCCAGATTCTCGAGCTCGAAGCGGCGCGCTGCAAGCTCGGCCCTGCGCTGCTCGACCAGCTGGCGGTACTGACGATCATCGATGCGCACCAATGGCTGGCCTTGCGCGACCTCTTCGAAGTCCTGCACCAGCACCTCGGTCACATAGCCGCTGACCTGCGGGGCCAGCACGGTGATCTGTCCGCGCACATAGGCATTCTCGGTGACCGCCATGCGGCCGGTGAACGGCCACAGCTGCCAGGCATAAAGGATCGCCACGACGCCGATGAGCGCTACCAGCACCATCAGGATTACCGAACGGCGGCTCGGTTTGATGGTTTTCGGCGGATCGTCCGGGGTCGGTCCCGCGTCGGTGGCAGCCGCAGAGGTCTGCGTGGGTTGGGCTGGCTGCAGGCTTTGCTGTTCCTCGGGTTGGGTGCGTTCGCTCATGGAGAGGCGGAATTCCTGTTCTGCTGCGCAACGCGCAAGGTGCGATAGAGCGTCCAGCCGAACACGCCGATGGAAAGCATGCCGATCAGCCGGAATACATCATTGAAGGCCAGCACGTTGGCTTCTCGCGTGGCCGCTTGACTCAGCTGCACCGCGCTCTGTGCCTGGCGAAGTCGAGGGTCGTTCTGGCGCGGTATGAGCGCCTGGCTCTGGGCCTGCAAGCGTCCCGCAACCCGTGGGTCGCCGGCCACCACCTGTTCGGCGAGGTGGCTGGAATGGTACTTCTCACGCATCACCTGATAGGTACCGAACAGTGCTGGTGCGGCCAGGCCGCCGAGGCTCTGGGTCATGGTGAACAAGACGATGAAGGTCACCAGATAGTTCGGACCGTTGCGCAGCGCCCGGCCGATACCGGTGATCAGCAGCGGACCGAGGAACATGCCACTGGCGAAGGCCAGCAGGCCCTGGCTGAGAAACATGTCGTGCGGCCGCGTGAGGTTGGTGGCGTCGATGTCGAGAAAGCTGCCGATGGCGATTAGCACGATCGACAGCAAAATCTGCGGAAAGGCCATGGCCGGGCTGAAGGTCATCGCACTTCCGGCGATGCCCATGACCAGGCCCAGCAGGATCACCGCATACAACGGCTGCAGCTGTTCAGTGCCCATGCCGAGGGTCTGCAGCAGGCCGACCGCGCCGTAGGTCTGTTCGGACAACAGCAGGCGCAGCATCAGCGCACCGAAGGCGAAGCGCATCATCTCGGCGGTGCCCAGCCAGCGTGTATGCAGCAGGGGGTTGCGCCGGTGATGCTCGATCATGAACGCGGCGCAGATCAGCAGCAGCGCGGCGATCAGGGCGTAGCCCAGCCAGGGTTGCTCGGTCCACCAGAGGATGCGGCCCTGGGTCAGCACCGCCGCGATCAACGCGAGCGCGGGGGCCAACAGGGCGAAGGTGAGGAAATCCAGCGGTTCGAACACCTTGATGCGTTCGCCTACCGGCAGTTTGAGCACTACCACGGCAGCCAGCGAGCAGAGCGCCAAGCCGCTTTCGAACACATACAGGCGATGCCATTCGCCTATGTCCAGCAGAGCGGGTGACATCAGCCAGGCCAGGGGTGTACCCAGCTGAGAGATACCGAAGCCGAAGATCACCGCCTTGGGTAGATCGACCTTGCGAAACGCCTGAAGCATGTAGAACAGGCCCAGGGAGGAGGTGGTCGCAGCGGCCAGGCCACTGGCTGCGCGGACGAACACGGCCATCTCAAAGCCTTCGACGAAAACATGCGCGATGCTCAGCAATGCGTAGAGCGTCAGGCCAATCTCGGCAAAGCGGCGCAGGCCGTATTGCTGTCGAAACTTGATCATCAGCAGGTTGGCCGACACGCTGACCATGAAATAGGCCGCCGGAAGCCAGGCCGCCTGGGACGGCGTCAGACCCAGATCGCCCTGGATGCTGGGCAGGTTGGCAATGAACAGTGCGTTACCCAGCCCGCCGGTGATGCCGACCAGTACGGCAACACAGGCATAGGCGATGCGCAGCGGCATGGGATGCAGCAGGATCGCCGGCGAGCCCGGCATCGAGGGGCGCTCTTCGGGCTCCCAGCGAGGAACCGGTGAAAGGTATTGCGGCATCGTAGACATGGCTCGAAGGGCGGTTACAACGATCGGAGCGCCGCGACAGGGCGGCGGTCATTCCTTTCGGACAACCTTTTGCGTGAAATGATTGGTCACATTCGTCAAAGCATGGTGCTGCTCTCAGTAGCGGCCGCGCAGCGGGGTGCCAGAGGAGTGAACGCGGAAGGCAGCTTGGCGTTTTGAGACGGCTTATATCAGCGTGCCTATCCGCTTCAGCGACGGCCAGTTATACGGGACCTTCTGCTGCTTCAGCGCCAAGCCCGACGGCATACACATCTTGCGAGGATGGTCACAACATGTTGTTTTCAGCCCGCACCGAGCAGGTCGACGCGGCAATTCACCGGCAGGACATCGACCTGGCCGAAACGGTGGAACAGCTCGGTGATTATTTCGAGGGCGTCGCCGAAGAGCAGCAGATGCGGGTAGTGAACGAGGCGAGCGGCAGCCTGCACGCCGATCCGGATCTGCTGCGCAGGGCGCTGGCTAACCTCATCGCCAATGCGCTGCGCTATGGCGCCACGGGGACGGAGGTCCGGGTAAGCAGCGAGCAGACGGCTGACAACGTGGTGATCACTGTCGAAAACAGCGGCGAGCCGATTGCAGCCGAACACCTGCCGCGGTTGTTCGACCGCTTCTATCGCTGCGATCCGTCCCGTGCCCAACCGGGCGACTCTGGCGGGCTGGGGCTGGCAATCGTGCGCTCGATCATGCAGTTGCATGGCGGTGAGGTGCGGGTGACCAGCGACGCAGCGATCACCTGCTTCAGCCTGTCCTTTCCTCGCTGAACGCTGTGGTCCCACCGGGCAGATGAGCTGAACCTTTATCGAAACGGCACAGTCGACTTAACAGGTTGGCCGTGTTTGTTCCGGCCGTTCTTAGGCGCTCAGGAGGACTGTTCAATGGATACCAAAGACACGATTTCCGTACTCAACGATCTCATCGAAACCAGCAAAGACGGTGAGAAGGGTTTTCGCGAATGCGCTGAGGATCTGAAGAACCCGCAGCTGAAAACCACTATGACTCAGCGTGCCCAGGATTGCGCCACCGCAGCCGCGGAGCTGCAGCAATTGGTCCGCACCCTCGGTGGTGACCCGGAAACCACAACCAGCACCGCTGGCGACATGCACCGTCGCTGGGTGGACCTGAAGTCCATGGTCACCGGCAAGGACGACGAAGCCATCCTTAACGAGTGCGAGCGGGGCGAAGACGTTGCCCTCAAGAGCTACCGCAAAGCGCTCGAGAAAGACCTGCCGATGGACGTGCGCTCAGTAGTCGAGCGTCAGATGCAGGGCGTGCAGCGCAACCATGACCAGGTCAAGGCCCTGCGCGACGCGGAGCGCGCCCGTAGCTAACGTGTGAGCGGCGCAAGCGTGCGCCCCCCGGAGAAAATAACGCCCCGACTGGTTCGGGGCGTTTTTCTGTTTGCTGGTCTGCGACAGGGGAGTTTTGTCGCCTCGCTCTGACGGCTTGCGGCGCTAACAGTCAGGGCTGCTAAGCTGATCTCTTCGTTTCTCCGCGAGCGGGCTGATATGAATTCATTTACTAACCCCCCGGTCGATGACACCCGTGCGCAGCGTGGCGAACTGGCGCAGCTGGTTCAGGGGCTCGTCAGCGGCGACGGCATGCATCCCACCGCAATTGAGCCGCTTCACCTGATCCATTGCCAGACGCCTGGAGAGATGATTTACGGCGTCCACAAGCCGGCGCTGTGCATCATCGTCCAAGGTAGCAAGCGCGTGCGTCTGGCTGACGAGCTGTACTGTTATGACCCGCTTCATTACCTGGTGGTCTCAGTAACGCTGCCGGTCGCCGGGTGTGTGGTTGAGGCGTCGGCTAGCGAGCCTTATATCTGTATCCGGCTGGACATCGATCCCCCGCTGATCGCCGGGTTGATCAGCGAAGCCGAGCCGCTCATGGGCCGCGCCGAGCCGAACGGGCGTGGCCTGTACCTGGATCGGATCGATGCACCGCTGCTGGATGCCACGCTGCGGTTGGTACGACTGCTAAACAACCCCAAGGACATCCCGGTGCTGGCGCCATTGGCCTTGCGTGAAATCTTCTACCGTCTGCTGTGCGGCCCGCAGGGGAGGCATCTGCAGGACGTGGCGCTGCAGGGCAGCCAGTCGCATCGGGTCAACCGGGCAATCGAGTGGCTGAACGAGAACTACGTCGAGCCGCTGCGCATCGATGAACTGGCGCGCCGGGTCAATCTCAGTAGCTCCAGCTTGCATCACCGCTTCAAGGCGCTGACGGCGATGAGCCCGTTGCAATACCAGAAGCAGCTGCGTTTGCAGGAGGCTCGACGTTTGCTGATGGCCGAAGGGTTGGAAGTCTCGGCGGCGGGGTATCGCGTCGGGTACGAGAGCCCCTCGCAGTTCAGCCGCGAGTACAGCCGACTGTTTGGCGCTTCTCCGATCAAGGATCTGGCACGCCTGCGCAGCATCGCCTGACACGGGTGTTGTCGCAGCGTTCGTCAGGGCGGTGTAGGTTGCGCGGGGTCGTGCTCGCTCGCGTCGATTTCGAAGGCAATGCTCCAGTTGTTCAGCGGGTAAGGCTTGTTCACCAAGGCAGCGATGTTTGCGTCGGGCGACATCCCCTCATCCGGCAGGTACTCGTAGCGGGCGTCTGCCTGGGTGGGATCGCTGTCGCGCAGTTCTCCGGCGCCGTCGACGGCGTGGCTGGCATAGCGGATGCGCGGCGTTCCGACCAGGTCGCGACCCGCGATCAGCCGCACAACGGTATCGGCGGCAATGTCGACGGCTTCGATCGCGACCTCACCTTGCGCGTCGCTCAGTGTGAAGCCACGGTTCTTGATCGGTCGCGCTTCATAACCCAGATAGGGTCGGCCAAAGGTCAGTGGCGGCGCAGGCACGTGGTAGTCGATCAGGATTTCCCGTCCATTCACCGTGGCCCGGTGCGGCGATAGCGGTATCCAATGCCGGCGCTCGACCACGACGTGGTGGTAAACCTTGCCGAGCATCTGGCCAAACCAGCGGTAACCGTTGGCTGACAGGTGCGTGCCCTTGTCGACGTAGGGATAGACAGGGCCGGCCAGATACCAGTTGGGTTCCTCCTGTGCCAGCTCCCACTGGGCCATGCCAATATCGAGACTGCCATCGACGACCGAGGATTTGGCATCGGTCTGATAGCTGATGAACGCAGGCATGCGTGTCTGGCCGATGGCCTTTGCGGTGTCCGTGTTCAGATCGTCGCGCAGCTGGCGCAGCATCTTTTTGTAGGTGGCTTTGTCATTGATGCCGCCCTGGACCTCTGTGTAATCGTATTCGCCCTGTAGCCAGAAAAAAGCGCTGAGGCTGTAGCTCGCGCCTTTGGCGTCAGCGAGCTGCTTGCCTTGTTCCACCGCCTGCAACACCCGCCGGTATTCGTTGGTGCCGCCGGCTTTGGCCAGCTGCGCGATGGAACGTCCGGAGGTCGCGGCGTTGCTGGCAACGAACAGGTGTTCGGGGTCGGATTCGAGGCCGCGCGTGTCGAGATAGAGCCGGCGCGCCATGTTCAGTGCGCCAACCTCCACCGACTCGCCTTCCTCCTGCGCCTGCGGATCCAATGCGGCGATCGCGGCACTCCCGAGAATCGTCTTCGCATCGCGCTTGAGTTGGACGACTGCCTTGAGCGGCCTGAATGCGATTTCACCCACGGGGGCGAAGCGAGTGCCGCTGTACGTCGCCGAGCGTGTCGAGCCGCCCAGCATCAGGTTGTCGTAACGGGGGTGTTTGGACAGCGCCGGCCAGCCTTCGGCGGCCGATGCGAGGGACTGGCCGTAGGTAATGACGTGGTTGTACTGCGCAGTCGGTGTCGGCGAGTGGTGATTGGGCTTCCCCATGAGCTGCTCGGTGAATCGCTTGTTCTGCGCGTCGCGAGCCGATAACGACGTGGGTGTTGCCGAGGCGAGCGGCGTGCCGACCATCAAGACACCGAATAACAGCACCACCCAACGCGATGTGGACGCACGATCGTAGTCAGGGTGATTGGAGGTGCGTGAAGGGGCGGGCATGGCCAAGTCCTTTGTCTTCGCTGCGGCGCGCCGGTACAGATCAGCCTGCCGTGTGGAGTTGGCGTTTTCGACGGCGGACGTTGCGCTTAGTTCGAGCTCAGACCTGCTGAGGCGGGTCGCAAGGAGCGCTCAGTGGGGCCGAGGCAAGTGGCTTCTCGGCCTCATTGGGTGTTGCGGCGTCTTCCATCGCGCCTTTGATCGCAAGGGCGAGCTCTTCGAGACGGTAGGGCTTGGCCAGGACGTAAATGCCCTCGGCGGTCGCGGCCTTCTTGACCGCTTCGGCATAGCCGCTGGTGAGCAGAACCGGGATGTCCAGGTGCCTGGTGCGGATTTCCCGAGCCAACTCCACGCCGTTCATGCCGCCGGGCATCATCACGTCCGAGAAGACGATATCGACGTCGCGACCGTTCGCCAGCGCGCCCAGCGCTGCGGCCGCACTGGCAGCATGGGTCACGCTGTAACCCAGGTGTTCGAGCATTTCAGCCACCAGCGCGGCGACTTCTTCGTCATCATCGACGAGCAGAACGTTGCCGGCTGAGTCGTTTTCCAGCGTACGTTCCGTCTGCAGACCGTCGTTTTGAGCTAGCCCATCGGGTACGTTGGTCGAGCGGGGCAAGAGCAGCACCACGCTGGTGCCGAATCCGCTTTCGCTGTTGATCCATACGGTGCCGCCGGACTGCCGAGCAAAACCATAGACCTGTGCCAGGCCGAGCCCGGAGCCTTTGCCGATTTCTTTGGTGGTGAAAAAGGGGTCGAACACGCGTTCGCGCAATTCGACCGGGATGCCGGTGCCGGAGTCGATCACGGCCAACCGTACGAAATCGCCCCGTTGGTCCAGCACCTGCTCATCCGGCGCGTTCGAAGCTTGCAGCAGGATCGTGCCACCTTCCGGCATCGCATCGCGGGCGTTGACCGCCAGGTTGAGAATCACCAGCTCCAGCTCGCCCGGATCGACCTCTACCGGCCAGAGGTCCGGCGCAAATTGCACGTCGACGTGCACGTCACCGCGCAGGCTGCGGTCGAGTAGCTCACGCATTCGGCTGATGCGATGGGCAAGATCGACCGGCTCGGGCGCCAGCGACTGCCGCCGTGAGAAGGCTAATAGCTGGCGGGTCAGTGCCGCACCTCGCTGCGCGGCCTGACGCATCCCGTCCATCAGGCGCTGGCGGCGTTCGGGGTCGGATCGGCGATCGAGCATGTCGAGGCCGCCGGCGATCACCATCAGCAGGTTATTGAAGTCATGCGCGATGCCGCCGGTGAGTTGACCGATGGCCTCGATCTTCTGCGTTTGCCGCAAGGTTTCTTCGATCGTGACGCGTTCTGCCATCTGCGTTCGGAGGTCGACGTTGGCCTGTGCCAGCGCCTTGGTGCGTTCGATGACTAGCGCCTCGAGCTTGTGCGAGGCGCGCTCGCGCTCTTCCAGCAGCGCGCGAACTTCGTATTGCCGGAGACGGCCGCGGACGGCCGCCTGGATGGCGCTCGTCAGGGTGATGCTTTGAACTGGACGCTCCAGCAGCGAGACGTTGCGCAACGTCGCAACCATGCGCTGGCGCCAGGCACTGACAGCCGGCTGGCGATGCTTGCTGGTCAGTACCACGAAGGGAAAGTCCGACCAGGCGGGTTGCTGGTCGATCCAGGCGCCGAGTGCCTGTAAATCCTGGCCGAACAAGGCCTCTTCGGCGATGAACACGGCATCAGCATCGCGTTCGGCCCGCTCCAGCACCTCGGCGACGCTGTGACACACATCTGCCGTCATGCCGCTACGGCGTAACAGGTCGGCTGAGGCCGGACCGTCGCGGCCAATGGGGGCAAAGACGACTACTCGTGGGCTTTCTGGCTTAGGCGTCGTCGTCATGCTCTTCTTTCATGAGGGGAATGGCATCGCCCGTATAAACCGGAGTGCCCGAGAAGATGCCGCTGAAGTGTACAAGCGGTGGGCCAACCTTGATGCCGCTGGCACCAAGACGAAACTCCCGAATGGTGTTTTCGTGCCGTCCGCTGCGCTTCTTCACCACCGATAACGCCCGCCGAACGATGCCGGCATGTTCGAAATAGCGCAGCATGATAACCGCATCACTGAGGTAGCTGATATCAACGGGCGTCTCCATCGGCCCGACGAGGCCATGTTGCGCCAGTACCATGACGCTGATCACGCCTTTCTGCCCCAGGTAGCTCAGCAGCTCGTGCATCTGCAGGATCAGGAAACGGCCGTCGGGCATGGCATTCAGGTAGCCGTTGAGGCTGTCCATCACCACCAGCTGCGCGCCCTGTACCTCGACGCTGTGTCGCACAGCCGCGGTGAATTCACCGGGTGACAGCTCGGCGGGATCGACCTGTTGCAGATGCAGCTGGCCGCTTTCGATCCATGGGTCCAGATCGAATCCGAGCGCTCGACCGCGCGCGAGGAGCGTGCCGATCCCCTCATCGAATACGAAGAGCGCCACGTGTTCGCCGCGCTTGCAGGCCGCTGCCGCGAGCCCGAGCGCCAACGACGACTTGCCGACGCCGGCGGCGCCGATCAGCAGCGCGTTGGTGCCGCGTTCCAGCCCTCCACCCAACATCTGATCCAGCTCGACGTTGCCGGAGGAGGTCAGCTCGCCGACAAAAGCCGTGTGATGTTCGGCTGCGATCAGGCGCGGGTAGATTGCCAGGCCGCCTTTCCTGATCGAGAAATCGTGATAGCCGCCCCGGAACTGGATGCCGCGCATCTTGATCACCCGCAAGCGTCTGCGCTCGGCGCCGTAATCGATGGCCAACTGCTCAAGCAAGACCACACCATGCGAGATCGAATGCAGTTGCAGGTCGCCACTTTCGGAAGTCTGGTCGTCAAGCAGGATGACCGTACACCGGCGCGTGGTGAAGAAATGCTTGAGCGCGAGCACTTGCCGACGATAGCGCAATGGGCTCTGCGCCAGAAGGCGCATCTCGGAGAGGCTGTCGAACACGACCCGCGTCGGGTTGGTTTCACTGACCCGGTCGAAGACCTGCTTGGTGGTCTCGTTCAGCTCCATTTCGGCGGGGTGCAGCACGGTCAGCTCGAGCTCGGGGTCGAGGGTATCTTCCGGCGTCACCAGCTCGAACACATCGATGCCTTCGAGTGTCCAGCCATGTCGCTTGGCGACCAGCTCCAGTTCTCGCTTGGTTTCCGAGAGCGTTACGTAGAGCACACGCTCGCCATGACGGACGCCTTCGAGAAGAAACTGCAGCGCGATGGTGGTTTTGCCGGCGCCGGGGCTGCCCTCATAGAGGTACATCCGGTTGGGGTCCAGGCCGCCGCCGAGAATGTCGTCGAGGCCTTCACTGCCGGTCGAAATGCGTGGGGATTCGTCGTCTGTGATGGGTAGATCATCAGAAGCATTGGTCATTGCGTACTCCTTACGCCAGCTTCGCAGAGCGTCGCCGCGTTCCTTGTTCCGGCTGGCGCAGCCATAGGGCGGGCTGCTCGACAGGCGGAACACGCCCCGGACGCCGTGCCGGCCGACCGGGCTAAAAAGCCCCTCGAAAGCGCCTCATTGCGTTCCGCAGAGGCGAGGGGCGTGGTCATCTTATCCGACTCAGCTTTTTAGCTGCCGTTCCGCATGGGCTGTTTGCCTGGGCAAGCCCGCACGGCGACTGAGCGTCGAACAGCTGCGGCGGTCAGGCTGCCTCGGGAGCGCCGCCGAGCCGACGTTTCAAAGTTTGAAGCGGCTCACCATCGCGATCAGGCGTTCGTTGGATCGGGAGAGCCCGTCGGTACTCTTGCTGACCGTTACGCCGGACTCGACCAGCGCTTCGACCATGTCCCGAACCGCCACCATGTTCCGGTTGATCTCGCCGCTCACCGCACTTTGCTCCTCGGCCGCCGCCGCGATCTGCGCACTGAGATCATGGATGCGGTTGACCGAATCGGCCATCTCGTCGAGGCCACTGTTCACACGGGTGGTGCGGTCGGCGGTGGCCTGACAGCTGCCCTTGGTTTTCTCCATGGCGCCCACGGCGGCATCGACGGCGCTCTGCAGCGTCGCCAGCATCTCGTTGATCTCGGAGGTGCTCTGCTGGGTACGGCCAGCCAATGCGCGAACCTCATCCGCGACCACCGCAAAGCCACGGCCCTGTTCGCCCGCGCGTGCGGCTTCGATGGCGGCATTCAGCGCCAGCAGGTTGGTCTGGCCGGCAATTTCGCCGATTACGCCGAGCACGTCATTGATCTTGCGTGCGTCCTGCTGCATGGCCTGCACCCGCGCCGTGGCTGACTCGACTTCGTTGACCAGCGCCAGCACGCTGTCGGCCGCTTCGTCGACGGTCTGCCGGGAGCGTGCGGCATGTTCAGTGGCCGCTTGGGTGAAACTAGCGGTCTCGTTGGCGCTGTGCGCGACCGAGTCGGCCGTCGAGCTCATTTCGGTGATGGCGGTAACTGCCTGGTCTGTTTCGCTGGCGTGACGGGCCAGGATGCCATTGCTGTGTTCCGATTGCCGCTTGAGCTGCTCCAGCTCAACGGAAATCTGACGGGATGAGGTGGCCAGGTCAGCGATCATCTCTTGCAGATAGGCGATGAAACGGTTCACGGCCACACCGATACGGTCGACCTCGTCGTCGCCCTTGATCTCGATCCGGCGAGTCAGGTCGGCATCGCCGGAAGACAGCGATTGAATATTGGCGGCCAGTAGTTGCAGCCGGCTCATCAGCTTACGCAGGGCGGCCACCATCAGCACGAGCAGCAGCGCAACCATGGGCAACTGCAGCCACCCCAGCGTGCCGAGCACCGACTGGGTCTTCTCGGTCAGCAGCCGGCTGGGCAGCGCGGTGGCGAGCAACCAGGGCGTCCCCTCGATGGGCTTGAGGAAGAACGAAGTCTGTTCGCCGTCCTGCGCTTCGAACTCGGCAAAACCGCGTTGCTCACCGCGGTCCAGCGTCGACTTGATTTGCGCAATAAATGGCGTACGGGAGGCGAGTTCGGAGACGTTCTTCAAGACGATCTGTTCGTTCAGTGCCGGCAGGTTGCTCAGGATCTTGCCGTCCGCTTCGACGATCATGATCTGGCCCTGAATTTCCTTTTCTTTATTGGCGACCAGCTCGTTGAAGAAGCCCAGCGTCAGATCGATAGTCGACACACCGTAGGCGCTGCCGTCTTTGCGAATCGCCATGGCGCAGTTAGTGCGTGGCTCGGCACTGGCGTCATCCTTGTAAGCGGCGGCCCAGGCGCATTTCCCGCTGGGCGTCTGCACACCGGCCCGGTGCCAAGGCTGCTCGAAGTAATTCAACGACTCGGCACTGTTCCAGTGGGTGTTGACCTTCAGCTGACCACTCGCGTCGCGGTGGTAGAAGGTGCTGTGCTTGGCCACGCCAGGCGTGCGCACGCCGGGCAGCGGCCAGATGCCACCGCCAAATACTTTCTGATCGCCGTACTGATCGATCAAGCCAGGCAATACGGCATCTATCTGCTCGCTATCGAGCAGGGCGACGGTTTGGGTAATGGCGCGCGACTGGCTCTCGATTCGTGCCAGGTTCAGCTGGATCGCCTGGGCAATCTCATCGACCTTTTCCTCGACCAGGCTGACTTCGGTTTCTCGCAGCTGCGGGGCTACGAACCGGTCGATGCCCAGTAGCGTCAGCGCGCTGGCGAGGACGATGAAGGCTGCGAACGTCGTGAGGTAACGTGCCTGAATGGTTTTCAACATAGTCATGGTAGGGCTCGGCGCGATGAACAAACGGTAGGTATGACCCGAACGCGGCTTATCGACCTGTACTGCCGAGTCTTGAGACCGTTGGTCCGATCTGGGTTTTCGTCTTTCCCGCGGGCCAGGCGCTTGGACCTCCGGGGCGGCGATGAGCGTTCACCTGTCGAGGGCGTAACTGCGGAAGTGGCGGATCGCGTTTAGAATGCGCCGGCCTTTTTTCGAGACGACCCTCTACATGCATCCGGATGCCCTCACGACGCTGCAACACCACCTGACCACAGCGCTGGCTGACGTGCCCGCTGAAACCCGCCGCCTGTTTCACGGCCGCGGTCGGTGCTGGGACGGGCTCGAGCATGTCACCGTCGATTGGCTGCAAGGGGTGGTGCTGGTCTCGCTGTTTCGTGCGCCGACCGAGGCCGAGCTCGCGTCATTGATGACGTCGCTCAGGGCGCTTGTCCAAACGTCCAGCTGGCGGGCAAGCGGGGCGCATAGTTTGCTGCTGCATCATCGTTATCTGCCGGACAGCCGCATTGAGCAGCTGGAGGGTGAGCCGATCGAGGAATGGGTGATCACCGAAAATGGCTTGCGGTACAAGCTTGACCTCGGCATCAAACAGAACAACGGCTTGTTTCTCGACATGCGTTACGGACGCCGCTGGGTGCAGGCGCATGCGCAGGGTAAGCGGGTGCTGAACCTGTTTGCCTACACCTGCGGCTTTTCCGTGGCGGCGATCGCGGGCGGCGCCACGCATGTGGTTAACCTGGATATGGCGAGAGCGGCGTTAAGCCGTGGGCGTGACAACCATCGACTCAACGAGCATGACCTGAGCAAGGTCACGTTTCTCGGACACGAGCTGTTCAAGTCATGGGGCAAGGTCAAAAAAAGCGGGCCCTATGATCTGGTGATCATCGATCCGCCGTCCTTCCAGAAAGGCAGTTTTGCGCTTAGCCGTGATTATCAAAAGATCCTCCGACGGCTGCCGGAGATGCTGACGCCAACCGGAACGGTATTGGCGTGCATCAACGACCCAGACACCGGGCCGGATTTTCTTATCGAGGGCGTTGCCGCCGAGGCGCCCGAGCTTGTGTTTCAGCAGCGCCTGGAAAACCCGCCTGAGTTTCCGGATATCAGTCCTGATAGCGGCTTGAAAGCCTTGGTGTTCTGCCGCTTTGGCTAGCCATCATCGCGCCGCAGAGGGGGTTCTGCGGCGAGATGATTGTCAGCGGAGAGCGCCGGTCAAAAGTGTGCTTTGACGATGAAGTTGGTCACGTTGTTGTCCGTGTTGAAGTCTGCACTGTCCTCGATGCCGTACTTGTCGGACCAATAGTCATACTCGATGCCTACATAGAGCGTGCCTGGGGTGTATTCGAGTGCTTTGCCCAGGTCGTATTTGATTTGCGGGTTGATGTGCAGGTTCTTGGCGACGAAATCACCCTTCGAGCGTGAGCCTGCGTCATTGACCACCCAGTCGATGAAGCCATCAAACAAGATGTCTGATTTGCCCACCGGGAACGTCATCGCCCATGTCGGCGTGATTTGCCACTGCCCGCTGGCCTGGCCCGTAATGCCGTCCGGCTTGCGGTAGTAGGTGTTGATCGCCAGACGATCGAAACCCGGTACTGCGAGGTCTACGGCTGGGCCTAGCAGGTAGTTGCGATTGCGGCCTTCACCGCGTTCATAGGTGGCGGAGAGCAGCACGTCGGTGATCGGCCCGAAGGAGAAATCTTGGCCAGTGAGCTTACCCAGCGACAAGCGCGGGCTGAATTCGCCGTAGTAAGTGCGCCCATCGTTGCCGGAGTGGCCGTTGAACCACTTGTGGTCGACGAACAGAAACATGTCGCCCCAAGTCCAGCCACTGGCATGTTCGAAAGTGATCGTCTGTTGGATATCGGCCTCACGCCCGTCCTCCCCGGAGTCAACCGCAAAATTCTTTCCGTAGAGGTAGGTCAGGCTGTTGTTCTGCCAAAGCATGGGGTCGGCCAGCGCCTGGCCGGAGAGGGTCATACCCGCGGCGAGAACAGCGGTACTGAGGCTGCGTTTCATTGGTGTGCTCCTTGGATGCAGTTGCGGCTGCTTGTTTGAATGGTCGAGCCGGCGGGCATCACGCTGGAATACCGCCGCGCTGTTGATAAAGCGCAGCGGAGATACCATAAAAAGCCTTAGATTTCATCGTTTTGTCATTGTGGCTGCCGTACACGACGTGCTTCTCAGGTCCGTCTGGATCTGGAAACCTGACCGGCATAACCGTAGTGACACGAGCCCAGCCCTGCGCACCGTGAGCGGCATGACGCTTCGTTGGCTGGGCGGAACCGATGCGCGTTGTTCGCGCAGGAGAAACGAAACTGCCGGCACAAGGCCGGCAGTTCGGGTGCTGCGGATCAGTGCTGGGTAACGATCGCCATATTGTTGAGGCCAGCCTGGCTGATCAGGGCACTGTTGCCCACGCTGCTCTGGACGACCAACGCTTCATGCCCGGAACCTGTCTGCATGACTGTCGCCAGATGGCTTTCACCGTACTGAGATAGCGTGGCGATGTTACTGGAGCCGTTTTGGTTGACGTCGGCGAGGTTGAATTCGCCATCCTGAACAATATCCACATCGTTGGCAGCAACGCCGCTGGAGCCCGTGATGCGATTACCTTCGCCTTCCTGCACCGCGGAGAGGCTGTTTAACATGCCCGACTGGGTGAAAGTGAGTTCGTTACCTTTGCCCTGTTGATCGACCGTCGAGGTGTTGTAGTTGTCCTGTTGTTCAACCGTGGCGACTTGATTGTTACCGCTCTGGTCGATCACAGAGACGTTACCGAAACCATGCTGATTGGCGGTGCCGGTATTGCCATTGCCCCGCTGAGCAATGTCGGCATTATTTTCATTGCCCTGTTGATAGACGAAGGCATTCTGGTTAGCGCCGCGCTGGTTAACGGTCAATGCGTTGAGGCCGCCTTCTGAGTAGGTGTATGCCTCGTGGCGGCTGCCGGTCTGACGCATATTTGCATCGTTGAACTCGCCGATTTGCTCGACTTCAACGACTGAGCCGCTACTCCAGCTCTGCATAACCTCCGCAGTATTCTCGTTGCCCTGCTGATCGACCATGGCTCGGTCACTGGCGCTGAGCGTCTGGCTGAGGTTTGCGATGTTCATCGCGCCCTCTTGATAAAGGGCGGCGCTGCTGCCGTAGGCCGCTGATTGGTAGCTGGACGCAACGTTGCTGTCGCCTTTTTGCGTCGTCACCGCTTCAGCGCCCACGGTGCCGAGCTGGACCGTTTCGGCAATGTTGGCCTGCCCGCGTTGACGCTGCTCGGCGTGGCTGTCATAGGTGCCGTTCTGGCTGACAGTGGCGTCGTTGTGATGGCCGTACTGCCATTGGACGGAGCTGCTAGCTACAGCCAGGGTCTGATTGACGTCCGCCTTGTTGAAGTTCGCCGTCTGGGTCTGTAATGCAGTGGAGGAGAGCGAGCTGGTCTGCTCGGCAGTCACGTCGTTGCCCCAGCCGCTTTGGACCTGTTTGGCTGCGTTGGAACTGCCGTAGCGTTGGGTGACTTCAGCATGGTTGTTGACGCCGTTCTGGCGTTGTTCGGATGTGTTATCGGCCGCCATGGCGTGTGTGGCGGCGACGGTTAGCAGGGCAGCTACAAGGGGTTTGATATGGAACATTAGGGTCTCTCCATGGAATGTTTTCAGCGGGACTTCCTGGTGGTGCTTTCTTCCGTCGTACTGGCGTACCAGTACGCTCAGACCTGCGGGTAGGTTGCGTCTCTGCGCTGCCCGGTATCGGTCTGTTCGTTCGGCGCCACGCTGCGGGCACCTTGATGTTCAACGCGGTTCGGGTTGCCAGCGCCCGTGGCGAACACGGCATTGAGCGGTTCGAAGACAGGTCCAGCACGTAGCTGCGTCCGCGACCGAAAGCGACCAGCGCGCTTGCAACCCGACTGATAGGCGCGGCTCGTGCTACCGACCGGGTGGACGGAGGCGAGGCTGAGGGCTGCGGTGTTGGAATCTGGCGTGACGAATGCGACAGGCTGATTCGAGGCGAGCCCGGACACGCCGGATGGCGCCGAAGCTGCAGCCTGAGCAGGGGAGGATGACGCCTCGAGGTAGGGTGTCTCCAGCGCCTTCTGGGCAGTCCTTTGCGCGAGGTTCATCGGTCGTCCGTAGTGGAATCGCGGTAGGTCATCCTGACCTAAACCGCTATCCGACAAATCCATCGAACGGGCGAAACCGTTACGGTTGTTTCTACAGTTTGGTGGGCGTTGCGAGGTATTTTGCCAACTCCGCTTTCACGGCGGGCGTATTGTCAGCGGTCTGCCAGAGACGGCGGTCGACGCCCTGAGCGATCAAATGGGCAACGGCCGCCTCGATGGCCGACAACACGCATAGCTGCGCCGGCTCGTTGGTCGTGTAACCGGCTTCCGCTTCGAGCAATTCCTTGAACTCGATGAACTTGTAGACGTTTGCACTGCGTCCGATCGAATAGATCGTCTTGGTGGTCATCACGTTGGAAAGTACCTGCCCGCTGCGTACATCGATGGCGCGCAGATTCACCGTGACCTGATCGACCCGGTATTCCTGCGAAACGCCAATGCCAAGGTAGCGTGCGCCTTGGCCGCCGCTGCGTACGTTGGTCTCGTAGGCGACGATGGCACCTTCCATGATGATGTTGGCGGCCAGTAGCGAGGGCAGCTCCGACTGGATGTTGGGTGCCACATCCGGCTTGGCCTGGGAGGCGCGGATGATCTTGCGCTCGGTCAGCACGTTTTGCAGGCCTTCGCGCTCCAGCACGATGAACCAGCCACTGGCCTGCATCGCATCGACCAGCATGCTGGCCGCGCCCTGAGTGACGGCGGTTGAAAAGGAGCTGGCCGGGCTCGGCTTGTACTGCCCGGTCTGATCGCGGAAGCCGTACACCGCGGCCACCAAGGGGCCTCGGGGTCGGGGCAGTTCAAGCAGATCTTGATAGGTTGAAGTGCGCGGCGTGAGTGTGGGTGTTTCCTGATCTGCCGACATGGGCTCGCGGACCGCGCAGCCCTGTAGAACAGCCATCATCCCGATGGCTACGAATAGGCTTCTCATGGCCTTTGCTCTCCTTGGTTAGTCTTGACCGATGATGATTTCGGATACTTCGCCGGTCAGCCGGTCGGTGATGCTCACCACCAGGTTACCGATGTCGTCGTTGATGATGCTGACGATGAAATCATCAGTGGTGATCGATCCGGTTTTGCCATCCTTGACGTCACCTAGCAGATCGGAGAGCAGCCGGGATTCAAGCTGGCTGGTGAAGCGGTCAAGTGCCGAGGTGCCTCTCAGTGACGAGCGATCGATGGCATCGGGGTCTTTTTTATCGTTCTGTGCCTGGGCGTTTCCCAGCAGCCAGGCGCCGTTCAAGGGGCTGCCGCCAAATGAAGGATTGACCGGGGTATAGACCAGTTCGGTCGCGGTGGCGCTGAAGCTGAGCAGCAACCCGGCCAGGAAGACGCCGGTGAATTTTTGTTGTGGCCGGTTCATAACTCATCCTTCGCAAGGTCAATGGTGTCTTCGAACATTGCTTCGACTTTCCTACGGTTTATCTCTTGCAGTACGAAATCCGCCGCGTCATAGGCGGTCTGTTCCATGTCGCTGACATTTGGTTGCAGAAAGCGGCGGTAAAGCGGCTGATTGTCCTGCTCGACCCACACCAGCACGCCCCAGCGCGCCGAAGGTCGTTCTTTGACGGCCAGGTTGAAGTCCAGCGCACTGGCATCGTTAAGACGCTCGCAGAACTTGCGGTAAAACTCCTGGCCGGACCGGGACACCGTGTTATTGGTGATGAAGCCTTTGAGCTCCGCCTCGTCGGCATGCACCTGGACACTGGCGAGAAGCGCCAGCCACAGGCACAGGTGCCTCATAGGCCTGCCTCGTTGACGTGCCCCATCACCAACGATGCGCCTTGCGCGCGGTTGGACGCGCCCAGCTTGCCAAGCGCGTTGTGGATATGGCTTTTGATGGTGTGCGTACTCAGATGCAGGCGCTCGGCAATCTCCGAATTCGAAAGCCCTTTGCCGGCGAGCCCGAGGATCTGCTTCTCACGGACCGACAGCTCATCGATGGCCCGCGAGGTGTGGGTGAGTTGCCGGTATCGCCCCAGCAGTTTTTCCATCAGCGCGCGGGGCAGCCAGTCACCGCCTTCAAGCATCACGCTGACGCCGCGACCGAAATTGGTGCGGCTGGTGTTGGGGTAGAACACGCCCTTGACCCAGGGGTGCGCCTCCAGTATCCGGCGGGCCTGTTCCGTTTGCACATTCACCAGCGCGGTCGGCGTATCGCGTAGCTGTCGGAGCAGGCGAAAACAGTCCGCATCGGGGAAGCTGCCGACATCGATCAATGTCAGGTCCGCGTCGTTGAGCCCCGGGCGAAGGACATTGCTGCGCGTCAGGCGCAACTGAGGGCAACCGAGCAGGTAGTGATGGAGGGAGCTGTCCAGCAATTCGCTGTTGGACAGCAGAACGAGACGCGCTGACGAAGCGGTAAGTGCGAAACAGGCTTCATCGGTCATATGCATATCCTTTGCTAAGTGACGACGTGAGTAGCGCCCGGAATCCTCCGCCGGGACTGGCGCTTTGACATTGTTGGTAAGAAGGTAGTTCAGCGGAGTGACAATAAAAAGTCATTGGTGAGACCTCGTGCCGGTTTTCCGACGAGCTGCTCATTTGCCGTCGTGAACTGCCGCTGGAAGGGGCCGATTTGCTGAACTACAGTCAGTGTCCTTCAGGTTTGCGAGTAGGAGGCGGCGATGTCGGACCCGGCGTTCTGGTTGGTGTTCTTCTCGGCCGCCCTGGCGTTGAACGTCTCGCCGGGGCCCGATTTACTCTTCGTTCTGTCGCGCACACTCTCGGGCGGACGGCGCGTCGGTGTCGCGTCTGCCTGTGGGGTATGCAGTGGCGCGCTGGTTCATGTTGCGGCCGCTGCCCTGGGGATCTCTGCAATTCTGGCCACCTCTGCGCTGGCCTTCGCGGTGGTCAAGTACGTCGGTGCGGCGTATCTGTTGTATCTGGGCATTCAGACCCTGCGTTCCGCCGGCGCCGGTATGCAGCTCAACCTCAACGCTGCACCTCGGACCTCGGCCTGGCAGGCGTATCGGCAGGGCATCCTGGTCGATATCCTCAATCCGAAGGCGGCAATTTTCTTCATGGCGTTTCTGCCCCAATTTGTTCGCCCGGACCAAGGTTCGGTGGCGGTGCAACTCTTGGTGCTCGGCGTACTGGTCGTGATGGTGGCAATCGTCGTCGAGTGTGCGCTGGTGTTGCTTGCGGCGCGCGCGAGCTCAGCCCTGCGCGAGAATCGCCGCCTGAGCCAATGGTTGGATCGGGTGCTTGGCTCGGTGCTGATCGGTTTGGGGATTCGCCTCGGTTTGGCTGAGCGTGCGTAGCACGGGGGAACGTCAGGCACGGCACGGGTCTGAATGGTATGCGGCGCCGTTTATAACGGCGATGTCGCGGCAACCGGAAGGAGTTTCCATGTCCCTGTATAGCAAGAACACCACGTCCAACCTGATCCCCTGTCTGCGTTACCGCGATGTGCCTACCGCGTTGGAGTGGTTGTGTCGCGTGTTCGATTTCGAGCAGCAGCGAGTGGTTGAGGACTCGCAGGTTGGTGTCATTCATGCGCAGCTCAGCTTTGGTACCGGCATGCTCATGCTGGGGCCTGTGGCCGATTCCGAATACGGTCGTCAGGTCCGGCAGCCTGACGAGGTAGGAGGCATCTCCACGCAAAGCATCTATGTTGTCGTCAACAGCGCCGACGCGCTGTACACCAAGGCCAAGGCCGCCGGTGCGGAGATTGTCATCGAACTGAAAGATGAAGATTACGGCGGGCGTGGCTTCAGCTGCCGGGACCTGGAAGGGCACTTGTGGAACTTCGGCACCTACGACCCGTGGGATGAGCCGGTCGCCGAGCAGAACGCACCGAGAGGGGAAGGCTGATGCGAACCTTGAGGCTGGGTGACGGCGATGCGGTCCCGGTGGTCGGCCAGGGTACCTGGCATATGGGCGAGGACTCCGCCGAACGCAGCCATGAAGTGGCCGCGTTGCGCCTGGGTATCGAACTAGGGATGACGCTGATCGATACCGCTGAAATGTATGGCGAGGGCGGTGCCGAAGAAGTGGTTGGCGAGGCGATCCGCAACCGCCGGGACCGGGTATTCCTGGTCAGCAAAGTCTATCCGCACAATGCCAGCCGCAAAGGTGTGCCGGAGGCTTGCGAGCGCAGCCTGCGCCGGCTGGGTACCGAATGTATTGACCTGTACCTGCTGCACTGGCGCGGCCAATATCCGCTTGCGGAAACCGTCGAAGCGTTTGAGCGCCTTAAAGAGCAGGGGAAAATACGCCGCTGGGGCGTATCGAACTTCGATCTGGCCGACATGCATGAGCTCAATGCGCCTGCCTGTGCGACCAATCAGGTGCTGTACAACCCGGGCGAGCGCGGCATCGAGTTCGATTTGTTGCCCTGGAGCCAGGCGCAAGGGATGCCGGTTATGGCCTATTGTCCGCTGGGGCAGGGCGGATCGCTGTTACGTGACCCGGCCGTTGTCGAGGTGGCGCGCAGACACGGGGCTCAACCGGCGCAGGTCGCACTGGCCTGGTCTTTACGCCAGCCCGGGGTGCTGGTCATTCCGAAGTCGTCCAACCCGACTCATCTGCGCGCCAATGCATCCGCCGCGGAAATCGAGCTGAGTGCTGAGGACCTTGCCGTTCTCGATGCGGCCTTTCCACCCCCTGCACATCACCAGCCGTTACAGATGGTTTGACGCAGGCAAACCCCGGGAGGGAATGTTTGCCTCGTCCAGGCTGTCAGCTATGAACGACAGCAAATCCGGAGAAGCGAGCATGAGCGAAAGCAGACTCGAGGGCGCGGTGGTGGTCATCACCGGCGCATCCAGCGGCATCGGCCGTGCCACCGCGCAGGCATTCGCACGACAGCGAGCCCGTGTCGTGCTGGCGGCGCGCGATGACGAAGCGCTGCAAGAGACGGCGGACGAATGTCGAGCGTTGGGCGGGGAGGCGCTTGTCGTCCCGACCGACATGACCGTGAGTGACTCCGTGGAGCAGCTCGCGAATGCTGCCGCCGAGTTCGGTCAGGGCCGCATCGATGTTTGGATAAATAACGCCGGGGTCGGTGCGGTTGGTGCCTTTGACGAGACGCCGTTGGACGCCCACGAACAGGTGGTGCAAACCGATCTGATCGGCTATCTGCGCGGCGCGCATGTCGTGTTGCCTTACTTCAAACAGCAGAATGCGGGCATTCTGATCAATACCTTGTCCGTCGGTAGCTGGGTCCCGCAACCCTTCGCGGTGGCGTATTCAGCCAGCAAGTTCGGCTTGCGTGGGTTCTCCCATGCGCTGCGCGGGGAGCTGGTGCAGTGGCCGGGTATTCACGTATGCGACGTGTATCCCTCCGTGGTCGATACCCCTGGCTTTCGCGACGGCGGCAATTATGCGGGTCGCTCGCTGCAGCCGCCGCCACCGCTCTGTGATCCTCGGGACGTAGCCCAGGCGATGGTCAGCCTGGCCTTGCATCCACGGCACACCACCTCGGTTGGCGTCATGGCGACCGTGCTGCGCTTTGCGCACTTCATCACCCCCGGTTTTGATCGGTTGTCCGGGCTGCTTACCGGCACCGCGCTGCGACGCGCCGACCGGGTGGCGCCTTCTTCGGGCAACCTGTTTCATCCGCCCCTGGGCCAGCGCCGAATCGATGGCGGGTGGCGGAACAACGATTCGAGCACGCGTACCTTGATGGTAGCCGGCGGCATTGCGGCGGGGGTCGTCGGGCTGTTGCTGTGTGCGCGTAGACGCTAGCAAGCGCGGCCGACGTCGGCTCGGCGCGCTCGGGCGCCGAGCCTATTCTAGCGGTCACCGAGCGTTGGCAAGGCAATCCAGCGAGCTGAGGTCCTTGCGCAGATCCTCCAGCTGCTCGTCGAGGTGGCGGCGTTGGGCAGGATCGGACAGCGCGTAGACGTCACTGACCATATCGATGGTTACCTGTTCAGCCCGCGCGAAGGCTGCTCGATAATCCGCCGACCATAGCGCTTCACGGTCTTGCAACAGTGTCTCTATGCGCTTGGCGAACTCCGGTTCCTGACGTTGGTCGAGCGCGGCGATCAGAGCCTGCTGCCATTGCACCCGGTTGCCCAGCCAGAGTCGATTCTGGTCTCCAAGCGCGTGCGCCCATTCCAGGATGCGCTGCCGTTGCGCAGCGCTGCTACTGCCCAGCCATTGATCGATCCGCTCGCGCATCCGCTCGGAGCGTTCCCGTATCTGCTCCGCCAACGGTGGTTGGAGGTATTTTTCATCGCGCTCGCGGCGGTCTTCTTCCAGCGCTTCGCCGAGTTCACGGACTTGCTCGTCGTCGAGATCGCGCAACAGCTGCGTCGTTGTGGGTGTGATTTCCACGGCGATCGTCTGGATCGCCTGCCTTGCATCCCGATAATGCGCGTGCAGTACAGGCTCGTCGATCTCACCCTGGCGAACCTGGCCCTGCAGCAGCTCGACAGAGTCGAGGTACTCGGGCAGCTGCGTACGGCAATGCCAGCCCAGGTGGTCGCGCAGCTGAGCACGGAAACGCTGTTGCTGATCGCGGTTCATGTCCAGGTAATCGTTGAGCGACCAGGGAATCAATAGATCAAGGTTGCGGTAGGCGAGGTTCATCCGGCTGCACCCGGCTGTGACCAAGGTGAACGCCAGCAGTATCAGCAATGTCTTGCGGCTAAATGCCTGACGCATCTGCATCGGGAGCCTCGTGTTCTGGTTGTCAATCAAAGCGGCTGTCGCCAGTTCAGTAGAGCAACGAGACGCTGTGGCAGTTCGGGCGTAAACAGCAACGGCTTGTTTCGGCGAGAAAAACCCGTGCGCCTGTGGTCCCTTTGTTTAAGGGCGACCGAACGCTCTGGATATCAACCGGTAACGGCGAGGAGGCAGTCATGCAGAAATCAATCAGGCATTTGACCGGAGATGAGATCCCGCAGGGGTGGCGCCCGACCTGGGTCACCTGCTGGGTGGTGGAAATGGACGGCAAGACCATCGCCGGCCCCTACGCGACCCGCGAAGAAGCGCAGGCCGTCATGGATGGCGAGCAAGACCCGAAAGTTTCGCAAACTCCCACACCACGTTGATGGGCTTCAAGGGCAACGATTAGCGCAGGGATCAATACGCTCGGGTAGCGGCGGCGGGGTCTCGACGAGCTGGGAAACCAGCTCCAGAGCCTTGTCGAAAGACGGATAACCGCTTTGCGCAACGTCCAGCTCGGCGTAGGCCTGGCGGTATTCTTCGGCTTTCGCGGCGTTGCGCTCGTCCAGTAGATAGGGTTCCTGGTGGATCTTATAAAGCAGCGCCACGGCGTGCGGGTGACCCTTGGCCTTGGCCTCTTCGAGCAGCCGAACCACCTGAGCCTGTTGCGGGCCCTGGCGGATTTCAAGCAGTGCCTGATAGAACTCAATTTCGCCGCGCTCGTCGAGTCGGGCGCTGCGGTCCAGCAGGGCATCGGCAAGTTCATAGCCGTTTTCGTCGCCGATGGCGATCAGAATTTTCGCCTGCAGCAAGTCGTTTTGATAGAGCAACCGCTCTGCGCGGCAGGCGTTGTCGCTAACCGCCAGGTCACAGGGTCGGGAGGCGCAGCCGCTCAGGACGACGATGAGTCCGATCAACAGTGCGTTCTTCATGCTGCCTTGTTCTCTTGGTTGTTTGATGTGTCAGCGCGTGTTCTGACCGGCGTGTTTCGTTTCTGTTCAGCCTTTCATTGTCCGATGGCCATCGGATGGAGCCCGTAATGGAACAGGAGGATCTGCCATTCAGGGTTGTTCGGCAGTGCCTCGAGGAACTCGCCGACGTAGCTGCGCGCGGCGTCCTCTAGTGCATCGGTGACCAACACATGCCGTGAAAACGGGTACAGCGGCGTGGTCGATACGTACAAATCCCTGAGTCGTTTCTCCTTAAGGTAGTAGAGCAGGGTGGAACGTGGGATGAGCAAGGTATTGACGCGCCCTGACAGGAGGATCTGCAGGTTTTGCAGATCTGACCGAACGTCGTGTCGTTTGATTGCGCCGCTGGCGATGTCCGCTTCGAGCCCTTCGTAGCGATGCCCGAGGACCCCTCCAAGAACGAGGCCATGCAGCGACTCGGGACGCTCATATTCGAAAGGCACGTCCGGTAGCGAGACGAACTCTTGTTGATCGAACAGCAAGGGTGCCGACCAGGTCCCGTTGGCTGTCTGGGCGGCCGTAAAGAAGCTGGGTGTCGCCCAAAGGAGCAGGCCAGGCCGTTCTCGGGCGAGACGGATGTCTACGCGTTTGCGCGGAAGCTTCACCAGCTCGAAGCGGAAACGACCTCGATTAGCGGGATCGGTGTTCAGCAGCTCGACGAAGGCATGCGAGAGTCCTTGCGTGTCGTCGAGAATGAAAGGCGGTGAGAAGTGATACGTCCATACCTCGATTCGCTGCTGTGCCGCGCAGATCAGCGGCAACAGGGCAAGCGCGAGCATCAGGACGAGTCTCTGCATGGCGAACCTTTGCAACGGATGGCGAAGCGGCCGGCTCAGGCTTGATCGTCCATGTCGGGCTGGCTTCTTATTGTGTGCTGTTCGTCTTGAGCATAGCCGAGCGGCAGCACGGCGCTAGCACAACGAAGAATTGCCGGGAGGCGGTGCCTTGGCTAGAAGCGTTCGTGCTCGCCTAGAAAGCGCCATTCGCCGACCGGGAGCTTGGCCATCGACAGGCGGCCTATACGGATCCGCTTGCAATTGAGCATTTCGAGGCCTATGGCCTCACATAACCGGCGTATATCGCCGGCTTGAGGTGCCTTGAGCACCATGCGCAGACGGGTTTCGTTCTGCCAGCTGGCTTTGGCCTTGGGCAAAATCTTGCCGCGATGGCCAATGCCTTTAGCCAGCAGCGCGAGCCCGCCTTCCTCGGGTTCGCCGGCGACCTCGACCACGTATTCCTGCTCCAGCTTGTCGCGTGGATCGTCAAGCTTGCGGATCACTTCCCGCTGCTGGCTGAAGACTACGAGCCCGCTGGCGTCCGGCTCAAGCGGCAGCAGCGCTGTTTGGCGCGCGAAATGCCGCCCGCGCGGGGTGAAGCGCGCATCGTCACCTCTCCAATGCGTCGCTTCGGCGAGCTGGAACTGGGCACCTGCGGGGTCCGCGGCGGTGGATTGGCCTGCGGGCTTGTGCAGCAACAGCGTGACAGGCGGCAGTTCCGTGGCGGTCGCGCCTGGCAGCAGTTCGATGCGCTGATCGGCTACTTTGAAAAATGGGGTTTCGATGACGTGGCCGTCAACGCTGACCCAACCACCCTCGATATAAAGCTCGGCCTCGCGCCGGGAACAGCCGAGTTGTTCGGCGAGGCGTTTGGATAAGCGTATCGGGTCGGTCATGGAGGGCTCGGTGTCTCGGAGGGAACCTGGCGAGCCACTGCGTGAGGCAGTAGAAGCTCGCTATCGGTCAGTCTTGCGCAGCGTTACTTCTTGCTGATGGTGATCTGTCGCGATGGGCCTTGAGTCTGGCCACTTACCCCGTTAGGGATCTTTTGAACTTCGCCACCGGCCTTGAGGAAGGCAGCCATCTGGGCGGCCAGGGACTGGCTGGTTTCGCTGGCGGGTTCGGGCTTGCGTTTGGCGGATGTGGTCTTGGCGGCCATCGTCATCTGGTTCCTTTGGTCAGTCGAACCGGACATTATACAGATCTGGCTAATTTTTGTTCGATTTTTATGCGGCGGTTGAATTCCCCTTGTGATTCCTCATGTTTTCCTGGGTGCGCGCTTATTCTCGCTGGCCCCGCTTCGGGATGCACAGGACGAATCCGCCGAGCCATCTACGGGACGTTCGCTCGGTGTCGCCCCGTGAATACGCTGAACTGGCCCTGAAGCGAAGCGAGACCACTGATTTGCTATTGGCGGGGAGCATTCCTGCCGACCATCGGTCAACTGCAGTGCCGGGTGATCCCTGAGTGGTTGGCCTGACCTGAGGAGTACTCCCGGAGATGCGATTATCGAGTCGTTCGCCATCTCCGACACTTAACAACAAAAGCAAGGAGGGGAGAGTGGCGGTCGTCATCACTGCAATTGTGTACATCATTCTGGGCCTGGCGCTCGCCGTTGGCGGGTGGAAAGTCATCTCGCTCGACGGTACCTGGTACTTCGCAGTGCTGGCGGCGGGCTTTCTCCTGACGGGCATATTGTTGCTGGCTCGCCGCCGTGCTGCCCTTTGGGTCTACGCGCTGGTCATGCTGGGTGCCCTGGGTTGGGCCATCTACGAGGTGCGGTTCGACTGGTGGCAGCTTGCCCCACGCGGCAGCGTCATCGCTCCGCTAGGGCTCTGGTTACTGACACCCTGGATCGCCCAACGGCTAAGTTGGCAGCATTTTGGCGCACGCGCCTGGGGTGGCAGCGCCATTCCGCTCATGGCGGCGGTACTCCTTTGGGGCGCTACGGCCGTCCATGCGATCACGACCGACAGCAATGACATCAAGGGCATGCTTCCGCCGCCCCTGGCCGCTGCGCCACCGACCGAGTCCGCTGATGAGGTGCCTGAAGGTGAATGGCACGCCTATGGCCGCACTCAGCATGGGACGCGCTATTCGCCGCTGACGCAGCTCACGCCGAGCAATGTCGATCGTCTGGAAAAGGTCTGGCATTACCAGACGGGTGATCTGCGCCGGCCGAGCGATCCAAACGAGACCACCTACGAAGTCACCCCGCTGAAAATTGACGACAGCCTGTACATCTGCACGCCGCACAACTTCGTTATCGCGCTCGACGCTGACACCGGTGAAGAGCGTTGGCGCTTCGATCCCAACGTCCCTGACTCAGCCAACCGTCAGCATCTGACCTGCCGCGGGCTCTCCTACCATGTCAGCGAGTCGCCCGCTGAAGGGCAGGCCTGCCAGCAGCGGTTGTTCATGCCGACCGCCGATGCGAGGTTGATTGCGCTGGATGCAAAGACGGGCAAGGTCTGTCCTGCATTCGGCGACAACGGCGCGGTGAATCTCTGGGCCAACATGCCGAACGTGCAGGAAGGCTTTTATTACTCCACGTCGCCGCCGGTCGTCGCTAACGGGTTGGTGATTGTTGGCGGGGCGGTCAACGACAACGTATCGACCACCGAGCCGTCCGGTGTGATTCGTGCCTACGACGTCATCACCGGCGCGCTGAAATGGAACTGGGACCCGGGCAACCCGGAACAGACTGAACCGATCGGCGATGGCGAAACCTACAGCGAGAGCACGCCCAACAGCTGGAGTATTTCCAGTGCTGACGAGGCGTTAGGGCTTGTCTACGTACCGCTGGGCAATGAAGTGCCGGATCAGTGGGGCGGCAATCGCGGCGAGAACACCGAACGCTTCTCCTCGTCGATCGTTGCCCTGGATCTGGATACCGGCGAGCTGCGCTGGGTATTCCAAACGGTGCATCACGACTTGTGGGACATGGATGTACCGGCGCAACCGAGCCTGGTGGACATCGATACTGAAAATGGACCGGTCCCGGCGCTGGTCGCACCCACCAAGCAGGGCGACATTTATGTCTTGGATCGCCGTAACGGCAAACCCGTTCTGCCGGTCCGCGAAGTGCCCGCACCGCAGGGTGCCGCCGAAGGTGACTGGGCTGCGCCGACCCAGCCGGTCTCAGCGCTGTCCTATGAGCCGCCGATGCTGCAAGGCAAGGATATGTGGGGGGCAACCTTCATCGATCAGATGATGTGTCATATCCAGTTCCACTCGCTGCGCTATGAGGGGCGTTATACGCCGCCGTCCACCCAAGGCACGCTAGTTCACCCAGGCAACTTCGGCGTCTTCAACTGGGGAGGTGTTGCGGTTGATCCGGTTCGGCAGATGGTATTCAGCACGCCCGCCTACCTGCCGTTCACGTCGACATTGATTCCGCGTGAAGATGATCAGCAAACCTACGTCTCCGACAGTGAGCCACACCTCAACGAAAACTTTGGCGCCCCCTTTGCGGTTGAGCTGAAACCCTTCGTTTCACCCATCGGTTTGCCTTGTATCGCACCGCCATGGGGCTACGTTGCGGGTGCTGACCTGCGTACTGGCAAAACCCACTGGATGCGCAAGAACGGCACCGTGCGCGACCGCGCGCCGGTACCGCTGCCCTTCAAGATGGGCGTACCGAGCCTTGGCGGGCCTATGCTTACGGGCGGCGGGGTGGCGTTTCTCAGTGGCACGCTGGATTACTACCTGCGCGCTTATGACACCACCACCGGCAAGCAATTGGGCAAGTGGCGCCTGCCGGCTGGAGGCCAGGCCACGCCGATGACGTACCTGAGCCGTACCGGCCGGCAGATGGTGGTGGTCGTCGCCGGCGGGCACGGCTCGCTTGGAACCAAGGCCGGTGACTCGGTTATCGCTTACGCCTTGCCGCAGTAACCAGCACGATCCGGGACAAGGTGTATTGGCACTTGGTCCCGGTTGGTAACCCTTGCAAGCGGCTCGGGCGGCCCAGGTGACACGCGGGTGCATGGCCGGCCTGATAGAATCGCCGCATTCGACTCACAGGATTATTCAGATGGCTGCCATCGGGCGCTTCAATAGCATGCAGATCGTCAAGCACACCGGTTTCGGGCTGTATCTGGACGGTGGGCCAGATGGCGAGATTCTGCTGCCCAATCGTTACATACCGAAGAACGTTCCGACTGACGTCGACGATTGGCTGAACGTGTTCATCTACCTGGACAGCGAAGACAAGCTGATTGCGACGACCGAGAAGCCCAAGGTACAGGTAGGTGAATTCGCCAGTTTGAAGGTGGTTGAAATCAATCGCGTCGGGATCTTCCTCGACTGGGGCCTGCCGAAGGACCTGCTGCTGCCGCATTCCGAGGAAAAGCGTCCGCTGAAAGAAGGCGACTATTGCGTCGTTCATGTCTACCTCGACAAGCACACCCGTCGGATCACCGCGACGGCGCGACTGGACCGCTACCTGGACAAGACGCCGGCGCGCTACAGGATCGGCGACGCCGTTGACCTATTGGTGGTCGAGCCGACCGATTTGGGTCACAAGGCGATCATCAACGGCATGCACTGGGGCCTGATTCACAAGAACGAAGCCTTCAAGTTTCTGCGCGGCGGGATGCGGGAGAAGGGCTTCATCAAAGAGGTCCGCGACGATGGCAAGATCAGCCTGAGCCTTCAGCCAGTAGGCAGCGAAGCCGGCGACGCCTTGCAGGCGCTGATTCTGCAAAAGTTGCAGGAAAACCACGGCAGCCTCCCGGTCAGCGACAAGAGCCCTGCCGACGAAATTGCACGGCTGTTCGGGGTCAGCAAGGGCAACTTCAAAAAAGCCATCGGTGGTCTCTACAAACAGGGCCAAATCGTGATCCACCCGGATCGCATCGAGCGCGCCTGAAGGGCCAGCCCAGGGCCGGCCTGGGCACTTCTTCACCTAGGTCTCTCGCAGCAAAGCCCGACGTCTGACCGACGGTACGGGCTCTTCCCTCCGCGCGGCGCATCCAGACGTGCCGTTGCTCGTTTTAATTTTGCCGTGCCCAGCCAGTTGGCTAGGTATTGCCTTTCCGCGCTGACTGACCGCTCATCCTGGTACGTATTGCCATTTGTTTCAGGGCGGAACTCCACTGGAACGATTCGAGTCCAGAAAGGGCGCCTGGTTGACCAGGGTTTTCGCGAAGGCTGAAACGGCCTCTCGCTTGATAGTTCGCGCTCGGAGAGGTCGTGAATAGGCATACCGAATCGCTGCCCAAGGCCTGGTACCTGTTGCAGTGCAAGCCGCGCCAGGATGCGCGGGCCTGCGAGCACCTTGTGCGCCAAGGCTTCGAATGCTTTGCGCCTGTGTTTACGGTGCAGACACTTGCCGCGGGCAAACTGCGCGAGCAGCAACAGCCGCTCTTCCCTGGCTACGTGTTTATTCGCATGGGCGCCGAAGACAGCTGGCTGTCGTTACGTTCCACGCGCGGCGTCAATCGGGTGGTTGCATTCTGTGGTCAGCCTTGCCGAGTGCCGGACGCCACGATTCATCACCTCAGGACGCGTTGCTCAACAACGGCTGCCAAACCCGCGTTGAGTCCCGGGGATCGGGTACAGGTCAGGGTGGGTGAGTGCGCCGACATGGAGGCCATCTTTGTTTCGATGGATGGTGAGCAACGCGTGATGTTGCTTTTGAACGTGCTCAATCGCCAACAGCAAGTCCAGGTGCGTTTACAGAACGTGCAACCGATCCAGCAGCGCGCGGCCGTGCCTCTCTAATAAAAGACACACCATTTTTTGCTTCGCCTGCCGAGCTGTTTTGCTGGGCGAACCTGCTTGCGGCTGTGCCTATGGGCGCCGCGAGGTATCCATTACAGGGGGCGTTCCCTGGGGCGGTAGCGTGCCTGAGGACTGGTTCCGAGCCTCGCTAATTCACGGTATTGCGATGCGCCATTCATCGATTCTGCAACTGTCCGGGATATTTGCGGTCTGTTGCGTGTCTATGCCACCTCACAGAGCCAGCGTCGCGGCCGGAGTCGAGGCATGAACAATAATTTATCTCCGAGAAGGGATTCCAAATGAGGAACATCACGCTTCCAGGTGTATCGCTACTGTGCGTTGTCGCTACCAACAGTTGGGCAGTGAACGAACCGCAGGACATTCGCATTGGCGGTTTCGAGTTCACCCCTACGCTGATCGTTCGAGAAAGTTACGACGACAACTATCGCGGGCTGGCAGACAACGAACAGGCATCCTGGGTGACGGGAATCAATCCGACCTTTCTGCTGGGGACGGGCAATCGCAACAGCGAATACGAGCTTGAGTACTCGTTCAACAGCGACATCTTTCATTCAGATTCCGAAGCCAGTAACACCGACCACCATCTGCGGCTAAGAAGCGTTATGGAGTTCACCTCTCGCCATCGCCTGAGCTGGGGGCTGGCCTACCACCGTGTCGAGGAGACGGCCGATACCGAGGATGCCACCGAGAACGATAAGTACAGCCGGGCCATTGCCCGCGCGGCGTATCGCTTCGGTGCTCAAAGCGCGCGCAACCAGCTCGAGTTCGGTACCAACTACGAACAGCGTCGTTACCACAACAGCGACAACATCAACGCGTCCGAAGAACGCGACAGCCTGATGTTCAACTCCATCTGGTTCCATCGTCTGGGTTCCAAGACTCGCTCGCTCGTCGAAGTTCGCCATACCGACCACGACTACAAGCTCAGCAGTGCCCTGCGTGACAGCACCAACGTGGCGCTGCTCGGCGGTGCGACCTGGGATGCGGGTGCGAAAACATCGGGCAGCTTCAAGGTAGGTGCCGAGCGCAAAGACTTCGACAGCGATCAGCGTGATGACTTCACCAGTCCGATGTGGGAGGCCGGCGTGACCTGGAAGCCGCGTTCTTATTCGGCGTTCAACCTGACCTCGCGGCGCGCGTTCGATGAAGGGGATGACGGTGCCAGCACCATCAACGACTGGACCACGCTGGCGACCTGGGATCACGAGTGGACCTCGCGCATCGCTACCGAATTGCAGTACCGCTTCTCCGATCGGGAGTACGAAGGCATCAACCGTGATGACGAAAGAACGGCTTACGGTGCCGGCGTGACCTGGTCGCCAGACCGCTGGATCGACGTGACCTTGTCGTATCTCAGAACCGAAAACGACTCCAGCTTGAGCTCGGAGACCTACGACCGAAACGTGTACCTGCTGAGTTTCGACCTGAGCCTTTGAGGCCAGGTAGGACGTTAACCAGTGCCTAAGGAGGAGCCGACCATGCGCATCCCGAACATTTTCAAATTCTTTTCCGTGCTGCTGTTGCTGGCGCTAAGTGCCGGCGCCAGTGCTGCGCAATACCAGCTGGGCTCGGGGGACGTGATCCGCATCAGCGTCCACGGTGAGCCTGATCTGTCGTTCGAGGAGATACGCCTGACCGATGCCGGCACGTTCACATTCCCCTTTCTGGGTGAAGTCGATGCCAACGGCAAGACTGCTAACCAGGTACGAAGCGTGCTGGTTGAAAAGCTGAAGGACGGCTATCTGGTCGATCCGCGTGTTTCGGTATCGGTGGTTAATTACCGCGAGTTTTACATTGCCGGTGAAGTCAAGCTTCCCGGCGGTTACCCCTACCAGCCCGGGCTCACCCTGGATCGGGCGATCGCCCTGGCTGGCGGTCTTACCGAGCGTGCCTCGACCAAGCGCATGACGATTGTGCGCGGTTCCGAAGGCAGCCGAGCTGAAGAGAAAGCCACTATGGATACCCTGGTTCGCCCTGGCGACACGATCAACATCGACGAAGGATTCTTCTGATGAACAGCCCAGTTCGCCCGGATCGACCATGGCAGCGCCCAGCGGGGCCCGCAACCGATAGCGACTTCATCGACCTGAAAAAAATCTGGCACGCGATCTGGTCGCGCAAGTGGGGCATCGCCTTGCTGGTGGGCGTCGTCGCGCTGTTGACGGTATTCCTGCTGTCGCGCATGACGCCGATCTACAAGGCTGTCGCGTCGGTCCTCATCGAGACCAAAGGCACGCCAGTACTGTCATTCCAGCCAGCGGCGGATACGCCGGTTGAGCTCAGCGAATACCTGCAGACCCAGCTCAGCCTGATGCAGAGCCGCGGCGTTGCCGAGCGCGTGGTACGCGACCTGAACCTCACCGAGCACCCCGAGTTCGACCTGCGTCAGCAGCCGGGCCCGCTGGTTGATATCGGCGGCATGATCGACGCGTTGACGGGCGATGAGCCAGAGCCGTATACCGAAGCCGAGATCCTCGACTTTGCCACTCAGTCGTTCATGGAACGCACCGCGGTGTGGGTCGAAGGCAAGAGCCAGTTGGTGTATCTATCGATTTCCATGGCGGATCGCATGACCGCGGCGCAGGCTACGAACCAGCTGGCCCAGTCTTATATCGAAGCGCAGCTGGAAGCGAAGGTCGACATGTCGATGACCGCCGCCAGCTGGATGAATGAGCGCCTGGTTTCCTTGCGCCAAGATCTGCAGGATTCGGAAGATCGCCTCCAGGCCTACCTGGATGCCGAAGGTCTGGTCGACATGGACGGCGTGGGCACCATCAGCGCCAACGAGCTGTCCCTGACGGGCGACCGCATGATCGACGCACGCCGTCAGCGTGCCGAGGCCGAAAGCCAATACCGCCAGGTTGAATCCATGCGCAGCCAGGGCTGGGAGCGTCTCGCCAGCGTACCGGCCGTGCTTGGTCATCCGCTGATTCAGCAGTTCAAGGCGAACCAGGCCCAGGCGCGTTCGCGGGTCGAAGATCTGTCGCGTCGTTATGGCGATCGTCACCCGGCGATGGTTTCGGCGCGTTCCGATCTGAATGCAGCGACCGCGAGCCTCAGGCAGCAGGTCGAGCAGGTGGTCGCGAGCATCGAGCGTAACTATCAGCTGGCCGTGGCCAACGAGAACTCGCTGCGGGCTTCTTTCGACGAGAACAAGGACCGCATTCAGGACATCTCGCGCAAAGAGTTCAAGGTGCGTGACCTGCAACGTGAAGTTGAAAGCGACCGTGCCCTGTACGACACCTTCATGACTCGTCTGCAAGAAACCACCGCGACCTCGGATCTGAGTTCCACCAATGCGAGGGTCGTGGATGCGGCCATCCCGCCAACCGAACCCAGCGCACCGAACAAGAAGCTGATTCTGGTGGTGGCGTTGTTCCTGGCGCTGGTGCTCGGCATTGCCCAGGCGATCATTCGCGAGATTCTCGACAACACGTTCAAGAGCTCCGAAGAAGTCGAGACCAAGCTGGGTCTGCCAGTGATGGGCATCGTTCCGCAGGTGCCGCGCAAGTTGCGCAAAGAAGTCAGCCATTTGTTCGAACGCAGCTCGGACAAACGCTTCTGCGAAGCCGTGCGGACCATTCGAACCAATCTATTGCTGAGCGAAGCCAACCAGCCGCGCCAAGTGCTGGTGGTGACCTCCACCGCGCCGGACGAAGGCAAGAGCTCGGTCTCGGCCAACCTTGCGTTTGCCATGGGCCAGCTGCATCGCGTCTTGCTGATCGACGCCGACCTGCGCCGTGCAACCTTGGACAAAGCCTTCAACTTCAAACCGGGCACGCCAGGGCTGGTCAACCTCATCGGTGGCAATGCGAAGCTTGAGGAGTGCATTCACACCGTGGGCAACGTGGACATGATCGCCGCCGGTGCGGTGCCGTCCAACCCGCTGGAGCTGTTGTCCTCGCCTCGTTTCGCCAAGCTGCTGGAAGTGGTCAAGGGTCGTTACGACCGCATCATCATCGACTCGCCGCCGAGCCAGGCCGTCAGTGACGCGGCTGTACTGTCGACCCTCGCTGATGCGGTGATCTATGTCGTCAAGTCCGACAGCACCTTGATCCCGCACGTGCAGAAAGGCGTGAGCCAGCTGCAAAACAGCAATGCGCCGCTTACCGGTGTCGTGCTCAATCACGTTGATATCGAGAAAGCCAAGAAGAACGGTCAGTTCCGTGGCTATTACGACCACTACGGATACAGCGAGCAGCAGCAAACGGTCTGATCCAGCTCGCTCAATCAGGTCTCCGAATCAGGTTCGCCTTCGCGGCGTGCCTGATTCGGTTTTTGAATCTGCCCAGCAAACGAATTTGCGCCACGGCCACCGCAAGGGTCGCGCCGAGGCACGCCTGTATCAATGTCTGAATCGAGGATCCTGCTATGAACATCACCGTCGTTGGAAGCGGCTACGTTGGGCTGGTTACCGGTGCCTGTATCGCGGAAATGGGCAACACGGTCTACTGCGTCGACGTAGACAAGTCCAAGATCGAGAACCTCAAGCAGGGCGTTCTGCCGATCTACGAGCCGGGCCTTGAAGAAATCGTCACGGAGAACCATGCGTCCGGGCGTCTGCTGTTCACCACTTCGCTGGCCGAGGCCGCCGAGCAGTCTGAAGTCTTCTTCATCGCGGTCGGAACCCCGCCCGGCGAAGACGGTTCGGCAGATCTTCGCTACGTGCTGGAAGTGGCTCGCCAGATCGGTGACACCCTGACCGGGCCGGCCATCGTCGTGAACAAGTCAACGGTGCCGGTCGGTACTGCGGATCTGGTTCGCGCTGCGGTAGCCGAGCGTCTTGAGGCACGTGGTGCCGACATCGAATTTTCGGTGGTATCTAACCCTGAATTTCTCAAGGAAGGTGCGGCGGTCAACGACTTCATGCACCCGGACCGTATCGTCATTGGTGCGGACAACGAGCATGCCCGTCAGGTCATGAGTGCGCTGTACGCGCCCTTTATCCGTAACCGTCCGCGCACCATGTTCATGGGCATCCGCGATGCGGAAATGACCAAGTACGCAGCCAACGCCATGCTGGCGACCAAGATTTCCTTTATGAACGAGATCGCCAGCCTGTGCGAGCGGCTCGATGTAGACGTTGAAAACGTGCGCCTGGGCATCGGCTCGGATGAGCGGATCGGCTATCACTTCATCTACGCGGGTTGTGGGTATGGCGGCTCCTGCTTCCCGAAGGACGTCAAGGCGCTGATCAATATCGCCCACCAGAACGACTTCGAACCCAAGCTGCTGCAGGCCGTCGAGGCCCGCAACGATCAGCAGAAGCACTCGCTGTTCAACAAGATTTCAGCTCACTTCAATGGTGATCTGAGCGGCCGTACCTTTGCGGTCTGGGGCCTGGCCTTCAAGCCCGGCACGGACGACATGCGCGAAGCTCCCAGCGTGGTGCTGATCAACAGCCTGATCAACGCCGGTGCGAAAGTTCGCGCGTTCGATCCGGTGGCCCGCGAAACGGCGCGCCGCGAGTTTCCGGAGGCCTGGTTCACGGACGGTCGTCTGCAGATCGTCGAGGGGCAGTACGAGGCCGCCATCGACGCCGACGCGCTGTTCCTGGTTACCGAATGGAAGCCGTTCCGTCGCCCGGATTTCCGTGCCTTGAAGCGCCTGTTGAACACGCCGCTGATCATTGACGGCCGTAATCAGTACGACCGCGAACAGGTCAAGCGTGAAGGCTTTAGCTACTACGGCATCGGTCGCCAGCCGATCCAGGCCTGAGCGAGGGGCAGCGAGTGAGCGTCATCGACCAGCCCAGCGTGCAGCGCGCGTCTTCTCCGTTCCGGGAGAGACTGGCCGCGCTGCTGCGGGGAAGTATGCGGAGCAAGTTGCTGCGCAACATCCTGACGGTAGTCACCGGCACGGCCGGTGCGCAGGCAATCACCTTGGCGTTCATGCCGGTGATCACGCGCATCTACGGGCCGGAAGCCTATGGGGTGCTGGGCACGTTTCTCAGTGTGACCATGATGCTGATCCCGGTCGCCGCACTGACCTATCCCATCGCCATCGTGCTTCCCAAGCGCGACAGCGATGCGCGAGGAATCGTGCGGCTGGCGCTGGCGACGGCACTCACGCTTGCAACCGCTGTTGCGCTGACACTGCTGTCGTTCGGCGATCAGTTGGCGGCTGCACTGGAAATCGAGATCATCCAGCCGTACCTGATGCTCATCCCCTTCGTGATGTTCTGCGGGGCGGCCTTGGAGATCTCTCAGCAATGGCTGTTTCGCACCCAGCGTTTCCGCATCACGGCCAGCGTGGCCGTCGGTAACTCACTGCTGTTCAACACGATGCGGACCGTCGCCGGTCTGGTGCAGTCGTCGGCGCTGGTGCTGGTCTGTACGACTGCGCTTCAGCAGGCGTTGCACGCCGCGATGTTGGGCCTGGCGATGCTGCGTGCCAAGCCTCACCGCGACAATGACGGCGACGCTGAGGAGCCGGGCGAAACGCGCATGCTCGAGCTGGCTCGCCGCCATAGCGACTTCCCTAAGTTCCGTGCACCGGTGATGTTGATCAACGCGGTATCGCAACATTTGCCGACGTTGGTACTCGCTGCCTATTTCGGTCCAGCTGCCGCGGGGTTCTTTGCCCTGTGCAAACAGGCACTGACCATGCCAACCAACCTGATTGGCAAGTCAGTGGCTGACGTCTATTACCCGCGTATCAGCCGGGCCATACACGACCGCGAGCCGGTTACGACCATGTTGCTCAAGGCGACCGCCGCGCTGGGTTTGGTGGGCCTGGTGCCGTTCGCGCTGGTGGCGGTGTTCGGTCCTTGGCTGTTTGCCCTGGTGTTCGGTGAGCAATGGCATGTTGCGGGTGAGTACGCACGTTGGCTGGCGCTGGCCGAGTACGTGATCTTCGTCTCTCGTCCTTGCGTGGTGGCAGTCCCGGCGTTGTCGCTGCAGGGCCGTTTTCTTCTGTTCGAGGTGTTCAGCACCAGCTTGCGAGTGCTTTCGCTATTCGGTGGTGCGCTGTGGATCGGCAATGCACTGGCCACGGTGCAGGCGTTTGCCGTCGCCAGCATCGTTATTTACTCGTCGCTGATGGTGATTGTGTTGATCGCGTCGCGCAGGTGGTACGCGGCTCAGCCGCCGAAAGCCCAGCATTCGGTAGGGAGTTTCGATTGATATGAAGGTTTTACATTTGGTCGCGGGTGAATTGACCGGTGGCGCCGCGCGCGGCGCGTACTGGCTGCACCAGGGGCTGCGCTCGCTGGGAGTCGACTCTCTCGTCTACACCAACAGCCAGGTCACGCACGGCGATACCTCGGTGGTGTCCGTCAGTCGCAGCAAGAAAGACAAGATCATCAGTATTGCCCGGAGCCAGGCCGATCAGGCCTTTGCCAGCGTATACCGCGGGCGCCAATCGGGCATGTTCAGTGCCGGGGTAATGGGCGCTGATTTTACCGATAGCGCCGAGTGCCGCGAGGCCGACGTGGTGCACCTGCACTGGGTTAATGGTGGCTTCGTCGACATGAAACACCTGGCCAAGCTAAGCAAGCCGGTGGTCTGGACCATGCGTGACATGTGGCCAATGACCGGTGGTTGTCACTACGCCATGGGCTGCGAGAAGTTCACGACGGGTTGTGGCAGCTGCGATCAGCTCGGCAGCACATCCGACCGGGACCTGTCGCGCTTTGTGCTCAACCGAAAGCGCAAGTATCTGCCCAAGTCGATGAAGATGATCGGCATCAGCGACTGGGTCACAGAGCAGGCGAAGCAGAGTCTGCTGTTTCGTGATTACGACGTGCGCACCATTCACAACAATGTCGATGCCAGCGAGTTTTTCCCGTTGGACAAGCCTTTGGCCCGGCAACTGCTGGGGTTGAACACTGAGAAGAAGATCATCCTCACCGGCTGCACCAGCGCCAAGGACACCTACAAGGGCTTCAGCAAATACCTCGAGATGCTCAAGCACCTCGATCCGGCGAAGTATCACCTGTGCTTCTTCGGCAAGCTGGACCAATCCATCGCCGACGGCCTGGGCTTCGACTACACCTCCTTCGGCTATCTGCATGACAGCATCTCGCTGCGCCTGCTGTATTCGGCCGCCGATGTCTTCATCGCGCCGAGCCTGATGGAAGCGTTCGGCAAGACGCTGGCCGAGGCCATGGGGTGTGGCACCCCCGTGGTGTGTTTCGATGCCACCGGCCCGAAGGACATCGTGACCCATAAGCACGACGGCTATAAGGCGGCACCGTTCGAGGCGAGCGGCCTTGCCGAGGGTGTCGAGTGGGTGACGGGTGAGGCGGACTACCTGCAGCTTGCCCTGAACGCCCGGGACAAGATCACCAGTACTTTCGATAGCCCTGTCATTGCTCGGCAGTACCAGGCGCTGTACGAGGAAATGCTTGCATGAACGGCCCGTTCGTCCGTGACGGGCAGGGCGGTAACGCCTCGTTAACCTCGACTGCCAACAATCCATTCGAACAGCTCTACAGAGCGCCTGAACGGGTGCTCTGCGTCAATGCTGCTTGCGCCGCACTGACCCAAACCTCCTTTGTCATCTGGAACCTACAGGTACTCTGAAATGGAAAAGAAACGCGCGCTGATCACGGGAATTACTGGCCAGGACGGTTCCTATCTTGCCGAGTTCCTGCTGGAGAAGGGCTACGAGGTCCATGGCATCAAACGCCGTGCTTCGTTGTTCAACACTCAGCGGGTCGACCACATCTATCAGGATCACCACGTCGAAGATAAGAACTTCGTTCTGCACTACGGCGACCTCACGGATTCCTCGAACCTGACCCGCATCATCCAGGAGGTGCAGCCCGACGAGGTCTACAACCTGGGTGCGCAATCCCACGTCGCAGTGAGTTTCGAGTCGCCGGAGTACACCGCTGACGTTGATGGCATGGGCGCCTTGCGCATCCTTGAGGCGATCCGTTTGCTAGGGCTGGAAAAAAAGACGCGCTTCTACCAGGCCTCTACGTCAGAGCTCTACGGCCTGGTACAGGAAATCCCGCAGAAGGAGACCACGCCGTTCTACCCGCGCTCGCCCTACGCAGTGGCCAAGCTGTACGCCTACTGGATCACGGTCAACTACCGTGAGGCGTATGGCATGTACGCCTGCAACGGCATTCTCTTCAACCACGAATCACCGCGTCGCGGTGAGACCTTCGTGACGCGCAAGATCACCCGCGGCCTGGCGAATATCGCGCAGGGGCTGGAGAAGTGCCTGCACATGGGTAACCTGGATGCGTTGCGCGATTGGGGGCATGCCAAGGACTACGTGCGCATGCAGTGGATGATGCTGCAGCAGGACAAGGCGGAAGACTTCGTTATCGCTACAGGTGTGCAGTACTCGGTGCGTGAGTTCATCAAATGGTCCGCGGCTGAACTGGGAGTCGAACTTCGCTTCGAAGGAAGCGGAGTCGACGAACGCGGCATTGTGGCCAGCATCGACGGAGACAAGGCGCCCGCGCTGAACGTCGGGGATGTGGTCGTGCAGATCGATCCACGTTACTTCCGCCCGGCGGAAGTAGAAACCCTGCTCGGCGACCCTAGCAACGCCAAGAACAAGCTGGGCTGGACGCCGGAGATTACCGTCCAGGAAATGTGCGCCGAGATGGTTCGTGAGGACTTGAAAGTCGCCCAGCGCCACGCCTTGCTCAAAGAGCACGGCTTCGAAATTCCAGTGAGTGTGGAGAACTGAATATGAATCGTGACGCACGTATCTTTGTGGCGGGGCATCGCGGCATGGTGGGCTCGGCTATCGTCCGCCGGCTGAAGGCGCTGGGATACAACAACCTCATTACCCGTGGGCGTGAAGAGCTGGACCTGGTAGATCAAGCGGCGGTCAACGCGTTTTTTGCCGAGAACAAGATTGACCAGGTCTACATGGCGTCCGCCAAGGTGGGTGGGATCCATGCCAACAATACCTACCCGGCCGAGTTCATCTATCAGAACCTAATGGTAGAGGCGAACATCATTCACGCGGCGCACTGCAACGACGTCAACAAGCTGCTGTTCCTCGGCTCCTCGTGCATCTATCCAAAATTCGCCGAGCAGCCGATGAAGGAAGAAGCGCTGGTGACCGGTGTGCTCGAACCGACCAACGAGCCGTACGCGGTGGCCAAGATTGCCGGGATTAAGCTCTGCGAAAGCTACAACCGCCAGTATGGCCGGGACTATCGCAGCGTCATGCCGACCAACCTCTACGGCCCTAATGACAACTTCCATCCGGAAAACAGCCACGTGGTGCCGGCATTGCTCAAGCGGTTCCACGAAGCGACTCAGCGAGGCGACGACGAGGTGGTGATCTGGGGCAGCGGCAAGCCGCAGCGCGAATTCCTCCACGTCGATGACATGGCCGCCGCCAGCGTGCACGTGATGGAACTGGATGACGCGACCTACCAGGCGCACACCCAGCCAATGCTCTCGCATATCAACGTTGGTACGGGGGTCGATTGCAGCATCCGCGAGCTGGCCGAAACCATTGCGCGCGTCACCGAGTACCAGGGCCAGCTGCTGTTCGATAGCAGCAAGCCGGATGGGACGCCGCGTAAGTTGATGGACGTCTCGCGTCTCAAGGCGTTGGGCTGGCAATCCACCATCAGCCTGGAAGATGGTTTGCGCGATGCGTATCGCTGGTTCGTCGAGAACCAGCACCAGGCCCGTCACTGACCGATCTCGACGGGCGCCGCGCGAAGGCAGGAGGGCGGCGGTGCCGGACATGGGTGGATTAAACACAGGCGGACCTTTTCGGCGCTGCTGTTGTCCATCCATGGCACCTGTTTCCTGGCCACGTTCAGCCTTTGTCTTTAGGCCACCGGGCCGGGCCGCTCGGTTCTATGTTTCGCCACGTCAATTGGATATTGGGGATAGCGCTTGTTAAGGAAAGTTCTGGCGTACAAGAATCTGCTGTTCATGCTGCTGCTGCTGAACTCCACCTGCTTTTTCCTGACGGATGACAAGCGGGCAGGGATTCCGTATTTCCAGGAGCTTTTTCTGCTGCTGGTTGTGGCAGCGACGGCCTGCCTGTTCATCGCATGGAAGTGGGTATATCAATCCAAGACTAGCCTGTGGATCATCTTCATGGGCTGCCTGTTGCCGGTCATTTCGGCCGTACTGGCCAACCTGAATTTTTCCCAGCCATTGCCGTATGGCTTGCTCGAAGAGCGCCGGTTCTTTCAGTACCTGGTGTTCTTCCCGACGCTGTTCCTCCTGCTCAAGGCCGCGCCTACACAGGAAGAGTTGGGGAGATATTTCCTTTACGTCGCACTGTTCTGCGCAACCCTGGGCTTCGCCTACTACTTGGGCATCATCCCGCAGAACAAGGTGGCTTCGTTCACCGTAGACGATTGGACGCAGTACGAAGACCTGTTGCGGCCGAACCGATTCCGGATCGGTTCACCCTTCGTCACGATCGCAGCCTTTATGGTCATGTACAGCATGAAGGACCGGGTCACGCTTGCGCGGCTGGCGATCCTTCTCTATTTCGTGGCCTATTTGTGGCTGGTGATGCAGACGCGACAAACGATGCTCGTCTGGGCGCTGGCTGGGGTATGGATTTTCCGCAAGCGCATCGACTCGCTGATGAAGCTGAGCGTGCTCGGACTGGCGCTCCTAACCGTGTCCTATCTGCTTGTGCCTGAGTTCTATCACGAGCAATACGCGCGATTCGATGCGTTGCTGTTCGATGCTACGTCCGGGCCAAGTGTGCGAGACAGGACCGTCTCGATCATTCTGGATGCCATCAGCGCCAACAACTATTTCGGCATGGGCGCGTTGTCCCTGCAATGGAACGGCGGGTTCTCGCGAATTTATAACTCGCACTTCTACCTCGCCGATGTCGGGATCTTCGGTGTTTATTATCGCTATGGATTCCTGACGCCCGTCATAGCTCTCATTTTCTATGGCGGATTTATCTGGATCATGCGTCAGTGCTCGGCGAAGGGCAGTCTACTGGCGGCGCTACAGCTGTCCTTTGTGGTCAGCATGCTGAACTTTGCACTTTCCAACGCACTCACTTTCTCCGGTGACGTTTATGGCATGGCTGCGGCGTTCTTCCTTTACTACGCCAAGTTGCAAACAGCTGATACTCCTCTTACCGCAAATCTCGAACAGGTGAATTATGGTCAATTTCAGTATCGTAACTATAAACTGGAATAATCTTGACGGCCTGAAGGAGACTTATCGGAGCCTGGTCAAACAGACCTACCGGAACTTCCGATGGATCGTTATCGATGGCGCGTCGAAGGACGGCAGTGGCGAGTGGCTGAAAAGTCTTGACGACACGCAAGCTGAGATAACGATAGAGCCTGATAAGGGTATCTACGATGCCATGAACAAGGGTCGTCTACGCGCAGTCGAGACACCCGGTTATACCTTGTTTCTCAACAGCGGTGATTCGCTTGCTGATGCATCCGTATTGGGTCGCATCAGCGATGAATTATCGAAGACGGCTGGAAAGCCCAAGTTTGTATACGGCGACTTCTACCGCCAGCAGGCCGACGGGACGCTAAAACTGACCAGCGCTCGGCCTATCGAGCGTGCGCCTCTGGGTTTGCCGGCTAGCCATCAAACCATGTACTTCGAGAATGAGCGGCTGCGTCAGTTCGAGTTCAGGCTGGATTACAAACTGTCCGCGGACTACTGCCTGTTACTTGAATTCCTGCAAGGGCTCGATCTTCAGAGCGAAGTGCTGCAGCTGTCATTTCCATTGTGCATCTTCGATACCACCGGCGTGTCGCACAAGCGGCGTTTCGAAGCGATTCGTGAAGACATGGATATCAGAAAGCGGTTTCTGAAGTTTTCTAAACCCAACGCGTTTGCGCTCTACATGCTTCATTACGTGCACACGCACACCAAGCAACTACGCTCCTCATTGGGGCGTTGAGAGACGGAGTAGTTTTTCCGATCCGGGCTGGACTATCAAAGAAAAAGAACAGGGCGCAGGAGAGTGTCGATGAATTACCGGAGTCTGAGTGATCTATCGCGGCTGAGCACGGAGTGTGCTGGCAAGGTGCCGAATGATATTGATCTTGTGGTCGGTATTCCGCGAAGCGGGATGCTGGTGGCCAGCATCATCGCCTTGAAACAGAACCTGCCGCTGACGGACCTCTATTCGTTCCTGCGCAACGATGAGTTGAAAAAAGGTAATACCCGCACCTACAAGCACGAAGAATTGGTCAAACCGCTGGATGCGAAAAAGATCTTGCTGGTGGACGACAGCATTTCTTCGGCCAAGTCGATGCGGGCTGCTGAAGAGCAGGTCCGTGCGACCTATGGCGGCAATGTCGTCACGATGGCGGTGTTTGCTGAACGGCATAATCGGCATCACGTCGACATGTATCTCGAGCTGGTTGAGCAGCCCCGCGTATTCGAATGGAACGTCATGCACCATCCGTTTTTGGCTCAGGCCTGCCTGGACATCGACGGTGTGCTCTGTCTCGATCCGACTATCGAGGAGAACGATGACGGCCCCAACTATCGGGACTTTCTCAGCTGTACGCGCCCGTTGTTCATCCCGTCGGTCAAGGTGGCGCATCTGGTGACCAGTCGCCTGGAAAAATACCGCGCCGAAACAGAAGATTGGCTTCAGCGCAACGGCGTCCAGTACGGCACCCTGCACATGCTCGACCTGCCGACGGCCGAAGAACGTCGCCGGCTGAACATCCATCATAAATTCAAAGCGGAGGTGTATGCCAAACAACCTCTGACGCGACTGTTTGTCGAGAGTGAAGTCAAACAGGCGGTCGAAATCATGAAGCTCAGCGGTAAACCGGTGTACTGCATCGAGACCAACGAGATGTACGTGCCTGGCCAGGTTTATAACCTCAAGGCCAATGCGCTGCGCAAGTCTCACAGTCTGAAAGCCAAGCTGATCGGCAAGGTCAAGTCGATTCTGGGCAAGTGGGTGGCCTTGGCACCCTCGTCCAAAGGGTAGATGTTGGCTGCACCCAGGGTGCAGCCAACCACGTAACCGCAGTGATTAAAGGTTTGGTCCGATACGGTTGCAGTTGCCCTGACCAACGTACTTGCTGAGAACCTCCCACTGTGGACGGTCTTTTCCGTCCTTGGGCTCGATGGACAATTTGTATTTGCCCCAGGAGGAGCCCGCAGCCCAGTACGTCATGGGAATGCAGTGCTCTTGCAAATAGGCCAACAGGTTATCCATCGCTTCCATATAGCGTGGGTCATCAGCGGGAATACCGAACTCACCGATGTGACCTTGTTTGTCATGCTTGATCAGCCAGTCAACAAACGGCTTGACCCGCTTGACGCCGAGCATGGGATCGAAGTCTTTAGCCAGCGGTTCTTTGTAATGTCCGCTCCCGTGCTTATCTATATATAGATGAGCCGAAAATATTATTTTGTCGGAGGGATCGTTCAGTTGGAGCAGCGGATCATTGAATTTCGGCCAACGATAACTGCTGGACCAGAAGTTACCCTCAATCAGCAGGGGACGCTGCTTGTCATGTTTTCTGATGGCGTCGATGCCGGCCTGGGCCGCAGCGGGCCAATATTCATCGGCGCCATGTGGCTCGTTCATGATGTCGTATGCGTACAGGCCTGGCTGGTCTTTCCAGCGTTTGGCAATCCGTTCCAGCAAGTTCTCATACGCGGAAATAGGCACCGCATCAGTTCCAATAAGCTGTTTCTGGTAGCGGGCATAGTTGTGGATATCGAGGATGACGCGCATGTCGTGATCAGCAGCCTGCTGAAATGTCTGCTCAATCAACCGTGCGTAGTCTTCATCCAGTTCACCATTCAGCTCTCGTTGCAAACGCTCCCACATGATGGGGAAGCGAATGGTCTTGATGCCCCTGTCTTGCCAGGTCGAAAAGTAGCCAGGAGCCGGGAAGAAATAATTTGTTTTATATTTTCCGGGGATGACATTGCCAGAGAATGCGGCCCCGCCAATGTTCAACCCGATCAGATCAATCTTTTCTGCGTGGCTAGCGGCACTCCCGAGTACAAGTGCGAGTCCGAGGAGTATTCCTTTTGATCGTGTCGAAGTGCTACGTGTCCTTAACATCTTGTTACCTCTTTCTGCTCTTCTGGAAAATGCCCTGCAAGCGGCTGTTTCGTTTGTCCGGCATAAGCAAACATTGTTCAGTTTTTTCAACCGAATCTTCTAAAGCGGCGCACGTCCATCTGCTTGCCGCAGCGAGACCTTAATAACCTTCATACGATTGACTGACAGAGAATCTATTTATGAAAAATCCCCTCGCTAAAAGGATGGATCCTTTGATAGGGAAGCTGAAACTGCTGGACGAATCGGATACCGGCCCCTTCATCGCCGAGCTTAAAAAGCGCGAGTCCCCGACGATCCTCGGCTTTCTCAATCAGCACGGTTACAACATCGCGCAACGGCATTCTTCAGTGCTGGAGAGCTTTCTTCAGGTCAACTACCTGCTACGTGACGGCATCGGCATCAAGATGGCCTGCCTGTTCAACGGGCTCAATCCGAAGGCGAACCTCAACGGTTCGGACTTTATCCCCGAGCTGATCGACGAGCTTGTGGGTGAATCCGAAGACCGCTATGAGCTGTTTGCAATGGGTACTCGCGAGCCTTGGTTGAGCGATGGCGCCCGTAAGCTCTTCGGGAACCGCCGTTTCTACGCAATCGACGGGTTCAAGCGTTCGGAGGACTATCTGGCGTTTTACCGGGAGCACCATGTTCCGGGTCGTTTCCCGATCGTGGTGCTGGCGATGGGAATGCCTAAGCAGGAGCATGTGGCTCTGCATCTTCAGAAAGCGATGGACTCCCGCGCGTTGCTGATTTGTGGCGGAGCCATCCTGGATTTCTCGGCGCAACGCTTCCCGCGTGCGCCCATGGTGTTCCGTCGGCTCGGGCTGGAGTGGGCCTTCCGCATGCTGATCGAGCCGCGCCGGCTATTCAAACGCTACGCCGTGGGCATTCCATTGTTCTTTTATTACCTGTCACGCAATGCGTTTTCCGGAGGACGGCGTATCGGCGGTTGGAACGCCCTTAAGCGCGAGCCCTGACCATCCATTGCCGCGTGGCCACGGAGGGCGGCGGCAGAGTGAAAAGAGGGCGAGCGCCCCGTCAGCGAGGAATTACCCGTAGCGTCATCAGCAGGCTGAACAGGTAATGCACCGAGAGCGTTATCGCGTAAACCATCAAGACCGAATTGATGGGTAAGTCGAGCCAATGCCCAGCCGCGAAGCAGGCGAGCGTCAGTACCGCGCGCTGTACGTTCAGCATGAGAAGCAGGCGTTGGCCGTCGAATACTGATAACAGGTGAGACGCTGGCGCATGCATGAACTGGAACAGCAGATAGATCGCCAGAATCGACGCCATCTCACCAGCTGCTGACCATTCAGCGCCGAACGCGAACACAAACAGGCGTTCACCGTAGATCAGAAGCAAAACGGCGGGAGCGAGCGCCAGCAGCAGTAGCCTCTTGATCACCGAGTGAGTGACATTGCGAATGTCCGCCGGATGCTTTCGACCGATCGAGGCGATTTCGGCGTAATAGGCCTTGCTGGTCGAATGCCCTAGCAGGTTCATTGGCAGCGCCAGGGTCATCATGGCCAACCCCAGTTGTCCGGAGGTCCGCGCGTCGTAAATGGCCGCAGCCAGCAGCAGAGGCGCCTGGCTGGAAAAGATTTGAAGCAGCTGCGATGGCAAGCGATAAGCCGGAAAGCTTCGGTAATACCGCAGCATGAACCCTATGCGGCTCAGCGTTACGTGGCGCCGGTAGCGAGCCACATCAGCCCTGAACATTCGCACCAGCGTTATTGTCCCCGCGCCAGCACCCAACACCTGGCCACCCAGAAGCCCGAGCGGCTTCACGCCAAGTAACCCCAACGCAATCTTTGTAATCGAACCGACAGCACTTTGTTGAAGTTGCGTACGCGCGATGGCGGGGTACGCGCGCCTGCGCACTGCCCAGATCAATAGCACTTCATACAGACCTGCACTGAACAGTGCGACCAGCAATACCCAACGGTAGGGAATGAGGACCTCCAGCGACGTCACCGCCAGCAGGGTAGGGCCGGCCGTCCATAAAAAGATGCCCGCTGTCAGGGTCATGACAAGCAGTAGGCAAGCTGACAAACCAACCATCGTCATGGCTGTGCTGTCCCTGCGGGGGAGGGGGACGGCGAGCTCGTATCGCAGGGTCATCAGTGGCGTGAGGAGCAACAGCAGGGCGGAGAAAACTGACAACACGCCGAAGTGCTCGGGGCTGTATATCCGGGTAAGGATAGGAATGGCTGCCAACCCGACGATTCTGGCCAATCCATTGCCGACGGCCAGGGTCGCCATCCCGGAGAAAACCTTGGCCGAGGCCCCGCCAGTCAGCCGCGTTCTGGCAGCAACAAACTTGTCGGCAAGATTAAAACTTTGCAACGAGTGCTCCTTTTTATAGGCCCTATAACAAGGGTGTGCACTCCGTGCAGAGATGTGATCCATCGACTGGTTATCGCGCGTCGCATCGCGGCGCTTGGCTTGATCGTTCCGCTATAGGAAGTCACTAAATCGGAATAGTTCGGGTGATAACTCGCTAAATGGGTCGGCTTTACGTGCCACCGCGTGACGTTCTGGACGCGGTAGCCCGTAGGTCTGGAGCCGAAGTGTGGCTTTTATTCCTTCATTCTCAGCGTTATTACCTCTTCAGACTGCTTTCATGCGCTGCAGAGGTATCAGCTACCGCCGGGTGCGGTAGTTTTCAGCGGGACTCCAACATTCTCGCCATAGGTCAGCTCACCCTCGTCCAGTCGAGCAGGCGAGGTGTAGGGATGTTCTGTCAGGCGCTGCTCGTCCTGGATGTGTAGCACCTCGACGCCGCGCAGCTTCAGCACATCCGACACCATCGAGCGATGGCATCGCCACCAAAGCACTTCCGCGCACATCATCGCGGTGGGTTGCTTAGTGGCGAGCGAAAGCAGCCGTTGCAAGCCCTGCGCAAACTCGTCGCTTGCCACATGCGTGGCATATCCGCGAAATGACGTGTTGCGCCAGGCGTTGTTGTTCGGCCCTGGCGGAGCGCGCCGTCGTCCGCCCAGTTCTTCGATCCACTCATAGCCGATCCCGTGCTCGGCAAGGGCTGCTTCCAGGTTTGCCGACATGAACTGAGGCAACCGCCGTGAACCGGGAAACCGGCGGACGTCGGCCACGGCCTCTATTCCGTAGTGCTTGAGCAAAGCAATGAACGTGTCGGCTGATCGCGTGGAATGGCCAACCGTCCAGATCGTTCGCGGCTGTCGCGTAGTCATTCGATCCGGCTCAGCGCGCTGCCTTTGTGCATCGCCACGTGATCCGTCTTGTCACTCTTGATCTCATATTGCGGTTCGTCCGGGCTCGCACGTCGTGTGTGCCCTTTGTAGTCCGTGTCTTGCGTATGGACTTTTGTGATTCGGCCCGTCACATGGCCGGCCTCTGAATTCCAGCGGACGTGATCGCCAACCTTGAATTTTTGCTGCGTCATTGGGTGCTCCGGTTCGCTCGTTGGGCTTGATAAGGAATAACCAAGGGGGAAGCGCTGCTTCCTCCTCTTATAAGCCGACCGGAAATGCGGTGGTCTTGCTGTAACCGTCCGTCGGTTTTTGCCATAGCGTGATACGCATCCTTTGAAGCCGCTGGTTCAAAAAAATGACGGCGATAAGTCCATACCGGAACGGTTTAAAGCGGTTGAGACGCTATCGAGGGTAATAGCTATAAGCCACCTTCTAATAGCGCATTAATGGCTGGTCAAATTTGTGGCGGCTAATTGGCGATCTAAAGCCGTCAAATAAATTTTGAATCGAAAAGCAAACCTATTATAAAGGCGCCACGCAACGGATTGCCGGGTTTCACCCCAGGTGATCCGGCGTCCTTTGTAACGCGGTTCGTCCGGTTGCGCGTAGTGAGACATCTGCCCAGTAAGCGCCTGTACGACTTAATTAAAACTCCCGCCACTTTTTTAAAGGCTCGTCCTTTAGAAGTATTAAGTTCCGGAGAGACTGAATGTCTACCAATGTATTTACTGGTGCCCCTAAGGCACTTGTTCGCTCCATCGCTCTTGCTGCTGTATTCAGCGCAGTCGCTTTCACTGGTGAAGTGGCTGCTGCCATTACCGTAAGTGCGTCGTCTACGGCCGCTTTTACTTCATCAATCAATAAATTCAACAGCACCGATTTTCTGAACGGTGTATGGCGTCGGACTGCAGCCCTGTCCGTTCCGGCAAGCTCCGGCGCGATTGCTGCTTTCAAACCCGGCGTACAGATCAAATTTGCTGACGGCCAGGTCCGCAAGATCACCCGCGTTTACGTAGTGGGTAAGAACCTCAGCATCTACGTTGACGGTGGTCTGCTCGACGGTAATAAAGTCGGCGCACCTCGTACTATCAGCACTGTTGCCAGTTCCTCCGACGCCCCAGCGGCGACTGCCCCTGCGCAGCCAGCGCCGACCGGCAGCGTCTCGGTGAAACTGAATGACTTCACCAGCGCCGACTGGGACAAGGGTATCTATCGCAAGTCGCCCGGTTTCTCGATCCCTGATACCGCTGCCAACAAGGCTGCGTTTGTAAAGGGTGCCTCGGTTAAGCTGGCCAACGGCCAAGTCCGTGCGATCACCGCTGTCTACGACGTAGGCGCGAATCTGTCCGTCATGATGGGTGGCGCTGCGCTGTCCGGTGCGGCCGTGGGTTACCCGAACACTGTTAGCGTTGCGTCGAGCACCGGCACGACGACGCCTCCGGCGACCGTTGCACCGGCACCTGCCCCCGCACCGTCTGCGCCGAGCAGCACCTACACCGCTGGCATGAACAACTTCACCAGCTCAGATTGGGAAAACGGCATCTACCGTAAAGGCGCTGGCTTCTCGATCCCCGACACGACCTCCAACAAGTCGGCGTTCGTCACCGGTGCTTCGGTCAAGCTGGCCGACGGTCAGGTACGCAAGGTCACGGCTGTCTACGATGTAGGCGATCACCTCTCGGTCATGCTGAGCGGTTCCACCCTGTCCGGCAGCGCCGTTGGTTACCCGAAAACCATCAGTGTGGTTTCCGCAAGCACTGGCGGCACGACGCCTCCTGCGACCGTTGCGCCTGCTCCGACACCCACCCCGGCTCCAGCGCCCACCGTTCCGGTGGTCAGTGACGGCAGCGGTATCGATCTGGTTGGTGTGAACTTTGGTTCGGGTGTATTCGATCCGTCGAACGTGCCTGGCTTGTTCAACAAGAACTACACCTATGCTGACGAGTCGTACTACAAGCGTCACAGCGAGCTTGGTTTCAAGCTGGTTCGCCTGGGCTTCCTCTGGGAACGTATCCAGCCGAAGCTGGGCACCGAGCTGAACGCAGCGGAACTGGCGCGCATCAAGCAGTCCCTTGATTTCGCCAGTAAGCATGGCATCAAGGTCATCCTTGATATGCACAACTACTACCGCTACTACGGCAAGCTCATCAACTCGCCTGAGGTTCCACGCGCTCAGTTCTCCGCCACCTGGCGTCGTCTGGCACAGGAAGTGTCGAAGCACCCGGCGCTCTACGGCTACGGTCTGATGAACGAGCCCTATAACACTGGCAACGGCTTGTGGCCAACGACTGCCCTTGAAGCTGCTAAAGCGATTCGTACCGTCGATTCGTCGAAGTGGATCATGGTTGCCGGCGACCGCTTCTCGAACGCCTTCTTCTGGGAGCAGTTCAACACCCAGCTGATTAGCGATCCGTGGATGCGTGATCCGAAGAACAACCTGGTATTCGAGGCGCACCAGTACCTCGACAAGGATCACTCGGGCACCTACACCAACCGGGCTGAAACCTTCGATCCAATGATCGGTGTGAATCGCGTCAAGCCGTGGGTCGAGTGGCTGAAGAAGCACAACCTGCGTGGCTACCTCGGTGAGCACGGTATTTCGGACTTCTCCCCGTCGGCTGTAGTCGCAACGGACAAGCTCCTGGCTTACCTGCAGCAGAACTGCATCCCGAGCAGCTACTGGGCGGCGGGTCCATGGTGGGGTGACAACCACATGGCGCTGGACGTATCGACCAACAAGGCTCGTCCGCAACTCCCGGTTCTGCAAAAGCACGCAGCAACGAAGAAAACTTGCAGCACCATCGGCCCGATGTAAGCGGAACACCGATGTGAAACTCCTGCTCGGGGCGACCCGGCAGGACAATGAAAACGCCCCGACTGGTTCGGGGCGTTTTTTTTTGCCGTCGAAATGCTGTAGCCCTCGTCATCCGTGAGATGGCGGGGGGCGAAGCGGTCATGTATGGCTTTGAATAGCCCGGCGAGTCCCGTTGTAAAGCCTTCCGCGGGGAACTTTCATAGTTTGAGGCACTCTTTTTGGGGTGCTAAACCATTGATGACAAATGCCGGTAATCGCCTTTTGGTATCAGGAGAAACCATGAAGTTGGTAGACGCAACGGACGCCCGCTGGAGTCAGCAATGAAAGGCGAATTGGCTCGCTATGGTCGACTGATCATCACCAAGGGCAGTGGCTCGGGCGCAATGCTCGGGCTGAATATTCTGCTGGCGCGGATACTGGTGCCTGACCTCGCGGGCACGGTGTTTTTCTGTATTGCCTTGGGCACGTTCGTATCGCTGATCTCCAGATTAGGGCTGGATGTTGCGTGCCTTAAAAATATTGCGTCACTGCAAGACGATCGGCAGCGCAGCTATTTTGACAGGTCGCTGACGCTCGCTTTTCTCGCCAACATCCCCGCGATTCTGATCGGCCTGGTTGTGGTTTATTTCTCCAAAACCACCGAGTCGCACTTCCTGCTCTCGGCGGTGTTCTTTGCCACGGCGGCGCTCTGCATTTCCCTCACGCATATATCCAGCGAAACCCTCAAGGCGAAGGAACGAACCAGCGAAGGCCTGTTCTGGCAGACAGGGTTTCAGCCTGGGTTGACGTTGATACTGGTGTGGTTCACAGGCAATGAGCTGCACACCGTGGTCGCCTGTTTTGCCGTCAGCTACGTGCTAGGCATGATCGGTTCGGTGACCCGCGCACGGTTGAGTATGCCGCGAGCCTCGGGTGGCACGGCGATCGGTTGGAAAGAGATGCTCGTTCTATGCCTTCCCCTGATGCTTATCGCCGTTGCGAACAGTGTGATCGAGCTATCCGATACCGTGTTGTTGGGCCTGATGCGTTCGGCGAGCGAAGTCAGCATTTATTACATCGCGGCCAAGCTTACCGCGTTATCCACCACCTTGTTGTTCATCATCAACGGGACCATCGCCCCGGGTATCTCCAGGCGCTGGTCCGGCGGGGACTATGCTGGCGCGTTCGACATCGTCAATAAGTACTCGAAGGTAATGCTAGGGCTGGCGGTTTTGATTCTCGCAGGCATGTTCCTGTTGCATGACTACATCCTCATGGTGTTTGGCGAACAGTACCGTGAGAAGGGCGCCTTTCCCTTGTTGGTATTGGCCACGGGTTACTTCTTTGTATTGGCGGCCGGCCCGCTTTGCATCTTCATGACGATGACCGGCAATCATCGTCAGTACATGTACAACAACATGGCGGCCGCCGTACTTAACGTTGTCCTTAATCTGGTGCTCATTCCGAGGTATGGAGTGAACGGCGCATGTTTCGCGACTGCGGTGGCGCTGTCGCTGAAAAACATGCTGCTTTACGCTCAGTACAAACGCATACAGCACATCGCAGCAGGCGGTGATTCATTGCAAGCAATCTCGGCACAACGTGAGCCCGCTTAGGCCGCGCTGCAGGGCTTGGTCTTGCTACTGAGAAAACACGCAAGACTGTTTCGATAGGCCATGAGAAAGGGTGTGCATGGTCTTGTATTAATCGACAGGCGAGTCTGATGGAGCGTCAAAAATTTTTTGGCTTAGAGTGGTTGAGGTTCGGCCTGGCGATGTTTCTGCTGGTCTATCACACGTTGCCATTTTATCCAGCGTACGCTGACCTTCCGATAATCCAGCCATTGATTGAGCTGGGCTTCTTTTCCACTACCGCTTTCTTCGCGTTGTCCGGGTTCCTGCTCACGCATGTTTACCTCGTAGATGGGCGCATGCGTGAACCTTCGCGCTCGTTTCTTTATAAACGGTTCGCCAATCTTTACCCGATCCACGTGTTTACGATGCTATTTGCCATCGCGCTTGTGGCCTGTACCAGTCTGATTGATAACAACACCAGCCTGGCAACGGCCTATCGGGTCAACGATTTGTTGGAGCGCGTCGATCCAGAGCGGCTCGAATATTCAATGAATACCTTCGAGGTATGGATGAACGGCTTGTTGAATATCACCCTTTTACAAGCATGGAATCCGCTGTTCGTCACCTACAATGGTCCGGCCTGGTCCATATCGGCGCTGTTCTTCTTTTATCTGATGTTTCCGTTGTTTGCGCCGGTGCTGGTTAAGGTTAAACACAAGTGGACGGTATTGATTGCTCTGATCGTGCTGGCCTCATTGCCAGCGTTATATGTCATTGCCACGTCCAGTTACTTCGAAGATGTTCCGATGGGGTTGTTGCACCGCATGCCACCCCTGCAGCTGCCCACGTTCCTGGCAGGGGTCGTGACGTATCTGTTATTCAAGCAATACCGCGAGCAAGGTATCGAGTTGAGTGCTGGGTTTAAAACCGGCTTGGCCGTTTTGGCCGGTCTGATACTCGTCGCCGCGGCCTATATCAATCTATACGGCGGACTGTTTTGGTTCCCGCTCTTACGCAACGGGGGGCTGCTTCCTGTTGCGTTGATGCTGCTGATCGTCTGTTCCGGTTCCTGGAAACCCAAAAGCCGGTTTTGGCTGAGGTTGGGCGAGCGCCTAGGTGCCGCTTCGCTGTCCATCTTTGCGCTCCACCTGCCACTGTTCATTCTGTTCCGGCGTCTGGAAATGCTCACCGCGATCGACTTCGGGCTTTGCCTAACGGATGCAACCGCCTGTGTGGAAGCAGCCAAGGGATACGAAATCAACCTGATCTACTATCCGGTACTGGTGGCTTTGACCGTTTGGCTGAGTGTGATGTTCCAAGAGCGGATCGTGACACCCACAAAAAACTGGCTGCTGGCCAAGCGAGCCGAGAGGCTTTCCAGTGGCGCGGCTCACCCCGTCAACCAGTGATGACAGCACCTGCTTAGGCCCATTCAGCTACCGATCGGGATAGCCCACGTTGGGCCGCGTGGGTTACCGCAGGTCGCCATAATTCGATGCTGCTTAATATATTCAGCACGCCATGGCGCCCGCATTAAAAATCTCTTGGTCAGATAAAACCTAAGTTGCTTATCGCCGTTCCGCTTAACCGCAGAGGTGCGGCGGGTTACGTCCAAATTCGAGGCAAATCGCCAGTAAGCCAAGCGATCGTTAATATTTGTTGGTCATTCAGTAGTTCTTGTTTGAAAGCGCTATATGGCGGAGCAAACCCGACGGAACTCTGAAAAGACCACCCGGTCACCTTATATGTGCGCACCGAAATTACACAGTTCGCGGTTCACCGCTGTTGCTGTGTTCCTACGGACCGTGGTCTTCCGGCCAAGCCATATAAAAGGTGAATCAAATGACTACACCCGACGAAGAAATCACTGGTTACGGTGGCCAACCCAAGACCGGCCCCAATTCCTCCTCTGCAACTTCAGGTTCTACAACCGGCCAACCGAACAGCAATTCGACGGCGGGGCATGCCACTGAAGACGCTAAAGCCAAAGCCCGGCAAGCTGCAGACCAAGTGAAAACGCAAGGCAAGAGCCAGCTCGAAGGCTATCGTGAAACGGCAGCCGACGAGCTCGAGAGAGTCGCTCGAAGTGCCGAGGCAGCCGCTCACGAGCTGGAAGGTGAGGATCGCCTGGGTTTGTCCAGCTACGTCTCCACCATGGCTCAAAGCATGGTCAAGCTCTCTGATGATCTGCGCGGCAAGAGCGTAGATGAGCTGTTTCAGGACGTGAATCGAATCGCGCGTGACAACCCGGGCCTCTTCATTGCCGGCAGCGTCGCGCTAGGGTTCGGGCTGACTCGGTTCGCCCGCGCCTCCAGCAAGCGTGCTGCTCAAGGCGACTACGGGCATCACGATACCTCCAGCGCTTTTTCCTCATCTGGCAGCCAACACGGCTCGCATAGCGAGCGCATCACCGGGCAGGCCGAACTCAACGACCGCTTGAACACCGGCGAGCCCGGAACAGTTGGCAGTGTCAGCAATGCTGGCGTTTCGTCTACTCCCGGCACCACACGCTCGACGACCTCGACGAGCGGCACCACCAGCACTAGCGGCGGGGTCGGTACAGGTTCTGGAACCGGTGTGGGTTCGGGGCTGGGTAACACCACCGGCACGGGCGTCGGAACAGGTGGCAGCGGTCCGGGCTCCACTTCTGGCTCCGGGCTTGGCTCCACTTCCAGCCGAGACGGCAAAGGTACTGACGGAGGGCTATTTCCATGAGCGAAGTACGTAAGACAACCACGACTTCAACCCCACTGGACACGCCAGAACCTGGCATGCGCGCTGAAAACGACACATCGGTTGGTGGGCTGCTGCGGCAGTTGACCCAGGAGGTGCCGTCTCTTGTGACTAAAGAGCTGGCGCTGGCTAAAGCTGAGCTGAGCGAGTCCATCCGCGCCACCAAGGCGGGCGCTGCTAGTGTCGCCACTGGCGGTGCCGTGTTGCTCGGTGGCTTCATCGTTCTGTTGTTGTCGGCCGTTTATGGCTTGAGCAAAGTCATGGAGCCTTGGCTCGCCGCGCTGATTGTGGGCGGTGTTGTCGTGGTGATCGGCTTGATCATGGTGTCCGCTGGGAAGAAAAAGTTCGAGGCGTCCTCGTTCAAGCCTGAGCGCACCATTCACTCGGTCAACAAGGATAAAGAAGCCGTCAGGGGGCACACATCATGAGCACACGTAATCAGATTGATGCCGAAGCGCAAAAGGATCCCGCAGAGCTGGAGCGGGAGATTGATCAGAAGCGCGCCGAAATTGGCGACATCGTTCATGCGTTAGAGAACAAGCTCTCTCCAGGCGAGCTAATCGACACGGCGCTGGGCTACGTAAAGGGCGGGGGTGGCGAGTTTTTCTCCAACCTCAGCAATACCGTCAAGGCCAACCCGGTGCCGACGGTGCTGACGTCCATTGGTTTGCTTTGGATGATGGCCGGGCAGAATCGCCAACCGCATTCGAATGTAACTACTACGAGCTATGGCAGCGCATCGAGCGGGCCTTCGATGGGCGAGAAGCTGTCTGCGAAGACGGCAGGCCTCAAGCAGCAAGGCGCCGGTCTCAAAGAGAAAGCCAGCCAGTTGAGCCACAGCGTTACCGAATCGCTTGGCAACGCCCGCACTCGTGCGAGCGACTCTGGTCGGCATACGTCCGAGCGGCTGCGTGGCGGCGCGGATCGGGCGCGAGGTGGTTTCAACCACCTGCTCCAGGAGCAGCCGCTAGCGCTGGGTGCTATCGGCATTGCGCTTGGCGCACTGCTCGCAGCTTCGGTGCCGCCAACCCGGCGGGAAGACGAAGCGCTTGGAGAAGTCAGTGACCGCATGACCGATCGGCTTCGTCATAAGGCGGAGGAGGGCTACCAAAGAGTCTCTGCAAAAGGTGAGGAGTTCGCAGCTCAGGTCAAAGAGCAGAGCACCCACAGCAGCGAGACACAGACGTCTCGTACCTCGACGAGCACAACGGGCACAACCGGTTCCCCCACGGCCGGTCTGTAACCGTCGTGCCTATCATTTGCGGATGCGGATGACGCGGCACGTTTCGCCGGTGCGGGCCTTGAGTCCGCGTCGGTGAGATCTGATAATGTGCCGCTTGATGCCGGTGTAGCTCAGTAGGTAGAGCAGCGCATTCGTAATGCGAAGGTCGGGGGTTCGACTCCTCTCACCGGCACCAATGAAAGAATCAAAGGGTTAGCTTCGGCTAGCCCTTTTTTTTGTGTCGCCAATACCATTCGGCGTCACTCGGTGGCAGTGAATGTGCCGCTCGGTTACATGTTTACACTTTCACCCGCCTCGCTGCCCACGCGTTCTGGCTCCGTTCAGAAAACGACGTCCGTGGTCGGCTCCCACGAACTCTTGCCCCTGCTGGCCGTCCCATTTTTAACGGCGGCAGCTTCTTTTGGGGGATAACGTAATGGCTTTGCTGGACACGCGGGGCATCAGCAGTTTCGAGTTGCTGAAGCGCACATTTAAAGAGTTCAGCAATGACGACATGACGACCTATGCCTCGGCATTAGCCTATCGGGGGATTTTCTCGCTTTTCCCTTTTCTGCTGTTTTTGATTGCCATGCTCGGCATGCTCGATCTGCAGAATTTTTTTACCTGGTTACGTGAACAGGTGTCGCTGGTACTGCCGCCTGACGCATTGGATCTTGTGAATCCGGTGATCGACCAGATGCAGGAGCAGAAAAGCGGTTTGTTATCAGTGGGTATCCTTGTGGCGCTGTGGTCGGCATCGGTAGGTATTCGGTCGCTCATGAATGCCATGAATAAGGCGTACGACGTCAAAGAGGGCCGACCGACTTGGAAGCTGATGCTGCTGGCGGTTGCCTACACGATTGGCCTCGCATTCATCCTCTTAGCAGCGGCGGGTTTGATGGTCACCGGGCCGCAGGTGATGGAGTGGCTCGCTGCGCAGGTGGGGCTGAAGGAGATCGTGGTAATCCTGTGGACCTGGCTGCGCTGGCCGGTGATCGTCATCCTCATGATGCTGGTGTTGGCGTTGCTGTATTACGTCATGCCGGACGTTGAGCAAGAGTTTCGTTTCATCACGCCGGGATCGGTGTTAGCCGTGGTTGTCTGGATCGCGGCGTCTGTGGGCTTCGGTATCTATGTGCAGAACTTCGGCAACTATGACGCCACCTACGGCAGCATCGGGGCGGTCATTGTGTTGCTGCTCTACTTCTATATTTCTGCCGCGGTGTTGCTATTTGGCGCTGAGATGAATGCGGTGATCGAGCATGCCTCTGTCGAAGGGAAGGATGAGGGCGATAAGCGCATCGACGGCTAACCGACCTGGGTAGTCGCCAAAGCCGAGGACCGCTGCGAACAACCGTCTAGGTCAGTGGTCCATTGATTTCATTGCAGAATCTTTCGGGGCGAGACCCGGCTTTGGCTCGGCTGGGTCTGGCTGATTTCAATCCCGCCAGTGTTCGTCCTCCGAAGCCTCTGCATCGAGATCTTACGGAGACGCTTCATCTTGCATATAGCCGACATGACCATGTTCTACGCGCCTGCCAGCGGCGGTGTGCGTACTTATCTCGAGGCCAAACACCGCCGGCTCCAACGGTATCCGGGGGTTCGCCACAGTATCCTGGTACCGGGTGAACGTTACAGCCATGACGCCGGCATTTATCAAATCCCGGCACCAGCCTTGCCTTTCGGCAAGGGGTACCGCTTCCCCGTACGACGCGCACCCTGGCGCAACCAACTGCGAACGCTGCGTCCGGACGTCATCGAAGTGGGTGATCCGTACATGACCGCATGGGCTGCGCTTGATGCAGGGCGCCGCCTCGATGTGCCAGTAATCGGTTTCTATCACTCCGACCTGCCGCTGCTGGTCAGCAACCGAATCGGTGGCTGGCTGGGCACCAACATGAATGGCTACGTCTCGCGGCTGTACGGCAGCTTTGACCGAGTGCTGGCGCCGAGCCGTGTGATGGCGGAAAAACTATCGAATCTGGGGGTCGATAACGTTTTTGTGCAGCCGCTAGGCGTCGATCTCGAAACGTTTCGCCCGGATCGGCGTGATCCCGAGATCAGGCGGGAGCTGAGCCTGGAAGACGATGCGAAGCTGATGATCTTCGCCGGTCGCGGCTCAAGAGAAAAAAACATCGATGTTCTACTGGAGACCGCTCGCTTTCTCGGCAAGCCTTATCACCTGCTGCTGGTCGGGTCGGGCATGCCCCACCGAGTGCCGGCCAACGTGTCGGTGATCAATCGCTTCTGCCCCGCCGCCGACGTGGCGCGCTACATGGCCAGCTGCGATGTCTTGTTGCATGCCGGCAATCAAGAAACCTTTGGCCTGGTTGCGCTGGAAGCGATGGCGAGTGGCATCCCTGTCATCGCCACCCGGGCCGGCGCATTGCCGGAACTGGTGCCGTTTCACACCGGTCGTTTATGCCGTCCGCTTGATGCGCAGGCGATGGCCCAGACCGTGCGCGAGCTGTTTGAAGACGATCCGCGCGTGCTGGGCGCCCAAGCGCGTCAGCATGTCGAGGCCCATCACGCCTGGGATGCAGTGGTTGCAGGCCTTCTCGCGCATTATCACGCCGTGTTGGGTACAGCCGATCTGCCGGTCGCCGTACATGGCTGAACGCAACGTGATGCTGGTGTTGCACGACGTGGCACCTGAAACCTGGGCGGACTATCAGCCGTTTGTGCAAGCCGTCGACGCGCTGGGTGGTATACCGATTTCCTGGCTGGTCGTACCCGATTTTCACCGACGCAATCCGCTTGAGGGGCACCCCGAATTCTGCCGCATGCTCGACGGGCGACTGGCGCGCGGGGACGAGCTCGTGCTGCACGGTTACTACCACGCTGATGACGCGCCAGGACCGCGTTCGCCACGGGACTGGTTCATGCGCCGCGTCTTTACGCATGAAGGTGAGTTCTATCCGCTGAGCGAGGCGGAATCCGAGAAGCGTTTGCAGCGGGGGATCGAGCTGTTCGCGCGCCTGCAGTGGCCGCTGCACGGTTTCGTCGCGCCCGCCTGGTTGCTTGGGCCGGGCGCCCGTCGGGCACTGGCGAAAACCGATCTGACCTACACCAGCGACCCCGGACATTTCTACCTGCTCCCTGATTACACCCGCATCGATGCCCCCGGGCTGGTCTGGAGCGCTCGTAGCGCCTGGCGCCGCGGTATGTCCCGGGTGCTCAGCGAGCGGATGCTTAATCGCCACCTGCACGCGCCCGTACTGCGCCTGGGGCTGCACCCCGTCGACATGCGTCACGAGTTCGCTCGTCAATACTGGCTGAACGTGCTGACTCGCCTGCTGCAAGACGGGCGACGTCCAGTGACCAAATTCGATTGGCTGAAGCACCAGGCGCCGCGCTCGAGCGCAGCGGCATGAATGGCCGCTGGTGGTTGCTGTTGGGCGCGCTGTTGGTCGCCGTACTGATTCCTTGGCTGTTGGGCGGGAGTGGGCTGTTAGAACGGTTGGTGCGCTTTCCGCTGTGGTTACTCCTCGGCATGCTCGGCATGATTGTGCTCGGGTGGTACCTCAACGCATGGCGTCTACGTCTGTTGGTTGGCAGAAGACGGCTGGGGCAGCGTCGCGCGCTGGGGGTCGTTATCGCGACCGAATTCGCCATTTGCGCTACGCCAGGTGGCGCCGGCGGCCCGCTGACCATGATGGCGCTGTTGCGCAGGCAAGGCGTCGCGCCTGCCAAAGGCACAGCGACGTATGCCGTCGAGCAACTGGCTGATCTGCTGTTCTTCGCATGCGCATTGGTAGGGGTGCTGATCTATGCCGTAACCCATTCGCTGAACGCCTATATCGCCAGCCTGCTGGGCTTCAGTGCGGCGTTATTGATCGGGCTGATGGTGCTGTTGGCATTGCTTGGGCGCTTCCATCGCCAGGTTTTCCTGCTCAACGGTTGGTTGGTTGGTCGGCTTGGCATGAAGTCGGCGCGTAAGCGTTATTGGGCCCGAAAGGTATTGAGTTTCCGTAACGCGCTGCTCGAATGCTTCAGGTTGCCGAGGGCTATCTTGCTCGGCGTGTTCGTTCTGACCACGTTTCACTGGCTTCTGCGTTATAGCGTGCTCTACCTCACGCTCCAGGGGCTCGGTAGCCAGCTCGCCTGGGCCTGGACCTTCATTGTCCAATTACTGTCGCTGACTGCGGGGCAGTTGAGCCTGTTGCCGGGCGGGGCCGGGAGCGCTGAACTGGCTTCGGCTGCCTTGCTCACGCCACTGGTGGGTAAATCGACAGCCGCGGCTGCCATTCTTATTTGGCGCTTCGTGACCTATTACTTCTATCTGATCGCCGGCGCACCGCTCTTTTTGCACTTGGCGGGTCGGCCTCTGTTCAATCTACTGGTACGAGCGCGCAACAGTTGAGCGAGCCGCTGCTCCGCTAGTGGACGGGTACCGTTACTCGGGGAAACGAAACTATCGCTCAACGGGTCGGGTCAACTAAATGTAACCCATGAAGAAAGAGGAACATGCCATGAGCAGTACAGAAGACAAGATGAAAGGCAACCTCAATGAAGCCGCCGGTAAGGCGAAGCAGGGGCTGGGTGAGGCCACCGACAACGAGCGCATGAAGAATGAAGGCAAAGGCCAGGAAGTCAAAGGCGAAGCGCAACAGGTAAAAGGTGAGGCCAAGGACACGATCAAGAAGGGCGTAGACCGCGCCTGACTTGGCAGCACTATAAAAAATGCCCGCATATGCGGGCATTTTTCGTTTCGCGGGGTTTGGTCTTGTGAGTCAGTCCAACTCGAATCGAGCGTCGATGGGACTCCAGAAGTCGCTACGCCCCGCTACTGAACGTACATCGCCTTATTGAGTGCCCGCATCTGCCGGCACTCTCGTCGGACCGACTAGCGCTCCAAATATTGCAGCTTGTCCTTCACCCCATCCCATTCTTCTGCGTCAGGCAGGGAATCTTTCTTTTCTGTGATATTTGGCCAGACCTCTGCCAGATCCGCGTTCAGCTCGATGTACTCCTGCTGATCGTCTGGCACCTCGTCTTCGGAGAAGATCGCCTGAGCTGGGCACTCCGGCTCGCAGAGTGCGCAGTCAATGCACTCGTCCGGGTGGATGACCAGAAAATTCGGGCCTTCGTAGAAGCAGTCCACCGGACAGACTTCGACACAGTCGGTGTATTTGCACTTGATGCAGTTGTCGGTGACGACGAAGGTCATTTCTAGCTATCTCCTCGGGCGTGTCAGGTGGCGTTGCAATGACGCCACCGTTCGGCAGGACTATGGCGGCACCAGGCAAATGCCGCGCATATCCAAAAAATGCGCGCGATTCTAGCAGCTTTTTCGCAGCCGTCAGACACGCGCTTTCAGGTTGTATAGCAGGTCCAGCGCTTGGCGCGGGGTCATATCATCGGGATTTATCCGTCCCAATTCTTCGATCACCGGATGCGGCAGGCTTGCGAACAGGTCGTTCTGCATAGGCGGCGCCGCTTGACCGGCTGCTATTTTCGGCGCTTCGCGTGCCAAGCTGGTGGTTTCCAGCCGCGACAGATGGTCGCGTGCGCGCTGGATCACTTCTCCGGGCACGCCTGCGAGCTGTGCGACCGCCAAGCCGTAGCTTTGGCTGGCCGGACCCGGCAGGACATGATGCAGGAAGACGATACGCTCGTTGTGCTCAGTGGCCGAGAGGTGAACGTTGGCCACGACCGGTTCGCTCTCCGGCAGCACCGTTAGCTCAAAGTAGTGTGTCGCAAACAGGGTAAACGCTCGCAGCTTGGCCAGATGCTCGGCCGCCGACCAGGCCAGCGATAAGCCGTCAAAGGTACTGGTACCGCGCCCGACCTCGTCCATCAACACCAGGCTGCGGTCGCTGGCGTTATGCAGGATGTTGGCGGTCTCGCTCATCTCGACCATAAAGGTCGAGCGACCGCCGGCCAGGTCATCCGACGAGCCGATGCGGGTGAAAATACGGTCCACTAGCGATAGCTCGCACGCTTTGGCTGGTACGAAGCTCCCGATCTGCGCGAGCAGTACGATCAATGCTGTCTGTCGCATGTACGTCGACTTACCGCCCATATTCGGACCCGTTATGACCAGCATGCGGGTGTCGTCATCAAGGCTGAGATCGTTAGCCACGAAGGGTGTCTGCAGCACCTGCTCGACCACCGGGTGGCGGCCTTGCTCAATCTGCATGCAGGGATGTTCGACGAATCGCGGTCGGTTGAGATCCAGTGTCAGCGCCCGTTCGGCGAGGTTGCTCAGCACGTCCAGCTCAGCCAACGCCGCGGCGCTGTCCTGAAGCGGGGCGAGATGATCGATGAGTCGCTCCAACAATTCCTCGTAGAGCTGCTTTTCACGGGCCAGGGCACGGCTCTTGGCTGACAGCGCTTTGTCTTCGAACTCCTTGAGTTCAGGGGTGATGAATCGCTCGGCGCCTTTGAGCGTCTGCCGGCGAATGTAGTCGGCCGGGGCTGACTCGGCCTGCTTGCTCGGCAGTTCGATGAAATAGCCATGGACGCGGTTGTAGCCAACCTTGAGGTTGGCCAGCCCCGTACGGGCTTTCTCGCGGGTCTCCAGGTCCATCAGATACTGGCCGGCGTTTTCGGACAGCGACTGAAGTTCGTCCAGCTCGGCGTCGTAGCCGGTTTTCAGTACGCCGCCCTCGCGGATCACGGCCGGTGGGTTGTCGATAATGGCTTTAGCCAGTAGCGCCGCGAGCTCCGGGTAGGTGCGGATGGTGACGGCCAGGGCGGTGAGATGCGGGGCCACCAGTTCCTGCATGGCGTTCTGCAGCTGCGGCAGCGCGGCGAGCGCATCGCGCAAGCGCGCCAGGTCGCGGGGCCGAGCGTTGCGCAAGCCGATCCGCGCAAGAATGCGTTCGAGGTCGCCGATTTCTTTGAGCTGGGGCTGGATCTGCTCGAAGCGGTAATGCTCAAGCAGGCAGGTGATCGAGTCCTGACGTGCCTCAAGCACACCGCGATCGCGCAGCGGGCGGTTGAGCCAGCGGCTGAGCAGGCGGCTGCCCATGGCCGTCTGGCAGCGGTCGACTACCGACTGCAGCGTATTGTCCCGCCCGCCGCCAAGGTTGATGTCCAGTTCCAGGTTACGTCGGGTCGCACCGTCGAGAATGACGGTGTCGTCCAGGCGCTCATGGCGCAGGCTGCGAAGGTGGTGCAGGGCAGTGCGCTGGGTTTCCTTGGCATAGGTCAGCAAGCAACCGGCGGCGCCTACGGCCAGGGTCAGTTTCTCGCAGCCGAAGCCTTTGAGATCCTGCGTGCCGAACTGCTGGCAAAGCCCTTTGAACGCGCTGTCGCGGTCGAAATCCCAGGGTGCACGCCGACGCACGCCGCGGCGTTTTGCTAGCGGGAGACCGGCGGGCCAGTCGTCGGGGATCATCAGTTCAGCCGGGTTGAGTCGTTCGACTTCGGCCAGCAGAGTTTCCCAACCGCCGAACTCTTGCACGCTGAACCGGCCACTGGTGATGTCCAGCACCGAGAGTCCGAACAGCTTTTCATCGCCCACCACGGCGGCCAGCAGGTTATCGCGGTGTTCATCGAGCAGCGCTTCGTCGCTGACCGTGCCAGGCGTAATGATGCGCACCACCTGGCGTTCCACCGGGCCCTTGCTCGTAGCGGGATCACCGATCTGCTCGCAGATGACCACCGACTCGCCCAGCTTGACCAACCGGCTCAGGTATCCCTCCGCCGAGTGGAACGGGATGCCCGCCATGGGGATTGCGTTGCCACCGGACTGACCGCGGGCGGTCAGGGTGATGTCCAGCAGCTTGGCAGCCTTCTTCGCGTCGTCGTAGAACAGCTCGTAAAAGTCGCCCATGCGATAGAACATCAGTTGGTCGGGATGCTCGCGCTTGAGCTTCCAGTACTGCTGCATCATGGGCGTGTGATGGGACAGGTCTTGTGACGACATATAGCTCGATACTTGAATGAATGCAGGGGTTGCGGCGCTGCCTGGCGTGTTCAACGGCGCTTGCAAGCGTCGACTGGAATGCTGGTCCAGCCGGGTGGATCAAACCCGCAAGGTTAGCATGAGCCGTCGGCCCGTCGATGCCCCGATCTACGGGCGAGATCTCGCGTCGAAGCCCTGCGCAAGATCCATAGCGTTGGGGCTCTCACTGGCTGATCCGAACTGGGGCGCCGGTTTCTGCCAGCGAGCAGCGCTTTGCGCAAACGGTGCCTTATCGTCCATTGAGGCTGTTGTGAATATCACACTCACACATCGAGCGGCTGTGAGCTGATCGCCCGCTGGGCTAATGGTATTTCGATCCTGCCTGGCTCGCGCCGTTAGAGGAAACGCCTGCTAAGGTATGCCTTCGATCGTCGTTTCTGGAGCGTCTCATGTCGGCCTTGACCGATCTGGCCATGCGGCTGGGTATCGCGCTGCAAGCGCAGTCCGCGCACGTGACTACTGCCGAGTCCTGCACTGGGGGAGGAATCGCTGAAGCCATCACTCGTGTCGCTGGCAGTTCTGCTTGGTTCGAAGTGGGTTTCGTGACCTATTCCAACGAACAGAAAACTCATGTGCTCAAGGTCCCGGTCGATTTGTTCGGTGAGGTCGGTGCCGTCAGTCGCGAAGTGGTTGGCGCCATGGTGCGTGGCGCTCAACGGGCCAGCGGGGCGCATTATGGTGTCGCTGTCAGCGGCGTCGCGGGGCCTGGCGGGGGATCGCCAGAGAAGCCGGTTGGTACCGTATGGTTGGCCTGGGCGGCGGGCGAACACGTCATCACACGGCGCTTTCAGTTCGACGGTGATCGTCAGGCCGTACGCGAGCAGAGTGTGGAGGCCGCGCTTGTCGGATTGATCCGGCTGGTCGCGGGAGAAAATCCGCTTGAGGGCTAGGCGCTTCATTTTGCCTATGCTCTAATACTGTCTACTTATACAGTTGTCGTGGCCTCTGGCCCTCTTGATCAAGTGAGGATTGTAATGGACGAGAACAAGAAGCGCGCCTTGGCTGCCGCCTTGGGCCAGATCGAAAAGCAGTTCGGTAAAGGCGCGGTCATGCGCATGGGCGATCACGATCGCCAGGCAATTCCCTCCATTTCCACCGGCTCGTTAGGCTTGGATATCGCGCTGGGTATCGGCGGTTTACCGAAAGGCCGGATCGTCGAGATTTACGGTCCTGAGTCTTCAGGTAAAACAACCTTGACCCTGTCGGTCATTGCAGAAGCACAGAAGATGGGCGCCACCTGCGCCTTCGTCGATGCCGAGCATGCGTTGGACCCGGATTATGCGGGCAAGCTCGGCGTTAACGTCGATGATCTATTGGTTTCTCAACCGGACACGGGTGAGCAGGCACTTGAAATCACCGACATGCTGGTGCGCTCCAACGCCGTTGACGTGATCATCGTTGACTCCGTGGCTGCGCTGGTTCCCAAGGCCGAAATCGAAGGCGAGATGGGTGATACCCACGTTGGCTTGCAGGCTCGCCTGATGTCTCAGGCGTTGCGCAAGATCACCGGTAACATCAAGAACGCCAACTGCCTGGTGATCTTCATTAACCAGATCCGTATGAAGATCGGCGTGATGTTCGGTAGCCCGGAAACCACCACTGGCGGTAACGCGCTGAAGTTCTACGCGTCGGTCCGCCTCGACATTCGTCGTACCGGTGCGGTGAAAGAAGGCGACGAAGTGGTCGGTAGTGAAACCCGCGTCAAAGTCGTTAAGAACAAGGTGGCGCCGCCGTTCCGTCAGGCTGAATTCCAGATTCTGTACGGCAAAGGCATCTACCGTAACGGCGAAGTCATTGATCTTGGTGTGCAGCAAGGCCTGGTTGAGAAGTCCGGTGCCTGGTACGCCTACAAAGGCAACAAGATCGGTCAGGGCAAGGCCAACGCGGCCAAGTACCTGGAAGAGAACCCGGAAATCGGTCGTGAAATCGAGCAGCAGATCCGCGACAAGCTGCTGGTTGTTGCGCCGAATACCAAGGCTAATCCCGTTACTGAAGACATGGCCGAAGCCGATCTCTAATCGGCATGCCGGTGGTGCTCGATAGTCCCGCCGCGGTACGGCGGGCAGCCATGGACCTTCTCGCCCGCCGCGAGCATGGTCGCGTCGAACTGAGCCGCAAACTGCGCTTGCGCGGTGCCCCTACTGACCTCATAGAGCCGGCATTGGATCGGCTCGCTGAGGAAGGGCTTCTAAGTGAAGCGCGCTACCTCGAAAGCTTCGTGCGGATGCGTGCCAACGCGGGGTACGGCCCGTTGCGAATTCGCGAGGAGCTGGCTCAGCGAGGGCTCGCCCGGGAAGTCATTGAGCAAGCGTTGCGCGACAGCGGCTTTGATTGGAACGCGCAGCTCTACGAGGTATGGCAGCGAAAATTCGGAGAACTGCCAGGCGACCAGCGAGAAAAAGCCCGTCAGGGCCGTTTTCTAAGTTACCGTGGCTATTCACTGGAAATGATCGGAAGGCTATTACGAGGTAACTCGTTGGATTAGCAATCGCGGTCAAATAATGCGCTGTTCAAACTGACGTGCGATTTGACCTCTTTGGGTTAGGGTCGCCAGTTGCATTTGGCGTTGACGAAGTCGGTCAGCTCGCGCAGACGCCCATGATCACGTCCGTTAAAAACGAAGCTGAGCCGAGGTAGCGACTGCAGTTCTGGCTCGTCCAGCTCCATTTCGCAGCAGGCTTGTTGTTCGAAACCACCTGTCACGCAAAGATCGCGAAACTCGTCATTCAGGTAAGCCAGAGCATCCTCTGTCAGGTTGTGGTTCATGCGCATGACGAAGCGATCCTTTAGCCAGCGACTTGAATGGAAGTTGCTGTAGAAATTGTCTATTTCGGCAGCCGCGTCCTCAGCATTGTCAACCAGTCGCATGAGGCGCATGTCAGTCGGCAGAATATAGCGGTTCCCCTCCAGCTGATGACGCATAAAACTCAGCGCATCTTTCCAGAACGAGCCGTTGGGTTCGTCCAGCAGCACGACTGGCACCAGTGGGCTCTTACCTGTCTGTATCAGCGTCAGTACTTCTAGCGTCTCATCCAAGGTGCCAAAACCACCGGGGCAAAGCACCAGTGCGTCGGCTTCCTTAATGAAGAAGAGCTTGCGGACAAAGAAGAAGTGAAAAGACAACAGGTGGTCGGTCCCGTCCACCGTGGGGTTGGCGTGTTGCTCGAAGGGCAGGGTGATGTTCAGCCCGAGGCTGTTGTCGGTGCCGGCGCCTTCGTGCGCGGCGGCCATGATGCCGCCGCCAGCACCGGTAATAACCATCAGGTCATAACGGGCAAGTGTTTCGCCGAGTTCACGCGCAAGCGCGTAAAGCGGGTGCTCGATCGGAGTTCTGGCAGATCCGAAGACAGTGACCTTGCGGCGACGCTTGAATTGGTCGAGTCGACTGAAGGCGTGCTCCATCTCACGCATCGTCTGGAGCAAAATCTTCGCGTCCCAGCGGCTTCGGTCGGCTTGTGCCATGCGCAGCACGGTGACTAGCATTTCCCTGTACAACGGTAGATTCTGGCTAGCCGGTGGGACGGCCAGTGCCACCAGCTCATCAATTTTCTTCGACAGTTCGATGCCACTGGTCTTGAAATGTCGCGACAGGTAATCGTCCGGTTCGAAAGGCATACACGTCTCCCTTGTTGGAACCTGTAGTGCTCGGCGCCGCTCACCGTCCAATGTTGCCCTGTTTGAAGCAAACGTTTTTCGGTTCGGCGCTATAAAACTAACAGTAGCTGATGGAGCCCGAAGGACGCCGGCGGCGCGGATAGGGATACATCTGCGTCCTGTTACGTAAGCAGATACGGTCGAGCGGTAGCCGACCTCTAATCCAGCAATCAGAGCGCGATGCGATCGCCTGGTTCAGGAATATTGGCGTGCCAGTCCAGACGGTCATGGATGGCCTTCTGGAGAGCTTGCATCTTTTCCAGCTCACCATGAACCAAGTACAGCTCCGGGCGCGTCTGGAAATGGCTTGCCCATTCGATCAGTTGCGATTGGCCGGCGTGTGCCGAGAAGCCACCCAATGTATGCACCTTAGCGTTCACGGCAATGCGCTGATGGAGCAGCTTGACCGTTTTAGCGCCGTCCACAATGACGCGACCAAGCGTGCCGCGGGCTTGGAAACCAGGGATCACCAGATGGCACTCCTCTCGCCAGAGGTTGTGTTTGAAATGATGAAGAATGCGCCCGCCGGTGCACATTCCGCTGCCAGCAATGATGATTACACCGCTCTTGAAGCGGTTGATGGCCATCGACTCTTCCGGCGTGGGGGTGGTTCGCAGGATCGGCAGCCACGTCTCGATATGCCGGGTTCCGTTGGCTGTCGGCGCACCTTGCGGCACCACGTCTATTTCCAGCTGTTCTTGGAACAGGGAGTAAATTGCGTTCGCGCCGATAGCCATCGGGCTGTCCAGAAATACCATCTGCTGCGGCACGCGGCCTTGCTGGTAGAGGAGGCCGAGGTAATAAATCAGATCTTGCGTCCTCCCAACGGCGAAGGATGGCATCAGAACGTTGCCTCCGTCGCGGTGGGCTTGTTGAAGGATGTCAGCCAGCTCCTCGATGGTGGCCTCATGGTCACGGTGGTCACGATCCCCGTAGGTCGACTCCATGAGCAGTACATCGGCCTCACGCAGCGGGGTCGGCGCGTGCATCAGGGGTGAGGATGCATTGCCGAGATCACCCGAGAAAACCAATCGGCGCGTGGCTCCGAAGTCGTCGACGTCGGCTTGTACGATGGCCGATCCGAGAATATGTCCGGCGTCGAACAAGGTTACGTTAACGCCAGGTGCCGCTTCGAATGCCTCTCCGTAGGCATGGGGTTGACGCAGCTTCAACATGCGCTCGGCATCAATCCGCGTATAAAGCGGCTTGATCGCTGGCTTACCCAGCCGGGCGCGCCATTTATTTTCCCATTCGGCATCCTTCTCCTGAATGCTGGCCGAGTCGAGCAGCATTAGCTCGACCAACTTGCAGGTTGAGTCGGTGGCATGGATCGGGCCTTTGAAACCTGACGCCACCAGTTTTGGCAGCAAACCGCTATGGTCAATATGCGCGTGCGACAGCACGACGGCATCCAGCGATTGCGGGTCGAAGGCAAATCCGGCACGGTTTCCATCCTCTTCCTGGCGTCGGCCCTGGTGCATGCCGCAATCGAGCAGGACTCGTGAGCCTTCATGCGTTTCGATCAAGTAGCACGATCCAGTCACCTGTTGAATCGCGCCGAGAAAACTGAGCAGAGCCATATGAGCGTTCCTGTTTGATCGTTTGAATGAGTGTGCCGGTCGATTCAAGGCGCTGTCTTGATGCATATCAGAGATAGCTGCTCGAACGCTGACTAGACTTGTGCAACCGCCATTCAACGGAGCGCCACATGAACCACCAGCTTCTTCCCAGTCTTGTCGAACTGGACCGTCACGCAGAAGCGGAGCCGGAATTTGCCCGCTGGCGCAACGGTTACGGGCGGTTCGAGCACTCTTTGGAGACCCAGGCCGCGGTGTTCCGATTGGCCCATCAGCTGGTCCAGGCTGAAAAGCAGCCCGACTTGGCAAGCGTCTACCAACTGCTGCAGGCGATTGACCGGGTGGGTTCGGCGGGGCTTTGGCTGGTCGCGCACATGACCTATGCACGCCGCGTCCGACTGGATGGTGTGGCGCTTCTGGCTGAGGACTTCAAAACATCCCCGGAAGGTCATACGGGCGGTTCGCTGAATATGGTTCCGGCCTATGCCGGTTACCTCGGTTTGAATGCCCTGACGGGTACTACGCGTGCGTGGCTTATGGGGCAGGGTCATTGCGTGGCGGCGATCGAAGCACTGAACCTGCTTACCGATAATCTTACGCCTGAACAATCGCATGCCTACGGCAACGGCGAGTCGGGGATTAACCGACTGCTGGAAGATTTCTACGGGTACGAGCAGGGCGCCGATGGCAGCCCGGCCGCACCCCTCGGCAGCCATGTCAACGCGCATACGGGGGGCGGCATCGCCGAAGGCGGCTATTTGGGCTTTGCTGAACTGCAGTACGCACATATGCCGCTGCCGGGCGAAACGCTCGTGGCGTTTTTGTCGGATGGGGCGGCAGAGGAACAACGTGGCAGCGATTGGATCCCACGCTGGTGGCGGGCCGAAGACTGTGGAACAGCGTTGCCGATCATGATCGCGAATGGCCGGCGTATCGAACAGCGCACTCAGCTCGGGACTCATGAAGGGCTTGAAGGGTTTCGTCAGCATCTAAGCCGTTGTGGATTCGATCCCATTACGTTCGATGGGCGAGATCCTGCGGCCTTCGTCTGTATTCTCTGGGAAATGGAACAGCGTTTTACTCGGCGCGTCGATGAAAAGGCGCGGGGGCTGTTGCGGTACCCTTTGCCGATCCCCTATGGCATTGCCGAGACGGAGAAGGGATTTGGCTTTTATGGTGCCGGAAGCAACGCGGCGCATAACTTGCCCTTGCCTGGCAATCCGCGTTTCGATGAGCAGTCGCGCGAGCTATTCAACGCTCATGCCGCGCCGCTGTTTGTTCCGTGGGGCGAGTTGGCACAAGCTCGCGAGTTGCTAGCCCAGTCCCGTGACGGCCGTCCGGCCGAGCGCGACAATGTGTTGGCAACCAGGCGGCCCGCTACACCCATCATGCCGTCACTCAACTATCGGGACAGCGTCTGTTCGCCGATGGTGGCGGTCGATGATTTTTTCGTCGAACTGACAAGTCTCAACCCGTCGCTACGGCCGCGCGTAGGCAACCCCGACGAGTTGGCGAGCAACCGCCTTGGCGGTGTGCTCAAAGCGCTTAAGCATCGGGTGGTCGATCCGGAGAGTGACGTCGAGGCGGTGGACGGGAAAATCATCACCGCCTTGAATGAAGAAGCGGTCGTTTCTGCCTGCCTCGCCAACCAGGGCGGCCTCAACTTGGTGGCCAGTTACGAGGCTTTTTGCGTAAAGATGCTCGGCGCGGTACGTCAGAGCCTGATCTTCTCGAGGCAACAGAAGGAAGTGGGTCGGTCGGCTGGTTGGCTCGGTTGGCCGGTCATCGCGACGTCGCACACCTGGGAAAACGGCAAGAACCAGCAATCGCATCAGGACACGACGTTTTGCGAGGCCCTGTTGGGAGAAATGAATGACATGGCGCGGGTCCTGTTTCCGGCGGACCATAACAGCGCGCTCGCGCTGCTGCCTTCCATCTACCAAGCCCGCGGCGCTCTGGCCTGTCTGGTCATGCCCAAGCGTGAACGGCCATCGTTTTTCAATCAGGCGCAGGCCGAGCAGCTCGCCAAAGATGGCGCGATCATCGTCGATGAACGGGTTGGGGCCAGCCCGGTTCTTCTGATAGCCAATGGCAGTTATCAACTGACTGAAATGCAACGTGCGGCTGTTCGGTTGGCTGAGGCTGACGTGGCCTATCGGCTGGTCTATCTGCAGGAGCCGGGGCGGTTCAGGGCTCCGCGGGATCGGTGGGAGATCGATGCACTGGCGGCGGACGGCGTGGCCGAGCGGTTGTTCCCGGAGCGGATGGAGATGCGCGTGTTACTCACCCATATGCGGCCGGAGGTAGCGCGCGGTCATCTTTGGCCGATCTTGCCGGACGCGAGGCGCAACTCAGTCCTGGGCTATCGCAATCGTGGCGGCACGCTGGATGAAAGCGGAATGCAATTCGCTAACCGTGCGTCTTGGGCGAATGTGCTCGCAGCGTGCGCGCGGTTACTCGACCTGCCGCGAACAGCGCTCCTCAAGCCCGACGAGGCGGCCGCGGTGGCCGGTAAAGGTAATCCGCAATTGTTGCGCTAAGAGGGGAGCCGTCGCGGGCAGCACCGGTGCTGCCGTTGGCGGTGTTTCAGGCTTAGCAGTCGCTGGAGCGATACCGCTCGGTGGTGATCGGCTTCTTGCTTTGATACTCGCTGAACTCGAAGCGCAATACCGCGCCCTGGCTCATCAGCTCCCGCAAGCCTTCGTTGTTGCAGACGCTGGCGGCCAGCTGTGTGCGAACCTGCTTGGGGTTGTCGCGCATCTGCGCAGCATGGCGTGGCTGAACGCTGAGGTGGTTGACCAGTTCGTTGCCATCAACGCTGTAGCCTTCATCCAGCAGGTCAGAATTAATAGCGCGGGGCGTGCCCACGCTGCTTTCACGGGCTACTTTGTCGAGCAGCTGGCCGAGCGCTTGGTCCTGCGCCGAAGCGGTGTTGGCGAAGGGGAGGGCAAGGCAGAGCGTGAATAGTGCGGTCAGACGGTGCATGGTGATCTCCTGGTAACTGCCGTCGTTCGACCCGTCCCCGCCGGCACGGTTCAGCCGCAGCCACGGTTTCCGACCAGGCTGGTAAACTGCGGGCCCCTTCGCTCGATCGATTACTCAATGCCCCATGCCGTAGCCCGTTTACGTGATGCGCGTCTGGCCCGTAGCGCCAAGCCTTTTATCGCGCGGGGCTCACGTACAGCTCGCTGTGTTCGTTGTCGTGTCGCGAGCAGTCACTGCTTTTGCGATTGGCTTCCATGCGTGCCGACACACAGTGCCGTCTGCTTGATCATGCATGACATCGAGCCGCTTAAGCCGAGCAACACCGGTTGGCTGATTGCGGATATCGTCGCGGATACCTATGCCTTCACCTGGAACAGAACCGAGGTGGAGCCGGCCTTGCTGGAGCTGCTCGCCGATCCTCGTTATCAGCCCGTAGTGGTGTTCCCGGGCGAGTATGCCGAACCCGAGCGCGTGGTGTCCGCGGTCGAGGTGGCTGACGACAAGCGTCCGCTCTTCGTTCTGCTTGATGCGACATGGACCGAAGCGCGCAAAATGTTTCGCAAGAGCCCTTACCTCAATCGTTTGCCCGTGCTAAGTCTGCAAGCCGAGGTCCTGTCGCGTTATCGTCTTCGCCGTTCGACACGCAGTGAGCATCTGTGTACGGCTGAAGTGGCGGCGTTGTGTCTCGGGTTGGCGGGTGATGAACAGGGAGCCGGGGCGTTGGATAACTGGCTCGACGCCTTCACTGACCACTACCTGGCTGCCAAACACCACCGTACGCCTGACCCGGATGATGCGACCCATCAGGCGCTGGCGGCGTTGGGCCGGGGTTGATCAGAAGGCCTATCAATGCCTCGCCATTGGTGGGATCGCATCATCGACCGTTACCGGCACGGGCTTGCGTGGCCATAACTGCGCGGCCAGCATGCCCACAAACATCAACGCGCAACCCACGTAGCCGCGCGCGCTGAGGCTCTCATCGAGCAATAGCGCTCCAGCAATCGCGGCGAACACGGCCTCGAGTGAGAGGATAATGGCCGCATGTGAGGCAATCGCATGCTTCTGAGCTACCACCTGCAACGTGTAGCCCACGCCAACGGCGAACATGCCGCCATAGATCAGCGCAGGTGCGGCCAGTTGAATGCTGGCGAGGCTGGCTTCCTCAAACGCAGCTGCAAGAGCCAGGCTGACCAATGCGCAAGTCACAAACTGCAGAAAGGCCAGTCGAATCGCGTCATGGCGACTGACAAAAAAGCCGACAAGCAATACATGCACGCCCCAGACAAAAGCGCCGGCCAGTTGTATCCAGTCCCCCGAGGCAACCTTGAAGTTCTCGTCAATACTGAGCAACGCCATACCGAACACCGCAAGGATCGCCCCGATCCAGGTGCCCATACCTGTTTTATGGCCGATGATTAGCCCGAGCAGCGGTACGACGATGACGTACAGTCCGGTAATGAAGCCGGAGTTGGTCACGCTGGTAAATAGCAGGCCGACCTGCTGCAGATTGATTCCGAGCGTGAGCGCGAGGCCCATACTGAGCCCTCCGAGCAACAGGCCTCGCTGCAGGAATGGCTCATGCCGAGCGGCACCGCGGCCCTGATGAAGCACCAGCGGGAGCAGGACGACCGCACCCAACGCGAAGCGCAGGCCTGTAAACAGAAAGGGGCCGATGTTATCCATCCCGACCCGCTGGGCAACAAAGGCGCTCCCCCAGATCATGGCTGTAATGAGCATCAGGAAGTCGGCGCGAAGGGCTTGGTTACGCATGGTTGGGCTCGGGCGAGAAAGTCGCAAACTTTGCATCAAACCGGCGTGCTTGGCCACAGATTCACCGGGCATCCTGCTGTGACGCCTGATTAAATTCCGCACGGTGATCGAATTTCGAGTGGTGGCGCGATATCATCACCCGGGTTCACCCCGAGCAATTTGCGGGTTCATGCCGGCCTGATGACAGCATCCGGCTCTGGCCGGTGAAAGCGCCAATAAAAACTATAGGTCTGCCATGGCTGCTTACGAAATCCTTATCGCCGATGATCACCCGCTGTTTCGCAGTGCCCTCCAGCAAGCATTGACGCTTGGATTAGGCGATGACGTTCGGCTTTCCGAAGCGGCAAGCATTGCCGAGCTAGAAGCCCAGCTGACCCGAACCTCCGATTGGGATCTGGTCTTGCTGGATTTGAACATGCCGGGTGCTTACGGATTCTCGGGGCTTGTGCTGCTCCGGGGGCAGTATCCCCAATTGCCGGTGGTGATGGTTTCTGCGCAAGAAGACGCGGCAGTCGTAGCTCGCTCACGTGAGTTCGGCGCAAGCGGTTTCATACCCAAGTCCAGCTCATTGGAGACCATTCAGGAAGCCGTGCGGGTCGTGCTTGATGGGGATGTGTGGTGGCCTACCAACATCCAGGATGTCGGTCATGTCAGCCCTGAAGCCAAGGCAGCCAGCGAAGGGCTCGCCAGTCTGACGCCTCAGCAGTTCCGCGTGTTGACGATGGTCTGCGACGGCTTGCTGAACAAGCAAATCGCCTACGAGCTCAGCGTTTCCGAGGCAACAATCAAAGCGCATGTCACGGCCATCTTCCGCAAGCTGGGCGTCCGCACACGGACCCAGGCGGCTCTGTTGCTGCAACAGATGGGATCAATTCCAACGAGCTGACACACCGTTATAGCGCGATCCAGATCGCGTGTGTACGAATGGGCCCGGGCCCATCAGCAACTTACGCGATGGTCGGCAGGACGATCTCGTCGCTGCGCTGAATCCCCGCGGTGAGCGCGCGGCATTGCTCGATGAACTCGCGCATCGCGGCGGTCTGGTACTTCAACGAATGCCAGATGAAATAGAACTGTCGGGCCAGATCCAAGTCCGGGGTTTCAACCGCAACGAGGCTGCCGCGGCGAAAGGCGTCGCGCAGTGCCAGGCGAGAGATGCACCCGATGCCCAGGCCAGACTCCACGGCCCTTTTTATAGCTTCGGTATGCTCCAATTCGAGCCGTATGTTGAGTTTTGCCGGGTGGTGCCGCATGGCGTGGTCGAACGTTAGGCGAGTCCCTGAGCCTTGCTCACGAAGAATCCAGGCTTCACGCGACAGCTCATCGAGACTTACCTCCGTGCGGCCGGCCAGTGCATGCTGGGGTGCGCAGAAAACCACCAGTTCGTCCTCGACCCACGGCAGCACTTCGATGTCGGGGTGCTGGCAATCGCCTTCGATCAGACCTAAATCAAGTTCATGTTGCGCGACCTGCTGGACAATGTGCGCCGTGTTCTGCACATGCAGTTTCACCCGGCACTCAGGATGACGCTGCATGAAACTGCCAATCAGCAGTGTGGCGAGGTAGTTGCCGATCGTCAGCGTGGCGCCGACATTCAATGAGCCAAAACCGGTCTTGCCAGCCAGCAGATCCTCGATGGCTTTGGCCTGATCGAGCAGGCTTACTGCTTGAGGCAGCAACTGACGGCCCAGTGCGTTCAACCATAAGCGCTTGCCGGCGCGGTCGAATAGTTGGCAGCCGGATTGCCGTTCCAGTTCAGCTAACGAGGTGCTGGTGGCCGATTGAGACAAAGCGAGGCTTTCGGCGGCGCGGGAGACGCTTTCCTGGCGGGCAACCGACACGAATACCTGAAGCTGGCGCAGCGTGAAATGCATATTTGTAAAACCGATTAGATATATCGTTAATATTCGTTTAACGGATATTAACGATATCGGTAGACTTTCGTAAATTATCGAGGCGCCGTTGCGCTAGAAGAGGAATCCGTACATGAGCAACCTGAACGTTGAGCGAGTCCTCAGTGTGCATCACTGGAATGACACGCTGTTCAGTTTCAAGACCACCCGTAACCCGGGGCTGCGCTTTGAGAATGGTCAGTTCGTGATGATTGGCCTAGAGGTAGAGGGCCGGCCGCTGATGCGTGCGTACAGCATTGCCAGCCCCAACTATGAAGAGCACTTGGAGTTTTTCAGCATCAAGGTTCCTGATGGCCCGCTGACTTCGCGCCTGCAGCACCTGAAGGAAGGTGACTCGCTGATGGTCAGCCGCAAGCCCACTGGCACCTTGGTGTTGGATGACCTGCTGCCGGCCAAGCATCTGTATCTATTGAGTACAGGCACTGGTCTGGCGCCGTTTATGAGCGTGATCCAGGACCCGGAAACATACGAGCGTTTCGAAAAAGTCATTCTGGTTCATGGCGTGCGCTACGTGAACGAGGTTGCGTACCGGGAATTCATTACCGAGCACCTTCCGCAGAACGAGTTCTTCGGCGAAGCCTTGAAGGAAAAGCTCATCTACTACCCGACCGTGACCCGCGAGCCGTTCGAAAATCAGGGACGGCTGACAGATCTGATGCGCAGCGGCAAGCTGTTTAATGACATCGGGCTGCCTCCCATCAATCCAGACGATGACCGCGCAATGATCTGCGGAAGCCCGAGTATGCTGGCCGAAACCAGTGAGGTTCTGGATAGCTTTGGCCTCAAGGCTTCGCCACGTATGGGTGACCCAGGGCATTATCTGATTGAGCGGGCGTTTGTGGAGAAATAAGCGCTCGGTTAATGCGAAGGAAGGCCGGCTGGCGCGATGCGCTTGTCGGCCTTTGTCTTTCTAGGTCAGAGATAAGCGGCGCAGCATTTCTTGAATTTCTGCCCACTGCCACACGGGCAGGGATCGTTGCGGCCGGCCTTGAGCGTGATGGTCGGATCGATGAAATACCATTTTCCGTCGTGCTGAACAAAGGCAGAGCGCTCGTGCTGGGCGTGCTCTCCCGCCAAGTCATGCCAGCGGGCTGTAAAACTGACAAGCGCATGCTCTGGTTGGCCGCCGATTACTTGGCTCTCCTCGACGTCGAGTCCTAGCCAGGTGCTGCTGACGCTCCAGTCCTTCATCGATTGGAGATCCAGCGAGTCTTGCTGAATAGGCAAGGTCGTAGCTTTCAAGTAGTCAATGAGACCAAAGACATAAGCACTGTAGCGTGAGCGCATGAGCTGTTCCGCGCTCGGCGCCGGAAGGCCGCTGTGATAACGCCCGCAGCATGCGCCGAGCGTATTGCCGCTACCGCAAGGGCAATTTGCGTCATGTTGTGTGTCGCTCGTCATCATCGATCACCACCAATATTTGCCAAACATCTGTGGGTTCGCCCAGAACTTCGCGTTCAGCCAGTCCGGAACCTGCTTATAAACAAGCAGGTCGTAGGTGAAGAGGGTCAAGGTCTGTTCCTCCCGCTCAAAGCGCGCGCTGATCTGCAGCGCAAGGGAAAAGAAGTCGGTGGCTTGCCAGTCGCATGCGCTCAGATCAACCAGAACCGCGATACGACTGGCGTTGAGGTTGCGAATACCACCGAGCAGTTGCATCCCGTCGCGTTTGAGCAGGTGTTCTAGGCAGTCGGCAACGAGCGCCAGGTCGTAGCGGCGTCCGGATAGGTCACCAGGCAGAGGTGCAGCGGGCGCACGGTCAATGTGGCGACCTTCGCGGCTGCGACCGAATGCTTCGACTGCCGGCATATCGCTAACGCCGACGTGCAGCACATGCGTCGGAAGATAGTGCTCGAGCAGTGCGGCCAACGCGTGTTGTGGCGTTTGCGGTGAGCTGGGTGCGATCAAGCCGGGATCCTCTATGTCAGGCGTAGCAGGCGCAGAAATGCAGTTTCATACGGTCTGTCGAAGCGTAAAGACTAGCGCGGCGGTGCGTGCCGTCCTAGTCTCGTTGTAACTGGAGTGGCTAATGCTGTCTGCATGGCGCTCTGGCCGATCCCAAAACTAGGAGGTTTTACCTGATGAGTAGCTTACGGACAGCAGTACCCGTGATTGTAATGACCACCTTCCTGGCTGGCTGCGCAGGGGTGCAGAAGCAGGATTGGCCCAGCTGTGCGGCCGTTGGCGGCGTCACTGGTGCCGCACTGGGTGCAATAGAAAGCAGCACTTATGCAGGGTACGGTGCGCTGATTGGTGGCGGTATGGCTGCAGCATATTGCTGGGCCAACGGTACTGAGCAGGAAACGGTCGCCATGGTTGAAACCGTTGAGCCAACCCCGACCCCTGTCGCCGAACCTGAGCCTGCTGCTGAGCCTGTTCGTGTTGAGCTCGACGTGAAATTCGATTTCGACCGCGCTGAAGTCAAGCAGGACAGCATGGCTGACATCCGCGACCTGGCAGACTTCATGAAGCAATACGGTCAGACGTCGACGGTCGTCGAAGGGCATACCGACTCGGTGGGTACCGATGCGTATAACCAACGCCTGTCCGAACGCCGCGCCAACGCGGTGCGCGATGTCCTGGTCAATCAGCATGGCCTCGATAGCAGCCGAGTCGATGCAGTTGGTTACGGCGAGTCCCGTCCGGTTGCCGATAACTCTACTGAGGAAGGTCGCGCAATCAACCGTCGTGTAGAGGCTGAGGTCGAAGCACGTCCTTAACCTGACTGCTGCATAACAAAGCCGGGCTACGAGCCCGGCTTTTTTTATCCTCAAATCGCTAGGTTTTTCTCGTCAGAACAGCGGGCGAGCGCTGGCAAGCGCGACAACCAGCAGCCCGAGCAACAAGTTGACGCCCACCAGTTGACGGATTTTTCCAAGCGCCGCCCCACCTTCGGGCCAGCTCTGCGTGGAGACAGCGCGTTTGAGCTCGGGTAACTGCAGTAGCTGGATACGCAGGAACAGCGCCAGCATCACCAGAAACAACCCAGCCATGATGTGTACGTAACGGGGCGCTGCCGCTAGCCCCTCGAAACGCATATGCCACATGCCGATACCACTGATCGGCAAAACGAGCACCGTGATCCAGACCCATTTGAAAAAACGGCGAAGCACCTCAGACCATAATTTCAGCCGCTCGGGTGCCTGCAGTTCAGAAACGGCGGCGGGTCGCAGCACCATCCATGCGAAGAACATGCCTCCGATCCAGATCACGGCGGCCAGCACGTGAAGTGAATAGAGCAGGGCGAAAGCGGTCATGGGAAATCTCCGGTGGCGATTGGGGAAACGCGCGCTATCATAGCCACCCACTTGAAATACTGAAAATATATACAGCTTTCGCGCCCATGCTCAGCACCGAACTCAAGTCCCAGATTCAGGGCGCCTACTCTCGATTTCTCGAAGCCAAAAGCTTGAAGCCCCGCTATGGTCAACGTCTGATGATTGCCGAAGTGGCAAAGGTCCTGGGCGCGATCAAGGCTGACGACGAGGGCAGGCGAGACGGCGAGCCAGCGGTCGTTGCGGTCGAAGCAGGAACGGGCACAGGTAAGACAGTTGCTTACAGTATTGCAGCCATTCCTACTGCCAAGGCTGCGGGGAAGCGCCTAGTGATCGCAACGGCAACCGTCGCGTTGCAGGAGCAGATCGTGCACAAGGACCTGCCTGACCTTATGCGCAACAGTGGCCTGAATTTCTCATTCGCGCTGGCTAAGGGCCGCGGTCGCTACCTGTGCCTGTCCAAGCTCGATGTACTGCTACAGGAAGGCCAAGCGCAAAGCGCCACCGCTCAGCTGTTCGAGGAAGAAGGTTTTCGCATCGATGTCGACGAGCGTAGCGAGAAACTGTTCGGCAGCATGATCGAGAAACTTGCCGGGAACCGTTGGGATGGTGACCGTGACAGCTGGCCAGAAGAACTCGCTGACCCCGACTGGGCTCGCCTGACCACCGACCACAGCCAATGCACGGGGCGGCACTGTCCAAACTTTCAGCAGTGTGCGTTCTACAAAGCGCGTGAGGGCATGACCAAGGTCGATGTCATTGTCACTAACCACGACATGGTACTCGCCGACCTTGCGTTGGGCGGTGGCGCGGTTCTGCCAGATCCACGCGACACGCTCTATGTCTTCGATGAAGGCCATCATTTGCCGGACAAGGCCATCGGTCATTTCGCACATTTCACGCGTCTGCGCTCGACGGCCGAGTGGCTGGCACAGGTCGAAAAGAACCTTACCAAATTGCTGGCGCAACATCCCTTACCGGGCGACCTGGGTCGGTTGATCGAGGCCGTCCCGGAGATCGCTCGGGATCTGCGCAGCCAGCAGCAATTCATGTTCAGCGCGTGCGAGCAGGTCGCTGATTTCAGACCCGGCGAAGACATGGAAGGTCGCGAGCGCCCACGGCACCGTTTTGTCGGTGGCGTAGTGCCTGAGCATCTGATCGAACTTGGCGTCGAGCTGAAGAAGGGCTTCGCCAAGTTGAACGACCTGTTCACCCGATTGACCGAACTGTTGAAAGAAGCGATGGATGGCGAGGCGGGTATTGGTATCGCCAGTCATCAGGCAGAAGAATGGTATCCGCTATTTGGCAGCCTGCTGACCCGAGCGCAGGGTAATTGGGAGCTATGGACGGCTTTTACTGTCGATGACCCCGAGGACAGTCCACCGATGGCGCGTTGGCTGACGCTGGCTGAAGGGGGCGCACTGTTTGATATCGAGGTCAACGCCAGCCCTATCCTGGCCGCCGAGACGCTGCGACGCAATCTTTGGAATGTCTGCTACGGCGCCCTGGTTACCTCCGCGACGCTCACCGCCCTCAACAGTTTCGACCGCTATCGAATGCGTGCTGGGCTCCCGCGCTGCGCCGTCACGGCCGTGGTGCCTAGCCCGTTTCATCATGCCGATGCTGGCGTGCTACGGGTGCCTGATCTCAAGGCCGATCCGCGCGATGCGGTCGCGCATACGGCTGCAATCGTGCGCGACCTTCCGGCGTTGGTCGAAGCCTCGCGCGGAACGTTGGTGTTGTTTTCATCGCGTAAACAGATGCAGGACGTATTCGACGGGCTCGAGCGTGAGTGGCGTAAGCGAGTGCTGATTCAGGGCAACCTGTCCAAGCAGGAAACGCTTAACAAGCACAAGGCTCGCGTGGATGACGGCGAGAAAAGCGTGCTGTTCGGGCTTGCCAGCTTCGCCGAGGGTGTGGATCTGCCTGGGGCCTACTGCGAACATGTGGTGATCGCCAAGATTCCCTTCGCGGTACCCGACGACCCGGTCGAGGCGGCATTGGCCGAGTGGATCGAGACGCGCGGCGGTAATCCCTTCATGGAAATTGCTGTACCTGATGCGTCGTTGCGCCTGGTTCAGGCCTGTGGCCGACTGCTGCGTACTGAAGAGGATCGAGGCACCATCACGTTGCTGGACCGCCGAGTCGTCACTCAGCGCTACGGAAAGGCCATTCTCAACGCACTGCCTCCCTTTCGCCGCGAGATAGGCTGAGTGCTAGGCGGCGCACCGAGACGGCCAATGCAGCACCATTCAAACCGCTGATGGTCCGGTTATCGCTGTCGGGTCTGTTCCCATGAAACAGTGCGGCTGAAACAATGGATCAATTCTTATTCGGTCAAAGGGGCGCGAGCGTGCAGATCCAAGGGTATTTCGATCTTCGTTTCGAGGCGGTCAGAGACGCCTTCAGTGATCTGTTCGAGCAGTCTCAGCAGCGTGGCGCTGCGGTTTGCGTAAAGGTCGGTGGCGAAACCGTTATCGACCTCTGGGCCGGTGTGGCCGACAACGCGGGCGAGCAAGCCTGGCAAAGCGATACCCTGGTCAATCTGTTCTCCTGCACCAAGACCTTCGCTGCCGTGGCGGCCCTTCAACTGGTAGGTGAAGGCAAGCTGCAGCTGGACGAGCCGGTCGCGCGGGTGTGGCCGGAATTCGCCGCCAACGGCAAACAGGACATTACCCTCCGCCACGTGCTCAGTCATCAGGCCGGGCTCCCCGCGATCCGGGAGCTGCTTCCGCCTGAGGCGCTATATGACTGGAACGTGATGACTGCCGCATTGGCCGCCGAGGCCCCGTGGTGGACCCCAGGAGACGGGCATGGGTATGCCGCCATTACCTATGGGTGGTTAGTTGGTGAGCTGATCCGTCGCGCTGATAACCGTGAGCCGGGCGAAGCGATCGTGGCACGTACCGCCCGGCCATTGGGGCTGGATTTCCATATCGGCCTGGCCGACGCTGAGTTCGATCGGGTCGGGTACCTGACTCGACAGAAGAATAACTTTGGAGATGCGGCTGCCCAGCGGGTGTTCAGAGCGTTAATGGAAGATCCGAAGTCGCTAACGGCACGCGCGTTTACGAATCCGCCGTCGATCATGAACAGCGCAAACAAGCCGGAATGGCGTCGGATGTCGCAGCCGGCTGCGAACGGCCATGGAAACGCGCGCGCGTTGGCTGGGTTTTATGATGGGTTGATGCGGGGGGCGCTGCTCGATCAGCAACTGCTCAACGAAATGACGCGGGAGCATTGCATCGGTGAAGACCGTACGCTGCTGACGCGAACCCGTTTAGCGTTGGGCTGCTGGCTGGATCAACCAGCGGTGGAAAATGCCACCTTTGGTATGGGCCCCGGTGCTTTTGGTCATCCAGGTGCGGGCGGCTGCATCGGTTTCGCCGATCCGCAGCACGAGGTGGCGTTCGGTTACGTCACCAATACGCTTGGTCCTTATGTTCTGATGGATCCACGTGCTCAGGCTTTGGCCCGTGCGGTTAAAGCCTGTCTGGCATAAACCGCTCGTCTGTTCGCATTGGATTGACTTTTCATAACAATGACCTGCGTCCACAATTTGAGGCGAATCCTTGCTTAAGCTGCGTTTTCATCTCGCGCGGTCGTATTCGTCAACATCATCACGGAACCTGGCTCATGAACCTGCTGAAAAGCGCCTCTCTCATTCTCTGCGTGGTCATCGCTGGCTGTAGTTCTAAAGGCGACAAACCGACCGAGGTGGCGGTCGCGCCGGGTCCGGTGATCGATCATGCCTGGCTGGACGGTTATGAGCCGCGGTTGCGCGATGCGTTAAAAGACAGCCGCTTCGAGCTTGAACGTCGTGAAGGCGTGCTGGTGGTTACTGCACCGGTCGATGCATCCTTTAACCCAGACCGTCCCGGTATGCTATTGCCTGTCACGCTTGGCCCGATCAGCCGGGTGGCGAAGTTGGTCGAGGGTGATGACAAGACTGCAGTGGTCGTACTTGGTCACGCCGACAGCACCGGTTCGGCCGAACTCAACCGCGACATCAGCCGCAAGCGCGCCGGCGCCATCGCGGCAATTTTCCGTCTCAGCGGCTTGAAACACGACCGGTTGCGCATTCGCGGGCTGGGCTCGGATATGCCGCGCGCTTCAAACGAGCATGAAGAAGGCCGGGCGCTGAATCGTCGCGTGGAGATGGTCCTGGCGCCTCAGCCCACCCTGCTGGCACTGATCGCCCAGTACAGCGAAGCGCCGGCTAAAGTGACCCAAGTGGCTGCGGCTGAGGTCAGTAAGGCCAAATAGAGAGGCCCGCTTGGCGTAACGTGTCGTTGGGGTTTGCGCTGAGTCAAGCGAGGCTTGGCAGCAAACCGTTAAGCTGCGCTTCGACTGTTCCACGGAGATCTGTAATGACCCAGACCTTGGCCGACATGCGCCGCGACTACACCCGTGATGGCCTCAGCGAAGCGAATGCCCCAAGTGAGCCCCTCTCACTCTTTCGCCAGTGGTTCGGTGATGCAATACAGACCGAGCAACCGCCGGTAGAACCAAACGCCATGACGCTTGCGACAGTAGATGCAGACGGTCGACCACACTGTCGCGTGTTGTTGCTCAAGGCGTTGGATGACCGCGGTTTCACCTTCTTCACCAATTACGACAGTGCCAAGGCGGAGCAGCTCGGCGTGCGCCCGTTTGCTGCGATGACGTTCTTTTGGCCAAGCCTGGAACGACAGGTGCGAATTGAGGGGCGGATCGAAAAGGTCAGCGCTGCCGAGTCAGATGCTTATTATCAGGTGCGTCCGCTGGGCAGCCGCCTGGGTGCTTGGGCTTCACCTCAGAGCCAGGTGATTCGCGATCGCGCCGAGCTCGAACGACTACTTGCCGAAACGGAACAGCGCTTTCTGGACCAGGCACCTCATTGTCCGCCTCACTGGGGTGGCTACCGCTTGGTTCCGGATCGGATAGAGTTTTGGCAGGGGCGGCCGAGCCGGCTGCACGATCGGCTCAACTACCGGAGTGTTGCCAGTGACTGGCAACGAGAACGTCTCGCGCCCTGATCCCGGGCGCTTCATACCGATTGGGCTCCGAACAAGGTCGTAAGCTGGAACGCCTGCGACTGACCTCGCTTTATTCTGCGCTGTACTGCTCGAGTTCCCGCTCTAGCCAAATCTGCAGCTCTTTCCGCTTAACGCGCGCATGCTTTGCTGCTGCGAGCCGTCGCAATACCCATTCCCGCTTCTTCGGATCGTCACCTGCCAGCGATAACGCCAGGTCTCGATCCGCCCAGCGTCTGAAACGAATGAATAGCCAGGCGTGAAATACCAGCCCGGCGAGCGTAACGACAGTGATGATGAAGTAGTCCATGAGTAGTCTCGTGAAACAGCTCGGGCGTGCGCCATGCATGCGAGGCGGGATCGCGTGGGGTAAAGTGCTGTCTTAATTGACACGAATGCTGAGCCAGGTCGAGGCGGCTGCCAAGCGTCTCTTCGCCGCAGGCACCTGCTCAACGCGGTCGGGGATAATTCTGTTTCCCAGGAGAGTACATCATGCGCAACTCCCTTTTCGTTGCTTCATTTACCGCCATGGCTTTGGCCGTAGGAGGCTGTACATCCAACCTCACTGGGGATTCCTATTCCCGCGACGAAGCTCGAACTGTTCAGACCGTACGTTACGGAACCATTGAGTCGCTGCGGCCGGTCAAGCTCGAAGGCACTAAAACACCTATCGGCGGTGGGGCTGGTGCAGTTGTCGGCGGCATCGCTGGTAGCGGTGTGGGTGGCGGCCGGGGCAGTGCCGTGGCCGCTGTGATCGGCGCCGTGGCGGGTGGCTTGCTGGGCGCAGCGGCCGAGGAGGGGATTACCCGCGCACAGGGGGTTGAAATTACCGTCCGCGAAGACGACGGAAACATGCGTGCCTATGTGCAAGAGGTCGAACCCAATCAGGTCTTCCGCGTGGGTCAGCGCGTGCGCATCATGACCGTCAACGGCACCAGTCGTATTGCGCCTTGAGGGGGAGCGCGCCAAGCATTAAGCGGGAGCGGCATGCAACGCTATTCCGCTGTGTTGGGCGATCCGGCTGTAACAACATTAGTGCCTCAGTTGCAGTACAGGAGTCGCTTTAGGCGTAGTCCGATACCGTTCGTTACGGTCATTGGCTGCGCCTATTGTTTTTCGAAATATATGAGTTCATGACGTTATTGCGATCGGCATGGATAATCGGCCCACGCTGCCGGGCCTATCTGGGCTGAAAACGGTCGTCCAAGGGATATAACCGCTGTGTGCATGCACGGCTAAAGGGGTTTTTGCTCATGGCGCTTGCGCTGATAATCGCTCTGCCATTGTTAGGGATCTGCCTGCCACTGTTGTTCGAACGTTTTGGCAGATCTGCCTGTGCATTCGGTGCCGGGTTGGCGCCATTGCTGGCGCTGGCATTGCTGTTATCCAAACGCGACATCGTATTTGGCGGCGAAACGGAAGTGATCACGATGCCTTGGCTCCCGGAGCTGGGGTTGAACTTAAGCCTGAGGCTCGATGGCCTGGGCTATCTCTTCGCGTTGTTGATACTTGGCATTGGCCTGTTGGTCATCCTCTATGCCCGCTATTACCTGTCGAAAAGCGAGCCGATGGGGCGTTTCTTCAGCTTTTTCCTGCTGTTCATGGGCGCCATGCTCGGCGTGGTACTGGCCGAAAATCTTCTACTGATGCTGATGTTCTGGGAGCTGACCAGTCTCTCGTCGTTCTTGCTGATCGGTTTCTGGAACCATCGTTCCGATGCGCGGCAGGGCGCCAGGATGGCCTTGGTCATAACGGGCGGCGGAGGACTCGCACTGCTGGCGGGGATACTGTTGATCGGCCATATCGTAGGCAGCTATGAGCTGAGTGTCGTCCTCGCGTCAGGCGATTTGATCCGCGCGAATGCCCTGTATCCATTGACGCTGATCCTGGTTCTGCTCGGCGTTTTCACCAAATCGGCACAGTTTCCGTTTCACTTCTGGTTGCCGCAGGCGATGGCGGCCCCCACGCCGGTATCAGCCTTTCTGCATTCCGCGACCATGGTGAAAGCCGGCGTGTTCTTGCTGGCGCGCTTATATCCCGCGCTGTCAGATTCGGAATGGTGGTTCTACTTAGTCAGCCTGACAGGGCTGGCGACCTTGCTGATCGGTGCGGTAATGGCGCTGTTTCAGCATGATCTGAAGGGGTTGCTCGCCTATTCGACCATCAGTCACCTAGGCCTGATCACGCTGTTATTCGGGCTCGATTCTCGTCTAGGGCCGGTCGCTGCGATATTCCACATCATCAATCACGCGACGTTCAAAGCGTCGTTGTTCATGGCGGCCGGGATCATTGATCACGAGACGGGGACGCGTGACATGCGGCGCGTCAATGGCATGCTCAAGTACATGCCTCATACCGCTGCGCTGGCGATGGTCGCGTCGCTGGCAATGGCTGGGGTCCCGCTGCTCAACGGCTTCTTGAGCAAGGAGATGTTTTTCGCTGAGACGCTCGATCAGCACCTGCTGGGTAGCTTTTATTGGACGATTCCAGCCTTAGCCACACTGGCGAGCGCCTTCTCGGTCGCCTATTCGCTTCGATTTGTGCATGACGTTTTCTTCAATGGCGAACCCATTGACTTGCCAAAATATCCGCCGCATGAGCCGGCGCGTTACATGAAGATTCCCGTCGAAATTCTGGTCCTGCTCTGTTTGCTGGTTGGCATGCTGCCCGCGTACACCGTCGCCCCGCTATTAGCTGCGGCAGTTGCCGGTAGCCTTGGTGGTGATGTTCCCGAATACAGCCTGGCGATCTGGCATGGCTTCAACCTGCCACTGGCGATGAGTTTCGTAGCACTCGGCGGCGGCCTGCTGATTTACGGCATGCGCAAATGGGCGTTTCGTTGGTATGAAGGACTGCCGCGGGTTGACTCTCTACAGGTTTTTGGCAGCGTCGTCAGTGGGATAGCTGGCACCGCCCGTTGGGTGACCGAGCGGATGGAGAACGGCTCGTTGCAGCGTTATCTGGCGCTGATGTTGTTCAGTTCGCTGGTCGTCGTGGTGTATGCGTTGACCCCCTTGCAATCGCTGCGCGGGACGGTGCCGCTGACGCCGATGGACAGCATTACCGTGTTAGGGCTGGGCATTCTCGGACTGGCCTCGGTGATGACGGTTATCTTCCACCGCAGGCGGCTCATGGCACTTATGGTCTTGAGCGTGGTGGGGTTGATGGTTTCCCTGGCGTTCGCCCGTTATTCAGCGCCTGACCTGGCATTGACTCAGATCTCGGTGGAGGTGGTAACCATCATCCTGCTGATCCTGGCGTTGTTCTTTATGCCTGACCGGACCCCGGTTGAGTCGAGCAGCCTGCGCAGCTTCCGTGATCTGATCCTCGCTGGTGCCTTTGGCACTATGATCGCTCTGCTCGCCTATGCCGTGTTAACGCGTCCTTACGACAGCATCTCCTCGTTCTTCCTCGAAAACAGCTTGCCTGGCGGCGGCGGCACCAACGTCGTCAATGTGATTCTGGTGGACTTTCGCGGTTTCGATACGCTCGGGGAAATCGCTGTGCTGGCCATTGCTGCCGTGGGCATCTATGGGCTGTTGCAAGGGCTGCATCTGCCCCATCCGATTCGTGATTATGGTGGCCGACTCTGGTCGACCGACCGGCACCCGATGGTGCTGGACACGCTTTCGCGCGTATTGCTGCCGATGGCGTTGCTTGTTTCGGTATTCATCTTCCTGCGTGGGCACAACCTCCCGGGTGGGGGCTTCATTGCCGGTCTGATAACCGCGGTTGCGCTGATTTTGCAGTACATCTCGCATGGCGTTGTATGGGCTCAGCAGCGCCAGCCATTCAGTTATCACAGCGTGGCGGGGCTCGGTGTGTTGATCGCCGGGTTGACCGGGCTCGGAAGCTGGCTCTTCGGCCGGCCATTCCTGACCTCGGCGTTTGGACATTTCCACCTTCCGTTGATCGGTGATTTCGAGTTGGCTACAGCGATGCTGTTTGATCTCGGTGTGTATTTGGCCGTGGTCGGCGCGACATTGCTGATCCTTTCCAATCTCGGTCACGTCAGTCAGGACGAGTCATGCAAGGAGGTGCTTTGATGGAGATTGTCATCGCGGTCACGCTCGGCGTGATGATGGCCAGCGGCGTGTATCTTCTTTTACGTGCGCGCATTTTCCCGGTGGTGATGGGGCTGACCCTGATTTCCTATGCAGTAAACCTGTTCATCTTCGCGATGGGCCGTCTTGCTACGGGGATCCCGGCGATTATTGGTAAGAGCGCTGAGTATGGTGATCCGCTGCCACAGGCCTTGGTGCTGACGGCCATCGTTATTGGCTTCGCGATGACGGCGTTCGTCGTGGTGCTGGCGCTTCGCGGTTTGGGTGAGCTGCGCACTGATCATGTTGACGGACGGGAGCCGCGCGAATGAACCACGCGATGATCGTTCCCATCCTGCTGCCGTTGCTGACCGGCTGCATTCTCCTGCTGGCCCATCGGCGGGCCGCCTCGTTCAAGCGCGTGTTATCGGTACTGGCCACGTGGATGCTTGTTCCGCTAGCGATATGGTTGCTGATACAGGCGGATACCGGGGCGCTCGCTGTCTATCGCCTTGGCGATTGGCTACCGCCTTTCGGCATCATGCTTTTGCTCGACCGGTTGAGCGCACTGATGCTGCTGCTCACCGCCGTCCTTGGGGGCTTCTGCGTCCTCTATGCTGTCCGAGGAGACGACGAGCGCGGTCCGAACTTCCATGCGCTGTTCCAGTTTCAGCTGGCCGGCATCAACGGTGCGTTTTTGACCGGGGATTTGTTCAACCTCTTCGTGTTCTTCGAAATCCTGCTGATTTCCTCCTACGCGCTGTTGCTGCATGGTCACGGTGCGAAGCGGGTTCTGGCCGGTATTCATTACGTGGTGCTGAACCTGCTCGGCTCGTCGCTGTTCCTGATCGGCGTGAGCATGCTCTATGGCCTCACCGGCACACTGAATATGGCGGATCTGGCCTCACGGGTGAGTGCGGCTGATCCAGCCGATGCGCCGTTGTTGGCGGCGGCGGGTTACTTATTACTCGTCGTGTTCGCCCTGAAGGCAGCCATCCTGCCGCTGTATTTCTGGCTACCGCGAGCCTACGCCTCGGCGACGGCCCCGGTGGCTGCACTGTTCGCGATCATGACCAAACTAGGGCTCTACGCCATCGTCAGGGTTTTTACCCTGATCTTTGGGAGCGAGGCGGGGGTCTTGAGCAACATGGTGCTCGACTGGTTATGGCCGTTGTCGATGCTGACCCTGGCTGGTGGTGTGCTGGGCGCGTTGGCGGCTCGGAACCTGCAAATTCTGTTGGCCTACCTGGTGGTGGTCTCGGTGGGGACCTTGCTGGCGGGTATCGCCTTGGGAACCGTGTCTGGGCTTGGCGCGGCGCTTTATTATCTTGTGCACAGTACGCTGGTGTCTGGCGCGTTGTTCCTGTTGGCAGACATCATCGCCCGCCAGCGAGGTGACACGGCGTCAGAACTGGTATCGGCACCCGCGTTGAAGCAGCCGTTGATGCTTGGAGCCCTGTTTTTCGCCGGCGCGATCTCGATTGCGGGTCTTCCTCCTTTTTCTGGTTTTCTCGGCAAGGTAATGCTCCTGAGGGCTGTCTCTCTTGGTATTGATGCCTCAGTCCTCTGGCCGGTGGTGTTGATCGGCGGACTGGGGATGGTGATCGCGCTAAGTCGGGCCGGAAGCATGGTGTTCTGGCGTCCGAGCGAGGCGGTCAGCGTTGGCCGGCCAGCAGACACCATGCGTGTCGGTGCTACCCTCGGTTTGTTGCTGGGCAGCGTGCTGCTGGTGGTCGCCGCGCAGCCGATTCAGGCCTATATGCAAGCGACCGCCGCTCAGCTATTCGAACTCACGCCTTACTTGCAGATCATCGGGGGTGGCCAATGAAATCCCGATTGCTGCCCAGCCCGATGCTGTCGCTTGTTCTCGCGGTGCTTTGGTTGTTGCTGAACAACACCGTTGGCTTCGGACACATAGTGCTCGGGCTGTTGCTGGGCTGGGTGATTCCGATATTGGTGCAGGGATTTCTCATCGATCTACCGGCGGTTCGACAGCCCCTGAAGCTCTGCCTGTTCGGCCTCAAGGTGCTTTACGACATCGTCATCGCCAACGTACATGTGGCAAAACTCGTCATTGGGCCACGGGAGCGTTTGCAGCCGGCATTTATCGAGATACCGATGGCCATCGAGCATCCCTTCGTGCTGGCAGTGCTGACCAATATCATCTCGCTCACACCGGGAACCGTATCGGCTTCGTTACGACCAGATCACAAGGTGCTGCTGATTCACGCGCTGGATGCGCCCGATATCGACGCCTTGGTCGCCGAAGTGAAAACCCGTTACGAAACGCCATTGCTGGAGATATTCGTATGCTCGCCTATGTGATTCCGATATGCATGGGAGTCCTCGGGCTCGCGGCGATCTTGACCGTGGTGCGCTTGGTTCAGGGGCCGGACATGCCCGATCGCGTGTTGGCACTCGACACCTTGTATATCAACGCGCTCGCATTGATCGTGCTGTTCGGTATCTGGTTGGCCTCCGATCTGTTTTTTGAGGCTGCCTTGCTGATTGCGGTTATGGGCTTCGTCAGCACCGTCGCGGTGGCAAAACACCTGTTGCATGGCGAGATCATCGACTGAGGAGTCTGCATGCCTTTCTGGATCGAACTGCTGGTGAGTATCTTTTTGATAATCGGCAGCGCTTTTGCGCTGGTAGGCGCGATTGGTTTGTATCGCCTGCCGGATTTCTTCACGCGCTTACACGGGCCGACCAAAGCGACCACGCTCGGGGTGGGCGGCATCGTGGTCGCGTCGATGATCTTTTTCAGCAACCAAGGTGACGGCCTCAGCGTCCATGAAATATTGATTACGCTGTTCCTGTTTCTGACCGCGCCGGTCAGTGCCCACGTGCTGGCCAAGGCCGCTATGCAGCAGAAATTGCCATTCGCGGCGAGAACGCGTGGCAAGCCCTGGGATTGAGTGCCGGCGCTCCTTGCCGCTCGGTTTGAATCGAAGCGCCCTAGATCACGAAGCTGCTTGGAGAGGGCTGGTGCTCGTTTTCCTGAGAAAGCTGCTTGATAAGCGCCTGCTGCAGCCGGATGCACAATTGCGGGTCGGATAACGGCTCATTGTCCGCGTTCGTTACAAAGAACACGTCTTCCACACGCTCGCCAAGCGTCGCAATCTTCGCGTTCTGTACAGACAGATCAAAATCCAGAAACAGCTGCCCTATACGCGCCAATAGACCGGGGCGATCGGGTGCTATGACCTCGATGATTGTCTGTGGTCGCTGCATGTCGTTGTGGATGGTGACCTGCGGCGGAAAGGCGAAATGTTTGAGCTGGCGAGGCACGCGTTTCTGAATAATCGTCAGGTAGTCGTCCGGGTTGCGTAGCGCATCGATCAGGCCTTGTCGGATCTCTTCGGTGCGCTCGGGATCGTTGCCAATCGGAGTACCATCCGCATCGAGCACGATGTAGGTGTCCAGCGTGAACTGACTGCTCGACGTGATGATGCGGGCGTCGTGAATGTTCAGATTGAGCTGGTCCATAGCAGCCACAGTCACCGCGAAGAAATCGTGCTGATCAGGCGCATAGATAAAAATCTGTGTGCCACCTTCGAACTCGCGCTGGGTGGTTTCCTTGATCAACACCAACGGCCCCCCATCGCTCGGATGCTCGATGATGGCGTCCGTATGCCAAGCGACGTCAGCGGAACTATGGCGCATGAAATAGTCGTCGCCCAGCTGCGACCACAGCTGTTCGGCGTCGTCTGGGTCGGTGCCGTTGCGTACCAGGTTGTCGAGGGCGGCGCGCTGGGTTTGGCGGATCTGCTCCTCGCGTCCGAGCGGGTTCTCGAGGCCTCGCTTGAGCGCCCGCTTGGTTTCGGTATACAGCTGACGCAGTAGGCTGGCGCGCCAGGAATTCCACAGGGTTGGGTTGGTTGCGTTTATATCCGCTACCGTCAGCACGTATAGATAGTCAAGATGGGTCTCATCACCGACCAACTGGGCAAAGTCGTTGATGACTTGTGGATCCGACAAATCCTTGCGCTGGGCCGTGGTTGACATCACCAAGTGATTCTCCACCAGCCAGACCACGAGTCGCGTATCCCACGCGGGGAGCTTGTGGCGCAGGCAGAAATCCTGCGCGTCCACGGCGCCCAATTCAGAGTGATCCCCGCCACGGCCCTTGGCGATATCGTGATAGAGACCGGCAATGTAGATCAGCTCGGGTTTGGGGAGAAGTTCGACCAGTTTGCTGGCCAGTGGATACTTCTCAGCCACGCCGGGTTTGCTCAGTTTGCGAAGGTACTTGATGACGTTGAGCGTATGGGCATCGACGGTATAGATGTGGAAGAGGTCATGCTGCATCTGCCCCACGATATGGCCGAACTCGGGGAGATAGCGCCCGAGGATGCCATAGCGATTCATGCGCCGAAGATTGCGATGAATACCTTCCTTGCACTTGAACAGCTCAATGAAAAGACTGGTGTTGCGAATGTCGCTGCGAAACTCATCATCGATTAGATGGCGATGATCGCGCAGCAGTCGGATGGTCTCGGCTCGTACACCCCTGATTTCCGGGCGTTGCGCAAGCAGTACGAAGATTTCCATTATCGCGAAAGGTCTGCGCCGGAATACCGAGTCGTCGGCCACCTCGAGATAACCGTCGCGCACGCGGAAGCGGCTGTTGAGCGGAACGGCATCACCGCTGTCGCCTTCCCAAAGAATGACCTCTGCGAAATGCTGGCCGACAAGATCGCTAAGCTCGGAAATGCTCATGACCACACGGTAGTACTTCTGCATGAAGCGTTCGATCGCCAGCTTTGCGTCGCTGTCTTCATAGCCGAGGAGGGCGGCGAGGCTGCGTTGATGGTCGAACAGCAGGCGATCTTCTGCGCGCCCCGCCAGCATGTGTAGCCCGTAGCGCACGCGCCAGATGAACGCCTGGCTGGAGATCAGCAGCGAATATTCGCCCTCGGTCAGAAAGCCCTGATCAACGATCGCGCTCAGGTTGAGGCTGCCCAGCTGGCGCCGTGCTATCCAGAGGATCGTCTGGATATCGCGCAGACCGCCAGGTGAGCCTTTGACGTTCGGTTCGAGGTTGTATTCGGTGTTGTTGTATTTCGAATGACGTGCGGCTTGTTCATTGCGCTTGGCAAGAAAGAACTCCTTGCTCGGCCACATTTCCGATGGGCTGGTCACCTTCAACATGTTCTGACGAAGGCGCTCAGGGCCAGCGATCGTGCGGCTTTCCATCAGGTTGGTGATGACCGTCAGGTCCGCGCGCGCCTCCTCAGCGCATTCCTGAACAGAACGTACGCTCTGTCCAACTTCGAGCCCAATATCCCAGAGGAGCGTCAGAAAACCTTCGATAGAATGACGGAATTCCTCATGATCACTGCCATCGAGCAGGATCAGCAGGTCGATATCAGAATAGGGATGGAGCTCGCCACGGCCATAGCCACCAACTGCAACGAGTGCGATCTCGGCCTCACTGGTCCAGTCAAATCGCGCCCAGGCAGCGCGTAGAATCTGATCGACGAACCAGGCGCGATCTTCGATCAGGCGGCGAATGTCATGGCCTGCCAAGAACCGCGCGTCGAGCACCTCCCTCGCTTTCCGAATGACTTTTTTGAAGGCAGCAATGGGGCTGGCCTTGAGCGCAAGTTCGGCCTGGAACTGACTGCGGTCGAACAGTTCGGGGTCAACTCGAGGCATGTCGCCTCCCTCCTTCAGGACGCTCATGGTTGGGTCAGCTGATCATGGTGATGTGCGGGGGATGGTGTCATCGCTGCGCAGGGTAAAGATTTCGTACCCATCAGCGGTGACTACAATTGTGTGCTCCCACTGGGCGGACAGCTTGCGGTCTTTGGTAATGGCGGTCCAGCCGTCGCCGAGCAAGCGAGTCTCCGAACGGCCCTGATTGATCATTGGCTCAATGGTGAACGTCATGCCTTCCTTCAGCTCCAGCCCGGTTCCCGCTCGGCCGTAGTGGAGCACCTGCGGCTCTTCATGAAACACCTTTCCGATCCCGTGTCCACAGTATTCACGAACGACAGAAAAGCCGTTTTTCTCAGCGTGCTTCTGAATCACCTCACCAATATCGCCAAGCCGGGTTCCGGGGCGGACGATCTCGATGCCTTTATAGAGGCATTCCTGGGTGACCTTGCACAACCGCTCGGCCCATTCTGGCGCTTTGCCGACGAGGAACATGCGGCTGGTGTCGCCGTGGTAGCCATCCTTAATGACAGTAATGTCGATGTTCAGGATGTCGCCTTCTTTCAACGGTTTGTCATTGGGGATGCCATGACACACCACATGATTAATAGACGTACAGATCGACTTCGGGAAGCCCTTGTAGTTAAGCGGTGCGGGTATGGCCTGTTGCACGTTGACGATATGCTCGTGGCAGAGCCGATCGAGTTCGTCGGTGGTTACGCCTGGCTTGATGTGCTCGGCGATCATTTCCAGCACCTCGGCGGCCAGGCGGCCAGCAATGCGCATTTTCTCGATATCTTCGGGTGTCTTGATGGAAACGGTCATGCAATCCTCTTGGCGCCCAGGGGCGCAGGCGGGAATTCGAAAGGTCAAATGATAAACCAAAGCGCCTTTGGCCTGCAGGCGTCCCTGGCGTCGAAGGCAGCACTGATGCTTCGGACTGATTGGGTTGCTGGGTCTGCGGCAGCTACAAGTGCGCTAGCCTCTACGGGATCTTTATGCTATAAAACGCGCCGCTCTGCGAGGACTACCCGCGGAGCCTGACCCCACACACGTGTCGACACGGTATCCTGGGTGCTCGCAAGAGTTGGATATCGGGACGCGTGGAGGCCTAACCCGACTTATCTGAGGAAGTAACATGTCTCAAGTCACCATGCGCGATATGCTGAAGGCCGGTGTGCACTTCGGCCACCAAACCCGTTATTGGAACCCGAAGATGGACAAGTACATCTTCGGCGCGCGCAATAAGATTCACATCATCAACCTTGAAAAGACCATGCCGATGTTCAACGACGCTCTGCGTTTCGTTGAAAAGCTGGCTGCAGGCAAGAACAAGATTCTGTTCGTTGGCACCAAGCGCTCTGCTGGCAAGATCGTTCGCGAAGAGGCCGCTCGTTGCGGTTCGCCGTACGTCGATCATCGCTGGTTGGGCGGCATGCTGACCAACTACAAGACTATCCGTGCCTCGATCAAGCGCCTGCGCGAACTTGAAGTTCAGTCTCAGGACGGTACTTTCGAGAAGCTGACCAAGAAAGAAGCCCTGATGCGCACCCGTGATCTGGAAAAATTGGATCGTAGCCTGGGTGGTATCAAGGATATGGGTGGTCTGCCCGACGCGATGTTCGTCGTAGACGTTGATCATGAGCGTATCGCTATCTCCGAAGCCAACAAGCTGGGCATTCCGGTTATCGGTATCGTCGATACCAACAGCAGCCCGGAAGGCGTCGACTACATCATTCCTGGTAATGATGATGCCATCCGTGCCGTGCAACTGTATCTGGGCTCCATGGCCGATGCTGTACTGCGTGGTCGTCAGAATGGCGCTGGTGGAGCTGACGAGTTCGTCGAAGAAGCTGCCCCTGAGGCTGCTCAAGGCTGAGCCCGGCAATCACATAGCTGTTACCCGTTGAACAGAAAGGGGGCTATGCCCCCTTTTTGCCAATTCCGAATTGATCGCCCGAGGTAAGGGTTTGATCGAACATCGAATCGAGAGGATTTGCGAACATGGCAGAGATCACTGCGGCCCTGGTTAAAGAACTGCGCGAGCGCACTGGCCAAGGCATGATGGATTGCAAAAAAGCACTTACCGCAGCTGGCGGCGACATCGAGAAAGCCATTGATGATATGCGTGCGGCTGGCGCCATCAAGGCAGCCAAGAAAGCAGGCAATATTGCTGCTGAAGGCGCGATTGCGGTCAAGGTTGCCGATGACAACACCCGTGCGGTGATCATTGAAGTCAACTCGCAGACTGACTTCCTGGCCCTGCAGGACGACTTCAAGAATTTTGTCAGCAGCAGTGTCGAGAAAGCCTTTGCTGACAAGCTGAGCGATGCTGCTCCGCTGATCGCTGCTCAGGAGTCTGATCGCGAAGCACTGGTTGCCAAGTGCGGTGAGAACGTTAACATTCGCCGCCTGACCTCCGTCGAGGCGGATCTGGTGGGTTCCTATCTGCACGGCCACCGCATCGGCGTTTTGGTTGCGCTGAAGGGCGGTAACGTCGAGCTGGCCAAGGAAATTGCCATGCATGTCGCCGCCAGCAACCCGCAGTTCCTGGACCCGTCTCAGGTGTCCGAGGAAGCGGTTGCCAAGGAGAAAGAGATTTTCCTCGCGCTGAATGAAGACAAGATCAAGGGCAAGCCTGCCGAAATCGTCGAGAAGATGGTGGCCGGTCGCATCAGCAAGTTCCTCGCTGAAGCCAGTCTGGTCGAGCAGGCCTTCGTCAAAGATCCGGATGTCAAAGTGGGTGATCTGGCGAAGAAAGCCGGTGCTGAAATCGTTTCCTTCGTGCGTTACGAAGTAGGCGAAGGTATCGAGCGTGGAGAGGTCGACTTCGCAGCTGAGGTCGCCGCTCAGGTAGCTGCCACTAAGCAGTAAGTCGCTTCTGCCGTCCTCGAAGAGGCTGCCCGCTTGCGCGTGCGGCCTCTTTGTCGGACTGGGGTGCCGAAAGTTTTTTTTGCCGCGCTATAGTCGCCGCTTGGCACAAACTCATGGCTGCGCTGTCATAGCGCAGATATTTTCTGGCCGTAGCGCCAGCTGGTCATACACATGCCGCAGGAGAGACAACGCCAATGGCTCAGCAGATGAGTGCACGCAATCCTCGCTATAAACGCATTCTGCTCAAATTAAGCGGCGAAGCCTTAATGGGTTCGGAAGATTTCGGCATCGATCCTAAAGTGCTGGATCGTATGGCCTTGGAAGTCGGGCAGCTGGTGGGTATAGGCGTAGAGGTTGGCCTGGTCATTGGGGGTGGCAATCTGTTCCGGGGCGCGGCGCTTTCCGCAGCGGGCATGGATCGCGTGACTGGCGACCATATGGGCATGCTGGCCACGGTCATGAATTCGCTGGCCATGCGCGATGCGTTAGAGCGCTCCAATATTCCTGCATTGGTCATGTCTGCTATTTCCATGGTGGGTGTGACCGATCACTACGACCGTCGCAAAGCGATGCGTCACCTTAAGAGCGGGGAGGTGGTTATCTTCTCTGCTGGCACCGGTAATCCGTTCTTCACCACCGATTCGGCTGCTTGTTTGCGTGCCATCGAGATTCATGCGGACGTCGTGCTCAAGGCCACCAAGGTTGACGGGGTATACACCGCCGATCCGTTCAAGGACCCAAATGCCGAGAAATTCGAACAGCTGACCTATGATGACGTGCTTGATCGCAAGCTGGGCGTCATGGATCTGACCGCCATCTGCCTGTGCCGCGACCACAACATGCCGCTGCGGGTGTTCAACATGAACAAGCCCGGTGCTTTGCTCAATATCGTGCTCGGCGGCGCTGAAGGAACCCTGATCGAGGAACAGAACCAATGATCAACGAGATCAAGCAAGACGCCCAAGAGCGTATGAAGAAGACCTTGGAATCCCTGGGTCATGCATTCGCCAAGATCCGTACCGGCCGAGCCCACCCAAGCATCCTCGATAGCGTGATGGTGTCTTACTACGGTAGTGATACGCCTTTGCGCCAGATAGCCAACGTCATCGCTGAAGATTCACGGACTCTGGCATTGACCGTGTTTGACAAAGGCATGATCCAGGCGGTTGAAAAAGCCATTATGACCTCTGACTTGGGTTTGAATCCGGCAACGGCGGGTACCACCATTCGCGTACCGATGCCGGCGCTAACCGAGGAAACCCGTAAGGGTTTCACGAAGCAGGCACGTGCTGAAGCTGAGAACGCCCGCGTGGCAGTGCGGAACATACGCCGCGATGCCATCGGGCAACTCAAGGATCTGGTGAAGGAAAAGGAAATCAGCGAAGACGAGGAACGCCGCGGACAGGACGACGTTCAAAAGCTGACCGACAAGTACGTTGCGGAGATTGATAAGGCGCTTGAGGGCAAGGAAAGCGACCTGATGGCTGTTTGAGAGTGCTGGACTGGATGTCGTCCGTACTGCTCACGTCGGAGCGCTTCAATCCTGTGTGGAGCGGAGCGCCAGGGGCTAACCCGTCGTATCCCCGGAAATTGCAGCCGGCAATTTCTCCTATTGTTCGCAGCATGATTGAGCGCAGGTAGAGTCGTTTCATGGAAAAGGTCAGGCAGATTGCCGGGCGGAGTGTACCCCGTCACGTCGCAGTCATCATGGATGGCAACAATCGCTGGGCAAAACGGCGGCTCTTGCCGGGCGTCGCTGGGCACAAAGCCGGTGTCGATGCGGTGCGCGCCGTCATAGAGGTGTGCGCTGAGGCGGGTGTCGAGGTGCTGACATTGTTTGCTTTCTCCAGTGAAAACTGGCAGCGGCCGGCCGACGAGGTTGGCGCGTTGATGGAGCTATTTCTGACTGCCCTGCGCCGTGAGGCGCGCAAGCTTAATGAGAATGGAATTAGTCTGCGGATCATCGGGGATCGGTCGCGATTCCATCCCGAGCTGCAGGCGGCGATGCTGGAAGCCGAAGAAATGACAGCTGGGCCTGATCGTTTCGTGCTGCAAGTTGCCGCTAACTACGGCGGGCAGTGGGATATCGTTCAGGCCGCGCAGCGAATGGCGCGCGAAGCCCAGGATGGGCGCCTCAGTCCAGACGAAGTCACGCCGGCACTGTTTCAGCGTTATCTCGCCACGGGTGATATGCCCCCGCCCGATCTCTGTATCCGTACCGGCGGTGAGCGACGTATCAGTAATTTCCTGTTGTGGCAGTTGGCCTACGCAGAACTGTACTTCTCCGACCTGTTCTGGCCGGATTTCAAGCACGATGCCATGCGCGCCGCTTTGGCTGATTTTTCAAAGCGGCAACGCCGTTTTGGAAAAACCGGCGATCAGGTCGAGACTGAGGTTCGTGTCGAATGTTGAAGCAACGCATCATTACAGCCGCGATCTTGCTGCCAGTCGCCCTGATCGGATTTTTTCTCCTCGAAAATCTCGCGTTTGCCGTTTTTATCGGCGTAGTGGTGGTCCTTGGCGCATGGGAATGGGCGCGCCTGGCTGGGGTTGCTGGTCAGGTTGCGCGCGTAGGCTACGCGCTTGTCGTTGCGCTGCTACTTGCCGGTCTGTATCGGTTCCCTGTGTTTACTGCGTGGTTGCTGCCGCTTGGTGTCGTTTGGTGGCTAGCGGCAACGGGTCTGGTGCTCAGTTATCCAAGCAGCCAGCGCCACTGGGGTGGTCGACTCGGTAGCTTGGTGATCGGTCTGCTGGTTTTGCTTCCGGCCTGGCAGGCCTTGGTAGTGCTCAAGCAGTGGCCGCAAGGTAATTGGCTTATTGTGGCCGTCATGGTGCTGGTCTGGGCCGCCGACATCGGTGCCTACTTTTCCGGTAAGGCGCTCGGTCGTCGCAAACTTGCCCCTCAGGTCAGCCCAGGTAAAAGTTGGGAAGGTTTGGTGGGCGGGGTGCTTACCAGTCTGCTGATTACCGCTGGCGTTGGGTTGTATCAGAATTGGTCACCGCGGGAGCTGGTACTGGCATTGCTTGGAGCGGCTCTGGTGGTTTTGATCTCGGTCGTAGGTGATCTTACCGAAAGCATGTTCAAGCGTAGCTCGGGCATCAAGGACAGCAGTCAATTGTTGCCTGGGCACGGCGGGGTGATGGATCGCATCGATAGCCTGACCGCTGCGGTGCCTGTCTTCACAGTTCTCCTTTGGCTCGCTGGTTGGGGGGCATGGTGAGCGGCCTGTTGCAGGCCACGGTGCTTGGTGCGACCGGGTCTATTGGTTTGAGCACGTTGGACGTCATTGCTCGTCATCCGGAACGCTACGAAGTGTTCGCGCTAACAGCGTTCAGTCGTATCGCGGAGTTGCGTATTCTTTGCCGTAAGCACCGTCCCCGCTACGCTGTCGTACCTGATGGTGGCAACGCCCGGGAGTTGCAGAGCCAACTTGACAGCGACGGGATCAGGACCCGGGTCTTGGTGGGCGAGGGTGGGCTGAGCGAGGTTGCAGCCCATCCTGAAGTAGATGTGGTTATGGCTGCGATTGTGGGTGCTGCAGGATTGAGCCCAACGCTGGCGGCCGTCCAAGCCAGCAAGCGGGTATTGCTGGCGAACAAGGAGGCGCTGGTTATGTCCGGCGCGTTGTTCATGCAGGCGTTGCGCGACAGTGACGCCGTACTGCTACCCATTGATAGCGAACACAACGCCATCTTTCAGTGTCTTCCCGGCGGCTATTCAAAGGGGCTGAGTCGTGTTGGGGTGAGACGAATTCTGCTCACTGCCTCCGGTGGGCCATTTCGCCAGATGCCATTGGAGCAGTTGGCTGCGGTGTCCCCTGACCAAGCCTGCGCACACCCGAACTGGTCAATGGGGCGCAAGATATCCGTCGATTCCGCAAGCATGATGAATAAAGGGCTCGAGCTAATTGAGGCGTGCTGGTTGTTCGATGCGCAGCCGGACCAGGTAGAAGTGGTCATTCACCCGCAGAGCGTCATTCATTCTATGGTCGACTACATAGATGGATCGGTGTTGGCGCAGCTGGGCAATCCGGACATGCGCACTCCGATCGCGCATGCCCTGGCTTGGCCAGAGCGAATCGATTCGGGTGTATCGGCGCTCGATTTGTTGCAGACGGGACGCCTCGATTTCGAGGCCCCTGACCACTTGAGATTCCCTTGTCTCCGCATCGCCCGGCAGGCCGCTCAAGATGGCGGGACGGCGCCGGCGATGCTCAATGCCGCCAACGAAGTGGCGGTGGATGCCTTTCTCAAAGGTCGGATTCGCTTCACCGAGATCGCAGGTATCATCGAGGGCGTCCTTAATAAGGAAGCATCGGTTCCGACGCGTTGCCTGGCGGATGTACTTGCTGCCGATGCGCAGGCTCGTAGACTAGCTTCTCGCTGGCTGCACGACCATGATCGCTAGTTAACCGAACGCCTGGCGAGTCGCGACAATGTTGCGTTTAGCGCTCCGCGGAGCAATTGACTCCTAAATACGCCTTTGGGCAGAGGAAAATATGGGCGCGCTGTACATGATCATTGGCACCCTTGTGGCATTGGGGGTTCTGGTCACTTTTCACGAGTACGGACATTTTTGGGTCGCACGTCGTTGCGGCGTCAAGGTTCTGCGTTTCTCGGTAGGTTTCGGTCGCCCGCTGGTCCGTTGGCACGACCGCCACGGTACCGAGTTTGTTATTGCAGCGATCCCCCTCGGCGGCTACGTAAAAATGCTCGACGAGCGTGAAGGTGACGTGCCTTCCGCGTTATTGAGCCAAACATTCAATCGCAAGACCGTGCGCCAGCGCTTCGCCATCGTATCGGCTGGACCGCTCGCTAACTTCCTGCTCGCCCTGGTGTTCTTTTGGGTGCTGGCGATGCTGGGTTCCGAGCAGGTTCGGCCAGTAGTCGGCGCTGTTGAGGTTGGCAGTCTCGCCGATCGCGCCGGTCTCTTGCCTGGGCAAGAGATTATTGAGATCAACGGTAAGCCGACCGCTGGCTGGTCGGAGGTTAACCTTCAGTTGATCCGACGGCTGGGTGAAAGCGGCTCGCTCGAGATGCTCGTCCGTGCCAATGGGGATCAGCCGCAGCAGCTTCAGCTGGAGTTGAAGGACTGGTTGAAAGGTGCTGAGGAGCCGGACCCGATCGGCTCGTTAGGTATTCGGCCCTGGCGTCCAGCGATCGCCCCGATCGTTGCACAATTGGATCCGGACGGGCCGGCGCAGAGCGCAGGCGTGCGCCTCGGTGATCGTCTGGTCAGCCTCGACGGCAATCGGTTGAGCGAATGGCAGGAAGTCATCGATCGTGTCAGGCCGCTAGGCGGTCAGACTGTTCTGCTCCAGGTTGAGCGTGATGCGCAGGTCATCGATGTGCCGCTGACGCTGGCTGAAAGAGGCGAGGGGGAAAAGCGTTGGGGGTATCTGGGTGCTGGAGTCGCGGGTGGTGAGTGGCCAGCGGAAATGCTTCGCAATGTCAGCCATGGGCCGGTCGAGGCGGTCGGTGAAGGTATCCGCAGAACCTGGTCGATGAGCGTCCTAACGCTAGATTCGTTAAAGAAAATGCTCTTCGGGGAGCTCTCGGTAAAAAACTTGAGCGGTCCGATAACCATTGCTAAAGTGGCGGGCGCTTCTGCACAGTCCGGCGCGGGCGACTTTCTGAATTTCCTCGCCTACCTGAGCATAAGTCTTGGAGTACTCAATCTATTGCCTATCCCGGTCCTGGATGGTGGGCATCTGCTCTTCTATCTGGTTGAGTGGGTCCGTGGACGTCCGCTGTCGGACAAGGTCCAGGGCTGGGGAGTACAGATCGGTATCAGCCTGGTTGTTGGGGTGATGCTGCTTGCGTTGGTCAACGACCTTGGCCGCCTTTAATCGCCATATACCTTGATGTCGCCGCGCCAAGCGCAGGTTCAATTATCAGGTTTGAAAAGAAAGGACTTCATGAAACGTCTGCTGCTACCTGCGGTAATTTCCGCACTGATGATTGCCGAAGTTCACGCCGAGTCCTTCACCATCTCCGATATACGTGTCAATGGCCTGCAGCGGGTCTCCGCAGGCAGCGTATTCGGCGCGCTGCCATTGAATGTCGGACAGGCCGCTGATGACAGTCGTCTGGTAGATGCAACCCGCGCACTGTTCCGCACTGGTTTCTTCGAGGACATCCAGCTCGGACGTGAAGGCGATGTGCTCGTGATCAACGTTGTTGAGCGACCGTCGATCTCAGGTATCGAAATCGATGGCAACAAGGCGATCAAGACCGAAGACTTGCTTTCCGGTTTGCAACAGTCGGGGCTTGCGGAGGGTGAAATCTTCCAGCGCGCCACGCTCGAAGGTGTGCGCAACGAGTTGCAGCGCCAGTACGTGGCGCAGGGCCGTTATTCCGCCACCATCGAAACGGAGGTGGTCCCGCAGCCACGTAACCGCGTTGCCTTGAAAATCAATATCAACGAAGGCTCCGTCGCGGCGATTAAACATATTAACGTTGTCGGCAATTCGGTGTTTCCGGACGAAGATCTCACCGATCTGTTCGAGCTCAAAACCAGTAACTGGTTGTCGTTCTTCCGCAACGACGACAAATATGCCCGTGAAAAGCTATCCGGCGACCTCGAACGGTTACGTTCGTATTATCTGGATCGCGGCTACATCAATATGGATATCACTTCTACTCAGGTATCGATAACACCGGATAAAAAAGACGTCTATATCACTGTCAACATTGCTGAAGGTGATCGTTATACCGTCAGCGACGTTAAGTTGAGTGGTGATTTGAAAGTGCCGCAGGACGAGCTGCAGTCGCTGCTGTTGGCAAAGGAAGGTCAAGTCTTTTCACGCAAGGTGATGACTACCACCTCGGAACTGATCACGCGGCGCCTGGGTAACGAAGGTTATACCTTTGCCAACGTCAACGGCGTCCCGGAAACCAACGACGAAGACAACACTGTCGCGATCACCTTTGTGGTTGATCCGGGGAAGCGGGCCTATGTCAATCGCATCAACTTCCGCGGAAACACCAAGACCGAAGACGAAGTGTTGCGTCGCGAGATGCGTCAGATGGAAGGAGGCTGGGCCTCTACATATCTGATCGATCAGTCCAAAACACGTTTGGAGCGTCTAGGCTTCTTCAAGGAAGTGAACGTCGAAACGCCTCAGGTGCCAGGCACCGATGACCAGATTGATGTCAACTACAGTGTTGAAGAGCAACCATCCGGCTCGATCATGGCGAGCATAGGCTTCGCGCAGAATGCCGGCCTTATTCTTGGCGGGTCGATCAGCCAGAACAACTTCCTGGGTACCGGCAACCGCGTCAGTGTCGGGCTCACCCGCAGCGAATACCAGTCGCGTTACAACTTCGGTTTCGTAGATCCCTACTGGACCGAAGACGGCGTCAGCCTCGGGTACAACGCCTTCTATCGCACCACCGACTACGACGAACTGGACTATGACGTGTCCAGCTACTCGGTCGACAGCTTGGGTGGTGGCGTAAATATTGGCTATCCGATCAGTGAGACGTCGAGGCTATCGTTTGGCCTGTCCGCGCAGCAGGATACGATCGACAGCGGCCGCTACACCGTTGATGAGATTTTTGATTTCATGGAAGAAGAGGGCGACAGCTACCTCAATTTCAAGGCCTCGGTAGGTTGGTCCGAATCTACGCTGAACCGTGGCGTGCTGGCGACGCGGGGTCACTCACAGAGCCTTTCCCTCGAAACCACCATCCCGGGCAGCGATCTGTCTTTCTATAAACTCGATTACAACGCGCAGCTGTTCGTGCCGGTCACGCAGACATACACCATGCGTCTGCACACTCAGCTGGGCTATGGCGATGCCTACGGGTCTACCTCACGCTTGCCGTTCTATGAGCATTACTATGCGGGCGGATTCAATTCGGTTCGCGGCTTCGAGGACAGCAGCCTTGGGCCGCGGAGTACGCCGAGTGATGGCAGCAACGCCGGCACCGAAAGGGATCCAGATCAGGACGCGCTGCCGTTCGGCGGCAACGTGCTCATCCAGGGTGGAATGGAGTTGCTGTTCCCAATGCCGTTCGTCAAGGATCAGCGTTCGCTGCGTACCTCGGTGTTCTGGGATGTCGGTAACGTCTACGATACCAACTGCCCGTCGGGCTCTACCAAGTGCAGCGATATCGACATAGGCGATGTAGCCAGCTCGGTTGGTGTTGGCCTCACCTGGATTACCGCCATGGGGCCCTTGAGTTTTAGCCTGGCGATGCCGGTTATGAAGCCGGACGAAGCCGATACTCAGGTGTTCCAGTTCTCGCTTGGCCAAACCTTTTAATCACCTGGAGCGATGCTCCAGCGCATTTCATGAAGAGTGGTAAATACCGTGCGTAAGCTGACCCAATTGCTTGTTGTTACCGCTGCTCTGGTAGCGACCCCCGCATTCGCCGAAATGAAGATCGCGGTGATGAACTACCAGATGGCACTGCTTGAATCAGACGCTGCCAAGCGCTATTCAGTGGACGCAGAAAAGAAGTTCGGCCCACAGCTGGAGAAGCTCAAGGGGCTGGAAAGTGATGCCAAGCGCATCCAGGACCGTCTTGGCAAGGACGGTGACAAGATGCAGCAAGCCGAACGTGAGCGTCTCGAGCTGGAATTCAAGCAGAAGGCCCGCGACTTCCAGTTCCTCTCTAAAGAGCTCAATGAGTCCAAGGCAGCCGCCGATCGCGACATGCTCAAGCAGCTCAAGCCCAAATTGGACAAATCAGTGGAAGAGGTCATCAAGAAGGGTGATTACGATCTAGTGCTCGAGCGCGGCGCGGTAGTTGATGTCAAACCGCAATACGACATCACCCGCCAAGTCATTGAGCGCATGAATCAGCAGCGCTGATGAACACTGTTGTCTATACGCTCGGCGATCTGGCCGAGCGGCTCGGGGCGGAGCTGCACGGTGATCCCTCGCTTCAGGTGTCCGGGCTGGCCACGTTACAAGATGCCGGCCCAGAGCAGCTGAGCTTTCTGGCCAATGCGCAGTATCGAAAGTTTCTCGGTACTACCCGTGCGGGGGGCGTGCTGTTGACGCCCAATGATGCTGAAGGTTATTCGGGCGCCACACTCGTCGTTGCCAATCCGTATTTGGCCTATGCTCGGCTTTCGCATCTGTTTGAAAGGCGTCCCTTTACGCCCGTTGGTGTCCACCCTAGTGCAATTGTTGACCCCAGTGCGGAGGTTGATCCCACCGCTCGTATCGGGGCTCAGGTGGTGATTGAGGCAGGTGCCTGGATCGGTCCAGATGTTGAGATAGGCTCTCAGACAGTCGTTGGCGCGCGAAGCCGTGTCGGTGCGGGTGGCCGGCTTGCTGCTCGCGTGACCCTATGCCATGACGTAACCATCGGTAAGCGGGTGGTCATCCAGCCCGGTGCGGTGATTGGCGGGGAGGGCTTCGGTTTCGCTAATGAGCGGGGCAGCTGGGAAAAAATAGCCCAGCTTGGCGGTGTGCGTATCGGTGACGATGTGGAGATCGGTGCGAATACAACCATAGATCGCGGTGCGATATCGGACACGGTGATCGGTAACGGCGTGAAGCTGGATAACCAAATCATGATTGCGCATAACGTCCAGATCGGTGACAACACGGCGATGGCGGGTTGTTCTGGAATTTCCGGCAGTACGAAGATCGGACGAAATTGCATGATTGCCGGTGGTGCCGGCCTCGTTGGGCATATCGAGGTCTGCGACAACGTGTTCATTACCGGAATGACGATGGTCACCCGATCGATTACCGAGCCGGGAAGCTATTCGTCAGGGACAGCCATGCAGCCCGCCGCCGAATGGCGTAAAAGTGCTGCGCGAATTCGTCATCTCGACGACATGGCTCGTCGCCTCCAACAAGTGGAAAAACGCCTGGCTTCCGTGACCCCATCCGGGGATACGTCTTCTGATCCTGACCCTATTGGCTGATCGCCTCGCTAAAGGCGTCGTCATCGGGTTGTACGGCGTGATGCCGTGCTGGCTCTCATAATACTTACGGGCTTTCCCTTTATATGATGGATATCAACGAGATTCGCGAATACCTGCCCCACCGCTATCCGTTTCTGCTGGTGGATCGGGTGGTGGAGTTGGACACGGAGGCCAAGCGTGTTCGCGCTTATAAGAACGTGACCATCAACGAGCCGTTTTTCAACGGCCATTTCCCTCAGCACCCGATCATGCCTGGCGTGTTGATCATCGAAGCGATGGCGCAAGCGGCGGGGCTACTTGGCTTCAAGATGATGGGCGCAAAGCCAGCCGACGGCACGCTCTATTATTTTGTGGGCTCGGATAAGTTGCGCTTTCGTCAGCCGGTCGTGCCGGGCGATCAGCTTGTGCTTGAAGCATCTTTCATAAGCGCGAAGCGAGGAATCTGGAAGTTCGATTGCCGGGCCACGGTTGATGGCAAACCGGTATGCTCCGCCGAAATCATTTGTGCGGAACAGAAGATATGACTTTGATCGACCCTCGCGCCATCGTCGATCCTGCGGCCCTGCTGGCGGATGACGTTCAGGTCGGTCCCTGGTCGATTATTGGCCCGGACGTCGAGATAGGCGAGGGGACGGTGATCGCGTCCCACGTGGTCATTAAAGGGCCGACTCGCATCGGCCGCAGCAATCGAATTTTCCAGTTTTCCTCCATCGGCGAGGACACGCCTGATCTCAAGTACAAAGGCGAGCCGACGCGCTTGGTGATTGGAGATCACAATGTCATTCGTGAAGGTGTCACGATTCACCGCGGCACCGTACAGGACCGTAGCGAGACCACGATCGGTGACCACAATCTGATCATGGCCTACGCGCATATCGGCCACGACAGTGTCATTGCCAACCATTGCATTTTAGTCAACAACACCGCCTTGGCGGGTCACGTGCATGTCGGTGACTGGGCGATTCTGTCCGGCTATACCTTGGTCCATCAGTACTGTCACATCGGCGCGTACAGTTTCTCGGGGATGGGGACCGCCATCGGTAAGGACGTTCCCGCATTTGTCACGGTGTTCGGCAACCCGGCTGAGGCCCGCAGCATGAACTTTGAGGGCATGCGTCGGCGTGGCTTCAGTGACGAAGCCATACTGGCGTTGCGTAACGCCTACAAGATCGTTTACCGCAAAGGGTTGACTGTCGACGCCGCCCTGGCCGCCCTCGCCGCGGATGCCAGAGCATTTCCCGAAGTTGCCCTGTTCCGGGATTCGGTCCAGGCCTCGAACCGCGGCATCACACGCTGACATGGCCAGGCCGCTGACAGTCGCGCTGGTGGCCGGCGAAGCATCCGGCGACATCCTTGGTTCAGGGTTAATGCAAGCGCTCAGGTCGCAGCACCCGGATGTCGAGTTCGTTGGGATCGGCGGACCCCGAATGGAGGCGCAGGGACTTAAACCTTACTTCCCAATGGAGCGTCTGGCTGTCATGGGGCTGGTAGAGGTGCTGGGTCGCTTGCCAGAGCTTCTGGCGCGTCGCAAGCGGTTGCTCAAAACCTTTCTCGACTTGCGCCCTGATGTGTTCATCGGTATTGATGCACCAGATTTCAACCTGGATCTGGCGCTCAGGCTGCGACGAAACGGCATCAAAACCGTGCATTACGTCAGTCCCTCGGTATGGGCCTGGCGGCAGAAGCGCGTGCTGAAGATTCGTGACGCCTGCGATCTGATGCTTACGCTATTCCCCTTTGAGGCGAAGTTCTACGACGAGCATCAAGTATCCGTACGGTTCGTCGGTCATCCGCTCGCTGACACAATTCCGCTGGCACCTGATCGGGTTGCTGCTAGGGATGCGCTGAACTTACCTCAGGAGGGCTCGATCGTTGCGCTGATGCCAGGAAGCCGGGGTGGCGAGGTGGGCCGTCTGGGCGAGCTTTTTATTGCAGCTGCTGATCGGCTGCGCTCAATGCGGCCCGGGATTCGGTTTGTGGTGCCCTGCGCCAATCCCGAGCGCCGTGCGCAGCTCGAGCAGATGCTGGTAGGTCGCGATTTGCCGCTGACATTGCTCGATGGTCGGTCGCATGAGGCGCTGGCCGCCTGCAATGCCGTGCTAATTGCTTCCGGCACCGCGACGCTGGAGGCGTTGCTGTACAAGCGACCCATGGTCGTTGCGTATAGCGTGGCGCCGCTGACCTTTCGGATCCTCAAGCGGATGGTGAGGAGTCCATACGTGGCGTTGCCCAATCTGCTGGCGCAGCGGCTTCTGGTGCCTGAGCTGTTGCAGGATGCGGCTACCCCGGAGGCGATGGCGCAGTTGTTGTCGCCCTTACTCGACAATGGCGACGTGCAGACCGAAGGTTTCGACGCTATTCATCGCACCCTGCGCTGTGATGCGTCAAATGAGGCTGCCAGCGCGGTGCTCGAGCTGGTTAGAGCGAGCTAATGCAGATGGGGCTGGATTTTAACCTGGTTGAAGAGCTGGTTGCTGGCGTCGATGAGGTCGGCCGCGGCCCGCTTTGCGGTCCCGTTGTCACCGCTGCGGTGATCCTCGATCCGAGGCGCCCCATCGAAGGGCTTAATGATTCGAAGAAGCTGACTGAGGCACGGCGCGAAGCGCTGTTCGAGGAGATTTGTGAGAAAGCGCTGGCTTGGTGCATCGCGCGCGCCGAGGTCCACGAGATTGATCAGCTGAACATTCTTCACGCCACCATGCTAGCTATGCAGCGCGCTGTGGAAGGGTTGAGTGTGACGCCGCGCTTGGCGTTGATCGATGGCAATCGCTGCCCCCAGCTTGCGGTGCCCAGCGCTCCCGTGATTCAGGGCGATGCCCAGGTTCCAGCGATCGCAGCGGCCTCGATTCTGGCCAAGGTGAGCCGTGATCGGGAAATGTGCGCGCTGGATCTGTGTTATCCCGGCTACGGCCTCGCTGCCCATAAAGGTTATCCGACCCCTCATCATCTGGATGCATTGCAGCGGCTCGGGCCAACAATTATTCATCGTCGCTCATTTGCTCCGGTCCGCAATCTGTTGGAACGAGCCTCGTTGACTGACCCTGTTAACGTGATGGTTGCGTTGCCTGTCTGATCGATAAGTCGCCACCGCTTGGTAAAGCAGCCCATCACCAGTCGCCTTAATCGCTTGGGCTTTCCGGTACAATCGCCGGCTTATCGTTTCGCCAGTCCAAGGTTCGTTCATGCCTGTTGCTTTCGTCCATCTTCGTGTACACACCGAGTATTCCCTGGTCGACGGACTGGTGCGTGTGAAGCCGCTGGTCAAATCGGTGGCGGCCGCCGGAATGCCTGCGGTGGCTGTTACTGATCAAAGCAATATGTGCTCGCTGGTCAAGTTTTACAAAGCGGCCCAAGGCGCCGGAATCAAACCGATTTGCGGCGCTGATATCTGGCTCGCTGGGCGCGAGGAGGATGGTCCGCTCACTCGTCTGACACTGCTGGCGATGAACAGCAAAGGGTACCGAAACCTTACCGAGCTGGTCTCGCGGGGCTGGACCGAAGGGCAGCGCAACGATCAGGTCATCATCGAGCGTGACTGGGTGAAGGCTGCTTCCGACGGGCTTATCGCCCTGTCCGGCGCTAAGGAAGGTGAGATAGGTCATGCGTTACTCGACGGCGAAGAGGCGGTGGCCGAGGCACTGCTCGTCGAGTGGCAGGAAGCGTTTCCGCAGCGTTTCTATCTGGAAGTGCAGCGCACCAGTCGCGTCAATGACGAAGAGCACCTGCACGCTGCGGTGGCGTTGGCCCAGCGTTGTAGCGTCCCGTTGGTTGCCACCAATGACGTTCGCTTCATCAAGCAGGAGGATTTCGAAGCCCACGAAACGCGTGTCTGCATCGGTGAAAGTCGAACCCTCGATGACTCGCGGCGACCGCGGAACTACTCCGATCAGCAGTACCTGAAAACGCCGGAGGAAATGGGGGAGCTATTCAGCGACCTGCCCGAGGCACTGGAAAATACCGTCGAGATCGCACGGCGTTGCAATATCGAAGTGCAGCTGGGCACTTACTTTCTTCCAGATTTTCCGGTCCCTGACGGCATGACGATGGACGAGTACTTCCGCAAGGTCTCGTTTGACGGCCTCGAGGAACGCCTTGAAGTGCTGCTGCCAAACGACACGCCAGACTACGAGGCAAAGAAGCAAGTCTATGTCGATCGGCTGAATTTTGAGCTCGACATCATCATCCAGATGGGCTTCCCGGGCTATTTCCTGATCGTGATGGATTTCATCCAGTGGGCGAAGAGCAACGGTGTCCCGGTAGGTCCAGGCCGGGGGTCGGGCGCCGGTTCGCTGGTTGCATACGTGCAAAAAATCACCGATCTAGATCCCCTGGCCTATGACCTGCTGTTCGAGCGCTTCCTCAATCCGGAGCGGGTATCCATGCCTGACTTCGACGTCGATTTCTGTATGGATGGCCGGGACCGGGTCATCGATTACGTGGCGGAAAAGTACGGGCGCAACGCGGTCAGTCAGATCATCACTTTTGGCACCATGGCGGCGAAGGCGGTCGTGCGTGACGTAGCGCGAGTGCAAGGCAAGTCTTATGGACTGGCCGATCGACTGTCGAAGATGATTCCGTTCGAAGTGGGTATGACGCTCGAAAAAGCCTACGAGATGGAAGAGCCGCTACGGGATTTCCTCGCTGTCGACGAAGACGCCCGCGAGATCTGGGACATGGCGCTCAAGCTCGAAGGCATTACCCGTGGCACCGGCAAGCATGCTGGCGGTGTGGTCATCGCCCCGACCAAGCTCACCGATTTCGCTCCCATTGCTTGCGATGACGAGGGCGGCAGCCTGGTTACCCAGTTCGACAAGGATGACGTCGAACAAGCTGGCTTGGTCAAGTTCGACTTCCTGGGTTTGCGTACCCTGACCATCATCAAATGGGCGCTCGAGACCATCAATCGGGAGCAGGCGCGCAAGGGTCTCGAGCCGGTCAACATCGATTTCATCCCTCTGGACGACAAGCCGACCTACTCGCTGCTGCAGAAGGCCGAGACCACCGCGGTGTTCCAGCTCGAATCGCGCGGTATGAAAGAGCTGATCAAGAAGCTCAAACCAGACTGCCTGGAAGACCTGATCGCTCTGGTTGCGCTGTTCCGTCCCGGCCCGCTGCAGTCCGGCATGGTGGACGACTTCATCAACCGTAAGCATGGCCGCGCGGAAATTTCTTACCCGCATTCGGATTATCAGTACGAAGGCCTCAAGCCGGTATTGGCACCTACCTACGGCATCATCCTGTATCAGGAGCAGGTGATGCAGATCGCTCAGGTCATGGGCGGCTATACGCTTGGTCAGGCGGACATGCTGCGTCGAGCCATGGGTAAGAAAAAGCCCGAAGAGATGGCCAAGCAACGTGGCGGCTTCATTGAAGGCTGCGCAAACAACGGCATCGATGCTGACCTGGCCGGTAACATTTTCGACCTGGTAGAGAAATTTGCCGGTTACGGCTTCAACAAATCGCACTCCGCTGCCTATGGTCTCGTTTCGTATCAGACGGCCTGGCTCAAGGCGCATCATCCATCGCCCTTCATGGCTGCGGTGCTATCAGCGGATATGCACAACACCGACAAGGTAGTGACGCTGATCGAGGAATGCCGCAGCATGAAGCTGCGCATCGACGCGCCGGATGTGAACAATTCCGAATTCAAGTTCACCGTCAGCGAGGACGGACGGATTATCTACGGTTTAGGCGCCATCAAAGGCGTCGGTGAGGGTCCGGTCGAGGCGATATGCGAATGCCGAAATGAAGGCGGCCCTTTCAAGGACCTGTTTGATTTCTGCAGTCGTGTAGACCTGAAACGCATCAACAAACGCACCCTTGAGGCGTTGATTCGGGGTGGCGCGCTGGATCGGCTTGGGCCGTATTTTTCCGATGAGCCGAAGGCCTACCAGGCCAATATTGACCGTAACCGGGCTCTATTGTTGTCAGCAATGGAAGAAGCCATCCAGGCGGCTGAGCAGACCGCTCGGAGTCTCGACAGTGGCCACATGGATCTGTTTGGCGGGCTTTTCGCGGAACCCGAGGCCGATGTGTATGCAAACCATCGCAAGGCGCGCGAGTTGTCGCTTAAAGAACGGCTCAAGGGCGAGAAGGACACGCTGGGGCTTTACCTGACCGGCCATCCAATCGACGAATATGAAGGCGAGGTACGCCGGTTTGCTCGCCAGCGAATCATCGACCTGCGTCCCGCGCGAGGTGAGCAGACCATCGCGGGACTGATCGTCAACCTTCGCGTCATGAAGAACAAGAAAGGCGACAAGATGGGCTTCATCACGCTGGACGACCGTTCCGGGCGAATCGAGGCGTCTCTGTTCGCTGAGGCGTTCAACAGCGCACAGGCGCTGTTGCAGACCGATTCGCTCGTAGTGGTGGAAGGTGAGGTCAGCAATGATGACTTCTCGGGTGGCTTGCGGCTGCGAGCCAAACGGGTAATGAGCCTTGAAGAAGCGCGCACGGGGCTCGCAGAGAGCTTACGGGTCAAGGTAGCCAGTGATGCGCTCAAGGGGGATCGGGTTCGCTGGCTGGCCGATGTCTGTGGCCGTCATCGTGGCGCCTGTCCGATTACCCTGGAGTACACCGGCAGCGACGCGAAAGCCTTGCTGCAGTTCGGCGAAAGCTGGCGAATCGACCCGGCCGACAACTTGATTCAAGCATTGCGTGACCAGTTCGGGCGCGACAACGTCTTTCTGCAATACCGATAGCGGGACGTAGCGGACCTGCGCGCCAATGGCTGCGTGATCCAATCGCGTCCTGAACCGTCCCGATCTTGGATCGGGCCGTGATTGCGAACATTTTGTTCGACCTGAATGCGCCCGTCCCGTAAGGTAGGGCGCAAAAAAACGGAACAGCTCCCGGCCGCCTGGCCGTCGACGCATGACGGATGCCTATGAACCCGAATTTTCTCGATTTCGAACAGCCGATAGCCGACCTGCAAGCCAAGATCGAAGAATTGCGCCTGGTTGGTAACGACAACTCGCTGAACATTGGCGATGAGATTGCTCGCCTGCAGGACAAGAGCGAGTCGCTCACCGAGAGCATCTTCGGCAACCTCACCAGCTGGCAGATCGCTCGTCTGGCCCGCCATCCACAGCGGCCATATACGTTGGATTACATCAGCCACCTCTTCACTGAGTTCGAAGAGCTGCACGGTGACCGCCACTTCTCCGATGACGCCGCGATCGTTGGAGGCACGGCTCGCCTGAACGGTGAGCCAGTGATGATCATCGGTCATCAAAAAGGGCGTGAAGTGCGCGAGAAGGTTCGCCGCAACTTTGGCATGCCCCGCCCTGAAGGCTACCGCAAGGCGTGCCGTCTGATGGAAATGGCCGAGCGATTCAAGATGCCGATCCTGACCTTCATCGACACCCCGGGCGCCTATCCGGGGATTGACGCTGAAGAACGCAACCAGAGCGAAGCTATCGCTTGGAACCTGCGAGTCATGGCACGTTTGAAGACGCCAATCATCGCCACGGTAATCGGTGAAGGCGGTTCAGGCGGAGCGCTCGCTATTGGAGTCTGCGATCAGTTGAACATGCTCCAATATTCCACCTATGCCGTGATCTCACCTGAAGGCTGTGCCTCGATTCTCTGGCGTACGGCAGACAAGGCTCCGGAAGCCGCTGAGGCCATGGGCGTGACGGCTGAGCGGCTGAAAGATCTGGGCATTGTGGACAAAGTGATCTCCGAGCCGCTGGGTGGCGCCCATCGCAACCCGACGGTGACGGCGGCGTCCTTGCGCGAAGAACTGACTGCTCAGCTCGACATGCTCAAAGGGCTCGATACCGAAGCCTTGCTCACGCGGCGCTATGAGCGCCTGATGAGCTACGGCATCGCCTGATAGAACATCGGTAGAGCTACAATAAACGGTGGGTTTTCCCGCCGTTTTTTTTGTCTGTACTAGACCCGCATCCAGCGCATCAGCAAACTGATGCCTACGCGATATTCGGTCGCGTACCGGTTTATGCTGACCCTCGTGTTTGTGAGTTGTCATCCATGTCACTCGAGTCTCGCCTGCTGGTCGAATTGCAGCCCTGGCGTACCGCGCCGCGCTGGTGTGTGGGGTTCTCCGGAGGGCTCGACTCGACGGTGCTGCTGCATCTGTTAGCACGGCTATCGACGCAGGAAACATTGCCCACTATCAGCGCAATCCATGTCCATCATGGGTTGCAGCCTGTCGCCGATGGCTGGCCCGCCCATTGTCGTTCTGTATGCGACGGGTTGGGCATAGCGCTACAGGTTGTGCATGTTCGGGTCGATTCTGGGCCGAGCCCCGAGCGCGCTGCCCGAGAGGCACGGTATGCAGCATTCAACGAACATTTGAGCACGGCCGACGTGCTACTCACCGCGCAGCATCGTGACGACCAGGCTGAAACGTTGCTATTTCGCCTGCTACGCGGCGCGGGCGTGCGCGGACTTGCCGGCATGCCTGCAATGCGCGCGCTGGGCGAGGGGAGGTTGGTTAGGCCGCTGCTGAACGTCGGTCGAGACGAGCTCGAGGGCTACGCATGCGAGCGGGGGCTGATCTGGATTGAAGACCCCAGCAACCAGTGCACTGACTATGCGAGGAACTACATTCGTCGCCGAGTTATGCCGGTACTGCTGGAGCGTTGGCCGAACGCGTCGGGCAACATGGCGCGCGCCGCTACGCATCTGAGCGAGGCGCAGCAATTGCTGAACGACTTAGCCGAGATTGATCTTAGCCAAGCGAACGTAAGCGGGCGTTATCCATGGCTCGCGATGCCGAACCTCTCGCTGAACTCGTTGAAGGCGCTCAGTCCGGCTCGTCAGCGTAATGCCCTGAGACATTGGTTGGCAGATCTCACAGCGTTGCCTGACAGCGACCATTGGGCCGGCTGGGACGCGTTACGTGATGCCGCTTCAGGTGCCGCGCCTGTCTGGCGGTTGGCTAGTGGTGAGGTGCGTCGGGGGGCTGAGCGTATCTGGTGGCTTTCCGGGCCATGGTTGGCGGCCCCGAGCGAGGCAATCGATTGGTTGCAACCTGATCGCGACCTGCAGCTCCCAGGAAATGGCAGGCTCCAGCTGAAGGGGCAGGGTGGTGCAGGTGCGTTTCAGGTGCGGTATCGGCAAGGCGGAGAGTCACTGACATTACCGGGGCGCGGTCGGCGGGACCTTAAACGGCTGCTCAACGAAGCCGGTGTGCCAGGCTTCGTCCGTTCCCGTTTGCCCTTGCTTTACCGTGATGGCGAGCTCATCGCGGTGGCGAATCTACCGCAGTTTGACGTCGAAGAGATGTCGCTGATCTGGACGCCGCCGGCCGATACCAGGTTTGAGCTAGTGGGGTCTTTCAAGTAGACTACGCTCCCGTCCCAATACAGCTTCTGCGGCTTTCTTCGAAAACCGTGGCAGTTGCGCTATTGCCGCCATTGGCGCAGTGGCACCTTCGCTTTCCCCCGGCGGCGCTAGCCGCTTAACGCAGACTTCTAGGGTTTTTCATGACGCGCTACATCTTCGTCACGGGTGGTGTTGTTTCTTCATTGGGGAAAGGCATCGCCTCGGCTTCATTGGCGGCCATCCTGGAGGCGCGGGGCCTGAAGGTCACGATGCTCAAGCTGGACCCTTATATCAACGTCGATCCAGGCACCATGAGCCCGTTTCAGCACGGTGAAGTGTTCGTCACCCACGACGGCGCCGAGACCGATCTCGACCTGGGTCACTACGAGCGGTTCATCCGCACGACAATGACCAAGAGCAACAACTTCACCACCGGCCGCGTTTACGAAGACGTGCTTCGCCGGGAGCGCCGTGGTGATTACCTGGGCGCGACCATTCAGGTCATCCCCCATATCACTGACGAGATCAAGCGCCGCATCATCAAGGGTGCTGGTGATGCTGACGTAGCGCTGGTGGAAGTCGGCGGAACGGTCGGCGATATCGAGTCGCAGCCGTTCCTCGAGGCGATTCGTCAGTTGCGTGTCGAGGTCGGCGCCAAGCGCGCGATGCTCATGCACTTGACCCTGGTGCCTTACATCGCCACTGCTGGGGAAACCAAGACCAAGCCGACCCAGCACTCGGTCAAGGAGCTGCGCTCCATCGGTCTGCAGCCGGACGTGCTGGTGTGCCGTTCCGATCACCCGATCGACGTCTCTTCGCGCCGTAAGATTGCGTTGTTCACCAACGTCGAAGAGCGTGCGGTAATCAGCCTGGAAGACGTTGACACCATCTACAAGATTCCCGGGGTCCTGCACGCTCAGGGCCTGGACGACTTCGTTGTCGAACGCTTTGGTCTGGAGTGCGGCGGTGCTGATCTGTCGGAGTGGGATCGCGTCGTTGATGCCAAGCTGAACCCCGAAAAAGAAGTCACCATTGCCATGGTCGGCAAGTACATGGAACTTCTGGACGCTTACAAATCTCTGATCGAGGCAATGAGCCACGCTGGCATCCAGAGCCGTACCAAAGTGAACCTTCGCTATATCGACTCCGAAGACATCGAAAACCAGGGCACCAGCCTTCTGGAAGGCATGGACGCGATTCTGGTTCCTGGTGGATTCGGCCTGCGCGGCGTGGAAGGCAAGATTGCCACAGTGAAATATGCCCGCGAAAACAAGATCCCGTATCTGGGTATCTGCCTCGGCATGCAGGTCGCGGTGATCGAATTCGCCCGTGATGTGCTGGGCTGGACCGACGCCAACTCCACCGAATTCGACAAGGACAGCACCCACCCGGTTGTTGGCCTCATTACCGAGTGGGCTGATGCCGCCGGTACCGTGGAAACTCGCACCGATGCATCAGACCTTGGCGGCACCATGCGCCTTGGCGCGCAGGAGTGTGGCCTCGAGGCGGGCTCCAATGTGTTCGCCTGCTACGGTAAGGAGCGCATCGTCGAGCGCCACCGCCACCGCTACGAAGTAAACAACAACCTGTTACCGCAACTGCAGGCCGCTGGGCTGAAAATCACTGGGCGCTCTGGTGACGGTGCACTGGTCGAAGTGGTCGAGGCGCCGGATCATCCGTGGTTCGTGGCGTGCCAGTTCCACCCAGAATTCACCTCTACGCCGCGCGACGGCCATCCGCTATTCAGCGGCTTCGTCAAGGCAGCGCTGGATTACAAGGCGGGCAAGGCATGAACCAGAAGACTATCCGCGTTGGCAAAATCGAAATCGCCAATGACAAGCCGTTTGTGTTGTTCGGCGGCATGAACGTTCTGGAATCCCGAGACCTCGCGCTGCAGATCTGCGAAACCTATGTGAAAGTGACCGAGAAACTCGGCATTCCCTACGTTTTCAAGGCCAGTTTCGATAAGGCCAATCGCTCTTCGATCAACTCCTTCCGCGGGCCAGGGCTGGAAGAGGGAATGCGTATTTTCGAAGAGGTAAAAACAACGTTCGGTGTGCCCGTGATCACCGACGTTCACGAGCCTCACCAGGCACAGCCTGTGGCGGAGGTCTGCGACATCATCCAGCTGCCGGCTTTCCTGTCCCGCCAGACTGATTTGGTCGTCGCGATGGCCAAGACCGGTGCTGTGATCAACATCAAGAAGGCGCAGTTTCTCGCGCCGCAGGAAATGAAACATATCCTTGCCAAGTGCGAAGAAGCCGGTAATGACCAGCTGATTCTCTGCGAGCGCGGGTCGTCCTTTGGCTACAACAATCTCGTCGTCGACATGCTCGGCTTCGACATCATGAAGCGGATGCAATATCCGGTGATCTTCGATGTCACACATGCGCTGCAGATGCCGGGTGGCCGCGCCGATTCGGCTGGCGGTCGTCGCGCTCAAGTGACGGATCTGGCCAAGGCCGGGCTCAGCCAAGGTCTTGCTGGGCTATTCCTCGAAGCGCATCCCGACCCCGACAACGCCAAGTGCGACGGCCCCTGCGCCTTGCGTCTGGATAAGCTCGAACCCTTCCTCACTCAGCTCAAGCAGCTGGATGATTTGATCAAGAATTTTTCGCCAATCGAAACGGCTTGATGCGTTGAAGCTATCTACGGAGTGTTAATAAAAATGGCAAAGATCGTCGACATCAAAGGGCGTGAGGTTCTCGACTCCCGTGGCAACCCCACGGTGGAAGCCGACGTTATTCTGGATAACGGTATCGTCGGCAGCGCTTGCGCGCCGTCTGGAGCTTCTACCGGTTCCCGCGAGGCGCTGGAGTTACGCGATGGCGACAAGAGCCGTTACATGGGCAAAGGTGTGCTGAAAGCCGTCAGTAACATCAATGGCCCGATCCGCGACCTGCTGATGGGCAAGGATCCGCTGGATCAGAAGGCCCTAGACCGAGCCATGATTGAGCTGGATGGCACCGAGAACAAGGCGTCGCTGGGCGCTAACGCGATTCTCGCGGTATCCCTCGCCGCTGCCAAGGCCGCTGCTCAGGATCAGGATCTGCCGCTGTACGCGCACATCGCCAATCTTAATGGGACGCCTGGCCAGTACTCGATGCCCGTACCGATGATGAACATCATCAACGGCGGCGAGCACGCCGACAATAACGTTGATATCCAGGAATTTATGGTTCAGCCGGTCGGCGCCAAGACCTTTGCTGATGCCCTGCGCATGGGTGCCGAAATCTTCCATCACCTCAAAGCAGTGCTAAAGGCTCGTGGTCTGAGCACGTCGGTGGGTGACGAAGGCGGTTTCGCGCCGAACCTGGCCTCCAACGAAGATGCCCTGGCTGCTATCGCAGAAGCGGTGGCCAACGCCGGCTATACGCTTGGTGACGACGTCACGCTCGCACTCGATTGCGCCTCGAGCGAGTTCTTCGAGAACGGCAAGTATGACCTGGCGGGTGAAGGCAAAGTGTTCGATGCCGCCGGTTTCGCCAATTACCTGGCGGGTTTGGCCGACCGCTATCCGATCATCTCCATTGAAGACGGTATGGACGAGTCCGACTGGGACGGTTGGAAGGTGCTGACCGACAAGATTGGCAAGAAGGTTCAGCTGGTGGGTGACGATCTGTTCGTGACCAACACCAAGATTCTCAAGGAAGGCATCGAGAAAGGCATCGGTAACTCGATCCTGATCAAGTTCAACCAGATCGGTTCGCTGACTGAGACGCTTGAAGCCATTCAGATGGCCAAGGCGGCTGGTTACACCGCGGTGATTTCGCATCGATCCGGTGAAACCGAGGACAGCACCATTGCCGACCTGGCGGTTGGTACCGCTGCAGGCCAGATCAAAACCGGCTCACTCTGCCGCTCTGATCGCGTGTCCAAGTACAACCAGCTGCTGCGTATCGAAGAGCAGCTTGGCGGTAAAGCAGTCTACAAGGGTCGTGCCGAGTTCCGCGGCTGATCTGGCTATCGCTAGAAAAGCTGGGGCATGCTAGAAAAGGGCGGCGTTAGTCGCCCTTTTTTGTGGTTGCCTATCGGTGCTGCTAAGGTCGCCCGTGAAGCGCCGATTGCTCTGCAGAAGGTTGTTGTAGGATGCCGTTGACCGCCGCCCATTTACCGTTCCTGGAATTCAATCGAAGCCGTTCCATGCCGTCCATGCGTAGTCCCCATTGGTTGTTCGTTGTATTGATTCTGTTGCTTACCGGCCTGCAGTATCGACTCTGGGTGGGCGAGGGCAGCCTGGCTCAGGTCAGCGGATTAAATCAGCAGATTGCCGAACAGCAGGGCGAGAACCAGCGCTTGCTGGAGAGAAATCGTATTCTCGAAGCCGAAGTCATGGAGCTTAAGCAGGGTATGGAAACCGTCGAGGAGCGTGCGCGTCACGAGCTTGGGATGGTTAAAGAGGGCGAAACCCTCTATCAGTTGGCCGAGTAGATCCATGCCTCCTTCATTCTGGGTGGTCATCCCGGCTGCGGGTGTTGGCAGCCGCATGCGAGCCGACCGACCCAAGCAGTACCTGGGTCTCGCTGGCAAGACGATCATCGAACATACCCTTGACTGCTTTCTCGATCACCCTGACCTCAACGGAATTGTCGTTAGCCTGGCCACACGGGACCCGTACTGGGCTGGGTTGCGTTGTGCTGGCGACGCCCGCATTCACCGCGCCGACGGCGGTGCCGAGCGTGCCGACTCAGTGCTCGCTGGACTTCGCTGCCTGTCCCAGCTAGGTGCGAAGGATGAGGACTGGGTGCTGGTTCATGACGCGGCGCGACCCAATCTTGCCCGCGAAGACCTCGATAACCTATTCGCTCAGCTGGTCAACGATCCGGTCGGTGGACTGCTCGCCGTCCCTGCACGGGATACGCTCAAACGCGCAGGGCCCGAGGGCCGAGTTGAAGAAACGGTCGATCGCAGTGTGATATGGCAGGCATTCACCCCGCAGATGTTCCGCCTCGGGGTGCTTAGCGATGCGCTCGTTGGGGCGCTCGCAAATGGCGTCGCGATTACCGATGAGGCCTCCGCCTTGGAATGGGCAGGGCAGAGCCCTCGATTGATCGAGGGGCGAGCAGACAACATCAAGGTGACGCGGCCGGAAGACCTGGAATGGTTGGCCCAGCGCTGGAACACCCAATAGCGAGCGCCGAGCCGTCCTGCTGGACGACCGAAGGGCCAGGCCTTCAGCCGTCCAGTCATCGTGTGGAGCGGTTAATAGCGATAAATCGCAGCGGCACCGCTCTGGGTCGGCATGCGCTCAGTAGGCACTGAGATCACTTCACCGCCTTGCTCCAGTGTCCATATGGTTAGCTCATCAAGTAGGTCAGGTGTTGTCGCCGAATCGTCATTCACGGCGACCGCCTTACCCTGCTGCTTGTCAGCTACGCCCGGTATCTGGCGTTCAGCTTCCACCAGCAAGGTCGCGACCCGCCCTTCGATCGTGGCCTGTCCGATCTGCTCGAGCTGGTCAGTGGCCAGGCCCTGCCCACGCGACTCACCGTACTGGTTGATGAAACCTTCGAGACGCTTGATGTAGCGCGGCTGCATCACCATCCAGCTTTTTTCGCGTAACTCGTCGTGGCTCAGCAGCGACGCGTCGCTCTCGATGCCCTCAGGAAGCAGGAACTCGTTGTGGCTCAGCTTGCGGAAATGGAACTGGTGCTCTGGAAGCGCTGCGAGGATCAAGGGCAGTCGAGATTTACGGCTGTGATGCTCGAGAATGGCCCGGTCAACTTCCCGGAAGAAGCGCTCGCGATCCCTGTCAATTTCATTCTGGCGGCCCGCACCGCCGCTCTCAACCTGCATCGGATCGCCGCGCTCGCTGGCTCGGCTATAGCCTTGAGGGAAACCGGTCTGGCCCTTTTCCGTCAGCTCACGGCCGAGTGCTTCCTCTACGGTCTTTGGAACGCCATCAGCCAGTTGCACTTCGTCGACACCGTCACGGTTGCCTTCGAACAGGCGCACCGCATCCAGGGTGATCGCAAGTATCTGATAACGGTCGGCCGATTGGGCAATGCGCAGCAATGGCTTGAGGTGCATCCGGTCGTTGGCAACAGCCAGTTCCGGGACGGTGCGTTGCAGGCGAAAGATTTCGAAATAGTCAGAGGCGCTAAACACGGCAAGCCCGTCACGGTTGAAGTTCCAGAAATCGACATCGTCGATCAGCGCGTAGAACGGCTTGAGTAGGGTTTTGGCTTGATCGCCGCGGCCTTGCTGCTTGAGTGAGTCCTCGAGCTGTTTAACGAGATGTTTGAACCGGATGGGGTCCTGTTGGCGCTCGGGGAAGCTGCGATGAGTGGGCTGGTAAAGCGACAGGCAAGGGGCTTCGCGTTTTGCCAGCAACTGGGTCATGGTTTCACGATCGAGCAATTTGTTCATGCACGGCCTCTCTCTGATTAGATTTCGATCCCTCGTATGTGGACGGCCTGGTTCAGTAGGTCGCAGGCGGGTCGCGATCAATGATGATTGAGTTTATCCAGCGCATGCGCCAACGCATGGTTGAGCTTCTCGGCGGCGCCGTCGATCGCCAGCGTCATTGAGTCTGCCTTGTGGCTTGTCGAGATAGGCTCGTGACCTTTGACGCGAGCCTCCATCTGGCAACGCTTGTCTTGAGGCCCGCTCTTTCCGCTGTTTTCGTCGTTGAGATGAACTTCGACCCGGGTCAGCTGATCATCGAAACGTTCCAGTTCGCTCTCCACGGTGGCTTTAACGTGCTCCTCCAGGCTACTGGTCACGTCGACGCTGTGATTGCTGTTCACCAGAATCTGCATGATGTCCTCCTGATTAAATCGCCGGGTAGCTCCAGGCATTAAGCAAGGGCACCGGCTACACGAATATCGACGTAGCCTGGTTGCACGGGTTCCGCCTGCAACGGCCCGTCAGACGCGCGGCGCAGATTGGTTATTGGTGCGATATTCCGGGCGCAGCGCGAGACCCTCTTTGAGTGCCTGTATCAGCAGGCGGACCTTCGGCAGCGGATAGCGGCGCTGGGGATAGACGGCCCAGACCGCCGTGTTTGGGGGCTGGTTGGTTTCCAGCAGTGATACCAGCTCGCCGCGGCGCAGTGGCTCCTGGACGTAGTAGTCCGGTAGCTGACAGAGCCCGAACCCCCGAAGCGCGGCATCAAGCACCGCCTGGCCGCTGTTGCATCGCCAGTTGCCGGTCGGTTTGAAAGGATGCTCGCGACCCTCGACCTGAAGCATCCAGGTGTCTCCCGTCCCCACCAGGCAGTTATGCCTCGCGAGTTCCGACAGCGTGTGCGGACGCCCATAGCGCTCCAGGTAGGCCGGCGCCGCGCAGAGGTACATGGCGCGTGGCGCGATGCGCATCGCCACAAGGCGCGACTCGCTGAGTCGGCCCAGGCGTATTGCCAAGTCATAGCCCTCTTGGACCAAATCCAGCGTGCGGTTCGACAGCTCGATCTCGACGCGCAACTGTGGGTGTTGCGCCATGAACTCGTTCACCAGCGGTACGATGAAGCGCTCCCCGTAGGCGACTGCTGCGGTCATGCGCAGCAGCCCGGTTGGCGCGGCGTGCAAATCACTGATGGCATGGAAGGCCTCGTCGCGCTCTTCGATGAGCCGCTGGCAGCGCGCCAGAAAGGTTTGCCCGGCTTCGGTCAGCGACACCCTCCGCGTTGTGCGGTAGAGCAGGCGCGCCTGCAAACGTTCTTCGAGGCGGGCGACCTGCCGACTGACATGCGAAGACGAGACGCGCAGCTGTTCGGCAGCGCGCATGAAACTACCGCATTCGGCCACAGCGACGAATTCATCGAGCCCTTCCCAGCGATTCATCATGTTCAGGCCTTTACATGGATTGACGGCGGCAGCCTCGGATTATCCCTGTGGGGCAACAATGTTTCCATGGTTGGCTCATTAACCCTGAGGGCGTCGCAAACTACACTGCGCTGCACATCCATCGCGAGTAGAGCCCCATGACGATTAAATCCCGCGCGGCAGTCGCCTTTGCCCCAAACCAGCCTTTGCAAGTTGTTGAAGTGGACGTCGAGCCGCCCAGAGCCGGAGAAGTGTTGGTGCGCATTGTCGCCACAGGTGTCTGCCATACCGATGCCTATACGCTGTCTGGCGAAGACTCTGAAGGCGTGTTTCCGTGCATTCTGGGCCACGAGGGCGGTGGCATCGTCGAGGCCGTAGGCGAGGGTGTGACCTCGGTAGCCGTCGGTGATCATGTAATCCCGCTGTACACGGCTGAATGTCGGCAGTGCAAATTCTGCAAATCGGGCAAGACCAACCTCTGCAGCTCGGTACGCGCGACGCAGGGGAAGGGTCTGATGCCGGATGGCACGACGCGATTTTCCTATAACGGCGAGCCCATCTACCACTACATGGGCACGTCGACATTCTCCGAATACACCGTATTGCCGGAGGTGTCGGTCGCTAAGATTCCCAAAGAAGCGCCCCTCGATAAGGTCTGCTTGCTAGGCTGTGGCGTCACGACCGGTATCGGTGCCGTGCTCAATACCGCCAAGGTGGAAGAGGGCGCCACCGTGGCAATCTTCGGCTTGGGCGGCATTGGTCTGGCAGCCATTATCGGGGCCAAGATGGCTAAGGCCAGCCGGATCATCGCCATCGATATCAATCCATCCAAGTTCGCCATCGCCGAAGAGTTGGGCGCCACTGACTTCGTCAACCCGAAGGACCACGACAAGCCTATTCAGGAGGTCATCGTCGAAATGACTGACGGCGGCGTGGACTATTCCTTCGAATGCGTCGGCAATGTTCAGCTGATGCGCGCCGCCCTGGAATGCGCCCACAAAGGCTGGGGCGAGTCGGTGATCATTGGTGTGGCAGGCGCCGGCCAGGAAATCAGCACCCGCCCATTCCAATTGGTGACTGGCCGCGTCTGGCGCGGCAGCGCTTTTGGTGGTGTCAAGGGCCGTACCGAATTGCCCGGCTACGTGAAGAAATCGCAGACCGGCGAGATTCCGCTGGATACCTTCATCACCCACAACATGGGGCTGGATGAGATCAACCAGGCGTTTGACCTGATGCACGAAGGTAAAAGCATTCGAACCGTCATTCACTATTGATCAGGTATCGCGCCGTAGCGAGCCGTGCTAAGGCGCGGCTCGATGCGGCGGGTTGTGGAGAGCCTATGAATCTCGAAAACATTTCCTGCCAGAAGAGTTTTGGCGGCTGGCACAAGCGCTACCGTCATCGTTCGAGCAGCTTGAATTGCGACATGGTATTTGCAGTGTATCTGCCACCTCAGGCCGAGCAGGGCGAGAAATTGCCGGTGCTGTATTGGCTGTCGGGACTGACCTGCACCGATGAAAATTTCATGCAGAAGGCTGGCGCGCATCGACTGGCTGCCGAACTTGGCTTGATCATAGTTGCGCCAGATACCAGCCCTCGCGGACCAGGCGTGCCGGACGATCCCGATGCTGCCTATGACTTTGGCTTGGGCGCAGGCTTTTATCTCAACGCCACTAAAGAGCCTTGGGCAAAGCACTACCGCATGTACGATTACGTAGTGGATGAACTGCCGGCCCTGATCGAGGCGAATTTTCCGGTCTCTGACCGGCGCGGCATCAGCGGTCATTCCATGGGCGGACACGGAGCGCTGGTTTGCGCACTCAAGAATCCAGGTCGTTATCAATCACTGTCGGCGTTCGCGCCGATCGCCAATCCGGCCGATTGCCCGTGGGGCGAAAAGGCTTTCTCCGGCTATCTCGGCGACGACCGTTCACGCTGGCGCGAGTGGGATGCCTGTGCCCTGATTCCTCAGGCGCAAGGGAAACTGCCGATCCTGGTGGACCAAGGTGATCGGGACGATTTCCTGGCGAATCAGCTTAAGCCTGATGCGCTCGAGGCGGCCGCCAAGGCAGCCGATTACCCGCTGACGCTGCGCATTCAGCCGGGCTACGATCACAGCTATTACTTCATCAGCACGTTTATCGATGACCATCTTCGCCATCATGCGAAGGCGCTCAGGTCCTGAGGTTAGCTGCGAACCCTGGGGCGCGCGTTGCTTGCGAAACTGTGACGACGCCGGTGAGGCTTTCACCTTGCTTGGTTGAATCCGCTCACAGTCCGGCCCCGCCATCAGGACAAAAAAAGGCCCGACCGGTCACCCGGTCGGGCCTTTCCATCGCAAGGAGCTAGAGCGACGGGTAATCGGTGTAGCCCTCGGCACCCTTGGCATAGAAGAGTTCTGGGCGTGGCTCATTGAGCGGCGCATCCTGACGCAGGCGCTGCACCAGGTCCGGATTGGCGATGTACGGAATGCCGAAGGCGACGGCATCGGCCTTGCCCTCCGCCAGCCAGCTGTTCGCCTGGCCCCTGGTGAAGCGTTCGTTGGCGATGTACACACCACCGAAAATCTGCTTCAGCTGTGGGCCTAAGCTGTCTTCGCCGGCTTTTTCGCGGGTGCAGATAAAGGCGATGTCGCGCTTGCCCAACTCGCTGGCGACATAGCCAAAGGTCTCGGCGCGGTTCGAATCTCCCATGTCATGGGAATCCGCTCGTGGGGCGAGATGCACGCCCACGCGGCCGGCGCCCCAGACGCTGATGGCAGCATCGGTTACTTCCAACATCAGGCGTGCGCGGTTTTCCAACGAGCCGCCGTATTGGTCGGTCCGTTGGTTGGTGCTGTCCTGCAGGAACTGGTCAAGCAGATAACCGTTGGCACCGTGGATCTCAACGCCATCGAAACCGGCCTCCCGCGCGTTCTCGGCACCCTTGCGGTACGCCTCGACGATATCGGCGATTTCTGCGGTTTCAAGTGCGCGCGGTGTCTCGTAGTCCTTCATCGGACGCACCAAGCTGACGTGACCGGCGGGCTTGATGGCGCTCGGTGCGACCGGACGCTGGCCGTCGAGGTAAATCGGGTCGGAAATCCTGCCAACATGCCAGAGCTGAAGGATGATCTTGCCGCCCTTGGCATGGACGACGTCGGTTACTTTTTTCCAGCCCTGGATTTGTTCAGCGGACCAGATGCCGGGGGTGTCCGGGTAGCCAACACCCATCGGCGTAACCGAGGTGGCCTCGCTGATGATCAGTCCAGCATCGGCGCGCTGACTGTAATATTCCGCCATCAGGTCGCCGGGCACGCGGCCTGGCTCCGCACGGCAACGGGTGAGCGGGGCCATGATGATGCGGTTGGCCAGCTCCAGTTCGCCAATCTTGATGGGGTCGAAAAGTGTAGGCATAGCGATGCTGCTCCTTTACACGGTAAGGGTTCGGTGACGCTCAGAGTTCGTGGTCGAGGCGAGCCAGGAAGGCTTCGATGACCGATTCATTGCGCTTGAAAAAATGCCACTGGCCGACCTTGCGATTGGTGATCAAGCCGGCACGCTGCAGCGTGGCCAGATGCGCGGATACGGTCGACTGCGACAGTCCGGTGCGCTGATCGATCTGCCCGGCGCATACACCGTTTTCCAATGAATGGTGCTGCTCGGAAAAATACCGCTCGGGTTCTTTCAGCCACCGCAGGATTTCCCGTCGCAGTGGATGAGCGAGCGCCTTGATGATGTCATCGAGTTCGTCGGACATGGGTTCGCCTGTTTCGGTGTATCGCGATGGAGCGAACTATATATCGGGAAATTACGATGCAGGATCGAATCGCTCGATGATGCTCATCATCGATATCGATTGTTTGGCGCATGGGAAGGCGCTTCCACTTCAACCGAACGCCGGGTCCTGTAGAATCCCGGGCTGATATTTCCCCGGGTATCCAGACTATGCGTATCGGCCACGGCTATGACGTGCACCGCTTCGCCGAGGGCGCGTTCGTCACCCTCGGTGGGGTACAGATTCCACACAAGTTCGGTCTGCTCGCCCATTCGGACGGCGACGTGCTGCTGCATGCGTTGAGCGATGCTTTGCTCGGTGCCGCGGCGCTGGGTGATATCGGCAAGCACTTCCCTGACACTGATCCCGCGTTCAAGGGTGCCGACAGCCGAATGCTGCTGCGGCATGTGCTCAAGCAAGTGCAGGCCAAAGGCTGGATAGTCGGCAATGTCGACGCCACCATCATCGCGCAAGCGCCGAAGATGGCTCCGCATATCGAGACGATGCGAGGGCTGATCGCAGAGGACCTGCAGATCGATCTCGACCAGGTTAACGTCAAAGCCACCACCACCGAAAAGCTTGGCTTCGTTGGGCGCGAGGAGGGCATCGCCGCGCACGCCGTCGCCTTGTTGGTCAAGGCATGAACGACGACCAGTTGCTCGGTCCAAGGGCGCACGGCGAACCTTGCGGTACGGCGGTTCTCAAAGCAGTTGCCGAAGACTTCCAAGTCGATGAGGTGCTGGACATACCGCTGTCCGGCAATGGAGAGCACCTGTGGCTCTGGGTTGAAAAGCGCAATCTCAACACCGAGGAAGCGGCTCGTCGCATCGCTCGAGCCGCTGGCATACCGGCACGCAACATCAGTTATGCCGGCCTGAAGGATCGCCAGGCGCTGACCCGTCAGTGGTTTAGCCTGCATTTGCCCGGCAAGGCCGATCCAGCAATTGAGAAAGCTGAAGACGAGACGCTGAGGATTCTCAGTGCGGGTCGCCATCAGCGCAAGCTCCAGCGCGGTGCGCATTCGGCCAATGGATTCACGCTGCGCCTGACCGAGCTACGCGCAGACCAGGCTGCGCTCGAGGCGCGCCTCGAGCAAATCAAGACGCACGGCGTGCCCAACTACTTCGGCTCGCAGCGGTTCGGTTTCGAGGGCAGCAATGTCTTCGGCGCACGGCAATACGCTGAGCAACAGGCGTTACCGGCGCAGCGTAATGTGCGCTCGCGATTACTCTCGGCGGGACGCAGCTATCTGTTCAATCGAGTCTTGGCCGAGCGCGTGGCGGGGCAAAGCTGGAATCAGGCACAGGTTGGGGATCTGTTGGCGTTTACCGACAGCCGCAGCTTTTTTCCAGCGGGCGACGCTGAATGCAGCGACCCACGCCTACAGGCACTGGATCTGCATCCGACTGGCCCGATGTGGGGTGCTGGCGACTCGCCTGCAACCGGTGATGTACAGGCGCTCGAGACCGCCATTGCGGAGACCGAGCCGTCAATCGCCAAGTGGCTCGCAGAAGCCGGCATGAAGCATGAACGGCGCATTCTTCGCCTCCCCATCGGCGGCTTGTCGTGGCATTATCCCGAGCCTGACATTCTGCAACTTGAATTCGTCCTGCCGACCGGATGCTTCGCCACTGCCGTGGTGCGCGAACTGGTCAGCCTGGCAGGGCAGACGGACATTTGATGCGTATTCTGATCGCCAACGACGACGGGGTGTATGCACCTGGGCTCGCCGCGCTTTATGACGCGCTGGCGGATTACGCCGAGTGCAAGGTAATTGCCCCAATCCAGGACATGAGCGGCGCTAGCAGCGCGCTGACCCTGGATCGCCCGCTTCATCCAACGACCATGCCGAATGGTTTCATCGGTGTGAACGGGACGCCCACCGATTGCGTTCACCTGGGTATCAACGGGTTGCTCGACGAGACGCCCGACATGGTGGTGTCCGGCATCAATCTGGGCGCCAACCTGGGTGACGATGTGCTGTATTCAGGGACCGTGGCGGCGGCCATAGAGGGTCGCTTCACCGGCAAACCCGCCTTCGCGTTTTCGCTGGTGTCCCGTCTTCCAGACAATTTGCCCACTGCCGCTTATGTGGCACGCAAGCTGATCGAGAACCAAGAAACCCTCGATTTGCCGCCGCGTACTGTGCTCAGTGTCAACGTGCCCAACCTGCCGCTAGACCACATCCGTGGTATCCAACTGACCCGGCTTGGCCACCGCAGCCGGGCCAAGCCGCCGGTCAAGCAGGCAAATCCGCGCGGCAAAGACGGCTACTGGATTTCGGTGGCTGGTGACGTCGAAGACGGCGGGCCGGGAACCGATTTCCATGCCGTGATGCAGGGCTACGTGTCGATCACGCCGTTGCAGCTCGATCGGACCTTCCATGAAGCGTTCAAGGGACTCGATAACTGGCTGGAGGGGGTGCTGTGAATCATCGCGGACAAGACGACCTGCTGCGTCACGGGACGGGCATGACTTCGCAGCGAACCCGAGATCGGCTGATTCAGCGCCTGTACGAGGAGGGATTGTCTGACCCCCGCGTACTTGAGGTCATCCGGCGAACGCCGCGCCATCTCTTCGTGGATGAAGCACTGGCACACCGTGCGTATGAAGATACCGCGCTGCCGATCGGCCATAACCAGACTATTTCCCAGCCGTTCATGGTTGCCCGCATGAGCGAACTACTCTTGGCCAATGGCCCTCTGGACAAGGTGCTGGAGATCGGCACCGGGTCTGGATACCAGACAGCTGTGCTGGCACAACTGGTCGAACGGGTCTTTTCGGTCGAGCGTATTCAGGCACTCCAGGACAGGGCAAAGGAGCGCCTCGTCGAACTCAAGTTGCGCAATGTTGTCTTTCGCTGGGGTGATGGCTGGGAAGGGTGGCCTGCATTGGCTCCCTACAACGGCATCATCGTTACCGCGGCGGCAGCCGACGTGCCACAAGCCCTGCTCGATCAACTGGCTCCCGGCGGGCGGCTGGTCATTCCGGTCGGGGTTGGCGAAGTCCAGCAACTAATGCTGATTGTTCGAGAGGAAGACGGTTTTTCCCGCCATTTGCTGGACACCGTACGCTTCGTGCCGCTGCTCAATGGACCTGTAGTTTGATCTCAGCGGAAGGAAGCATGAAAAACGCGTTGTTGTTGTACGCCAAGGGTATGGCCATGGGCGCCGCGGATGTGGTGCCCGGCGTTTCGGGTGGTACCGTTGCATTCATCACCGGTATTTACGACGAGCTTCTGCGCTCTATCGGCGCCGTACCAAACGCTATTCCTCCGCTGTTGAAAGGGCGTTTCGCCGAGGCATGGCGCACAGCCAATGCAACCTTCCTGTTGATCCTGTTCGCCGGCATCCTGACCAGTATTCTCAGTCTGGCGAAATTGATCACCTACCTCCTGGAAGCACACCCGATCCCGGTCTGGTCCTTCTTCTTTGGTTTGATCCTGGTGTCGGTACATCTGATCGGCAAGGAGATTCAGAGGCGCACGCTGTCGCGGCTAGTCAGCCTTTGCCTGGGAATCACCTTCGCTTATTGGATAACCGTGGCGGCGCCCGTGCAGTGGAGCACGAGTAGCGTCAGCCTGTTCTTTGCCGGCGCTATCGCGATCTGCGCAATGATTCTTCCCGGGATCTCCGGCAGTTTCATTCTGGTTCTGCTCGGCCTTTATCCCATCATCCTTGGCGCGGTCAAGGCACTGGACCTCGGCGTGATGATGACCTTTGCCGCCGGGTGTCTGGTTGGGCTGCTGAGCTTCGCCCGCGTCCTGGGCTGGGTATTACGTCGATGGCGCGACTTGACGTTGGCGTTCCTCACGGGGCTGATGCTCGGCTCTCTGAACAAGGTCTGGCCATGGAAAGAGACGCTCACCTGGCGCACCAATTCACACGGCGAGCGTGTGCCGCTGCTGGAGCAGAACCTGTCTCCAAGCGCGTATGGTGATCTCACCGGGCTGGACCCGCAGCTGCTCTTAGCCATTCTTCTCGCAGCGGCAGGCATCGGGTTGGTGCTTGGGCTGGAGTGGTTCGCCGGCCGCCATCAGCCAGCCCCGCAGAGCGTTTGAACCGACTTGTTGATCTTAGGGAGCGAGCATTGAAGCTCACAGCCAGCATGCGGTGGATACGCAGTTCTTCATTCCGTTGCGCACTTGCCGCGATAGTGGCTGGCACGTTACTCGCCGGCTGCGCAGGTTCGCCATCCGGCGGCGTCAGCGTGGTCGATCGCAATAATCGGGACCGTGTTACCAGTGGGCACTATGTTGTTCGCCGTGGCGATACGCTTTGGTCAATCGCGTTTCGTTTTGGGTGGGATTGGCGTGACCTGGCTCGGGTCAACAATATCCGACCACCACACGTGATCTATCCAGGCCAAACGATTCGTTTCAGCGGGCAGGCGCCACGGACTGTTGCCGCCCGTCCGGCTGTCCCTCCAACAGCCACGCGACCCAGCACGCCAACAGTCGTGACGAACCCCGTACCGATTCCTCCTCCGCTCACACGCCCCAGCGCATCGCCCTCCAAGCCAGCGGCGGCGAGCACCCCGATTAAGCCCGTGGCACGCTCTGCAAGCGGCTGGGCGTGGCCCGCAGGCGGCGCTGTGATCGGACGATTTTCCTCAAACGGCAGTTTGAATAAAGGAATTGATATCGCGGGGGAATTAGGACAGCCTGTTTTAGCTGCTTCTGATGGGGCTGTTGTGTACGCCGGCAGTGGTTTACGGGGTTACGGCGAACTTGTGATCATCAAGCACAGCGATACCTATGTAAGTGCCTACGGTCACAACCGCAGGCTGCTGGTTCAGGAGGGGCAACAAGTCAAAGCTGGGCAGACCATTGCCGAGATGGGATCGACTGGAACCGACCGGGTGAAGCTGCACTTTGAGATTCGCCGCCAAGGTAAACCTGTAGATCCGTTGCAATACCTGCCAAAGCGCTGATTTGCTACTACCTGTTCCGGCACTAGGAGGGGCTTGAGCGATACCAGGGACGTGTGTTGCCCGAGCCTGTTGTCGAACTCAGAACAGGAAAACAATAATGGCTCTCAAAAAAGAAGTGCCGGAGTTTGACGTAGACGATGCCGTTCTACTGATGGAACCGACCGCGGACCTGGATGCAGTCACCAAGATCCCGCGCGCTGGTTCAGCTGGCACCAAGCCCAAGGCCGCAACGGTCAAGCAACACAAGTTTGTTGACTACACCCGGGCGCTCGACGCCACTCAGCTCTACCTCAACGAAATCGGTTTTTCCCCACTGCTGACTCCCGAACAGGAAGTGCACTTTGCGCGCCTTGCACAAAAAGGCGATCCGGCGGGGCGGAAGCGCATGATTGAAAGCAACTTGCGACTGGTGGTGAAAATCGCGCGCCGCTACGTCAATCGAGGTCTGTCTCTTCTGGATCTGGTCGAAGAGGGCAATTTGGGACTGATCCGAGCGGTTGAGAAGTTCGATCCTGAGCGTGGCTTCCGCTTTTCCACCTATGCGACCTGGTGGATCAGGCAGACCATTGAGCGGGCGATCATGAATCAGACCCGCACTATTCGTTTGCCGATTCATGTGGTCAAAGAGCTGAATGTCTATCTGCGCGCTGCTCGCGAACTGACCCAAAAGCTGGACCATGAACCAAGTCCGGAAGAAATCGCCAATCTGCTCGAGAAGCCGGTTGCCGAGGTCAAGCGGATGCTGGGTCTTAACGAACGCGTCACCTCGGTAGACGTGTCCCTTGGGCCAGATACTGATAAAACACTGCTCGATACCCTGACCGATGACCGTCCTAGCGATCCTTGCGATCTGTTGTTGGATGACGATCTGTCAGAAAGCATCGACCAATGGCTGTCAGACCTGACCGAGAAGCAGCGTGAAGTCGTTATACGGCGCTTCGGTCTCCGTGGTCATGAGAGCTGCACGCTGGAGGAGGTCGGCCAGGAAATCGGCCTCACCCGTGAGCGGGTCCGTCAGATCCAGGTCGAGGCACTCAAGCGGTTACGTGAGATCCTCGAGCGTAACGGTCTGTCCAGCGAATCCCTGTTCCGTTAGCCTGCTGTACCCCCGCCAACGCGGTGGGGGTACGCTCATCCTCGCTATTAATCCAATCCGGCATTCTTGTTTATGGGCTCTCAAGTTTGCATTGCGCCCGTTGGCAGAGTTAACCCTCAGCTAAAACTTTTTCCAATGAAGCTCCTCTGTGCGTAAGCATTCGCTTACAAGACGTGTAAGCAAACCGTTAAGAACCATCGGCCAATACGCTTTCGTTAAACTGGAGCTGGGCTGAGCGCTTGTTTTATATCGGTTTTTTAAAAATTTAAGTGATGGCTCGGGCTGCCATCATGCATTTCTCCGAGTTGCTGTTGTCGCTGGAAGCCGTAATATCGACCCCGTGCTTAAGGACAAGCGCAGCCGGCAGGAGGCCGGTCAGGATCGACCGCTGGATGTGGTTCATCAGGATGATGAGTGGGAATAAAGGAGCAGGGACGGAGGTGGGCGGGGCTTAAGCCCCGCCCCTTTTTTTTGCGTCATTGTTTTAGGGATCAACCGTGTATCTGCCGAACGACTGCTCGGCTGGGTGGCCTAACTTGAATAACCACCCAAGGAGTCTGCAATGAACGGCAAAAACCAAGACCAGCCCGTCCAACCGCAACAGGATGGAGAAGAAGATCCGATCAAGCGTCACCCGGACGAGGCTGATGAAGATCAGCTGGACGAAGCGCTGGAAGAGACCTTTCCCGCAAGCGACCCCATTTCTCCATAACCACTCGAGCTGATTCAACGCCTGTCTGTGCTCAGCCATCGACGCAATGCAGGAAGCACCTGCTCGCGCAGCAGTGGTGCAAGGTATTCCTGCTGTTGCGCGTGGATGTCTATCCAGATCATTTCTTCGAGTTCGGCCTGTACCCGAACCTTCCCATTCAAATAACCAATGAATACATCGGCTTGCACCCAGTGATCCGGCTCATTGGCCGCGCGCGATTGAAAATGCCCCAGTGAATGCAGCTGCGATTCTTCAATGCGTAGGTCTAGTTCTTCGAACAGCTCCCGCTGCAGCGCCTGTATGGGTGCCTCCGCGTTTTCAAGCTTACCGCCGGGTAACATGAACATGCGTGTGTCACGTTTGCGGACCACCAGGATCCGTCCGTTTCCATCGAGCAAACAGGCTGTAGCAATATTCAGAACGGTAGAGCGCATACGGTTCTCTTGTTGTCGTGCCATAGCGCTATGAGCGCTTTGTTTCTGTTATAGCGCTGGAGTCGGTCCGCCAGTGCGCTCGGCAACACAGCGCCTTTTTCGAACCCCAGCTGTTCATAAAAACCTATCAGCCTCGATTCGCAGAATAGCCAGACAGGCCCGTCGCATGCCGCCACCGCCTCGGTCACCAATCGCTTCGCTAGCCCTTTGTTGCGCTGATCAGGCGCGACGAATAAGCCCGTCAACCAATAGCCCTCATCCACGCGAGTCAGGCACAACCCGGCCACGATTTCGGTATGGCTCACCACCCAACAGCGTGCTTCGCCCGGAACGCGCATGTGGCTGCGGTGAGCCCGATAGAACTTGTTGAGCAGGGGCCGGCATTCGGCCGGTAACTGACGCAGTCTGAATTCAAACATTCTCGGTATCCGACGACGGCGCGCGTGTTGACCCATGCGCTGTGAAGCGAGGCAGGGCTTGGTTCAGCGCAGCGTGATTAGGCGCGTGTGTCCGTTCATCCGAACGCTGCAATTTTTCGCCGTTTCGCAGGTTCTCAAGCAGAACAGCCCTTCCAACAAAGGACATAACAATATGTTGGATCTACTGATAGTGGTGGCTTTCATCCTATACGGTCTGGGCTCCGGCCTGAAGGCACGAGGAAAAGCCTCTCAAAGTCTGGATGAGTATTTTCTTGCGGGCAGGACCATAAAGGGCTGGAAGGCCGGTTTCTCCATGGGCGCGACGCAGTTCGCCGCCGATACGCCGTTGCTGGTGACCGGCCTAGTTGCAACGGCCGGTATTTTCGCCCTTTGGAGGCTCTGGATCTACGGTCTCGCGTTCCTGCTAATGGCATTTGTGTTTGCGGTGGGTTGGCGTCGTGCCGGCGTATTGACCGACGCAGAGCTGACCCGTGTGCGCTACAGCGGTAAGGGCGTCACGCCGTTGCGCCTGCTCAAGGCGATCTACTACGGCACGGTAATCAACTGCGTGGTGCTGGCGATGGTACTGGTGGCGGCCATCCGCATTGCTGAGGTGTTTCTGCCGTGGCATTTGTGGTTGCCGGCCGGTATCTACGACCCGATCGTTGGTTTCATTGCCAGCACCGGGATTCAGTTGGGCGAGAGCATCACCGGGTTGGAGCCGGCGATGATGAGCGCAAACAACCTGATTTCGATCCTGCTGATACTCGCATTTACGGCCATGTACTCGATTACCGGCGGGCTGCGTGCGGTAGTCCAGACCGACGTCGTGCAGTTCAGTCTGGCCATGGTCGGCACGCTGCTCTACGCCTGGTTCGTGGTCGACGCGGCGGGTGGGCTCGGTGGGCTTACCGATCGTATTGTCGAGCTCTATGGTTCGGATCAGGCCGGGAAGATGCTGTCCTTCTCGCCGCCGGCCGATGCGGGAGAGGCGTTGATGCCGTTCCTGGTGATCATTGGTCTTCAGTGGTTCTTCCAGATGAATTCGGACGGCACGGGCTACCTGGCGCAGCGAAGCATGGCGTGCCCGACCGACCGAGACGCTCGAATCGCCGGTCTGGTGTTCACGTGGTTGCAGATCTTCCTGCGCAGTCTGTTCTGGATGGCGATTGCTGTCGGGTTGCTGGTGCTGTATCCGTTCACGCCGGCTGAGATGGCGGGCGACGGCTTTACTGCCGGGCGCGAGGCGCTATTTGTCCAAGGTATCGAAGACCTGTTGCCGCCGGGTGTGCGGGGCCTGATGTTGGTGGGTTTGCTGGCCGCGCTCGCGTCGACTGTCGATACCCACCTCAACTGGGGCGCGTCCTATTGGAGCAACGATGTCTACGGCGGTGTGTTCGCCCCGCATGTCCTAAAGCGCAAACCTCGGGATCGCGAGCTGGTCTTGGTGGCGCGTTTGTCCAATGTGCTTATTCTCGCCATTGCGATGATCATCATGGCCAACCTGGGCTCGATCCAAACCGCCTGGTTCATCTCGTTGCTGTTTGGCGCAGGGATGGGGTCGGTGTTGGTACTGAGGTGGCTCTGGGAACGGATCAACCTATTTTCCGAACTGACGGCCATGGCCGTGTCGCTGATCACGGCACCGCTGCTCCTTTACTACCTCGGTACCGATCCTGAGCGTGAGTGGATACGCCTCGGCATCATGGCGCTGACGACAACAAGCGCGGCCATTCTCGTCACCTTCATCACGCCGCCAACTGACGATGCGACGCTGAAGCGGTTCTATCGTCGTGTTCGTCCGTTCGGTTTTTGGCGCCACGCCGCCACGCTTAACGGGGTTGCTGCATCGGTGTCGGTCAAGGCGCTGGGGACGCGGCTCTTTGCGGTGGCGGTGACGGCCGCTTCGCTCTTCTCGCTTTTGGTCGGCGTCGGCCGTTTGATGTTTCCTCCACCGGATGGCAGTTCCATGATCAGCTGGATATGCATTGCAGTGGGCTTGTTGCTGGTCCCGGTTTGGTTGCGAATTGCGATGGGTCGGGACTTCGACGCAGACCCCGAGGACGATCCAATCCCTGACGACACGGTTGCCCGGCAAGGCGGTTCTATCTGAACTCACAGACGGTCTCAAAGTCGCTCCGATTGTTAGATAGAAGCAGTATTTACGTTTCGTCAGTTAGTTTGTGTTCGCCGTTTCGCTAGTTTAAGGAAGTGTATTTGATTCAGTTTTATGCTGCTTTGATTAACTAGCGAAACGGCGAGATAAAATAAAAAACTCTTTCTATACAGCTACTTGCGCTACATATCTAAAATAAATTGAACAGTGTGAAAGTGGTCGTGTCATTACTAATGCGCACCGCGTAAGCGTCACTGCGTATTCCGCAATATTAAGAACAAGAGGTGTTGTCATGAACAAACTTTTCAAAACTTCCCTCCTGGTCGCCGCCATGCTTCCCGCGTTCGCTGTTGCCGCTCCGGTAGCGGGTGATCGTGAGGTTACATTGGGCGGTGCGGGCAGTAGCGATAAGGACTTCGACGATACAGTGTTCTCCGTACAAGGTAGTTGGGGTACATACCTGGACGATGCTTCCATGTGGGGTATTCGGCAGACAGTGAATGCGCGTGACTCTGAAGGCGAGAGTGTGCAGTTCGACGGCTCTACCCGTGTGTTCTATGACTATCACTTCGGCAGCGGCAATACCCGTCCGTTTGTTGGCCTGAGCGTCGGTGGTATTTACGGCGAGGAGGTTGATGAGACGTTCATGGGCGGTCCTGAAGTGGGTTTGAAATACTGGGTACAGGACAAAACGTTCATTACTGCAATGGCGGAATATCAGTTCTTGTTCAAGAGTGGAAGTGACGCGCGTGATCGCTACGACGATGGTGCGTTCTTCTATAGCGTGGGTATCGGTTACAACTACTAAGCCCAGCGAGTGCGATGCTTCGATGCATCGCACTCGCACTCGCACTCGCACTCCGTTTCGTTTGTTGGGTTACTAAAAGTTTCGATTAGCTTTCTACAAGCCCTCTGAGAAAGTTCTTCAATGCCAGCCCCGGCTCGTCATCTTCCGAACTGATCATTTGAATCCCCCACTGGCTCAGAATTTCTTCCTGCACAGGATTCGGCTTGTGTGAGAAAACATATGAAATCGGCCGAACGCCCAGCGTTTCGTGCTCATTCCACATCTTTGAAAGTTTGTAGAACAATAATCGAATGTTCGTATCTGAAAGGCTGTAGCCGATAAACAGCACGGCCTTGCTCAAGGTGTCCGCCCGCAGTTTGATGTCGAGTGGGGTTTCAAACTGCAGCCGCTCGTAGTAGCTGGTCTCGTCCAGCACGATCGAATCATCGTCATCGAAGTCGCCGTGAAACTTGACGATCTGCCGAACCCCATCGCGGGCTTTTACCAAGTCGCTGGCATTGGCGATCTTGATGTAGCTGACGCCGTGCGCATCATGGGCGTTCTCTAGCCAGCGATCGTAGTTGGTCGTGTAGATGGCCGGAAAGCGTCCTTGCACGATCAACCTGTGGATTTCTGAATCGCGAATCTGAATGTCCTTATGCCATTCGCGGTCCATCCAGCTCCGCAGGGGGCCGATATTGCCCTTCTTGATGCGGTAATACTCGGCGAGGGAGAGGAAATTGCCATAAGTGTCGAACACGTCGGGGTCGTAATCGAGCTGTAGTGCAATCTCGTCGATCAGGTCGCGCCACGGAGGCAGTCCGATATTCGCCGACACGCCGGAGCCTACAAAAAGGATCAGGCGATTCTGCCGGTAGGCTTCCAGAAGCTTCTGCATCAACCACCTCGCTCAGATACCACGCAGGTGCGTGACGAAGGCTTCTAACGCCCGCTTGCGCATGGATAGCTCGTTATGGATGCCGCCCAGCTCGGCGAACGTACACGTATAGCCGTCGGGGATGAACACGTTGTCCCACTCGAACCCTTCTTCACCCGCGGGTTCGCGAGAAATACGCCCACTGACTTCACCCTCGAAGAAGTGCCGCTTGCGGCCATCGCAGTAGCCAATCAACGTGCGGGCTATCGCTGAGGAATCGTCCAAGCTGCCGATCAGTTCCGAGAAGCGCACGGCATGTAAGCGGTCCCAGAACGTCTGCGTAAGGCCGCCTGGAAAGCCATTCAGGCTGCTGATGAACAGGCCGGAATGTTCGACGAAAACGGGCTTGCCGATCAGCTTGAATGCATCCAGCAGTTTGTCACTGACCAACTGATGGAGGTCTTCTGTCTGGGTTTCAACGATGCGCACCGGGAAGTTGATGATCTCGATACCGCGTTGAGCGAGAAACTCACCTGCATCTCGAATTTTTTGCTCGTTGACCGAGGCAAAGCGGATCTTCATTCAGTTACCTGACAGCGCTGTTGAACAGGGCACGGCAGGGCGCACATCGTGACCCTGTAAGGGTATGACGCAGCGGACACTTCAGGGTTCGGCCGATTGGTCCGGCAGGACGAAGCAGGCTAGCGCGGGTGCGCAGGGCAATTCCGCTGGCCGGCTTGCAGGATGCGCTCGGCAGGTACTTGCAGCTGCGCTAACAGGTAGCTGGAAAAGTCCGCTGAGTAATGTTGCCTGGCTATGGCCTCGGCCATGCACTGGAGCCAGGCATCGCGCTCGGACGCTCCCACGGTCCAGCGCATATGGAATTGCGGGATGCTGATGCTGCCAAACTTTTCAGCGTAACGGCGCGGCCCACCCAACCATCCGCACAGAAAGGCGGCAAGCCGTTCGCGTGATTCATTGAGATCCGGCGGATAGAGGCGACGCACGCATGCAGCGGCTTGGCTTTCTTCCATCACTTCATAAAAGTCCGCGACCAGGCGCTCGATACCGGCTTCGCCGCCTGCTGCCTGAAAAGAAGCGTCGCCGACGCCAAACGGAACGGGGCTGGTTGTCATCATGGTCTGGCCTTATATGGAGGAGCTTGGACCGCGCAGTTGATCCAGAGCAATGGATCTGATGCTGCGCCGCCAGCGTGCTAGGGCGTTGGTCTATGCTGTCGCCAACAGTCATGGAGACCTACTATGCGCAATATTCTTCTCGCTTACGACGGTTCGGACAACGCCAAACGGGCGCTGAACTACATCATCGATTTTGCCGCCGATGCCCCTAAACCGCCCCAGGTGCATGTCTTGAACGTGCAACAGGAACCGGTGCTCTACGGCGAGTTCGTCACCGCTAATGCCGTGGATGAGCTGAACAAAAGCTTTCTCGATAAATCACACCGCACCCTCGCGGAAGCCGCTACGGCGCTGCAGACTGCTGGTATTCCGCATCAAACCCACGCGATCCTCGGAAATGTAGCGGAGCAGGTGAACGATGCGGTGCAGCGGTTGGGCTGCGACACCGTGGTGATGGGTACCCGTGGGCTGGGCAGCTTCACCGGCATGCTGATGGGCTCTGTCGCCAACAGGGTCGTGCATGAAGTATCGGTGCCGGTGTTGCTGGTCAAATAACCGGAATCTACAGGGCCGGACGGGGTCAGTCCGGCTTGCCCTTGAGCAGGTCGCCCAGATTGGCGAAGGCCTTGAACGTTTCCTTCGGCCCTAAATCGCTGCCTGGTTTGGCTTCGGCGTGGTACTGGTTATCGGTGTATCGAGAGTGCTCGTTGTCGTGGCAGTACAGGCAGAGCAACTCCCAGTTCGAGCCGTCTTCAGGGTTATTGTCGTGGTTGTGGTCCTTGTGATGGACCGTCAACTCGCTCAGCCGCTTTCCCGAAAATTCCCTGGCGCAGCGTCCGCAAACCCAGGGGTATATCTTCAGTGCTTTTTCGCGATAGCCCTGCTCGCGCTGGGCGTATGGTGTGTTCGGTTTGTTGGTGCTCATTGGCCTTGCCTCTTCCTGGTCCGATTCCGTCACCCAGTCGCCTTGTCAGCCAGCCAGCCCGACGTAAACGTTCTGCACGTCGTCGTGGGCATCAATGGCGTTTAGGAACGCCTCGACTTCCTCCAGCTGCGCATCCGTCAGGGTAGTAACTGGGTTCTTCGGTCGATAGCCGAGCTGCGCCGACTGCACCGTGAAACCCTGATCGGGCAGGGCGCGGCTGACCACGTCCATATCGCTGGGGTCAGTAATGAAAAGCGTGGCGTCGTCGTCGGCTGCTTCAAAATCCTGCGCGCCGGCTTCTATGGCTGCCAGCTCGGGGTCGGCGTCCGCTGACGCAGGGACTGCCTCGATCATGCCGCAATGATCGAAATCCCATGCGACCGAACCGGATGCGCCGAGCTGGCCCTTGCGGAACAGTACGCGTATTTCCGCCACCGTGCGGTTGACGTTGTCGGTCAGGCACTCAACGATCAAAGGCACCTGATGCGGGGCGAAACCTTCGTAGGTTGTGCGCTCGTAATTGACGCTCTCACCCAGCAGTCCGGCGCCTTTCTTGATGGCGCGCTCCAGGGTTTCACGCGGCATCGAGGCTTTCTTGGCCTGTTCAACCACCAGGCGCAAACGGGGATTCATATCCGGGTCAGCACCGCTGCGCGCCGCGATCATGATTTCCTTAGATAGCTTGCCGAAGGTGCGCCCTTTGGCGTTGGCGGCTGCCTCCTTATGTTTCGCTTTCCACTGTGCGCCCATGGTTGCTCTCGTCGTCAGGTGAGTTGATAGGCGTCGATTCTAGCTGTTGCTGCCAAAGCAGGCACGGCCTGAGCGCAGTGACTTTTTACTCTTGGGCTGGCGGCATCAGCCGGCAGGACTGTACGGGCTATTTGCCCGCTCGCTGTACGTGTGCGCCTGCATTGCGCTCGGGCTTTAATGAAGTCTTTGTACAGGGGGCCTGACATGTCACCGAAGGATCTTTTGCTGGCCCTTGTCGTGATTGTTGTGTGGGGCATGAACTTTGTCGTGATCAAGATCGGTTTGGATGACATTCCGCCGATGCTGCTGGGCTGCCTGCGGTTCATGTTGGCGGCGTTTCCCGCGATTCTATTTATCAAGCGGCCGCAAATGCCCCTGCGCTGGTTGATCGCCTATGGCGCGACCATCTCACTGGGTCAGTTCGCGTTCTTGTTTTCGGCGATGCATGTGGGAATGCCGGCTGGTCTGGCGTCGCTGGTCCTGCAATCGCAGGCGTTCTTTACGCTGTTCTTTGCCGTGCTGTTTCTCGGCGAACGGCTGCGCGCGACCAATTTGGTCGGGCTCGTGATCGCCGCCAGCGGACTGGTACTGATCGGGATGCAAGGTGATCGCAGCATGACGTTGGCGGGCTTCATACTGACCATTTGCGCAGCCTCCATGTGGGCGATGGGCAATATCATCACGCGCAAGGTGGGTAAAGTGAATTTGGTTGGGCTGGTGGTCTGGGGCAGCTTGATCCCGCCAATACCGTTTTTCGCGCTGTCCTGGTTCATCGAAGGCCCGCAGATGATCGAAAGCGCCCTGCGCGGGATCGGTCTGAGCTCGATCATGGTCCTGGTTTACCTGGCGTTTGGCGCGACCATTCTCGGCTATGGGCTTTGGAGTCGGCTGCTATCTCGGTACCCGGCCAATACCGTGGCACCGTTTTCGCTGCTGGTGCCAGTGGTTGGGCTGACCTCCGCCGCGTGGCTGCTGGGCGAGCAGCTTGATGGGTTGCAGGCAATCGGTGCGCTGCTGGTGATGCTGGGCCTAGTGATCAACGTGAGCGGGGGGTGGTTGGTCGGCCGACTGCGCACGGCATTCGGCGGGTCGCCGGCCTGACAGCAAAACGCCCCGGGCCGGAAACCGGGCGGGGCGCTCGTTGGACAGTCTTCAGCGTGCTGCGTGGCTGCCCAGCAGGGGCGTCGCTCCGTTGGCTTTTTCGCGTTTAGCCACGCGTTTTTCCTGCGCGGTCTTGAGGGGTTTCTTTTTAGCGTTCTTCTTTGTGTCCATTCCTTTGCTCATGGTGTCGCCTCGCGGATTGATGGCTGGGTTGTGCATCCCTGCGTCGGTCTGCTCTGTGGCCAGTGCACCTCGGTGAGCGTAGAAGATCTGTAATCAACTGGTAGCCGAGACTACGCCTGATTGACAGAGCTGGATAGCGACACGCAATCGCTGCGCTGCCGGCGGAACGGCTGTGATCAGACTTTGAACTGTCTGATCAACGTTTGAAGTTCGGTGCCCAGCCGTGCCAGTTCAGCAGTAGACGTGGCGGTTTCCTGGGCCGCTTCGGCAGACCGATCGGCAACGTCGCGTACGTTGAGAACGCTGCGATTGATTTCGTCCGCCACGGAGCTCTGTTGCTCGGCTGCGGTCGCGATCTGTTGGTTCATCGCCTGAATGATCGACACCGTTTCGGTGATGGCCTGCAGCTCCCGTCCAACATCCTGCGCCAACGCGACGGTCTCGATGGCAAGGCCGCTGCTGCTATCCATCATGCCGGATGCGTTTCGGGCGCCTTTTTGCAGATTGGCAATCAGCGCTTCGATCTGGGCGGTTGACTGCTGGGTGCGCTGGGCAAGGCCTCGTACCTCGTCGGCCACCACGGCAAACCCACGACCAGCTTCACCCGCCCGTGCGGCCTCGATTGCCGCATTCAGCGCGAGCAGGTTGGTCTGCTCGGCGATGCCGTTGATCACGATCAGCACCGTGCTGATGCCATCGGTCTCTTGATTCAGCTGCGTCATCGCGTCGGCCGATAACGTGACTTCGCTTGAGAGTCGGTCGATTTGCGCTAACGCGCGCTGGACGACCAGGTTGCCTTTAGCGGCCTGTTGGTCGGCGCGTTGTGCGGCATTCGAGGCTTCTTCAGCATTGCGCGCCACTTCTTGCACCGTGGCGGTCATCTCGTGCATGGCGGTTGCGACCTGATCGGTTTCCTGGCGCTGGCTGGTAACCCCTGCGCTGGTTTGCGCGGTCACAGCGGACAGTTCTTCAGAGGCGGTCGCGAGCTGTGTGGTGATGCCGCCGATATGGCCGATGAGCGTCTGCAGTTTGCCGCGGGTCTTGCCCAACGCCTGCAACAATTGGCCGAATTCGTCTTGACGCTCTGCTGGCATTTCTCCGGTCATGTCCCCTTCACCGATCCGCTCGGCCATCAGCACAGCCTGATTCAGCGGTTGGGTAATCTGGCGCACGATCAAGCCACCAATGAACACGCCAAGCACGATGGCGAGCAAGGTGATGCCTATGACTTGAAGCTTCTGGCTCTGCGCATCGTCTGCGCGTTTCTGGGTTTGACTGGAAATGATGCCTTGGGCCTGTTCATAGAGCTTGTCGAATATCGCTTCCATGTTCTGCCGCGCCTTTTGTTGCTCGGCCACGAGCGGCGGCAGTTTTTTTACCAGCGCCACGTACTCGGTCGCACTCGCCTTGAGAGTCATTAGGCTCCCGGCTTGCGGCCCTATCAACTCGCTCTCCAGGGGCGCGATCGCAGCGTTCAAGGCCTCGAATTGCTGGTTCAGGGCCTGTAGTGCCGGTTCCGATTCTTCCATCAGGTAGCCCCGAACGGTGAAGCGCAGCAGGCGATTCTGCTTGGACAGTTCGGTGGTCAGCAGGGCTATGTTGGCAATGTCGCTGGTTGGGTGCAGGACGGGATTGCCATAGACACCGTTCCAGCGGCGTTCCAGGTTGGCGATCAGCTTGTCAGTGGTGTTGCCCGCATCGACCCAGTTGGCCCGGGTCTGCTTTTTCAACGCATGCAGCGCGGCGAGCCTCTCGAATGCAGTTTGATAATTTCGGGCTTCGCTAACGATGGATTCGAGGTATTCCCGATCCTGTGGCTCAGAAAAGCCCGCTCTTCGCTGCTCGACAATTTCGGCAATCCTGGCGACCGCATCGGTTACCTGCACGATGTACGTCGCATCTCCCCGTTCTTCAAACCGCATCTGCGCATAGCGGATCTGATCGGCTTCGTTCAGCAGGTGTTCCGCTGTCTGAGCCTTATCGCTGCGCGAGATCAGCGCATCCATGCTCAGTACACCGATAGCAGCGACGCAGATGGTTAGGAGCAGTACCGCGGCGAAGCCTAGCGTCAGCTTGGCGGTGACCTTGAGATTCTTCATTGTTTTTCCTCAGACGGGCGAATGCCGAAGACGATGAGTTGTAATACAACATCGGCAGTTCATGCTCATACTTGAGCTTGTTGTCTGATGACCTTGCCAGGCCTGCTGAACGGTCTTTTTCTGGTTCCGTCACGTTCTGCATTTAGGTCCCGCGCGGTTTACGATGCGGTCAGGTTGTCAGAACAGCGTGCCCTGATCTTGCAGGCGGCGCCTTGCATCGAGACGCTTGCGAAAGCGTATGCGGTACTCGCCAGCCAGAGGTTGCAGGTCTTGTAGCCGGGCTAGCTCTGCGTCGCTTGTCGCGTCGTCACGCAAGCTTCGCCAAACGCGAAGAACGCTGTCGGTGGGAAACGGCCTCTCAATCAGGCAGAGCTCGGCGCCGAAATGAACGGTGCCCGGCTCAAGCGTTCGGTACAGCCAACCGGTTCGACCGCTTTGTGCAAGGTGTCGCGCCAGGCCAGGTGCATTGTGGCGACGGTCCAGATTGCTGCAGGGCGAGCGGGGCTGGCTGACCTCGAGCAGGGCGTCACCCCAGCGAAAACGGTCACCGATGCAAACGTGCCGCTCATCAAGACCGGTAGTGGACAGGTTTTCGCCAAATGCAGCGGGGCCGAGCGTCTGCAGATGCGAAAAGGCGTGGCGCCAACGGTGATAGTGCTCTGCCGGATAATGGCAGACGCTGCGATCTGGCCCGCCATGAAAGCGGCGGTCGGCGACGCGATCACCTTGCAGGCCATCGCCATCAAGCCAGACGTCCGTCAACGCCAGCTGCTTGTCGATTGCACTGGGCTTTCCGGTACCTGGCAGCCGCCGGAGCTCGTCGCGCAGAAACGGCCCCTCGACGGGCCACTGCATGATCATCTTTTTTCGGCCTTGATGTTGGCGTCCTCTGAGTCAGCCTTCGTTGAGCCGTGCCAGTTCCCGACGCACCATCGCGGCGAACTCTGGCGGCTTTAGCTGATACAGCTCGGTTGCGACCCAGGCCAGCCAGCGTGCGCCTAGCACCGAGCGCTGAATGAGCATGCGCTGTGCTTCCGCGGTGGCACGTTCCGCATGCTGCAGATGGAATTGCGATCGGGTCATGACGCTGCTCCGGTGACAGGGCGGACGATTCTAAACGAGCTGGCCGCATCGGCGCCCGATGCTTGGTAAAGCCGTCCGGCCGCGATAGGCTCGCTGTTCCTTTGTAGAGCGAGCGTAACCATGCCGGGGCCAGTGAATTTCAAGGACAAGATTTCCCGCCAGCGTCCCTATGGCGCGGCTGAGTCCGGGCTGAAGGCTTCAGACGGTGATCTCGCGCTGGTCATCGATCAATTCGAAAGCGATCGCGGTCGCATCATCAACTCCGCGGCGGTACGTCGTCTGCAGCAGAAGACGCAGGTGTTTCCGCTGGAGCGCAATGCCGCGGTGCGCAGCCGTCTGACGCATTCACTGGAAGTGCAGCAGACCGGCCGCTTCATTGTCCGCACACTGTATAAGCAGCTTGGCAACAAGGCAGGCGAATACGGGCTCGATGGGCTTGAGGGCGCGCTGGAAAGCCTGGTTGAGATGACGTGTTTGATGCATGACATCGGCAACCCGCCGTTTGGCCATTTTGGCGAGTTCGCGATTGGTGAATGGTTTGGCGCAAAGCTGGAGGCATTGTTCGACGTCGCCGTACCGACAGGGCAGGGCGATGACGCGTTGCGTTGCCAGATGCTCGCCGATCTCAAGCAGTTCGAAGGCAACGCTCAGGCAGTTCGGCTGGTGGTCAGCCTGTTGCGCTTGAATCTGACCTATACCCAGACGGCCGGCCTGCTCAAATATGTGCGCGCAGCCTATGCGCCAAGGCCGGCGAAGGGGACACCTGGCGCGTATCTGCACAAGAAGCCCGGTTTCTATCTATCCGAAGAATCATTTGTGAGCGATCTGCGCACAGCGCTGGATCTGCAGCCAGGCACCCGTCACCCGGTTGCCTACATCATGGAAGCGGCTGACGACATCGCCTATTGCCTGGCGGACATCGAAGACTCGGTGGAGAAAGGTATCTTCACCATCGAGCAGCTGTCGCAACTGCTGCTCGCCAAATTTGCCGAGCACGGTTCGCCGGACGAACCAATCGCGGCCACCGGTCGCAGTTTCCGCAGCGTGCTCGCCTATGCCGAATCGCGTGCGCAGAAAGAGCCGATCAACAAGGTCGGCGAGTTCTTCATCTGGCTGCGGGTCAACCTGGTCCATCCGCTGGTGCAGCACGCAGCTCAGCAGTTCATTGAAAACATCGAGGCGGTGTATCACGGGACCCTGGATCGGGCCCTGCTTGAAGATGCCAGCCTGCCCAACGCCATCGTTCAGACATTCAAGGACGTCGCGATGAATCGAGTTTTCTGTCACCGCGAAGTCGAGACCCTGCAGCTGCAGGGATACCGGATTCTCCAAGGGCTACTCGATGCCTATGCGCCGTTGCTTCGAGTCAGTCCGCCCACCTTTCAGGCACTGACTGAAGGCATTTGCCGCAGTGAACCGCACCTGCAAATGCTGGCTCGGCGGTTGCCCAGTCAGTTGATCAAGGCCTACCACGAAGCCATCAAGCTGCACGCTGAGTGTGCGTCGAACTGGCCGCTTTGGGAGTTCTACTACCGGTGCCGAATGCTCCAGGATTTCGTCAGCGGTATGACCGATCAGTTGGCGCAGGACGAGTACCGTACCCTGTCGGCGCTCTAAGCGTCGTGACGATCACGGCTAGTGCGGCGCCGCCGTGAGAACGGCATGGCTTCGCCTTAATCTGCTTTTGCTGTGGCCGTGCCATAGGCGCGTATGAACACGTCGATGCAATCCTGGACATGTTTATCCGCCTCACCGGTGTCGGGTGGGTCTGAATAGCCGATCAGCAGTCGGAAATGCGTGGCGCCCTTGATCAGCGAACAAAAGTGCTCGGCGGCGCGCATGGGTTCGTTCGCACACAACAGGCCGCGCTGATTCGCCTGAGCAAACAGCTGTTCGAGATCCAGCAGCAAGCGCTGCGGCCCTACGTCGAAAAACATACGTGACAGTGCTGGATTCTGCGTTGCCATGGCCACCATGACGCGGTGCAGTCCGATGGACTCGGGGCTGTTGACCAGCGCCTGGAATGCGCGGCCTATCTCCAGCAACACCTGCCTGATCGAGCTATCGTCTTCGAGTGAGAACAACTTGCGCGGCAGCCGAGTCTCGCACGTTATTTTCACCGCTTCGCTGAACAACGCCTCCTTATCCTTGAAATGGCTGTACAGCGTGAGTTTCGAGACGCCTGCCTCCGCGGCGATGGCGTCCATGCTGCTGCCTTCGTAGCCATTGCTGAGAAACAAGACCTGAGCGGCTGTGAGGATCGCCTCGCGCTTGGCGAGATCCTTCGGGCGGCCCGGGCCAGAGGGCGCGGCTGGTTTGTCGGTCATAGGTGTTTTTAATACTAGACTGGTGAGTTCGGTATTTTTACTATACCGCGCAGTATAAGTATTAGAACCCGCTTCGCGACAGAGAGAGACTCAACGTGTTTCGACATGCCCTGCCTTTAATCGGTGTCATTGGCCTCGCTTTGCTCGCTGGCTGTGGCAACGGTGAACCCGAGCCCCTTTCTGTCAGGCCGGTAATGGTGACCCAGCCGCAACCGGCGAGCGAGGCGTTCGAGAGCTACCCGGGCGAGGTGCATGCGCGTTACGAGCCGGAACTGGCGTTCCGAATCGGCGGCAAGGTCGTTGAGCGCATGGTTGAAGCGGGCGAGCGGGTGAGCAAGGACCAACCGCTGGCCCGGCTCGACCCCCAGGACGTACGACTGCAACTGGAAGGCATCCGCGCTCAGGTGGCGGCTGCGGAGGCCAACTTGCGGGTCGCCCGAGCCGAGCATGAGCGCTACAAGACGTTGATGGGTCGGCAACTGGTCAGCCGCTCGCAATTTGATGCCTCTGAAAACGCGTTTCGCTCGGCTCAGGCTCGTCTGCAACAGGCTCGCGCCGAGTTCGATGTGGCGAACAACCAGGTCGACTATGCCGTTTTGCGCGCAACTCACGAAGGGGTAATCGCTCAGCGCCGGGTTGAGGTAGGCCAGGTGGTCTCAGCTGGCCAGACGGCATTCGTGCTGGCAGCCGATGGTGAGCGCGAGGTGGCGATCAACTTGCCGGAGCAGGCGCTGGATCGTTATTCGGTCGGCCAGTCGGTCTCGGTGGAAGTGTGGTCCCAGCCGGGCAAGCAATACCCCGGTTCCATCCGCGAGTTATCTCCCGCTGCTGATCCGCAATCACGCACGTACTCCGCACGGGTCGCTTTTGCGGACGCCGATGTCCCTGCCGAGCTCGGCCAGAGCGCTCTGGTCTCGATCCGCAGCAATGGCGAGGTGCCACTGGCCGTACCGCTTTCGGCGGTGACCGCCGAGCAGGGCAAGGCTTATGTCTGGCGCGTGAAAGACGACGCCACGCTGGAGCGCGTCGTGGTGCAGACGGGGGCCTTCGGTGAAACCCTGGTACCCGTACTCAACGGTTTGCAGGCCGATGACTGGGTCGTGCTGGCAGGCGTTCAGATGCTTCATGAGAACCAGCCGGTGAGGGCTGTCGATCGTGACAACAGGCCGGTCGAACTGGCCGCTCAGGAGTAATCGGAATGCGCTTCAATCTTTCCGCCTGGGCGTTAGGGAACCGGCAAATCGTCATCTATCTGATGCTTCTGATGGCCGTTGTCGGAGCGTTGTCGTACAGCAAACTCGGTCAGAGCGAGGACCCACCGTTTACCTTCAAGGCCATGGTCATCCAGACCCAGTGGCCCGGCGCGACCGCCGAGGAGGTCTCGAGGCAGGTCACTGAGCGCATCGAGAAGAAGCTGATGGAGACCGGCGAATACGAACGCATCGTGTCGTTCTCGCGGCCGGGTGAATCCAACGTGACCTTCATGGCGCGCGATTCGATGCACTCCGAGCAGATCCCTGACCTCTGGTATCAGATCCGCAAAAAGATCGGTGACATCCGCCACACCTTACCGGCAGGCGTGCAGGGGCCGTTCTTCAACGACGAGTTCGGCACCACCTTCGGGAATATTTACGCGCTGACCGGCCAGGGTTTCGACTATGCCGTGCTGAAGGATTACGCCGACCGCATCCAGTTGCAGCTGCAGCGGGTCACCAATGTCGGCAAGGTCGAGCTGATCGGATTGCAGGACGAGAAGATCTGGATTGAGCTGTCGAACGTCAAACTCGCGAATCTGGGCGTACCGCTGGAAGCGGTAAAGCAAGCGCTCGAAGCTCAGAACACAGTGATGTCCGCTGGCTTCGTCGAGACCGTCAGCGACCGGGTCCAGTTACGTGTGACCGGCAGTTTCGAAACCGTGAAGGAGATTCGCGACTTTCCCATTCGCGTCGCGGGCAGCACCTTCCGCATCGGTGACGTTGCGGAGGTTTACCGCGGCTTCAATGATCCGCCGGCGCCGCGTATGCGCTTCATGGGCGAGCCGGCTATTGGCCTTGCCGTATCGATGAAAGCGGGTGGTGACATCCTCATGCTCGGTGAAGCCTTGCAAGGTGAGTTCGCCAGGCTGCAGCAGGAATTGCCGGCAGGCATGGAGCTGCGCAAGGTGTCCGATCAGCCAGCCGCCGTGAAGACAGGTGTCGGCGAGTTTGTGCAGGTGCTGATCGAGGCGCTGATCATTGTGCTGCTGGTGAGTTTCTTCTCACTCGGCGTGCGCACCGGCCTCGTGGTCGCGCTGTCCATTCCGCTGGTTTTGGCGATGACGTTCGCAACCATGCACTACCTGGACATCGGCTTGCACAAGATCTCGCTGGGCGCGCTGGTGCTGGCGCTCGGTCTGATGGTGGACGACGCGATCATTGCCGTGGAGATGATGGCGATCAAAATGGAGCAGGGGTTCGACCGGCTCAAGGCAGCGAGTTACGCCTGGACCAGTACGGCTTTTCCAATGCTCACCGGGACCCTGATTACCGCGGCGGGCTTTCTGCCGATTGCCACAGCGCAGTCCAGCACCGGCGAATACACCCGTTCCATTTTCCAGGTTGTGACCATTGCGCTGATTGCGTCGTGGATTGCGGCGGTTGTGTTCGTGCCGCTTCTCGGCGCAAAACTGTTGCCTGACCTGGCGAAGCGCCACGCGCAGAAGCACGGCGGCAGCGACCAGGGGCATGACCCCTACTCGACACCGTTTTACCAGCGGGTTCGGCGAGTGATTCATTTTTGTGTGCAGCGGCGCAAGACAGTCATCGTCCTGACGTTACTGCTCTTCGTCGGTGCGATCGGGTTGTTCCGCATCGTCCCGCAGCAGTTTTTTCCGGCGTCAGGGCGTCTTGAGTTGATGGTGGATTTGAAGCTGGCCGAAGGGGCATCGCTCAAGGCCACTGAAGCCGAGGTCCACCGCCTTGAAGAGATGCTCAAGGACCGGGCCGGTATCGACAATTACGTTGCCTATATTGGCAATGGCTCACCACGGTTCTACCTGCCACTGGATCAGCAATTGCCGGCGACGAGCTTTGCGCAGATCGTGGTGCTGGCGAACAGCATCGACGAGCGCGAAGCGCTGCGCAGCTGGCTGATCGAGCGACTCAGAGAGGATTTCCCAACGCTGCGCGGGCGTGTCAGTCGCCTGGAAAACGGACCGCCGGTGGGGTATCCGGTGCAGTTCCGGGTGACTGGAGAGCACATCGATGTCGTCCGCAAGCTGGCGCGTCAGGTGGCCGCCAAGGTTCGCGATAACCCGTACGTAGCGAACGTGCATCTTGATTGGCAAGAGCCGAGCAAGGTGGTCTGGCTGAATGTGGATCAGGATCGCGCCCGCGCCCTCGGCGTGAGCACGCTCGAGCTTTCCGAGTTTCTCAGGCGTACGTTTACCGGCACAACCGCCGGCCAGTTCCGGGAAGACAATGAACTGATCGAGATCCAGCTGCGTGGTACGGCGCGTGAGCGCGAGCAGCTAAGCATGTTGCCAAGCCTTGCCATTCCCACCGCCAGTGGCCGTAGTGTGCCGTTGTCGCAAGTCGCAACCCTCGAGTACGGTTTCGAAGAAGGCGTGATCTGGCACCGAAATCGCCTGCCAACGGTAACGGTGCGGGCCGACATCTACGGGGATCAACAACCGGCGTCCCTGGTTCAGCAGATCGAACCGACGCTTAGCGAGATCCGTGCGGCGCTCCCCAGCGGGTATCTGCTGGAGGTTGGCGGCACCGTGGAAGATTCCACTCGCGGTCAGGCCTCGGTAAACGCCGGTATGCCGCTGTTCGTCATTGTCGTGGTAAGCCTGTTGATGCTGCAGCTCAAGAGCTTCTCGCGTTCGGCCATGGTGTTCCTCACGGCGCCGCTGGGGCTGATCGGTGTCGCGCTGTTCCTGCTGCTGTTTGGCAAACCGTTCGGCTTTGTGGCCATGCTTGGCACCATCGCGCTGTCAGGGATGATCATGCGTAACTCTGTGATCCTGGTGGATCAGATCGAGCAGGACATTGGTGCAGGCCAGGATCGCTTCAACGCAATCATCGACGCCACGGTACGGCGCTTCCGGCCCATCGTGCTGACTGCGCTTGCGTCAGTGCTGGCGATGATTCCGCTGTCGCGCAGTGTGTTTTTTGGGCCCATGGCCGTGGCGATCATGGGCGGATTGATCGTTGCGACCGCTCTGACGCTGCTGTTCCTGCCGGCACTGTATGCGGCCTGGTTCCGGGTGAAGGAAGCGCCAGCCGCCTAAACGCTTGTTATCAATTATGAATCGCCGCGGGCATCAGGCTGGGATGCCCGCGGCGTCTAGCAACTGCTTGGCTGCCGTCTTGGCCAGCAGGGCCTGGTCACCCGGCCCCTCGATGTGCGCCATGCTCAGCGCACCTTCAACGAGGTATTGCAGTTGCCGCGCCAACTGCTCGGGCTGCGGAGATTCCATGGCTTCCAGCAGCTCGCGCAGGTGCGCCTGGAACTGCGCCTTGTAGGCCGCGGCGCGCTGGTGAATCGGATGGTTGCGGTCGTGGTATTCCGCCGCCGCATTGATGAAGAGACAGCCGCAAAACGCCTTCTGGCTGTGAATCATCTCGTTCAAGCCGTCGAAAATGCCCAGCAATGCCTTGCGTGGCGGGAGTTTGCTGCGAGCCTCGTGCAGACGCTCAAGCATTGGCTGCTGCCGCGCGTCCAGCACGGCCAGGATCAGCTCTTCCTTTGACTTGAAATGTTTATACAGCGTCATCTTCGCCACACCGGACTCGCTGAGAATCCGATCAATTCCCGTGGCGTGGTAACCCTCCGTGTAAAAAAGCCGCTCGGCCGTATCGAGTAGTTGATCGCGCTTGTTGGTTGCCATTCAGGTCTCCTTCAGACGGCCATTATGCGGGACCGTTTGCGTTCCCTCCAACCGGCCTGGAGAGGACAAAAAATATGCTTGAAGTGTACAGACAGGTCTGTCTATTATCCAGTCGTGCATCTGCACCCATCCTTAAAGGAGCGACATGATGAGACTGTACGATTTGACGTTGTCCAGTAACTGCTACAAGGCGCGCCTGTTCCTCGGTCTGATTGGCCGGCCGGTTGAGTTGGTGCCGGTTGATCTGGTGAATGGCGAGCATAAGCAGCCGCCTTTTCTGGCGATCAATCCGCGCGGACAGGTTCCGGTACTTGAAGACGAGAACGTAAGGATGGTCGACTCGCAAGCCATTCTTGTCTATCTGGCGCGGCGCTACGCAGAGGAACACTGGTTTCCGCAGGACGCCCTAATCCAGGCGCGTATTGCCAGCTGGCTGAGTTTCGCCGCGAACGAGATGCAGCATGGTCCGGCAACGGCCCGAGTGGCGCGCCTGTTCGGTCTTCGGATCGACGAGGCGTTGACTTCTACACGTGCGCTGGCTGCGATGCATGTGCTCGAACAGCAACTGGCCGAACACACCTGGCTGGCTGAGAGCGCTGTCCCGACTATCGCCGACATCGCGGTTTACCCCTACGCGGCGTTAGCGGGTGAGGGCGGCATTGATCTCGCGCCGTACCCTGCCGTACGTGCCTGGTGTTCACGCATCCGCGAGCTGCCGGGTTACGTCGGCATGCCCGGCCTGGAATAAGGGGCAGTCACCATGAGCAGCCCTTTTCACGCCGGTGAACAATGGGTGCAGAGCCGCGCAGGCGTACGCGATAAAGCTGAGCAGATCGGCCGTCGAGTGATCCGTTCGTTCATGCCCGAACAGCATCGAGCGTTCTTCGCTCAGTTGCCGGCGCTGCTGGTTGCCGCAGCCGATAGCGAAGGGCAGCCTCATGCGTCCCTGCTCTGGGGGCCGGCCGGGTTCGCCTGGTCGCCGCACCCCGAACTGCTGTGCATCGGTGCCAGCCCGCACGCTGACGATCCGATCGCGCCGTTGCTGCACCCGGGCGCCATGGTCGGTTTGTTGGGGTTGGAGTGGCCGACCCGACGGCGCAATCGATTGAACGGACGGATCATCGAGCGTGATGCGCAGGGCTTCAGCGTTGCCGTGGCGCAGTCATTCGGCAACTGTCCGAAGTACATCCAAGCGCGAGAGTGGCAGCCGGTCGACCGTCTGCCAGGGTTAATGCTGGAAGGCGAAGGGTTGGACTCGGAATGGCTCACTCAGGTGCAACAGGCTGACACGCTGTTCATCGCCAGCCAGAGTCCGGACCTGCAAGGTGGTGGCGTTGATATTTCACATCGCGGGGGCCCGGTCGGGTTCGTCGAGGTTGGGCGTGATGGTCGCCTCTGGATGCCGGATTACAGCGGCAACCGGCTGTTCAATACCCTGGGCAATCTGGTCCGCGAGCCGCGTTGTGGGTTGTTGTTCATCAATTTCGCCAACGGTGATCTGCTCCACCTACAAGCGCTGGCGGAAGTGGTCTGGCCCGAGCAGTTCGCCGCGTTTGACATCACCGCGCCGGTAGGCGCCGAACGCATGCTTGCGTTGGCGCCGGGCCGGTGGACGCTGCGGCGTTCAAGGCTGCCCTTGTCGTTCGCTGCACCGGATGTCTCACCGTTCCTTCCGGAACCAGGGGTGAGCGATGCGTAGCTCAAGAATGGTCGGCCTGTTGCTGATGTTGTTGGCCGCGAGCGTGGATGCCGCGGCACTGCGCTTTAGCCTCGTTCGCACCTCACAGACGCTTTCCAGCGGCGAATACGCCTGGCGTGATGGTGGCTGGGTACAGCCTCCACCCATAAACCACATCGCGGTGCTGATCGAGCACCAGGGCAGCCGGCTACTGTTCGGCACGGGGTTGGGGCGGGAAATCGATGCGCAGCTGGACAGCGAGCTACCCTGGCGCAGGAAACGCTACGGAGCGGTGCGGCCAGTACGTGATCAACTGGATCGCGACGACCTTGCGGTTGACCGGATTGTCATGGGATGTGCCCGCTGGCAGTACGCGTCCGGGCTGGCTGATTTTGCCGACGTGCCGGTTCTTGCCAGCCAGGAGGCCATCCGCTACGCCCACGACGCGACGCCTCCGGCGGTGATCCCGGCGCAATTCGCCCACGGCGTCAAATGGCAGCCGTTGCGCTTCCAGCGACGCCCATACGGTGGCTTTAAGGAGAGCCTGGACCTGTTTGGCGACGAACGGCTGGTGCTGGTCAAGCTGCCCGGTCACGGTGCTTTGGGTCTGTTTCTGACGCTTGAAGATGGCCGTCGCGTGTTCTTCCGTGGGGATGCCGCCGATGGCGAAACGAGCCAGAAGCCACTGTCTGCTGAGGTCTTGCATCTGCATGATGCTCGTCTGCAGTCGCAACTCGGTTTTTATCCGCGCTGGATCCAGTGATTTCATGCCCCGTTTAGGCCGGCCGTTTGACTCGTGAGGCGCGAATTTGAGCCTCTCCGTTCGTCTGCTTGGGCACTCTGAACGAAGCGCTGCCAGCTAAGCTTAAGCCTGTAATTTCCTTTGGAAGCCAGGCCGGAAAAGATGGGCGCAGTATGGCGGACCGATACATCCCGGGCGGGTGGCAGCAAGCGTGCGTCATCCACCAGCAAACCCGGTAAAACACCTAGCCACGGGAGCCGTTTGGCGCGCCGTATGGGCGTTTTGCTGGGCGTTTCTTTATTGGCCGGCGGCGGCTATGCCGCCTGGCACGAAATGCATACCTCCAAGCTGCAGGCGCTTTGGTTGACGCGTTACGCGGCGAATCTCGACTATCAGCTTGAGCCCGGCGCCAGTAGCGCGATCCGATTTCCCGAGGCGGGCCCTTTCGACCGACGTCTGGGCTACGCAGCGCTCCCGACGTTTCTTGAGCGGCTGAGCGAGCGGGGTTTCGATATTCAACAACAGGTTCGCTTTTCCCCGGCCCTGCAACGCTATGTCAGCCACGGCTTTTTCGTGCCCTATCCGGAAAAGTCCCAGGCCGGGCTGACCATCGACGACTGCCGTGGCGAACCGCTTTACGCGAATAGTTACCCGCATCAGTACTACGAAACCTTCGAAGATGTGCCACCGATCATTGCGATGAGCCTGCTGTTTATCGAGGACCGTGGCTTGCTGAACGCTGAGCGCCCCCGCGCGAACCCGGCGGTGGACTGGCCGCGGTTTACCATGGCGGCGGTGAGCCAGGTCGAAAAGAAGCTTGGTTTGCCGGTCCAGGCGGCAGGCGGCAGTACCCTCGCGACCCAGGTTGAGAAATACCGACACTCACCGGAAGGGCGAACCGGGAGCGCCGAAGAAAAGATTCGGCAGATGATTTCAGCCAGCGTGCGCACGTACCGCGAGGGCCAACAGACGTTGGCCACGCGCAAGCGCATCGTGCGTGACTACCTCAACAGCGTGCCGCTTTCCGCGGCATATGGTCATGGTGAGGTACACGGTATCGCCGATGGGCTGCGGCTCTGGTTCGGCGCGGACTTCGCCGAGGTTAACCGCCTGCTCGATTCACGCCGCAACGCTGAGACGAGCTATGAAGCTCAGGGCCTGGCGCTGCGTCAGGTACTTTCGCTGCTTATCGCGCAGCGCCGGCCGTCCTACTACCTTGGCGCCGGACGCGATGACATGGCCGAACTCACCGACAGTCATATCCGCCTGCTCGCCAATGGCGGGGTGATCAGCACGCGCTTGCGCAACGCCGCCTTGCAGCAGAAGGTCGTGTTCCGCGACTTGCGGGTCGAGTCGGGGGTTCGCGAGGTGCCTTCGAGCAAAGGCATTACCGCGGCGCGCATGCGTCTGAGCAGCTTGTTGGGCGTGTCGCTGTATGAGCTGGACCGTCTGGACCTGGCCGCTACCACGCCGCTGCATGGCGCATTGCAGACTCAGGTCACCGAGTACCTGCATCGCCTCGCGGAGCCCGGATTCGCCGGCGAGGTCGGGTTGTTCGGCGAGCGCATGCTGTCGCCAGAGCGTACCGCCGATGTCCGCTACAGCTTCACCTTGTTCGAGCGTGGCGAGCAGGGTTTCCGGGTACGCGTGCAGACCGATAACACCAATCAACCATTCGATATCAACGAAGGCAGCAAGCTGGAGCTGGGGTCGACGGCCAAGCTGCGTGTGCTGACCACCTACCTAGAGGTCATCGCTGAATTGCATGATCGCTACGCACAAAGCAGCATCAGCGAACTGCGCAAAGCCGAGGCGGTCGATCCGTTGACGCGCTGGGCGCTCGGTTATCTGATCCAGAACGAGGATCGCAATCTGCCGGCCATGCTCGACGCCGCACTGGACCGTCAGTATTCGGCCAGCCCGACCGAGCGCTTCTTTACCGGCGCCGGCATGCACCGTTTCGGTAACTTCAGCCGTGAGGATGACGGTCGCCTGCCGACCATGCGCGAGGCGCTGCAGGAATCCATCAATCTGCCGTTCGTGCGGTTGATGCGCGACCTGGTGAGCTACAGCACCTATCAGGCGTCCAACGGGGCGGAGTTGCTGAAAAGCGACGACAATCCGGAGCGGCGCGAATACCTCAGGCGTTTTGCCGACCGCGAGGGCTCCGTCTTCATCCAGCGGTTCTGGAAGAAGTACCGTGACAAGACTGCCGACGCGCGCATCGAAACGCTGCTGGATGGTATGCGACCGACCGCGCCGCGGCTGGCTGCCGTGCACCGGTACCTCATGCCGGAGGCCGATCGCGCCACCTTCGACGACTTTCTCAAGCGAAACCTGCCGGAGACCGAGCTCAGCGACAAAACGCTCGACTCGCTGTACAGCCGCTACGCACCGGGTGCCTATAGCCTGCCGGATCAGGGGTATATCGCTCGGGTGCATCCATTGGACCTGTGGCTGCTCGGCTACCTGATCAAGCATCCCGAAGCCGGCATCTCCGAGGTGATCGCCGCCAGCACCGCCGAGCGTCAGGAGGTCTACGGCTGGCTGTTCCGCAGTCGGCACAAGAGCGCCCGCGACAGCCGCATCCGCATCATGCTGGAAGTGGAGGCCTTCACCGACATTCATCGTCGCTGGCAGCGCTTGGGATATCCGTTTGACCATCTGGTGCCGTCGCTGGCGACCGCGCTCGGCAGCTCCGGCGACCGGCCCGCGGCGTTGGCGGAGTTGATGGGCATCATCGTCAACGATGGCGTGCGGTTACCCAGCGTGCGTATCGACAGCCTCCATTTCGCGAGCGAAACACCCTATGAAACCCGCGTGGGCATCAAGCCGGACGCGGGCGTACGGGTGTTGCACAGTGAGGTAGCTGCGGCCTTGCGCGATGCGCTGGGCAGTGTGGTGGAAGGCGGTACGGCAAGACGGCTGCGCGGAAGTTTCCTGGAGGCCGACGGCGAGCCGCTGAAGGTGGGTGGAAAAACCGGGACGGGCGATAACCGGATTCAGACCGTCGGCGCTGGCGGCCGGTTGATCAGCTCGCTGGCGCTTAATCGCACCGCCACGTTTGTCTTCTATCTCGGACCGAACCATTTCGGCACGCTGACGGCGTACGTTCCGGGGCGTGGTGCGGAAAGCTTCCGCTTCACCTCCGCGTTGCCGGTGCAGGTGCTTAAGGGGATGGCGCCGATACTGCAGCCGTATCTGCACGCCAACGCGCAGACGCAGTGCCAGCCCGCCGCGCCGATCCAGCCAACGCTCACCGCCAGTATGGCCTCGGAGCGCTAAAACTTTCAGCGCCGCTACGGCGCTGGCGGTTACACCCTGCGGTATTGCCCGTCGCCGGCGGCGCAGCGAGACTGGTTGCTTTGCGCCCGAATGGCGGGCGCGTTGCGAGGAGTCGCGCATGAAGTTACCGATCTATCAGGTCGACGCATTCACCCAGGAGCGTTTCAAAGGCAACTCTGCAGCGGTGGTGCCGCTGGAGCATTGGCTGAGTGACGCGCAGATGCAGTCGATCGCGATGGAGAACAACCTGTCGGAAACGGCATTCCTGGTGCGTGAGGCCGACGGCGCTTTTCATATCCGCTGGTTCTCGCCGCTGACGGAGATCGATTTCTGCGGTCACGCCACGTTGGCGAGCGCGTTTGTGCTCCTGGAGCAGCAGATTGCATCAGCACCGCTGACATTCCGTGCCGGTGCCGTGGGCGACATCAGCGTCGCTCGGCTGGACGATGGCTGTCTGGAGATGAACTTCCCCAACCGTGCGCCAGAGCCCGTGGACAATCCTCCCGTCGGGCTGCTCTCCGGCCTGGGCCTGTTGCCGACGGCGATCTTGAAGAATCGTCAGGCCTGGTTTGCCGTTTATGAACACGAGGACCAGGTGCGGCAGCTGGCGCCTGATCTCGAAGCGCTCAAGTCACTCGCGCCTCTGGACGTCGTAGTGACCGCGCCGGGCATCTCGCAGGATTTCGTCTCTCGCTACTTCTGGCCCGCCAATGGCGGCGAAGAAGACCCGGTCACCGGGTCGATTCATGCGGGCCTTGCGCCATTCTGGGCCGGGCGTTTGGGCAAGACGTCACTGGTCGCGCTTCAAGCCTCACGCCGCAGCGGGTTGCTGTATTGCCGGGTGGAGGGCGATCGGGTTTTCGTCGCGGGTCACGCGGTGCAATACCTGCAAGGAACGATCGAGGTCTAGCCGAAAGCGTGCCGCAGCGCGCGATTCACGGCATGATGGCCCGTTCTGTTGTGCCGTACTAAGGACTCCCTCAATGATTCTCAAAGGCCTGACCTGGCTGGTCGTGCTGCAGTTGCTTGGCAGCGTCATTCACCTCTTGCTGCTTCCCGCCTTGCCGGGGCCGATTATCGGCATGGTGTTGTTGTTCGGTGTGTTGTTGCTGCGTCGCGGCATCCCTGAGCCGCTGGAGAAGACCGCTGCGCTGTTGCTGCAATACCTGCCGCTGCTGCTCATCGTCCCGGCCGCGGGAATCATGACCAGCGCCGATGCGCTGCTCGCGGATCTGCCGGCCATTGCGGCCGGGCTGGTGTTGTCACTGGTGGTGACCGTACCGTTTTGCGGCTGGCTGATGCAGGTACTCATCCGACGCATGGATCGCCGGCAGGAGGATCATTCATGAGTGGCCTCGACTGGAAACAGGTCTGGGCGATGACGCTCGACCATCCGCTGTTCTCCGTCGCGCTGACGCTGATTGCCTTCCAGCTGGCCCTTGCGCTTTACCGACGCAGCGGGTGGCTGGTGCTGCAGCCGGTCATGGTCGGCATGCTGTTGGTGGTCGGTACGCTTTATCTCTGCGGCATCGATTATGCGAGCTACCGCGCAGACGCCTCGATGATCGCCATTCTGGTTGGCCCCGCCACGGTCGCGCTGGCGGTGCCGCTGTATCGCCACATCCGGCGTATCCAGCAGCTGTTCTGGCCGATCCTCATCACGCTGGTCAGCGGCGGTGTGTTGGGGGTCGTGCTGACGCTGGTGATTTCCAGCGCGCTGGGCGCTGACGTGTCCGTGCTGATGAGCCTGTCGCCCAAAGCGGCAACCATGCCGATTGCCATGCTGGTGGCGGAACAAATTGGCGGGCTCGCTTCACTCGCTGCAGTGTTCGTTATGCTCACCGGAGTGATCGGCACGGCGTTAGGGCCGGTGTTATTAGGCTGGGCCGGCGTCGATCACCCGGCAGCGCGGGGGCTGAGCTACGGCATCAACGCCCACGCCATCGGCACGGCGAGGGCGCTGGAGGAGGGCGACGAGTGCGGCGCCTTCGCTGCGCTGGGCATGAGCCTGCTGGGCATCCTGATTGCCTTGTTTTTGCCTCTGGCGCTCGGCTGAGCTCCGATGCCCCGGGCTGCTCGCTGGCTCGATCCTGGTCGGCGCGCGTTGGTAAACCTGGACGCTATGTTGCTTCGGAGGCGGCGTTGCCCCGTTTAGTGGGCGCGCCGCACCGGCGCTGACTTGCGGTGGTGAACAGTCAATCTTGATTCACTTACTGGGGCGCGGGCTAGACTCAGCCGCAGTGTCCCAGGAGCGGTCCTATGTTCGAGCAGTTCAAGCCAGGCCAACGCGACGTCAATGGCGTCACCATCCATTACCGTCAGGGCGGCTCGGGTCCGCCCTTATTGCTGCTGCATGGATACCCGCAGACGCACGTGATGTGGCACAAAATTGCGGATCAGCTGGCCGAGCGCTTTACCGTCGTTGCAGCGGATTTACGCGGCTATGGCGACAGCAGCAAGCCTGAAGGCGGTGAAAACCACGTCGCCTATAGCAAGCGCGAGATGGCGCGTGATCAGGTCGAGCTGATGCAAGGGCTGGGCTTCGAGCGCTTTGACATCCTCGCCCACGACCGTGGCGCGCGGGTCAGCCATCGTCTCGCCATGGACTATCCCCACGCGGTGCGACGAATGATCCTGCTCGACATCGCACCGACGCTGGCCATGTATAGCCAGACCAACGAGACCTTTGCGCGCGCGTATTGGCACTGGTTCTTTCTGATCCGTCCAGCACCGATCCCCGAGAGCCTGCTCGCGCTCAACCCCGAGCAGATCCTGAAAGGGGCTGTGGCCACCCGACCGGATCACCAACATCCCTTCAGTGACGCGGCGTTCGCCGAATACCTGCGCTGCATGAAGCTGCCCGGCACCGTCCATGCCTTCTGCGAGGATTATCGGGCCAGCGCCGGGATCGATCTTGAGCATGACCGTGAAGACCGAGCCGCTGGCCGGATGATTCTAGCGCCGTTGCTGGTGCTCTGGGGCGCGGATGGCATCGTCGAACGCTGTTTCGATCCGATGAAGGAGTGGCGCGCCGTTGCGCAAGACGTGCAAGGCAAGGCGCTGCCAGCCGGGCATTATTTACCGGAGGAAGTACCCGAGCGGGTACTTGAAGAGGCGCTGGCGTTTTTGGCGCGCTAACAGCTGAACAGATCGACTTTATCGATTGGTTTGTCCGGAATAATCCAACCAAACACTCAATAACAAAATAGAAGATAGCCTCATCCGGTACGGTGCCCTCCCTTGCGACGCCGACCGCCCTTTAGAGGCTGCGCCATGATCGACATTCGCCCCCGGGCCAAACTTGGTGGTGCCCAGCACGGTTGGCTGGATACCCGTCACCATTTCTCCTTCGCCGGTTATCACGACTCGGCGCGCATGCACTGGGGGCGTCTGCGAGTCTGGAACGACGACATCATCGCCCCGCAGTCAGGTTTCCCGACCCATGCGCACAGCGATATGGAAATCATCACCTACGTGCGCAAAGGGGCTATCACCCACGAAGACAACCTCGGCAATCGTGGCCGGACGGTCGCAGGCGATGTGCAGGTCATGAGCGCCGGCACGGGGATCGCTCACAGCGAATACAACCTTGAAGACGAACCCACCGAAATCTTTCAGATCTGGATTTACCCGGATCACACCGGGCTGCCACCCGCTTGGGGAACGCGGCCATTCCCGACAGCAGAACGCGCAGGTGCGTTCGTTACGCTCGCCAGCGGCATGGCAGAAGACACCGAGGCATTGCCGATACGGGCCGATGCGCGGCTGGCGGCCGCGACACTTTCCACCGATCAGGTTGCCGAATACCCAATCGCTGCCGGTCGAAACGTTTATCTGGTGCCGGCGAGCGGACGCGTCGAGATCGGTGGGCAGATTGCTGCCGCGGGTGACGGGGTCGCCGTACGTGATGAAGCGCGGCTGATGATCAGGGCGCTGGAAGACAGCGAAATTGTGCTGGTGGATGTGCGCTGAGCACACCGAGCGGCAAATCGAAACACACCAACCCGGAAGAGGAAGCAGAGATGGCGAAGATTCTTGTGTTGTATCACTCAATGTACGGCCACATCGAAACCATGGCCAACGCGGTGGCGGAGGGCGCGCGCCGTGTCGAGGGCGCGGAAGTAACGGTCAAGCGAGTGCCGGAAACCATGCCCGAGGAGGCGTTCAAGAACGCTGGCGGCAAAGTCGACCAGCCCGCACCGTTTGCAAATCCCGCGGAGCTGGCTGATTACGACGCGATCATCTTCGGCACCCCGACGCGCTTCGGCAACATGTCCGGGCAAATGCGCAACTTCCTCGATCAGACCGGTGGTCTCTGGGCCAAAGGTGCGCTGCATGGCAAGGTCGCAAGCGTGTTCACCTCTACCGGCACGGGTGGCGGGCAGGAAATGACCATCACCTCCACCTGGACTACGTTGGCGCACCACGGAATGATCATCGTGCCGACCGGCTACGGCATCGGTGAGTTTTTCGATATCTCTGAAGTGAATGGCGGCACGCCCTACGGTGCCTCGACCATTGCTGGCGGTGACGGTTCGCGCCAGCCCTCACCGAAGGAGCTGACCATCGCGCGCTATCAGGGCGAGCTGGTGGCCAAAACCACGTTGAAGCTCAAGGGCTGACGGTTGGAATGGCGCCGGGCGGCGCAGGCCGTCCGGTCGTCTGGGTCAGTATCGGCTCCCTTGAATCATCTTTCGCTGAGCAGCAATCCGTACATCAACTCATCCACATAGCGTTCGTCGGTGACGCGTTTGTAAGCGGCTCGCTGGGTGCCTTCGTGGACAAATCCGATGCGTTCATAGAAGGCAATCGCTCGCCCATTGTCGGCTTCCACCGTCAGCTCCACCCGACGGATGCCGGCGCGGCGCAGACGTGTGAGCGCGTCTTCCATCATCACTTTGGCAAGGCCAGTTCCCATCATCTCCGGCGCGACGGCCAGCGTCCCCAGGTAGGCAACATGCGCGGCACGGCCGAGATGCCGCCGCACCTGGTAGAACCCCTGGACGATCCCCTCAACCTCGAATACGTAGAAACTGGCGCTTTCGAACAGCGGATCGAACACCTTGCCGAAAGCTGAGCGCGGCATTAGGTCGAAACCGAGAAAGGGCACGACTGTGTCATGCATGTAGATGTCGTAGACCCGGTCGAAATCACCAGGGATCACAAGTCGGCGCATATCTCGTTCCTTGTATTCGGCGGCTGTCGTCGCTGCGTCTGAGAGTCGTCTGCGCGGCGTCAGGTGCGGGTATCCGATTGCGGTGATAATGCCGCTCAACCGACTTACCTTCCGACTACTCAGGATCCACTCATGGTGACATTCGAGATCAAACCACTCAGCCCCGAAGCTTACCGCCAGCAGACCCGTCGCAGCACCTTGCTGGTGGTGGCGACCTTTGCGGTGCTGGGGATGGGCTTTGCGACGCTGGCGGTTGCGCTTTTCGGCGAGGCCGGTGCGGACAACCTGCGCCTGAACGTGGCGGGCGTGGTGGCCGGGTTCCTGCTGACGGCGGCGTTGGTGCGCCTGGTCTATTGGAAACAGCCCTGGATGCACAGCGCGGTCTATGGCTGGCGCCTCAAGCGCAGCCTGATGAGCGTCACCAATGCGATGCATCACGTGACGGCGGGCATCGCCGCGGGTGATCCCGACGCGATCAAGCTGCTTCGTTTCTACCATCTTGGACTGACGCAGATGCATCAGCTCGACGCTAACAGCGCGTCGCTAAGCGAGGCGGCCGCAGAAATCGATCGGCACCGCGGGCTGATGGAGGCCCGAGGAATGGATACCGACCAGCACCAATTGCATGACGAATGGCTCGGCTCGGTGAAGCGCTTCCCCGCGACCAGATGAGGCAGCGCACTCAGCAGGGCGGCAGCGAGCGTCCCCGTAGGGCTTCTGAGTTTGCTCATACCGGCAACGCTGCCGTTTCGCTCCAGACCGCTGGTTGTGATGAAGGGAAAAACCCATACTCGCGGGTGTTTCGCCGGCCATGCCGGAATCCATGCCGTTCGCCTATACGTCTCGCTGGCCAAGGAATCTCTGAACAATGAAAAGGCTGTATTTGGTCGGTCTCATGGCCGGTCTTTCGCTGCAATCAGTCGCTGCCGAGTCCCCGTCCCCTTTGCTGGATAACAAGCCGGCCTTCATCGCGAGCCTGATCGAGCGGATGACGCTGGAGGAAAAGGTTGGCCAGCTGCGGTTGATCAGTATCGGGGCAGACATGCCTCGCCCGCGCATCCTCGAAGAGCTGGCCGCTGGGCATATCGGCGGCACGTTCAACACCGTGACACGGCACGACAACCGGCCGATGCAGGAGGCGGCGCTGCGCAGCCGGATGAAAATCCCGATCTTCTTTGCGTACGACGTGGTACACGGTCACCGGACGATCTTTCCGATCGGGCTGGGCCTGGCGTCGAGCTGGGATCTGGGCACGATCGCGACCAGCGGACGGGTGCAAGCGATCGAAGCCAGTGCCGATGGCCTGGATATGACCTTCGCACCCATGGTGGATATTTCGCGTGATCCACGCTGGGGGCGGACATCTGAAGGCTTCGGTGAGGATCCCTATCTGGTGTCGGAGATCGCGCGCACCATGGTCCAGGCCTATCAGGGCGACTCTCCAGCCGCGGCCGACAGCGTGACCGCCAGTGTCAAACACTTCGCCTTGTACGGGGCGGTAGAAGGTGGGCGCGACTACAACGTCGTGGATATGAGCCCGATGCGTATGCATCAGGATTTTCTTCCGCCTTATCGTGCGGCCATCGACGCAGGCGCAGGTGGGGTGATGGTGGCGTTGAATGCCATCAATGGCGTGCCGGCCAGCGCCAACACTTGGCTGTTGCAGGATTTGCTGAAGCGGGACTGGGGTTTCGACGGCGTGGCGCTGAGTGACCACGGCGCAATCAGCGAGCTGATGCGTCACGGCGTCGCCAAAGATGGCCGCGAGGCTGCTCGCTTGGCGATCAAGGCGGGCATCGACATGAGCATGGCCGACTCGTTGTACCGCGAGGAATTGCCAGGCCTGGTGGAATCCGGCGATGTCGCGGTTGGCGAAATCGACACAGCGGTTCGCGAGGTGCTGGGCGCCAAATACGACATGGGGCTGTTCCACGACCCGTTCCGGCGTATCGGCGTCGCTGCGGATGACCCGAAAGATGTCAATGCCGAAAGCCGGCTGCACCGTAAGGCGGCGAGAGCGGTGGCGCGTGAGTCGATCGTGCTGCTGGAAAACAATGACCACACCCTGCCACTGAACAAGCGCGGGACGATTGCGCTAGTCGGTCCGCTGGCTGATTCGCCGGTCGACATGATGGGCAGCTGGTCCGCCGCCGGCGTCGCCAAGCAAGCCGTGACGCTACGCCAGGGAATGCAAAGCGCGCTGGGCAGTGACGCGGTGCTGCTGCATGCCCGCGGCGCCAACATTACCGACGACAAGCACATGGTCGACTACCTGAACTTTCTGAATTGGGACAATCCCGAGGTGGTGCAGGACTCGCGCTCGCCGTCGGCGATGATTGCCGAAGCGGTCGCCATGGCGGAACAAGCCGATGTGATTGTCGCCGCAGTGGGTGAGTCGCGCGGCATGTCTCATGAGGCGTCGAGCCGCACCAGCTTGCAGATCCCTCAGAGTCAGCAGGCATTGCTCGAGGCGCTCAAGGAAACTGGCAAGCCCCTGGTGCTGGTCTTGATGAACGGGCGACCGCTGGACCTGAACTGGGCGAAGGCGAATGCCGATGCGGTCGTGGAGACCTGGTTCAGCGGCACTGAAGGCGGCAACGCGATCGCCGACGTGCTGTTCGGTGAGCACAACCCTGCCGGCAAATTGCCGATCTCCTTTCCCCGTTCGGTAGGCCAGATTCCGACCTATTACAACCATCTGCGCGTCGGCAGGCCCTATGTCGAAGGCAAACCTGGCAACTACACCTCGCAGTATTTCGAAGAGCCGAATGGCCCGCTATACCCCTTCGGCTATGGCCTGAGCTATACCGACTTCGAGCTGTCGGAGGTGAGCCTGTCGAGTCAGACCATGTCGCGGGGTGGTGACCTAGACGTTAGCGTCACCGTAAAAAATGCCGGCCCGCGCGATGGCGCAACGGTCGTGCAGCTGTATATCCGCGACGAGGTCGCCTCGGTGATCCGACCGGTGAAAGAACTCAAGGATTTCAGCAAGGTTGCCTTGGCCGCGGGCGAGGCTCGGGAGGTCCGTTTCAAACTCGACGAGGAGGACCTGAAATTCGTCAATGCGCAGCTCAAGCGTGTCGCCGAACCGGGAACCTTTCAGGTACAGATTGGGCTGGATTCGCAACGGGTCAAATTAGCGTCTTTCACGTTGCAGTGATGCCTCGTCAAGGCGCGGTGCGCCGCGCCTGTAGCCCGCTTGAGTCAGGCATTCCGCGTCCTTTGACGTGCTGAAAAAAAGTCCTCTCAGAGTAGCTATCCGGCGCTATGGCGGCGTGGGATGATTTGCCGCTTCGCTTGGTTGCGCAGGGAATCATTTGCCGCTGCGGTAGACCAACGATTGCAAACCGGGCCGCAACGCGGCCATCGGTCATCGTGATAGCTCAGGAGGCGATGTGTCACGTACCTTTCATTTCAACGCAGGCGCTCGCACAGGTCGGGCACTGGGTTTTACGTTGAGTTTGTCCTTGGGGTTGTTTGCCAGCCACGGCTGGGCGTTCAGCCTTGAGGATGTTGCGGTAAAGGCGGAAAAGCTGGCGACGCAAGACTACGCGCCACCGCAGAGCAATCTGCCCCCCGTGTTTCGCAACATGGCGTTCGCGGATTACCAGCAGCTGCGTTTCCGTGGCGACAAAGCGCTATGGAAAGCTGAACCCACGCCATTCGAGCTGCAGTTTTACCATCAGGGCATGCATTTCAATGTGCCTGTGCGGATCAACGAGATCACCGCCAATGGCGTCGAGAAGATCCGTTACGAGCCGGAAATGTTCGAGTTCGGCAACGTTGAGGTCGAGCCCGCCGCGTTGGAAAATCTCGGCTTCGCGGGTTTCAAGGTGCTCTATCCGCTGAACAAGGCGGACAAGGCAGACGAGCTGATGACGCTGCTGGGCGCGAGCTATTTTCGGGTGATCGGCAAGGACCAAGTGTATGGTCTGTCCGCGCGGGGGCTGGCGATCGACACGGCGCTGCCCAGCGGCGAGGAATTTCCGCGCTTTCGCGAGTTCTGGGTCGAGCGCCCGCAAGCCGATCGCCGCAATTTGGTGATCTACGCCTTGCTGGATTCGCCGCGCGCCACCGGTGCTTATCGGATGGTGGTTACGCCGGGTAAGGACAGCACCGTTGACGTACAGGCGCGCGTGTATCTGCGTGAGCCGGTTGAAAAGCTCGGCCTTGGCGCGCTGACCAGCATGTATCTGTTCGGCGCCAACCAGCCGAGTCAGTTGCTCAACTACCGTCCGCAGCTGCACGACTCTGAGGGGCTGGCGATCCACACCGGCAATGACGAGTGGATCTGGCGACCGCTGAACAACCCCAAGCGACTGTCCATCAGCAGTTACAGCGTCGAAAACCCGCGCGGCTTTGGCCTGCTCCAGCGCACCCGGGATTTTGGGCGCTATGAAGACCTGGACGATCGTTACGAGCTGCGACCCAGTGGATGGGTCGAGCCCAAGGGTGACTGGGGGAAAGGACGGGTCGAACTGATCGAAATTCCGACGCCGGACGAAACCAACGACAACATTGTTGCGTTCTGGGTACCGGAAGAGCGGCCGGAACCCGGCAAGCCGCTGGATTTCGCGTACCGCCTGCACTTCACCATGGATGAGCCGGCGCTGCATGACCCCGAGTTGGCGTGGGTCAGCCAGACGCGGCTCTCTACCGGCGACGTAAAACAGTCGAATCTGATCCGGCAACCTGATGGCAGCACCGCTCTGATTGTCGACTTCGTCGGGCCCAACCTGGCCGCGCTGGTCGCCGATGCAGCCGTGAGCACCCGGGTGAGCATCGGTGAAAACGCCGAGCTGGTGGAAAACAACCTCCGGCATAACCCCGTGACCAAAGGCTGGCGTCTGACCTTGCGCTTGAAGGTGCGTGATCCCAAGCGCCCTGTAGAGCTGAGGGCTGCACTGGTGGAAGGCGAGAAGACGCTTTCCGAAACCTGGAGCTACCAGATCCCAACCAATGAGTAATCCCGTGGAGCCTTCGATTACCGGTCGCTACATCAGCCAGCTGCCGCTCGATGATGCGCAGCGCCAAGCCTTGCTCAGCGAGGTGGAGCAGGGCAGCGGCGGGCTGGAGGATGTCCATCGAGCCCTGGGCCGCACCGTACCGGATGCCGACTCGGTATCGAGCGGCGGCGATTTGCTCGGCTCGGTGGCCGCCCGCTTGAGGCTCGGCTGGGGTGAAACCTTCGAGCGTGCACGGGCGTTGACTCGCGACCATCAGGGGCGCGTGTGCATCCGCTCGACACCGCCGATTGTGCGGACTCGAATGGTGCCTGAGCCGTGGCATACCAACGTACTGCGTCTGAGCTGGTGGCGCCTGCTGCGCAAAAAGAACCGTACGGTGGAGCTGCCACCTGCGCAGTCCGTTGATCGCTCGGGCTGGCGTAGAGTCGCCGCGTTCCGTCGCACCACGTTGCTGGTGCTGATGCTGGTACAGACGGTGATTGCCACCTGGCACATGAAATCCGTGCTGCCTTATCAGGGCTGGGCACTGATTGATCTGCAGGAAGTGTTTCTGCAACCGTGGCAGGAGTCAGCGCGGCAGATTCTTCCGTACGTGGTGCAGACGAGCATTCTTTTGCTGTTCGCCTTGCTGTTCTGCTGGGTTTCGGTGGGGTTCTGGACAGCGCTGATGGGGTTCTTCCAGCTGCTCAAAGGGCACGATCAATACAACATCTCCGCCAGCACCTTAGGCGACGAACCGATCCCGCGCGAGGCGCGCACCGCACTGGTGATGCCAATCGCCAACGAAGATGTGCCGCGCGTGTTCGCCGGGCTTCGGGCAACCTACGAATCGCTCAAGGCGACCGGGCATCTGGAGCATTTCGATATCTTCGTGCTCAGCGACAGTAATGACCCGGATAAGTGCGTCGCGGAACAAAAGGCCTGGCTGGAGGTGTGCAAGGAGGTGGACGGCTTCGGGCATATCTTCTATCGGCGTCGCCGTCGACGCGTGAAACGCAAGAGCGGGAATATCGATGACTTCTGTCGTCGCTGGGGCAGCAGTTACCGTTACATGGTTGTGCTGGATGCCGACAGCGTGATGAGCGGTGAATGCCTGACCAGCCTGGTGCGCTTGATGGAAGCCAACCCGGGCGCCGGCATCATCCAGACCGCGCCGAAGGCATCGGGAATGGACACGCTTTACGCGCGGATGCAGCAGTTCGCCACGCGGGTTTACGGGCCTCTGTTCACTGCCGGGCTCAATTTCTGGCAGCTGGGGGAGTCCCACTACTGGGGCCACAACGCGATCATCCGGGTCAAACCCTTCATAGAACATTGTGCGCTAGCGCCGCTGCCGGGTAAGGGCTCGTTTGCCGGCGATATCCTTTCTCATGACTTCGTCGAAGCGGCGCTGATGCGCCGGGCTGGATGGGGCGTATGGATCGCCTACGACCTGCCAGGAAGCTATGAAGAGCTGCCACCGAACCTGCTCGACGAGCTCAAGCGCGACCGTCGTTGGTGTCACGGCAATTTGATGAACTTCCGGCTGTTCCTCGTGAAGGGCATGCACACCGTCCATCGTTTCGTATTTCTGACTGGGGTCATGTCGTACCTGTCTGCGCCGCTCTGGTTCGTGTTCCTGGCGCTCTCAACCGGCCTGCTGGCGATTCATACGTTGATGGTGCCTGAGTACTTCCTGCAGCCGAATCAGCTGTACCCGCTGTGGCCGGAATGGCATCCGCAGGAAGCGATCGCGTTGTTCTCCGCGACGCTGACCTTGTTGTTCCTGCCCAAGTTGCTCAGCGTTCTGCTGATCTGCATCCAGGGCGCGCACGAGTACGGCGGCCGCATTCGCCTGGTGTTGTCGATGGTGTTAGAGACCCTGTTCTCGATGCTGGCCGCGCCGGTCCGCATGCTGTTCCACACCGTGTTCGTGACCGCCGCATTCCTTGGCTGGTCGGTGCAGTGGAACTCACCGCAGCGCGCTGACAATGCGACGCCCTGGGGTGAAGCCTTGCGTCGACACGGCCCGCAGATGCTGTTGGGCGCGCTCTGGACCGGGCTGGTGGCCTGGCTCGATCCGGCGTTTCTGTGGTGGCTGGCGCCGATTGTGGTGTCGCTGATGCTCTCGGCCCCCGTGTCGGTGATCACCAGCCGTACTGGCCTCGGCCTCGCTGCGTTCCGTCGGAAGCTTTTTCTGATCCCGGAGGAGTTCAATCCTCCGCAGGAACTCGCGTCGACCGACCGCTACACGCGAGAGAATCACGACAACGCGCTGCACGACGGCTTTATCGCGGCGACAGTAGACCCGATCTACAACGCGCTCGTTTGTGGGATGGCACGCGCCCGGCATGCCAAGGTCGTTCCGGGTGCAGAAGTACTGCGGGAGCAGCGCATGCAACAGATTCTCGATGCCGGTCCCGACGGCGCGGCAGAAGCGGCGCGTTGGCGTTTACTGAACGACCCGGACGGGATGGCGCGGCTCCACCTGCGCGTCTGGCAGGACGAGCGTTATCAGGCGTGGCGTGACGCCTATCGTCAGCCAGCGCTGGCTGGGCAGGCACCAATCGAGGTCGTTTCCGTACCGTAAGCCGCACCGCTCGACCACCGCCACGTGATGAACCACCACGTGGCGGTGGCAGGTGCTCAATGAGGGTGATCGGTGCCGTCGGCATGGCGGTGCAGATCGGGTGTTGCGGGCTGCGCTGGATGATGCTGCTCAACCGACCGCTCGCCGTCATGAGGTCGCGTGTTGGCAGGCGCTGGATTGTGGTTCTGCATAGCTGTCTCACCGCCGCCGTGCTGGTGACCGCCACTCGCTGCAACCAAGGCCTGATAGTCCATGGGCGTCAGCGCTGGCAGCTGCTCCAGAAGGGCGATCAACCCCCAGATGTAACGGTCGTCCATGCTCTGGCCCCAGGCGGGCATGCCGGTGGCTTTGATGCCGTGTTTGATCGTCCAGAAATCGTGCGCCGGCTCGTGCTTGCGGTTGGCATCCGTGAGGTCCGGCGGGGCAGGGTTGAGGGCGTTGCTCAGCTCGGTGGATTGGACGCCCGGTGCGAGGTGGCACATCGCGCACATCGCATCGTAGTTGCCAGCCCCCGACCTGATCAGTTCCGCATCGCTCAGGTCCGGCACAAGGATATCGTCGGCGCGAACGGCGATTGAGCGTTCGCGTGCTGTTTCCAATAGCGCCCGGACCGGCGCGCTATGAGGTGTATCTGCAGCCACATTGACGACGCCGGAATAGACCACGCCAGCACCGATCAGTATCAGCACAAGCGCAGCCAGCAGCAGTGTCGCTAACGTTTTGAGCATGGTTGTTCGGCCTTAAAACCAGAACCGGATACCCGCCACCAGGCGAGTTTCGCGGGTGTCTTCCCCGTCGAGGCGTGCTAGATCAGCGGTGTTGCCATAGGCGCGGTGCCAGCTTACGCCCACATAGGGCGCGAACTGACGGCTGATCTCGTAGCGTAGGCGCAGACCAACCCCCGCGTCGCTCAAACCGGAACCGATGCCTCGGCGCTCGTCGTTGCGACCATGCAGGTTGACTTCGGCCGTGGGCTGCAACACCCAGCGCTGCGTCAGCAACAGATCGTACTCAGCCTCGAGGCGCAACGCAGTCTGGCCACCCTCGCCAACGAAAGCCGTCGCTTCGGTTTCCAATCCGTATAGCGGCATACCCTGCACGCCGAAAGCGGCCCAGGTTTGTGGCGAGCCGGGTTTGAAGTCCTGGCGCACACCGGCAACCGTTTCCCACCATGGGCCGATGGCATGGCTCCAGAGCAGCTGCAATTCGGCTTCTTCGGTATGACCGTTCGTTCGCTCGCCTTCTGAGCGAAAGGCCAGACGGTCGATATCACCGCCCGCCCAACCGCTCAGATCCCAGGCCAGCGTGCTGCCGTCATCGGCGTCCTGCCATTCCAGCTCGTCGGCGACAAACATGAAATGGGTGCCACCTTGGTGCATGCCATGATCGGGAATATCCGGAATGGCTGCCGCTATATCGGCGGGATCGAGCGTCGGGATCGGGCTGCGCGTTTGCTGGCTTGGTGGGATTCCCGTTTTGGGCGGATGCGGCATTGAATGCCCCGAGTGGTCCATCGCGCCGTGATCCATCTGGCCGTGGTGGGGCCGGGCGGTATCGTGGCTCGGCGATGTATGCGCCGGGGCATTTGGCGAATGACCACCATGACCCGAGTGATCCTCGGCTTCCTGCGCCTGGGTGGTGGCGGCTGCCAGACAGAGCGCGCTGATCAGCGGCAGTTTAATGGTCATGCTTTGGGTTCTTGCTGCTGGTTCCATCAGGCTGTTGCTGCCCTTGTTCCATGTTGCCGTGGCCCATCTGTCCTGAGCCCATGTGCTGCTCGTGCATCTGCATCATCTTGTCGTGATCCATGCCCTCATGACTCATGCCGTCGCGTTTCATCGTTGCCCCGGGTTGCGACACTGGAGCGTCGGTCTCAGGCGCCTGCTGCGTCGCGGCGGCGCTGTTCGAATGGTGGTTGCCGTGCTCGCCTTGCGCGTGAGCGCCGCCAAAGGGCAGGGCGGCAATCAGGCCGAGCGCGAGCAGGGCGTTGCGCTGGGTAATGCTCATAATCTTCTCCGTCATTGCTCGACGCGGACTTCGCGGAACATCCCGAGGTCCATGTGCATCAGCATGTGGCAGTGGTAGGCCCAACGGCCAAGGGCGTCGGCCGTGACGCGGTAGCTGCGTCGGGAGCCTGGCGGCATGTCGATGGTGTGTTTGCGCACCATGAAGTTGCCCTGTTCGTCCTCCAGATCGCTCCACAGCCCGTGGAGGTGGATCGGGTGGTGCATCATGGTGTCGTTGACGAGCACAAAGCGCACGCGCTCGCCATACTTCAGGCGGATCGGCTCGGCATCGGCGAACGGGATGCCATCGAACGACCAGGCGAAGCGTTCCATGTGCCCTGTCAGATGCAGTTCGATCGTGCGTGTCGGCTCACGGCCGTCCGGGTCGGGGAAAGTGCTGCGCAGGTCGCCGTAGGTCAGCACACGACGGCCGTTGTCGCGCAGGCCGATTCCGGGGTCGCCCAGCTTGGGCACCGGCATCATGGTCTGCATGTCCACCAGCGGATTGCCGTCTTCGCTTTCGGGGTGGGACTGCATCGCAGTAGGCGCAGGATCTTTGCTGGCGGTCGAATGCTCCATGTCTTGATGATTCATCTGGCCATGATCGCCGTGCCCAGTGTCGTTGCTCCCATGACCCATCTGTCCATGGGTTGTTGCGCCGTGATCACCGCTGTGTCCTGCCGGCTGCGGTTGCTCATCGTGGCCGCTATGCGCGCCATGATCGCCGTGGCCCATGTCGTCCATGCTCAGCTCTGGCCGTGGATCGAGATTGGGCACCGGCGCGCTCAGGCCATTGCGTAACGCCAGCGTCCCGCGCGCATAACCGCTGCGGTCCATGGATTGAGCGAAGAGCGTATAGGCGTCCTGGCTGTCATCTGGCGAGACGATGACATCAACCGTCTCGGCCACCGCCAGCCGCAGCTCGTCCACCTCGACCGGCTTCACGTTCTGGCCGTCCACCGCCACCACGGTGAGCTTCAGCCCGGGAATGCGGAAATCGAAATAGGTCATGGCCGAGCCGTTGATCAGCCGCAGGCGCACCCGCTCACCTGGTTCGAACACGGCCGTCCAGTTGCTATCCGGAGCCTGTCCGTTGAGCAGATAGGTGTAGGTTTCCGCGCTGATATCGGCTAGATCAGTGGGCGTCATCTTCATCTTCGCCCAGGCCCAGCGATTGCCTACCGTCTCGCGCCAGCCCTGATCGGCGACATCATTGATAAAGTCGCCGAGGGTGCGGCGCCCGCGGTTGTAGTAGTCGGACTGTTTCTTCAGCTTATCGAGCACCCGTGCCGGACTTTCGTCCGTCCAGTCGGTGAGCATCACCACGTAGTCTCGTTCGTACGTGAAGGGCTCGGGCTCGAGCGGATCGATCACCAGCGGCCCGTAAACACCGAGCTGCTCTTGGAAGGCCGAGTGGCTGTGGTACCAGTAGGTCCCGCTCTGTTTTAGCCGGAAACGGTACTCATACATGCCGTCCGGCGCGATGCCCGCGAAGCTGAAACCCGGCACGCCGTCCATGTTGGCTGGCAGCAGGATGCCGTGCCAATGGATCGAGGTGTCCTGCGGCAGGCGGTTGTGCACGCGCAGGGTGACCGTGTCCCCCTCACGCCAATGCAGCAGAGGGCCGGGAATGCTCCCGTTGATTGCCATCGCGGTGCGTTCGCGACCACTGAAATTCACGCCGAGCGAGTCGATGTAAAGATCGAAGTCGGTACCTGCCAAGACGCCGCCTTCAGCTGACTGGCCTGGGCGTGCAACCGCCCACACCGGCTGCCGCCAGATACCCAGGCCCGCGGCGACGCCGCCTGCGGCCAGGGTTTTGATGAAGGTTCGGCGGGAAGCTGTGGACTGCATGCTATTCCTGCTGGATGACTGATTTGAGGATGATTGCGCGTGCTTTCGAGCCGAACATCGTGAGATTTCGGTGCTGTTCTCAGCCACAAGAGCGAAGCGCGTTTACGCCGTCCGGCTGCGAACGCCAGTGATCAGAACGCGTGTTACTTCCCTGGGTAATCAGCCATGACCACATCCTTCCCACCCTTAGTCAGACCAATGACCTGATAGGCCTGCGCCGGCTGGCCGTAGTCCATGCCTGGCGAGCCGGCCGGCATGCCGGGTACGGCGATTCCGGTCAGGTCATTGCGCTTCTGCAGTTCTAGGATCTGCGCCACCGGAACGTGGCCCTCAATGAATTTGCCGTCGATCACGCCGGTGTGGCACGAGCCAAGGCGCGGGGCGACGCCCAACTGCTGCTTGACGGCCGACATGTTGGTTTCAACGTGATCGCGCACTTCAAAGCCGTTCGCCTCGAGATACTTGATCCAATCCTTGCAGCAGCCGCAGTTGGCGTCCCGGTGCACATCGATCACATCAGCGGCGTGCGCGGTGCCAGTCATCAACAGCGCGGCGATGATGGCGAGTTTGGTTTTGAGAGCAGGCATCAAGAGCACTCCTATGAGAAAAATTCAGCGACAACCGCAGCCGCTTCCGCAACCCGTTTTTGGCGCTGCAGCGGAGGTGGTCTCGCCGCCGATTTGCGCCGGATACCCAGCTTCGTTAAGTGCGCTGAGTAACGCCGCGTGGTCAGGGTCGCCGCCTACGCGTACCCGTCCGCCCTGAAGGTCGACATCGACCGCGTCCACACCGGCGATGGCGTTGAGCGCTTGGGACACGTGCCGCACGCAAGCGCCACACGTCATGCCCTGTACTTGAAGCGTGATGGAACTCATTGGAAGTCCTCGGTAAGCGCCGGTCAGTCCGGCTTGGCTTGATCTTCAACCTTTCCCTTGTGTCAAGGTCAAGCCGCTGCGCCTTTCGCCTTTATTGGTAGGAAACATAGCCTGAGCTGGCTTTCGGTTAGCTGAGCGGAACATTACTTTTCTGTCAGCTTCTGGTTCGGCCAGGTCGATCGCGGCACACTCGAACGATGAAATGGAAAGGATGTGCTGATGAAACTTCTGGTCGCCGAAGACGAGCCCAAAACCGGTATTTATCTACAGCAGGGCCTTACCGAGGCTGGGTTTACCGTTGACCGTGTCACCAGCGGCACCGATGCGTTGCAGCATGTACTGAGCGCCCCCTATGACCTGCTGATACTCGATGTGATGATGCCCGGCCTGGATGGCTGGGAAGTGCTGCGTTTAGTGCGCGCGGCCGGGCAGGATGTGCCGGTGTTGTTCCTCACGGCGCGTGATCGGGTAGAGGATCGGGTCAAGGGGCTGGAGCTCGGCGCGGACGACTACCTGGTCAAGCCCTTTGCCTTTTCCGAGTTGCTGGCCCGCGTGCGAACGCTGCTGCGTCGAGGCCATGCGGCTGCCATGCAAACCCAGCTGAACATTGCAGACCTCGAAGTGGATCTGCTCAAGCGCCGCGCCGTGCGGGCCGGTCAGCGTATCGATCTCACGGCCAAGGAATTTGCATTGCTGGAGTTGCTGTTGCGCCGGCGCGGCGAAGTGCTGCCCAAATCGCTCATCGCTTCGCAGGTATGGGACATGAATTTCGACAGCGACACCAATGTCATCGAGGTCGCGATCCGCCGGCTGCGGGCAAAAATCGATGACGGGTTCGAAACCAAATTGATCCATACCGCGCGAGGCATGGGCTACATGCTCGACGAGCCAGACGCGTCGTGAAGCGGTTGTCCCTGACCGCCAGGCTCAGCCTGATGTTCATGCTGGTCGTCACCGGTGTGCTGGGCGCAGCGGGGCTATTCTTCAGCCTACTGAGTCAGCATCACTTCGACGAACTCGACCGACATACGCTGGAAGAGAAGTTTCAAGCCAGCCGCCAGTTGCTGCAGCAAATCGATGATCTTCAGCAGTTCGATGCGCTACGACCTCAGCTTCAGGCACTGTTGGGCGGTCATAGCGAGCTCTCCGCGCGGATTATCGACGCCCGTGACCGGGTGCTGTTTGCCGCAGACGGAGTGGCCCAGTCAGCGCACTGGCCGCCTGATCATGTAAACGATGGCGAAAATGAGCATCAGCGTACTGGGCAAGTCTGGCGCAGCAGGACCGATGTGATTGAGGTCGCGGGACAGCCCCTGCGCGTGGTGCTCTCGCTCAATGTCACCGCTCACAACGCGTTCCTTCATACGCTCACCGGGTGGCTCTGGGCCGCATTGCTCATATGTGCATTGATCAGCGGGCTTCTGGGCTGGTTGCTGGCACACCGAGGGTTGCGCCCCTTGCGCGACGTGACCCAGGTTGCGGCGTCTGTATCAGCCAAGTCCTTGACCGAGCGTATTCCCTCCGACGCGACGCCCGCAGAGTTGCAGCAGCTGGTGCTGGCCTTCAACGCGATGTTGGCGCGGCTGGAGGATGCATTCGTGCGGCTGTCCAACTTTTCGGCAGACATTGCACACGAGTTACGCACGCCGCTTAGCAACCTGATGACCCATACCGAAGTCGTCCTGAGCCGGGACCGCCGCCGTGAGGATTACCAGGAAAATCTCCATTCCAACCTGGAAGAGCTGCGACGCATGGCGCGGATGATCGATGACATGCTGTTCCTCGCCAAGGCTGACAACGGTTTGATCATCCCCGAGACGAAACCTGTCGAGTTGCAGCCCCTTTGTGAACAACTCCTGGAGTTCCATCAGATGACCGCGGATGAGCGCAGTATCCGATTCGAGCTATCGGGCAGCGCACGCATCCCGGGCGACGCCGCGATGCTGCGTCGGGCACTGTCGAACGTGCTGTCCAATGCGCTGCGCTATACGCCGGACGGAGGCGTCATTCGTGTGGAGATCGCTTCGGGAGAGCGAGGCGTTGCGCTGAAAATCGTCAATCCGGGTCTAACTATTCCGCCAGCCCATCAGCCGCGTGTGTTCGACCGTTTCTACCGGGTCGATCCGGCTCGCCGCGAAGGCAGTCCGAGCAATGCCGGACTTGGGCTGGCGATCACCCGTTCCATCGTAGAAGCGCATCGCGGCGAGATTCTCTGCAGCAGCAAAGAGGGCTGGACCACATTCGAGATCATCTTCAGCGCCGCTGCCTGATCAGTCGGCGTCTTCGAGCTCGCTGATCAGGCGCTCCATTTCGGCAATCTCTTCGCGCTGGGCCTGGATAATTTCATCGGCCAGCTTACGTACTCGCGGATCGGTAATAGTGGCGCGCTCACTGGTGAGGATCGCAATCGAATGATGGGGGATCATCGCCTTCATCCATGACACCTGCTCCACGGTCTGCTGGCTGCGTACCAACCAGAGCGACGCGGCAAACACCACTACGCTCCCCGCGAAAATCGCAATGTTGACTCCCCGTTTCTTATACATGCCGAGCATGAATGCCAGCATGATTATGGCCATGCTGGCGCCCATCACGAGCGCCATGTAAGCGCGCGTTTCGCTGAAGAAAATGTGGTCAAGTTGAAATACATTCAAATACATCAAACCGAACATCACGATCGTTGACGTGGCGATCATCGCGCCGAAGCGGGCGTAGTTATTCATGCGGTCCTCCGTCTGGCGAATCGGTAGCGGTTTTTTATCGCCGCCGTACTAGAGGTGACCGGATTCGTAATCGGTCGTTCGATTCTGCAAGCCAGCAGCCATGCGGCTTTGCTGTCAGTCCGCTGACAGGAATGTCAGCAAACGCGTCGTTAGCCGTGAGGCGCCACCTGCACCCGATGCCGCTTCGGTGTCGAGAGACGGTGTGGCGCGACTGGTGCATGGCGAATCGGCACGCTATGCATATTGTTCATTCAAGCGCGTGCATACGCCCTTTTCCAGCCTCCGTGCTGCGATGTCGGTAGCCACCGCCCGGCCAGCCAATGCCAGCACTGGTCAATCCGGGCCGGACGTGTTTGGATCGGGTTTCCGTTTTGCTCGTCACGTGCCGGCTCTCACACCCGGCAGCAAACCGCAGCGGAGGAGGCGTCATGAACATCGAACGATGCGAAGACCTGATTAATTGGACCCGAAAGGCCCATGCACTCTTAGCCGACTGTTTGGCTGAAGGAGCCAAGGAACGAAGCGACTCGCTGGCGAAAATGTTGCTGGACTATCTGGCTCAGCATGAGCGGGAACTAACGGTCACCATCGCGCGGGTCATCGAGCACGCCGAGCCAGGCGCGTTGCAGGCCCCGTTGCATGATGCCGTCCAGGGCGACACGGTGAGGCTAGAGATCGACAGCGAAACATTCGCGCAGATCACTGTCGAGGAAATCTCACAGCTCGTGTTCGCGGTGCATAACCGCATCATCGATCTGTATCGCTCCCTTGAAAAACGCCGCGAATTGCACAGAGCGAGCGGTCTACTCGGTGAAGTGCTGCAGTTCGAGGAGCGCGAAACCATGCGGTTGGCACATCAGGTCAATCGCATGCAGGAAATGTGAGCGTGTGATCTAGCGATTCAGCGTCAGACCACATGCCGCAAGATGGCTACGAAATGCAGCAGGCTCCCCGCCATGACAAACAGGTGCCAGATGCCGTGCCAGTGGCGGAAGCGCGTGTCGTATGCATAAAAGATGATTCCCACCGTATAGAGCACGCCGCCGGCGACCAACCAGCTGAACCCCACAGTGCCGAGCGCAGCCAGCAGCGGCTTGACCGCAACGAGCACGATCCAACCCATCACCGCGTAGATCACGACGGACAGCACCCGAGCTTCCGAGCGCGGCTTGATCTCCTGCAGCATGCCGATGACCGCCAGTGCCCAGACGGTTCCGAACAGCCACCAGCCCCAGGTGCCGCGTAGGGTTACCAGGCAGAACGGCGTATAACTGCCGGCGATCAGCAGGTAGATCGACAGGTGATCGAGCTTCTGCATGATCTCCTTGGCCCGCCCGCGCACGCTGTGGTAAAGCGTGGAGGCGCTGTACAGCAATACCAGGGTGAATCCGTAGATGGCCATACTGACGATCTTCGTCACGTCGCCATCCATTGCAGCCAGGACAAGCAGCCAGACCGTGCCGAGCAAGGCCAACACACCGCCCGCAAGATGCGTCCAAGCGTTGAGCTTCTCTCCGTGATACATCCGTGTTCAGCCTCGACTCATCTCGCCGATCAATTGCCCATCAGTACGCCGAATACCTTCTTCGCCATACTGGTCGCCGCCTGCGCCGGGTTCTGGCGAATGCTGGCTTCCTGCTCGGCGATAACAGTGAACAGACCATCGAGTGCCTGCTCGGCCACGTAGCCTTCGACCGTGCCGTATTTGCCATCGACTGCACCGAGGCCGGAGACCTTGCCCGCCAGCGCGTTGTATTGCTGGGCCACGCCAACCTTGTCGGTCGCCTGCTTGATGATGGGCAGGAACCTGGCGCGGATCTCATCTCGGCTGGTCTTGCTCAGATACTGCGTTGCCGAGTCATTGCCACCGGCTAGGATCGCCTTGGCATCGGCCACGGTCATCTTCTTCACCGCATCCAGGAGCAAGGCCTGCGCCTGCGATACAGCGGCTTCAGCCGCTTTGTTCATGCCGGTCTCGAGTTCTTCCACCTGCGCACCCATGCCCATCATCTTGAGCATGCGCGAAGCCTTGCCGATGTTGCCGGGTAGTTCGATGCGAACATCGGGATCATTGCTGAAGCCGCCCGGTTTACCGAGCTGCTGCACCGCAACCTTGGCACCCTGACTGAGTGCGTCCTTCAGGCCCGCGCTGGCGTCGCCCTGGCTGAGATCGGATAGCGACAGGGCGTAGGCGCCCGCAGAAAGCAGAAGACCGGCAATGAATGTGGTGGTGCGCAGCATGGGGAATCCTCTGAGTGATGCAGCAGGGCAGGCGACGAGCTTAAAACGCCAGGCGCAGCGTGCCAAACGATCGCAGCTTGTCTCGGCTGCTGCGTTGATGCAAGCGCGCCCGTTCGCCCGCCGAAGCAACCAAACTCAGCGGGCCGGTTTTGGCTCAAAACTCGTAGGCGCCTGGGTCGCAGTTCGAATCATCGCGAGGCATACCCCGTTGATCGGTGTCTGGGCAGAGCACTCCGCCCATGTCGATGGGATCGAAGTAGGGGCTGTCTTCGAACGGTTCACGCAGTGCGATAGTGTGGGTTGGGCCGCCGTTATCACGCAGCGCGCCAAGGCTGAGGCGTATCTCGATCTCGTCGGCGGTGGAGGGTACGAAACCGCAGCCTCTGAAGAAATCGGCCAGATCGCTGGGGCCACCGATTGCATTGAAGCTGCCACTGGTCAAACGACCGCTGCAGAAGGGCGTGCTGTTGAACCTGCGTATTTCGACGAGGCTGTTGGCGAGCCGAAACTCGCCAGCTCCGGAATGGCTGAATAGCTGCAGCGTATTGCTGAATGTAGAATTGCGCGCCGATATCGTGCCATCCACATTGCCGATATCTGCACCTCTGACGCCACCGGTAGTGCCGATATTGTCGGCAAATGTTGAGTTGAGAATGTCGACAGTGCCTTGGTAGTTCAGCATTCCCCCCCAGAAACGCGCTGTATTGGCGGCGACCAGGCTGTCGCGTACATACAGCTGGGCTGTACGCCCCATATTTGAAATGCCGCCCCCATGGCCGGAAGAGTCGCTCGTCGAGTTCTGTTCGATGGTCGACCGTGCTACCAAAGCCTGGCCCTCATTGAATAATCCCGCGCCCCGGTTGCACACGCGCCGGCTCGGAGAGTTCGCACAAGTGGAGTGGAATTCATGATCAATGCGGTTGCCGCGTAGCAGCATCCGGTCCATACGCAGGTTGCCGCGGTTCCAGATGGCGCCGCCGCCGCTATTCATCGACCGACCATTTTCCAAACGCAGATAGCTGAGCGTCACGGCCTGGGGCACGGTCGGATAAATATCGAAAATCCGGTCGATACCGCCCCCGTCGATAATGACCTGAAGATCGGCATTCTTCGCCGCGCGTCCGAGCCCCGTCAGTGTTAGTCCGTCGGTGATATCCAGGTCGCCGATTGCATCGTTTGGTATGTCTACCGCTTCGCTGCCGGTCAATGAAAGCAGGTACGTTCCTGACGGCACCGTGATCTGGTCATGGCCCTGGTGCGCGTTGCTTTCCATTACTGCGGCCCTTAGCGTGCAGCGATTGGATAGTGATCGACATTCGCCATCGCCGGGCTCGATGTCCACCTCGTCGGCCGTGTGGTTCACACTCAGCGTCAGGCCGATAGGTGCCGCGCAATCGTCCGGCACCGGTTCGCCAGTCACTTGCAGAAGGTTGCCTGAGGCCTCGGGAAAACGCTTCTCGTGAACGGTGCTCGAATAGCCGGAACCGAGCCAGTTGCGGCGCTGGTAGCCGACTTCGAAGTGATAGGGAATATTGGTTTCGCAGGTCTCGGCGAAATATCCGACTGCATAGCGGTCGCTCGGCAGCAACATCATCGACCACGGCGTACCGTGGATTACTGCATTGACATGGGCGATACGATTGCCCCGCCTATCGACTTGCGCCCGTAGCGGGTACAGCGGCACCGGCGAGCGCGCAACCGAGGTGGCTGTGAGATTGGTCAGGCTGGGGGTTGCGCAGCCACTGAGACCGACAAAGAGCGACAAGGTGATGACATTGACGCGGTTCATACAGGCTCCTTTAGGCGACAGCCGAAGGATTTATTGTGGAGTGCCTGATAAGTATGGGAGCCGCGTCTAATTGCGATTGACCGATTCGGCATTACGCCGGATCGGCCTTAGCGTGGTTTAGCACGCGCCTTTTCGTCTCGCCAACGCTAAGTTGCGGGCGCTTCATCCTCGTGCCGCTCCAACGCCACCTGGTGGATCGACAGGCGAATCTCGGCGGGGAGCACGCGCTTGGCGACGCCTTCGGCGAGCCCGCCGAGCTTGTCGTGATAACCGAGCTTGCCGGCGTCGTCCTGCCGTAACACATCTTGATCCTGCAAGCTCTTGATGAAGTGCCTGAACAAGCTCTTGTCGAAAAACTCCGGCGCGTTAAGGCCATGCAGGATCGATAGACGCTGAGCCATCACCGTACAAAGATTCTCCAGCTCTTCGGCATCGAGGGTGTGTTGGCCGCTGTTGAGTAGCAGCGAAATCGCCATATAGAAGCGTTGCAGCGTCTGCACGATGACGCGTGCTAACAAGGTCAGCAGTACGAACTGCCGCGAGCTAGGTGCGGGCCGCACATAGGTTTCGCCATCAACCTTGAGCAGACCGTGTTCGACAAATGCGGCCAGCCATTGATCGATCACTGCTTCGAGCTCTTCCGGTTCCCAACGCATGAACAGCTCGGCACGCAGATAGGGATACAGCGCTTCGGTGAAACGCAGGATCTGTTCGCGACTGATCCGGGAACTGCTCTGGAAGAAGCTCGCCAGCAGCGCCGGCAGGGCGAAGATGTGCATCACGTTGTTGCGGTAGTAGGTCATCAGAACGGCGTTCTGCTCGTCCAGATAGAGAATGTTGCCCAGTGCATCCTTCTGCTCGGCCAGTAGTCCGAGATCCTTGACGTAGTCGATCAAGGCTTCGCCATCGCCTTCCGGCAGTGTCGTGTGGGGCGAGTAGGGGACCTTGCGCAACAGCTTCTGGTAAAGATCAAGGACACGCGCCAGCGAACGTCGGTCCAGTGCCTGCCGACTGGTGGACAGCATGGCCAAGGCCACCAGGTTCACGGGGTTGACCGCCGCGGCCTCATTGAGCCGTTGGGCGATGCGTTCGGAGAGCTTGTTGGTGGTTTCGCTGAGCCATTCCGGACGGAAGTCCGGCGCCAGGTTCTGCTGCCGCCAGCCGGGCTGCTGTTGCTCGAGAAAATCGTTGAGCTTCAGCGGCTCGCCAAAATTGACCCAGACCTGGCCGAAGCGCTGCTTGAGGGCCCCGATGACCTTGAAGACATCGAAGATCGACTCCTTCTTCTTGGCCGCGCCGCGCAGTTCGCCCAGGTAGGTGCGGCCTTCCAGCACCCGTTCATAGCCGATGTACACCGGCACAAAGAGAATCGGCAGGCGAGAGGAGCGCAGGTAGCTGCGCAAGGTGATCGCCAACATGCCGGTTTTGGGTTGCAACATCCGACCCGTGCGTGAGCGACCGCCTTCGACGAAATACTCCACCGGGAATCCACGGCTGAAGAGTGTGTGCAGGTATTCGTTGAACACGGCGGTGTAGAGCGGGTTGCCCTTGAACGATCGGCGCATGAAAAAGGCGCCTCCGCGACGCAGCAGGCTACCGATCACGGGCATGTTGAGGTTGATGCCGGCGGCGATATGCGGCGGGGTCAGGCCGTTGCGAAACAGCAGGTAGGAAAGCAGCAGGTAGTCGATATGGCTGCGGTGGCAGGGCACGTAGATGACTTCGTGTCCCTGTACCGCGTCCTGCAGCGGCACCAGATGATTGACGCGGATACCGTCGTAGATCTTGTTCCAGAACCAGGACAGCACCACTTCAAGGAAACGCACTGCGGTATACGCGTAGTCCGAGGCGATTTCATTGCCGTAGCGCAGTGCGCGGGCCTCGGCTTTTTCCAGTGGAATGCTTTCGCGCTCGGCTTCGTCCTTGATCGCCTGACGCACCTGCGGCGTATGGACCAGCCCCTTGACCAGGTTGCGGCGGTGGGACAGGTCGGGGCCGATGACAGCGGTTTTCTGATTACGGAAATGCACCCGCAGCATGCGGTGCGCCATGCGCAGGGTACGTTCGTGGCCCTTGTTCTGCGCGACCAGCTCACTGAGCTGGATGGGCGCCGAGAACTGCACACGAGTCTTGCGGCCGAGCATGATCATGCTCATCAATTTGCGTAGCCGCCCGGTTACCGCCCAGCTGTCGGCAAACAGCAGCTTCCAGGGACTGGTTTCGCGAGCCGGGTTTTGCCCCCAGAATACGGTGACGGGAATGATCTGGGCGTTATCGACGGCGTTTCTTTCCAGCGCACCCACCAGCCGTACCAGCGGTGCGGGCGGCTCGACGCGTGTGCGTCGGCCGAACCAGCTAGCAGCGGGGCTGAGAAAGAGGAAGGCCGCCGGCTCGATATGATCGCCCACCGCCACCTCAGCCACCGGGCGAGGCAGGCCCGCCTTGCTGCATTCGTGATCCAGCACAGCCAGGTCGCTCAGAGAAGCCTTTTGCAGCACATAGAAGACTGGTTTGCTGCGGTCCAACTTGAGCGTGAAGGCGGATTGGTTAATGGTTTCCGAGCGAACCCAGAAATACAGCATGCGGCGGGCGATGGAGAAAAGCAGACGGCGGATCGGTGAGCGGGTCATACGACAGGTTTGGCCAAAGAAAGGGGGCAGAGCCACGAAGGTGGCAAGTGTGCCGTAAGCGGGGTTAGCCGGCAAAACGTCTAAACGTCGATTGTGGGATATGGCGCGTCCACGTTCGAAATCAAGGTGGGCACCTCGGCGCGACCGTAGCGAAACCACCCTCTGCACCGAGCTTGGGTCGTTGCGACGTGATCATTCATCCGTAGCGGAGCGGCGGCGATTGCGAATACGAGCAGCCAAGTAGGTGCCGCCCAGAAACAGCAGCGACCACAACAACAGAAATATCAGGCCCACGGCCAGCAGTGGGCCTGACGGCAGAAACAACCACAGGTACAAGAACTGCCCAAAAACGCTGCCTGCATAAAGCGCCCAGAGGGGCGCCGGCACTATGAGGCCTGTTACCAAGCCGGCCGCGATCAACGCTGCGCTGTAATAGACGCCGTTCGCATCCCACGGCTCGGTGTGGCCGGTCAGCCAGGGTGACAACGCCCAGACGAAGGCGCCGGTGAGAGCAGCGAGCGGAAAGGCCACGACCGGCGAGCGGTTCATGGCGTCTCGTCTATTCACGATTCGCAAACCACGCGTGGATCAGGCCCGCCTGGTAGACAGGGACCGGTTCGTCAAAGCCAGCCGACTGGATGATCGACGCGACCTGGACTGGCGGCAGAATCGCAACGTCCTTGGCGTAGGCAGCTCGCATTTGGTCGACGTCGGCCGCTGAAATGCCCGCAGTCGCCATCATCGTCAACCAAGGCTTGAGAAGGGCATCGTACTGGGCGGAACCCACATCCGCCGCTAGATCGGAACTTGCCAAAATCGCCCCGGAACGGAGCCTGGCGGCTATTGTGCGGAAGAAGTCGGCACGGGTGGCCTGGTCAAGAATGAACTGCGACACGAGGAAGCACGTCGCCCCATCGAAGTCGCGTTGGTCGGGCAGGGACTCCAGATACCCTTCATGAAAATGGCAGCGCGAGGCAAAGCCTCCCTTTGCTGCCTTGTCGCGACACACGTCAAGCATTGCGCCCGACGGCTCAACGGCGGTGAATGACCATCCGGGAAAGCGCTTGGCGAGATAGGCGATTTCTTCGCCGGTACCCGCACCGACGCAGAGAACCCGCGCATCGGTTGGTAACTCGGCGAATACCGCTTCAAGAATGAAGTGCAACGCCTCTCGAATGGGCGCCGTTCTGGCCCAGCGCTCGTCATAACTGGCCGCCTGTTGATCGAAGATGGCCTTGATCTCGTCGCTGTGCATGGCATTTCCAGTTTGGCTGAGGTTGGTTGACTAGATTAGTCCGTCGCAGGCGAGTGAGTGCTGGCCGAGCGGCTGGTGCCCGGGATGAACGTCGAGTGTTCAGCATGGATAAACAGGACGACATGCTGGCAACGGGTCGCTTAAAAAGTTGCTTATTCCTCGGTGCGGGCGCTATGGGTACGGCCGTTTGAGGGCGTCAACACGTAGCGGTAGCAATTCCTCCGAGCCGACTACCTTCGCATATTCACCGTCCAGGTTTGCCAGCGACATGTCATGTACCGCTTCAGCATCGCGCACCTGACCCCGGTAATCTCGCTTGGCAAACGTGAAACAGGCATCCTCGACCACATAAGTTGTGATGCCTCTGCAGCCGGCAGTCCTTGCCGTTGCCTCTACCGAATTGTTTGTTGCGACCCCGGTAATGACGATAGAACCGACACCCAGTTGCGTCAGGATCGCTTCCAGATCGGTTCTGGTGAATGCGCAGGGCGTGGGCTTCTCGATGACTGTTTCATTCTCGCCGGGCTGGAACGCCGGCTTGAACTCGAAACCCTCCTGAAAGGGGCAGAACACCGAGTCCAAATCCGAAGAACGATGTCGGATATGAACCACTGGCCGCCCACGCTCCCGCCAGTGCGCTAGCAGGGCAAGAATCACCGATTCGGCGTGCGGGTTGTTTCGTTGGCCCAGCTTGGGATGATCGATACCTTTTTGTTGATCGATCACCAACAGCGCGGCGTCGTCCATTCGTTGTCGATCTCGCTATGAGCAAAAGCATGGACAGTAACCGATTCATGGACGAAGCGAATCAGCGTGGGGTGGCGTCCACTTCGGCACGCTAAACCAGCAGGCCGACGCTGCCGGCCGTGGTCTTGTCTTCCAGAGAGCGCATAGTGCTGGTACACGGGAGCCACCTGGGCGCGGCGATATCTCGCGCTGCGACGCCCGCTCCGGTTGCAATGCCGGTCGTGCTCTTTTTATAGTCCGGCCCGCATTGGACCCGTCTTGCCGAGTTCGGCCGTGGGTCCGCCATGGGTGAGAACGATGATCGAATTAAAAAATCTGACAAAAAAGTTTGCCCAGCACACCGCAGTGGATGCGCTGTCTTTCACTGTCCAGCCCGGCGAGGTGCTCGGTTTCCTTGGCCCCAACGGGGCCGGCAAGTCCACCACCATGAAGATGCTGACTGGCTTCCTGGCGCCCACTTCCGGCACGGCGAGCATTTTCGGCTGTGACATTCAGACTCAGCGGCTGCAGGCACAACGACAGATTGGCTATCTGCCGGAAGGCGCGCCTTGCTACGGCGATATGACGGTGCGGGGTTTTCTCGACTTTATCGCTGAGGTGCGCGGTTATCGCGGCGCGGACAAGCGTGTGCGAGTCGAAACGGCAGCGGGCCAGGTTGAATTGGATTCGGTACTCGGCCAGAGCATCGAGACCCTGTCCAAGGGGTTCAAGCGCCGTGTCGGGTTGGCGCAGGCGATTCTGCATGACCCTCGGGTACTGATCCTCGACGAGCCTACCGATGGGCTTGATCCGAACCAGAAACATCAGGTGCGCGAGCTGATCCAGGGACTGGCGCACGACAAGATCGTGATCATCTCGACCCATATCCTGGAGGAGGTCACGGCCGTCTGCACCCGTGCGGTGGTAATAGCCAATGGACGGCTGGTGGCTGACGGCACGCCGTTCGAGCTGGAAAGTCGCTCCAGGTATCACCAGGCGGTGACGCTGGTCAGTGATGCCCCGCTGGATGACATCGCGCTGGCAGCCTTGCCGGGTGTAGCAGGGATCGAAACCAATGAGCGCGAACACAGCATCACGGTGCTGGCCAAGCCGGGGCAGGTGATCTTTCCGCAGGTCAACGCGTTGATCACGCAGCGGGGTTGGACAGTGACTGAATTGGATGTCGAGCGTGGGCGGTTAGACGAAGTGTTCCGCACGCTGACTCGCGGGGAGGCGGTATGAGCCAGTTGCCGGTTATCTTCAAACGCGAGCTGGGCAGCTATTTCGCAACGCCGCTCGCCTATGTATTCATCCTCATCTTCCTGGTGTTGTCGGGCGTATTTACCTTCTACCTGGGTGGTTTCTACGAGCGCGGCCAGGCGGATCTCATTCCCTTTTTCAGCTTTCACACCTGGCTCTACCTGTTCCTGATTCCGGCCATCGCAATGCGGCTATGGGCAGAGGAGCGCAAGTCCGGCTCCATCGAGCTGTTGATGACGTTGCCGATTACCCGCTTCGAAGCAGTCACGGGCAAATTCGTTGCGGCCTGGGTGTTCGCCGGGATTGCGCTGTTGCTGACGTTCCCCATGATCATTACCGTCAACTACCTCGGCGAGCCGGACAACGGCGCGATTGCCACTGGTTATTTCGGAAGCTGGTTGCTGGCGGGGGCATTTCTCGCGATCGGCTCATGCATGTCCGCACTGGCGAAGAATCAGGTAATCGCCTTCATTCTGGCCGTCAGCGTGTGCTTTCTTTTCATCGTGAGTGGCCTGCCGATGGTCCTCGACGCGTTCGCTTGGGCGCCGCAGTGGCTGATCGATGCAGTGGCTTCGTTGAGCTTTCTGATCCGCTTCGACTCACTCAGCAAGGGGGTCATTGACCTGCGCGACCTGTTGTATTTCGTCACGCTGATCATCGCCTGGCTGGCGGCCACCGCTGTGGTGGTCGATCTGAAGAAAGCGGCATAAGGAAGCCCACATGAAACGAGTAATGTATTCAGGTGCCGGACTGCTGCTGATCGCGCTGATCTTCCTGGCATTCAACACCTTTTCCAGCCTAATATTTACCGATGCACGGCTGGACCTGACCGAGCAGAAGCTCTACACGATTTCCGAAGGGACCGAGACTATTCTCGACGGGTTGGAGCAACCCATCGAGTTGCACCTCTTTTATTCGGAAGAGGCAACCAAAGGGCTTGTAGCGCTGCGCAACTACGCCCGGCGCGTGGAGGAGCTGTTACGCGCCTACGAGCGTGAGGCAGAGGGCAAGCTCACGCTGCAGGTGATCGATCCTGAGCCGTTTTCCGAAGAGGAAGACCGTGCCGCCGAGCTCGGGCTGCAGGCTGTGCCGCTGAACCAGGGGGGCGACAAGGTCTACTTCGGGCTCGCCGGTACCAACACTGACGGCCAGACGCAAAGCATCCCGTTCTTCCCGCTCGATCAGGAGGAGTTCCTCGAGTACGAGCTTAGCCGGCTGATCCAAAGCCTGGCATCGCCGCAGATGCCCGTCGTTGGTGTGCTCTCCGGATTGCCGATTACGGGCGGCTTCGACATGCGGACCCAGCAAGCGACGGCGCCGTGGATGGTGCTGGAGGAGATTCGCCAGCTGTTTCATATCGAGAGCCTCAAACGCGACGTCGATATGATCCCGTCCAGCGTGTCGGTGCTGATGCTGGTGCATCCCAAGGATCTGCCCGAACAGACGCTCTACGCCGTCGACCAGTTCGTCATGCGTGGCGGCAAGCTGCTGACCTTCTTGGACCCGTACAGCGAAGCTGATCCCGGCATGGGCATCGGGCCAGGTGAGTTCGGCGAGGAAAAAGCATCGGATCTGGAGCCACTGCTCAAGGCTTGGGGCGTGCGCATGGCGTCCGACCAGGTGGTAGCCGATGCGTCCTATGCGATGTCTGTCGGGGTGGGCGCGGAGCGGCGGCCGGTCAGGCATCCTGGCTGGCTGAGCCTGCCGCAGGTCACCATGGATGCCGAAGACGTCGTCACTGCCTCGCTGGAAAGCCTGACCATGGCCACGGCCGGCTTCCTCGAGCCGCTGGAGAATGCCAGTACCCGTTTCACGCCGCTGATCCAGAGTTCCAGCTATGCCATGCCGTTCGAGGCGCAGCGTTTCGCGACCCTGGAAAACCCGGAGGCATTGTTGCGCGAACTGGAGCCTACCGGTGAACGCTATACGCTGGTGGCGCGGATTCAGGGCCCGGCAACGTCAGCGTACCCGGACGGTATAGAAGGTCGCAAAGACGGGCTGAAGGAGAGCGCGAACATCAACGTCATCGCCGTCGCGGACACCGATCTGCTGGCCGATCGCATGTGGGTGCAGGTACAGGACTTCTTTGGGCAGCGCATGCCGCAGCCCTGGGCTGACAATGGCACCTTCGTGATCAACGCGCTGGACAATCTGTCCGGCACCGATGCGTTGATCAGCGTTCGCTCTCGCGGCCGCTTCGCCCGGCCGTTCGTGGTCGTCGAGGAGCTGCAGCGACAGGCTGAAAATCGCTTCCGCGAGAAAGAGGAGGCGCTGCAACAACGCTTGGCCGCCACCGAGGCGCAGCTTGCCGAACTGCAGGGTCCGAACGCAGAGGGAGCAATGGAACTCACCGCCGAACAACAAGCTGCGCTGCAGGGTTACATGCAGGAAAAATTGCGCATTCGCAAAGAGCTACGCGAGGTGCGCTATCAGCTCAATGCGGACATCGAGGCGCTGGGCCGCGTGCTGAAGTTCTTCAATATCGCGCTGGTCCCGCTGGTGCTGACCTTGGGCGTGTTGTTGATATGGCTATGGCGGCGACGCCGGGCAGGTTGATCCGGCGGCCACCTGGAGGTCCGGTCAGTGGTGCGGTGGCTTCAGCTATGCCACCGCTTCCGGGCCCCGGAAAAAACACGAAGACGAGAATATTCGCTGTTCTATACTCGTCCGCGATCAACCTGAAACACGCTTGTCACGCCGGCTTCGCTATAGTGCGAACAGGCGGCCCGCAGCGGCTCAGGCCTGATCGTTCCTCCCCAAGCGGGAATAATAAGAATCGAGTTGGAGAAGTAGGATGGCTGAGCGCGAAACCGGAACCGTCAAGTGGTTCAATGATGCCAAGGGGTATGGATTCATCCAGCGTGGCAGTGGTGCGGATGTATTTGTTCACTACCAGGCCATTCGTGGCGAAGGCCACCGCTCTCTGGCCGAAGGTCAGCAGGTGGAGTTCTCGGTGACACAGGGTCAGAAAGGCCTGCAGGCCGAGGACGTGGCGGGGCTCTGACACCCAGCCGCGGAACAGAAAGCCCGTCGAATGACGGGCTTTTTCATGGGTTGCGCTTGGCAGCGCTGGACGCCGCAGGAACCGGCATCAGTCGGTGCGCCAGATTATTTCAGCCTCGCCACGCTCGCTGACGCTCATCCAGCGATCAGCATCTTCAACCGACTCTTCTTCCTGCCAGCCGCCTGGTGCACAGCGGATTTCCACTCCCAGCGCCGCATAGGCGTCGCGGGCGCAGGCGACATCGTCGTCCCATGGGGTCGCGTCGCTTTCCAGCAGCAGGCTGTGCCATTTGCCAACAGCCTTTGGCAACCACGTCACCGGGATATCACCCGCCTTGCACTTGAACGTCTTGCCCTTGGGTTGCCAAGGGGAACACGGACCTATGGCCTGACTGAGCCATTCGGTAACGGCGTCCTGGCTGGCATCCCTGAGGTAGATTTCGATGTCCGGTTGACGCATGGGCGGTGGCCTTGTCTGGTGAGGGTTACAACAGGGTGGAAAAAAATGAGTGCTGGCTTTCCGAGATTCGTGGACCGCTCGGATCTGTGCTCGTCGAGATTGATCGGATGCAGCGTGGCTTGTCTGGCCGCGTTATCGGTCTCGTTCGATCCAATCGTAGCGTATCGCAACCCGAACCTTGAGTGGCGCGCCGACTACCGCCGCTCGGCGTTCGGCGCTCGCGCGCCACCCGTGCGGCGTCATGGCGAGCAGATCGGCGCGGGCTTCGGCGCTGCCGAGCTCCAATTCATAGTCGAGCGTTTCGCTGTGGGCGAGGTGCATGCCAGCAGGTATCAGTGACAGGTGCTTTTCGTCATCGTAGTCACGTACTTCGTCATACAGCAGGCCGCGCAGTTCCCACAAGTGATCGCGGGTCGGGCCCATACGCAGCAGGCCGCCGCCGGGAGCGAGAATGCGGCGGGCTTCGTTCCAATCCAGCGGGCTGAACACGCTGGCGAGCAGATCGCAGCTGGCATCGGCCAGCGGCACTCGCGCCATGCTTGCCACCAGCCACTTCAGCTGAGGGGCTCGTTTGCACGCGCGCTTGACCGCCTCGCGGGAGATATCCAGCGCATAACCTTCCGCAGCCGGCAGGGCCTCTGCGATTTGGGCGGTGTAATAACCCTCGCCGCAACCGATATCAACCCAGTGCTTCGGCAAGCGCTCAGCCGCCAGCTGCGCCAGCCGCGTGGCTAACGGCGCGTAATGACCACCGTCGAGAAAACGCCGGCGTGCCTCCACCATGGCTTGGTTGTCGCCGGGGTCACGGCTGTTCTTGTGCTGCACCGGGAGCAGGTTCAGATAACCCTGGCGCGCGCGGTCGAAACGGTGGTTGGCCGGGCAGGCCACACCGTTGTCGAGCGTACTCAACGGCGCCTGGCAGATCGGACAGATCAGCATGCGAGCAGGTTGACCAGGGACTGGTAGTAGATCTCGGTCAATAGATCGAGATCGCTCGCAAGAATGTGCTCGTCGACCTGGTGAATCGTGGCATTGACCGGGCCGAGTTCGACCACCTGAGTACCAAGGGTCGCGATGAAGCGACCATCGGAGGTGCCACCGCTGGTGGATGGCGTGGTTTCGCGACCGGTTACGCTGCGGATCGCCCTGGCGACACCGTCGAGCAGGTCGCCCGGTTCGGTGAGAAAGGGCAGGCCCGACAGAGCCCACTCGACGTTCCAGTCCAGACCATGCTTGTCGAGAATCGCCGCGGTGCGCTGCTGCAGCCCCTCAACCGTGGACTCGGTGGAAAAACGGAAGTTGAACACCGCTTCCAGCGTGCCGGGAATGACATTGGTGGCGCCGGTGCCAGCGTTGAGGTTGGAAATCTGGAAACTGGTCGGCGGGAAAAACGCGTTGCCATCGTCCCAATGTTCGGCAGCCATCTCGGCCAGTGCCGGCGCGGCCAGGTGGATCGGGTTCTTCGCCAGATGTGGATAGGCCACGTGGCCTTGTTGGCCACGTACGGTCAGGGTGCCGCCGAGTGAGCCGCGGCGGCCGTTCTTCACCACGTCGCCCACCAGGGTGGTGCTTGAGGGTTCGCCGACGATGCACCAGTCCAGCCGCTGGCCACGCTCACGCAGACGCTCGACCACTGCTTTGGTGCCGTGGTGCGCAGGGCCTTCTTCGTCGCTGGTAATCAAAAAGGCGATCTGTCCCTTGTGATTGGGGTAGTCCGCTGTGAAACGTTCCACGGCGACAATCATCGATGCGAGGCTGCCTTTCATGTCCGCCGCGCCACGGCCATGAAGCATGCCGTGCTCGTCAATGCGCGCCGCAAATGGCGGGTTCTGCCATGCGTGCAATGGACCGGTGGGCACCACATCGGTGTGCCCGGCAAAGCACAGCACCGGGCCTTCGTTGCCGCGAATTGCCCAGAAGTTCTCGACGTCCTCGATGTGCATCGGCTCGATGGCAAAGCCGCAGGCGGCGAGCCGTTCGCTCATCAGTTGCTGGCAGCCCTCGTCCAGTGGCGTCACCGATGGACGATTGATCAGCTCGCAGGCGAGTTCGAGGGTGGGCGAGAGGGCGGCGGCAGTCATCACGGCTCCGAGGCAGGCGAGGAAAGGGGCGCCATATTAAAGCAAAAAGCTGTTGCGACCGGGGTTGGCGATGCCTGACCCATAGGGCGAATGCAGCACGGCCTCGTCGCGGGTGTCGGATTCATCGACAACCTAAGGTACAGACACGCTGGCAAGCCCTGTGTCGGCAAGAACGAAGGTCTTATAATCGAGCGACTTTTACTGGGGTTTCGACATGTCTATCGACGATCAGCGTTTCGGCGGTATTGCGCGCCTGTACGGCACCGCCGGTCTCGAGCGGCTCGCGGCAGCGCATGTGGCGGTCGTAGGAATAGGCGGGGTCGGATCGTGGGCGGCCGAGGCATTAGCGCGAAGCGGGGTCGGCGAGATCAGCCTGTTTGATCTGGATGACGTTTGCATCACCAACACCAATCGGCAGGTCCATGCGCTGGAAGGCGCGGTGGGCAAGCCGAAGGTGGACGAGATGGCGGCGCGGCTCAAGGCGATCAATCCGAACTGTGTGGTGCATGCGATTGCTGACTTCGTCACCCGAGAGACCATGGCGGAGTACATCACCGAACACATGGATTGCGTCATCGACTGCATCGACAGTGTGCCGGCAAAGGCTGCGCTAATCGCCTGGTGCAAGCGGCGCAAGATCCAGATCATCGCCACCGGCGGCGCCGGCGGGCAGGTGGACCCGACGCAGATCCAAGTTGCCGATCTGAACAAGACCTTCAACGATCCGCTGGCGGCGAAGGTGCGCTCATTACTGCGGCGCGAGTACAACTTCTCCCGAACGCCGGGGCGGACCTACAGCGTGCCTTGCGTGTTTTCTACCGAGCAACTGCGATATCCGAAGCCGGACGGCGGTGTCTGTCAGAGCAAAAGCTTTGTTGGCGAAGGTGTGAAGCTCGACTGCGCCGGAGGATTTGGCGCCGCGATGATGGTCACCGGAAGCTTTGGTCTGGTTGCAGCGGCGCGCGCGGTCGACAAGCTGGTCGCCGGGGCTAGACGACCGGCGGAGCGCGCGCGGGGCTGACCGCCTCCGAGCGTCGGCTATTGAACGTTGGCGTTTGATCGGCTGGAGCTTGCCAATGCTCGCATTCGCTGCAGCACGGCGTTCATTCCATTGGCACGGGACGGTGAGAGTTGCCGAGCCAACCCGAGCTGGCCGAACCAGTCCGCGACGTCCAGCCGCTGCAGCTCGTCCGCTCCCAAACCATTGACGCGTACCAGCAAGACTGCGAGCAAACCGCGCAGAAGCCGCGCCTCGCTGGTGCCGTGGAAGTGCCAATGCAGGCCGCGTCGCTCGCCAACCAGCCAGAGCCTGCTGTCGCAACCGGCCACCAGGTTATCGTCAGTGCGCTCTGTGTCGTCGAGCGGCTCGAGACGATCGCCTTGCTGCATCAACAGGCGCGCACGCTGTTCCCATCCCGCCGCCTGCTGGAAGGTTTCCAGTGTTTCGCTCGCCGCAGCGGGGAGTTCGCTCATCGGAGCAATTCCAACGCCTGATCCAGCGCGTTGAAGAACCGCTCCAGATCGGTGCCGTCGTTATACAGCCCAAGGGACACGCGAATGGCGCCCTCGACACCGAGCGCTTTCATCAGGGGTTGCGCGCAGTGTGTTCCGCTGCGTATGGCGATACCTTGCTCAGTGAGCAGGTGTGCCAGGTCCCCATGATGGACACCGTCGATCGTGAAGCTGGCCAGCGCCAGCCGCGGCTCGCCGAGCAGGTGTACACCGTCGCGTTCGCAAAGGCCTGAAAGCAGCTTCACGTGCAGGGCCTGCTCGTGATTGTTCACCGCGGCAGCATCCAGTCGCGACAGATAATCCAGTGTCGCCCCGAGGCCGATGACAGCACCGATGGGCGGCGTGCCGGCTTCGAAACCCAACGGTGCTGCATGAAATTCGGCATGGTGAAAATCAGCGATACGGACCATCTCGCCGCCGAATTGCCAGTGCTTGAGCTTGAGTAAGGATTCGCCCCGGCCATAAAGCGCCCCAACGCCTTCCGGCCCGTAAAGCTTGTGGCTGGACAGCACATAGAAGTCGCAGGCCAGCGCCTGCATGTCGTGCCGTCCATGTACTACGCCTTGAGCCCCGTCGACGACTGTCAGTGCGCCCTGGGCCTTGGCCAGCGGCAGTAACTCTGCCAGCGGCTGCCAGGCACCCAGCACGTTGGAGAGCTGGCTGACCGCCAGCAAACGGGTCCGAGGGCCGATCAGGCTCGCAGCGATCTCTGTGTCGATCATGCCCCGGGCATCCAGCGGTAACACCAGCAGCTTGGCATTGCGCCGCTTCGCGAGTTGCTGCCAAGGCAGGAGATTGGCGTGATGCTCCAGCGCACTGACGACGATCTCGTCATCGGCCTCGATCAGCGGCTCGAGACCATAGGCGAGCAGGTTCAGCGCTTCGGTGGCGCCGCGGGTGAAGACGATTTCGGTCGGGCTGGCCGCGTTGAGCCATCGCGCGACCTTGACCCGGGCATCTTCGAATGCACGGGTCGCGCGTTCAGCGGGCTGATGTTGGGCGCGGTGAACATTGGCGGTGCCGCAGGTGTAATAGCCGGTCAGCGCGTCGATCAACGCCTGAGGCTTCTGAGCGGTGGCGGCACTGTCGAGGTAGGTTTGGCCCTGGGCTTCGAGAATCGCCAGAGCCGGGAAGTCGGAACGCCAAGGAGACAAAAGCATAGCGTTGGGCCTGAAGCTGGAGGCTGGCAGCCGGAGCGCGGCGCTGCTGCTGCCAGCGTCCGGCTGCCAGCCAAGCGGTCAGTTATGCGCGTGCAGCGCTTCGTTCAGCTCGATTGCGGATTTGTGCGTCTTGCATTCCACGGCGCCGTTCTGCGAGTTACGGCGAAACAGGAGGTCCGTCTGGCCGGCGAGATCGCGAGCCTTGACGACTTTAACCAGCGCGCCTTGGTCATCAAGCAGGTTCACTTTGGTTCCGGCGGTGATGTACAGGCCGGCTTCCACGGTGTTGCGATCGCCGAGCGGTATGCCGATACCCGCATTGGCGCCGATCAGGCAGCCCTCGCCAACCGAGATGACGATGTTGCCGCCGCCGGACAGCGTGCCCATGGTCGAGCAGCCGCCGCCCAGATCCGAGCCCTTGCCGACGAACACGCCAGCCGACACACGGCCTTCGATCATGCCCGGGCCTTCGGTGCCCGCGTTGAAGTTGACGAACCCTTCATGCATGACCGTGGTGCCTTCTCCGACGTAAGCGCCGAGACGTATACGGGCGCTGTCAGCGATGCGCACGCCAGCCGGGACGACGTAGTCGGTCATCTTCGGGAACTTGTCGACAGAGAACACTTCCAGCAGATAGCCCTTCAGCCGCGCTTCCAGCTGACGCTCGGCCAGCTCCGCCAGGTCCACTGCGCCCTGATTGGTCCAGGCCACGTTGGGCAACAGCGGGAAGATGCCGGTCAGATTCAGGCCGTGCGGCTTGACCAGACGGTGTGAGAGCAGGTGCAGCTTGAGGTAGGCCTCGGGGGTGGAGGTCAGCGGCGCATCTTCAGCGAGCAATGTGACCACTAAGGGGCGCTGGCTCTCAGCCAGACGGGTCAGCAATGCATGCTGAGCAGTGTCGAGCGGCTTGATAGTGTCGGCCAGTTGGGCCGCCTGGGTAGTGCTGATGGTGATCGCCTGGTTGCCGCCTTCATAGCTGAGCAGCGGCGCAATAGCGGCGACCATCTCGCCCGGCGGATTCAGCAGCGGTTGGGCGTAGAACACTTCAAGCCAATTACCCTGGCGGTTTTGTGTGCCAACGCCGAAGGCCAGGCTGAATAGAGAGTTGCTCATAGGAATTCCTTCTTATCGATCCCGCTCGTCATGGCGAGTGGGTGTCAGTTCTTGGCTGCCAGCTCGGCAGCGTAGATGTCCGGCTTGAAGCCGATCAGCGTCTTATCACCCAAATCCAATACCGGGCGTTTGATCATCGACGGCTGGGCCAACATGAGCTCGATGGCCTTGGCCTGATCGAGATTGGCCTTCTGCGCGTCGTCTAGCTTGCGGAACGTGGTGCCTGCACGGTTGAGCACCATTTGCCAGCCATGTTCGTTGCACCAGGCTTCCAGATGGGCGCGGTCGATCCCGGCGTTCTTATAGTCATGGAAGTCATAGCTTAGCCCTTGTTGGTCGAGCCAAGTCCGGGCCTTTTTCATCGTGTCGCACGCCTTGATGCCGTACAGGCAGCGTCCTTTGCGTTGATCGGACATATCAGCTCCGCTTCTCCGGCCAAACTGGGGCGCGGATTATGCCACGATGTAACGAAGCCTGCCGTCTGGGCGATTTTAGGACAGGTATGTCGCGGTTCGCTTCGTAGTAGTGATGCCACGCCCGGACGACGCTACCCTGAAGCGCTATCGGCGTGGCTCAGCAGTTCTTCGATGGCTTGTGTGCTGGTGGGGCGTACCACTCGACCCAGTTCCTGTCCGTCACGCATCAAAATCAGCGTCGGCCAAAGCTTGACGCGAAAGGAACGCCCAAGAGGCCGCCCGGGGCCGTCCTCGATTTTCAGATGGCGAACGTCGCGATCTGCCATCGTTCTGTGCAGCAGCGGTTGCGCCGAGCGGCAATGGCCGCACCATGCTGTGCCGAATTCCAGAAGGGTATAACCGTCCAGGGCATCCACCTCGTCACGCGAGGGCGCGCTGGTGACGTAGGTTTCGTTCATGGGCATCGCAGGGCTCCCGATTGTCGCTTTAAGGTGTGAGTCACGGCAGGAGCGGTCGGTTCAGCGCACACGAGTCAAAAGCTGCCCGACCTTTTTCGCGCTTCACGTTGTCCATTGATCACAATCGCAATGACGAGGTCAGGTATGGCACGCAAGCATTTCGAACACCATGAAGCCATTTCGTCAGCCGTTCCTACCGATGACGGCTTCGAGGCGGTGATTGCCGTGAAGCGCCGAGGTACGGACGATAACGCCCACGTTTTCAAAGTTGCCAACGGCCGGCATTACGATTTGGCATCCGAGGCCGACGTCGCGGCAGAGGCGGCCTTGACGAAGGTCCGAGAGGTCAGTGACAACGGTGAGCTAATCTGGGAAGAGAACGCAATCTGACGGAGGACGCCATGAACGAGCCCGAAAAGCCGGACCTGGATGAGCACGACAAGCGTGACGACACCACCTCAGCAGATATTCCGGAGCACATGAAACCAGAGAATCTGGAAAAACTGCGCGACTACGGCAAGGACATGATCCCACCGGGTGTCGCCTGACCTGGAGGCCGGACGCCACGGCGTCCGGCTCCCACATCACAACCGGGCGATGAAGGCGCGAATCCGCTCGGCAGCTTCGATGCAATCGTTCAGGGGTGCGACCAGCGCCATGCGCACTCGCCCTGTACCGGGGCTAATGGCATCCACCTCACGCGACAGATAAGAGCCTGGCACCACGGTGACATGCTCCCGGTCATACAGCTCTCGGGTAAATTGCTGATCGTCGATGGGGGTTTTCGGCCATAGGTAAAAGCCGCCATCAGGGCGTTGCACATCCATTACTGGCGCGAGGATGTCCAGTACCGCGTCGAATTTTTCGCGGTACAGCTGACGGTTGGCCTGTACATGCGCTTCGTCGTTCCACGCCGCAATGCTAGCCAACTGCGTTTGCACAGGCATGGCACAGCCGTGGTAAGTGCGGTAGAGCAAAAAAGCCTTGAGGATGTCCGCGTCGCCTGCGACAAATCCGGAGCGCAGCCCCGGCAGGTTCGAGCGTTTGGACAGGCTGTGGAACACGACGCAACGTTTGAAATCTCCACGACCCAGCGCCGCGCACGCTGTGAGCAGCCCGGCTGGCGGACTCGCTTCATCGAAATAGAGCTCGCTGTAGCACTCATCTGCCGCGATGACGAAATCATGCTCATCGGCGAGTGCGATCAGCTTTTTGAGCGTGTCGAGCGGCACCAGCGCACCGGTGGGGTTTCCTGGCGAGCAGAGGAAGAGAATCTGGGTGCGTTGCCAGGTCTCGGCCGGAACCGCATCGAAATCCGGATTGAAGCCGTTTTCGACGGTGCAGGGCAGATAGTGCGGCGTGGCGCCGGCCAGAAGTGTCGCGCCCTCGTAGATCTGATAGAACGGATTTGGACTGATCACCAGCGCGTCAGCGCTGCGGTTGACCACGGCCTGGGTGAACGCGAACAGGGCTTCACGGGTGCCGTTGACTGGAAGCACATGACGCGCCGGATCGAGGCTGCCGGTGTTGACGCTGAAGCGGCGCTCGCACCAGCCGGCAATCGATTCACGCAGCGCGGGGATTCCGAGCGTAGACGGGTATACCGAGAGTTGATCGAGGTTGGCCGCCAACGCCTGAGCGACAAAATCAGGTGAGGGATGCTTGGGTTCGCCGATCGAGAGGGCGATTGGGCGTTTGTCGGCAGGCGGTTGTGTACCGGCGAGCAGGGCGCGGAGTTTCTCGAACGGGTAGGGCTGAAGCAGCGAAAGGTCTTTATTCATGTTCAGTGTCTTCGAAACATTGGGAAGCGCGCCGGAACGCGGTTCGTGAGATTCACTCGTTGCGCGCGCCACCGTAGTAGGCGCAGCCACGCAGCGTCTGGTCGTCGAGGCGCAGCTCGGCGGTCAGATGGGTGACGGCCCCTGTGGCGCTGTCGACGCAGCGTTGGGGCGCAACCCATAGATCGAGGCGTTGATTGTTTGCTTCGCTGCTGAAACTGGTTTGCCCACCCGGCAGCTGTTCCTCCAAGAAAGGCACTGCCAATGGCGCATGATCGGGACGCTCGAGCAGCATGCCCTGGGTCGTGATTGTTAGGCTCCAGCCAGGCTCGTGGCCGCCGGCGCGCAGGGCCAGTCGGTCAAACCCCTTTGCGCCGCAGCCTGGGCCTTCGGCCTGCAGGCGATAGACCTGGGTCAGTTGCAATTGGCCGGTGCCGTTTGCTCTGGAGAGCAATCTGCCGCGCACATCGGCGAACAGTGGCTGGCCACCGTCTGCCAGTAACGCTTGAGCATCGTCTGGCAGTCCGGTAGCAGCGGAATCAAGCAGTTCGAGTTGCCGGGTGCCCTGGCAGGAACGCAACAGCAGCATGCCTTCACTGTGTGTGATGTCACCTTGTAGCCGCTCGGTCGGATAGGTCGGCTCGTCGCCCCAGGGCAGCGCTTGACAGCCAGCGAACAGGGGCAGGGTGAGCAGCAGGAGGCGGGCAAGATTCATGAATGGGCTCGGTATGGCGGGGAGACTGCGCGAGCACGCTGGCGCAGAGGGTTCAGTCACCTTTTACGGTCTTGCCGCCGACGGTGCCTTCGTCGAGCATGATCTGGTACTCCTTACCGTCTTTTTCCACCTGATGCAGGCGGACCAGCAGGTAATCCCAGTCACTGGCGAACCACAGGATCGTCTGGCGCTTACTTTGTGTCGGATCTCGGACCCGCTCCACTTTGATTGCGTCCACCTGACCTGCTTTAGTGCTGACCTTTTCTTCACCAAGAACACGGAAGTCGTAGGTTTCGATCTCGTCGCCGTCGACTACCTGATAGCTCATGCTTTTTTCGCCCGCCGCCACGGCATGCTGAAGGGCAATCTGATAGGTGGATTTGTCCAGCAGGCCACGATCGAGCGGCAGCTTGACCGGGTCACCGCGATCCTCGCCGACCACTTGTTTGGCGGCCCAGTCGAAGTCGTGTTTGATGGTCTTGCCCTTGCCGAGTCCGCTGCGCTTCAGGCGATATTTCTGAGGTACAAAGGTTTCGCCTTCAACCGTGAACGTGCTGCGTTCGTTGAAGCTGGCCACCAACATGGATGCTTCGAAATCCAGCTCCCAGACGTCACCCTCGAGTTTTTCCAGGCTGCGTTGGGCGGTGCCGCTGACCGGCACCTGTTTCCAGTCCGCGGTGTAGCTGGCGGAGAAGGGCTTAAGCTCAAGGGCGTGAGCCGGCAGGGCCAGCACGGCAAGAGCGAGCAGCAGGGCGCGACGCATAATTTCTCCTAGATTCGTAACAGGTAGCCGGTAGGCGGCAACAGGGTTTCATCCAGCATCGCGCCTTGCTCGGCCAGGCGCAAGCGCCCCTCGGCGAACCAGCGGACGGCCAGCGGATAGATGATGTGCTCGGCGGCATGCACTCGACCGGTGAGTGAGTCGACGTTCTCGTCTGGCTCGACGGTGAATGCAGCCTGTATCGCCACGGGGCCGCCGTCGAGCTCTTCGGTGACGAAATGCACGCTGCATCCGTGCTCGTGATCGCCGGCTTCGAGCGCCCGGCGGTGGGTATCCAGGCCCTTGTATTTGGGCAGCAACGAGGGGTGGATATTGAGCAAACGGCCCTGGTAATGGCGCACGAAACCCGGCGTGAGAATGCGCATAAAGCCCGCCAAGACCACCAGCTGCGGCTGATAGGTGTCGATAATTTCCATCAGCGCCGCATCGAAGGCTTCGCGGTTGGCGAAATCCTTGTGCTGTACGACGTCTGTAGCGATACCGGCGGCGTGAGCGCGCTGCAGCCCAAAGGCTTCAGCACGATTTGAAACCACCGCGCAGATGCGAGCCGGGTTGTCGTTGCCGAGGCTGTCGATCAAGGCCTGCAGGTTGCTGCCGGACCCCGAAATGAGCACTACGACATTGCAGGCTGCAGTCATCAGTGGGTTTTCAAATTGTTCAATACGACGCGTTCGGCACCCTCGGTAGCGGATGCGATCTGGCCGATCACCCAGGGCTTTTCGCCGGCGCCGCGCAGGTTTTCGAGGACCGTCTCGACCTGGTCCTGAGCCACGCAAATCACCATCCCGACGCCGCAGTTCAAAACCCGGTGCATTTCATGCTCTTCAACGTTGCCCTGCTGCTGCAGCCAGTCGAAGACTGCCGGACGCTGCCAGCTAGCGACGTCGATCACGGCCTGGCTGCCTTCCGGTAGAACCCGGGGAATGTTGTCCAGCAGGCCGCCGCCGGTGATGTGGGCCATCGCTTTGACCGCGCCGGTTTCCTTGATCAGTTTGAGCAGCGGCTTGACGTAGATACGCGTTGGCGCCATCAGCAGCTCGGTCAGCGGCTTGTCGTCGAGTTGGGTGTTTTCGATATCCGCGCCGGACACCTCGATGATCTTGCGGATCAGCGAATAACCGTTGGAATGCGGACCGGAGGAGGGCAGCGCGATCAGCGCATCGCCGGCAATGACTTTAGAGCCATCGATGATCTCGCTCTTTTCCACTACACCCACGCAGAACCCGGCCAGATCGTAGTCTTCACCTTCGTACATGCCAGGCATCTCAGCCGTCTCGCCACCCACCAGTGAACAGCCGGCCAGCTCGCAGCCGGCGCCAATGCCGGTCACCACAGTGGCGGCGATATCGACATTCAATTTGCCAGTGGCGTAGTAATCGAGGAAGAACAGCGGTTCAGCTCCGCAGACCACCAGGTCGTTGACGCACATCGCTACCAGGTCCTGGCCGATGCTGTCGTGCTTATTGAGGTTCAGCGCCAGGCGCAGCTTGGTACCGACACCATCGGTACCCGATACCAATACTGGCTGCTTGTAGCCTGCCGGAATCTCGCAGAGCGCGCCGAAGCCGCCCAGGCCGCCCATCACTTCAGGACGCGCAGTACGCTTGGCCACGCCTTTGATACGTTCAACCAGCGCTTCGCCTGCATCGATGTCGACACCGGCGTCCTTGTAGCTAATGGAGGGTTGCTTGCTCATAGAGATCCGGACCTGTGAGGAGAGTGCGGGGCGACCGGTGGACGAGGTGGAAGTCTCGGCGTGGCGATGGCGCCGGACCGGTCTGCGGAAAGCGCGCGATTTTATCAGGCTTGCTGCATAGCAGCCATCCCGCACACGCCTGGTGCAGGGCTGGCGCAAGAGAAACCGGCCGAATCTGTTAACCGTAGGCAACTGGCTGCTGTAGCGGTTGCCCCGGTTCAGGCGCCTGTTTAAGGTATAACGCTTGATTTTCCGTGGCCGGACCCGGTCGTTGTCTGCGACCGCCTGGCTTCTTCATGACTGGCCATCCAGCGAGTACCCTCATGCGCCTAATCCCCCGTCTCTTGGCCCTTTGCTGTGCGCTCGCTTCTGTGCACAGCATGGCGACGCCTCTCAACGATCTGTATCAGGTGCGCGAACCGGTTGCCAACCAGCAGCCAGAAGAGCGGGAAGAAGCGCTCCGCAAGGCCTTTGATACGTTGGTGTTGCGCTTGACGGGTGATGCGAAAACGGATCAGGTCGCGCAGCTTCGTGCGGACCCGCAGCAACTCGTCAGCCGGTATGCCTACGAAGACAATGCCGTCGTGGTGAGCTTCGATCCTATTACCACCGAACGCGCCCTGCGCTCCGCGGGGTTGCCGCTATGGGGCGCTGACCGCCCTAGCATCCTGACCTGGTGGTTGGGTGAATCACCCAACGGCTCGCAGCTTGTAGGTGATGCTCAGGAAGGCTCTTCCGCGTTGCGCGCCGCGGCCCAGCACAGAGGGTTGCCGTTGCGACTGCCGTTGGCCGATCTGAGTGAGCAATTGGCCGCCACTGCAGAGACCGTCACCGCCAAAGAGCCTCAAGCGCTTCGTGAGGCTTCTGATCGTTACGATGCCGATGGGTTGCTGGCGGTGCTCGCGAAGCAATCCGGTGATAGCTGGGAGGCCAGCTGGCGGCTCTGGGTGGGCGACAAGCAGACGCAGGGCAAGGCAAGTGGCGACAGTCGCGCCGCGGTGGCTGATGAGGTGATGTTGGCGGTCAGCACCTTCCTTGCGCCGCAGTATCGTGTGGCGGCAGGTGACACGTCCGAGATTACGCTCGAGGTGTTGGGCGCCGATGTGGAGCGCTTTGCCGAACTGGATCGCCTGCTCGAACCGTTCGGTGCTCGCCTGCAGCGGGTCGAGAGTGATCGATTGGTGTACCGCCTCAATGCCAGTCCTGAACAGTTGCGTTCACAGCTGGCCCTGGCGCGCCTGCAAGAAGTGCCGGCGGATGAAATCGAAACGCCGCCGGCAAATCCCGGAATGGCCGCCACCGATGCGCAGCCGATCGATGCTGAAGCGCCGCTCGAGGCGCCGGCCGAACCCGTCGCTGAGAGACCGGCGGATGAAGGCGAGGTGCTGCGCTTTCGCTGGTAACCGTGCTTAACGCCTGCTGAACAGGCCGCAAACAATGCGAGCGCCGTGGCTGGCCGCGCTCGCAGATCATCGCTACCCCTTTCGACTGCAGAGACCGTGCGGCCTCGAATCAACCGGAACAAGGCGTTCTGACTATGATCATGACTCACACCAACCGCTGGCTATGGCTGGCGGGGCTGTTATTGCTTGGCTGGTTGATCTACCAGCTTTCACCGATCCTTTCGCCCTTTCTAGTCGGCATTTTGCTGGCTTACCTGGGTGATCCCCTTGTAGATCGGCTTGAGCGCTGGAAGCTCTCGCGTACCTGGGGCGTAATCTTGGTTTTTGCGCTGTTTATCCTGCTGTGTCTATTGGCGCTGCTGGTGCTGGTGCCGATGCTTGGAAAACAGCTGATGCACCTGTATCAACTGGCCCCTCAGGCGCTCGATTGGCTGCAGGTTACAGCGTTGCCCTGGGTACAAATGCAGTTTGGACTCGACGACGATTTTTGGCGCTTCGATCAACTCAAGACCGCATTTTCCGAGAATCTCGGCAGTACCAAAGACGTTGTGGCGGTCATTCTGAGCCAGGCGACCGCGTCGAGCATTGCCTTGCTGGCTTGGCTAGCGAATCTCTTGCTGGTACCTGTGGTGTGCTTCTATCTGCTGCGGGACTGGGACGTGATCATGGCCAAGCTTCGCTCGCTCTTACCGCGACGGCAGGAAGACACCATCATGGATTTGATGCGCGAGTGCCATGAGGTCATCGGTGCCTTTTTACGGGGGCAGCTGCTGGTCATGCTGGCCCTCGCCGTGGTGTATTCCGCCGGTCTGATGCTGCTCGGTGTCGAATTGGGGCTGCTGATAGGCGTGCTCGCCGGCCTTGCGAGCATCGTGCCCTACATGGGATTTGTGGTGGGTATCGGCGCGGCAGTAGTCGCCGTGTTGTTCCAGTTCGGGCTCGAACTTTACCCATTGCTGGGCGTTGCGGCGGTTTTTACCGCCGGGCAAATGCTTGAAGGAATGCTGCTCACCCCATTGTTGGTGGGGGACCGAATAGGTCTGCACCCGGTTGCGGTCATCTTCGCGGTATTGGCTGGGGGGCAGCTGTTCGGGTTCACTGGCGTGTTGCTGGCGTTGCCGGTGGCGGCGGTGATCATGGTTCTGCTGCGTCACATGCACGATCTCTATAAACTCTCGGACCTTTACGCAGATCCGCCGACTGACCCGCCCCGCCAACCATGAAACCCATCCAGTTGCCCTTGGGCATCCGTCTTCGTGACGATGCGACCTTCGCTAATTACTACCCTGGCGCTAATGCCGCCGCTCTGGGCTACGTCGAGCGTGTCTGTTCGCCAGAGGCCGGTTGGTCCGATGAGCTGATTTACCTCTGGGGCAGTGCTGGGGTGGGGCGTAGCCATCTACTGCAAGCCGCCTGTTTGCGTGTGGAGCAGCGAGGCGAGATGGCGGTGTATCTGCCGTTGGCCGAGGTGGCTGAATATGGCCCAGCGCTTCTGGATAATCTGGAACAGAGTGAACTGGTGTGTCTGGATGATCTCGACGCGGTTGCCGGCGACCCGGTGTGGGAAGAGGCGCTCTTCCACCTGTTCAATCGGCTACGTGACAGCGGCCGGCGCCTGCTGTTGGCTGCCGACGCTTCGCCGCGAGAGGTTGCCGTGCGGCTGCCGGATCTCAAGTCGCGCCTGAGCCTCTCGCTGGTATTTCAGCTGCAGGAGCTGTCCGATGAGGACAAGTTGCGTGCGTTGCAACTGCGTGCGTCGCGCCGTGGTTTGAACCTGCCAGATGATGTGGGTCGTTTCATCCTCACCCGCGGTGCCCGTGACATGAGTGCGCTGTTCGAACTGCTTGATCGACTCGACCAGGCCTCGCTGCAGGCGCAACGCAAGCTGACCATTCCGTTTCTCAAGGAAACGCTCGGCTGGTGATGATTCGGTTGCGGAGTCGCTGAGGTTGAGAATTCAGTTGGATTGCTTACGGTCGAACCCGCCGCTATCCGTCCGTCCCCTTGTTCGCATCTCAATGGCCGAGCATCGGGTTAGCTGTTCTTCTGGCGATTAACCGATGGTGGGCTGAAGCCCACCCTACATCAGACATCAGCGATCACACACCAGCCATTAGACACCAGCGCTTCGTCGCGTCGGGTCTAACGGGTGTTCCGGCGTTAATTGCTGGTGGTTTGAAGCCCACCCTACTTCTGACACGATCGCTTCGTAGGGTGGGCTTCAGCCCACCAATATCGATGCGAGACTCCTACGCTAAGCAATTCCTCAGCTTTCACCCGCCGCTTTGCGCCCGTATTGATAAGCCCAGCGGGTATAGAGCAGGGCGCTGATAAACAGCGTCAGGCTGATGATCGCCTCCAGCCAGCCGTACACCATCCGGGTCGGGTTGATCGCAGCGAGTACGCCCTGAATGAAGTAGAGATTGACGATGAAGCAGGTCCAGGCGTGGGCGCGAGGGCTGCCGGATATCATGCCGGGCGCGACCAAAAGCAGAGGAATTAGCTGGATGCTGACCACGACCCAGGTACGGGCCCCGTGCAGGTCGGCAAACGCGAGATTCCAGACGATCAGCAGGGCGGCAAGACCGAGAAAGCTTGCCAGGCTAATGGCGCGACTCGCTTTTACCCGTGGCGTCAGCCATTCCAGAGATGGAAGGGGTTTGGGCTTTCTAGCCACAGGCATTCTCCAACCGCTTGGCTGTCTGCGCGAGGCGCAGACCCAGTGCGCGGCACAGACTGATTTCATGTTCATCCAGCAAGCGCTTGCCATCGGCTCCTGCATGGTGGCTGGGGCCGTACGGTGTGCCGCCGCCCCGGGTCTCGAGCAGTGCGTTTTCGCTGTAGGGCAAACCGAGCACCAGCATGCCGTGGTGCAGTAGAGGCAGCAGCATGGATAGCAGGGTTGTTTCCTGTCCGCCATGTAGGCTGGAGGTCGAGGTGAAGACGCCAGCGGGCTTGCCCACCAACTCACCAGTCAGCCAGAGCCCGCTGGTGCCGTCGAGAAAATATTTGAGCGGGGCAGCCATGTTGCCGAAGCGCGTCGGGCTGCCAAGCGCCAGGCCGGAACAGTTTTTCAAGTCATCCAGGGTCGCATAGATCGCGCCTTGGTCTGGAATCACGGGTGCTGTCGCTTCGCATTCGGTGGACACCGCCGGCACAGTGCGCAGGCGCGCCTCGAGGCCAGCCTGCTCGACACCACGTGCAATCTGACGCGCCATTTCGGCTGTGGCGCCGTGGCGACTGTAGTACAGCACCAGGATGTACGGCGCGCTCATGGCAAGATCTCCAGCACCTTCTCAGGTGGGCGACCGACTACCGCAACGTCACCATTAACCAGAATGGGGCGCTCGATCAGTTTGGGATGAGCGACCATCGCCTCGATGATCTGAGTGTCGCTAAGGCTCGGGTCGGCCAGGTTGAGCGCCTTGTATTCTTCTTCGCCAGTGCGCAGCAACTGCCGCGGCCCGATGCCCAGTCGAGCCAGAATCTGCTTGAGTTCAGTGGCTGACGGTGGTGTTTCCAGATAGCGGACCACGGTAGGGTTCAGCCCGCGCTGTTCGAGCAGCTCCAACGCGCCTCGAGACTTCGAGCAGCGTGGGTTGTGATAAAGGATCAGTTCGGTCATTTCTCGTTGCTTCGCGCCAGTGTAGTTTCGCCATTCTAACCTTCAATGCAGCACGGCCTGAAACGCCGGTCGCGAACGAGTGTCTGCCAAGGTACGCTTTCCGCATGTCATAGGCTTTGTAATGCGGGTTCCGACGATCCGGTGGGCGCCGAGGAGATTGAATGCAGCAACGGATGAAGGATTTCATGGAGTTCGGCCGCTTTTTGGTGCACCGCTTCCTGGCGGACCGAGGCCCCCACAGTGCTGCCGCATTGACCTATACCACGCTCTTCGCGGTGGTCCCGATGATGACGGTGACCTTCGCCATGCTCTCGGCTATCCCGGCGTTTCAAGGCGTGGGCGAGCAGATTCAGATGTATATTTTCAGTAATTTCATCCCCTCGACAGGCGCAACCATTCAAGAGTATTTGGTCGCCTTTACCGACCAGGCCAGGCAGCTCACGTGGTTCGGCGTGGGGTTTCTCATGGCAACGGCGTTGATGATGCTGCTGACCATCGAAAAGGCATTCAACGTGATTTGGCGAGTACGCCAGCCGCGCCGTGGTATCTCGAGCTTTTTGCTGTACTGGGCCATTCTCAGCCTGGGCCCGTTGTTGCTGGGTGCGGGTTTTGCCATGAGTACCTACATCACCTCACTCTCACTCATCTCCGGGCCGCATGCGTTGATCGGTGCGCGCACAGTGCTCAAGGCCATGCCGCTGGTGCTGAGTGTGGCGGCGTTTACCCTGATTTATGCGGCGGTGCCGAATACGCGTGTGCCGATTCGGCATGCGGTCGTTGGCGGCTTCTTCACTGCGGTGTTATTCGAGGCGGCCAAGCAACTGTTCGGCTTGTATGTCAGCTACTTTCCCAGCTATCAACTGATCTACGGGGCGTTCGCTGCGGTGCCGCTGTTCCTGCTCTGGGTTTACCTTTCCTGGATGATCGTTCTATTCGGTGCGGAGCTGGTGTGTGGGCTGTCGTCGTCGCAGCAATGGCGGCGCCGCTCGGTACCACGCTTGCTTGTCATGCTGGGTTTGCTACGAGTGCTCTATGAAAGCCAGCAGGCCGGACGTGAGGTTCGCCTGCGCGATGCCCATAGAAGCGGTTGGCAGCTACCCGAGGACGAATGGGACGAGATTCTCGAATTTTTCGAGCGCGAGCAGCTCGTCTGCCGAACGGGTTCGTCTGGTTGGGTGCTGTGCCGTGATCTCAGCCACTACACCTTCGACCAGTTGTTGCGCGCCAATCCTTGGCCTCTCTCCGGACGGCAGTCGCTACCCGAGCACCTTGATGAGCCTTGGTATCCAACGCTGCGCCAATCCCTGGAGCTGATGAACAAGGAGCAGGCCAGCCTGTTCGGTGGGAGCGTCGCCGAGTGGCTGCGGGCCCGGCGGGAGTGAATTGAATCGTGACTCAGCACAGCAAGGAATCAAGATGATCAAGCGATCCGTTGGTTTAGTCAGTTTGCTCGCCGGTTTGGCGCTGGCGGGCTGCGCCGAAGATTGGGGTCCTGATCAGAACGGCGAAGCCGTTACAGCGCAGCAGCTCGACGGGCAGTGGGTGTTGATCAATTACTGGGCGGAGTGGTGCGGTCCGTGCCGGACCGAGATTCCTGAGCTCAATGCGCTGAATCAATCGCATGACGACGTCACGGTGCTCGGAGTGAATTTTGACGGGCTGCAGGGCGATGAGTTGATGGACGCGGCACGGGCGCTGGGGATCCAGTTTCGAGTCCTCGGGGTCGATCCAGCGGAACGCCTTGAGCTGCCACGCAGCGCGGTGTTGCCCGTAACCTATATCGTAGATTCAAACGGAGTGGTTCGCGAAAGCCTGGTTGGCGAGCAGACGGCGGACGGTTTGCTTGCGCGTCTGGACGCGCTACGGCAGAAAGAATAGAGCTCTAAGGCGATGTTCACCGCGGTGAACCTCAGGGCTTTACGTACCAGAAGTCCTGCCAGAACCCGATCACCTTGGCTGGGTAGTGCGGTTTTCCAAGGCTGCCGTTATACCTGGCCAGGGCACGATTGATATTGCCGTTTTCCTTTTTCAGGTAGTAGCTGAGGATGGTGCAGCCGTAGCGCAGATTCGTGGCATTGTCAGTAAGGTTGTCCTGCGGACGCCCCAGCTCGGCTTTCCAGAATGGCATTACCTGCATCATCCCCTGCGCGCCAACGCTGGAAATGGCGAAGCGGTCGAAGTGGCTTTCAGCATGAATCAGCGCCAGCACAATGTCCGGTTTCAATCCTGCTTTGCTTGCTTCCTGGTGGACCAGGCGCAGCAACGTCAATCGTTCTTGCGGATCGGAGACGTAACGCTTGAGGCGGGTCGACATGTCCAGTAGCCAGACTTCCGCATCAAACCGATCATGAAAGCTCTCAGCCTCGGCCACGGTACGCTGCATTAGCTCGCGCAGTTCTGGTTCTGGCGCCTGTCGCACAGCCGCAGCGGCCGGTGCAGTCGCGATGAACACAAGCAACCACAGCCATGAGAGTGTCTTCATGGCGCAGTCTCAGTCGTCTTCACCCGGATCGCTGGCTTGACGGCCAGCACCGTGAAGCAAGCTGCGGAGAAACTCTTGCTGCAGATCAGGGTCGTTGCGGGTTAACTCGATCAGGCTTTGTTCGAGCTCGCTGGCTTCTTCTTCGAGCCCAAGGTCCGAAAGGCGCTTGACCCGGTGGACCCATTGGTCAACCTCATCGCCTTCCAGATCATCGAAGATAAGGTCATGCGCTTCGAGCAGCTTTCCACGCAGGTTGCGGCTGACCAGCAACATCGCGTCGGCGCGAGTTTGGTCTTGAGGATCTTCAACCTGTAAATGAAGTCTGCCGATCTGGCTGATGTCCTGGTCGGTGAACGGGCCATCAAGCAAGTTCACTCGTAACATGCCATTGCGATCTGTAGTCAGTTCGTGCGTCTCGGTGCCGGCGATAACCAATACCGGGCGCTCGGCCCACGGCAGGCTGGAGTACTCGAGGCGGGCATCGCGGCGTTGCTCGTCGAGGCTTTCGAGGTTCTGCTGCGAACGGCCATTGGACTCGGCATTGATGAAGGGATTAAGGCCAGCGAACCCGTAGCTGATCCAGTCGCGCGTTGCGCTCTCTGGCAAATTACCGAGCATGATTACGTTGAGCACGTTAGCCCCTATACCGGCGACAACGGCGACCGCACCGAGAGGGATTTCGTATAGCTCGCGCCATGCCTGATAGGGGGTATAGCGGTCATAGCGTCGTGTTACCTCGAAATCGGTAACCTCGAAGGTTTTCTGGTCGAGGATTCGAACGCGCCGCTGAGGCAGCTCCAGTAGCGGTTCGCCCACCTCAATGCGCAAGCTGTGGTCTAGCAGCTTGCGTTCGGTGCGAGCTTCATGTTCGCTGCGTTGTGGCAGCTGGTTGGCGCAGCCACTGATGAAAAGCGCCACGCAAAGCGTGGCGCAGGTTGAAGCACGTCGGTTGAGCATGATTTCCGTCAGCGGCTGGCGCGCGAATTGATGAACTCAAGGATCTCGGCGGTCGGGACGGCCTGGCTTTCCGCATCGCGACGATGCTTGTATTCCAGCGTGCCATCGGCAAGTCCGCGATCGCCAACAACGATGCGATGCGGGATGCCTACCAACTCCATATCAGCAAATTTGACGCCGGGACTGGTTTTTTTGTCACGATCGTCGAGCAGTACGTCGTAGCCGGCAGCGGTGAGTTCCGCGTACAGCTTGTCAGTTGCCTCGCGCACGGCTTGGTTTTCGTATTTCATCGGCACCAGGGCGATCTGGAACGGCGCCAACGCATCCGGCCAGAGAATGCCACGGTCGTCGTAGTTCTGCTCGATCGCGGCGGCGACCACGCGAGACACACCTATACCGTAGCAACCCATGGTCAGCGTGACCGGCTTGCCGTTTTCGCCCATGACGCTGCAGTTCATCGCCTCGCTGTACTTGGTGCCGAGCTGGAAAATGTGCCCCACCTCGATACCGCGCTTGATGACCAGCGTGCCCACGCCATCGGGGCTCGGGTCGCCCGCGACGACGTTGCGCAGATCCGCGACTTCAGGTAGCGGCAGATCGCGTTCCCAGTTAAGGCCGAAATAGTGCTTGTCTTCCTGGTTGGCACCGGCTGCGAAATCACTCATGAGTGCCACCGATCGATCAATGACGCAATCGATTGGCATGTTCAACGGGCCCAGAGAGCCAGGCCCGGCACCAATCGCCGCACGAATTTGCTCATCGGACGCGAACACCAGCGGGCTTTCAACCTGAGCCAGGTTCGCTGCCTTGATCTCGTTCAGTTCATGATCGCCGCGCACGACCAGCGCGACCAACTGGCCTTTTTCTTTTCCATGCACGACTAGCGTCTTGATGGTTTTTTCAATGGGAAGCTGGAACTGCTCTACTAGCGCAGCGATGGTCTTGCAGTTTGGTGTGTCGACAAGACGCAGCTCTTCGCTGGCCGCGCCACGCTCGGTCTCGCGGGGAATCGCTTCTGCCTTCTCAATGTTGGCGGCGTAATCAGAACTGTCGCTGAACGCGATATCGTCTTCCCCGGATTCGGCAAGGACATGAAACTCATGCGAGCCGGTACCACCAATTGATCCCGTATCGGCCTGCACGGGGCGGAAATTCAAGCCCAGACGCGTGAACACGTTGCAGTACGCTTGGTGCATGCGGTCATAGGTTTCTTGCAGCGACTGCTGGTCCGCATGGAAGGAGTAAGCATCTTTCATCAGAAACTCGCGCCCGCGCATCAGGCCGAAGCGGGGGCGGATCTCATCGCGGAATTTAGTCTGGATCTGGAAGAAGTTGATTGGCAATTGCTTGTAGCTGTTTAGCTCGGTGCGCGCCAAGTCGGTGATGACTTCTTCGTGGGTTGGGCCGACGCAGAACTCGCGGTCATGGCGGTCCTTTACGCGCAACAGTTCGGGTCCGTATTGCTCCCAGCGACCGGACTCCTGCCAGAGCTCGGCAGGTTGAATCGCGGGCATCAGGACTTCCAGCGCGCCGGCCTTGTTCATCTCGTCGCGGACGATAGCCTCGGCCTTGCGCAACGCACGCAGCCCCATCGGCATCCAGGTGTAAAGACCGGAAGCCAGCTTGCGGATCATCCCTGCACGCAGCATCAGCTGATGGCTAATGACTACAGCGTCGGAAGGCGTTTCTTTAAGGGTCGAAAGCAGGAACTGACTGGTGCGCATGTGGCCGTTGTGTCCTTGCAAAGCGGGGAAATTGGCTCGGCATTGTACGGCGGCGTCACGATGGCGTACAGAATCGTTCCGATAGCATGCAAGGTTGAAAACCAAGAAGCCCGGCGCAGGGCCGGGCTTCTTGTGTCACTCGAGTTGTAGCTGCTTCCTGAATTACAGGATGTTCAGCGGGTACTCGACGATAAGGCGGGTGTCGCTCAGGTCATTATCCAAGCCATTGGTGGCTTGATAGAACGCTTGGCGTACGCGCAGGGAAAGATCCTTGGCGGGACCTTCCTGGAACACATATTTAGCTTCGATATCCCATTCGGTTTCTTCAGCATCAGGACCGACCGGCATGTCGATATTGCTACCTGCAACATAACGGGTCATGAAGCTGAGACCCGATACGCCATATGCGGCCATATCCAGGTCATAGCGGACCTGCCAAGACTGCTCGTCCTTATTGTAAAAATCTGAGTACTGTACCGAGTTACCCAGCCAAACTGTGCCGCCGCCATCTATACCATAACCATAGCCGGCTTGAATCGGGTTGCCCTGGTTGTCGGTTGTAAAATAACCGCCATGGGATTTCTGATATGCCGCAGTAAAGCTATGCGCACCCAGGGAGTAGGTTGCAGCAAGGCTCCAGATCGTGTTGTCCTCGTCGCTTCCGTTACCGGTAAACTCGGACTCGTACTCGGTCTGGTATATGTTGAAGTCAAACGCGAGCGATTGGTCTGCTTCAAGGGCCATACTGTAGTTGACGTTGCCGTAAATCTTTTCGAACGCGTCTTTGACATCGGAGTAGTACAGTGACGTGCTGAGGCTGTCGCTGAATGCATACGTACCGCCGACGAGATTGATCTCTTTCAGGCCTACGGAGTCGTGGTCCGATTCAGATTTCGCGCTCAGTGCAGTAAAGCGGCCGACGTTCAGCTCAAGTCCATCGATCTCGCTGCTGGTGATCAGGCCGCCACGTGCGGTTTCGGGCAGCAGGCGCGCATCATCGGTGGAGAACACTGGCAGCGCTACAAACTGAGTGCCGTATTTCAGGACGGTATCCGAAACGCGGAATTTGACCGCAACGCCAGCTTCGGAATAGTCGTCTTGTGGCTTGCCTTCGCTGTCCCTCGGGAAAATATCCGGCCAGGCACGACCTTCGCCGCTGTCAAGCTTGACGCCCAGCAGGCCAATAGCATCGACGCCGACACCGACGGTGCCTTGAGTGAAGCCGGATTCGAAGGTGCCGATGAAGCCGTGGCCCCATGCTTCACGGTAGCTCTGGCCAGCGTCACCACGGAAATCACGGTTCATATACAGGTTGCGGTTGAAGATAGTAAGGCTGCTGCCTTCCACAAAGCCTTCCGACTCCGACTGGCTGGACGCCAGCGCCATTTGCGACGTGCCGGCCGCAACGGCCATGGCGATTACGCTCCACTTCATCACTTTCATTCGTGATTGCTCCTTTGGTTTCAAATTGGTGCTTGCTTTCCGGGCGTGCGCCGGAAAGAGGCATCTTTTATTTTCGGTATACAAGCTCAATTCAATCCTTGTCTGCCTAGCTGGTCGAAACCTGCAGCAAGCCTGGAATGTATATCCCGAGAACTACTGTTTAGCTGGGTAAACTAGCGCGAGCAAGCTTAACCCAGCTATTTACGTTTTTCTTCCCCCCCGCGCCGTGCTTTTTTCTGTAAAGCAAATACCGTGCACAGAACGCGAAATCTCGTTTTCATCGGGATTTCGGTGTGTTCGGTCAGTCTGCGTGGCTCTACTACAGGGCGGGGTGGTTTGGTATCGCGCTGGTTTGGTGCGCTTGGGTTTGACGACGTTCGTGCGCGTCGGAGTATCCTTCAGTACGGTCACGTAGCTGGCGCTGCGGGGAACTCGACTATCAAAGGAGTCACGTTATGTTCGTTCTTGATTCACGCCTGGAGCAGGACACTCTGAATCTGGGAGATTTTCCGTTGTGCCGGTTGCTGCTGATGAACGACGCCAATTACCCCTGGTTTATTTTGGTGCCGCGCCGTGAGGAGGTCAGTGAGCTGTTTCAGTTGGATCCGGCAGATCAGCAGACGCTATGGCGGGAAGCGACGTCGCTGGCCGAGACGCTCAAGGACACCTTTGGTGCGGATAAGATGAATGTCGCAACGCTGGGTAACGTGGTAAGTCAGTTGCATATGCATGTAATCGCCCGGCGTCGTAATGATGTGGCCTGGCCGGCGCCTGTCTGGGGTGCGCAGCCTGCGAGTCCATACAGCGGCTCGCAGGTTGATTCGATCAAGCAGAAACTGAAACTGGTGCTTACCGATAACTTTCGTTTCGCGGAGTGATGTATGGAGCTGGAACAACGGATTGTCGACCTTGAGGCGCGCTTGGCGTTTCAAGACGATACGATCCAGACGTTAAGTGACGTGATGTTTGCACAAGCGCAAGCGGTTGAACGGCTTCAGGCGCAGCTTGAACTGCTCGCCCGCCGGCAGGAAGACATGCAGGGCAGGCTGGGTGCGGAAGATGATGAAGCGCCTCCGCCGCACTATTGATCGGGTGCTGCCCAAGCAAGGCGCCAGACTTTTAATTTTCTGGCGCTAGCAGCTACGTTGCCTTATTGCGTCGCAATGACGTCTTCGGCCTGCAAGCCCTTGTCGCGCATCATGATGGTGAATTCGACGCGTTGGCCTTCTACCAGAACCCGGTGCCCTTCGCCGCGAATGGCTCGGAAGTGGACGAAGACATCGTCGCCACTGTCCCGTGAGATGAAGCCGAACCCCTTCGAGGTATTGAACCATTTCACCGTGCCGGTCTCGCGCCCGGCAGCCGGTCCGGCGGGTGCGGCGGTGCGCTTGGGCTGGCTTTTTCTCACGCTCGAGGCGCGGCTGCTGTCGGTTGTGTGTAGGTCCTTTGACTGGGCAGTTGCTAACTGCAGCAGTACGGCAAAGCAAACGAGTACGAGGCTGGCAAGGGTAGCTGGTTGGCCGGCGATAGATACGATTGGAATCAGCACCACGGCGGCCTGAATTACTGCCGCAGCGATTAACAGGACGGATGCCGCCAACAGGACTGGCCTGTTATGGGCAATCACATTTGGCTGTACGGATGCAGCGAACTGTACATTCAGCAGGCCCAGCAGCAGCAAGCACAATGCCTCGGGCTGTAGCAGCAGCGGTGTTGCACCGGTGAGGCTGGGGGCAAACGATAACGTCAGGGCAGCAATGCCCGTTAATACATGGATGATCTTAAGCATTCTTTTGGCTCGCAGTTAAATAGCACGACAGAAAGCGGCAGGCGTTGGGCGCAATTGAAGAACTGAGCGTGGGAAAGCGAATGCTCGTAGTTGACAGTGCCCAGCCTGCGGCGCGCGCGTATTTAACAGTAAAGAGGGGCGCTGCTCAAATGGCCTGTCCGCTTGGCCAGCTTTGCAGGAGCAACGGAAGGCGGGCGATTGCCTAGCTGTTGTGACCGAGGTGGCCCGGTTCGTGACGCTGATTTGGGGGTTGGGCAGAAGGAGATAGCCGTTCGGCTATCTCCTTAGGGGTGCCGGTTTGACGTTCGGCGTTAGGCTGCTAGCAGGCTACGCAGCATCCAAGCGGTTTTTTCATGGATCTGCATGCGCTGGGTTAGCAGGTCGGCCGTTGGCTCGTCGCTGACTTTTTCCAGCAGCGGGAAAATGCCCCGAGCAGTGCGAACGACCGCCTCTTGGCCTTCAACCAGTAGCTTGATCATCTCATCGGCCGATGGAATGCCTTCCTGCTCCTTGATCGAGGAAAGCTTCGAGTAGGCGGCATAGGTCCCCGGTGCTGGGAAACCCAGTGCGCGGATACGCTCGGCGATATCGTCAACAGCGACCGCAAGCTCGGTGTATTGAGTCTCGAACATGGTGTGGAGGGTGTTGAACATCGGCCCTGTCACGTTCCAATGAAAGTTATGCGTCTTCAGGTACAGCGTATAGGTGTCGGCCAGTAGGCGGGACAAGCCCTCTGCAATCGCGGCGCGATCCTGTTCGGCAATACCAATGTCGATTTCCATGGTTCTCTCCCGTTTGATGATCTGTGATGTTATGCCAGAAATGAGTGGCCTTGGTCAGCGGCGCACTGTCGCCATTAGCGATCTACTGCTTTGGAAGCCTTTGGGCTGACTTCGGTTCAACAACGTCGGCTATCACTTCGATTAAGCAGGCCTATCTGCCCCGGCTGCGTTGAAGCCATTATGCAGATATAATCCCGCGCTTGTGTCGGGCGGCTCTTTTCGCCATTACAGGTGGCGCCGCGCTCTACCGTCGGCCGCTCCATCCAACGCCGGCTAGTGAATTCAGACAGAGCGCCACGAAGCTGCCCTCTGTCATAGTCGCGAGTCGAGCGACCCAACGAATTTTTCAAGATACGAGAAGCGAACCTCATAATGATGCGCAGCCACTATTGCGGCCAATTGAACGAAAGCCTGGATGGTCAGGAAATTACACTTTGCGGCTGGGTTCACCGCCGCCGCGATCACGGCGGGGTCATCTTCCTCGACGTGCGCGACCGTGAAGGCCTGGCTCAGGTCGTGTTCGATCCCGATCGTGCCGAGACCTTCACAGCTGCGGACAAGGTGCGCAGCGAGTACGTCGTCAAGATCACCGGCAAGGTACGGTTGCGTCCAGAAGGCGCGCGCAATCCGAACATGGCGTCCGGCGCTATCGAAGTACTGGGTTACGAACTCGAAGTCCTGAACGAAGCGGAAACCCCACCGTTCCCACTCAACGAATACAGTGACGTCGGCGAGGAAACCCGCCTGCGTTATCGCTTCATCGATCTGCGTCGCCCGGAAATGGCCGAGAAGCTCAAGCTGCGGTCTCGCATCACCGCCAGCATCCGTCGCTACCTCGACGAAAACGGCTTTCTCGACGTTGAGACGCCCATACTTGGCCGTCCCACACCTGAAGGCGCGCGTGACTACCTGGTGCCCAGCCGTACTCATCCCGGTAACTTCTTTGCGCTCCCGCAATCGCCTCAGCTGTTCAAGCAGTTGCTGATGGTTGCAGGCTTCGACCGCTACTACCAGATAGCCAAATGCTTCCGTGATGAAGACCTGCGCGCTGATCGTCAACCGGAATTCACCCAGATCGACATCGAAACCAGCTTCCTCGAAGAAGCCGACATCATCAGCATCACCGAAGGCATGGTGCGCAAGCTGTTCAAGGAAGTGCTGGGCGTCGAGTTCGGCGATTTCCCACACATGCCGTTCGAGGAAGCCATGCGTCGGTACGGCTCGGACAAGCCCGATCTGCGCATTCCGCTCGAGCTGGTTGATGTGGCCGATCAACTGCAACAGGTCGAGTTCAAGGTGTTCAGCGGTCCGGCGAATGATCCAAAGTGCCGCGTTGCTGCACTACGGGTTCCGGGCGGAGCGAGCATGCCGCGCAAGCAGATTGATGACTACACGAAGTTCGTCGGCATCTACGGCGCCAAAGGTCTGGCCTATATAAAGGTCAACGAGCGCGCCAAGGGCGTCGAGGGCCTGCAGTCGCCGATCGTGAAAAACATCCCCGAAGATAAGCTGAATGTGATTCTCGACCGGGTCGGCGCTGTCGACGGTGACATCGTGTTCTTTGGCGCGGATAAGGCCAAGATCGTGTCCGAGGCGCTAGGGGCGCTGCGCATCAAGCTGGGCCACGACCTGAAACTGCTGACCTGCGAGTGGGCGCCGATGTGGGTCGTCGACTTCCCCATGTTCGAAGAGAACGACGACGGCTCGCTTAGTGCACTTCACCACCCCTTTACGGCGCCCAAATGCACGCCTGCAGAGCTTGAGGCCGATCCGGCCGGCGCGTTGTCCCGTGCCTACGACATGGTGCTCAACGGCACCGAGCTGGGTGGCGGTTCGATCCGTATTCACCGCAAGGACATGCAGCAGACCGTATTCCGCATTCTAGGTATCGACGAGGCGGAGCAGGACGAGAAGTTCGGCTTCCTGCTCGATGCGCTCAAGTTCGGCGCGCCGCCTCATGGTGGTCTGGCGTTCGGCCTTGATCGCCTGGTGATGCTGATGACCGGCGCGCAATCTATTCGTGAAGTCATCGCCTTCCCGAAAACCCAGAGTGCCGCGGACGTGATGACTCAGGCGCCGGGCGCGGTCGATACCAAGGCGTTGCGAGAGTTGCACATTCGCCTGCGCGAGCAGCCGAAAGCCGAATAACAGCGGTGCAGGAGCCCAGGGAAACCTGGGCTCTTGGTTTCAGCAAGACGAAGTTGATCAGAAAGGGAGGCAGTTATGGCTGGTCATTCCAAATGGGCCAACATCAAGCACCGCAAAGGGCGCCAGGACGCCAAACGCGGCAAGATTTTCACCAAGCTTATTCGCGAGCTGACGGTTGCGGCCAAGAGTGGGCCTATTCCTGCAGACAATCCACGCCTGCGCTTGGCAGTAGATAAAGCCCTGGTTGCAAATATGTCGCGAGACGTCATCGATCGCGCTATTGCACGGGGTGCGGGCAACAACGAGGCTGACAACGTCGTTGAGCTGACCTATGAAGGTTATGCGCCGAGCGGCGTCGCCATCATCGTCGAGGCCATGACCGACAACCGCAACCGTACTGCCGCCGAAGTGCGTCATGCCTTCAGCAAGCATGGCGGTAACCTCGGTACGGATGGGTCGGTCGCCTATATGTTCGATCGTAAAGGGCAGATCAGCTTTGCAGCGGGCGTAGAAGAGGACGCGCTGATGGAGGCGGCCTTAGAAGCCGGCGCCGATGACGTGGAGATGGGCG